>NZ_CP166873.1:0-57500 GCF_041379005.1 Pseudomonas sp. QE6
ATGTCCAACTCCACGCCACGTCCCCAGCTCGGTATCAGCGCCTGCCTGCTGGGCGAGCCGGTGCGCTACAACGGCGGACACAAGGTCTCGCGCCTGTGCCTGGATGTACTCAGCCGCCACTTCGATTTCGTCCCGGTGTGCCCGGAAGTCGCCATCGGCCTCGGCGTGCCGCGACCGACCCTGCGCCTGGTCGGTGACCACGACACGCCGAGGGCGGTGATCCAGCGGGAAGGCAACCGCGACGTCAGCGCGGCCCTGCGTGACTTCGGCCGCGAGCAGGCCGGCCTGCTGCGGGACATCTGCGGCTACATCTTCATGCAGCAATCACCCTCCTGCGGGCTGCAGCGGGTGAAGCTCTACCGTTCCAATGGCCAGGCGTGCCCGCCCGGTGTTCGCGGGCTCTATGCGGAAACCTTCTGTGCTGCTCGCCCGGAGCTGCCGGTGGAGGAGGAAGGCCGATTGAACGACCCGGTGATCCGCGAGAACTTCCTCACTCGCGTGTTCGCCTACGCCGCCTGGCAGAAGCTCCGCGCGCAGGGCCTGACACGCCACGCGGTGATCCGCTTCCACTCGCGCTACAAGTACCAGCTGATGGCTCACGACCCTCGCCAATACAACGTGCTTGGCCAGCGCCTGGCCATGATCGGCGACCAACCGCTGGACGATTTCGCCCCGGCCTACTTCCGCGACTTCATGCGCGCGTTGGGTACCTGCGCCACGCGCGGCACCCACAGCAACGTACTTCAGCACCTGGCCGGCTATCTCAAGCACGACCTGCCGGCCGAGGAGAAAGCCGAGATACAGCGGCTGATCGGCCAGTATCGCAACGGGGTGATCCCGTTGGTGGTTCCACTGACACTGCTCAAGCACCACTTCCGCCGGCATCCGCATCCCTACATCGATGCCCAGGCCTACCTTCAACCGCATCCCGAAGACCTGAGCCTTCGCAATGCCATTTGACGTACCGGCAGGAACGCCATGAAGCCCGACCACCCACACCGCGAAACGGACGACGATTACCGCCAGGCCCTGGCCGAAGGCTGGCTGCCCATCCGTGAGGTGGCAAGGCGCACCGGGGTCAACCCGGTCACCCTGCGCGCCTGGGAACGGCGCTACGGACTGGTGGTGCCCCAGCGCACGCCCAAGGGCCATCGCCTGTACTCCGAGGCGCAGATCGCGCGCATCCAGGCCATCCTCACCTGGCTGGGGCGGGGCGTGGCAGTGAGCAAGGTCCGCGCGCTGCTGGACAACCCCGACCCGCCCGCCGCCGAGCCGGACGCCTCGCCCTGGGAAGACCTGCTGCAGCAATGCATCGGCGCCATCGGCCGGATCAGCGAGCGCCGGCTCGACGAACTGTTCAACGGCGCCCTGGCGGTCTACCCGGCGCACACCCTCTGCGAACACCTGATGCTGCCGCTGCTGGAGCAACTGGAGCGACGCTGGCAGGGCCAGTTCGGCGCGCAACTGGAGCGGGTGTTCTTCCACGGCTGGCTGCGCAGCAAGTTCGGCACCCGCCTCTACCACCACAACCGCCAGCAGCGCGGTGCACCACTGCTGCTGGTGAACCATTCCGAACTGCCGCTGGAACCGGGACTCTGGCTCAGCGCCTGGCTGGCCAGCAGCGCCGGCTGTCCGCTGGAAGTCTTCGACTGGCCGCTGCCACCCGGCGAACTGGCCCTGGCGGTGGAACGCCTGAAGCCCCGCGCGGTGCTGCTCTACTCCAGCCAGACGCTCAATCTCGCTCAGTTGCCGCGCGTGCTGGCCGGCGTCGACTGCCCCCGCGTGCTGGCCGGGGCCGCCGCGCGCATCCACCAGGAACAACTGGCCGAGGTCGCGGCGCCCCTGCACCTGGCGCAGGACCCGGTCAGCGCCCTGCACTGCCTGCGCGAACTCGGCCTGCTCAACGGTGAACCGGCATGAGGCGGCAACTCGTCTGGCTGCGCACCGACCTGCGCCTGCGCGACAACACCGCCCTGTCGGCAGCCGCCGAACGTGGGCCGGTCATCGCCCTGTTCCTGCTCAGCCCCGGCCAGTGGCGCGAGCACGACGATGCCGCCTGCAAGGTGGACTTCTGGCTGCGCAATCTGCGAGTGTTGCGCGCCGGGCTTGCCGAGCTGAACATCCCGCTGCTGGTACGCACGGCGGACCGCTGGAACGACGCGCCCCGGGTGATCGCCGAACTGTGCCGCCACCATGACATCGGGGCGGTGCACATCAACGAGGAATACGGCCTGCACGAAGCCCGTCGGGACGCCGCCGTAAAGCGTGGGCTGGCCGGCCAGGGCGTCGAACTGCGCAGCTACCTCGACCAACTGCTCTTCGCCCCCGGTACCCTGCTCACCAAGGGCGGCGGCTACTTCCAGGTCTACAGCCAGTTCCGCAAGCTCTGCTACGAGCGCCTCAATCTGGGCGTTCCCGCCTTGCAGCCGGCACTGCGCGCTCAAGCGCCGCTGGAGCTGGCCAGCGATCCGCTGCCCGAACGCATCGACGGCTTCGAATCACCCGCTGAGGATTTGCGCGGTCACTGGCCGGCCGGCGAGAGCGAAGCCCACGAGCGTCTCGAAACCTTCGCCGACGAGCGTCTGGGGAGCTACCACGAGCGCCGCGACTGCCCCGCCAGCGACGGCACCAGCCAGCTCTCACCCTATCTCGCCGCCGGAGTCCTCTCGCCCCGCCAATGCCTGCACGCGGCGCTGGCCAACAACCAGGGCGAGTTCGAAACCGGCAACAGCGGCGCGGTCAGCTGGATCAACGAACTGCTCTGGCGTGAGTTCTACAAGCACATCCTGGTCGGCTTCCCGCGCGTGAGCCGGCACCGCGCTTTCCGCGAGGACACCGAGAAGCTGAACTGGCGCCACGACCGACAGGACCTGGAGGCCTGGCAGCAGGGCCGCACCGGCTTCCCGCTCATCGACGCGGCGATGCGCCAACTGCTCGCCACCGGCTGGATGCACAACCGCCTGCGCATGGTAGTGGCGATGTTCCTCACCAAGAACCTGCTGATCGACTGGCGCGAAGGCGAGCGCTGGTTCATGCGCCACCTGATCGACGGCGACCTGGCCGCGAACAACGGCGGCTGGCAGTGGAGCGCCTCCACCGGCACCGATGCGGCGCCCTACTTCCGCCTCTTCAACCCGATCTCTCAATCCGAGCGCTTCGACCCGGACGGCCGCTTCATCCGTCGCTGGCTGCCGGAGCTGGCCGGCGTGGAAGGCCGGGCGATTCACGATCCGTCACGGCTGGGGCTGTTCGGCGCGGCAGGTTATCCACAGCCGATGGTCGATCTTTCCGCCACGCGGGAGCGGGCGCTGGAGGCGTTCAAGGGACTCTCCGTCCAGCCTTGATGCTTCAGGAGGAGCGGACTCCTTCCGCGATTGTTTTCGCCGGGCGCTGCGGTGCCAGGTGGATCGCGGACAAAGTCCGCTCCTACAAGATCAAGGGCCCCTCACCCTGACCCTCTCCCGCAAGCGGGAGAGGGGACTGTTCGGTGCAGGATGAAACCGTAGTGTCAGCCGGCACGGACGGCTCCCTCTCCCTGAGGGAGAGGGCTGGGGTGAGGGGGAAGCGCAGGCAGGGATTAACCCGGTAGAAGACAGTTGCTCCTACGAGAGCCGCCGGGACGAAGGTCAGACGGCATCCATCGCCGATGCGACCGGGGACTTCTGTTCGCGAGCAAGCTCGCTCCTACAGGCGATGCACCGTGCCGCTCTTCGTAGGAGCGAGCTTGCTCGCGAACCCGCCCAGCCGCAGAGCAGACACAAAAAAGCCGGACCCAAGGTCCGGCTTTTTTTCGTCAGCGTTCTGTTACAGAGGCTGCGTGAAATAGAGGCTGTAGGACTCAATGCCTTCGTTGGGCTGGCTGAGGCCGGCATTGGAGTAGTGGATCGCACGCACGCCGACGGCCTGGCCGCCGTTGAATTTCATGCCGAAGCCCAGGCGATCCTCGAAGTTCACCGAGCCGCCCAGATCCTGGTCACCCACTTCCGAGCCAGTGAAGGCGGCGATGCCGATGCCGGCTTCGACGAAGGGTTTGACCGATTCGCCGGAAAACTCGTAGACGAACACCGGGGCGAACGACAGCGAGTGACGGCCACCGGCGCGCTCACCGGCCGACCAGTAGGTGTACCCCGCATCCCAGTATCCGGTGAGATGTCCTACGGAGCTTTCCCACCAGCTCTTGTCCCAATCGAAGCCCAGGCCCAAACGATAGGTCATGTCGCCCTGACCGGTCGCACCCACGGCGCCAGTAAGGCTGGCGGCCTGCACGCTGACAATCTGACCCAGGGACAATGCGGCCAAGGCGGCCAGCGAAAGTAGTTTCTTCATCGAAACATCCTTAATGAGAAAGCTGAATGAAAAATCCCCGCGAATAGCTAGGTATTATAAGACCACTTCTCGAACTTGGCCGACAGAGCATGGTCGCTGGCAGGTAATTTTTCTGTCATCCGCTGAAGGAACTGACAATTTCGCCGCTTCCCCACAGCACCGGCATGACCTTCTCCAGGTTTTCCACCGGGCCACTGGTCCAGAACTCCGTCCGCCCCGCCGCTCCCTCCGCCAGCAACTCACGCGCCTTGAGCAGACGCTCCAGCTGACGCGCCACGGCCGCGCCGGTATCGACCAGCGAGATATCCGCGGGGATCAGCTCACGCAGCAACGGACGCAGGAACGGGTAGTGGGTGCAGCCGAGGATCAGCGTATCGCAGCCTTCGGCAAGCAACGGCTCGACATAGCGCCCCAGCAATTCGCGCGTCTGCGGACCGCTCAGATCGCCAGCCTCGATACGCTCCACCAGTCCCGGACAGGGCTGGGTGATCACCCGCACATCGCCGGCGAAGCGATCGAGCAAAGCAGCGAAGCGCGCGCTCTTGAGTGTGCCGGTGGTCGCCAGGACACCCACCACGCCGCTGCGGGTCGCCTCGGCGGCCGGCTTCACCGCCGGTTCCATGGCCACGATCGGCACCTGCGGGTACAGCTCGCGCAGGTCGGCGGCAGCGGCAGCGGTTGCGGTGTTGCAGGCCAGCACCAACGCCTTGGCGCCACGGGCCAGCAGGAAGTCCGCGATGGCGCGGCAACGCTCGCGGATATAGTCGGGGGTCTTTTCGCCGTAGGGGACGTGGCCGCAGTCGGCAAGGTAGATCAGCGACTCGTTGGGCAGCCGGGCGCGGATCTCGTGAAGGACACTGAGCCCGCCAACGCCGGAGTCGAAGACACCGATGGGCGCGGCATCAGCCATGCGCCACTCCGCACACGGCGCACTGCGGGTCACGCTTGACGCGCAACTCGCGGAAGCGTGTGCCCAGCGCATCGATCAGCAACAGGCGGCCCACCAGCGGCTCGCCGAACCCGGCCAGCAGCTTGAGCGCTTCCAGGGCCTGCAGGCTGCCCACCAGGCCCACCAGCGGACCGACCACGCCGGCCTCGCTGCAGGTCAGCTCGGCTTCGCTGCCGTGGCCGTAGAGGCAGTGGTAGCAGGGGCTTTCGTCGCGGCGCGGGTCGAACACCGAGAGCTGCCCTTCCAGGCGGATCGCCGCACCGCTCACCAGCGGCTTCTTCGCGGCGACGCAGGCGGCGTTGACCGCCTCGCGGGTGCCGAAGTTGTCGCAGCAATCCAGCACCAGGTCCACTGCCGCCACAGCCGCGTCGAGAGAGTCGGCGTCCAGCGCCTGGCGATGGGCAACCAGTTTCACGTCCGGGTTGATCGCGCTCAGGCGGGCGATGGCGGAGTCCACCTTGCTCGTGCCGACGCTGCCGGTGTCGTGGATGATCTGCCGTTGCAGGTTGGTCAGGTCGACGCTGTCGAAGTCCGCCAGGTGCAGCTCGCCGACGCCGGCGGCGGCCAGGTACAGTGCCACCGGGGCGCCCAGGCCGCCGAGGCCGACGACCAGCACGCGGCTGTCCTTCAGGTGCAGCTGGCCGTCGACGTCGATCTGCGGCAGCAGGATCTGCCGGCTGTAACGCAGCAGTTCGTTATCGCTCAGCATGTCCAGTTCCCCAGGCTGATTCGTTCATGGCCACCGAGGTCGCGGCGGCTTTCCACGCGGGCAAAGCCACGGGTCAGCAGCAGGTCGCGCACGGCGCCGGCCTGGTCGAAGCCATGTTCGAGCATCAGCCAGCCGCCGTTCTCCAGGTGCGCGGGCGCCTGCTCGATGATCAGGCGGATGTCGTCCAGGCCGTCGGCCCCGGAGACCAGCGCGCTCGACGGTTCGAAACGCACGTCGCCCTGCGCGAGGTGCGGGTCGGCGCTGGGAATGTAGGGCGGGTTGCTGACGATCAGCGAGAAGCGCTCGCCGGCCAGCTCGGAAAACCACTGACTGGCGCGGAAGGCGGCGTTGGCCAGGTCCAGGCGCTCGCGGTTGCGCTCGGCCAGTGCCACGGCCTCGGCCACGCGGTCCACACCCTGCACCTGCCAGCCCGGACGCTCACAGGCCAGGGCCAGGGCGATGGCGCCGGTGCCGGTGCCCAGGTCGAGCACGCGGGCCGGTGTGGCCGGCAGCAGGTCGAGGGCGGTTTCCACCAGCAGTTCGGTGTCCGGGCGCGGGATCAGGGTGTGCGGCGCCACTTCCAGGTCCAGGCTCCAGAAGCCCTGGCGACCCAGGATGTAGGCCACCGGCTCGCCGGCCCGGCGGCGGGCGACGAAGCTGTCGAAGAGGTCGTGGGCCTCACGGCAGACCACTCGCTCCGGCCAGGTACGCAGGAAGCTGCGCGGTTTGCCCAGGGCGGCAGCGAGCAGCAGCTCGGCATCCAGTCGCGCGCTGGGCGAGTCCGGCAGTTGCGCCTCGTTGAGCAGGGTCATGATGGTTGCCATCGCCGCTCTCTCAATCACCCAGTGCGGCCAGCTGGTCGGCCTGGAATTCCTGCAGCAGGGGCTCGATCACCTGTTCCACCGCGCCTTCCATCACTTCGCCCAGGGAATAGAGGGTGAGGTTGATGCGGTGGTCGGTCACCCGGCCCTGGGGGAAATTGTAGGTGCGGATGCGCTCGGAACGGTCACCCGAACCGACCAGCAGCTTGCGCGTGCTGGCGATCGCCTGCTGGGCAGCGGCCTGCTGCTGGTCGTTGAGCTTGGCCGCCAGCCAGGCCATGGCCTTGGCGCGGTTCTTGTGCTGCGAGCGCTCTTCCTGGCACTCGACCACGATGCCCGACGGGATGTGCGTGATGCGCACCGCCGAGTCGGTCTTGTTCACGTGCTGGCCGCCGGCGCCGGAGGAGCGGTAGGTGTCCACGCGCAGGTCGGCCGGGTTGATCTCGATGGCCGCCTGTTCGTCCGGCTCGGGCAGCACCGCCACGGTGCAGGCCGAGGTGTGGATGCGCCCCTGGGATTCGGTGGCCGGCACGCGCTGCACGCGGTGGGCGCCGGACTCGAACTTGAGCTTGGCGTAGACGTTGTCGCCCTCGACACGGGCGATGACTTCCTTATAGCCGCCGTGCTCGCCTTCGTTCTCGGACATGATCTCGACGCGCCAGCCCTGCTTCTCGGCGTAGCGGGAGTACATGCGGAACAGGTCGCCGGAGAAGATCGCGGCTTCGTCGCCGCCGGTGCCGGCGCGGATTTCCAGGAAGACGTTGCGGCCGTCGTTGGGGTCCTTGGGCAGCAGCATGCGCTGCAGGCGATCCTCCAGACCGACCAGCGCGGCCTTGGCCTGCCCGACTTCTTCCTCGGCCATCTCGCGCAGGTCCGGGTCGCTGTCCTTGAGCAGCGCCTGGGCGCCCTCCAGATCCGACTGCACCTTGCGGAACTCGCGGAAAGCGAGGATGACCGGTTCCACTTCCGCGTATTCACGGGAGTAGGCGCGGAACTTGGTCTGGTCGCTGATGACCTCGGCATCGCCCAGCAGAGCCGTCAGCTCTTCATAGCGGTCGCTGAGGATATCCAGCTTTTTCAGGAGGGACGCTTTCATCGCTTGTCAGTGCCCTCCTCGAGGGCGAACAGTTCCTGCGCGACGGCCAACGCATCGATGCGGCCCTCGGCGGAGAGTTTCTTCATCTGCACGCTGGGCGCGTGCAGCAACTTGTTGGTCAGACCGCGGGCGAGCTGCGCCATGACTTCCATCGGGTCGGCGCCGTTGGCCAGCAGGCGCTGGGCCTTCTGGGTTTCCTCGTCGCGCAGGCGCTCGGCCTGCTGGCGGTAGGCGCGCAGCACGTCAACGGCGGCCAGCTCGCGCAGGCGTGCCATGAACTCGAGAACGCCATCGCCGACCAGTTCCTCGGCGGCCTGGGCAGCGCCCTGGCGGCTCTTGAGGTTCTCGGCGACCACTTCGTGGAGGTCGTCGACGCTATAGAGGTAGACGTCCTCCAGCTCGCCGACTTCCGGCTCGATGTCGCGCGGCACGGCGATGTCGACCATGAACATCGGCTTGTGCCGGCGCTGCTTCAGCGCGCGCTCCACCGCGCCCTTGCCGAGGATCGGCAGCTGGCTGGCGGTGGAACTGATGACGATGTCGCTGTTGACCAGTTCGTCGGGCATGTCCGCCAGCAGGATGGCGCGGGCGCCGAACTGCTCGGCCAGCTGGCTGGCGCGCTCCAGGGTACGGTTGGCGACCACGATGCGCTTCACGCCCTGCTCGTGCAGGTGGCGGGCGACCAGGGTGATGGTCTCGCCGGCGCCGATCAGCAGCGCCTGGCTGCGGCTCAGGTCGCTGAATATCTGCCGAGCCAGGCTCACCGCGGCGAAGGCCACGGACACCGGGTTCTCGCCGATGGCGGTGTCGGTGCGCACGGTCTTGGCGGTGCTGAAGGTCGCCTGGAACAGGCGGCCGAGCATGGGTCCGATGGTGCCGGCCTCGCGGGCCACGGCGTAGGCGGACTTCATCTGGCCAAGAATCTGCGGCTCGCCTAGTACCATGGAGTCCAGGCCGGCGGCGACGCGCATCATGTGGCGCACCGCTTCGTCGTCCTGGTGCACGTAGGCGCAGGCGCGCAGGTCGTCGATGTTCAGATGGTGGTAATCGGCCAGCCAGGCCAGCACATCACCGGCGTCCGGGTGCTCGATCTCCAGGTAGAGTTCGCTGCGGTTGCAGGTGGAGAGGATGGCGGCTTCGCGGCTGGACGTGAGGCGGCAGAGCAGTTGCAAGGCCTCGACCATCTGCTCGGGAGTAAAAGCCACGCGCTCGCGGACGGCCACGGACGCGGTCTTGTGGTTGATACCGAGGGCAATGAAGGCCATGCAGAATCGCTGATGCTGATCGGAAAGCCCGCAATTGTCCTACTTAGCCTTGTGAAGGACAACCACCCGCGACGTATCGCACACTGCAAATCGTATACAAGGCCCGATGCCGCGCTTGCCCATGGGATTGCCACATTCCTTATGTCATGATGGGCGCTATTTCGCAGGTCAGGCCCTCGTCCTTCCTCTATGAACAAGTCTCTTGCGCTGCTGACTGCTCTGCTGCTGCTCGGTGGCTGCCAGTCTCTTTCCCATAAAACCCCGGAGGGTTCTTCCGCCGAGAAGGACAAGGCCGCCGCTGCCCAGAAGCAGCAGAAGTACGGCTCGTTCAGCGAAGAGACCCTGTTTTCGCTGCTGACCGCGGAGCTCGCCGGCCAGCGCAACCGCTTCGACATCGCCCTTGCCAACTACGTCGAACAGGCCCGTGCCACTCAGGACCCGGGCGTCGCCGAGCGCGCCTTCCGCATCGCCGAGTACCTGGGCGCCGACCAGGAAGCCCTGGACACCTCGCTGATCTGGGCCAAGGCCGCGCCGGACAACCTCGACGCCCAGCGCGCCGCCGCCATCCAGTTGGCGCGCACCGGGCAGTACGACGAATCCATGGTGTACATGGAGAAAGTCCTCAATGGCCAGGGCGACACCCACTTCGACTTCCTCGCGCTGTCCGCCGCCGAGACCGACCCGGACACCCGCGCGGGCCTGCTGCAGAGCTTCGACCGCCTGCTGAAGAAGTACCCGGACAACGGCCAGCTGCTGTTCGGCAAAGCCCTGCTGCTGCAGCAGGACGGCCGCCCGCAGGAAGCCCTGCACCTCTTGGAAGACAACTCGGCGAGCAAGCACGACGTCGCCCCGCTGCTGCTGCGCGCGCGCCTGCTGCAAAGCATGAAGCGCAGCGACGAAGCGCTGCCGCTGCTGAAGAACGGCATGAAGGAGCACCCGGACGACAAGCGCGTGCACCTGGCCTACGCCCGCCTGCTGGTGGAGCAGAACCGCCTGGAGGAGGCCAAGGCCGAGTTCTCCGCGCTGGTCGAACAGTTCCCGGATGACGACGACCTGCGCTTCTCCCTGGCGCTGGTCTGCCTGGAGGCCCAGGCCTGGGACGAAGCCAAGGTCTACCTGCAGGAACTGGTCGAGCGCGACAGCCACGTCGACGCCGCCCACTTCAACCTGGGCCGCCTGGCCGAGGAACAGAAGCAGCCAGACACCGCGCTCAAGGAATATGCCCAGGTCGGCCCGGGCAACGACTTCCTCCCGGCCCAGCTCCGCCAGACCGAAATCCTGCTCGACCAGAAACGCGTCGACGAAGCCTCCCGCCGCCTCGCCGAAGCCCGCGAGCGCCAGCCGGACTATGCCATCCAGCTGTACCTGATCGAAGCCGAGGGCCTGTCCAACCGCGACCAGGTCGACCGCGCCTGGAACGTCATCCAGCAGGGCCTCAAGCAATTCCCGGACGATCTCAACCTGCTCTATACCCGCTCCATGCTGGCCGAGAAGCGCAACGACCTGGCACAGATGGAGCAGGACCTGCGCCTGATCATCCAGCGCGAGCCGGACAACGCCATGGCGCTCAACGCCCTGGGCTACACCCTGGCCGACCGCACCACCCGCTACAGTGAAGCCCGCGACCTGATCCAGAAGGCCCACTCGCTGAACCCGGACGACCCCGCGATCCTCGATAGCCTGGGCTGGGTCAACTACCGCCTGGGCAACCTCAGCGAAGCCGAAGGCTACCTGCGCAAGGCGCTGGAACGCTTCCCCGACCATGAAGTCGCCGCCCACCTGGGCGAAGTGCTCTGGGCCCAGGGCAAGCAGAGCGAAGCACGCCAAGTGTGGGCCGCCGCCCTACAAGCCCAGCCCGACAGCACCGTCCTGCGCGACACCATGAAGCGCCTGACCGGTTCCGGAACCCTCTGATCTATGCGTTTACGTCACCTCCTCGGCGCCGCCGCCCTCGCCCTGCTTGCCGGCTGCACCGGCCTTGGCACCCACGAGTCCCTGGAAGGCCAGGGCAACGCCACCGCCTGGAATGCCCACAAGACCCAGATCACCGCCCTCGACGGCTGGCAGATCGATGGCAAGGTCGGCATCCGCGCGCCGAAAGACTCAGGCAGCGGCACCCTGTTCTGGCTGCAACGCCAAGGCTATTACGACATCCGCCTGTCCGGCCCGCTGGGTCGTGGCGCAGCGCGCCTGACCGGGCGCGAAGGCGCAGTGACCCTGGAAGTCGCAGGCCAGGGCCGCTATGAAGCCGCCTCCCCGGAGGAACTGCTGGAACAACAGATGGGCTGGCGCCTGCCGGTGTCCCACCTGCTCTGGTGGATTCGCGGCCTGCCCGCGCCGGACAGCAAGAGCCGCCTGACCCTCGACGGCGACAGCCGCCTGGCCAAACTCGAACAGGACGGCTGGGAAGTGGAATACACCCGCTACAGTGAACAGGACGGCTACTGGCTGCCCGAGCGCCTGAAGCTGCACGGCCAGGACCTGGATGTGACCCTGGTGGTGAAGACCTGGCAGCCGCGCCAACTGGGCCACTGATATGCAGGACCGCCTGACCCTGCCGGCCCCGGCGAAGCTCAACCTGTTCCTGCACATCAACGGCCGCCGTCCCGACGGCTACCACGAGCTGCAGACCCTCTTTCAATTCCTCGACCACGGCGACGAACTGCAATTCGCCCTGCGCGAGGACGGCGAAATCCGCCTGAACACCGACATCGAAGGCGTTCCCCACGACAGCAACCTGATCGTCAAAGCCGCGCGCCGGCTACAGGAACAATCGGGCACGAAGCTGGGCGCAGACATCTGGCTGGACAAGCGCCTGCCCATGGGCGGCGGCATCGGCGGCGGCAGTTCCGACGCCGCCACCACCCTGCTCGGCCTCAAGCACCTGTGGAGGCTCGACTGGGACGAAGACCGCCTCGCCGCGCTGGGCCTTAGCCTGGGCGCCGACGTGCCGGTATTCGTGCGCGGCCGCGCGGCCTTCGCCGAAGGCGTCGGCGAGAAGCTCACGCCGGTGGAGCTGGATGAGCCCTGGTTCCTCGTCGTCGTGCCGCAAGTCTTTGTCAGCACAGCAGAAGTTTTCTCCGATCCCGAGTTGACACGGGATACTCCGCCCATTAAAGTTCGCAGCCTTCTCGGGGTGGACGGTCATAACGACTGCCAGCCGGTCGTCGAGAAGCGTTACCCGGATGTACGTAACGCACTGATCCAGCTAGGTAAATTTACCGAAGCGAGATTGACCGGCACCGGAGCTTGTGTGTTTGGGAGCTTCCCAAATCAAGGCGATGCTGATAAAGTTCGCCGCCAACTTCCGGCCACTCTGCCAAGTTTTGTCGCCCAGGGGCGTAACATCTCGATGTTGCACCGCAAGCTTCAAGGCCAGGCCTGAGAAGAAAGCAATGTAATCGGTTGTACGATACAGGGGCGTCGCCAAGCGGTAAGGCAGCAGGTTTTGATCCTGCCATGCGTTGGTTCGAATCCAGCCGCCCCTGCCATAACCCACAGGGTCATACGTACAGCATCAACGAACACATTGCTCCGCAAGTTGTAAGCTACAGGGGCGTCGCCAAGCGGTAAGGCAGCAGGTTTTGATCCTGCCATGCGTTGGTTCGAATCCAGCCGCCCCTGCCATTTTCTTCTGGCTCAACCGGGCCTACCCTCAAGCCGACACAGGTACCGCAGCGTGTCCAAAATGATGGTTTTCACGGGGAACGCCAACCCCGATCTGGCACGCCGTGTCGTACGGCAGCTGCACATTCCCCTCGGTGACGTTTCTGTCGGTAAGTTCTCCGACGGCGAAATCAGCGTCGAAATCAACGAAAACGTCCGTGGTAAGGACGTCTTCCTGATTCAACCGACCTGCGCACCGACCAACGACAACCTGATGGAACTGGTGGTGATGGCTGACGCCTTCCGCCGCTCCTCGGCGACTCGTATCACCGCCGTCATCCCCTACTTCGGTTACGCCCGTCAGGACCGCCGTCCGCGTTCCGCCCGCGTGGCCATCAGCGCCAAAGTCGTTGCCGACATGCTGACCGTCGTAGGCGTCAACCGCGTTCTGACCGTTGACCTGCACGCCGACCAGATCCAGGGCTTCTTCGATATCCCCGTCGACAACATCTACGGCTCCCCCGTACTGGTCGACGACATCGAAGACCAGCGCTTCGAGAACCTGATGATCGTCTCCCCGGACATCGGTGGTGTGGTGCGTGCTCGCGCCGTCGCCAAGTCCCTGGGCGTTGATCTGGCCATCATCGACAAGCGTCGTCCGAAGGCCAACCAGTCCGAAGTCATGCACATTATCGGTGATGTCGAAGGCCGTACCTGCGTACTGGTCGACGACATGGTCGATACCGCCGGCACCCTCGGCCATGCCGCCAAGGCTCTGAAAGAGCACGGCGCCGCCAAGGTGATCGCCTACTGCACCCACCCGGTGCTGTCTGGCCGTGCCATCGAGAACATCGAAAATTCCGTACTGGACGAGCTGGTGGTGACCAACACCATCCCGCTGTCCGCTGCTGCACAAGCCTGTGGCCGCATCCGCCAGCTGGACATCGCTCCGGTTGTCGCTGAAGCCATGCGCCGCATCAGCAATGAAGAATCGATCAGCGCCATGTTCCGCTAAGGCGGGACAGCACTGACGTAAAGCGCCCCGTCATGTCGATGGGGCATTTAGCAAAATCGCCCGAACGCTGGTCGCAAGCGTCCGGGCGATCTTGTCATTTTGGAGATAGTCAAATGGTTGATTTTGTACTGAATGCTCAAGAGCGTTCCGACCTGGGGAAAGGTGCGAGCCGCCGCCTGCGTCGTAATGCTGGCCTGATCCCGGCTGTGGTTTACGGTGGCGAGAAAGCCCCGCAATCCCTGACCCTGGAACTGCGCGAAGTTGCCAAGCTGCTGGAAAACGAGGCTGCCTTCAGCCACGTGATCACCCTGAACGTCGGTGCCGCCAAGGAAACCGTACTGATCAAGGCCCTGCAGCGTCACCCGTCCAAAGGCTTCGTCATGCATGCTGACTTCCAGCGCGTCGTTGCCGGCCAGAAGCTGACCGCTCACGTACCGCTGCACTTCATCAACGAAGCCACCGCTGTTGGCGTCAAGGTTGGTGGCGGCGAGATCTCCCACGTGATCGCCGAAGTCGAAGTTTCCTGCCTGCCGAAAGACCTGCCGGAATTCATCGAAGTCGACCTGGCCAAGGTAGAACTGGGCCAGATCGTTCACCTGTCCGACCTGAAGCTGCCGAAAGGCGTAGAGCTGGTGCAACTGGCCCACGGTAACGACCTGGCCGTCGCCAACATCCACGCTTCCCGCGTAGTGAAAGAAGAAGGTGAAGGCGAAGCTGCTGCCGAGTAATCGCGCGCACCATTGCCTTTAAGGAAGGGGCCCCCGTCGTGACTGCCGTACAACTGATCGTCGGCCTGGGAAATCCAGGCCCTGAATACGACCAGACCCGGCATAACGCGGGGGCCCTTTTCGTTGAGCGACTGGCGGACGCGCAACGCGCGAACCTGTCACTCGACAAGAAGTACTTCGGCCTCGTCGGCAAGTTCAGCCACAAGGGCCGCGACGTTCGTCTGCTCATCCCCACCACCTACATGAACCGCAGCGGCCAGGCCGTGGCGGCGCTCGCCGGATTCTTCCGCATTCCGGTCGAAGCCATCCTGGTGGCCCACGACGAACTCGACATGCCCCCCGGCGTCGCCAAGCTCAAGAAGGGCGGCGGACACGGCGGGCACAACGGGCTGCGCGACATCATCGCCCAGCTTGGCAACCAGAACGGTTTCCATCGCCTGCGGCTTGGCATAGGCCATCCGGGGCACAGCAGCCTGGTCTCCGGTTTCGTTCTTGGCCGCGCCCCGCGCGCCGAACAGGAACTGCTCGACACCAGCATCGACTCCGCCCTCGGCGTGCTGCCGGAAATGCTCGACGGGGACTGGACCCGCGCGATGCAGAAGCTGCACAGCCAGAAGGCCTGATCACACCTCTTTTCCGCCACCTGGCGCGAGGGACCTAGCATGGGATTCAACTGCGGCATCGTCGGCCTGCCCAACGTCGGCAAGTCCACCCTGTTCAACGCCCTGACCAAATCCGGCATCGCGGCGGAAAACTTCCCCTTCTGCACCATCGAGCCGAACAGCGGCATCGTGCCGATGCCCGACGCCCGCCTCGATGCGCTGGCCGAGATCGTCAAGCCCGAGCGCGTGCTGCCGACCACCATGGAATTCGTCGACATCGCCGGCCTCGTTGCGGGTGCGTCCAAGGGTGAAGGCCTGGGCAACAAGTTCCTCGCCAACATCCGCGAGACCGACGCCATCGCCCACGTCGTGCGCTGCTTCGAAGACGAGAACGTCATCCACGTCTCCAACAGCGTCGACCCCAAGCGCGACATCGAGATCATCGACCTCGAACTGATCTTCGCCGACCTCGACAGCTGCGAGAAGCAACTGCAGAAGGTCGCGCGCAACGCCAAGGGCGGCGACAAGGACGCCCTGGCGCAGAAAGCCCTGCTGGAAAAGCTCATCCCCCACTTCAGCGAAGGCAAACCCGCCCGCTCGCTGATGAAGAACATGAGCGATGAAGACAAGCGCGTCATCCGCGGCTTCCACCTGCTCACCAGCAAGCCGGTCATGTACATCGCCAACGTTGCCGAAGACGGCTTCGAGAACAACCCGCACCTGGACGTCGTCCGCGCCATCGCCGAAGAAGAAGGCGCCATGGTCGTGCCGGTGTGCAACAAGATCGAAGCCGAGATCGCCGAGCTGGACGACGGCGAAGAGAAGGACATGTTCCTCGAATCCCTCGGCCTCGAGGAGCCGGGCCTGAACCGCGTGATCCGCGCCGGCTACGAACTGCTGCACCTGCAGACCTACTTCACCGCCGGTGTGAAGGAAGTCCGCGCCTGGACCGTCCGCGTCGGCGCCACCGCCCCGCAGGCCGCCGGCGTGATCCACACCGACTTCGAAAAAGGCTTCATCCGCGCCGAAGTCGTCGCCTATGACGACTTCATCCAGTTCAAGGGCGAACAGGGCGCGAAAGAAGCCGGCAAATGGCGCCTGGAAGGCAAGGACTACATCGTCAAGGACGGCGACGTGATGCACTTCCGCTTCAACGTCTAAACAGAAATTAGGATTTCACCGGATCTTACCGGACACGAAACCCCTTGAGGAATAAAGCCTTAAGGGGTTTTTCTTTTCCGAAAAGGTCCGAAAAGAATCTATACGATCCGCATATTTACCGGGTACGCTACCGGGTATCGAAAAATTCACCTCCCCATATAACCGGGTATACCAGGATTGAGCAGCCATGCCGCTTACCGATACCGAGTGCCGTACCGCCAAGCCCAAGGAAAAGCCCTACAAGCTCACAGATGGCAATGGCCTTTACCTTGAGGTGAAGCCTAACGGGGTTAAGGCATGGCGCTATCGGTTCGAGCTGAACGACGGAACTAGCAGGAAGGAAAGCGTGTTCGCGATTGGGGACTATGTAATCGCGCCCAAAGGGGAATCACCCGAGCACGCCGAAGAGCGCCGCAAAGGGCGCCGCTTCACTCTTGCAGAGGCACGCGATGAGCGCGTGAAAGCCCGTGCCCTAGTCATACAGGGCATCAATCCCGCGCACCACCGGCAACAGGAGCGGGTGAAGCGCGACCACGAGAAGGCCATTACGTTTGAAGCCGTCGCCAAAGAGTGGCTTTCACTGAAGGACTGGGAGGAGATCACCAAGTCCAGACGACTCAACATGCTTGAACGCGTCGTATTTCCCAAAATCGGTGAACTGCCGATCAAAGCCATCACCCCCATGCACATTCTTGAAGTGCTCAGAGCAGCCGCTCAAGATAATGGCCCATCTGTTGCCGCAGAGGCCAAGCGGAGCATGTCCGGAGTTTTCGAACTGGCAATTTCCACGTTGCGAGCCAGCACCGACCCGGTACACCCCGTTCGAAAAGCCCTGCCAGCCAACAAGACTCAGCACAAACGCCCTCTCTCCACCGAAGAAATTGGCCAACTGTTACGCGATGTCGAATCTCACGGCGGACGCCATGAGACCCTCTGCGCTTTCCAGCTCATGTGGCTGACTCTGTGCCGCCCCAATGAAGCTGTAGAGGCTCAGTGGGCAGAATTTGACCTGGAGAAGGCGCTTTGGCGCATTCCCGCCGAGCGGATGAAAAAGCGCAAAGAGCACACGGTGCCACTGCCGCGACAGGCAGTCGAAATACTGCGAGGCCTGCATTCCATCACAGGAAAATACACCCACGTATTTCCTCACCGCGACGTACGCACCCGCCCAATGGTTGCGGCCTCATTCCGCCAGATGCTCAACACCCTTGGCTGGGGAGGTAAATACAGCCCGCATGCCACGAGGACAACGGGCAGCACCAGACTCAATGAGATGGGCTATTCAGCAGACTGGATCGAAAGACAGCTCGCCCATACCGAGCAAAACGCTGTCCGCCGCACCTACAACCATGCCGAGTATTTGAGTGATCGAGCCATGATGATGCAGAGATGGGCGGACATGCTGGACAGCTGGAAAAAGGACTTAGGCTGAATGGAAAGAGACGTCGCTGATTACGAAAACATCGGCTGGCGCTTTCACCCGAATGCACCAACTACCCGAGAGAGGTTTGTGAGCTTGCGCTTGCCCATGATGAACGCGACCAGACCGAGGCGGCCTATTCGCGCTCCGACCTTCTGGAGAAGCGCAGTGCACTGATGGCGGAATGGGCCAAGTTCTGCACGAGCAAGAAGTGACCCACAGCAAGCCCAAAGCAGCCGGTAACAACAGGCAGTTCCCCACGCATAGGCCACGCATGCCGCATTAGGATCATTAGGATCATTAGGATCATTAGGATCGGGCGAACCCTGGGTGAGAAGAACGGCTCTAGGCAGCCACTCTGCTATGTCGACAGCCGGCCTAATAAATTAGCACCGCCCATTTACAGCGATAGCTGCACCTGTGATTGCACTAGCCTCCTGAGAGGCTAAAAATACGATCACATTAGCGACCTGCTCTGGCGTAACCCAGCGGGTGGCATCCGCATCAGGCATATCGAGGCGGTTCTGCGGGGTATCGATGATCGATGGCATGATCGCATTGACCGTGATGCGCTGATCTTTCAACTCTTCGGCCAACGCCTCCGTAAGGCGCATCACCCCGGACTTTGCTGCAGCATAGGCCCCCATGCCTAGGCTGGCCTTACTGGCCGCTCCGGCTGCAATGTTGATAATGCGCCCGGCTTCGGCTTTCTTCAGGTGTGTCAGCGCGGCCATGCTAGCCGTTGCGGCAGTGCGCACGTTCATTTGATACATCAAATCCCAGGTCGCAAGATCGCCGCCCTCGATGGTCTCCCAGCGAAAACCACCCGCCACGTTGATGAGCGCATCTAATCCTTGAAAATGCTGCTGCACCTGCTGCATTGCACAATTTGCCATGTGCAGATCGGTTAGATCGACCGCGCCGATAAGCAGTTTTTCAGAGCGCGCCGTGTCGGCCAGGGGTCGCGGCACGCTGGCCTGATCAATCAGGGCCACCCGCCAACCATTGGCCGCGAACGCCTCGCCTACCGCTATACCTAGACAACCGAATCCACCGCTAATTGCGACTACTTTACTCACGCTTATTCTCCTTGAAGTGGACTACACCAGGGCTGCACTGAGCACTGAGCCCCGGCACGAGTGGTCAGCTAGGTTGCCACTATTGCCGTGCAGAACCTGTCGCCGAGCCGACAAGTGGGCACAGTCAAGAGTGCTAACTTGCCTGGTCGCTGAGTCGCTGAAAGCCATCAGCCGCTCAACTTTCTTGAGTCGAGAGAAAAGGATCGCGCGCAATGAATCTGATCGTGTTTGCCATACCGATTTTTTTAACCACCACCTTGCTGGAAGCATGGCTGGCGCACCGCCGCGGGCTAGCGGCGTATTCCATACCTGATGCCATCAGCAGCTACCAATATGGTCTATTGAGCCAGGTGGTTGGGGCGTTCACCAAGTTGGCGAAACTGGGCGTTTACACTCTGGTATTCGAAGCCTACCGCGCCACGACCTTGCCTAGCGATAGCCTGTGGGTATGGGTCGGAGCCCTTGTGGCCTACGACTTTTTCTACTACTGGCATCACCGTATGAACCATGAAATTGGCTTGCTGTGGGCCGGGCACGTATCGCATCACTCTTCCGAGTACTTCAACCTGGCAACAGCCTTACGCCAGTCCTCGACGAGCGCACTTCTGGGCTGGATATTCTATCTACCGATGGCAGTGGCCGGTGTGCCGCCCAGCGTGTTTGCCGGGGTGTTGCTGATCGACTTGCTTTACCAGTACTGGGTGCATACCGAGGTAATTGGTCGTTTGGGCTGGCTTGATCGCATCTTCGTCACACCCTCAAACCATCGCGTCCATCATGGGCAAAATGACTACTGCATGGACACAAACTACGGGGGCATTCTGATTCTCTGGGATCGCCTATTCGGTACCTTCGCCGAGGAGCGCAAGGACGAGAAGGTCATCTACGGCGTGCGCACACCGTTGCAGAGCCTTAACCCATTCTGGGGCAACATGCATTACTACATTGAGCTCTGGCAGAAATCCAAAGCCACCCCGGGCTGGCGGGCTAAACTTGGCGTCTGGCTGGCACCACCTGGTGGCTGGCACGATGAGGCGAGCGAGCCTTACGAGCCGTCGCAGTTTAAGTATTACGATCCGTGTACACCCGATGCGGTCAAACGCTATGCGGTAGTGCATCAGGTGCTTGCAATGTTGTTCCTCATGCATTTTCTGACGCTAGTCAACACCTTGCCGAAGACCTTACTGGCACTCTACGCCGCTGGCTTTGCCATTTCGGCAATCTCTCTCACGTCACTATTGGAAGGACGTGCCAATGCACGGCGTTTTGAGCAGTGCCGTGTCATAGGACTGGGCATTGCCTTTGCTGCTCTACCTGACTGGTTCGGTTTTAGTATGCCCATCGCACTCAAGCTGATGTTATTGGTTGTAATGCTAGGCAGCGCTGCATGGCTCAGCCGCACTTCCTTCAAACCTGCTGCTTTGTGGACTTCCCAATGAATGCCGATGCCATTTCCGACTTGATCTTGGCTGTGGTTGCCTTTTCCATTGCCTTTGTCCAGCTGCGCCAGCGCCCTGCTCTAGCCATTGGTTGCGGCCTGATCGGCCTGGCGGCAGCGATTGGTACACTGCATTACCAGTATGGTGAGTTGTTCGCCGGCCCACATCGCTTTACCGGCCTGGTTGCCGCCAGCGCAGGTTTCCCGCTGCTGGTCATTGCACTGCGCTGGCCAGATGACTCTGTTGCTCAGCGCATCACGGCCGCAGGGCGCTTCGCGCTCTTGGTTGGGAGCTTCGGGGTGGTGATTAGCGTGTCGGGATTTGACACCTGGCGCATGCTGGTGCCTCTTGGCTCTGTCTTGTTAATCTGTGCCACAGCCTTAGTGACGCGGCGGGTAATGCCACTCGGGGCGGCGCTAGTGTTCATCGTTAGTCTAGCGGCCGGTGCAACCGGTGAAGAGATGCTCGGACCGCTATCTGGCATCCAATGGCTGCACTACTTGCTGTCTTTAGCCCTGCTGCTGCTGCACCGGGATAGGGTGGTGCCGCTGTTAGCTGCGAGCCGTTAATTCGGCTTCCCCTGCATCCCATATCTTGGGAAACTGTCGAATGTGGTTAAGACCCAACATCGATGTTTCCAAGGTTTCCAAATGCAAAACATAGATGACGCAGCCCATCAGACAATCTACCGCCTGCGCGAGGCAGATGACTGGTTCGCAAGCTTGCCGGGGGAAGTGCAAGACAAAATCATCCAGTCTTCCGTATTGCGCCACTATCGCAAAGGGCAGGTGATCACTGCCCAAGGCAGCCGACCGACTGCAGCCTCAGTAGTGCTTGAGGGGCGCGTGCGGGTTTCGCGGCTGCTATTCGAGGGTGAGGAGAAGCTTTATATGATTGGCGAGAGAGGATTTTGGTTCAACTTCCTCGCCCTGATTACAGGCGAAAAGGCCGATGTGGCTGTGATCGCCGATACCAATGTGCAATTACTAATGCTGCCTCTGCAGCAATTCGAGCGAATCCTTGAAGAGGAACCTCTCTATTGCAAGGCAATTACACTTTTTATTGCCAAGCGCTATGCCGCTTTTATGCGGCACTTTGCCGATGGCCAGATGATCGTGCCGCTGCAACGGCTGCGTACAGGTTTAGCAGAACTGTTGTTGCTGCAACCACCGGCAACAGGCTCTGAGGAAGTTATTTTGAATGTTTCTCAGGCGGATTTAGCCTCCATACTTGGTTCTTCCCGCCAGACTATCAACGGGCTGCTAAAACAACTGGAAAAGGCGGGACTGATTAAGATCGGTTTTCGGCATATTCGAGTAATTGATCCAGCTGGGCTTTCTGAGCACGCGGCTAACTGAGCCGGCACTAATCTCGATGTAATTTTCGCAGGGCCGAGTGCATCGCTGTTGATCATGAGTGGACTCACCACCTGACTTCATCAGTACCACCTGACCACAATGCTAGAGGTGAACCGGCCCTATCAATAGCCCCGGCTTTCCTAGAGACCTTTGGGCCTAATAACTGCCCCCGCACGAGGGCCGCTTGGTCACCAATCAAAGACTGCTTTTGGCCGACTCCAGCCAGTTCGCACTCAGTTAGCGCTGCTGAAAAGCAGCCATTCGATTCAAAAAAATCTCAACCACACATTACTGCAATGACATCCGCACCAAAGAGGTTCCCCCCATGTCATTGCAGTGCCCTCGCTGTCACTCCCCCAAAGTCGCTTCGTTCCATCACGCCATGAAAACCGGCGCGGCCATCGGCGCTGTCGGCGGCCTCGCACGCGGCATCAGTGCTGCTCTGGCAGGCGGCAAGGCCGGCGCAGCACTCGGCGTAATTGCCGGCCCTGTAGGTATCACACTCGGCTCGGCATCCGGCGCCATTCTCGGTGGCCTGGTCGGAGGCGTCGGTGGTTGTGCGCTCGGCGCTCAGCTCGGCGAGTCACTCGACCGTCACGTCCTGGCCCACAACCTCTGCCTGATCTGCGGTCATCGCTTCAACCTGCCGACCTGATCCGGCCACCGCTCTCCTCTTCCTTCTCCATCACTGATTGCCGGTGCTGCGCCATGCGCAGCGCTTTTTGCCGGCCTGCACCTAAAGGAAACTCGTCATGGCTCATCAAATCGAACAAATGGCCTACGTTGGCGCTACTCCGTGGCACGGCTTGGGCAACAACCTGCCGCAGAAACAGCCCATCGAAGTCTGGCAACGCGAAGCCGGTATGGACTGGCAGATCATGGAAAGCCCAGTGCACTTCAAGTCGGACGCCATCGGCCATCTGGGCGCGATCCACTCCTTCCCCGAGCAGAAGGTGCTCTACCGTTCGGACACCAAGGCACCGCTGTCAGTGGTCTCGCAGCGCTATCACACCGTGCAGCCTCGGGAAGTGCTCGAATTTTATCGTGACCTGACCGAGGTCTCCGGCTACGAGCTGGAAACCGCTGGCGTGCTCAAGGGCGGTCGCAAGTTCTGGGCACTGGCGCGTACCGGACAGGGCGCTGCGCTCAAGGGCAACGACCAAGTAAATGGCTATTTGCTGCTGGCCACTTCCTGCGACGGCACACTGGCCACCACAGCAACGCCCACTACTATCCGTGTGGTCTGCAACAACACGCTGACCATCGCCCTGGACGGCACCAGCCGTGCGATCAAGGTGCCGCACAGCACCCGCTTCGACGGTGATCTGGTGAAGAAGCAGCTCGGCATTGCTGTCTCGCAATGGGACGACTTCATGTACCGCATGCGCCACCTGGCTGAACGCAAGGTGCAGTGGCATGAGGCACTGGGCTTCTTTATGAACGTGATGTGCGAGACCAGCCCGACCGGCGCCTTGCCGGAGCAGCTGCCGAACGAGCGCGCCCTGCGCAAAGTGCAGGAGCTGTACGAAGGCCGTGGCCGGGGCAGCCAGCTGGACTCAGCTCGCGGCACCGCCTGGGGCTTGCTCAATGCCGTGACCGAGTACGTTGATCACGAGCGACGGGCACGCAGCACAGAGTACCGCCTCGACTCTGCCTGGTTCGGCCAAGGTGCCCAGATCAAGCAACGCGCTCTGGATACGGCCCTGCAACTGGTCGCCTGACCTTTTACTAATCCCACCCCATAACGCCCGACCCGCTTCGCTGCAGGTCGGGCGTTTCTATTTCTGCAAGGTGAACGCTATGAAAGCCACTTCATTGAATCGCAGCACCAGCAAATCCCGCCCCGCCCTGCGTCTGGTCAGCACCAAGGAGCTGCCGCGCGAGGACTGGCTGCAGATCCGCAAGCAAGGTATCGGCAGTTCCGATGCCGCCGCTGCCGTTGGTCTGAATCCCTACAAGTCGCAGCTGGAGCTGTGGATGGAGAAGACCGGTCGCGATTCCGGCATGCCCAAGGCTGATCCTCAGGATGAGGAAAGCCCGATGTACTGGGGCAACGTGCTGGAGCCTATCGTGGCCTGGCACTACAGCAAGCGTACGAATAACAAGGTACGGCGCATCAACGCCGTGCTGCAGCATCCTGATCCGGAGTTGCCCTGGATGCTGGCCAACATCGACCGCGAGGTGATCGGGGCCGACGATGTGCAGATCCTCGAATGTAAGACAGCCGGCATAAACGGGGCACGCCTCTGGAAAGAGGGCGTGCCTGAGTATGTGCAGCTGCAGGTGATGCACCAGCTCGCCGTCACCGGCAAGCAAGCGGCGGATGTGTCGGTGCTGCTGGGCGGCCAGACGCTGGAGATCCATCGCATCGAACGAGACGAGCAGATGATTGCTCGCCTGATCGAGCTGGAGCGCCAGTTTTGGCACTACGTGGAAACCGACACACCACCGCCGGCCGATGGCACCGCTTCCGCTGAGTCAGCACTTCGCTGCCTCTATCCAGAGGACAACGGCCAGGTCGTCGACTTCAGCCAGCATGCCGGGCTCACTGCAGCCTATATAGAGCTGAAAGCCGTGCGCCAGTCGATTGCCGACAGGGAAAAGCGTGAGGCTGAACTTAAGCAGATGCTGCAGCAGGCCATGGGCGACGCCAGTCGGGCGGAGTTCTCCAGCGGCTACATCAGTTGGCGCAAAGCCAAGGACAGCATCGGTTTCGATGTCGCTCAACTGCTCAAAGACAAGCCGCACCTGCAGGCCAAGTACCCACTACTGAAGCTGGGTGCGCGGCGCTTTCTGGTCGGCTGAAACCCAACCCCTCCAATCCTTTCCCCCTTGGCCAGTCCATGCAGTTCGCGCTGCGTGGCTGGCCTTTTTTCATTTCCAGGAGACTCACCATGCTCAAAGGTCTGGCTATCACTCCGCCGGTACTCGGGCGGATTTCCATCGGCAAGGTCATCGAGAAGAACGGCAAGCGACTGCCGGAGAAGGATGACCAGTTCACCATCACCTCCCAGGTGCAGGGTAAGGACGGCTGGCTACTGCACCCACTCAATGATGAGCTGCGCGAAGGCAAGGACGACAAGCTGCGCAGCATTCCGGTACGCCTGCTGTTCAACGAACCGGAGCTGAATTTCCGCGCCGACTACACGCTGTTCGACCGGCAGTCTGGTCGGCCGGTTTGCGTCGGCAATGGCGAGACCTGCAAACGGGTCACTCAGGACGGTATGCAGTCGTTGCCCTGCCCTTCGCCGGATGCCTGTCCGCTCGCCAAAGGCGGTGCCTGCAAGCCCTACGGCCGACTGAACGTGGTCATTGGCGATGAGGATCCGCTGGGCAGCTTCATGTTCCGCACCACCGGCTTCAACAGCATCCGCACCCTGGCCGCTCGCCTGCATTACTTCCAGGCCATCTCGGGTAACCGCCTGGCCTGTCTGCCGCTGGAGTTACGTCTACGCGGGAAGTCGACACGACAGAGCCATGGCACGCCGATCTTTTACGCCGACCTGACTGTACGCGGCGGCATGGACATGGCTGAAGCACTGGTGACAGCCAGCGAACTCGATTCGCGGCGCCAGGCTGCGGGCTTCGATCAAGCCGCCTTGGATGAGGCAGCACGACGCGGCTTTGGCAACGGAGCATTCGAAGACAGCGAGGAGGATGTCAGCGCCATCGTGGAAGAGTTCTACCCGGAAGGTGAAGTGCCCGCCTCAACAATCACACCACAAGCCACCTACAGCAAGCCCAGCCTGGCTGAGAAGTTGGACGCGCAAGCCACACGCCAAGAGGTGGAAGTATGAAACGTCTGCTACGCACTTTCGGTGCTGCGATGATGTTTGCCGGGATCCTGGCAGGCTGCCTGGCGGTCTTGTTACTGGTGATTGTGATGGTGCGATTTCCACCACTGCTGATAGCGGTGGTACTGGCGTGCTGGATCTTCTGTCGACTCCAGGCAGCACCAAAAAGCAAGTGACCGACGTCAGAGGAAACGGATGTCCCGCTCCACTGAGGGCGGGACATTCTTTATTTTTTGTCTCGCAAATAAGGCCCGATGTGCGATTGCTAATCAGCCAAGCCCGTGGGGGACTCAGCTATCTGCGTCCCTGATCTTAAACCCAGGACTCACCTTGACGACTGCATCCAACGGAGCACTGACAAGCGTAACGTCCTCCACACAGTCATCGGCGTCACCGGTACTGAAGAGTACATGCCAAGTGAATTTCCCTTGAGGTGTAGTCGCAACGAACGTAGCTCGACGAACCTCATCGCCACCTTTGAACGCAGGTGTTGATACCTGCGTCGTCTCATCAACGACTTGCTCTATCTGATCGGCGCTGATCGTGCTGGGTTGCCCAGCGTGTAAAAACTCAGCCCCACGGTAGCACTCGATATAAAATCCCATGTGAAGCACTCCTTCAGTTGAAGGAGTGACTCTACCAAATCTTCAACAAGGAACGGTCAATTAGCAGCCGATGAGATTGAGTCTCCCAGCGTTGCATCCAGCGGGCTTGCAGGGAACGAATGTTCACGGGACAAATGCTCGGTTCAGCCGGCACTTCGCAACGATGCCGACGCGGGATCGTAAATAACGCCGGCGATTGAACCGTCGCGAATGCGCTCCACAGCTTCGTTGATAACGTGCAGCGGTACCAAAAACCACTCCCGGGGTTTGACCGGATTACCGAAGCGATCAGGGATCGTCAGCTCAATCTGGGCAGGGCTGAACAGACGATGGAACAAGTTTTCCATCCGCGTACGATTGATGTTGTGCAGCTTGTAGGTGGCAACCACCTCAACATCCGCCAGCAGGTAGGTGGCGTCCTTGTTAGCCCCGGCGATACGAGTTTCCACCTTGCCACCGGTGACGCCGATCTTGTGGATCAGCTCGCGATGTTCGGCTACGAAGGGATGCGTTGAGTGGCTGCGCAGCACGTAAATGGTGCCACTCTCGATGTCATCGGGCTCCAGTGTTTCGCCAAACAGAGGCCCCGCATCCGCATCTGTAATACGGCGACCGGCATCATCTTTGTAAAGAGCTCGCACCAGCGAAAGTCGCAGCAGATTGCTTTGCGTACCGTTGGAAAAAATTACTCTCAGACGCGCATCTTTCTTGCCCTGTGGCGAATCAAAGTCCTCACCTTGCTCAGCTACATAAGCAGTCTGGCCGCTGAGAATAAACCACTGCCCAGCCTCAACGGTGGTATCCCTCATGAAGTTGCGGGTAACTCGAACGCCCGACTGCAGCTCGCGCTGCACTTGCTCAAACAGCGGCTGGAACCGCTCAAAGTCCTCGCAACGCTCGCGCTGTGCAATCTCCTCGGCCTCACGCTTTTCGGCATTGCTGCGAACATGACGGAGGTTCTGAATATCCGAACCCTCGTCGCCGCCGGCCAGTTCCGCCAACAGTTCGTCGTCCGTGATGCTGTAGTCGCCTTGTGGCTCTGGTACCTCAAGCGCATTCAGTAGGCCCTGATGGTCGAGAGGCATGAGCAGGCTGCGGCATTCTTCCTGATCGCGCAGGCGATCCAGGCGCACGGCATACAGGCGCTCGAAGATGTCTTTATCATCGCCGTGGCGCGGCGCATGGCCGTGCTCCTCAACAAAGCGCTGAATGTCTTCGAAGCCGGCAATGATGCGCTCCTCGCGAGGAGTGCGGCCGGTCTTCTTGTCTGACGTGGCGAAATCGGAAAGCTCCGCTTCCAGCTCATCCAGATCAAATTCGTTAGCCATAACGGCCCTCTTTCTTGAAACGCATAAAGGCCGCAGCGCCTTCCGCCATGCTCCGCTCCCATGGGTCTTGAGCAGTCAGGGAAGGCACCCGGCCATGATCCTTCTTGAATTTTACCGCCCGCACGGCGAGGTCTTTGGCCTCTTCAGGCGTCAGGCGGGTGCGTTTGGCACCAATCACTGCAGCAACCTGCTTGAGACTTTCCTCGCTCATGGTCTTGGCGAGGATGGCGTAGGCCTCGCTGAACGGGTTGATCCGGTCGATCAGGTCGATATCCAGCTCGCGCACATCCATCGCGAACTTGCGCACGCCATCAATCAGGGCAGTGCTCGGGGCGCTATTTGCACCAGTGACGGTGCCTTGCAGATCATCCCCCAGCACCAGTTGCTTGGCTTGCTGAGTCAAGTTCAGTGCCGCAATGGCGTGCTGGCGAACGGCCTCCTGATCCTCGGCATCAAGTTCGGGGTACTTGTCGCGGATGATCTTACCCATGCGCAGCTGGGTCAGCTCCTCGGGAACCAGTTCCTCATCGAACAGGCCGCGCTCGATGTTGGTCTTGTCCTGAACGAAGCTGGCAATCACCTCGTTCAGGTCTTCCTGACAGATACGGCTGGCCTCAGGGCTCTTGGGCTCGGCCAGGCCATTGATCTCGATTTGCAGCTGCCCGGTGTCATGGTTGAAACCCACGTTGCACTTGTCGGGCTGATAGCCCGCATCGCCGTAGTCAAAGCCTTCCTGCGGGCCAGAGGTGGGAGTCTTCGGCTTGAACTCAAAACGCGGGGCCAAAACCTGCTCCATCAGCAGGCTGGCGGCAATCGCCTTGAGCGTATCGTTCACCGCCTCGGTCACCACCTTCTCGCTGGCATCCGGCTCGGCGATGAGGTTGGTGAAGCGTGCCCGTGCTTTGCCGGGTGCATCGCGTGTCGCCCGACCGATGATCTGCACAATCTCGGTCAGGCTGGACCGGTAGCCGACTGTGAGGGCGTGCTCGCACCAGATCCAGTCGAAGCCCTCTTTGGCCATGCCCAGCGCGATGATGATATCGACATGATCGCGGTTGTTCTTCTGGGCCGGGTCTTTCAAGGCAGCCGAGACTTTATCGCGCTTGGCCGGGTCGTCATCCACCAGGTCAGCAATACGCAGTACACGCCCATCGACGGTCTTCACCAGCTGGAAGCCCGTCACCGGGTCGGTGCCCTGCCACTCGCCCAGCTCTTCAATGATGTGCTCCACCTCGCGAATCTTGTCCTTGGTGCTCTCGCGAGAGTTCACGTTGGGGATGTGGAGGATGGTCTTTTCTTCCGGGTCGAGGACGTTGAGGATGTCGTCGGAGTAAGCCCCGGAGTAGAAGTAGTAACCAATATCCAGTTTCTTCAGGTGCTCGTAACCGTTGAGCTGCTCGTAGTAGGTGTAGGTCACGGTATCGAAGCGGGCTTCGTCAGCGGGTGACAGCACAGCCTCGGCATCGCCACGGAAGTAGGAGCCAGTCATCGCCACGATGTGCACCTTGTCGCGGGCGATCAACTGGCCCAGATACGTGCCCAGCCTGTTTTCGGGGTTGGCGGAAACGTGGTGGAACTCGTCCACGGCGATCAAACGGTCATCGAACGCAGCCACCCCGAATTTTTCCACCGCAAAACGGAAGGTGGCATGGGTACAAACCAGCACCTGGTCGCTGCCTTCTAGGAACGCGCCCACTGCATTGACCTTGCCGCCATCGTCGGTGCCGGGTGCATCGCACAGGTTCCAACGCGGCTCCACATGCCAGTCGGCCCAGAAACCGTGGCGGCTAAGCGGCTCATCGTGAAAGCTCGAACCAATGGATTTTTCCGGCACCACAATGATGGCCTGCTTGATGTGCTGGTGCGCCAGCTTGTCCAGAGCAATGAACATCAAGGCCCGGCTTTTACCGGATGCAGGCGGCGACTTGATCAGCAGGTACTGCTCACCACGCCGCTCGAAGACGCGCTCCTGCATAGGGCGCATGCCCAGTTCGTTGGCCTTGGTGGAGCGTCCGTTCTGAGCATAGGAAACGGAAACGGAAGGAACGGTTTGGGTCATGGCTATGCATCCATTCAGGGCTTCTTGCCCGTATTTTTAGGGGTGTTCGAGACGCTCAATTTCCTTGAGGCCAACTTCCGAGCTAGCCAGGATCTGGTCGGTCATCGTTTAGCCTTCCCAAGCTTCTGCTTGGCCGTCATCTCGGTGTACAGCTCGAACAGCTTCTCCAGCCGCTCGGTATCGTTTTTGAAGCAGCGACCGATATAGATGCGCTCCAGCACTTCGTCATTACGCTCATGGGCGGCGCGCAAGTTCTCTGGCATAGTCTCTGGGTCGTAGAGATCTGCAATCGTAGCCGGGAAGTGGGCCTCCCGTGCCAGAAGAATGTCTTCGGCGCAGCGGGTGAGGTCGGCTTTATTTTTCTCGGTTAATACGGGTATAGGAAAAGTGTTCCAACCCAAGGTATTGGAGTAGCGAAAGTCGGTTTTCATTTTTCCGCAAATCGTGCCAATCCAAGTCAAATGCAATTTCGAAGCAACAATAGCCATATTCCAAAGCGGGGCATCGAAGAGAGCAAAAGCAAGGTTGGAAACAATAGTACCTACAGGCTCATAGCCGCAGGGTAGGTATTCACGGGATTCGGACGAGACGCTTGGGACAATAATCACGCTCTCATTTCCAACCTGGCGCACTTCTCCAAAACGGTGAGCCACTGATGCAGCTTCGACAGTAGGCCCTTTGGGACTGGACAAACGCATGCTCCGCACCCCCTCAATACGCTCAGAAATTGAGGGTATGCTCAGTGCTTCTCTTAAGTTGGAGTCATTAATCCACAGGCAATAGCGCTCTTGCCCACGAATAAATTCCGCAGAGCCAAAAATACGATGAATGAGCTGGACACGCTGCACCGAGTCTAAACCTAGACTGCTCACCTCATCGCGAGACATCAGTAAATGCCCCCCGTCTACGGGCTTACTACCAAAGCTCATTTCGGCCTGACCACTCAGGGGACGTGCTGCTTTGTTAACCACCACATCATCGCCGGGCACCAGATACGCATTTATCTGGGAGCAAAGTCTCTCGACGGTTTTCTCGTCATCCCCAACAGAAAATAGACGCCTCATACTTGGGGACTTAGTAGAAATTCCAATGATGGCGACCATAACCCCTGCGTTATTGGAAGCCAGGTTGGTCCATTTGAAGCTGGTATGAGCAAAACAAATCTGACAGCCGGTGGAGAAAATTTCCGGCCACAAGATCGGTACTTGCTGCCCCTGGCAGATGGAGTTGGTTGATACAAACGCTGCTGCTGCATTGGCATGACAGCAATAGTCGGCCGCCTTGAGGAACCAGCCAGCAACGTAGTCCAAGGATTTCCAGTTTTTTACTCGACTGTCAAAAAGTTTCCTGAGATCGTCCTTTTGATCATCACTCTGCCAAGTGCTGCCCAAATACGGCGGGTTGCCGCAGATGTAGGTCTCGCCACCTTCGTTCTCAAAGTCAATCTGGGCCTGATCCAGTGGACTCTGAAACAAGTCATCGGCTGTAAGCCTAACCCCGGTCCCTGTTGGCGGGCAGGTGCTAAGCCAATCCACCTGCAAGGCATTGCCACGAGTAATCCAGTTCTGACTGCTCAACGGCAGAAATTCCAGCAGAGCTTCTTTCTGCCCGCGATACAGCACATCGCATTGATACTCAGCGATGATGAGGGCCAGTCGAGCAATCTCAGCAGAGAAGTCCCGCAGCTCTATACCTCGGAAATTGGTGAGAGGAATATCGCTCTTACGCCCAGGCTCGCCACGACGCTCATTGATCGTATTTTCAATTTCGCGCAGCTGCTTGTAGGCGATGACCAGGAAATTGCCCGAACCACAGGCAGGATCGAATACTCGAATACGTGCAAGACGTTTGCGTAGGTTGAGCAACATGCGCGGGTTGTCAGCGGCCTCTTCCAGCTTGGCGCGCAGCTCATCGAGTAACAGCGGGTTCAGTACCTTTAGGATATTGGGCACGCTGGTGTAGTGCATGCCTAGTGAGCCGCGCTCCTCGTCGTCGGCCACGGCCTGGATCATGGAACCGAAGATATCGGGATTGATCTGCTTCCAGTCCAAAGCGCCGATATGCAGCAGGTAGCTACGCGCAATGCGAGAAAAACGCGGTACATCCGGATCGCCTGAGAACAGCCCACCGTTGACATACGGGAAAGCATCCGCCCAGCGCGGCAGACTCGCCGAAGCACGCTGCGCAATCGGCGTGTTCATCGCGCGGAAGATCTCACCCATCACCTCATGCAGATTGCTTGAATCGCGGTCGCTCATCTGCGTGAGTGTGTCGGTGAACAGACCGGTGCCATTGAAAATGTCGGTATCTTCAGCGAAGAAGCAGAAGATCAGCCGCGCCATGAAATGGTTCATCTCATGGCGGCGTTCGGCCGTGCCCCAGGCAGGGTTGTCCTTGAGCAGCTCCACATAAAGCCTGTTGAGTCGGCTGGTCGCACGGATGTCAAAGGAGTTCTCGCGAATCTGCTTGACCGTGGAAATGCCTGCCAGCGGCAGGAAAAATCCGAAGTGATCAGGGAACTGCGGGTAGTCGCAGGCGACCGTCTCGCCACTTTCCAGCTCCTCAGCTTCCAGCGTCTCGCCATCCGTGGCGAGCACGTATTTAGCCTTGGCACGGGCCGTAGCAGGGCTGGCCTTGAGTGCCGCCAGGGTCTCCGTGACCTTGCCTGGTTCACACACGGCCAGGTGGATATTGCTGGTCTGCAGCACACCGCCCAGATCGGACTTGTTGGTTGCACCCGAACGCAGGCGCTTGAGGGTGGTTTCCTTATTACCGAAAGCCTGCAGGAAGGCATAAGGGAACTCGACCCGGTCAAACGGCTGGCTGGCCAGGTCGGTGATGGCTTGTTCGATTTCTACGGCGTTCATATAAGGCTGTTCCGATCACTGCTGCCAAGGCGGCAAGGGGGCCTCTAGGCCCACCATCCATGCAAAGTGCATGGATGATAAAGGAACGAGCATTGGCATGTGAAAATGATCCTGTGCCCCATGGAAGCTATCAAAAACTGCTGAGGACGTGGAACGCTGCAGCCGGGACGCATCACCAAGCCAGTCGAGTGGGCTATGCGAAGAGAATTGCTCTCCCCGGCTTACACCACTCGCTGGTCTGAGTTAATGGTCGCAAAGGCGAACTAGCCACTACCCTCGGCTAGTGCCGAATCCCCGCTGACGATCCCCGTAGGACTTGGTCGCTTTCTTACACAGGTAGCTGGCCCGGTAGAACAGATCCGGTAGCTCATCAACAAGAACCTTGTGTTCTGACCATGCAACCTTCCGCATACGGGGATGCCGATCTATCCGATACGTTGGATTTTCGGGGATATGTACCAGCCCATCGACTTCAGACATCAACAACCCCAGCGCACTGGCCCATGACTCTTCTATGCGGCTGATCATGTTGACCCTCTCTGAGCCCAGCAGCCCTAGGGTGTAATAGGCATCACGGTTAAGCAGGATCAGCAGGTGATAATGCTGGCGGCCTCCCTGACCGATCTCTCTCGACCAGACGTACCGTACTTTGCAACCACGCGAGTAGCCACGCTCAGCCACCCGCTCCTGGTGGTACTGGATCTTCTTCGTAAACGATTCGAAGAACCGGCTGATGACCTGATTCGTATAGGCGAAGTCGGGTAGCTCGACACCCTGAGGCAAACGCAGATCCACCCTGTAGGCCAAGACCCTCGGATACTCAGCCAATGCCAGGTCGACGGTGCGCTTGAGATCAGACAGGTATTCCCGAATAAAGGGGCCTACTTCGCTCTGAATGGGAAAGCCCTCGAAGGTATCCCCGTAGTGCAGGTGGAGGTTGGGATTGTCAGGGTGACGGAGTGGAAAGCGCTGGGTGGTATTGGTATCGCTGAACATGGTTATGACCTCTCATGGTTGAGTTTCATAAGCCATGCCTGCGGAGTTTTAATTTACTGGATACCTTTCCCTGCCTGATCCGTTGGTTGGTCTCTCTGGATACGCTGTAGTGATGGCCTCTCAGGTGGTGGATCAGTGTCCGACTCTCTGTGTAGGTCAGTGCAGGTTGTTACTCGGTTAGGCGTGAACCCTTCGGGTGATAGTAGCTAGTAAAAGCATAATACCCGCACCGCAATTTCCTTCGCCGAGCTGCTCGGGCAAAGCCACCTCAATCGTCCCGCCATAGCGGCAATTTTTGCCGAGTTCGAATTTCGGAAATAAATCAAGCCGAAGAGGCCTGAGCCAGATATCGGAACTGAGGCTGTCGTGGCGGTGGGAGCGACACCGCCACGACTTACCATGCGAAGCCGAACAGCCAGAGACGGAGAACCGGCATAAGCGCCATGACCAGCCGAAGCCGATCATGGCGCAGGTGGCTGTTCTAGCTGGCCATGCTCAGATGGCCGATGGGACGAGTGGACGCCCCCTCAGCTTGGTCACGCTCCTCGATCCGGGCAAGGATCCAGTCGTGCACCTCGCTATCGACCCAGCCGACGCAGCGGTCGCCCAACGATACCGGTTTCGGGAAGGTGCCTTCCGAGATGTACTTGTACAGGGTCGACCTAGACAGGCCAGTAGCAGTGATCACGTCTTGTAAGCGGAAAATTCGCATCAGCAGGGCTCCTCTGTATGTCCCAGAGGATCTGCGAGGGCCGTATAAAAAAACTGCCTGTTACCCAGCAGCTCGTGCTGGCGTGAGCAACCCTGACTTTTCGCGCAGCTCCAGCGGAATATCCACCTCCCTTAACACGCTTTTCACCACAGGATCATCGCACCCCTTGGTGACCATCCAATGCTTGGCCAGACCCTCGTCCGAGGCTCTTTCAGTCAACAGAGCGATGCAACGGTGGCCAGTCGACACATGCGCCGGAACCAAGATGTAGCTAACCCTGGCCAGATCAATGCTGGATACCTGCGAAAAACGTTGGACCACCTCTCTGGCCAGCTCAAGGACTTGGTGGTGGAAGAAGTCGAAAATCTCCTCGTGGTCCAGAATCGCTTTGTCCTTGGGATCAAGCATCGGCAGTCGAAAGAATGCCGCCACTTGCTCCTTCACCGTCGAGTCCACACCGCGCACCTTTCCCCATCCGGCGGAATCAGCCTGAACCCAGTGGCGCGACAGAAAGCCCAATACGCAGTCACAAATAAAAAGCTCAAGCTGATCAAACGCATGATCTGGCGCTCGCCTGAAGAGACGAACCACGCTGCGAGGTGCCAAGTATTCCCCTCGCCCTAGGAAGGAGTTGCGATCAAGTCTGACGCCAGCCAAAAACTTGTAGTCGATGTCTTGATCGGCGGCCTTCTTATGCACCACGACGGAAACAACGTCGTCAGCAGGTGAAAGCTGAAGGTGGTTCAGATTAAGCCAATAAACGCTCCTGAGCTTCTCAGCGAAAATCGGACTCGCCAACCCAGGTATGTGTCTACGAATGAATCCCAGCTCCGTAAGCCTGCGCAAGCGCTGCTTGAGAGAGGCCGCATCCATTCCCGTCAGCAAGCAGAGCTCCTTGCTACTCAGCCCCCTGGCAACCCCAAACGGATCTGCATGGCTTAGCAAGATCATGAGCAGCAAACGATTCGCCAAGCTGAGCTTCCCCTGCCGCACTGGAGCAACTCGCTTCTCGTCTCGCGAGCGTGTGTTGAGCTCCTTCGCAGTCGGCGCATCGTCCTTCCAGCCAGACCAGATGGCCCTGATGCGCTCGCCACCCAAGACATGCTTGACCAAACCGGGGTGGTTCAGCGTCCTTTCCTCGACATCCCGCAGAGCCGACTGGATAGCTTTGCTCATCTCGTAGGTACACCTTGGCCGCCCCTTCCCTTCAGGCTGAGTAACGACTCGCAGTACCCCCACATCAACCAGTTGGGCAACCGCTTTTGAAACTGCTTGCACCGGAAGCCGCAGGTCTTCAGCCAATTGCTTCTGCGAACGAGGCTTAGGCGTCACCGAGCCATAGTGCTTCCAGAATGCAATGAGCAAAAATTTAGCATCTGGATCACCCGCCCTTAGCTTCGCATCAAGAAGCCTAGCAAGCATAGAACCTCCAATTTTTAACTCGCAAATATACCCTATATCTACTATACCTTAGTTACAGTAACGACTCACATAACAACACGTAACGTTTTACTAACATATCAGTGGCAAAGCTGATAACGGTTGCGTAACGAAACAGTAACGGTATAAATCTCTCCCGAAGGCTTGGCTTTGGCTCATAGCCAAAACGGCCCGCCTGGAGGATGAGATGTCAGAAAACGAGAAACCGCTGAAGTGGCTACGAAAGCAGGATGACGAATGGAAATGGGCCGCCGAGTACCTGAAGCATCGCCTCAGCGCCGACTACATGAGCAAACTTAAGGGTGACGCGTTTACTAGGTTTGCGAGTTATGAGCACGTCGCCTCTGCTATCAGGCAGATTCAGCAAGACATGCCAGTCCTGGTGATCAGGCTCCAGGGAGCAATCCGTCAGCGCCGCTATCGCTCGGACAGCAATGGCAGGCAGCCCATAACCTTTACGCTGACGAACGAAACGATTGACCGCCTACACGCCATCGCCCAGAAGCAAAAAAAGGACGAAACAGCCACGATCACTTCGCTAATTGAGGAGGAAGGGAAAGCTCTCAACGCAGAAAGGGACTATAAAAGGCAGCTCAAAGAGTCAGTAGCGCGAAAGCTCGCGATTGCCAACCAGCAATCAGCCTTGTTCGAGGCTCAACTAGATGAAACCCTGAAATACACCGAGCGCTACCTAACGCTTTTAGCTCGCTGGGAGCTAATGTGGCCTGACGAAACGCCACCCACCGCAAGCGATGAAGATGTGTCGAAGCTTGTGGAGTCCAAAATGAAAGACCTAAAGGACAAGCTAGCCTACATTGCCTTCAGAGACGCAGTGACAACTGACCGAGGGCATGACGAGCGCTAATCATCTCACCTCACACTGAAGCAGGCACGAAGCACAAAACCGGGTACAGAACCGGGTACATAATTTTAAGAAGTTGGCACCCCCTCAGGTCTGGCGGCTGCCTCAGGCCTGACTTAGCGGATAACGTCTAAGCGCCCGCCAGCCCCGAAAAGCCCCGGCCACCCGCCGGGGCTTTTTTATAAGCGGGCTCTTCGTAGGAGCGAGCTTGCTCGCGAACAACCCCCACGCCCATATTCCCAGTCACACCCTGCACCCCACCCTCCCCGCCCGGCAATCCCCGAAATCAGGCCTTTCCGCCTAAACGATTGATAGATCAGAAAAATATTCAAGAAAAGGGGTTGACACCCCCCCTCGATCTGCGGAAAATGCGCGCCACTCGGCTACATAGCTCAGTCGGTTAGAGCGCAGCATTCATAATGCTGATGTCCCAGGTTCAAGTCCCGGTGTAGCCACCATATCTCAAAAGGGGTTTAGCGAAAGCTAAATCCCTTTTCTTTTGCCTACGAAAATCCTCCGCCCCCAGTTACTTGGCTTCCTCGAAGCCATTCCTCCGAATCATTCTTCGTGTCATTCACCCGCAATGGCACCCACCTCGCAAAGTCCTCCCGCGCATGCTGAATCAGGTCGTCCACAGCTTCTCCGCGTATGGCCGTGGATAGCCATTTCCAAGGTTCTCCGGTGCCAGCCCCACGGGTATGCGGTGGTGGGTGTGCTGGAGGCTAGGTGCGGCGGATTTGGTCAGCAGGGCGTAGGAGAGAACAGACTCTCCATTGGGTTTTATCCACAGGGACCAGAGGCCGGCTATGGCGATGATGGGATCGACGGGACGATGGATGAAGCACGGCTGGTGGATCTGGTGGCCAGCGGGGTTGCGCAGAGTTTCCTTTTCATTCCATTCGTATCAGCCCTGTGCAGGTATCAGGCAGCGGACATCATGGCGACCGGCGAGATCGGACAATCAGTTCAGACGCTGCAAGACGCCTTGCCCGATCACCTTGGTGGTCTCCCCACCAAAGTCCACACTCCCCTCCTCCCGCAGGAAGCCATCCACCGCCGCATCGATGCGCTCGGCCAGTTCGGGCAGTTGCCAGTGGTGGCGCAGCAGCATGCCGGCGCTGAGGATGGCGGCGAGCGGGTTGGCGCGGCCGCTGCCGGCGATGTCGGGGGCGCTGCCGTGGACGGGTTCGGCCAGCGCGATTCCCCGGCCGAGGTTGAGCGACGGGGCCATGCCGAGGCCGCCGCCCCAGTGGCTGGCCAGGTCGGAGAGGATGTCACCGAAGAGGTTGGTGGTGACGATCAGGTCGAAGGCTTCGGGGCGTTCCACCAGTTGCAGGGCGGCGACGTCGACCAGGCGTTCGTCGAGCACGTCGCTCCAGCCGTCTTCCACCAGGCGGTCGCGGCAGGTGTCGCGGAACAGGCCGCAGGTGAGCGGGAGGACGTTGGCCTTGTGGACCAGGGTGATGCGCCGGGCGCCGCGTTGGCGGGCGATGCACGAGGCGTCGGCGGCCAGGCGGTCGCAGGCGGCACGGGTGATCACCCGTTCAGCGATGGCCACGCCTTCGGCTTCCCAGTGTTCGCGGTCGCTGTAGAGGCCTTCGCTGTTCTCGCGCAGGATCAGCAGGTCGACGCCCGGGTGGTGCGAGACGTGCGGACGAGTGCGCACCGGACGCAGATTGAGGCTGAGCGCCAGCTCCTGGCGCAGGGTGAGGATGGCGCTGCGGTAGCCTTCGACGCGATGGCTGGGCGAGGAGACGGCGCCGAACAGTCCGGCGCCGCAAGCGCGCAAGCGGGCCAAAGTGGTGTCGGGCACCGAGACACCATGACGTTCGAAACAGCCCCAGCCAGCTTCGGCCTCCTCCACGCGCAGGTTGGGCAGCAGCCGCTGCAGTACCTTGACCGCGATCGGCACCACTTCTCGGCCGATGCCGTCGCCGGGAATCACGCACAACCGATGCATCGCTGACCTCCGCTCGCCGTCTGTCCTTTCATCATCCGCCTACGCCCCTCACGGAAGGACGCAGACGGACAACCGGCTCAGAGTTGCCCGAGCGGGCGCATGCGGTATTGCGGCGGCAGTTGGTCGAGGCCGCTGACGGTGACGTTGAGGTTCTTCCAGCGGCCGTCCTTGATGCCGTAGATGCAGCCATGCACGGACAGCGACTGGCCACGGTGCCAGGCGTTCTGGACGATGCTGGTGTGGCTGACGTTGGCCACTTGCTGGATGACGTTGAGCTCGCACAGGCGATCGACCCGTTCCTCTTCCTTCTCGAACTGGCCAAGGTGATCGCGGTATTCGTAGGCGAGGTCGCGGATGGTGCGCAGCCAGCCGTCGATCAGGCCGAACTGGCGATCCTGCAGGGCGGCGCGCACGCCACCACAGCCATAGTGGCCGGTGACCAGGATGTGCTTCACCTTGAGCACGTCGACGGCGTACTGGATGACCGACAGGCAGTTGAGGTCGGTGTGCAGCACGACATTGGCGACGTTGCGGTGGACGAACAGGTCGCCGGGCAGCATGCCGACGATCTCGTTGGCCGGCACGCGGGCGTCGGAGCAGCCGATCCACAGGTATTCCGGAGTCTGCTGCCGAGCCAGCTTGGCGAAGAAATCCGGGTCTTCCCGCTTGATCGCTTCGGCCCAGCGTTCGTTGTTGTCGAACAGTTCCTGCAGATCGCTCATGGTCGGCTCCTCATCGTTGGCTGCCGCACCTTACGCAGCAAGGGCGCAGCTGACAAGACGCTTTCAGCGCGCCGCATTCAGACGCCACCAGCGCGGCGGGCGGAGCGCCTCCTGCTGCGCCAGCTGGTGCCAGGCGTCGTGCCAGGCCTGGGCTTCGGCGGCCAGGCGCGGCCAATCCAGCGTGCGCCTGTCCAACGCGGCCAGCAACTCGGTTTCCAGCCAACCGTGGCCGGCGCGCAGGGCGTCGGCGAAGCCGGGGTCGGCCAGGGCGCGCTGATGCACAGTCTCGAAGCGCCACCAGAGGGACTCTTCCACGGGCGCCTCCTCGGGGCTGAGCAGGCCCGCGCCAGCGCCGGGCTCGAAGCCCAGCGGCTGGAACATCGACAGGCAGGGTGCCGAGGTACCGGTGGCGGCCATGCGCGGCGAGCCGCCATCGAGCCGGGCTATCAGGCTGGCGGTGGTCTGCGAGGGCCGCCAGAAGCTGCCGGCGTGCAGGCAGACCTGGCGATTGTCGTGCCGCGAGAGCCGATGCCCCCGATGGCCATGGCTGCGCAGGGCGACCACCAGCGCCAGCCAATCGACCTTGGCCGGGCAGTGGGCGAGGAATTCCTGGTTGAGCTGCCGCCGTTGCCGCGCCCCGGCGATCCAGGGCAGCACGCGGCCATCGAAGGCGCGGGCGAAGTGGAAGTCGCCACGGCCGTTCCAGCAACCCAGGCGGCACGCATGGTCCTCCAGGTTGGCGCTGGCGAGGTCGTAGTCATGGCCGAGGGTCAGGGCATTGGAGATCGCCCAGCGCTCGACCTTCTTCGCTGCCCACAGCCGACCAGCAGTTTCCAATACCCAGGCCTCCTGCGGGTCGGCGATGAGGTAGCTGTTGTCGTAGCGCATGCGCTTGTTGCGGTAGCCGGCCGGCCCGCCCTGGCCATGGCGCTCCAGCAGTTCGGTGATGACGGCCAGCGCCTCGCGCGCGGTCGACGCGCGCTCCAGGGCCAGGCGCAGCAGGTCCATGCCCAGCAGCGCTTCGCCTTCGCGCAGGGTCAGGCGGGTGAAAACGGCTTCGTTGCCGATGGCCACGCCGCGCTCGTTGACCCCCATCTCGGCGCCCCACAGCCAGGCCGGCTGGCTGAGGATGACGGCATGACGCTCGGCGGTCTGGGGGATCTCCAGGTAGGTGGTGCGCACCGTCGCCGCGCGGTCGCCGTGCACGGCCGGCAGGCGGATCAGGCGTTGCGGTTCGGCGGGCTCGCGGTCGCTGTTCTTGGCGAACCAGGTGGCCCCGTCGCTACGCAATACCAAGGTGTCGCACATAGTCCTCCTCCCCGTGATCGTCTCTCGCGCCGAGCACTTCGCCCGCCGCGCGCTCCCCGGCCTCCACGGCCCCATCGAAATAACCCATCCAGCGCGTCGCCGTTTCGGTGCCGGCAAAGTGCAGGCGGCCGTAGGGCTCGCGCAGCCGCGCGGCGCCGCTGGTCCACAGCCCCGGTGGGAACAGCGCGGCGTAGCAGCCACGGGCGAAGGGTTCCTCGGCCCAGGATTTGTCCACGTAATCGATTGGCTTGAGCGCCGCCTCGCCGAAGTAGCGGGCGAAGCAGTCCAGCACCTGGCCGCGACGGTCGCCCGTCGGCCGCGCGTTCCACTGCCGCGCCTCGTCGCCTTCGATGAAGCCGAGCAGCACGCCGCGCGGCGAGTCGGGGACGCTGTTGTCGAAGGTCAGGCGTACCGGGCCGACTTCGCTGGTGGCCTGGCCGGAGAAGCCCTGGTCGCGCCAGAAGGGTTTGTCGTAGAGCGCCATGCACTTGATCACCGCGCCCTGCGGCAGGCGTTGCAGGAGCTGGTCGCGCCAGCTGGGCAGCAGAGGTTCCTGGGTGATGCGCAGCAGCTGGGTCGGCGGGATGGCGAAGATCACCCGCGAGGCGTGGTGCACGCCACGGTCGCTGACCAGCTCAACACCACGGTCGTTCTGCCGTACGGCGCGGATCGGCTCGCCGGTGAGCACCGCGTCGCCCAGGCGCTCGGCGAGGGTCTGGCAGATGCGCTGGGAGCCGCCGAGGATACGGTCCTGCTGGGCGCCGCCTTCAACGCCGAGCAGGGTGTCGAGGTTGGTGCCGCTGCGGATGTAGAAGAGGACGTGGAGGAACGACAGGTCATGGGGGCTGGCGGCGAACACTGCGCCGCTCATCAGCTCGAAGACCTTGCGCCCGGTGGAGGTACGCAGGTTGCGGCGCAGCCATTCGGCGAAGGTCAGGCGGTCCCACTGGTCGGCCTTGGGGTGCAGACTGGGGTCGTTCAGGGGGACTTCCCGCGCCATGCGGTCCAGGCGCACGTGGGCCTGCATCACGTCGAGCAGGACGTGGGGAGGAAACTTGGGAATGGTGCCGCGATAGGGTTTGAGACGGCCGCCGAACAGGGTGAGATTGTCGCCCTGCTTCCACTGCCCGAAGGTCGAAAGGTTCAGCTCGGCGAGCAGGGAAAGGATGCGGTCCTGGGTCGGGCCGACCCACTGGCCGCCCACCTCGACCACTTCGCCGCTGGCGAAGCGATGGTTGAGGGTTCGTCCGCCGACGCGCTTGTTGGCCTCCAGCACTTTCACCCGTAGTCCGGCCGATGCCAGACGCCAGGCCGCGGTCAGCCCCGAGATACCGGCGCCCACCACGATCACATCGCTGCGATTCATGTTTGCGACCTTATGTTCTTGTTGTTATTGGCCTTAAGGGTAAGTCAGGAATGGCCGTCAGAAAAACCCGGTCGGCGGGAAATTTCCCGGTTTTTGTGGGGGACCCGAGGCAGCGGGTGGGATGGCGCTTGTTGAGGGGGGGGTAATCGCGATTTCGGCGCGCCGGGGAGATAGTCGGACGGAGTCCGCTCCTACGAGAGCGCGATGCAGCGGGAGCTCCCTGAGAGAGCGGATTCATCCGGGATTTCGCGGACAAGATCCGCGAAGTCCTGAACCTGCACACCGAAGCCCGGAAGAGTCGCGGACAAATTCGCTCCTACGGGCAACTCAAGGTGGGTGCCAGCAGGCTCACTCGACCAGGGTGCAGGCCATCACCAGGGCATCTTCGCGACCGCCGACCGCCGGGTAGTAACCACGACGCCGGCCGACTTCGTTGAAGCCGTAGCGCTCGTACAGGCGGTAGGCCGGCTGATTGGACTCGCGCACTTCGAGGAAGCATTCCACCGCGCCCCGTTCATGGGCGCGCTTCATCAGGTGCTCCAGCAGCGTCAGGCCCAGGCCGCGGCCCTGGCTCTCCGGCTTGACGGTGATGTTGAGCAGGTGCGCTTCATCGAGGATCAGCTGGATCACGCCGTGGCCAACCTGCTGGGTGCCTTCGAACATCACCCAGCATTCGTAGCTGTTCAGGGCATCGGCGAAGATGCCGCGCGTCCAGGGGTGGCTGAAGGCGGCGTATTCGATCTTGAGAACGGCATCGAGGTCCGCCTCGGTCATCAGGCGGAAGGAAACGGCATCGCTCATGCGGTGGTCTGACTCATCCAGCGTTGCCGAACGCGACGCATGGCGCGCCACAGGTCGGCTTTCAAAGAGGGTTCTTCGGCCAGGCGCTCGAGGCCCGGCAGGGCCCAGGCGACGCCCAGGCCTTCGACTTGCAGCTCGCGCAGCAGGGACTCTTCGTCCGCCTCGCCGGCGTAGCGCACGGCGGGCATGCCGACCAGCCACAGCAGGCGGCAGGGTGCGCCGTCTTCCAGGCGGGCGGCAACGAAGCCCTGGACGAACTCACGAGCGGCCTGCGGGCCCTGGTCCATGTTGCCGCTGGCGAACAGCGGCCAGCGCACCGGCTCGCCCAGCAGTTGCGGGCTCTCCGGCAGGCCGGCGGCGCGCAGCAGGTCCTTGAGCAGCAGGTAGGCCGGGTCGCGGCTGGCCAGGGGCTCGCCGGTGGGCAGTTCCACCAGCAGGGCGCACTCGCCGGCGCGCAGCAGTTGCAGGGCGAAGCGCGGCGGTGGCGCGACCGGGGCGCGGACCACGGGCTCGGCTTCCGGCGCGGCCTGCTCTTCGGTTTTCACAGGGGCCGCGGCCTTGGCCGGCACAGCAGGCTTGGGCATCAGGCGGGCCGCGATCGAACCGGGCTCCCCCACGGGCGCGACGGTCGGAGCAGCAACCGGAGCGGCTTCGCGTGCGACTTCGGCGACAGGCGCCGGCGGCGCTTTCTCGACGACGATGGGCGCGGGCGTTTCCAGCAGTTCCGGGCGCGACGGTGCGGCGAACGGCAACGCCAGGCGCGGCAGCCAGGTGGCGACCTGCATGGCGCCGAGGTAGGCGCGGCGGCGGGCTTCTTCGATCAAGGGGCGGTTACCTGTAAGTGGAGCCTGCACGGGCAGGCCGGCACATCGAGGCGGGATTGTCGCGTGAAACGCGCCGGGGGGAAAGGCCGGCCGGCGAATCGCTTGGAGCCTGATCAAAATCTCGAGAGCTAGAGCAGAGCAAGGCGCAACGACCAACGGGAGTAACAGCCTCCGGGTGAGCGCCAGCGAATCAAGACAGGCGAGGAAGCGGAGGGTTAATAGGCATTTCCGAGCCTGTTTTCAACACAGCCATGCCCGACGCGCAGCCGATTCTCAACAGGCTCTTACGGGGTGCCGAACACGTACACATTACCGGTCAGCTTGATCGCTCCGGTGGCCTGGTAGGTGAGCAGGTTGGTCTGCTGCAGACCGCTGGCGGCGACCTTGCCCTGGTTGGCGCCGCCGAGGGTGAACTGCAGGTTGGTGGCGCTGGCGTTGGTCAGGCCGATCTTCATGGCCTGTCGGTTGAACAGCGCGCCGTCGCCGTTGAAGCCGCTGTCGATGGTCACCATGTCCAGGCTCATGCCATCGAAGCTGAAGGCGCCCTTGATGTTGTCCAGCACGATGAAGCCGGTGCTGTTGAGCGGCTGGATCGCCAGGCGCGCGCCGCAACCGCCGGTGCAGCGGGTGTCGCCGGCCACCGGGGCGAGGTTGAAGTTGATACTCAGGCTGACGCCGTCCTGGCCGCTGACGTCGGACATCTCGCTGTCGTCCAGGTTGCGCATCTCGGCGTGGGTACCTGCGGCGACAAGCATCAGCAAGGCACTCAGGAATCGGCGGGGCAGGCGGTTCACGGCGATGCTCCTCATGTCATTGGCGCGGCAGGTTGACGGTACGCACGTTCAGGTAGTCGATCCGCATGCCCCGCACAGCCTGGGAGCCGAGGTCGGTACCGCCGATGTTCAGGTTGCCGATGCTGATATTGCTCTTCTGTACGTTCTGGTAGAAGGCGGTGTGGTTGGCCCAGGTGACGCCCGGGGCGTTCAGGACCAGGTCGCCGTTGCTGGCGACGGTGAGGGTCGCAGGCTGGTAGTTGGCGTCACCCAGGTTGAGGTCGAAGTAGACGTTCTTGGCCACCACCCGGTCGCTGTCGGAGCAGACCTCGCAACCACTGATGATCAGCTTGTCGGCGTACATCTGCAGACTCATGGAAGCCTTCAGGCCGACTGAGTCGCCCCACAGGTTGAGGTAGGAGCCGTTGAGGGTGAAGTTTTCCAGAGCGATAGCGAAGTAGTCCTGCCGCTGGGTGGTGGCGCCGCGGCTACCGTCGCTATTGTAAGCGACGCTGGGCAGGGTGAAGCGGGTCTTGATGCCGATGTCCAGTCCCTGGATCCGAGTGCCGGCGGAACCCGGCATGGCATCGGCCACCAGTTTCACCGTGGCGACGTTGTTCCCCGTGCGGGTGATGGTGCCGCCCACGCAGGTCGTGGCGCCGCTGCTTTGCGCCCCGCAGAGCTGGACGAACTTGTCGTAATCGCTGGCCCGCTGGCTGAGGGTGACGCCATTGCGGGTGACGTTCCAGGAGGCGCTGAGGTTCTGCTGCGCGGTGCTCAGGTTGGAGGTGCTGGTGTTGTAGCCGTCCACCGAGTCGTTGTAGGCCTTCACCCCGGTGTTGGTACTGCAACCGGCGATAAAGGAGCAGTCGTACTTGGTGCCGAACTCCGGCTTGCTGGTACAGGCGATGCCCAGCACGTTGTCGCAGACCCGCGCGGGAGCTACGGCGTATGTGCTCTGCATGGTGCTGTAGTTGTTGTTCACCACGATCTGTGCGGCATCCACCTGGGCTTCGCGCTGGTTGACCACGACCATGTCGGCGTCGATGCCCGACTTCAACGTGACCATGTCATTGGAATAGGTGCTGAGTAGCGTGTTGCGCTGGGTGGTCAGCGCGCTGAGCTCGCTGTTGATCTTGCTGGTTGCCTTGGTGGGGTCGGTGCAACCGGCCTCGCCGAACAGGCAGCCCTGGTAGTAGGACCAGAGGCCGAACTTGTGGGTATCGTTGATCGGGTCGGTCCAGGTCGGCGTCATCAGTTGCAATGCCTCCTGCCCGACCGGGATGTTGGCGCCGACCTTGTACTTGATCGGGCCGAAGGTGAAGGGGTGCATGGGCGTGCCCATGTAGGCCCGAGTGTCGAGCGTACCGCGCTGGCTGCCGGCTCCCTTGATGTAGGCGCCGGTGATATCCACCTGGACATCCTGGTTGGCACTGTTCTTCACCCCGGTGATCTTCGCCGAGGCGCTGGCCTGGTCGTAGCTGAAGCCGTCGATGAAGAAACCCAGGCCCGCGCCGCTGACCTCGCCCAGTTGATCATCGTCCAGGGCCTTCATGGCCTGGACCGGAAGGCAGAGCAGCCAGCCGAACAGGCAGGCGACGAATGTGGCACGTGCGCTCATATCAGCACCCCGCCGCCTGGGAGCCCATGCAGGTCGACTGGCGAGGCAGGCCGCGCAGGGCATCATAGAGGTTGATCAGGATCGGATAGACCGCATCCGCGCCATTGCCCACCTTCGGGAAGTTGGCGAAGGCACCGGACTGGGTATTCACGAACTTGCCGGCGTTGGCCAGGTCCTGCCAGGGCACGTTCTGGTTCTGCAGGGAGAAGAAGATGCCCTGGGCGCCGGTGTTGATGTCCGTGGAGCCCGGCTTGCCGATGTAGATGGTCTTGTAGTTGGTCAGGTCGAAGCAGGTGGTCAGGCCCAGCGCCTGGCAGTTGTTGGTGGTCGACAGGGTCGGGATCAGCGCGGCGACCAGGCCGCCCGAGTCGGAGTGCAGCGAGTCGCCCTTGGCGATGCCGATCTGGGTGGCGCGGTTGATCGGCTGGCCGTTGATGGTGGCCTCGCCGGTACCGGCCTTGAGCAGCACCACGTCGGCATAGACCGGCGTATCCCCGGCCACAGCTAGCGCCAGGCAGTTGATCAGGTTCGGGCAGCCGTTGCGGGTGTAGTAGTCGTAGGCGATGGATGCCGGGCCGTAGATCTGCCCCTGCAGGTTGCCGGTGATCGACAGGATGTCACCGGACAGGTCGCCCTGCGCCCTGCCGAAGCCGACCCGCGCGCCCACCAGTTGGCGCACGCCATTGTTGGTCTGGAAGGCGAACTCGACGTACGGGTCCTGGATCTGGAACGGCACCACCTTGGCATCGGGCGAGTTGGCGTTGTCCACCCGGCCGAGGGCGAAGTTGTTGATCAGGATGTCGGCCGGCTGGTTGGACACGGTGGTGGGGCCGGTGCGGGTGTAGTTGCCCAGGCTGAGCTGGTCGATGTTGGTCAGCAGGCTGATGTCGGCGCCGAAGTTGAGTCGGGTGTACTGGTAGTTCTGGTAGGTGGAGGCATCGACGGTGAGCATCGCGCCCTGGCCCGAGATCGCCGACAGCTCGTTGTCATCCAGCGATTGCATGCGGGCCTGGGCGGAGCAGGCCAGCAGGCCCCCGCAGAGCAAGGCAAGGGCACGCATGAGCGGACCGGAGGACTGACGCATGGCACTCTCCTCTGATGGGGAGCTGTTGTTATTGGAAGGGGGCGCGCAACCGACGCAAGGCCGGTCCTTGGCAGCGACCGGAGGCTCGACCCCGTGATGCCACTATAGGAATTCGGTGGCCATAGCGGCCCGACCCATAGTCGAGAAAATGTGCCTTCGGAAGTGGAAAGCCTGTACGGGCGAAACAGGCGGTCGGCAGGAGTTGTTACCCATCGTCACACCGGCGTTACAGGAGCCGGATCAGTGCTGGCGGAACAGGCCGATCAGGTGCTCGGCGATGGCGCCCTTGATGGAATCCAGGTTCAGGCGCGAATGGCTCTGGAGCTTGGCAATGTTCAGGCGGTGCAGGTGCAGCGAAGGCATGCGAGCCTCGTACTCGCGCAGATCGCCCTTGACCAGCACCGGCAGGAAGGAGTCCTCGCGCATCCGGTAGCGGTTGATCAGCACCTTCAGCCCGTCCTGGAACGGCAGCTCGCGGGACGCCACCAGGCGGTGCTCGCCGGGTATCTTCAGGTACAGGCCGCTGTAGCCCATGGTCTCGCCCGGCAGGATATGGATACCGGTAGGCTCGACCGCGTCGGCGGGAATGTCATGAAAGGTGTCGAACCAGGCCTGCTCGTCCGGCAGGATGGTGATGCCGCCTTCCTGGCTTTCCGGAATCACGAAGCTGTAGTTGCTGTAGAGCTTCTCGACGTACGACGAATAGATGCACAGGCGGTTCTCGAAGCGCTGCAGGAAAGCGATGGCTTCGTTGCGGTCGGTGATGGCGTCCAGATCCCAGTCGAGGTCGTTCTGGCGCTCCAGTTCGGCCCACCGGGCTTTGGCAAGTGCGGCGTCGTAGGTCATGGTGGTAGATCAGTCTTCGTCGACTGACTCTGGCAGAAAACATGCCAGAAAATTCAGCTATTTAGCGGCGAAATTCCGTGATCCATTTCACGCATGAGCCGATGGAGCCCGTCGCAATCTGACGCGTTTCGTCACTCTGTCGGCCAGGGCAGACCCTTTGCAGTACAATCGCTCCCTTTGTTCATTCCGGGCCCAACCAAGCCGATGATCGACCCACGACGCGTACTACGCGCCCTTGCCGAACACTGGGTGCTGCTCGAACCGCTGTGCGAGCGCTTCGACGCCGGCACCCTGAGCCTGGTGGAGCTGCGCAACCAGCTCACCAGCCAGCTGCCCGACAGCACCCCGGTGGATATCACCGCCCTGCTCGACCAGTGGGTGCGCCTGGACATCCTCGTCCCGGTGGCCAAGAGCCCCAACCGCTTCGAGCTGAACGCGCAGATCCACGACTTCCTCGCCTACCTGCGCCAGGAGCACCGCCTGGGCCTGTGCCTGGAGATCGAGGCCTACCTGCGCCACCTCGAGCGCCTCGCCGGCTACATCCGCGACGCCTTCGAGGTGCGCGACGGCAATGACCTGGCCCGCCAGCTGCGCCTGCTCGACATGCGCGTGCGCGACGTGCTGAAGAAACTCGCCAACGACGAACAGGCGCTGGTCGCCGTGGCCGAACGGGCGAAGACCCAGGACCGGCAGATTCCGCTGCGCCAGCGCTACGCGGAAGTGCTGGCGACCTGGGACGAATACGTCGAACCGATGATCCAGCTGGTCTCCGCCGACGGCGCCTTCGAGCAGGGTGTGCGCCGCGTGGAACAGGTGCTGCTGCGCCTGCTGGGCGAACAGGCACGCCTGGGCCAACTGGTGGACGACGACCAGTTGCTGCGCACCCACGCGCGCATCCTGGAAATGCAGACCACCGCCCAGCTCACCCTGCGCCGCGCCCGCGAACTGCTGCTGCCGCTGCGCGAGGAAGCCCGCCGGCACAACGCTATCACCCGCGGCGCCGCCCTGGCGCTGTCGGTCATCCGCCGCAAGGGCATCGACGCCGTGCCCCAGGCCGCCATGCCGATGTTCACCCGGCCGCAGAGCAACTTCCTGGGCACCGCGTCCCAGGTCGAGAGCTACGTCTTCGCGCTGGCCAACTTCCAGCCCAAGCCGGCGCATTTCCCCAAGGCCAGCGGCAATCGCAAGAGCGACGGCCCGCAGCGCTCGCCGCGCACCGCCCGGGAAATGCTCGACCGCTGCCAGGCCGCGCTGCCGCTGCCGGACCTGATGCAGTGGCTGCTGGAACAGGAGCCCGAAGGCGCCACCGACGAGCTGCTCTACTGGTTCTCGCGCCTGTCGCGCGATGCCCGCTTCCAGCGCGACCGCCTCGAGCGCCGCCAATACGACACTCTCCAGCACAGCGTCAGCCTGTGCTCCTTCGCCCTGATCGCCGGCCCCGCCGCTGGCAAGGACAGCAAGAGCGAATCGCATGCAGATTAATCTCACCGAAATGACCCAGCTCGCGCCGATCTTCCGCGAGCTGTTCAAGGGCTTCCACATCAGCCGCCGCGACCCGGAGCTGTACAGCCAGCTGTCCAACCAGCAGGACGCCTACCGCGCGCTGTTCCGCAGCCTGGGCTACGAGCTGGTCTGCGACACCCGCGGCTTCTACTACTTCGTGCCCGAGCAGATCGGCGCCCAGGTGAACAAGACCGCCCAGCGCCTGGCGCTGTTCACCTTCATCCTGGTCGAGCACCTGGCCGACCAGGGCCGCGACCCGCTGGCCGTCCTCGATGGCGGCAGCATCGGCCGCGACGAACTGCCGCCGCTGCTGGAGAAATACCGCGACCTGTTCCTGCAGGCCGAGGTGACCACCCAGGAAGAACTGGAAGAGAAGGTCATGCGCCGCCTCACCCAGCTCGGCTTCGCCGCCGAGGACAACGGCGTGTACCGCTTCCTGCCGCCGATCCACCGCTTCCTCGACGTCTGCCTGTCGGTCCAGCAGGACCGCGACCTGGCCAGCAACCTGCACGCCAGCGAAATGCAGTTCACCGCGCCCGCACTGATGGACGAAGACGACGAGCCGGTGGTGATCCTCGAGTCCTACGCCGACGAGCCGGCCGACGACGAAGCCATCGTCACCCTTGAAGCCCCTGCTGCCGTAATCGTGGAAGAAGAGAGCGAAGAAGACGCCCTCGCCCGCGCCATCGCCGAAGAACAAGCCGACATGGAGGCCCAGGCATGACCCAGGAACGCTACGGCATCCGCCGCTTCGCCCTGCTCAACACTGCCGGCTACAGTCTCGGCATCTTCCCGCTGGAACAACCGCTGTCGGTGTACGGCGCGAACAACCTCGGCAAGTCGGCGTCGATCAACGCGCTGCAGTTCCCGATCCTCGCGCGCATGTCCGACATGAGCTTCGGCAAGTACAGCCTGGAAGCCTCGCGCAAGTTCTACTTCGCCACCGACACCAGCTACATCCTCATCGAGCTGGACCTGCCCCACGGCCGTCACGTTATTGGCTGTGGTGGTCGCGGCCCGGGCGGCGGCTTCGGCCACCAGTTCTTCGCCTACCAGGGCGAACTGGACCTGGAGCACTACCAGAAGAACGGCACCTGCCTGCGCCTGCGCGAGCTGTACGCGAACCTCGAGCGCGAGGGCATCAAGTCCTATGAGTTGAAGCCGGACGAATTGCGCCGCCTGCTGGTCGGCGGCCACACCTCGATCCCGCTGGACCTGACCCTGATCCCGCTGCGCTCCACCAGTGAACAGAGCCTGAAGACCTTCCGCTCGCTGTTCATCAACCTGCTGCACATGCGCGAGATCACCGCGGCCAAGCTCAAGCAGCTGTTCCTCGATGCCTTCGAGCACAGCCTGCGTTCGGGCAGCGTCGACTACATCGCCGCCTGCGAGGAAGCCTTCCGCGACGTGCGTCGCATGGAGGGCGACTACCAGGCCCTGGTCGCCGCCGGCCCGCTGGTCGAGGCCCTGGCCAACGGCGTGGCGCAGCGTGAAATCCTGCGCGGCAAGATGCACCGTCTCTCGCCGCTGCTGGATAACCTGCTGGGCACCTGGGAAGACTACTCCGGCGCGCGCAAGGAAGAGCTGGTCATCCAGGCCGAGCACTACCGCCGCGAGCAGGACGGCCTGCAGAACGAACAGCGCGGCAGCACCGCCGAACTGATGCGCCTGGAGCGCGAGATCAGCGAGATCCAGCGCTGGATGGGCGAACTGGCCGTGCTGAAGAACCGCTTCGCCCTGGTCGAGGACGCCAAGGTGCTGGAGCAGCAGCTGCTCGCCGCCAAGGACGCCCACGACGAACTGGCCGGCGCCCTGGCCCATTCCCGGCAGTTCTCCAGCGAAGACCTGGAAGAGCGCATGCGCGACCTGGAGAAACGACTGAAGGGCGTTCGCCAGCAGCTCGAACACGCCGACAACAACAGCTACGCCCGCCTGCGCGAGGAGTTCTCCCAGCAGGATGTGGAGCGCCTGATGCGCCTGTTCAATGGCGCGCTGTTCAGCCTGCCGCTGGGCGAGAAGGGCGTGGACCTGGACGAGGCCGGCCAATGGGTCGGCAGCGTCGAGAAGATCCTCGATGCGTTCAAGGGCGAGCGCTTCGAAGTGCCGGGCCTCTCCATCGACCTTTCGCACATCGAACCGCCGGCCCTGCAGGCCCTGGCCGACCGCGCCGCCCTGCGCGACCAGAAGGAGCGCCTGGAGAAGGAGCTCAAGCAGCTCAAGACCCAGCAGGCCGTAGCCGCCGACCGCAACGCCAGCAAGGCGCAGGCGGACAAGCTGTACCAGGACGTGCTCGATGCGCAGAAGGCGCTGGAAGACTTCCGCCGCAGCCAGACCCTGAATGCCGAAGAGCCAGGCAAGCTGGAGCAGCTCGCCCAGCTGGAAGCCACCCAGGACGAACTCAAGCGCTCCGCCGACGCCTTCACCGAACGCGTCCAGCAGCTCTCCGCCAAGCTGCAACTGATCGGTCGCCAGTTGGCCGACCTGGAAGCCAAGCAGCGCACCCTCGACGACGCCCTGCGCCGCCGCCAGCTGCTGCCGGCCGACCTGCCCTTCGGCACGCCGTTCATGGACCCGGTGGACGACTCCATGGACAACCTGCTGCCGCTGCTCAACGACTACCAGGACACCTGGCAGTCGCTGCAGCGCGTGGACGGCCAGATCGAAGCGCTGTACGCCCAGGTACGCCTGAAGGGCGTGGCCAAGTTCGACAGCGAGGATGATCCGGAACGTCGTCTGCAACTGCTGATCAACGCCTACGCCCACCGCACCGACGAAGCCCTCACCCTGGCGAAGGCCAGACGAGCGGCGGTCACCGACATCGCCCGAACCCTGCGCAACATCCGCAGCGACTACGACAACCTGGAACACCAGCTGGCGCTGTTCAACCGCGAGATCAACAAGCGCCAGGTGTCGAACCTGCAGAGCTTCCGCATCGTGCTCGCGCCCAACAAGGACGCGCTCAAGCACATCGACCAGATCATCCACAGCGCCGGCCAGTACGAGGAAGGCGAGAACCTCTCGGTGTTCGACCTAACCCAGAGCGCCGAGCAGGATGCGAAGAACGAGGAAGCCAAGGACTACCTGTCGCGCCTGGTGGCGGCGAACAACAACCAGTTGGGCCTGAAGGACCTGTTCGAGCTGGCGTTCGAGATCACCAAGATGGGCGGCCAGCCGATCATGCACACCGACATCGACGGCGCTGCATCCAACGGCACCACCATGACCATCAAGGCGCTGACCAACATGTACCTGTTGCTGCACCTGATGGACCGCGAACAGGCCGGCCGCGTGCGTCTGCCCTACTACCTCGACGAGGCGGCGGACATCGACGAACGCAACCAGTCGGCGCTGCTGGAGACCAGCCTGCAGCTGGGCTTCGTGCCGATCCTGGCAAGCGTGAAGCCGCAGGTCTCGGCCCAGGTGGCCATCGACCTGGAAGGCGGCAGCGGCCCCAACGGCATCTACATCGACGAGGCGGACTGGAAGTTCATTCGTCGCCGGGATACCGAAAAGGCGGCGCACAACGATGTGGAGGCCAGCGCCGAGCCGGCGTGACCTTCCCCGCGTTAAAGTAGAAGCCCCGCAATGCGGGGCTTTTGCTTTTCCGACTTCGCGCGGGCCTGCTCCTGTAGGAGCGAGCTTGCTCGCGAACCGCATAACACCAAAGCCCATTTCGTAGGATGGGTGGAGCTTGCGATACCCATGCCGCCCCGAGCGACGATGCTGATGGGTATCGCTGCGCTCCACCCCATCCTACAAACATCGCTCGCGCATCCACCGAACCTGTGAAATGAAAAAGGGCCGCATCCGCGGCCCTTTCCTGTTCGGCGTGAACTCAGTTCGCCTTGCCCAGCGGGATCTTCGGCGCCCAGTCCAGCCACTCCTCGTTGGACTCGTCGAACAGCGCGAAGGTCTGTCCCGGCTTGGCCGGCGAGCCCATGTCGGCGTTGTTCGGGGTGGCGAAGGCGACACCGCCGGCGAGGATGGTCTCGAAGGATTCGGTACGCACCTTCACCCCCTTGAACAGGCCCGCATCCACACCGACACCGCTGGTGTTCCAGAAGCGGCTGCCGGTACGCACCAGCGGTGCATAGCGCGGCTCGATCAGGATGTGGATCAGTACCCGGTCGGCGGTCTCACCTAGTTCGAAGGAGGTCACCTTGCCCACCTGTACCTCGCGGTAGGTCACCGGCACCCCGACCTTCAGCGAGCCACGGCGGGGCGCACTGAGGGTCAGGCGCAGGCCGTCGCCCTCCAGCAGACGGTTCGGCTGACTGGCCAGCACGCTGAAGGCGGTCTGTGCCTGGCCCACCTTGTCGGCCGGCAGCACTTCGATGTACTGGCCGCTGACGATAGTGCCCAGGTTGGACACGCCGTTAAGCCCCACTTCCGGCCCCACCACCCAGAAGCGCGTGCCCTGGCGAGCGATGCGGTCTTCCGCACGAGTCAGGCGCGCCTTCATGACCACGCCGCTCAGGTCCTTGCTCAGCTCGACCTGCTCGACGCGCCCTACTTCCAGGCCCTTGTAGCGCAGCACGGTGCCTTCCTTCAGGCCGTCGGCGGTATCGGCGCGCAGCTCGATCATCCGCCCCTTGGCATGGGCCACTTCCTCGCTGTCGAACAGCGCGAAGCGACGCACCTTGGTCACCGGCGGCGCCTTGGGGTCTGGCGTATCGAAGGAGATGCCACCGGCAATCAGGGTTTGCAGCGACTCGCTTTTCAGCTTGATCCCATCGAGCCCACCACTGACCGTCACCCCACTGACGTTCCAGAAACGCGTCGAGGTGTTCACCAGCTTGGCGTACTCCGGCTCGATATGGGCGCCGATGACTATCCGTGACGGATCACGGCGAGACAGCTGGTAACTCTGCACGCTACCCACCTTCATCTGCCGATAGAGGATCGGCGTGCCCACTTCCAGCGAGCCCAGCTTGTCGGTCGTCAGCACCAGGTGCAGGCCCGGAGAGTCCAGGTTCAGCGGCGGTGCCTTGGGACGGATGACGAAATCGCGGGTCGGCTCGCCGGTCTTGGCGAAGCGCACGCTGATGTAGTTGCCCTTCACCAGCGCTTCCAGGCCGGTGATACCCGCCAGGGAAATGCTCGGCTTGACCAGCCAGAACTCGGTGTCGCTATTGAGGAAGTCTTCGGTGCGCGGGTCCATGGACAGCGACGCGGTGGCGCCGTTGAAGTCCTGGTCCATGTCGATGCTCTTAACGGTACCGACCTGCACGCCGTTGTACATCACCGGCGTACTGCCGGCATTGAGGCCGCTGACATCGGTGACCTTGAGCTTGACCCCCAGGCCCGCCTGGGCGGCATCGTAGTCTTCGTAGAGGCGGAAGGGCTTGGTCGAGTCCGTCGGCGGGCTGTCCGGGTAGTTATCCGGCGTGGCAAAGGCGATACCGCCCGCGGCGATGGAGGCCAGCGATTCGGTACGCAGCTTGAGGCCGCTCAGGTCACCGGACAGAGTGATGCCGCTGGCGTTCCAGAAGCGCGTATGTTTGCGCACGAGGTTGGCATAGGCCGGCTCGATGTGGATCTTCACTTCGATGGTCTTCTGGTCTTCCGCCAGGTGATAGCTTTTCACCTGCCCCACCTGAATCTGCCGGTAATAGATCGGGCTGCCCTGTTCCAGCGAGCCCAAGCGCTCGGCCTTCAGGATCAGGTGCAGGCCGGGCAGGCTGTCGGACAGCGGCGGCGGCTCCTTCAGTGCGGTGAACTCCTTCTGCTGTTCGCCTTTCACCGGGTCGATGGCAATGTAGTTACCCGACACCAGGGTTTCCAGGCCGGTCACCCCGGCCAGCGACACGCGCGGCTTCACCAGCCAGAAGCGGGTTTCCTTGCTCAGGTATTCGCCCGCTTCCTTGCGCATCTCGACGGACGCGGTAACCCCCAGGTCAGGCTTGTTCACATGCAGGTCGACGACCTTGCCGACACCTATGCCCTTGAAGATCACCTCGGTCTTGTTGATCTGGATTCCATCACCGCTTTCAAAGCGGATATCGATCATGATCCCCGCCTGGTCGTAGGCCCTCCAGGCCAGCCAGGCGCCGATCGCCAGGGCAATCAGCGGCAGGATCCAGATTGCCGACCAGTTGGAGGTCTTGCGCATCTTCGGGGTGGGAAGATCACTCATTGTCGTTTTCCGCGTCCGTGTTATCCCAGATCAACCGGGGATCGAAGGTCACTGCTGCCAGCATGGTCAGTACCACCACGCTGGCGAAGGCGGCCGCACCGAGGTCTGCCTCGATGGTGGCCAGATTGCCGAAATTCACCAGAGCCACCAGGATCGCGATGACGAAGATATCGAGCATCGACCAGCGCCCGATCCACTCGATGAAGCGGTACATCATGATCCGCTGCCTGGCCGACATCGGCTGGTGACGCTGCACCGAATACAGCAGCAGGGTGATGCCGACCAGCTTGAAGGTGGGAACCAGGATACTGGCAACGAAGACCACCGCGGCGATCGGAACCATATCCGCGTTGATCAGCTCGATCACCCCCTCCATGATGGTCGCGGGCATGCCATTGCCCAGGAAATTGACCGTCATGATCGGCAGGAGGTTGGCCGGTATATAGAGGACGGCAGCCGTGATCAGCAGTGCCCAGGTCCGCGCCAGGCTGTTCGGCTTACGCTCGTGCACCACCGATCCGCAGCGGCTGCAGGTGGTTTCGTCGCCCTCGACGCGCCGATTGAGCTGGTGGCACTCACCGCAGATCAGCACACCGGCATCAATGGCTCGCATCGTCGAACTCCCCGGACAACTCGCCCCAGACCTGGTGATGCGGCATGGTCACCTCAAGCCATACCTGGGTGAACAACAAGGCCACGAAGCAGGCCAGCCCCAAGCCGATATGCAACTCAGCCATGCCGATCAGCTTCACGATCGACACCAGGATGCCCATCAGGTAGACCTCGAGCATCCCCCATTCGCGCAGGTGCTGGTATCCACGCAACAGCAACATGCCCTGCTCGCGCATCGTCTTGAAACGCAGGGTCAACAGCACGAACAACTGGCAAAGCAACTTGGCCAGCGGAATGACCATGCTACAGAGGAACACCAGGACGGCGACGCCCTTCATGCTCGACCCATAAAGCCCCTGCACCCCGCTCCAGACCGTATCGGTACTGGTCTGGCCGAGAATGGTGATATGCATGATCGGCATGAAGTTGGCCGGTATGTAGAGCAGCAACGCCGTCAGCACCAACGCCAATGCGCGCCGCACCATGTGAGGCCGGTGTATTTCCAGCTCATAGCCGCATCGAGGGCAAACCGACTTCTGCCCTAGCGGCACAGCCACGCGCCGCATCAACAGATCGCATTCATGGCACGCGGTCAATTGATCCAACGGCAGGTGCTGCAGTGCGTCACCTTGGATTTCGGACATGAAAAAACTCAGAGAAAAGTTGACGCTATTGTAGACGAGACCAAGCGCCCGACGCTGCGAAGCATAAGCATCGAGTCTTTGCGAATTTTTTGTGAGGAAACAGGGACCGAGGCATCACACCGTGCATCCTGGCGCTACTCGACAACGCCCCGGCAGTCAGGCAGACAATCTGCCCAGAGCTCGAAAGCCATCCTATCCACAGGCCAGTTCGTTGGCTACAGAGTTCACGAACAGCACTCCAGGCAGGGCATTGCACCCGCAGGAGCGGACCCCGTTCGCGATAGCCACCGTCTCAGCGCAGGTTGGGTAAAGGACTTCGGGAAGCGGCCCGACTTTCCCGCGCGCAAAAGCAAAACCCCCGGCCAGCTTTCGCTAACCAGGGGCTTTGGGATAGGTGCTTGACGATGACCTACTCTCACATGGGGAAACCCCACACTACCATCGGCGATGCGTCGTTTCACTGCTGAGTTCGGGATGGGATCAGGTGGTTCCAACGCTCTATGGTCGTCAAGCAATTCTTTAGGACGCTCGTGGCATTCGCACACGCTCATCCGAATTCGGGTATGTGACAGTCATTTGCGGTTCACACGAACTTTCGGTTCGTCGACTTCACCATCGAACACACAAATTGTTTGGGTGTTATATGGTCAAGCCTCACGGGCAATTAGTATCGGTTAGCTCAACGCCTCACAGCGCTTACACACCCGACCTATCAACGTCGTAGTCTTCGACGGCCCTTCAGGGGAATCAAGTTCCCAGTGAGATCTCATCTTGAGGCTAGTTTCCCGCTTAGATGCTTTCAGCGGTTATCTATTCCGAACATAGCTACCCGGCAATGCCACTGGCGTGACAACCGGAACACCAGAGGTTCGTCCACTCCGGTCCTCTCGTACTAGGAGCAGCCCCTCTCAAATCTCAAACGTCCACGGCAGATAGGGACCGAACTGTCTCACGACGTTCTAAACCCAGCTCGCGTACCACTTTAAATGGCGAACAGCCATACCCTTGGGACCGGCTTCAGCCCCAGGATGTGATGAGCCGACATCGAGGTGCCAAACACCGC
>NZ_CP166873.1:4862500-6159158 GCF_041379005.1 Pseudomonas sp. QE6
TGCTCGAAGAAGTGCCGGGCCTGCTGCAGGGAAGGTACATACAGCGCGTAATGATCGATCGAATGCACGCCACGACTCGTGATGCCCATGATCGTCTCCCTCATCTTGTTGTAATCGAAGCCCCAGGGAGGGGGCTTCTCTGTTCGTCGGTAGCGGCTGCCGCTCAGGCTTCGTCGACCACCGGATTGACCAGCTTGCCGATGCCTTCGATGGAAACCTCCACGACGTCGCCGGCCTTGAGGTAGACCTTCGGGTCCATGCCGAAAGCGACGCCGGCGGGAGTGCCACTGACGATCACGTCGCCGGCCTCCAGGGTCACCGCCTCGCTCAGGGTGGAGATGATCGTGGCCACGTCGAACAGCATGTCCTCGGTATTGGCCGACTGCACCACCTTGCCGTTGACCCTGGTCTGCAACAGCAGGCCCTTGCCGCCGGGCGGCAGCTCATCCGCGGTGACCAGGTCGGGACCGAAGGCGCCGGTGTCATCGAAGTTCTTGCCCACGGTCCATTGCGGCGACTTGAACTGGTATTCGCGCACGGAGCCCTCATTGAACAGCGCATAACCGGCCACGCAATCCAGCGCCTTGTCTTTCGGGATATGCCGGCCGCCACTCTTGAGCACCACCGCCATCTCGCCCTCGTAGTCCAGCGTGTCGGAAACGCGCGGTCGCACCAGCGGCTTGTTATGCGCGGTCAGGCTGCTGTTGAAGCGCGGGAACAGGGTGGGATAGTCCGGCTGCGCATAGGGCGACTCCTTGGTGTGGTCGGCATAGTTGAGGCCGACACAAATGATCTTCCCTGGACTGCGCATCAGCGGCAGGTAGTCCTGCTCGCCAATCTCCACGACGGCGCCCTGCGCCGCGGCGCCGTAGGTAGCCAGGTCCTCGCCGCGCGCCAGCAGCGCTTCCAGGGTTTCCTCACCCAGCACCTTCACGCCGTCGGGAGTACGAACGCCCAGCACGGCGCGGCCTTGATGATTGAAAGACACATAACGCATGGATCAGGACCTCTTGTTGTGTTGTATGGCCACCGTCAAGCAGAACGGCATGGGGCAAAAGCTAAACCCGTGAAAATATATCGTCAACCAGAAAATATATTTTCTTCAGATTTTCTACAAAAGGCTCCGCGTGTATGATCTCCCTAACGCTGAGGCACACTGGATATCTGCTATGAACCAACCCGAACGCTGGATGGAACCGGTAGAAGGCGACAAGCGCACCATGGCGTCGCAGCTCGAATCCCGTGTTCGCCAGGACATCATCAGCGGCCGCCTGGCGCCCGGCAGCAAGCTGCGCCTCAAGGAGCTCGCCGACGCCTATGACGCCGGCGTGATCCCGCTGCGTGAAGCCCTGTCGCGTCTGGCAGCCACCGGCTTCGTGGTCGCCACCGAGCAGAAGGGTTTCAGCGTCGGCCACATCTCCGCCGACGAGATCCGCGACATCACCACTACCCGCCTGCTGATCGAGTGCCAGGCGCTGCGGTTATCCATCGCCCAGGGCGACCTCGACTGGGAGAGTCGCCTGATTGCCGCCCATCACCGCCTGGACCGTCTGCCGGTGGTGGATGGCCCCGAGAGAATGCTGCGGCCGGACTGGGAGCAGGCCCACGAGGCCTTCCATACCGTCCTGCTCTCGGCCTGCGACTCGCACTGGCTGATGCGCTTCGCCGGCATGCTCAGGGACCAGACCGCCCGTTATCGCCAGCTGTCGCTGCTGTATGCCGGCAGCGGCGATCGCGACGTGCCCGGGGAACACCGCGCGCTGCTGGATGCGGCCCTGGCTCGCGATGTCGAGCGGGCCTGCGCCCTGCTCACCGAACATTACGAAACCACCACGCGCAACGTGCTCAAGCACGAACGCCTGAAGGCTTCCACGCGGGACTGAGGCGTCGGGCGAGCCACAAACCCTGCCCCCCACATCCACCTTTCAGGCCAGGCCCTTCCGGAGCGCCATTCATACCGCCAGTTGGCCCCCGCGAGTACAGCGGCAACGCTCGATGCCCTCGGACGCTACAATGGCGCCCGCGCCGATTCCCTCCGATCGGGCACGCCCGGAGCCAGTTTCAGATGTTCACCCTCGTAAACCTCGACACACCGCCGCCCGAATCCCTGAAGAGTCAGGTTCTGCAGATGGTGGTGGACTACTTCAGCGACGTCAGCCCGGTGCCGCTGACGCCCAGCAATCCGCTCTATCAGTTGTACCAGTACGTGATCGGCTACGAGGTGCACCTGTATCTGCAGGCCATGGACAGCGCCGTGGAAAGCACCGCGCGGTTGATCCTGGCCCTGGATGATGAAGATCCGTCCCAGGTACTGGGTTTTGCCCTGTACCTGCCGAGCCAGGACGATGCCGAGGCCTGCACGCTGGCCTATATCGCGGTCAGGGCCAGCCACCGTCGGCGCGGAATTGGCCGGGCCCTGTTGCAGCGGATGATCGAGCATCGTCCCCATGTCGAACTGGCCTGCGCGGCGGGCAAGGTGCCGACCTTCGAGTCGATGGGGTTCCAGGTCCTGACAGCGCAGGGGCCGCAGGTGTTGCTGAACACCCGCGATCACCGTTCGGATGGCCTGGTGGCGGTGCAGGACCTGGCCCCGATCTACCAGTCCAGGGAAGTACGGCAGATCCACGCCTACCTGCTGCAGCAACACGGCAGGAAGGCCATGAGCGAGGCCGAGAAAAAACGCGATCGCCTGCTCGACCAGTTGGCCCATCAGGCGCAGGCCTTGGTGAAAGAGCGCTTCCCCACGATTCACTGACGCCCTCAGGAGGCCCATTGGCCGGCCTCCCCTGGCAGGTGCCCTTGCTTAGCGGGATGTGGCGCCCTCGTTCATCAGGTAGCTCACCAATTGCCGGGCATGGGAAGAAAGGGCATCCCAGTCGCGCACGCAAATGCGCAGTTCGCGGGTAGCCCAGGCGTCCCCGAGCGGCACCACCGATACCGGCAGCTCCTGCGCCAGCCGGGTTGCAGCGGCCTCCGGCAGCATCGCAACGCCCGCCCGCTGGGCAACCAGTTGCGCGATGGCATCGAAGCTGGGCGCGCGCACGCGCACTCTCAGAGGCATGGAATTGCGCAAGGCCATGGCCTCGACGAAGCGCTGCATCGCACGCTCGGCGGGCAGGCAGACGAAGGGAAAGCTGAGCGCGTCGCGCAGACTGGGTAGGCACTGGCTGGCCAGCGGATGATCCCGCGGCGCCAGCAATACCAGCCTGTCGTTGCGGAACGGAAGCGACAGCAGGCCGGCGGTGGGCAGGTTGCCGTCGTAGACACCGATGTCGATCTCCCCTACCTGAACCGCGCGCAGCACATCCTTGCTGTTCTGCTCGATCAGTTGCAGGTCCACCTCCGGATAGTCCGCGAGAAAGGGACCCAGCGCGGTGGGCAGGAAGGTGCTGTTGGCGACGGTGGAGGCGGCCAGGCGCAGGGTGATCCGCCGCTCGCCGTTCAACTCCTGCAGCACGTCCTTCAGTTGCTGCGCCTCCTTCAGTACGCGTTGGCTGGCCTCCAGAACCAGTCGTCCGGCCGGGGTTGGAGTCATGCCGTCGCTATGGCGGGCAAACAACGAAAGCCCGCAGCGCTCTTCGAACAGCCGAAGGCGATTGCTCGCCGCCGACACCGCCACGGGAACCGAGGCTGCCGCCTTGCTCAGACTACCGGTGCTGGCGATGGCGGTGATCAGGCGCAGATCGGCGAGATCGAAGTGCATGAGGCATTCTCCAAATACGAAGGCCATATTCGCAAAACTGGCATTCTAGTGAGGCGGTGTTCTTTCTAGAATAAAGCCTTCTTCTGCCTCGCCGCCCTGTCGCCATGAGCATTCTGACGTCCCTCTACCAGCGAAGTCTGTGCAACGGCGTACTGTTCGCCGTGCTGTCCGCTACCGGTTTCAGCCTCAAGGCGGTCTTCGTGAAGCTGGCCTATGCCGCCGCCCCCGTGGACGCCGTGACAGTCCTGGCCATCCGCATGGGGCTGGCACTGCCGCTGTTTCTCTGGCTCATCCGGCTGAGCAGGAAACCGGAGCAGCCCCGCCTGTCGCTGGCCGATGGCGTGAACATCCTGCTGCTCGGCCTGGTCGGCTACTACCTGTCGAGCCTCTTCGATTTCTATGGTTTGCAGTACATCAGCGCCGGCCTCGAACGGCTGATCCTCTTCACCTACCCGACCCTGGTTCTGCTCCTCCAGATGGCGCTGACCCGCGAGCCGCCAGGCTCTCGCACCCTGGCCGCCCTGGGTCTGTGCTATCTCGGCCTGGGCATTGCCCTGGTGCATGACATCAGGGTGGAAGGCAGCGACGGGCAGATCGTGCTGGGCGCCATCTGGGTGTTCGCCAGTGCCGTGACCTACGCGTTGTATTACATGGGTACGGCCTCGGTGGTGCGGCGGGTAGGCTCGATGCGCCTGGCGGGGTTGGCGGGCGGAGCCTCGTCGGTGATGGTGCTGATCCACTACGGCCTGACCTGCGATCTGCAACAACTGAGGGCGCTGCCAAGCGCGGTCTGGATCTACGGTGTGCTGATGGCGCTGATTTCCACCGTACTGCCGATCTACTGGATGGCCCTCGCCATTCAGCGCATGGGCGCTACCCATGCGGCGGCGTTCGGCAACCTCGGCCCGGTACTGACGGTGTTCGCCTCTTGGGCACTGTTGAACGAAGCGATATCGATGTACCAACTGGCCGGCTTGGCCCTGGTACTTTTCGGTGTGTCCCGTCTGTCTGCCAGCAAAGCCAGCCAGCCTGAGACCGAACCAGGACAAAAGCACGTGAACAGCCGGGCTACGGGCTGACCGGGCTCCGCCCCACAAACCGGACATCGACGCGGACTAACTGCCTTCTCCCGCGTCCGCTACATTGACCGTACCCTCGAGACTGCCCGGGGCGGCTCGCCGAAAGAGCGGACGCACGACACAGTCCGCCGCGGGCAACACGCATGTCCGAACGCCGGCATCCCGCCAGGCGAGAAACGGAGGCAGACGATGACACGGGTTCGCGTTGAAGGCTTCACCCTCTCCCTCGACGGATACGGGGCAGGCCCGGATCAGGACATCGACAATCCGCTCGGCATTGGCGGGACTGAGCTGCACCAGTGGCTGGTCCCGACCCGCACCTTCCAGCAGGCCTTGTTCGGCCAGGACGACGGTACGACCGGAGTTGACGATGATTTCGCCGCCCGTGGCTTTCGGAATGTCGGCGCCTGGATTCTCGGAAGGAACATGTTCGGGCCCATTCGCGGGGATTGGCCGGACATGAACTGGAAAGGCTGGTGGGGAGATAACCCGCCGTACCACGTTCCCGTCTTCGTCCTGACCCACCATGCCCGCCCCTCCCTCGAGATGGAAGGCGGCACGACATTCCACTTCATCACAGGCGGCATTCGCGAGGCGCTCGACCGGGCACGCGAGGCCGCGGCCGGAAAGGACGTGCGAATCGGCGGTGGACCGGAGACGATCCGGCAATACCTTCGCGAGGGCCTAATCGATGAACTGCACATTGCGATCTCGCCGGTCCTGCTCGGCCGGGGAGAATCCCTTTTCGAAGGGGTCGACTTGCGGACCCTGGGCTATGAGTGCGTTGAGTTCGTAGCCTCGGAGAAGGCCACGCATATCGTCCTGCAGCGCCAGGGGCGCACGGCCGCCTGACGGATCGACTCAGATCACCGAGAGCGGTCACGCCCAGGATCGCGGCCTGGGCTCGCCCCCAATGCCTCCTCAACGCTTACCCCCTCCCCAGACCTGTCAGCCCACCCTATCCATACGACGAGCCTCGATTTGCATCGAGATATTTACACACGATTCGTATTTGCGAATAATTACTATTTATTCTTCACAAAAACAACGAGTCGTAAACAATGGCAAAAAAGTCTGTCGCCCCGGCATCCCTCTCGATGCTGGGCCTGCTGGTCATCCCCACCGTTCACGCTGAGTCCCAGGACACCCTGGCGCTGCCGGAAACCTCCGTCACCGCCGCTTACGACCAGCAAAGCTACAACCCCGGCGACAGCAAAAGCGCGCTGAAGATCGACGCTCCCCTGCGAGACATCCCCCAGACGGTCAACGTCGTGCCGCAGAGCGTGATCAAGGACCAGGGCGCCCAGTCCATGGAGGACGTGCTGAAGAACGTACCCGGCATCGGCTTCTCCAACGGCGACGGGCAACGCGACCAGGTCACCATCCGTGGCTTCAGCGCGATCGGCGACATGTACATCGATGGCGTCCGCGACGATGCCCTGTACTTCCGCGACCTTTCCAACATCGAGCGCGTCGAGGTCATCAAGGGCCCCGCCGCCGTGCTCTATGGCCGGGGTTCGTCCGGCGGCCTGATCAACAGCATCTCCAAGACCCCGGGCTTCGCCCCCAGGCACGAAGTGGGCATGACCGTCGACTCCGAGGGCAAGCGCCGCACGCAGTTCGACACCGGCTGGGCCGACCAGCAGACCAACCAGGCGTATCGCGTCACCGGCGCCTTCGAGGACAGCGACACCTACCGCGACGATGGCTACATCGACCACAAGGCCATCGCCCCTTCCGCCTACTTCCGGCTCTCCGACGACCTGGAACTGAACCTCGGCGCCAGCTACCTGTACGACAAGCGCCTGATCGACTTCGGCATTCCCGCCCTGGGCGACCGCCCGGTGGATGTCGACCGGGACAAGCGCTTCGGCTCCGGCGACCCGGACCAGGACTATGCACGCAGCGAGGTCTTCTCCCTCACCAGCGCCCTGAACTACCAGATCAACGACGACCTCAGCCTGACCAACACCAGCCGCTTCTACCGCTACGACCTGGACCGCAACAACACCCTGGCCGACACCAGCCCGACCCGCTTCGTCACCTCCCCCGACGGCAAACTCCTGGTGAAGCTCAACCGCGGCAACGTGGCGCGCGACGAATACGGCGTGTTCAACCAGACCGAACTCAAGCAGCACGCGCAACTGGCCGGCATGCAGCACAACCTGCTGTATGGCGTCGAGGTGGGCGTCCAGGACAAGCACCAGCGCGTGTTCAGCCAGAACAACGTGGCGCAGGTCCCGGTGTTCAGCGATGGCCTGGTTCCGGTCCCGGAGCACGCCGCCAACCTGTCGTCCAAGGGCACCAACACCCAGGACACCACCGGCTTCTACGTGCAGGACCTGATCGAACTGAATGAGCAATGGAAAGCGCTGCTGGGCGTGCGCTACGACATCTTCGGCCAGGAGTACGACGACGAGCGCGTGCAGAACGTCGACCTCGACCGCACCGACAAGACCTGGAGCCCGCGCGCCGGCCTGGTCTACCAACCGGACCAGATCCAGTCCTACTACGTGTCCGTCAGCCGCAGCTATCAGCCGTCAGGCGAAGTGTTCGCGGTGAGCCCGTCCAACCAGAACCTCGAACCCGAGGAAACCACCAACTACGAAATCGGTACCAAGTGGGACCTGCTGAACAACCGCCTCTCGATCACCGCCGCGATCTTCCGTCTCGAACGCACCAACATGAAGACCGCCGACCCGACCAACCCGAACCTGACCGTACTGGCCGGCGAGCAACGCACCGACGGCTTCGAGGCTACGATCAGCGGGCAGTTGACGGACAAGTGGCAGATCTACGCCGGCTACGCGTACCTCGACGCGGAGATCACCAAGTCCAACAGCAAGACCAACGGCGTGCCCAACGAAGGCCAGGTGCCCACCCTCACCCCGCGCAACAGCGCCAACCTCTGGCTGGTGCGCAGCCTCACCCCGCAATGGCGTGCCGCCGCGGGCGCCAACTACGTTGACGATCGCTACACGGCGCTGGACAACAACGTGGTGATGCCGAGCTACACCACCTTCGATACCGCCCTCTTCTACAGCGTGCCGCACTGGGACATGGCACTGCGCCTGAAGAACGTTTTCGATCGTGATTACTACGTCTCCGCACACGGCTCGGTGGACCTCATCACCCCCGGTGCGCCACGGACTCTGGAAGCGAGCGTGAACTATCGCTTCTAGGGAAATGCTGGTGGTGATCTGAAATAGTGCTCGTCCCTATGACGTGAATGGCTGCTTCCGGCCGACTTCTGCCGGTCACGACTGGCAGAAGTCGGCCGGAAGCGGCCCTTCAGGTCATGGAACAGCCAGGCTGCTGCGTTGGACTTATTGGCACATGGGGGCTCGGTAACACCGATCAGAAACTTCTCCGCATACGCCTAGCCATCAATCAACCCTGGGACAACCGCCAGGTCGCTGGCGAGCACCCAACGATGCGGGAGAACGCTCTCGTGAAGTGGCTCTGATCGGCGAAGCCGACCTGCGTCGCAATATCCGCCAGCGACAACTCTCTACGTCGCATCAATTGCATCGCCAAGTCGAGACGCCGCCGGATCAGCCACTGGTGCGGCGTATAGCCGGTACTGCGCTTGAACCCCCGCACCAGCGTACTGGTGGAAATGTCACAGACGTCCGCGAGCGCCTTGAGCGAGATACCTTCCCCCAGATAGGCGCTCATCAGTTCCTTGACCGCCTGCTCCTGCCACCGGGCAAGCCCATGGACCGCAGCAGTCGGTTTCAAGCTCGTACCGGGATAGGCGGTGAGCAAGTGACTGCGCAGGGCCAGCATCACATGATCAACGAAGACCTGTTCGTGCGCTGGGCCGGTACGCATGGTGTGCAGGAGTGCCAGGCCCAGGCCGTGAATCACCGGGTCGCACAGGAACTGGCCGTCGCGGCAGCCGAGTTCAACCACCTCCCTTCCGCCGAAATCTTCGCGCAGCTCGGCCAGTGCAGCACGAGGGATATAGAAGAAGAGGTCGTGGAAGGGTTCGTTCGTGTAGCACACCGGATTCCGTTGCAGGTCGAAGATGTGCATCGCCCCTCCGGCAATCGGGTTGACCGGAACCGAGCGACCGTCGAGCCAGAGTTCGTGGCGATCAATGGCGCGCAGTTGGAGCCCTACCAGGTAGGCCGACTCTGCAGGCAGAGGCGCGGAAAAACCGAATCCTGGCTGATCGCGGCGCAATTCGCTGACGGCCATGCGCAGGCCTTCGCTGCTGTTGGTCGTCAGGGTAGGCAGTTGTTCCTGGCGGAAGGCTCTCCCTAGGCTTTCGCCGTTCAGCTCATAGGCCATGACCGGGCACCTCGAGGTTGCTGCGGAAAGCGGCGCGGAAGGAGTCTGGTCGGCACTCCTGGCACCGTCAAGGCGACTGCCTTTTTCGTTCAAGGCCCGCGCCTTTCATTCAAGACAGCCGCTGGTCCGCCGCGAAAACTGCTGGGAGTTCGATAGCGCGACGCAATCGACATCACTCCCGATCCCTGCCGGAGGTCACCATGAGCCAGTCCAAACCCTCAGTGTCCAGCGACGACCAAGGTGCCGTCGTTCCCCCCGTGCATCCCGCCAGTCCCGGCGCATCCATCGATATCGTCACGGCGCTCAAGCGCAATGCGGGCAATCCGCCCGGCGCCCGCGCCAGTTTCGCCAAGGGGCACTGCATCACTGGCACCTACACGCCAACAGCCCAGGCACGGCATGTGACGATCTCGCGCAGTTTCACCGAGCCCTCGCGGTTCATCGGCCGTTTCGCCGTGGGCGGTGGCAACCCCGGAGTCAGCGACACCAATCGAACCGTGTTACGCGGCTTCAGCTTCCGCCTGGGCCCGCCGGGGCATACCAGCGACTTGCTGACCGAAAATGCGCCCGTGCATTTCGCTCGCACCGTGGAACAGATGCTCGGCTTCCTCGATGCCCGCAAGCCCGGTCCGGACGGCACGCCGGACAAGGAACGGCTCGAGGCCTTCAACGCCGCCAATCCGGAAACCCTGCACCAGGCCCAGTTCGTCGCCGGCCGCGGCCTTCCCGGCAGTTTCGTCGGCACTCCTTACTGGGCCGTGCATGCCTTCCCTGCGGACAATGGCGACGGCCGGACTCGCTTCATCAAGTTCAAGCTGGAACCGGCTTTCGGCGAAATCACCCTGCCCCAGGAGCAGGCCGACCCGCTACCGAACGACTTTCTCTTGGACGAACTGCGCCAACGCATCGCGCAGGGCACTGCACAATTCGAGCTCCTGGCCATAGTGGCTCGGGCGGGCGATCCCCTACTCGACGTGACCGCACGCTGGCCAGACGAGGATCAGCGCGAAGCCGTGCAACTCGGCACACTGGACATCACCGCACTGGAGGATGCGCAGAACTGCGATGCGGGCATCTTCGACCCCGGCAACTTGGCCGCAGGGATCGGCCGCCCCGTCGACGAGATGTTCTCAGCACGCCTATTTGCCTACGTGGTTTCACTAGATCGGCGGCGCAGTTGACCGGGCTACCAGAAGAAGTCCAAACGGGTCTTCCTGCCGACGAATAGACTAGAAATGGGCGCCGTGCTTACGGCTTTAGTTGCCCGTTTTTGGCTGTATTGGCCTTGGTTTAGGAGGTTGGGAGCCGTTCCTACAACCTGCTTTTCTTCTCCAATGGCTGCCTTCTAGAAGTGCACGTGAGAACAAAAAGCGATGAAGTTACCGCGTAGTCCAATCGTTTACAGATGAGGAAATGGTCATGCAGGTTCCCTACAAAGCTGTACTGGCCGGTGCCGTTCTTACCGGCGTGTGCCAACTCTATTCAACCTCTCTTAATGCCGCCGAAGCCGAAGCCAAACCCTACAATCCCGTCGACATGATCAGCGCCTTCGAAGACACATACGGTACCCACGCCGGGCAAAGACGCAACCACACCAAGGGGCTATGTGCCGAAGGAGAATTTGTCGGCAACAGCGATACCGCCAAATACAGTCGCTCTGCGCTTTTCAGCGGCCAGCCAATACCGGTGGTGGCTCGCTTCTCCCACAACGGAGGCAATCCCGAACAGCCTGATAATCAAAAAGGTGTGCAAGGTTTAGCGCTGGAGTTCAAGTTGCCAGGAGGCGCCCTGCAGCACATGACGATGATCAACGTACCGATCTTCGTCTCCAAGCCAGAGACCTTCTATGCCTTGACCGTCGCGCTCAAGCCGGACCCTGCAACAGGCGCTCCCAACCCGGAAGCTCTCAAGGCCTTCGTCGAAAGCCACCCCGATTTCCACGGATTGGGTGCCGCCATCGAATCCCGCAATCCTCCTGTCGGCTACGACACCACTTACTACAACAGCCTCAATGCCTTCTGGTTCGTCAACAAGGCTGATCAGAAACAACTAGTACGCTGGCATTTCGAGCCGCAGGGAGGAGTCAAAACCCTGACTGACGAGGAAATGAAGGCCACTCCTGCCGATCACCTCGCAAAGGACCTCATCGCACGCACACAAAATTCCCCGGCCAAATGGGACATGTACATCATTCTGGGCCAGCCTGGCGATTCCGAGAACGACGCCTCGATTGCCTGGCCTGAGGATCGGCAAAAGGTCAAAGTGGGCACCTTGAGCATTACCAAGGCCATGCCCCAGGCAGGCGCCGCCTGTAACTCCATCAACTTCGATCCCTTGGTGGTTGCCGACGGCATTGTGCCCACTGACGATCCCATCCTAAAGGCCCGCTCCGCTGCCTATGCCATCTCATTCGGCAAACGGATGTCTGGGCAATGATGGTCGAGGCCAAATCAAGCACGGCCACTAGGTGCATATTGCGATCTAGAAATGTGGACGGTACTTTGAACGTGACGAGGGCAATTGCTACCTGGCCGTAACAAACCCGAGACCGCTGATAGGAATCGGGATATTCCGGTCGATGATGTTCTGAAGACTGCTACGTGGCCTCGCTATTACCTCATTCCCACTTTGGCGCCGGCCTTATGGCCGGTGCCGCTTTGAGACGGTTTTAGATTATTCAGCCTAGGTCGTGTGCTTCATGCATGTCTGCTTCTGAATGGAAGCTTCCACTAATGCGAGAGCGACCCATTGCTGCCCTCAGTAAAGGGCAGCTAGTGGCCGATTTTCGCTCCATGCGACAGTCCGCTCAGGGTCGATCGCTGCCGGTGACCATGGTTCGCCCTAGATGGACGAACGGCGCTCACACATGATTGTCGATCCTGTGGTCGTGAGTCCGGTTGCGCGCGTTGTGAGGAGTATCAAGGTCGTGTTTCTTCAGTAGACGCTCAACGCCATTCCAACGAAGTTCGTGGGCGATTTCGCGCTTTGGCTGCCTAGATCAAACCGCCCCTAAGGCACACCGAACTATCCCATCATTGGCTGCGGCGCCACGCCAACCGGGCAGTACGCGCCTCGCTGGTGCCCCTCAAACGCCTGGGCTGCGAGCGCGTGCAGGGCTTTCTGCTGGGCCGGCCGCTACTGGGTGGCGAGCTGACGCAGCTGCTGCGTGGGTTGGACGAGAACGCCGGGGCTCGGCGCTTCTGCTAGGAAGCGTCCTACAAAATCGCTGGATTCGACCTACAGGAAAGCCTCTGGCCGGTCCGTAGGCTTTGCGTACGGAACAGCCCAACGAGGACACAGCCCGATGGCCAACAAGACCCTGCGCATCCTGATCGCCGAGAACCGCCATGCCCAGTCGCTGCTGGTGGAGCGGATGCTCAACCGGCTGGGCTATCACCGCGTGGCGACCGCCGCCTCGCTGGACGAGGCGCGCCTGCTGGGACGCTGCACCGGGCGCCCCTTCGACGTGCTGATCGGCAGCGCCCGGCTGTTCAACAGCGAGCCGCTGGACTGCACCTCCCTGGCCGGCGTCTACCACAGCGCGCTGGTCTACCAGAGCCAGTACCTGCCCGCCGACCCTGCGCCGCTGGCTGCCGAAGGGACCGTGGCGCGCCTGCCCGGCCCGCTGGACGCGGCCAGTCTCGGTGCCTTCATGGCACTGATCGATCCCCAGGCGCTGCACCGCCGCGAGCACCAACCCGCGCTGCATCCCTGATCACGGGCGCTTTGCCGCGCCCTTCCCCGAGTGCCGAGGAGCGCCGCCAGCGGTGGCGCTCGTCCCCGCACGCCCGCCGCGCCACCGCGCGGCATGACTGACAAGACCTTTGGAGTGACGAATGGCCAACATGACCCGAGGCGGATACGCCGCGCCGTACGGACTGCTGCTGGTGATGCTGGGCGCGCTTGGCGCCTGCTCCAGCGTGCCCCTGCCGGAAGAACAGGTACAGCTGTCGAAGAACGCGGTGAACCGAGCGGTATCCGCCGATGCCACGCGCTATGCGCCCGTGGAGATGAAGAACGCCCAGGACAAGCTGTTCCTCATGGAACGCGCCCTTGGCGAGAAGGACTACGCGCAGGCCCGCCTGCTGGCCCAGCAGGCCGAGGCGGACGCCAGTCTCGCCGAGCGCAAGGCGCGCGCCATCAAGGCCCAGCAGACGCTGCAGAGCGCCCGCCAGGGCATCGAAGTCCTGCGCCAGGAAATGCTCCAGGCGCCCGACGCCCCCGCGCTTCCCTCCGCCCAAGCCCAGTGAGGCCAGCCATGTACAAGAAACTCTCTCTCCCTGCCCTGTCGCTGCTCGCCCTGGCCCTCGCCGGCTGCGGCACTACGCCGGAAAACACCGGCCTGGTGGCCGCACGCGCCCAGTACGAGACGTTGCAGGCCAATCCCGAGGCCAGCCGCCTCGCCGCCCTGGAAACCCGCGATGCGTTCGCCGCGCTGGCCAAGGCCGAAACCCTGTCGAACCAGAACCGCAAGGACCCGGCTATCGACCAGGCCGCCTACCTCGCCAGCAGCAAGATCGCCGTGGCGGAGCAGACCATCCTGCAGCGCCAGGCCGAGGCCGGCATCCAGGGTCTGGACGCCGAGCGCACGCGGGTTCGCCTGGACGTCCGCACCCAGCAGCTCAAGGCCTTGCAGGCCCTGGACGCGAAGAAGACCGAGCGCGGCACCGTGGTCACCTTCGGCGACGTGCTGTTCGATACCGGCAAGGCCGAGCTGCGCAGTGGTGCCGTGCGCAATCTGCAGCAACTGGCCGACTACCTGCGGGAAAACCCCGAGCGCAAGGTACGCGTGGAAGGCTTCACCGACTCGGTGGGCGGCGACGCCTTCAACCAGAGCCTGTCCGAGCGCCGTGCCCAGGCGGTGGCCTTCGCCCTGCAACGTCTTGGGGTGACGCCCGAGCGCCTGGTCAGCGCCGGCTACGGGAAGAACTACCCGGTGGCAAGCAACGCCAGTGCAGAGAGCCGTCAGTTAAATCGTCGCGTGGAGGTAATCATCTCTACCGGAGATTCGCGGGTTCCACCGCGGACATAATTGGGCAGATGCCTCCCATGCAGCGGAGCTTTCGTCACTGCATGGGAGTTGAAGACAGCTGTGTCAGAGCCGATACGGCGCTTGAAGCCTGCTTGCATCGCCCGCTGGACCTGCCATCAAAAAAAAGCGTGGCCAACATTGGCGACTGGCCACGCAATCACGCTCAACTGAAATTCAGAACTGCTCGGCACGCAGCTCGAACAGACTGTCGCTGCCGGCGCGGATCGATCCGGCCAGGGACTCGGTGCGCGGCAGCAGGCGGGCGAAGTAGAAGCGCGCGGTGGCCAGCTTGCCGCAGTGGAAGTCGTCGCCCAGGCCCAGGCTGGCCTGCGCCATGCGCGCCCAGAGATAGGCATACGCGGTATAGCCGAACAGGTGCAGGTACTCCACCGAGGCGGCACCGATCTCCTGTGGCGCTCTGGCGGCGCGCTCGCGCACTTCGCGGGTGACGGATTCGAGCAGGTCCAGCGCCTCCAGCAGCGGTGATGTGAAGGCGCCCATGGCAGTACCGTCGGTTGCATCGGCGAAAGCGCGGATTTCTCCGGCGAACAGGGCGAGCGCCTGCCCGCCATCGGCGATCACCTTGCGCCCCAGCAGGTCCAGCGCCTGGATACCGTTGGTGCCTTCGTAGATCTGCGCGATGCGCACGTCGCGCACCAGCTGTTCCTGGCCCCATTCGCGGATGAAGCCGTGGCCGCCGAACACCTGCTGGCCATGGATGCAGCTTTCCAGTCCGGTGTCGGTGAAGAAGGCCTTGGCGACCGGCGTCAGCAGCGCCACCAATGACTGGGCCGACTCGCGTTCGGCAGCGTCTTCGGCGTACTTGGCGACATCCAGTTGCTGGCCGACGTAGGTGGAAAAGGCGCGGCCGCCTTCGGTCAGCGCCTTCATGGTCAGCAGCATGCGACGCACGTCGGGGTGCACGATGATCGGGTCGGCGGCCTTGTCCTTCGCCACCGGGCCGGTAGCGGCGCGGCTCTGCAGGCGCTCGCGGGCGTAGGCGACAGCGCTCTGGTAGGACATTTCGGCGCAGCCGATACCCTGGATGCCGATGGACAGGCGCTCGTAGTTCATCATGGTGAACATCGCCGCCAGCCCCTTGTTCAGCTCGCCGACCAGCCAGCCAGTGGCACCATCGAAGTTCATCACGCAGGTAGCCGAGGCCTTGATGCCCATCTTGTGCTCGACCGAGCCGCAGGAGACCGCGTTGCGCGCACCCAGCGAGCCATCGGCCTGCACCAGGAACTTGGGCACCAGGAACAGCGAGATACCCCGCGAGCCCGCCGGTGCGTCGGGCAGCTTGGCCAGCACCAGGTGGATGATGTTGTCGGTGAGGTCCTGCTCACCGCCGGTGATGAAGATCTTGGTGCCGGTGACGCGGTAGCTGCCATCGGCCTGCGGCTCGGCGCGGGTGCGGATAAGGCCCAGATCGGTGCCGGCATGGGGCTCGGTCAGGCACATGGAACCGGCCCATTCGCCGGCGTACATCTTCGGCAGATAGGTACGCTTGAGGGCTTCGCAGGCATGGGCATCCAGCGCCAGGCAGGCGCCGGCGGAGAGGGTCGAATAGAGGCTGAAGCTGGCGTTGGCGCCGTACATCATTTCCTCGAACTGCACCGAGAGCATCTTCGGCATGCCCATGCCGCCGTACTCGGGATTCCCCGCCAGCCCGACCCAGCCGCCCTCGGCGTAGGTCGCGTAGGCCTCACGGAAGCCGGTGGGCGTGCTCACCACACCGTCGGCGAAGTGCACGCCTTCCTCGTCACCGCTGCGGTTGAGCGGGGCGAGCAGGCCACCGGTGATCTTTGCCGCTTCCTCGAGGATGGCGTCGGCGGTGTCGGCGTCGATGCGTTCGGCCAGCGCCGGCAGGCGCGCCCAAAGGGCGGGCGCGTCGAACACGTCGTCGAGCAGGAAGCGCATGTCGCGCAGGGGAGCGTTGTAGTCAGGCATGGCGAACTCCGACGCTCCCCGCTGCGGGGAGCGCACGATGGCAGGCGGATGTTGGGGTCAGAGGGCGTTGGCCCAGTCGCGCAGGACGAACTTCTGGATCTTCCCGGTGGAGGTCTTGGGCAGGTCGGTGAATACCACGGTGCGCGGCACCTTGAATCCGGCCAGGTGCTCGCGGCAGAAGTTCATGATGTCCTGCGGCTCGACCGCCGCGTGCTCGACCTTGAGGGTGATGAAGGCGCAGGGCGTCTCGCCCCAGCGTTCGTCGGCGCGGGCCACCACTGCGGCCTCGAGCACGGCCGGGTGGCGATAGAGCACGCCCTCGACCTCGATGGTGGAGATGTTCTCGCCGCCGGAGATGATGATGTCCTTGAGGCGGTCGCGGATCTCCACGTAGCCGTCCGGGTGCCAGACCGCCAGGTCGCCGGTGTGGAACCAGCCGCCGGCGAAGGATTCCTCGGTGGCGGTGGGGTTCTTCAGGTAGCCCTTCATCACGGTGTTGCCGCGCATGAAGATCTCGCCGATGGTCAGGCCGTCGCGGGGCACCGGCTCCAGGGTCTTCGGGTCGGCGACCATCACACCTTCCAGGGTCGGATAACGCACGCCCTGGCGCGACTTGATGCGGGCGCGTTCGTCCAGCGACAGCTCGTCCCATTCCTCGTGCCAGGCACAGACGGTCACCGGGCCGTAGACCTCGGTCAGGCCGTAGACGTGGGTGACCTTGATGCCCATTTCCTCCACCGCTCCGATCACCTTGGCTGGCGGAGCCGCGCCGGCGACCATGGCGTGCACCGGGTGGTCGATGGCGGCCTTGGCCGACTCGGGCATATTGATCAGCGCGTTGAGCACGATGGGGGCGCCGCACATATGGGTGACCTGGTGCTCGCGGATCAGGGTGAGGATCTTCTGCGGATCGACCCGGCGCAGGCACACGTGGGTGCCGGCCAGCGCGGTAACGGTCCAGGGATAGCACCAGCCGTTGCAGTGGAACATCGGCAGGGTCCAGAGGTAGACCGGATGCTGGCCCATGGACCAGGTCATCTGATTGCCCAGCGCGTTCAGGTAGGCGCCGCGGTGGTGGTAGACCACGCCCTTGGGATTGCCGGTGGTGCCGGAGGTGTAGTTGAGGGAGATGGCGTCCCATTCGTCCTGCGGCCACTGCCAGGCGAATTCCGGATCGCCCTCGGCGAGCAGCGCCTCGTAGTCCAGCGGGCTGACGGCCTGGCCTTCGCCGTACTCGGGGTCGTCCACGTCGACCACCAGCGGTGAGTGGTCGAGCATGCCCAATGCGGCGTGGATCACGTCGTGGAATTCGCGGTCGGTGATCAGTACCTTGGCTTCGCCGTGCTGCAGCATGAAGGCGATGGCTTCGGCGTCCAGGCGTACGTTGAGGGTATTGAGTACCGCGCCGATCATCGGTACGCCGAAGTGTGCCTCGATCATCTGCGGGGTGTTGGGCAGCATCACCGCCACCGTGTCGCCGCGGCCGATGCCGCGGGCGTCGAGGGCGGAGGCCAGGCGGCGGCAGCGCTGGTAGGTTTCCTTCCAGGTGCGGCGCAGGCTGCCATGGATGATGGCGGTACGCTCGGGGTAAACGTGGGCGGTGCGTTCGATGAAGCTCAGCGGCGACAGCGCGATGTGGTTGACGGCCGCGCGCGGCAAGCCCTGTTCGAAGATCGACATGTGGACACCCTGTGGCTGATTGTTAGCTCATTGTTCTGTTGTGACCCGTGGAGCGCTGGGCAGCAGGCGGGTCTTGACCGGTGCGGCAGGCTGTCGCCCGGTCATTGCGGCGTTTTATAGCAATGTCGAATTGAATATGGAAGTTAAACCTAAGGTGTATGGTATAAGTACTATATTCATTTGAAGCGCCTTCGAGCCTTTTCCATGTCCGAACTGAATACCCTGGTGCGCCTGGTCCGCGAACAGGCGCCCGTCGCCGTGCAGGCGGATGCCCTGCAACGGCTTTGCCTCGGGCGCGAGGGCGTGGTCCGTGCGCTCTACGTCGAATGGCAACCGCGCAGCCAGAGCTTCGAAGCCCTCGCCGGCGCATCACGCCTGCCGCCAGGCAGTGGTGACCCGTTGCAGGCCAACGACCTGGCACTGGTCGGGGGCCTGGGCAAGCGTGCACGCTTGCCTCTCGGAGAACTGCTCGACGTGCCGTGCTGGCTCAGCGGCCGCCTGCGCCGCGCCGGCTGGCGCCAGGGGCTGGCGCTGGTGCTGCCGTTGCGGGCCGAGGCGGCGGGGTTGCTGCTGGTGGAAAGTGCCGGTGCGGACGCCGAGGATTGGCTCGGCTGGATCGGTGAACTGCTCGGGGAAGTGCTTGCCCTGGCTCATCAGGCGCGCCTTACTGCGCCGCTGCTCAGCGCCGATCCGCAGCCGGCGCTGGTGCTGGACGAGGCGGACGTGCTGGTGGACTGCAACCAGGCTTTGCGCCAGTTGCTCGCGGATTTCCCCGGCAGCCAGCCGAGCGACCTGCTGCCCAGCAACCACGCGCAATTGCAGCGCACCTGCCTGGAACAGGGGCGGGCGGTGCACGAGGTGACCGGCGAGCGCGAAGGCCGGCAGTTCCTCTGGACCTTCGTGCCGATGCCCGCTGAACGCCAGGTGCTGGTCCACGGCCGCGAGGTCACCGCGTCGCTGCGGGAACAGCGTGAGGCGGCCAGGGCCAGCCGTCTGTACCGGCAGATCATCGAGAACACCACCGACCTGATTTCCCGCCGCACCCTCGACGGCCGGCTGCTCGACGTCTCGCCGGCCTCCTGGACGCTGCTCGGCTACTGGCCGGAGGAGCTGCGCGGCAAGGAGCTGCTGCCGCTGCTGCACGAACAGGATCGCCAGCGGGTCGCCGAGCGTACCCGTGATGCCCTGGTGCAGGACGGCTACGTGACCCTGACCTACCGCCTGCGTCACCGCGACGGCCATTACCTGTGGTTCGAGACCGCCAGCCGCGCCATTCGCGAGACCTATACCGGCCATGTGATGGAAGTGGTCAGCGTGTCCCGCGACATCACCGCCCGGGTGCAGGCCGAGGAAGGCTTGCGACGCCTGGCCGAAGTGGTCGAGGCCAATACCGACCTGGTGCTGTTCGTCGATCCCGGCGGCCGCGTCACCTACCTCAACCCCTCGGCGCGTCGTGCCCTGGGGCTGGACGGCGAAGCGCTGCCAGCGTCCGTTGCGCAAGTGCTGGACGATGGCCTGCTGGACCTGTTGGAACGAGAAGGCTGGGAGCGCGCGCGGCGCAGCGGCGTCTGGAGCGCCGAAGGGCGCCTGCGAGGACGCGATGGCGCGCCGTTGTCGCTGGTCCTGCTGGCGCATAACGCGGCAGGCGGCGGGTGCTACTACTCGCTGGTGGCCCGTGACATGACCGAACGCGAACTGCGTGAGAACCAGCAGCGCCGGCATCAGGACGAACTGGCGCATACCGCGCGCCTGGTGACCCTGGGCGAACTGGCTTCGGGTATTGCCCACGAGATGAACCAGCCGCTGGCCGCGGTGATGAACTACGCCAGCGCCAGCCAGCGCTACCTGAAATCCCTCGACAGCCAGCCGGAAGCCGCACAGCGTGTGGCCCAGGGACTGGCGCAGATCGTCGAGCACACCGCCCACGCCTCCGAAGTGATCCGTCGCCTGCGGGCCTTCCTGCGCAAGGGGCAGCGGCGCATGCAGGCGCTGGACCTGAACCAGGTGGCGCGGGCTGCGCTGGGCCTGTGCGCCTGGGAAGCGGCCAGCGTAAAGGTGGCCATCGGCGAGGCGTTCACGGACAATCTGGCGCCCGTCTACGCCGACCGCGTGTTGCTGGAACAGGTGTTCCTCAACCTGTTGCGCAATGCCATCGAGGCCAACCGCGAGCGCCATGCCGGCGAGCCCTCGAATGTGAGCATCGGCAGCCGCCGCGACAGTGACGGGCAGCTCTGCGTCTGGGTGGAAGACGAAGGGCCGGGGGCCAGCCTGGCGGCGCTGGAGCAGATGTTCACGCCGTTCTTCACCAGCAAGCCCGAAGGCCTGGGGTTGGGGCTGTCCATGAGTCGCGGCATCGTCGAAGGCTTCGGCGGCACGCTGGAAGCCGTGGCGGCGCCTTCCGGCGGTCTGCGCCTGGAGTGCCGGCTACCGGCAGGGAAAACCGAACAATGACGGAGACAGTGATGGAAACGGCGGTGGTGTATGTGGTGGACGATGACCAGCGGATGCTCGACTCGACGGTCTGGTTGCTGGAGTCGGTCGGCCTGAAGGCGCGGCCATTCACCAGCGGCCGCGAGTTCCTCGACGCCTGCCCGAACGATGCTCACGCCTGTGTGCTGCTCGACGTGCGCATGCCCGGTCTCGGTGGTCTGGCGGTACAGGAAGAAATGCGCCGGCGCGGCCTGGAGCTGCCGGTGATCTTCGTCAGCGGCCACGCCGACGTGCCCATCGTCATCCGTGCCTTCAAGGCCGGCGCGGTGGATTTCATCGAGAAGCCCTACAACGAGCAACTGCTGCTGGACAGCGTGCAGCAGGCGCTCAGCTCCGGCGAACGCCAACATGCGTCGCGCTCAGGCCTGGGCGAACTGGAGGAACGTCTGGCGAGCCTGACGCCTCGCGAGCGTGACGTGTTCCTGCCGCTGGTGCGCGGCTACACCAGCCGCGAAGTCGCCGAGCAGCTGGAGATCAGCGTGAAGACTGTCGACCTGTACCGCGCGCGGGTGATGAAGCGCATGCAGGCCGCGACACTGCCGGACCTGGTGGGCATGGCGATCGCGGCTGGATTGGTGGACCCGCTCCGGCTTCGCCCCAGCTAGCTCGCTTCCCCGGGGTACGTTTTGCCATCCATGGATCGAGCGTCCAGACCCACGCGTGACACCGGCAGGTGGCGAGCTGAGCTGGCCGAAAGTCCTTGTGTTCGAGGTGAGAGTTGAAGGGGCCGGTTTCTGCCTGATGCCACTGGCCACTTTGGATCGGTCATTGCAGTCCTGCTGAGCGGTCGCTCCTACAGCTCGGCGCAGGCTTCGTGAATGACCGCGCTGAACAATCGGCAGAGTCTTACGGCGGTGAGACCTGATTCATTCCGTCAGCAATGTCCTGATGTTCCGTCGCAGCATTCAAGCGAAAGGTCTTAGTTCCTTTAGCCTTGCGGGCCCACAAGCGCCGTCTCCAGCCTCTTGATCGCCGTAGCACAACTGCAGTCGGACGTAGGAAACCCGGAAACACCATTCAGGACACGGTAGCTCTGTAACCACGACTCATAGGTGCAATTTGCCTCTTGCTCTCGTGTTTCTATGGTGACCGTGCGAGAAGGCCTTTGGGCATGACCCGGCGCCAGGCTGCGCGAAGAGCCGCAGGGAGCACCCCGTCCGGCCTCCGCGCGAACCTTGCCCTCCCGAGCGCGTTACTTGTTCGCGGTCAGCAGGCTGTAGCTGGTGATCAGGTTGCGGTAGTCCGGGATATGCGCGGAGAACAGCGCGGCCAGGCCCTCGATGTCGTTGCGCCAGTCGCGGTGCAGCTCGCAGGCCACGCCGAACCAGGTCATCAGCTGCGCACCGGCGGCTTCCATGCGGCGCCAGGCGGCGTCACGGGTGACTTCGTTGAAGGTGCCCGAAGCATCCGCCACCACGAACACGTCGAAGCCCTCTTCCAGCGCCGACAGCGCCGGGAAGGCCACGCAGACTTCGGTCACCACGCCGGCGATGATCAGCTGTTTCTTGCCGGTGGCCTTGACCGCCTTGACGAAGTCCTCGTTGTCCCAGGCATTGATGTTGCCCGGACGGGCGATGTAGGGCGCGTCGGGGAACAGGTCTTTCAGCTCCGGCACCAGCGGGCCGTTGGGGCCGGTTTCGAAGCTGGTGGTGAGGATGGTCGGCAGCTTGAAGTACTTGGCCAGGTCGGCCAGGGCCAGGACGTTGTTCTTGAACTTGTCCGGTTCGATGTCGCGTACCAGCGAGAGCAGACCGGCCTGGTGATCGACCAGCAGTACGGCGGCCTGGGACTTGTCGAGACGGACGTAAGGCTTGCTCATGGCGTTTCCTCGTTTGCAGGTGGAAAGCCCGGCACGGGGCCGGGCTGGGGTGAGTCAGCGTTGCGAGTCCAGTACTTCGTGCTCGGTCACTACCTGCTGCGCCTTGGTGTAGCTTTCGATCAGCAGACGGTAGTGAGGGAAGATTAGGCTATAGGCCTCGGCCCATTGGGCGGCGTCCGGACGATTCCAGGTGCGCTGGATTTCCGAGGCGACCGCGGCGGTGTCCATCGGTACCACGCCGGCCTGTACCACGCGGGCCAGGGTGATTTCCTGGGCCATCTTCGAATAGGTGCCGGAGGCGTCGATCACGGCAAATACCCGATAGCCGGCGTTGACCGCGCTGATGCTGGGGAAGGCCATGCACACGCTGGTGATGGTGCCGGCGATGACCAGGGTCTTCTTGCCGGTCTTCTCCACGGCGGCGACGAACTCGGGGTTGTCCCAGGCGTTGATCTCGCCTTTGCGCGCTACGTACTGGGCATGCGGCGCGGCTTCGTGGATTTCCGGGATCAGCGGGCCGTTGGGGCCCTGCGGCACCGAGGCGGTGGTGATGACCGGGATCTTGGCCAGGGTGGCGATCCGCGCCAGGGTGATGGCGTTGTTGCGCAACTCGGTCATGGGCATGTCCTTGACCGTCTGGAACAGGCCGCTCTGGTGGTCGATGAGCAGCATGGCGGTGTCGTCGGGATCGATCACCGGACGCTGACCGTTGAAGTTGGCGATCTGAGAGAAGTTGCTCATGGTGGTTCTCCTCGTAAGGGCCGTATCGGCCCACGCTGACCCACGCACTTCGGCGTGGGCGTTGATCCAGACTAGGCACCCGCCAAGTCCGGGTTGTGACAGTCAGCGACTCAGTTGGCCGAAGCGGCCTTCGCGGAAGTCGTCGATGGCCTCGCCGATTTCGCGGTCGCTGTTCATCACGAAGGGGCCGTAGCCAACGATCGGCTCGTTCAGCGGCTCGCCGCTGAGCAGCAGGACCAGGGCGTCGCTGTCGGCTTGCAGCGGCAGGCTGTCGCCGCGCCGGTCGAACAGCGCCAGTTGCCCTTCGCGCAGGCTTTCACCGCTGCCCAGGCTGAGGTTGCCGCGCAGGACCACCAGGGCGGTGTTGCGCCCCGGGATGACCCGCAGGTCCAGCGTGTGGCCCGCCTTCAGACGCATGTCCCAGACATCCAGCGGGCTGAAGGTGTGGGCCGGCCCCGCCGCGTTGCCGTAGCGGCCGGCGATCACCCGCAGGGTGCCGGCGCCTTCGGGCAGCTGGATCTGCGGGATGTCCGCCGCCAGCAGCGTCTGGTAGGCCGGCGCGGTGCGTTTGTCGCGCGCCGGCAGGTTCACCCAGAGCTGCGCCATGTGCAGCGTGCCGCCGCTGCGGCTGAAGTCCGGCGAATGGAATTCCTCGTGGAGGATGCCGTCGCCGGCGGTCATCCACTGCACGTCGCCGGGGCCGATGCGCCCGCCGCCGCCGCTGGAATCGCGGTGCTCCAGTTCGCCCTGGTAGACGATGGTCACCGTCTCGAAGCCGCGGTGCGGGTGCTGGCCGACGCCGCGTGGGCTGTCGCTGGGAGTGAAGTCATGCGGGCCGGCATGGTCCAGCAGCAGGAAGGGGCTCAGGTGCTCGCCCAGGTTGTCGTAGGAGAACAGCGAGCGAACCGGGAAACCATCGCCGACCCAGTGCGGTCGGGGTGCGCTGTAGATACCGAGAATCTGTTTCATGGGGTGCCTCCTGTAGTGCATGGAGACACGATAAATCTGCAACACTGAGACCAGTAGACGGCGATAATTCACCTCAGAGTTCCATCTGGAGAACACTGCAATGGAAGACCTCAACGATCTCTTTTACTTCGCCCAGGTGGTCGAGCACGGCGGTTTCGCCCCCGCCGGACGCGCCCTGGACCAGCCCAAGTCGAAGCTCAGCCGGCGCATCGCCTCGCTGGAAGAGCGCCTGGGCGTACGCCTGATCCAGCGCTCCACCCGGCATTTCTCGGTGACCGAGATCGGCCAGGAGTACTACCGCCACTGCCTGGCGATGCTGGTGGAAGCCGAGGGTGCGGCCGAGGTGATCGAGCGCCACCGCTCCGAGCCGCAGGGCGTGGTGCGGCTGAGTTGCCCCATCGCTCTGCTGAACTTCTGGGTCGGCCCGATGCTGGCGCGCTTCATGGTCGAGCACCCGCTGGTGGCGCTGCACGTGGAGGCCACCAACCGCCAGGTGGACCTGATCCAGGAAGGCATCGACGTCGCCCTGCGGGTGCGCTTCCCACCGCTGGAAAGCACTGACCTGGTGATGAAGGTGCTGGGCGAGAGCGGCCAGCGCGTGGTGGGTGCACCGTCGCTGCGCGAGCGACTGACGGCGCGACCGATCCCCGCCGACGTGGCGGCGTTGCCCACGTTGCACTGGGGCTCGGCGCAGCGCGAATACCACTGGCAACTGGACGGACCCAAGGGCGCCAGCGCCCAGGTGCGCCACCATCCGCGGCTGGTCACCGACGACCTGATGGCGCTGCGCCAGGCCGCGCTGGCCGGGGTCGGCGCGGTGCACTTGCCGGCGGTGGTGGTGTGCGAGGACCTCAACAACGGCAGCCTGGTCAACCTGCTGCCCGACTGGGCGCCACGCACCGGGGTGGTCCATGCGGTGTTTCCCTCGCGGCGTGGGCTGCTGCCATCGGTAAGGGCACTGCTGGACTTTCTTGCCGAGGAGTTCGCGCACAGCGACATGGCCTGAGCGGCGCGCCTCTTAAGACTGCATTCAGATTCGCGGCAAATACTCCCCCCAACGAATTATCACCATCGTGGGGGGAGTCATGACGCAATCCGAATGGGAGTCGTTGTTTCCGTTCCGTTTCGGGCCGCGCGGCACGCACCTGGCGAGCCTGTGCCTGATCGGCCGGGACGATCCGCAGCGACACGAGATCGAAGCCTTCGTGCATGAGCGCTTCGACCGCGTCCACCATGCCGACGTGCACCACTACCTGCCCGAGCTGCTCAGCCTGCGCGACCGCCACGGTGCACTGGTGGCGGTGGCCGGCATCCGACTGGCACTGGAGGAACCGCTGTTCCTCGAACGCTACCTGGATGAGCCGCTGGAGGAACCGGTATCGCGCATCGCCGGTTACGCCGTGCCGCGCCAGGAACTGGTGGAAGTGGGCAATCTGGCCGCCCGTAATGCCGGCAGCGCACGCCTGATCATCGCCGCAGTGACCTGGCTGCTGGCCGCCCGCGGGCTACGCTGGGTCGCGTTCACCGGCGCGGCGACACTGATCAACAGTTTCCATCGCCTGGGCCTGGAGCCGACGGTACTGGCGACGGCCGACCCGACGCGGCTGAATGGCGAAATGGCCGACTGGGGCAATTACTACGACCAGCATCCCCAGGTGTTCACCGGCAGCATCCGCTACGGCCATGAGCAGCTCGAGAACAGCGGGGCCTACCAGCGCCTGGGCTTCCCGGTGCTGCTCTACCGCGCGAGGCACGAACATGCGGCCTGAGCTGGAAGACTTCCTGCATCATCTGCGCCACCACGCCCGCGACCATGGCGAGCGTCTGGCACTGCGTGGCGCGACCCAGCGCTACAGCTACGCGCAGATGCTGGAGGCCGTGGAGCAACGCGCCGCGCATCTCGCCGCGCAACCCAGCGGTGCCTTTGCCCTGGCCCTGGACAATGGCCCGGAGGCGCTGATCTGGGACCTGGCCGCGTTATTCAGTGAACGCCCCTGTCTGATCCTGCCGCCCTTCTTCAGCCCCTCCCAGCGCGCCCATTGCCTGATGCAGAGCCAGGCCAGCCTGGCCCTGGTGGAGCCCACCATGGAGGACGAGCTGCGCAACAACGGTTTCAGCCGTGGCGAGACCTTCTGGTACCGCCCCGCCGTGGTGGACGCCGGCCTGCCCCTGGGGACGGCGAAGATCACCTACACCTCCGGCAGCACCGGCGCGCCCAAGGGCGTGTGCCTGGATGCCGGCGCCATGCTGCGCGTCGCGCGCGAGCTGGAAGCCGCCAGCCGGCCCGCCGAGCCCAGCCGCTACCTGGCCATCCTGCCGCTGGCGGTGCTGCTGGAAAACCTCGGCCTGTATGCCGCCCTGTGCGCCGGCGCCACGCTGACCCTGCTGCCCAGCGAGCAGATAGGCCTGGCCGGATCGAGCAGCGTGGACTGGAAGCGGCTGCTCGGTGCCATCGCCCTGAGCGGTGCGCAAAGCCTGATCCTGGTGCCGCAGTTGCTGCTCGGCCTGGTCACTGCCATCGAGCGCGGCGTGATGCGCGTCGGCCCGCTGAAGTTCGTCGCCGTGGGCGGCGCACGGGTGGCGCCCTCCCTGCTGCAGCGCGCCGCCGCCGTCGGTCTGCCGGTGTTCGAAGGCTATGGGCTTTCCGAGTGCGCCTCGGTGGTCTGCCTGAACCGCCCCGGCGCAGTGCGGCCGGGCAGCGTCGGCCGTCCCCTGCCCCACGTGCAGGTGAAGCTGGCCGACGACGGCGAGGTACTGGTCAGCGGCTCGGCCCTGCTCGGCTACCTTGGCGAGCCGCCGCACCTCGGACAGTGGTGGCCCACCGGCGACATCGGCCGCTTCGACGACGACGGCTACCTGTACCTCGCCGGCCGCAAGAAGAACCAGTTCATCACCAGCTTCGGTCGCAACGTCAATCCGGAATGGATCGAAGCCGAGCTGACGCAGAATGGCGTGGTGCTCCAGGCCTTCGTCCATGGCGAAGGCCTGCACCAGAACCTGGCGCTGCTCTGGCCGGTGGACCCGGCCTGCACCGACCAGGCGCTGGAGCAGGCGGTGCGCCAGTGCAACGAGCTGCTGCCGGACTACGCCCGCGTGCACCGCTGGGCGCGTCTGCCCGAACCCTTCAGCAGCGCCAGCGGCCTGCTCACCGCCAACGGCCGCCCGCGCCGGGCGGCCATCCTTGAGCGATACCGCGAAGCCCTTTCCGAAATGGTCACTGAGTGAGGTAGTGCCCCATGCCCTTCTTCGACACCCTGCAATCCGCCACGGCCCAGGAGCGCGAGGCGCTGTTCAGCGTCCCGGTGATCCGCGAGGCACTGTCCGGAACCGTCAGCCTGGAGGGCTACATCGCCTTCCTGGGCCAGGCCTACCACCACGTTCGCCACACCGTGCCGCTGATGATGGCCTGCGGCGCGCGCCTGCCCTCGCACCTGGAGTGGCTGCGCGGCGCGGTGTGCGAGTACATCGACGACGAATACGGCCACGAACGCTGGATTCTCGATGACATCACCGCCTGTGGAGGGGACGCGGAGGCGGTACGAACCGGTCGCCCGTCGCTGGCCATCGAGCTGATGGTGGCGTTTCTTTATGACCTCATCCAGCGCGGCAATCCGGTGGGACTGTTCGGCATGGTCAACGTGCTCGAAGGCACCAGCATCGCCCTGGCCACCCAGGCCGCCGGCACCATTGCCCGTAGCCTGGGCCTGCCCCGGGAAGCCTTCAGCTACCTGAGTTCCCACGGCGCGCTGGACCAGGACCACATGCAGACCTACCGCCGCTTGATGAACCGCCTGGAGGACCCGGCCGACCAGGAAGCGGTAATCCACTCGGCAAAGGTCGTCTACCGCCTGTATGCCGACATGTTCCGTGGCCTGCCCCGTGCCCTGGCACAGCAGGACGAGGTGCAGCATGCGCTTGTCTGAGTGCCGTGTGGTACTCACCGGCGCCAGTGGCGGCATCGGCCTGCAACTGGCCGAACAGCTCTGCGCGGCCGGCGCCCAGGTCCTGGCGGTCAGCCGCCACGCCGGGGCCCTGGACGAGCTGATGCGGCGCTACCCGGAACGTCTGCGCTGGCAGGCCGCCGACCTGCGCAATGGCTCCGATCGCCAGGCCCTGCTGGAGGGCGTACGACGCCTCGGCGGGATCAACCTGCTGATCAACGCCGCCGGGGTCAACCAGTTCGCCATGCTCGACCAGTTGGAAGAGTCGCGGCTGGACGACATGATCGAGCTGAACATCGCCGCCACCCTGCATCTCACCCGCCTGTTGCTGCCGATCCTGCGCGAGCAGCACCATGCACTGGTGGTCAATGTCGGCTCCATCTACGGCTCCATCGGCTATCCGGGCTATGCGGTCTACTGCGCCACCAAGTTCGCCCTGCGCGGCTTCTCCGAGGCCTTGCGCCGCGAACTGGCGGACACCTCGGTGGACGTGCTCTACGTCGCCCCGCGCGCCACCCGCACCAGCATGAACAGCGCGGCGGCGATGGCGCTCAACGAAGCGCTGAAGGCCAGCACCGACGATCCTCGCGACGTCGCCCGTTCCGTGCTCGCGGCCATCGAAGGCAGGCGCAGCGAGCTGTACCTGGGATGGCCGGAAAAACTCTTCGTGCGCATCAACGGCATGCTGCCCGGCATCGTCGACCGCGCGCTGCGCAAGCAACTGCCGCTGATCCGCCGCCACAGCCGCCATGAGGAGCAATCCCGATGAAACACATACTGGCCTTCGCCGCCCTGCTGCTGGCCGCGCCGCTGAGCTGGGCGCTCGACCCCGCCGCAGCCCAGCGCCTGGCGGACATCCAGCAACGCTGGGCGCAGATCCAGTACCGTACGCCGGAAACCCAGCGCGCCGCCGCCTTCGAGAAACTGGCAACGGACAGCCAGCGTTTCACCCAGGAATCGCCACAGGCCGCCGAAGCCTGGATCTGGAACGGCATCGTCAGCAGCAGCTGGGCCGGCGCCACCGGCGGCCTGGGGGCGCTGAGCAAAGTGAAGGACGCCCGCGCCAGCCTGGAAAAAGCCCTGGCGCTGGACCCGAGCGCACTGCAGGGCTCGGCCTACACCAGCCTCGGTGCACTCTATGATCGTGTCCCGGGCTGGCCGATCGGCTTCGGCGATAGCGACAAGGCGGCCGAGATGTTGCTCAAGGCCCTGCAGCTGAACCCGAACGGCATCGACCCGCTGTACTTCTGGGGCGATCACCTGTTCCGCGAAAAACGCTACGGCGAAGCCCGCGCGGCACTGCAGAAAGCCCTGCAGGCGCCCCCGCGCCCAGGTCGCGAAGTGGCCGATCAGGGACGACGCTCCGAGATCGATGCTTTACTCAGGGAAATCCAGGCAAAACAGGACTGAGCATGCGTTTGCTGTTGGTGGAGGATGACCAGGCCCTGGGCGAAGGCGTACGCACCGGTCTGCGCCAGGAGGGCTACACCATCGACTGGTTGCAGGATGGCGCCAGCGCGTTGCACGCCTTGCAGACCGAGGAGTTCGACCTGGTGGTGCTCGACCTCGGGCTGCCCAGGCTCGACGGCCTGCAGGTGCTCGGCCGCCTGCGCGCCTCCGGCTCGACGGTCCCGGTGCTCATCCTCACCGCCCGCGACGCAACCGACGACCGCATCGCCGGGCTGGACGCGGGTGCCGACGACTATCTGGTAAAGCCCTTCGACCTCGACGAACTGCGGGCCCGCCTGCGCGCGCTGCTGCGCCGCAGCAGCGGCCGGGCAAGGGTGCTGATCGAGCATGCCGGGGTCAGCCTCGACCCCTCCACCCAGCAGGTCCACTTCCAGGGCCAGCTCGTGGTGCTCACGCCCAAGGAGTACCAGCTGCTGCACGAACTGCTGGCCCAACCGGGCAAGGTCTTCACCCGCGACCGCCTGACCCAGTTGCTCTATGGCTGGGATGAAAGCGCCGAAAGCAACACCCTGGAAGTGCACATCTCGCACCTGCGCAAGAAGCTGTTCAGCGGCCTGATCCGCACGGTGCGCGGCATCGGTTATCTGGTGGAAGCCTGATGCGCTCGTTGCGCAGCCGCACGCTGTGGCGGGTGATGCTCCTGTTGCTGGCAGGCACCGGTCTGCTGGCGCTGTACAACTACCATGACAGCAGCCACGAGATCGCCGAAATCTACGACGCCCACCTGGCGCAGAACGCCCGTCTGCTGCAGGGTGTGATGAGCCTGCCGCTGGCCGGTACCGAGCGACAGACGCTTTACCGCGCGTTCAATGAAGCCCTGAGCCAGTCCGGCGAGGGGCGTCCAGGCCACCCTTACGAAAACAAACTGGCGTTCGCCGTCTGGAGCGATGACGGCGAGCTGCATGTGCGTTCCCCCAGCGCGCCGTCGTTCGATAAGCCCCCCCAGGCTCCCGGCTTCAGCAACGAGACCCGCGACGCTCAGCAATGGCGAAGCTTCGTGCTTCCAGTGCAGGCGCAGAAGCTGGTGATCTGGGTCGGCGAGCGTTACGACGTGCGCGACGACCTGGTCGGCCGCATCGTGCGCCATACGCTGATGCCCTACCTGGCCGGCAGCCTGGCGCTGGCGCTGCTGGTCTGGCTGGCCATCGGCTGGGGACTGGAGCCTTTGCAGAACATGGCGCGGGTGATCCGCGGCCGGCACCCCGACTCGCTGGAGCCCCTGCAACTGGTACCGTTGCCGCGCGAGCTGGAACCGATGCAGGCGGCCCTCAACCGCCTGCTCAGCCAGGTGGAATCCCTGCTTCAGCGCGAACACCGCTTCATCGCCGACGCCGCCCATGAGATGCGCACGCCCCTGGCGGTCCTGCGCCTGCACGCACAGAACGCCGCACAGGCGGACAACGAACAGGAGCGCCAGCAGGCGCTGGGCTTCCTGATCGACGGGGTCGACCGCCTCAGCCGCGTGGTCAACCAGTTGCTGACCCTGGCGCGCCTGGAGCCGGCGTCCAACCGCAGCCACTGGAAAGCGCTGGATGTACAGGCGCTGGTCACCGACAGCCTCGCCGAACTGACGCCCTGGATGCTGCGCCAGCAGGTCGAACCGGACCTGGAGATCGCCAGCGGCGACTACCTCACACGAAGCGATCGCGGCGCGCTGGAAGTCGTCCTGCAGAATCTGGTCAGCAACGCGGTGAACTTCTCCCCCGCCGGCGCCAGTGTGCGCGTCGCCCTCGAACGCCAGGGCGGCGACCTGCTGCTGACCGTGCAGGACAGCGGTCCGGGGATCGAAGAAGCCCGGCTGGAGCGGGCTTTCGAACGCTTCTACAGCGAAGGCAACCCCAACGGGGCCGGCCTGGGCCTGTCCATCGTGAGCCGGGCGGTGCAGCGCCTGGGCGGCGACGTGCAGCTGAGCAACCGTCCCGAGGGCGGCCTCCAGGCACGCGTACGCCTCCCCGTACTGGTTGAATCCCAACCCTGATCTTCATCCCGAGTCGAGATCATTCTCCTAACTCATTCGGCCTATGGAGATTTTCTCCCGACGTCTTATGCTTACGGAAAAACGCACCCGCGCTCTGCCGGTAAGGAGAAAGGGTCATGGGGAAAACTCTCAAGGAACGTGAAGCGGCCTTCGGCCGTCTGAAGAAAAAATCGCCTGGACGTTCTAGAGTCAGGATGTCGATGCAGGATGCTGGGAAATCCCCTACAGACGCCGCCGAAATCCGGTCCTTACCATCCGCGCACTTCATTTCCGTAACTGACTACCCCACCAAGCAATTCTTCATCCATGGCAACGCGTCCGAGGTTTGCAGAGTTACTGGTTTTGCCGCAGAGGTGCCGTCATGGGTAAATCGCTGAAGGAACGCGCAACGGTCATCTGCCGTCTCGACGACAAGATTCTCTTCGTGCGCAAGGCCAAGTCGAAATGGAACCTGCCCGGCGGGCGCATCGAGCGCGATGAGCGCCCAGGCCAGGCAGCCCTGCGCGAACTGAACGAAGAAACCGGCCTGCACGCGGCGCAGCTCAGCTACCTCGCGCCGCTGGAGCTGTACCAGACGCTGCATTACGTGTTCGAGACGCCGATCGACCCCGCCCAGCAACCGGTACCGCTGAACGAAATCGCCGATTGCCGCTGGTTCGGTCCGGAAGAGGTAGAACGCCGCAAGATCAACAAGTCGGTGCGACGCCTGCTGCGCACCTGCCTGTCCAGGGCGAGCTGAACCCCGCTGACCAACCGAGGGGTGCAAGGCGCCAGCGCTTCGAGGTATCTTCGGCGCCTTCCGAATGCACCTCTGACAGGACTTCCTGCCCATGCGCCGCGTCACCCTGCTCTGCGCCACCCTCCTGTGCTCCGCCACCGCCCAGGCCAAGGTCGAGGTGCAGCCGGTACAGCACAACAAGGTCGGTCCGGTGCTGGCGGTGCGCATTTCCGAGGACATCGCGCCGGGGGACTACGAGCGGCTGCTCAAGGGCCTGATGGGCAACCCCGGCAAGTTCGCGCGCAAGGTGGCACTGCTCGACAGCATCGGCGGCAGCGCCGCGGAGTCGATCAAGATGGGGCGTCTGCTGCGCGAGTCCGGCTTCGAGACCCTGGTGCCGACCAACAGCGTGTGCCAGGGCTCGTGCGTCTACCTGCTGGCCGCCGGCAAGCGCAAGACGGTGCGCGGTTACGTCGGCCTGCACCGGCCCTACTACCCCGCCGGCGACTCGTCCCTGGCCAGCGGCGCCTACAACGCCCGCAGCTACCTGCGCGACATGGACATCCCACTCACCCTGGCCGATGACATGCAGGGTATCGAACCGCAGAAAATGCGCGTGCTCTCGCCGCAGGAGCTGGAGCGCTACAAACTGGGTGGCACGCCCCGCAACCTCAGCGCGCGCTGATGCAACGCTCCAGCTCATGCTGGACGGCCATCAGACGCTCACACCCCTAGAACGTCGCAGCGCCATGCCCGGCCTGGGCAGGTGGAAACCTAGTGCAGGTTCCGGCCGGATCAGCGGATCGGTGCGACGGCGGCCCATTGATCGGCGTCCAGATAGCCGAGCAGTTTGGGCGCGGCGCTGCCATCGCTGATGAGGAACAGCGACGACGCATAGTCGGGCGTCGCCGGTTCGGCGATGCTGACGGTGGCCTCCAGATCCTCGATGCACTCGCTGTGGGTCACCAGGATCAGGTTGCGGTGGGGAGCCTTGTGCTGGCGGGCATCGCGCAGCATCGAACCCTGGCAGCTGGCCAGCCATTCCTGCTCTGCCGGCGCCTGGTCGAACATCGAGGCGGCGGTCTGTTCCGCGCGAATCTTCGGGCTGCTGAGGATGTCGCTGTCGGCAAGGCCGAGCACGCGGAAATGCTCACCCAATTCATGGGCAGCAGCCTGGGCGCGAACGGTAATGCCCTCGGGCGAGGCCAGGCACGGGGAGCTGGAGCGGTCGCAACGCTCGGCATGACGCACCAGGACGATCAGGTCGCCCTTGCGCCAATGCTCGCGCAACGCATCGAGGCTGGCCGGGTCATGCGCGATGTTCTCGGCGGCCGGCGGGCGGATGAGCCAGAAACCGCTGATCAGCCCCAGGGCGAGCACCACCAGGGGAACCAGAAGCAAGCGCTTGGCAAGGAGTCGTCGCACGTTCCGGGCGAAGAGAGGCATTGAAATTTCATTTCCGCTGGCTGGCGTACAAGACTGCATCCCTGCCCAACCCGGCAGCCCTGGGGCACACCGGGACGCGGCCCATCCCTAGGGCCTGCACCGCACTGCTCATCGTCAGATGTCAGGCCGGGGGAAACGTAGCGCCGGGCTTGTGAAGATGGCGTCATGAATTGCTGAAGATGTCGTTACCGCACGCCATGCCGGCCAGAGCGGAATGGCGACGTTGACCTGCGCGCGGACGACCGCCCGTCGGCAAGGCGCGCAGGGAGGATGACGCAGTCGCCTGGCGGCATGCCGGGGGGGCGGGACTGCTGTATAAACAAGGCACTTTGCTATCAGGCAGCACAGATACCCATGCAGTACGACGCCCCCACCGACAGCGCGGTTTACAAGACATTGCTCGAATCGACCCGGGCCATCCCCTGGAAGATCGACTGGAAGACCATGACCTTCGCCTACATCGGTCCGCAGATCGAAGCCCTGCTGGGCTGGAGCCAGTCCAGCTGGGTCAGCGCCAACGACTGGGCCGAACGCATGCATCCCGAGGACCGCGAGCGGGTCGTGGGCTTCTGCGTGTCGCAGTCGCGCGAGGGCACCGACCACGAGGCCGACTACCGCGCCCTCACCGCCACTGGCGACTACGTCTGGATTCGCGACGTGGTGCACGTGGTGCGCGACGACAACGGCGAGGTGGATTCGCTGGTCGGCTTCATGTTCGACATCAGCGAGCGCAAGCGCGCCGAGGAACAGCTGATCATGCTCCAGCGCCAGCTGGAGGAGTACTCCTACAAGGACGGCCTGACCGGCGTCGCCAACCGGCGCATGTTCGACTCGGTGCTGGAGACCGAATGGGCCAGCGCCCAGCGCAGCGGCCAGCCGCTGTCGCTGATCCTCCTGGATATCGACTACTTCAAGCAGTACAACGACCACTACGGACACGTCCAGGGCGACGACTGCCTGCGCAGTGTCGGCAAGGCGCTGGCCGGCGCGCTGCACCGTCCACGCGACTTCATCGCCCGCTTCGGCGGCGAGGAATTCGTCCTGGTGCTGCCGGAAACCGACAGCGAGGCAGCGAGCCAGATCGCCGAACGCTGCCGCCGCGTCATCCGCGAGCAGCGCATCGCCCATGAACAATCCCGTGTCGCCCCGCTGCTGACCATCAGCCTGGGCGTCGGCACCGCCGTGCCCCATACAGGCGATCGTCCGCTGGACTTCGTGGCGGCAGTGGACCGGCTGCTCTACCAGGCCAAGCAGGGCGGGCGCAATCGGCTGGTGGCGGCGCAATGGGCACGGGGCGAGGACCTGAGGCTGGACGGAACGCGCTGATGCGCCGCGGCGTCCTGACTCGACGACCTGCGCCGACAGTCGCGCCCGGGATGTCTAAGCTCTAATCCACGCGCGCGTGCCGGCGGCAGGCAGCGAAGTTCGGAAAAGGACTTCGGCCTTTGCGCCAAATTGGCGGTGGGACTGGCCCCGGAGCCGGCATAGCGTAGAGCCGACCCCGTAACCAGGACCCTGACCATGCACGATATCGACCCCGTGGAAACCCAGGAATGGCTGGACGCGCTGGAATCCGTACTGGAAAAGGAAGGTGAAGAGCGCGCCCGCTACCTGATGACCCGCCTCGGTGAGCTGGCCAGCCGCACCGGCACCCAACTGCCCTACGCCATCACCACGCCTTACCGCAACACCATCCCCGCCGGGCACGAGGCGCGCATGCCCGGCGACCTGTTCATGGAGCGGCGCATCCGCTCGCTGGTGCGCTGGAACGCCCTGGCCATGGTGATGCGCGCCAACCACAAGGACCCGTCGCTGGGTGGCCACATCTCCACCTTCGCCTCCTCGGCGACCCTATACGACATCGGCTTCAACTATTTCTTCAACGGCCCCACCGAGGAACACGCCGGCGACCTGATCTACTTCCAGGGCCACGCCTCGCCGGGCATCTACGCCCGCGCCTACATCGAGGGGCTGGTCAGCGACGAGCAACTGGTGAACTTCCGCCAGGAGGTGGACGGCAAAGGCCTCTCCTCCTACCCGCACCCGCGCCTGATGTCGGACTTCTGGCAGTTCCCCACGGTGTCCATGGGCCTGGGACCGATCCAGGCGATCTACCAGGCGCGCTTCATGAAGTACCTGGAAAGCCGCGGATTCATCCCTGCCGGCAAGCAGAAGGTCTGGTGCTTTCTGGGCGACGGCGAGACCGACGAGCCGGAATCCCTCGGCGCGATCTCCCTGGCCGGGCGCGAGAAGCTCGACAACCTGATCTTCGTGGTGAACTGCAACCTGCAGCGCCTGGACGGCCCGGTGCGCGGCAACGGCAAGATCATCCAGGAGCTGGAAGGCGTGTTCCGTGGTGCCAACTGGAACGTGATCAAGGTCATCTGGGGCCGCTTCTGGGACCCGCTGTTCGCCAAGGACCACGCCGGCCTGCTGCAGGCGCGGATGGACGAGGCGGTGGACGGCGATTACCAGAACTACAAGGCCAAGGACGGCGCCTATGTCCGCGAGCACTTCTTCGGCGCGCGGCCGGAGCTGCTGGAGATGGTCAAGGACCTCTCCGACGAGGAAATCTGGAAGCTCAACCGCGGCGGCCATGACCCGTACAAGGTCTACGCCGCCTACCACGCGGCGGTGAACCACAAGGGCCAGCCCAGCGTGGTGCTGGCCAAGACCATCAAGGGCTACGGCACCGGCACGGGCGAAGCGAAGAACATCGCCCACAACATCCACGAGATCGACGTCGACAGCCTGCGCGCCTTCCGCGACCGCTTCGACATCCCGATCCGCGACGACGACCTGGCCAAGCTGCCCTTCTACCGCCCCGAGGAAGGCAGCGCCGAGGCACGCTACCTGAAGGAGCGCCGCGCTACCCTCGGCGGCTTCATGCCCCACCGCCACGGCAATAGCCAGCGCATTCCGACACCGCCGCTCGACACCCTCAAGGCCATGCTCGACAGCACCGGCGACCGCGAAATCTCCACCACCATGGCCTTCGTGCGGATCATCTCGCAGCTGGTCAAGGACAAGGAGCTGGGCCCACGCATCGTGCCCATCATCCCCGACGAGGCGCGCACCTTCGGCATGGAAGGCATGTTCCGCCAGCTCGGCATCTACTCCTCGGTGGGCCAGCTCTACGAGCCGGTCGACAAGGAACAGCTGATGTTCTACCGCGAGGACAAGAAGGGCCAGATCCTCGAAGAAGGCATCACCGAGGCCGGCGCCATGTCCTCCTTCATCGCCGCCGGCACCGCCTACAGCAACTACCGCCAGCCGATGCTGCCGTTCTACATCTTCTACTCGATGTTCGGCTTCCAGCGCATCGGCGATCTGGCCTGGGCCGCCGGCGACAGCCTGACCCGCGGCTTCCTGCTCGGCGGCACCGCCGGACGCACCACCCTGAACGGCGAGGGGCTGCAGCACGAAGACGGTCACAGCCACGTGCTGGCCTCGGTGATCCCCAACTGCCGCACCTACGACCCGACCTACTCCTACGAGCTGGCGGTGATCATCCAGGAAGGCGTGCGGCAGATGATGGAAGAGCAGCAGGACGTCTTCTACTACATCACCGTGATGAACGAGAACTACCCCCACCCGGCGCTGCCCGAGGGCGCCGCCGCCGGGATCATCAAGGGCATGTACCTGCTCGACGAAGACCGCCGGTCGGCCGCTCACCACGTACAGTTGCTCGGCTCCGGGACCATCCTGCGCGAGGTCGAGGCGGCGGCGAAGATCCTGCGCGAGGACTTCGGCATCGGCGCCGACGTCTGGTCGGTGCCCAGCTTCAACGAACTGCGCCGCGACGGCCTGGCGGTGGAACGCTGGAACCGCCTGCATCCGGGCCAGAAGCCCAGGTCCAGCTATGTCGAGGAATGCCTGGGCGGACGCCGGGGGCCGGTGATCGCCTCCACCGACTACATGAAGGTCTACGCCGAGCAGATCCGCCAGTGGGTGCCGAGCAAGGAGTACAAGGTGCTGGGCACCGACGGCTTCGGCCGCAGCGATACCCGCGCCAGGCTCCGCCACTTCTTCGAGGTGGACCGTCACTGGGTGGTGCTGGCCGCCCTGGAAGCCCTGGCCGACCGTGGCGACATCGAACCCAAGGTGGTGGCCGAGGCCATCGCCAGGTTCGGTCTCGATCCCGAGAAACCCAATCCGCTGGACTGCTGAGGAGAGGCACAGTGAGCGAGACTATTCGCGTACCCGACATCGGCAACGGCCAGGGCGAAGTCATCGAACTGCTGGTCAAGGTCGGCGACCGCGTGGAAGCCGAACAGAGCCTGCTGACCCTGGAGTCCGACAAGGCCAGCATGGAAATCCCCTGCCCCCGCGCCGGCGTGGTGAAAGCCATCAAGGTGAAAGTCGGCGACACCCTCAAGGAAGGCGACGATATCCTCGAACTGGAAGCCGAAGGTACCTCCACCGAGGCCCCGGCCCAGGCTCCCTCCCCACCCGTTGCCGAGGCGCCGAAACCGGCTGCGGCTCCCGCGCCCCAACCAGTCTCCGCTGGCGGCGGCGTGGAAACCATCAAGGTGCCGGACATCGGCAACGGCCAGGGCGAGATCATCGAGCTGATGGTCAAGGTCGGCGACCGCATCGCTGCCGACCAGAGCCTGCTGACGCTGGAGTCCGACAAGGCCAGCATGGAAATCCCCGCGCCGAAAGCCGGCGTGGTGAAAGCGATCAAGGTGAAGATCGGCGACACCCTCAAGGAAGGCGACGACATCCTCGAACTGGAAACCGAAGGCGGCGCGTCGGCCGCCAGCGCACCACCTGCCTCCGCCCCGGCGCCGGCAGAAAAACCCGCCGCACCCGCTGCCGCACCAGCGCCGGTCTCCGCCAGTGGCGGCGTGGAAACCATCCGGGTGCCGGATATCGGCAATGGCCAGGGCAACGTCATTGAGCTGATGGTCAAGGTCGGCGACAGCATCGCCGCCGACCAGAGCCTGCTGACGCTGGAGTCCGACAAGGCCAGCATGGAAATTCCCGCGCCCAAGGCCGGGGTGGTCAAGGCGATCAAGGTGAAGATCGGCGACACCCTCAAGGAAGGCGATGAAATCCTTGAACTGGAAGTCGCCGGCAGCGCCGCGCCGGCCCAGGCTCCAGCACCAAGCGCTGAGAAACCGGCCGCCTCGCAGAAAGCCGAGCCGCCCAGGGCGCCCGACGTTGCCCCGGTCGGAGCCCCCAGCCGCGACGGCGCCAAGGTCCACGCCGGCCCCGCCGTGCGCATGGTCGCCCGCGAGTTCGGCGTCGAACTGGCACAGGTGAAGGGCACCGGCCCGAAAGGCCGCATCCTCAAGGAAGACGTGCAATTGTTCGTCAAGGAACAGTTGCAGCGCAGCAAATCGGCCCCCGCTGGCGCTACCGGCGGCGCGGGCATTCCGCCAATTCCGGAAGTGGACTTCAGCAAGTTTGGCGACGTGGAAGAAGTCGCCATGACCCGCCTGATGCAGGTCGGCGCCGCCAACCTGCACCGCAGCTGGCTGAACGTGCCGCACGTGACCCAGTTCGAGTCGGCCGATATCACCGAAGCGGAAGCCTTCCGCATCGCGCAGAAGGCTGCTGCGGAAAAGGCCGGGACCAAACTGACCATCCTGCCGATCCTGCTGAAAACCTGTGCTCATCTGCTGCGCGAGCTGCCGGACTTCAACAGCTCGCTGGCCCCCAGCGGCAAGGCGCTGATCCGCAAGAAGTACGTGCACATCGGCTTCGCCGTGGACACGCCGGATGGCCTGCTGGTGCCGGTGATCCGCGATGTCGACCGCAAGGGCCTGCTGCAACTGGCCATCGAAGCCGCCGAACTGGCCGAGAAAGCGCGCACCAAGAAGCTCTCCGCCGACGCCATGCAGGGCGCCTGCTTCACCATCTCCAGCCTGGGGCATATCGGCGGCACCGGCTTCACGCCCATTGTCAACGCCCCGGAGGTGGCGATCCTCGGCGTGAGCAAGGCGACGATGCAGCCGGTGTGGGACGGCAAGGCCTTCCAGCCGAGGCTGATGCTGCCCTTGTCGCTGTCCTACGACCACCGCGTGATCAACGGCGCGGCGGCAGCGCGGTTCACCCGGCGGCTCGGGGAGGTGTTGGGGGATATTCGCAGTTTGTTGCTATAGCGCCCTTCTCGGCGCTGCTCGCGAGCAAGCTCGCTCCTACGAAGAGCTGGTCGTAACGCTTCCTGTAGGAGCGAGCTTGCTCGCGAAGCCGTTACATCCGATCCAGCGGAATCCTCAGATAACGCACCCCGTTGTCCTCCGCTTCGGGCAGCACGCCGCCACGCACGTTCACCTGGATCGACGGCCAGATCAGCGCCGGTGCGTGGAGCGTCGCATCGCGCTGCTGGCGCATGCTGACGAAGCTCTCCTCGTCCACGCCGTCATGCACGTGCACGTTGTCCTGGCGCTGCCGTGCGACGGTGGTCTGGTGCTCATGCTCCTCCCGATGCGCCGACAGGTAGTCGTGGCACATGAACAGCCGGGTGTCGGCGGGCAGCGCGAACAGCCGCTGGATGGAGCGGTACAACTGGCGCGCGTCGCCGCCGGGAAAATCGCAGCGGGCGGTGCCATAGTCGGGCATGAACAGGGTGTCGCCGACGAAGGCGGCATCGCCGATCCGATAGGTCATGCACGCCGGCGTGTGGCCCGGCGTGTGCAGCGCCTCGGCCTCCAGTTCGCCGATGAAGAAGCGTTCGCCATCGCTGAACAGGTGGTCGAACTGGCTGCCGTCGCAGGGAAACTCCACGCCCAGGTTGAGTAGCCCGGCGAAGGTTCGCTGCACCTGGGAGGTGTTGCAGCCGATGGCCATCCGGCCGCCCAGTTCGCCCTTGAGCCAGGCCGAGGCGGACAGGTGATCGGCATGCAGGTGGGTCTCCAGCAGCCACTCCACCGTCAGGCCCTGTTCGCGCACGTAATCGCGGATGCTCCGGGCATTGGCGTAGCCGATGCGCCCGGCAGCGGCGTCATAGTCGAGCACCGGGTCGATGATGGCGCAGCGCCCGGTGCCGGAGTCGGCCACCACATAGCTGTAGGTGGATGTCGCAGGATCGAAGAAGGGTTGGATAGTGGCGCTCATGCGGGTCTCCTCTTCGCGTCACGTTGCCATTCGTAGCCGGCATGCAGTCCCATGCCCACCAGCATGGCCAGACAGAACAGCGCGCCCTGCCAGTAGCCGGCGGCGAAGGTCACCAGGGCCGGCCCCGGACAGATGCCGGCGATGCCCCAGCCCACGCCGAACAACAGGCTGCCGCCGACCAGTTGGCCATCCAGATCGCGGCGCTTGGGCAACTGCATGGCGCCGCCCAGCAGCGCCCGATCATGCCGCCGCGCCCAGGCGAAGAACGGCAACGCCGTGCCGATGGCGGCGACCATCACCAGCGCCAGCGACGGGTCCCAGCGCCCGGCGAGATCGAGGAAGCCCAGCACCTTCGCCGGGTTGGCCATGCCCGCCAGCAGCAGGCCGATGCCGAACAGCAGTCCGGCCAGAAACGCGACGATCTTGCCCATGGCTCAGGCTCCCAGCAGGTGACGCAGGACGAACACGGTGATGAAGCCGGTGGCCATGAAGCACAGCGTCGCCACCAGGGAACGGCCGGACAGCCGCGACAGGCCGCAGACGCCGTGCCCACTGGTGCAGCCGGAACCGAAACGGCTACCTATCCCGACCAGCAGCCCAGCCAGCACCAGGGTCGTCCAACCCGCCTCGAAGCGGATCTCCGGCAGCGGCCGCAGCGCCGCCCACAGCAGGGGCGCCACCAGCAGGCCAAGCAGGAACAACGGCCCCTCGCCGCCCCACGCAGAGCGTTTGAACAGCCCACCGAGCAGACCGCTGATACCGGCGATGCGTCCGTCGAGCACGGCGAAGAGCCCCGCCGACAGCCCGATCAGCGCGCCCCCGGCCAGGGCGCTCCAGGGTGTGAAGTTGCTCCAGTCGATCACTTCGGGTCCTCCGCGCAGAACAGCCGATACAGGGTCTCGATCACCGCCAGTGCCTGCTGGCTGGCGATGCGGTAGTAGACCTGCTTGCCCTCGCGACGGGTTTCCACCAGCGCCTCGCGGCGCAGCACCGCCAGTTGTTGCGACAGGGTCGGCTGGGCGATGCCGGTGCAGGCTTCCAGCTCCCCGACGTTCATTTCGCCCTGGGCCAGTTGGCAGAGCAGCATCAGGCGATCCGCATTGGCCAGGGCCTTGAGCAACTGGCAGGCGGATTCGGCGGACTGGTGCAGGCGCAGGGCGTCGGCAGGATCGAGCGAGGGGGCAGTCACGGCAACACTCTACAAATAAACAATCTATATATTTATATATTGTTTTTCACACCTTGGCCAGTTTCGTCTGCCGGATCGGCGGCTGCTCGTCACGCGGCAGCCACAAGGCGTGCGCGAGGAAGCCGTGCCGCTCCGTTACACGAGCGGCACGAAGAGGTTAGGCGCGGAAGCTAACCGAAGCGCACGCAATAGATCGGCGGCAGGTTGGCCGACAGGCACTGCCAGTGGTCGCCGCCGTTCTCCGACAGCCACAGGCCGCCGGTGGTGGAACCCATCGCCACACAGGTGCCCTCGTCGTCCACCGCCAGGCCGTGGCGATACACCAGGTCAAAGGCCGGGCCCTGCGGCAGACCGCTGTCCAGCACCTCGAAGCTGGCACCGCCATCACGGGTGCGGGTGACCACGAAACGGCCATCCACCGGCACCCGGCAGACATCCTGCACCGCCGGCACGAACCAGGCGGTATCCGGTTGGGTCGGGTGCACCGCCACGGCGAAACCGAAGCTGGAGGGCTGGGCCTGCACATCGTGCCAGCGCGCGCCACCATCGGTGGAGGTGAAGATGCCATTGTGGTGCTGCACCCACAGGCGGTCCGGTTGCGCCGGGCACTGCACCAGGCGGTGCGGATCCTGGATGGCGCCGTCCTCGCGCAGCTCCGGCGGCATGTAGTCGGCGTACATGCCCAGCGTGGTGTTGCGCCAACTGGCGCCACCGTCGTCGCTCTGCCAGACGCCGCCGCAGGACACGCCGACCGTCAGGTGCCGGCTATCGCGCGGGTCGACGCTGACCGAATGGATGCCTGGCCAGTCGTAGCCACCGCCGAACCAGCGGGCGCGCTCGGGGCGGTCCCACAATGGGCGGTTCAGCTCCCAGCTGTCGCCGCCATCCGCACTGTGGAACAGTCCGCCGGGAATGGTCCCGGCCCAGAGCACGCCCGGCTCGCTGGCGCCGCCGGTTTCCAGGCACCAGATCTGCTGCAGGATCCAGGGCGCGGGGGGAGCGTCGCCCTCCTTCGGCGTTGGCAGCGGGTCGGGCTGCGGCGGGTAGACAGGTACGGCGACTTCCTGCCAGTCCTCGCCGGGCCGCTGGCGCCAAAGCTTGCAGCCGAAGTGACCGAGGTTGAGCGCGGCATACAGGGTGTCATCGCGGGGGTCGGCCAGCACCACGCTCAGGGGCTCACCGAGGAACTCGCGGCGCGTTTCCTGCCAGCCACTCACGTCACGCTGAAAGGTGAACAACCCCTTGCGGGTCGCCACCAGCAATCGATCATCCATAGCCGCCTCCTCAGCCGCCGCTCAGGGCCTGCACCACATAGACCTCGCTATCCGCCGCCAGCGCATCGCTCAGGCGAACACGGTCGCGCAGGCGCAGGCCGTCGATGAAGATCGTCAGGTGCCGGCGCAGCCCGCCCTGGTCGTCCAGCAGGTAACCGCGCAGGGCCGGCGCCTCGGCGAATACCGTCTCCAGCGCCGCCTTCAACGTCGGCGCCGACAGTTCGCGCTCCTCCAGCGCAACGTGGCGCTGGATCGAGGGGGCGAAGACGATACGGCACATGGGTAAGCCCGGTTCTGACGAAAGATGTTCCCAGTGTAGGGGAGGCTCGATTTCCCATCGCCGCGCGCGACCGGCTGCATTCAATCACCCGTAGCGCCTCTGGATCGGCGGTCCCGGCGCCGGACCCAGGCATTCAGTTTCGATTTTTCAAATCCAAGCATCTTGAAAATCACATTTAATAAACGCATGAGCCTGTGCGAGGCTGATCGCATCGTCAGCCATCTCGCCCAACATGCACCTGCTCGTTTCGCCCGCACCGCTGGATACCGTCGCCGCCCTCAAGGCCGGCAGCGCTACCCGTCTGCCGCGCAAACACGCCCGTTGGCTCGAACTGCAACCGCTGACCCTGCCTCTCGAACTGGCCTTCTGGGCGCTCTGGCACTGCCGCCACGCGCGTCCACCGGATAGCGCCAGCCGCTGACGGGCCACCGCGCCCGAACGCCATCGACGGAACTACGCTCAAGGATGGCCACGCCCTCCTCGAACAAGACGTAGCCCGTTGCATCGCTTGCCTGCCTTATATCCCCGCACACCTGGTGCGGCCCTGGCCAGCAGGTCGTCAGCGCATCCGCCTGGATGCTATCGAGAGCCCCATGAATTTCGCCTCCGTGCAAGAAGCCCAGGATTTCCTGGCCCAGAACCCCGACATCGAAATGGTCGAGCTGTTCATCCTCGACGCCAACGGCGTGCCGCGCGGCAAGCTGCTGCACCGCGAGGAACTGCTCGCCGTGTACCAGTCCGGCCGGCCGCTGCCCAGCACCATCCTCGGCCTCACTATCCATGGCGAGGATGTGGAGGATTCCGGGCTGGTCTGGGACGTCGGCGACATCGACTGCCGCGCCTACCCGCTGGCCGGCAGCCTGGTGCGCCTGGCCTGGCGGCAGATTCCCACGGCGGCGGTGCAGGTCAGCATGCACCCCGTGGAAGGCAAACCGGCGGACATCGCCGACCCGCGCCACGTGCTGATCCATGTGATCGACGGCCTCAAGGCTGCCGGCTATCACCCGGTGATGGCCTGCGAGCTGGAGTTCTACCTGCTGGACGCCAAGCGCGACGCCAACGGCCGCCCGCAACCGGCGCTGGATGCCGACGGCGGCCGCCCGCGCGCCACTCAGGTGTACGGCCTGCGCGAGCTGGAACAGATCGAGCCGTTCCTCGCCGACCTCTATGCGGCCTGCAAGGCCCAGGGTATCCCGGCGCGCACGGCGATTTCCGAATATGCGCCGGGCCAGGTGGAAATCACCCTGGAGCACGGCGACGCCCTCACCGCCATGGACCAGGCCGTGCGCTACAAGCGCCTGGTCAAAGGCGTGGCGCACAAGCACGGCATGCAGGCGTGCTTCATGGCCAAGCCGTTCGACGACCTGGCCGGCACCGGCATGCACATGCACGTGTCCCTGGCCGACGCCGAGGGCAACAACCTGTTCGCCAGTGAAGATCCGGCCGGCACGCCGCTGCTGCGCCAGGCCGTGGGCGGCATGCTGAAAAGCCTGCTCGACTCGCTGCTGCTGTTCTGCCCCAACGCCAACTCCTACCGCCGCTTCCAGGCCAACAGCTACGCGCCGCTGGCGCCGACCTGGGGCTGCGACAACCGCACCGTGAGCCTGCGCGTACCGGGCGGCCCGGCGCATACCCGGCATGTGGAGCACCGTATCTGCGGCGCCGACGCCAACCCTTATCTCGCTGCGGCGGCCATCCTCGCCGGCATCCACCGCGGCATCCGCGAGCAGATCGATCCGGGCGCGCCGGTGGAAGGCAATGGCTACGCCCAGGCCAAGGAACTGCTGCCCACCGACTGGCTCACCTCGCTACGCGCGCTGGAGCGCTCCAGCTGGGCGCGCGACACGCTGGGGCATGAGTTCCTCGGCGTCTACCTGAAGGTCAAGCAGGCCGAGTACCGCCAGTTCATGGGCGAGGTCGGCGAGCAGGATTGGCGGTGGTATCTGACGCAGGCGTGAGGGCATCGTGCGCAAGATTGAGAGCCCCTCTCCCCAGCCCTCTCCCTGAAGGGAGAGGGAGTATCCGTGCCATGCGAACGTCAACGTCACTCGTCGCAACGTAGCTGCCGGCAAACGACGACTTATCGACCCGCTCCGAACAGTCCCCTCTCCCTTCAGGGAGAGGGCTAGGGAGAGGGAAAGAAACAACAAGGAAACACAAAATATGAACGCCGCACTGAACCCCGCCACTCCCGCCCCGGAGCGCGCGAAGTCCTACTACTCCGCCAGCCTCAACGAGGAAACCCACTACCCCACGCTGCAAGGCGAGGTGAACGTCGACATCGCCATCATCGGCGGCGGCTTCACCGGCGTCGCCACCGCCGTGGAGCTGGCCGAGCGCGGCTACAAGGTGGCCATCGTCGAGACCAATAAAGTCGGCTGGGGTGCCAGCGGGCGCAACGGCGGGCAGGTCACCGGCAGCCTCTCGGGCGACGCCGCCATGAGCAAGCAGATGCGCCAGTGGCTGGGCGACGACGTCGACGACTTCATCTGGCACCTGCGCTGGCGCGGCCACGAAATCATCAAGAGCCGCGTGGAGAAATACGGCATCGCCTGCGACCTGAAATTCGGCCACCTGCACGCGGCCATGAAGCCCTCGCACATGGACGAACTGAAAGCTTCCTATGAAGAAGCCAAGCGCCGTGGCATGGGCGACGAGATCAGCCTGCTGGACGGCGCCGGCGTGCGCGCGCATCTGGAGAGCGATCTCTACTGCGGCGCGATCAAGAACACCCGCAACATGCACCTGCACCCGCTCAACCTGTGCATTGGCGAGGCCAAGGCCGCCGCCAGCCTGGGCGCGCTGATCTTCGAGCATTCCGAGGTGCTGGACATCATCCACGGCCCACGTCCGGCGGTAGTCACCTCGGGCGGGCGGATCAACGCCGCGCAGGTGATGCTGGCCGGCGACGTCTACCACAAGCTCGAACGCAAGCAGCTCAAGGGCATGATCTTCCCGGCCATGGGCGGTATCGTCACCACCAAGCCGCTGGGCGAACTGGCCAAGCGCATCAACCCGCAGGACCTGGCGGTCTACGACTGCCGCTTCGTGCTCGACTACTACCGCATGACCGGCGACGGCCGCCTGCTGTTCGGCGGCGGCGCCAACTACTCCGGTCGTGACTCGCGCGACATCGCCGGCGAGCTGCGCCCCTGCATCGAGCGCACCTTCCCGGCGCTCAAGGGCGTGGACATCGAGTTCCAGTGGAGCTGCGCCATGGGCATCGTGATGAACCGCATCCCGCAGCTGGGCAAGCTGTCGGAGAACGTCTGGTACTGCCAGGGCTACTCCGGCCACGGCGTGGCGACCACCCACATCATGGGCGAGATCATGGCCACGGCGATGACCGGCGACCTGGAGAAATTCGACACCTTCGCCCAGTGCAAGCACATCCGCGTGCCCATGGGCGACGTGTTCGGCAACCCGATGCTGGCGGCGGGGATGTGGTACTACCAGATGATGGAGAAGTTGCGCTGATTGGCTGATCCCGCTCCTACAGAATGACTCCGCGTGACCCGCTGACGTAGGAGCGGACTCCGTCCGCGATGCTCTTGCTTTTCGTTGGGCGAACAACGCCTGAGGCGTTATCCGCCGCTTACGGGGTTGGGTGTTTCTGCGCCGCTTCGGCGTGTGCTGATAGATTTTGTTTCGCCCCCTCGGGCGACCTACTTTGCCAAACGACGCAAAGTAGGCAAAAGTCTCTGCCCCATCATCCGGCCCCGGCTTCGCCGGGGTTCCCTCGTTACATCGAAGTTTCAGGGGCCCGCCGCGAAGGGCCATCCCTGGCCCATCGCGGCTCTCGCGGCATCCATGCCGCTCAACCCCCTGAAACTCCGACTCCACTCGGCCTCCTGAAGGGGCGCCCCGGCGCGCGCGGAAATTTCTCTGGAAGCCCTCAAGAGCTGAAGCCAGAGCGGAAGGGCTCTCGTAGGAGCGGACCTTGTCCGCGAAGTCCATCGCGGCGGAATTCATCAAAGCAGACCGGCTCCTGAATATTGCGCCAGCGCGCCACCTCTCCCCCCGTACCCGCCCCCACTCGACACCATCGCCCCGCTCAGGGATAAAGGCTGCACTTCGCGTCTATGGAGTGAGCCATGCGTTTCCCCTCGATGACCGCCCTGCGCGTGCTGGACGCCGTCGCCCGCCTGGGCAGCCTGTCGGGCGCTGCCAGCGAGCTGAGCCTGACCCGCAGCGCCGTCAGCCACCAGCTGCACAGCCTGGAAGACTGCCTGGGCATTGCCCTCACCGAACGGGTCGGCCGCGGTATCGCGCTGACCTACCACGGCGAATGCTTCGCCCGTGAAACCCAGCGCGCCCTGGCGATCCTCAACGAGGCGCGGCGCTTCGCCAATGCCGAGGAAGTCTCCGGCCGCCTGTGCGTGAGCTGCACGCCAGGCTTCGCCACCTACTGGCTATGCCACCAGATCGGCAAGTTCCAGCGCGCCCACCCGCAGGTGGAGCTGAACCTGGTCTCGCCACGGATTCCCGACGACGTCAGCAACCGCGACGTCGACCTGTTCATCGCCTACGGCGTGGGCGACTGGACGGACCTGCACGTCGACCTGATCGCCACCCTCGACACCTTCCCGGTGTGCAGCCCGTCACTGCTCAATTCCATCGGCGGCCTGGACTCGCCCGAGGACCTCGCCAGCCTGCCCTTCCTGCACATGGTCGATCATTCCGACTGGCTGCTCTGGACAGCGGCGGCCGGGGTTAAGGATCTCAACGTGCGCAACGGCATCGTCTTCTCCGACGCGCACCTGGTACAGTCGGCGGCCATCGCCGGGCAAGGCGTGGCGATGGGCGATGCGCTGGTCAGCGGCGACGCCATGGCCAAGGGGCAGCTGGTGCGGCTGTTCAATGTCGCCATCGAGCCGCCCAACCGCTACTACTTCGTCACCGACCCGGCCAAGTCCGAACGCCCCGACATACGGGCCTTCAAGGCCTGGATGAAGGCCGAACTGCGCATGTCCGAACAGTTCCGCCAGGGCGGTCGCAACGCGCTGATTGGTGAATGATTTCGAACAATAAGGGCGAAAAAACGCGATTGAAGCGGAGAGAGATTTAACAATACTGCATTAAAAAAAGGCCGCCGATTTTTACCCTGATCGTCGGTGGTCGCTTCGAACAAGAACAAGAAATCGAGGTAAGTGCAGTGGAGCGACAGCCCCAACTTCGTGCCATGGGCATCGGCAAGAGCTACGGCAGTTTCAACGCGCTGGACTCTGTGTCCATCGACATCCAGCAAGGCGAGTTCCTCACCCTTCTCGGCCCGTCCGGCTCGGGCAAGACCACCTTCCTGATGATCCTCGCCGGCTTTCAGGACCCGTCCCGCGGCAAGCTGGAAGAAGGCGGCATCGACATCACCAAGCGCCCCGCCGAAAAGCGCAACTTCGGCATGGTGTTCCAGGGCTACGCCCTGTTCCCGCACATGACCATCGAGGACAACGTCGCCTTCCCGCTGAAGATTCGCGGCGTCAAGCCCGAGGAGCGCAACCGCCGCGTGCGCCGCATGCTCGAAGTGGTCGGCCTGGGCGAACACCTGGGCAAGCGCCCCGGCGAACTCTCCGGCGGCCAGCAGCAGCGCGTGGCCATCGCCCGCGCCCTGGTGTTCGAGCCGGACATGCTGCTCCTCGACGAACCCCTCTCCGCCCTGGACAAGAACCTGCGCGAGCAGCTGCAGGCGGAACTGCAGCGCATCCACCGCCAGGTCGGCACCACCTTCGTCTTCGTCACCCACGACCAGAACGAAGCCCTCGCCCTGTCCACCCGCATCGCCATCTTCAACCGTGGCCAACTGGCCCAGGTCGACGCGCCGGAAACCATCTACAACCAGCCGAACAACCGCTTCGTCGCCGAGTTCCTCGGCAAGATGAACCTGTTCCCGCTGACCCAGGTGGGTCGCGCCGGCGAGCTGGCCTGCGGGCGCTTCGGCGAAGCCGAGCTGCGCGCCGGGTACTCGCCCGCCCTGCAGGCCGCCGCCCCGCTGCTGGCGGTGCGCCCGGAACACATGCAACTGCACAGCGCGCCGCCGACCACTGCCGGCCACAACGTGGTGCAGGCCGTACTCACCGCCAAGACCTACCAGGGCGCCAGCACCGAGCTGGGCCTGGCCACCGCCGCCGAGGGCGCACTGCCCATGAGCCTGGCGGTGCACGCCGACCACCAGGCCTCGCGCCTGGAGCAGGGCTCGAAGGTCTGGCTGAGCTGGCCCATCGAAAAAAGCCTGCTGCTGGCCTGAGCACCACCGAACGCGTTTGTCCCCTCTTCGCCATCCCTACCGATCGGGAGCTGCATCCATGTTCAATCCGCACCAGCAAGACTGCATCGAAGTCCTCATCGAGAAAGCCCGCCGCGGGCAGATCGACCGCCGCACCTTCCTCAAGGGCATGGGCCTGATGGCCGCCCTGCCGCTGGCCCTGCGCAACGGCGTCAGCTTCGCCGCCGGCGACAAGCCGCTGGTGGTGGTGAACTGGGGCGGTGACGCGATCAAGGCATTCGGCAAGGCCTGGACCGAAGGCTTCTCCAAGGCCACCGGCATCCCCACCAAGATCGACGGCAGCGGTCCTACCGAAGGCGCCATCCGCACCCAGCTGTCCAGCGGCCGGGTGAGCTGGGACGTGGTCGACGCGGAAAGCTCGGTACTGCAGATCCTCGGCAAGGAAGGCCTGGTGCAGCCCATCGACTACAACGTCGTCTCCAAGGACAAGGTGCTGCCGGGCTTCGCCTACGAATACGGCATCGCCGACTACATGCTCAGCTACGTGATCGCCTACGACAGCGAGCGCTTCGGCGACAAGGCGCCCAAGACCTGGGCGGACTTCTGGGACGTGAAGACCTTCCCCGGCAAGCGCACCCTCTATAAGTGGATGAACGGCATGCTGGAAGCCGCGCTGCTGGCCGACGGCGTGCCCCCAGACAAGCTCTACCCGCTGGACGTGCCGCGCGCGCTGAAGAAGATCGAGGAGCTCAAGCCCCATGTCCTGTCCTTCTGGGGCTCGGGCGCGGAAACCCAGCAACTGCTGATCGAGGGCGAAGTATCCATGGGCGCCATCTGGAACACCCGCGCCCAGGTGATCTCCGAGGACAGCGAAAACCGCATCAAGTGGACCTTCGACAACGCCCTGCTCGGCTGCAGCAACTGGGGCGTGCTCAAGGGCAACCCGGCCGGCACCGAGGCGGCCATGAAGTTCATCGCCTATGCCCAGGACCCGCAGTCCCAGGTCGAGCTGTTCAAGATGTTCGGCAACGGCCCGGCCAACCCTGCCGCCGCCACGCTGATCCCCGAAGACCGCCGTCACCTGAACTGCACCGACCCTGCGAACCTGCCCAAGCAGGTGATGCTCAGCCACGAGTGGTACACCGACCACTACGGGGCGACCCTGGAGCAGTACCTGACGCATATCTCCAAGTAACGCGGAGTGCAGGACCATGGCCGATAACGCCCCCTCGCGGCTGAAGCTGGGCGCGCTGCTGCTGCCACTGCCGGTCGTACTGATCGTGTTCTACGTACTGCCCTTCCTCGGCGTGCTCGGCTGGAGCTTTACCCTGCCGGAGCCGGGAATCGAGCAGTACCAGCGGATCATGACCGACCCGGCAATCCACGACGTGCTCTGGCGGACCTTCCGCCTGTGCCTGACGGTCAGCGTGGTATCGCTGGTGATCGCCTACCTGATGGCCTACTGCTGGGTCTACAGCCCGCCGTTCTGGCAGCGCGTGGTGGAAATCTGCGTGTTCATCCCGTTCTGGCTGTCGGTGCTGGTGCGTGCCTTCGGCTGGCTGATCGCCCTGCGCAGCAACGGCCTGCTCAACGGTTGGCTGCAGAACCTGGGCATCATCAGCGAGCCCTTGCAGCTGACACGCAACGAGCTGGGGGTGGTGATCGGCATGGTCCACTTCATGGTGCCTTTCGCCCTGTTCCCGCTGGTGTCCACCATGCGCCGCCTCGACCCGCGCGTGCTGCTGGCCGCCCGCGGGCTGGGCGCCGGGCAGCTGCGCACCTTCTGGAGCATCTTCGTGCCGCAGACCATCCCCGGCATCCTCGGCGCCTTCATCATCGTCTTCGTGTTCTGCCTGGGCTTCTTCATCACCCCGGCGATCCTTGGCGGCGGGCAGACGGTGATGGTTGCCGAGTACGTCTACCTGCAGATGTTCCAGACCAGCAACTGGGGCCTGGGCGCGGCGCTCTCGGTGGTGCTGCTGATGCTGGTGAGCGGGATGATCTGGGCGCTGCTGCGCATGACCCGGGTCGACAAGCTGGTGGGATAAGGAGCCGCAGTCATGAATTCGCACGAAACCAAGGCCCCGAGCCGCCTGCTGGCAACCATGGCGATGATCTTCATGGTCTTCCCACTGCTGGCGGTGATCCCGGTGTCCTTCACCAGCAAGCGTTTCCTGTCCATGCCCAACGGCAACTGGTCGCTGCGCCACTACCAGGCGCTGCTGGACAGTCCCGAATGGCTCTCGGCGATCAGCCAGAGCCTGATCGTGGCCACCGCTACCTGCATCATCGCCACCGCCCTGGCGGTGAGCTTCAGCCTCGGCATCTGGTACCTGCGTTCGCGCCTGGCGACCCTGCTGATCGGCCTGGTACTGCTGCCCATGGCGATCCCGCCGATGATCTCGGCGATGGTCCTGTACTTCATGGAGACCAAGGTCAGCCAGTTCGCCCCCGGCCTGGGCTACGACACCCTGTTCGGCCTGACCATCGCCCACATCGTGATGGTGGTACCCTACGGCGTGGTGACCATGCTGGTGGCGCTCAGCCAACTGGACCGGCGCATCGAACTGGCCGCGCGCAACCTCGGCGCGAGCCTGGGCCAGACCACCTTCATGGTGGTGCTGCCGAACCTCAAGCTGGGCGTGGCGAGTACCGCACTGCTGTGCTTCGCGCTGAGCTGGGAAGAGATCGCGGTGACCCTGTTCGTCACCAGCACCGAGGTGAACACCCTGCCCCGGCAGATCTGGTCCGGCCTGCGCGACAACATCGACCCCGCGGTGGCGGCCATCTCGGTGGTGCTGATCGGCCTGACCTTCGTCGCGCTGATCGGGCGGATGGTGGCCCAGCGCATCGCGGCGCGGCCGGCGGGAAATTGACCCGACAGACTGTCTGGAACTTCAGCGCGGCTGATTGCCCTCACCCCAGCCCTCTCCCACAGGGAGAGGGAGCAGATCGTGCCGGCTGACACCATGGTTTGCACCTGCACCGACCGGTCCCCTCTCCCTCCGGGAGAGGGTTAGGGTGAGGGGGTTGCATCGCAGAGGAGTATCCCGTTCCTACGCGCCGTCCGACATCGGCGGGGTGATCACTCCGCCTTCTTGCGAATCCAGTACAGGTAGGTCCCCGCCTCTTCCTGCTGCTCCACCAGCTCATGGCCGAGGAACACGCAGAACTTGGGAATGTCGCGGCGGGTGGAGGGATCGGTGGCGATCACCTTGAGCAGGCCGCCGGCCGGCAGATCGCGCACCTTGTTGTGCAGCATCATGACCGGCTCGGGGCAGTTCAGGCCGGTGGCGTCGAGAATCGCATCGACAGGCTGGGACATCGCGTAACTCCAGAAAAACCAATGGCGCATTGTCACCCAAAGGGCACCGCGCGGTCACCCCGCGTCCGTCCGGGTCACCGAACCTTGGTTGGGGGGTAGGCCTGGCAAGCGCCGGGCATGCTGGCGCATCCGTCCGATCCACCTCGACAGGAGTGTCGATGCGCGCCCTCTTCTGCCTGTTTGCCCTGCTGCTGGCCGGCTGCGCCGCCCGCGACCAGCTTCCCGACTTCAGCGCCAGCGCGGGCAAGAACCTGCCGGCCACCTGGTTCGAGGCCGTCATCACCGCCCGCGACGGCACGAAACTCTCCGCCACGGTCTTCCAGCCGGCGCTGAAGGCCGGCGAAACCGCCCCGCTGATCGTTCACACCCACGGCTGGGGCGGCTGGCGGGTGACCGGGCCGGATGGGTTCTACGGCAAGACCATGATGTCCGGGCGCGCTGCGCTCAAGGCGTGGAAGGCCGGCTACTGGGTGGTCAGCTACGACCAGCGCGGCTGGGGCGGCAGCGACGGGCGCATCGAAATGATGAACCCGCAGTTCGAGGTACAGGACGCCAGCGCGGTGATCGACTGGTCCGCCGCGCACCTGCCACGCCTGCTGATGGACGGGCCGAACGACCCGCGTGTCGGCATGCTCGGCGAGAGCTACGGCGGCGCCGTGCAACTGCTCGCCTCGGCGGACGACCCACGCATCGATGCCATCGTGCCCATCGCCACCTGGTACGACCTGGCCGATGCCCTGGCGCCCGACGGCCAACTGAAGATCGGCTGGGGCGGCGTACTGGTCAGCCTGGGCCTGGCCACCGGCTACGACCTGGGCAAGTTCGTCCAGGCCGACTACCTGCATACCGCCGGCGGACGCATGGCCGAGCCGGTGCAGGCCGAACTGCACGACCACAGCCTGGCGCGCTACTGCGCCGAGGGCCGCCGCCCCCACGCCGATGCGCTGCTGATCCAGGGCCTGCGCGATACCCTCTTCCCCCTCGACCAGGGCTTGCAGATCCGCCAGTGCCTCAAGCAGGGCCCGGCCGACGTGCGCCTGCTGGGCATGCAGGGCGGGCATATCCTGCCGCCGCCGCTGCAGGCCTGGAGCGGACTGCCGCCGTTCAACAACGAACCGGTGATCCATTGCGGACCGCGCGCCATCAATCTCTACCAGGGCATCGTCGCCTGGTACGAGGAGAAGCTGCGCGGCCGAGCCGGCGCCGCCGACAGCGTACCGGACCTGTGCATCAGCCTGGATCTGGACCAGGGAGTGGCATTGAGCGAACTGCCGCCGCCGGGTCCCACCGTGGCGCTGCCGGCCACGGCGATCCGCCCGGCGATTAGCGGCCTGCTGCAGCCTTCGAAATTCATCCCCTTGCAGCGCGTGAACGAAACCAGCGCCCTGCTGGGCGGCGCCGAGGTGCGCCTGGGCCAACCGCTGGCCGATCGCCCTGACGCGCAAGTCTTCGCCGCCCTGGCGATCCGCAGCGCCGATGGCCGCACGCGTCGGCTGGATGAGCAGGTGAAACCGCTGGCGAACCAGGGCAACACGCGCCTGAACGCCGTCAGTGCCAGCCTGGCGCCCGGGGATGAGATCGGATTGCTGGTGAGCGGCTTCAGCGACCAGTACCTGTTCAACAGTTCCTGGCGGATGTCGCCGGTGGAATTGCGGGGTGAGGTGCGGCTGCCAAGTCTGCTGCCATTGCAACCGCGCGTGGCCGAACGCCGCTGAGTTGTCGCCGGCGGCTCCTCTGCCGTGCGCTTCGCGAGCATGCTCGCTCCTACAAGTGAAGCCCGTGCGTAGATGCTCTTCGTAGGAGCGAGCTTGCTCGCGAACAGCCCCCGCGCCAAAGCTCGACGTTATACGCCGATTGGCCTCGATCTCCGGGCACTCCGGATTCGGCCCTGGCGCCAGCGACGAAGCGAGGTGAATCGGCGTACAACCGCGAACGGTTGTACGCCCTACGAACGGACTTCGGAGCTAACCGGGAAGATCAACGCAACGGACCGTCCGGCGCCTCGTCCAGCTGCGCCAGCAGCATCGGCTCGCCATCCCCCTCGGCTGGCAGCAGCGCCCACTGCTCCTTCTTGCCCAGCCGGCGGTAGCTCTGCTTCACCTGGCTGCCCAGCGGCAACGGCGCCTTGAAGTGCGCATCCAGGCGCACGTTCTCGGCCAGACGACGGCCCGTCAGGCTGCGCGCCAGGCCCCACATGCCGTGGGCGAAAGGTTTGCCGAAACCGTAGTGGGAGGCCATCAGGCGCGACAGGTGCAGGGGGTTGAAGTCACCGCTCAGGCCGGCATAGCGCCAGCCGACGATCTTCGGTACGCGCCACTGCACGCCTGCGTGGACCGGTGCGTCCAGGGTGTGCCACTGGGCCCGCTCCGGCAGCGGGTCGGGCTCGGCTCCGGGCTCGAGGAAATCGCCTCGACGCAGGTAGGTGGTGATCGACTGCCAGTAGAGCATGTCGTGATGCCACGCCTCGGTGAGCACGTCCACTTCCAGCCCCAATGCGCTGCGTCGGCTGGTGAGAATGCGGCAGTCGAACTGCAGCGGTTCGTGCTCGTCGAGCATCCGGTAGCGCTGGATATGGCTGCGCAGGTGGATGAGCCCGAGCACCGAGAGCGGCATGCGCGAGCGGCTGAGCAGGCGCAGGTGCAACGGCAGGCTGATCACCTGCGGATAGAGCAACGGCACGCCCAGCGCCGGGTCGAGGCCGAAGTGCTGGCGGTAGGCACGCAGGTGGCGCCGGTCGAATTGCAGGGTGCGGCTGTCCATCGCCAGGTAGGGAACACGCTCGCCCTGGCCCAGGCCACGGCGCGGCAGCAACATGCGGCTGTAACTGCCCAGCAGGGAGGGCAACTTTCGCTTCACGAAGGTCTCCGGAGGATCTCGCGCCGCACAGCATGGGCCAATGCGGCGCGCCGCGACAAGTCACCGAAGGTCGGGTGGCGCGGCCTGACAGCTCCGGGTCGTCAGCGCTCGCCCTTCTCCAGGCGGCGCAGGTGGCAGGTCACTTCCTCGCGGTCGTGGTAGAGCTGCTTGCAGCCGACCTGCACCTTCAGGCCGCGCTCGCGGAAGGACTCGTGCAGGCGGTCGAGAATGCGCCGCACCTCGGCATAGCGCTGCTTCATCGGCAGCTTGAGGTTGACGATGGCCTCGCGGCACAACCCCTCGCCGATCCAGGTTTCCATCATGGCGCCGGTGCGCGCCGGCTTCTCGACGATGTCGCAGACCATCCAGTCCATGCGCTGGCGTGGGCGGAAGGCATAGCCGTCGACGCGCTGGTGCTCGACCAGCCCGGAGTACATCAGGTTCTCCGCCATCGGCCCGTTGTCCACGGCGACCACGCGCATTTCGCGGTTCACCAGTTGCCAGGTCCAGCCGCCGGGCGATGCCCCCAGGTCCACGGCGAGCATGTCCGGCGCCAGGCGGCGGTCCCAGTCGGCGCGCGGAATGAAGTGGTGCCAGGCCTCCTCCAGCTTGAGGGTCGAACGGCTGGGCGCCTCGCGGGGGAACTTCAGGCGCGGGATGCCCATCGGCCACATGGCACAGTTGCGCGACTCGGCCAGGCCGATGAAGGCTTCGCGGCCGGAGCGGAAAGTCAGCAGCAGACGCGGCAGGCTCGGGTCGTCCACCAGCTTGCCAGCCTTGACCAGGGCGGCGCGCAGGGGTTTCTCGAACTTGCGGCAGAAGGTCGAAAGCTCCTTGCCGTCGTTGGTGTCGAATACTTCCAGCCAGAGGCTGCCGCACGCCGGGAAACCCTCCAGCGCCTCGAGGATTGCGCCGATGCGGTCCTGCTCCGGCAACGCGGTGAAGCCGGTACCGCGCGCCCACTGGCGCGGGAAGATCAGCTCGGAGAAGCGCAGCTGGCGCATCAGGCGCTCGGCGCCGTCGGCATCCTGGCAGACGAATTCGGCGTAGGCGGTGGACGGCCTGGCCCGTGCGTACCCTGGGATTTCCAGGCGCGCGGCGTGCTCGGACAGCTCGGCGCAGACCTCGTTTTCGAAGCCCGGACGGCAGTGCAGTAACAGGGTATTCATCGGGGTGTCTCCTCGACCGCGCACTATAGAGGCTGCCCGCGACGGTTTCATTCAGATTCGCAGGAATATTCCGGTAACGATCTTCACTTAGCAGGAACCCCCAAGCCGCGCGACCGGTCCAGAACAGATGGCAAGACCCCGCACAGCGGTCTAGCTTGAGTGTTCTGGTGCAGCGCCTGCCGTCTGGCGAAGCGCTCGCCCTGCATGGCGGAGATCGATGCCAATCGCGACTTTTCTGCGTTGGATCAGGGTGCTTTACCCGACCTTCGCCAAGTATCGGCAGCACGCTGCCGATCCAAGCCTGAGGAGAATGTCATGCCCGCAGTGGATAGCCTGAACAGCCTGCGCACCCTGGAGGTCGCCGGCAAGACCTATCACTACTACAGCCTGCCCGAAGCGGCGAAGAGCCTGGGAGACCTGGGCAAGCTGCCGATGTCCCTGAAGGTCCTGCTGGAAAACCTGTTGCGCTGGGAAGACGACAACACCGTCACCGGCGACGACCTGAAGGCGCTGGCCGGCTGGCTGAGGACCCGCAGCTCCGACCGCGAGATCCAGTACCGTCCCGCCCGCGTGCTGATGCAGGATTTCACCGGCGTGCCGGCGGTGGTCGACCTGGCCGCCATGCGCGACGCCATGGCCAGGGCCGGCGGCGACCCGCAGAAGATCAACCCGCTCTCCCCCGTCGACCTGGTCATCGACCACTCGGTGATGGTCGACAAGTTCGCCAGCCAGGCCGCCTTCGCCCAGAACGTCGAGATCGAGATGCAGCGCAACGGCGAGCGCTACGCCTTCCTGCGCTGGGGACAGAACGCCTTCGACAACTTCCGCGTGGTGCCGCCGGGCACCGGCATCTGCCACCAGGTCAACCTGGAGTACCTGGGGCGCACCGTATGGACCAAGGATGAGGACGGCCGCACCTACGCCTTCCCCGACACCCTGGTCGGTACCGACTCGCACACCACCATGATCAACGGCCTCGGCGTGCTCGGCTGGGGCGTGGGCGGCATCGAGGCGGAAGCGGCCATGCTTGGCCAGCCGGTGTCGATGCTGATTCCCGAGGTGATCGGCTTCAGGCTCACCGGCAAGCTGAAGGAAGGCATCACCGCCACCGACCTGGTGCTGACGGTCACCCAGATGCTGCGCAAGAAGGGTGTGGTCGGAAAGTTCGTCGAGTTCTACGGCGACGGCCTGGCGGACCTGCCCCTGGCCGACCGCGCCACCATCGCCAACATGGCCCCGGAATACGGCGCCACCTGCGGCTTCTTCCCGGTGGACGAGATCACCCTGGGCTACCTGCGCCTGTCGGGCCGCCCGGATGACGTGGTCAAGCTGGTGGAGGCCTACTGCAAGGCCCAGGGTCTGTGGCGCGAAAAAGGCCACGAGCCGGTGTTCACCGACAGCCTGCAACTGGACATGGGCGACGTCGAGGCCAGCCTGGCCGGCCCGAAACGCCCGCAGGACCGCGTCGCCCTCGGCCACGTCAGCCAGGCCTTCGACGACTTCCTCGGCCTGCAGATCAAACCCTCCTCCACCGAGGAAGGCCGGCTGCTCAGCGAAGGCGGCGGTGGTGCGGCCGTAGGCGCCGTCGCCTCGACGGGCGAAGCGGACTACCAGCATGACGGCCAGACCCATCGGCTGAAGAACGGGGCGGTGGTGATCGCCGCCATCACCTCCTGCACCAACACCTCCAATCCCAGCGTGATGATGGCCGCCGGCCTGCTGGCGAAGAAGGCGCTGGAAAAGGGCCTGCAGCGCAAACCCTGGGTGAAGAGCTCGCTGGCGCCAGGCTCCAAGGTGGTCACCGACTACTTCCGCGCCGCCGGACTGACCCGCTACCTGGACGAGCTGGGCTTCGACCTGGTGGGCTATGGCTGCACCACCTGCATCGGCAACTCCGGCCCGCTGCTGGAACCCATCGAGAAAGCCATCCAGCAGGCCGACCTGACCGTCGCTTCGGTACTCTCGGGCAACCGCAACTTCGAGGGCCGTGTGCACCCGCTGGTGAAGACCAACTGGCTGGCCTCGCCGCCGCTGGTGGTGGCCTATGCCCTGGCCGGCACCGTACGCACCGACCTGACCAAGGACCCACTGGGCACCGGCAAGGACGGCAAGCCGGTCTATCTGAAGGACATCTGGCCGACCCAGCAGGAAATTGCCGAAGCCATTCAGAAGGTCGACACGGCGATGTTCCACAAGGAGTACGCCGAAGTCTTCCAGGGCGATGAGAAATGGCGTGCGATCAAGGTGCCGGACGCCAAGACCTACACCTGGCAGGACGATTCCACCTACATCCAGCACCCGCCCTTCTTCGAGCACATCGCCGAGGCGCCACCGAAGGTCGAGGACATCCAGAACGCCCGTATCCTCGCTGTGCTGGGCGACTCGGTGACCACCGACCACATCTCCCCCGCCGGCAACATCAAGAAGGACAGCCCGGCCGGCCGCTACCTCAGCGAGCACGGTGTGGCCTACGCCGATTTCAACTCCTACGGATCCCGGCGTGGGAACCACGAGGTGATGATGCGTGGCACTTTCGCCAACATCCGCATCAAGAACGAGATGCTCGGCGGCGAGGAAGGCGGCAACACGCTCTACGTTCCCAGCGGCGACAAGCTGGCGATCTACGACGCCGCCATGCGCTACCAGCAGGACGGCACGCCGCTGGTCATCGTGGCCGGCAAGGAATACGGCACCGGCTCCTCCCGCGACTGGGCGGCCAAAGGCACCAACCTGCTGGGGGTGAAAGCGGTGATCGCAGAGAGCTTCGAGCGTATCCACCGTTCCAACCTGGTGGGCATGGGCGTGCTGCCGCTGCAGTTCAAGGACGGCCAGGATCGCCAGTTGCTGAAGCTGACCGGCAAGGAGGTGCTGAGCATCAGCGGACTGTCCGGTGAACTGAAGCCGCACATGAACCTCAAGGTCGGCGTGACGCGCGAGGACGGCAGCCAGGACAGCTTCGAGGTGCTTTGCCGCATCGACACCCAGAACGAGGTCGAGTACTTCAAGGCCGGCGGCATCCTGCACTACGTGCTGCGCAGCCTGATCTGAACCTCCACCGCGGCGGCCCGCAACGGGCCGCCCGCGACTTTTGCAGGATTCCGCGACTGATGGCACCCAGCCATCATCCAGTGCTGCTCTGACTTTTTTCTGAAACAAGCATCAACTTGCCGGTCCGGCGGCCGATAACCTGACCAAGCGATTCGCTTCTGCTGTGGAATTCTCCTCACATGCGTAACAACCAGCCGATCACCCAGCGTGAACGCACCTTCCCCGCTGACCAACGACTGATCTCCACTACCAATGCGCGCGGCGTGATTACCTACGCCAACGACGCCTTCATCGACATCAGCGGCTTCGCGCGCGAAGAACTGGTCGGCGCACCGCACAACCTGGTGCGCCATCCGGACGTACCGCCGGCGGTGTTCGAGCACATGTGGATCACCCTGAAGAAGGGCCGCCCGTGGATGGGCATCGTCAAGAACCGCTGCAAGAGCGGCGATCACTATTGGGTCAGTGCCTACGTCACGCCGATCTTCGAACGCAACGAGATCGTCGGCTACGAATCGGTGCGGGTGAAACCCACCGCCGAACAGGTTCGCCGCGCCGAGGCGCTGTACGCGCGGATCAACGCCGGCAAGCCGGCCATCCCGGCCCGCGACCGCTGGCTGCCGGTGCTGCTGGACTGGCTGCCGTTCATCCTGATCGGCCAGATCGCCTTCATGATCGGCGTCTGGCTGGATTCCCACTGGGGCTTCCTGCTTGCGGCGCTGCTCTCGATTCCGCTGGGCCTGATCGGTCTGAGCTGGCAACAACGCGGCCTGAAACGCCTGCTGCAACTGGCCGAACAGACCACCTCCGACCCGCTGATCGCGCAGATGTACACCGACAGCCGTGGCGCCCAGGCACGCCTGGAAATGTCCATCCTCAGCCAGGAAGCACGCCTCAAGACCTGTCTGACCCGACTGCAGGACACCGCCGAATCCCTGACCGACCAGGCCCGCGAGGCCGACACCCTGGCGCATCACAGCTCCGCCGGACTGGATCGCCAGCGCCAGGAAACCGAGCAAGTGGCCACGGCGGTCAACCAGATGGCCGCCACCACCCAGGAAGTGGCCGACAACGTCCAGCGCACCGCCGACGCCACCCGCCAGGCCAACGACCTGACCAGCCAGGGCCGACTGATTGCCGCGGAAACCCGCGAGGCCATGCAGCGCCTGTCCACCTCGGTGGGCGAAACCGGTGAAGCGGTCAGCCAGCTCGCCCGTGACAGCGACGAGATCGGTGGTGTGGTGGACGTGATCAAGGGCATCGCCGACCAGACCAACCTGCTGGCGCTCAACGCCGCCATCGAGGCCGCCCGTGCCGGGGAAATGGGCCGCGGGTTCGCCGTGGTGGCCGACGAGGTCCGTTCGCTGGCCCAGCGCACCGCCGAGTCCACCGAGCAGATCCACCAACTGATCGCCAACCTGCAGAACACCGCCACCGAGGCCGTGCGCGCCATGGAAGCCGGTCGCCGTCAGGCCGACGAAGGCGTGGAGCGGGTATTGCGTGCCGACAATGCGCTGGTGGGCATCAGCGATGCGGTGGCCAACATCACCGAGATGACCACCCAGATCGCCGCCGCCGCGGAAGAACAGAGCGCCGTGGCCGAGGAGATCAACCGCAACATCAGCACCATCGCCGACCTGGCCGACCAGACCTCCGGCGAAGCCCAGCGCACCGCGCAGCTCAGCGAGGAGCTGACCCAGACCGCCCATCGCCAGTACTCGCTGGTGGAGCGGTTCAACCGCTGAAGCGCAATGGCCTGAATGAAAAAGCCCGTCCTTGAGACGGGCTTTTTCATTCAGGCGGGCAGATTCCGCAGGAATTCGGCAACGGACTCCGCCGTCGTCTCCAGGTGCTGCTCATGGGTCAGCCCGGAGGCCTTGAGCGGCTTGAGATCGTGGTCGGCAGCCGCCAGCCAGCGCAATTGAATAGCCGCTGACAAGGCGTAGCCCTCGACCGTGGGGCGGTCACCCAGCGCATCGCGCTCGCCCTGGACGATCAGGGTCGGCGTTTTCAATTCGGCCAGGTGCCCAACGCGCGGTTTCTCCGGCTTGCCGACGGCGTAGAAGGGATAGCCGAGGCAGACCAGGGCGTCAGCGCCCAATTCGTCCGCCAGCAGGCTGGCCATGCGCCCGCCCATGGACTTGCCGCCGATGGCCAGCTTGCCGGGCACCTCGGAACGCACCTGCGCATACACCGCGCGCCAGCACTCCAGCAGCTGCTTCTGCGGACTCGGTGGACGCCGACGGCCGTCCTCGCGGCGCATCTCCATGTAGGGAAATTCGAAGCGCAGTACGGCGATGCCATGCTTGGCCAGGCGCTGAGCAATGTCGTTCATGAACGGGCTGTCCATCGGCGCACCAGCACCATGGGCGAGAACCAGCGTAGTGGACAGTTCACCGCATGCAGGGTTCCGCAGCAGCGACAAAGCACCGCAGGCCAGAGCTTTCTGGGTTTCTGACGGCAATTGATCAGAATCAATATTCCGCGAGGGGCCTTTATCCATCCTTCACTCCGCTAATTCCGAATTAGTACCTATCCCAAGGGGGAGGGGCGGCATACGCCGTAAGCCGTAAAAAACCTGCCGGGATGGGCATAGCCCATAACCGTGGATGGAAGCCCATAAATGAGCACAACCAATCAGACCGCTTATAACTATAAGGTGGTCCGCCAGTTCGCCATTATGACAGTGGTCTGGGGGATCGTCGGCATGGCCGTCGGTGTCCTGATCGCCGCGCAACTGGTGTGGCCCGAACTCAACCTCGGCCTACCCTGGACCAGCTTCGGACGCCTGCGCCCGCTGCACACCAACGCCGTGATCTTCGCCTTCGGCGGCTGCGCACTGTTCGCCACCAGCTATTACGCCGTACAGCGCACCTGCCAGACCCGCCTGTTCTCGGATGCCCTCGCCTCCTTCACCTTCTGGGGTTGGCAGCTGGTGATCCTGCTGGCCGCGATCACCCTGCCGCTGGGCCTGACCTCCTCCAAGGAGTACGCCGAACTGGAATGGCCGATCGACATCCTGATCACCATCGTCTGGGTCAGCTACGCGATCGTCTTCTTCGGCACCCTGATCAAGCGCAAGACCAAGCACATCTATGTGGGCAACTGGTTCTTCGGCGGCTTCATCCTGACCGTGGCCCTGCTGCACGTGGTCAACAACATGGAAATCCCGGTCAGCCTGACCAAGTCCTACTCGCTGTACTCGGGCGCCACCGACGCGATGATCCAGTGGTGGTACGGCCACAACGCCGTGGGCTTCTTCCTGACCGCCGGCTTCCTGGGGATGATGTACTACTTCGTTCCCAAGCAGGCTGAACGTCCGGTCTATTCCTATCGCCTGTCCATCGTGCACTTCTGGGCACTGATCGCCGTCTACATCTGGGCCGGCCCGCACCACCTGCACTACACCGCGCTGCCGGACTGGGCGCAGTCGCTGGGCATGGTGATGTCGCTGATCCTGCTGGCGCCGAGCTGGGGCGGCATGATCAACGGCATGATGACCCTATCCGGTGCCTGGCATAAGTTGCGCACCGACCCGATCCTGCGCTTCCTGGTGGTTTCCCTGGCCTTCTACGGCATGTCCACCTTCGAAGGCCCGATGATGGCCATCAAGACCGTCAACGCCCTCTCCCACTACACCGACTGGACCATCGGCCACGTGCACGCCGGCGCCCTGGGCTGGGTCGCCATGGTTTCCATCGGCTCCCTGTACCACATGATCCCGAAGGTCTTCGGCCGCGAACAGATGCACAGCGTGGGACTGATCAACACCCACTTCTGGCTGGCCACCATCGGCACCGTTCTGTACATCGCCTCCATGTGGGTCAACGGCATCACCCAGGGCCTGATGTGGCGCGCGGTCAATGCCGACGGCACCCTCACCTACTCCTTCGTCGAAGCCCTGGCCGCCGGCCACCCGGGCTACATCGTGCGGATGATCGGTGGCGCAGTGTTCCTGATGGGCATGCTGGTCATGGCCTACAACACCTGGCGCACCGTAGCGGCCGCCAAGCCGGCTGAAATGCAAGCCGCGGCACAGATGGCCTGAGGAGACCGACATGAAACACGAAGTACTCGAGAAGAACGTCGGCCTGCTGGCGCTGTGCATGGCGGTTGCCGTGAGCATTGGCGGCCTGACCCAGATCGTTCCGCTGTTCTTCCAGGACGTGACCAACACCCCGGTGGAGGGCATGAAGCCCTACACCGCCCTGCAACTGGAAGGCCGTGACGTGTACATCCGCGAAGGTTGCGTGGGCTGCCACTCGCAGATGATCCGCCCGTTCCGCGCCGAGACCGAGCGCTACGGCCACTACTCCGTGGCCGGCGAAAGCGTCTGGGACCACCCGTTCCTGTGGGGCTCCAAGCGTACCGGCCCGGACCTGGCCCGCGTCGGCGGCCGTTACTCCGACGACTGGCACCGTGCGCACCTGTACAACCCGCGCAACGTGGTGCCGGAGTCGAAGATGCCCGCCTACCCCTGGCTGGTCGAGAACAAGCTCGATGGCAAGGACACGGCGAAGAAGCTGGAAGTGATGCGCGTCATGGGCGTGCCCTACACGGACGACGACATCGCCGGCGCCAGCGACGCCGTCAAAGGGAAGACCGAAATGGACGCGGTGGTCGCGTACCTGCAGGTCCTCGGCACCTCCATCAAGAACAAGCGGTGACAGCATGGATATCGGGACCATTCGCGGCCTCGGCACCGTCATCGTGATGGTCGCCTTCGTCGGCGTTCTGCTCTGGGCCTACAGCGGCAAGCGCAAGCAGCGTTTCGACGACGACGCGCTGCTGCCTTTCGCGGATGACCCGGTCGCCAAGCGGCACGCTGAGCAAGAGCAAGCTTCTAGGAGCAACAACGCATGACTACCTTCTGGAGTCTGTACGTCACCGTACTAACAGTCGGCTCGCTGATCGCCCTGCTGTGGCTGGTCTTCGCCACCCGCAGCGGCCAGTCCGCGAACACCACCGACCAGACCATGGGCCACGCCTTCGACGGCATCGAGGAATACGACAATCCGCTGCCGAAATGGTGGTTCCTGCTGTTCGTCGGCACCATCGTGTTCGCCGCCGGCTACCTGGTGCTCTACCCGGGCCTGGGTAACTGGAAAGGCGTCCTGCCGGGCTACGACGGCGGCTGGACCCAAGACAAGCAATGGGAGCGTGAAGAAGCCCTGGCCAAGGAAAAATATGGCCCGATCTTCGCCAAATACGCTGCGATGCCCGTGGAAGAAGTCGCCAAGGACCCGCAAGCGCTGAAGATGGGCGAGCGCCTGTTCGCCACCTACTGCTCCATCTGCCATGGCTCCGACGCCAAGGGTGCGGTCGGCTTCCCGAACCTGACCGACGAAGACTGGCGCTGGGGCGGCGACGCCAAGAGCATCGAGACCACCATCCTTGGCGGCCGTCACGCGGCCATGCCGGCCTGGGGTGACGTGCTGGGCGACAAGGGCGTGCAGGACGTGGCCGCCTTCGTTACCGCCAAGCTGGACGGTCGCAAGCTGCCCGAAGGCGTGACCGAAGAGCAGGTCGACAATGGCGGCAAGGTCTTCGCCACCAACTGCGTCGCCTGCCACGGTCCGGAAGGCAAGGGCAATGCGCTGATGGGCGCCCCGAACCTGACTCACCCGGGCGCCTTCATCTACGGCTCCAGCTACGCGCAACTGCAGCAGACCATCCGCCACGGCCGCCAGGGCCAGATGCCGGCACAGGAGCAGTACCTGGGCAAGGACAAGGTGCACATCCTCGCGGCCTACATCTACAACATCTCAGGTCAAGCGAAGTAAATCCCCTCCTCCACTCGCGCCCTTCACCGGGCGCGAGTTTCTTCCCGCCCCTCGCGACGAAGTGTCGCACCCTCCCACCCCCCTTCCTTCACACCCTCAAAGTTCGCGTCTAAGCTGGTTTCCATTCGCAAACCTGCAATATGACTAACCTGACCCACTTCCCAGGTTGGTAGGGGCGACTCGAAACGAGCGGCGCACAACGGCCGAAGGCGCTCTGAAGCAGGCATCGAACCGGCCTTGGGCCCAGGCCTGGCGCGTTGCATTGCCTATCTGCTTTCTCCATACTTGCCGCCGTTTTTTTGTCCATAAATACTCAAAAACCGTGGAACCTTAGAATGAGCACAGCAATCAGTCCGACTGCTTATAACTATAAGGTCGTCCGCCAGTTCGCCATCATGACGGTGGTCTGGGGGATACTTGGAATGGGGCTCGGTGTTTACATCGCCTCACAGTTGGTTTGGCCCCAACTGAACCTGGACCTCCCCTGGACCAGTTTCGGGCGCCTGCGTCCGCTGCACACCAACCTGGTGATCTTCGCCTTCGGCGGCTGTGCTCTGTTCGCCACCTCCTACTACGTCGTACAGCGCACCTGTCAGACCCGTCTGGTTTCTGACAGCCTCGCGGCCTTCACCTTCTGGGGTTGGCAAGCCGTGATCGTGCTGGCCGGCATCACCCTGCCGCTGGGCTACACCTCCTCCAAGGAGTACGCCGAGCTGGAATGGCCGATCGACATCCTGCTGGCCATCGTCTGGGTCACCTACGCCGCGGTGTTCTTCGGCACCGTGATGAAGCGCAAGACCAAGCACATCTACGTGGGCAACTGGTTCTACGGCGCGTTCATCCTGGTAACCGCCATGCTGCACATCGTGAACAGCATGGAAATCCCGGTATCCGCCTTCAAGTCCTACTCGATGTACGCCGGCGCGACCGACGCGATGATCCAGTGGTGGTACGGCCACAACGCCGTGGGCTTCTTCCTGACCACCGGCTTCCTCGGCATGATGTACTACTTCGTTCCGAAGCAGGCCGAGCGTCCGATCTACTCCTACCGCCTGTCCATCGTGCACTTCTGGGCGCTGATCACCCTGTACATCTGGGCCGGTCCGCACCACCTGCACTACACCGCGCTGCCGGACTGGGCGCAGTCGCTGGGCATGGCGATGTCCCTGATCCTGCTGGCACCGAGCTGGGGCGGCATGATCAACGGCATGATGACCCTCTCGGGCGCCTGGCATAAGCTGCGCACCGATCCGATCCTGCGCTTCCTGGTGGTGTCCCTGGCCTTCTACGGCATGTCCACCTTCGAAGGCCCGATGATGGCCATCAAGACCGTCAACTCCCTGTCGCACTACACCGACTGGACCATCGGCCACGTACACGCCGGCGCTCTGGGCTGGGTGGCGATGATCTCCATCGGCTCCCTGTACCACCTGATTCCGAAGGTCTTCGGCCGCGAGCAGATGCACAGCGTGGGCCTGATCAACGCCCACTTCTGGCTGGCTACCATCGGTACCGTGCTGTACATCGCCTCGATGTGGGTCAACGGCATCACCCAGGGTCTGATGTGGCGTGCGGTCAACGCCGACGGCACCCTCACCTACTCCTTCGTGGAAGCCCTGCAGGCCAGCCACCCGGGCTTCATGGTCCGTGCGCTGGGCGGCGCCTTCTTCGCCTCCGGCATGCTGCTGATGGCCTACAACACCTTCCGTACCGTGCGCGGTTTCAAGCAGGCTGACGCCGACGCCGCCGCTCAGATTCCCGCTGTAGGAGCTCACTGATGAAGCACGAAGCAGTCGAGAAGAACATCGGCCTGCTGGCCTTCTTCATGGTCATCGCCGTGAGCGTTGGCGGTCTGACCCAGATCGTCCCGCTGTTCTTCCAGGACGTGACCAACAAGCCGGTGGAAGGCATGAAGCCGCGCACCGCACTTGAGCTCGAAGGCCGCGACATCTACATCCGCGAGGGCTGCGTAGGTTGCCACTCGCAGATGGTCCGTCCGTTCCGCGCCGAAACCGAGCGCTACGGCCACTACTCCGTCGCCGGCGAAAGCGTCTGGGACCACCCGTTCCTGTGGGGCTCCAAGCGTACCGGCCCGGACCTGGCCCGCGTCGGCGGCCGTTACTCCGACGACTGGCACCGTGCGCACCTGTACAACCCGCGCAACGTGGTGCCTGAGTCGAAGATGCCGTCCTACCCGTGGCTGGTCGAGAACAAGCTCGATGGCAAGGACACGGCGAAGAAGATGGAAGTCATGCGCTCCATGGGCGTGCCCTACACCGACGAAGACATCGCCGGCGCACGCGATGCCGTCAAGGGCAAGACCGAGATGGATGCTGTCGTCGCCTACCTGCAAGGCCTCGGCACCATCATCAAGAGCAAACGGTGACAGTGATGGATATCGGGACGATTCGCGGCATCGGCACCGTAGTAGTGATGGTCGCCTTCATTGGCGTACTGCTCTGGGCCTACAGCGGCAAGCGCAAGGGACGCTTCGACGAAGATGCCCTGCTGCCCTTCGCGGACGACCCGGTCGCCAAAAAGCACGTCGAGCAAGAGCAAGCTTCTAGGAGCAACAAAGAATGACAACCTTCTGGAGTCTGTACGTCACCGTACTTACCCTGGGCACCATCTTCGCCCTGGCGTGGCTGCTGTTCGCCACCCGCCGCGGCCAACGCAGCGAAGCCACCGACGAGACCGTCGGCCATGCCTTCGACGGCATCGAGGAGTATGACAACCCGCTGCCGAAGTGGTGGTTCATGCTGTTCGTCGCCACCTTCGTCTTCGCCCTCGCCTACCTCGCCCTGTACCCGGGCCTGGGTAACTGGAAAGGCCTGCTGCCGGGCTACCAGGACAAGAACGAGTTCGCCAATGGTCAGGCCGGCTGGACCGGCGTGCACCAGTGGGAAAAGGAAATGGCCAAGGCCGACGAGAAGTACGGCCCGCTGTACGCCAAGTTCGGCGCCATGCCGATCGAGGACGTGGCCAAGGACGAGCAGGCCCTGAAAATGGGTAACCGCCTGTTCGCTTCCAACTGCTCGGTCTGCCACGGCTCCGACGCCAAGGGCGCCCACGGTTTCCCGAACCTGACCGACGCCGACTGGCGCTGGGGCGGCGAGCCGAAGGACATCGTTGCCACCATCGAAGGCGGTCGCCACGCGGCCATGCCGGCCTGGGGCGAAGTCATCGGCGATGCCGGCGTTCATGACGTAGCTGCTTTCGTCACCACCAAGCTGGACGGCCGCAAGGCTCCCGAAGGCGTGACTGACGAGCAGGTGGCCAACGGTCAGAAGATCTTCCAGACCAACTGCGTGGCTTGCCACGGTCCGGAAGGCAAAGGCACCGCCGCCATGGGCGCGCCGAACCTGACCCACCCGGCCGCGTTCATCTACGGCTCGAGCTTCGCCCAGCTGCAGCAGACCATCCGCTACGGCCGCCAGGGCCAGATGCCGGCTCAGCTGGAGCGTCTGGGCAAGGACCAGGTGCACCTGCTGGCCGCCTACGTTTACAGCCTGTCCCATGGCGAAGGTGAGAAGAGCGCCGAATAAGCCTCCCCTCTCCTACTCCAAAGCAACACCCCAGCGGCGCCGGTTCCTACACCGGCGCCGCTCTATTTCTGGGTCCATAATTCATTGCGCGACCAACTGTCGCACCGTTAGGGCCCCCTCCACGCCGTATCATTGTTAGGCGTGCAAGCATATTTCTGACCCTGCTCGGCATGTATCGACAGGGCGCCCTCCCGCTGCCGTGGAATGCACTGATGAGCAAACAGATTCCCGTCCAAGACGTCACTCCGCCCGCCAAGGGCAAGGGTGAGAGCGTCGACCTCTATGCCTCTCGGGAAAAAATCTACACCCGAGCCTTCACCGGATTCTTCCGAAATCTCCGAATGGCTGGAGGCGCCTTCCTCTTCCTCCTCTACTTCGGCACCGTCTGGTTGACCTGGAATGGTCGCCAGGCAGTCCTCTGGGATCTGCCCGAACGCAAGTTCTACATCTTCGGCGCGACCTTCTGGCCGCAGGATTTCATCCTCCTTTCCGGCCTGCTGATCATTGCGGCCTTCGGCCTGTTCTTCATCACGGTATTCGCCGGCCGCGTCTGGTGCGGCTACACCTGCCCGCAGAGCGTGTGGACCTGGATATTCATGTGGTGCGAAAAAGTCACCGAGGGTGACCGCAACCAGCGCATGAAGCTCGACAAGGCCGACATGAGCAGCAACAAACTGCTGCGCAAGGCCGCCAAGCACAGCCTGTGGCTGCTGATCGGCCTGGTGACAGGCCTGACCTTCGTCGGTTACTTCGCCTCCATCCGCGAGCTGCTGCCGGACCTGGTGACCGGCCAAGCCGACGGCTGGGCCTACTTCTGGGTCGGCTTCTTCACCCTCGCCACCTACGGCAATGCCGGCTGGCTGCGCGAGCAGGTGTGCATCTACATGTGCCCCTACGCGCGCTTCCAGAGCGTGATGTTCGACAAGGACACCCTGATCGTCTCCTACGACCCGCGCCGCGGCGAGGCGCGCGGTCCGCGCAAGAAGAACATCGACTACAAGGCCCAGGGCCTGGGGGACTGCATCGACTGCACCATGTGCGTGCAGGTCTGCCCCACCGGCATCGACATCCGTGACGGCCTGCAGATCGAGTGCATCGGCTGCGCCGCCTGCATCGACGCCTGCGACAGCATCATGGACAAGATGGGCTATCCGCGCGGACTGATCAGCTACACCACCGAGCACAACCTGTCCGGGCAGAAGACCCACCTGGTGCGCCCGCGCCTGATCGGCTACGCCATCGCCCTGTGCCTGATGATCGGCCTGCTGATCACCGCCGTGGTCATTCGCCCGCTGGTGGGCTTCGACGTCAGCAAGGACCGCGTGCTCTACCGCGAGAACGCCGAAGGCCGGATCGAAAACGTGTACAGCCTGAAGATCATGAACAAGGATCAGAAGGACCACACCTACGTACTCGGCGCCAAGGGCCTGGACGGCCTGATCCTGGAAGGCAAGAAGGAAATCTCGGTGGCTGCCGGCGATATCGTCAGCATGCCGGTGGAACTCTCCATCGATCCGGAGAAGCTGCCCTCCACCACCAACGAGATCAGCTTCACCATCCAGTCGGTGGACGACCCGTCCATCAACAAGGAATCCTCCAGCCGCTTCATCGGCCCGCGCGTTCGTTGAACCGCAGCTGAACGAATTGGCACCCCATGTTGCACATGGGGTGCCAGTGCCGAGCGAAGCACGTAGAATCCGCCCGCCCCCGCAGCGGACAGACCGCGCCCTCGCGGGCCATTCCAGCGAGAGAAAAGAGAATGCAATCGGCCATGAAAACGCCCGTGGAACCCTGGTACAAGCACCTCTGGCCATGGATCATCATCGGCATGCTGGCCATCTCGGTGTTCCTCAGCCTGATGATGGTCAACATCGCGGTGAACAACCAGGATTCCCTGGTCAGCGACAACTACTACGAGGCCGGCAAGGGCATCAACCGCTCCCTGGACCGCGAGCACCTGGCGCAACAGCTCAAGCTGCAGGCGAAAATCAGCTTCGATGAACTGACCGGTGAAGTCGACCTGCGCCTTTCCGGCGCCAGCCACCCGGACAAGCTCACCCTCAACCTGCTCTCCCCCACCCTGGAAGCCCAGGACAAGCACCTCGACCTGCTGCCCAGCCCGGTCGAGCCCGGCCGCTACACCGGCAGCCTCGACGCGGCCGTCAAGGGCCGTCGCTTCGTCGAGCTGCTCGGCCAGGAAAACGGCCAGGCCTGGCGTCTGTTCGAAGAAGAGAAAGTCGCCCCCGGCGGTTCGTTCGTCCTTGGCGACGAACCCCTCAAGGGAGACGAAGCCGAGCGCCCATGAGCGCCCCGCTGCCCTGCTACCACTGCGCCCTGCCGGTTCCCGCCGGCAGCCGTTTCACGGCGCAGGTCCTTGGTGAAACCCGCGAATTCTGCTGCCCGGGCTGCCAGGCCGTGGCCGAAGCCATCGTCGCCGGCGGCCTGGAAGGCTACTACCGCCACCGTACCGAGGCGGCGCCCAATCCCGACGTACTGCCCGAGCAACTGAGCGACGAACTGAAGCTGTTCGACCGCCCCGACGTGCAGCAGCCCTTCGTTCGCCACGAAGGCGAGCTGGCGGAAACCACCCTGATCCTGGAAGGCATCAGTTGCGCCGCCTGCGGCTGGCTGATCGAGAAACACTTCAAGGGCCTGCCCGCCATCGCCGAGGCCGGCCTCAACCTGTCCAACCATCGCCTTCACGTGCGCTGGTCCGACAGCCAGATGCCCCTGAGCGCCCTGCTCGCCGAGCTGCGCAAGATCGGCTACGCCGCCCATCCCTACCAGCCCGACCGCGCCGCCGAGCAACTGCACGAAGAAAACCGCCGCTCCCTGCGCCAGCTGGGCGTCGCGGGCATGCTGTGGTTCCAGGCGATGATGGCAACCATGGCCACCTGGCCGGAATTCAACATCGACCTGAGCCCCGAACTGCACGAAATCCTGCGCTGGGTGGCGATGTTCCTCACCACACCGATCGTCTTCTACTCCTGCCAGCCGTTCTTCCGCGGCGCCCTGCGCGACCTGCGCACCCGCCACCTGACCATGGACGTCTCGGTCTCCCTGGCCATCGGCGGCGCTTACCTGGCCGGCATCTGGACCTCCATCACCGGCAGCGGAGACCTGTATTTCGACGCCGTCGGCATGTTCGCCCTGTTCCTGCTCTCCGGCCGCTACCTGGAGCGCCGCGCCCGCGAGCGCACCGCCGCCGCCACCGCGCAACTGGTCAACCTGCTGCCCGCCTCCTGCCTGCGTCTGGACAAGAACGGACAGAGCACCCGGGTACTGCTCAGCGAACTGAACGTCGGCGACCGCGTGCTGGTGCAGCCCGGCGCGGTGATTCCCGCCGACGGCCAGATCCTCGACGGCCAGTCCAGCGTCGACGAATCCCTGCTCACCGGCGAGTATCTGCCGCAGCCGCGCCAGGCCGGCGACAGCGTCACTGGCGGCACCCTGAACGTGGAAGGTCCGCTGACCGTGCAGATCAGCGCCCTGGGCAACGACAGCAGGCTCTCTGCCATCGTCCGCCTGCTGGAGCGCGCCCAGTCGGACAAGCCGCGCCTGGCCGAACTCGCCGACAAGGCCGCGCAATGGTTCCTCATCGCGCTGCTGGTGCTGGCCGCGGTGGTCGGCCTGTTCTGGTGGCAACACGACGCCTCCCGTGCCTTCTGGGTAGTGCTGGCGATGCTGGTGGCGACCTGCCCCTGCGCCCTCTCCCTGGCTACGCCCACCGCGCTCACCGCCGCCACCGGCAGCCTGCACAAACTCGGCCTGCTGCTGACCCGCGGCCATGTGCTGGAAGGCCTGAACCATATCGACACGGTGATCTTCGACAAGACCGGCACCCTCACCGAAGGCCGCCTTACCCTGCGCGCCGTGCGCCCACTGGGCGACCTCGACAGCGATACCTGCCTGGCCCTGGCGGCGGCGCTGGAGAACCGCTCCGAACACCCCATCGCCCGCGCCTTCGGCCGTGCGCCGCAGCCTGCCGAGAAGGTCGAAAGCCATCCGGGCCTGGGTCTGGAAGGTCAGGTTGGCCAACGCCGCCTGCGCATCGGCGAACCGTCCTTCGTCTGCGCCCTGAGCCACAGCGCGGCGCCGGCGCATCCGCAGGAACCCGGCCAGTGGCTGCTGCTCGGGGATGAGCGCGGCGCACTGGCCTGGCTGGTACTGGACGACCGCATCCGCGAAGACGCCTCCGCCCTCCTCGACGCCTGCCGCGCCCGTGGCTGGCGCACCTTGCTGCTCTCAGGCGACAGCTCGCCGATGGTCGGCCGGGTTGCCGCGGAACTGGGCATCGACGACTGCCGGGGCGGCCTGCGCCCCGACGACAAACTGGAAGTCCTGCGCCAGTTGCATCAGGAAGGCCGCCGCGTGCTGATGCTCGGCGACGGCGTGAACGACGTGCCGGTGCTGGCTGCCGCCGACATCAGCGTCGCCATGGGTTCCGCAACCGACCTGGCCAAGACCAGCGCCGACGCCGTGCTGCTGTCCAATCGACTGGAAAGCCTGGTGCAGGCCTTCAGCCTGGCGCGCCGCACCCGCCGGGTAATCATCGAGAACCTGGTCTGGGCAGGGTTGTACAATGGGCTCATGTTGCCCTTCGCCGCCCTCGGCTGGATCACGCCCGTGTGGGCGGCGGTAGGCATGTCGATCAGCTCGCTGACCGTGGTGCTCAACGCCCTGCGCCTGACCCGGCTGCCCAGGGCCGTCGACGCCCCCTCAGCGACCACCGCGCGCCCGGCCGTCCTGGAAACGAGCCAGGCGCTGCCACGGAGTTGAAATGCCCGCACTCTACGTCATGATCCCGATCGCCGTGCTGATCGTCGGCATCTGTATCTATATTTTCTTCTGGGCAGTGAACAGCGGCCAGTACGACGACATGGACAGTCCGGCCCATAGCATCCTGTTCGACGACGAAGACCCCAAGCACCAGGCCGGCATCGACGAAGCCGAAGGCGCCGCAGCCCCGGCAGAACAGCCGCAGGACAAGCGCGATGCCTGAGCTGGCGCCCCTGCTGGCATCGGCACTGATCCTCGGCCTGCTGGGCGGCGGTCACTGCCTGGGCATGTGTGGTGGCCTGATGGGCGCGCTGACCATGGCGATTCCGCCGGAGCAACGTGCGCGACGCCTGCGCCTGCTGCTGGCCTACAACCTCGGGCGCATCCTCAGCTACGCGTGCGCGGGGCTGCTGCTCGGTCTCGCCGGCTGGGCCATCGCTCGTACACCGTTCGCCTTTGCTCTGCGCGTCATCGCCGGGCTGCTGCTGATCGCCATGGGCCTGTACCTGGCCGGCTGGTGGAGCGGCCTGACCCGCATCGAAGCGCTCGGGCGCGGCCTGTGGAAGCACATCCAGCCCTTCGCCAGCCGCCTGCTGCCGGTCGCCACGGTTCCGCGCGCACTGCTGCTGGGCGCCCTGTGGGGCTGGTTGCCCTGCGGCCTGGTCTACAGCACCCTGCTGTGGGCCACCAGCCAGGGCTCGGCGGTGGACAGCGCGCTGCTGATGCTCGCCTTCGGCCTCGGCACCTGGCCGGTGCTGCTGGCCACGGGCCTGGCGGCGGAACGCATCACCGCCCTGCTGCGCAAACGCAGCGTGCGCATGGCCGGCGGCATCCTGGTCATCCTCTTCGGTCTCTGGACCCTGCCCGGCCCGCACCAGACATGGATCATGGGCCACGAAATGCACGCCAGCGCGAGCCATATGCACCACAAAGCCGCTTGATACAGGTCAACAGGCCACTGTCGGACTCTCCCTAGACTGCGCGGGAAAAGCTCGCCAACCGGGGACCTCGGCATGCTCGACAATATTCGCTGGGACGCAGATCTGATACGCCGCTACGATCTGTCCGGCCCGCGCTACACCTCCTATCCCACAGCCGTGCAGTTCCACGAAGGCGTCGGACCCTTCGATCTGCTGCACGCGCTGCGCGATAGCCAGAAGGCACAGCGCCCGCTCTCGCTCTACGTGCACATCCCGTTCTGCGCGAACATCTGCTATTACTGCGCCTGCAACAAGGTCATCACCAAGGACCGAGGCCGCAGCGCCCCTTACCTCGCCCGGCTGATCCGCGAGATCGAGATCGTCAGTCGTCACCTGGGCCGGGGGCAACAGGTCGAGCAACTGCACTTCGGCGGCGGTACCCCGACCTTCCTCAGCTCCGGCCAGTTGCGCGAGCTGATGAGCCAGTTGCGCACGCACTTCAACCTGCTGGACGACGACTCCGGCGACTACGGCATCGAGATCGACCCGCGCGAAGCCGACTGGTCGACCATGGGCCTGCTCCGCGAACTGGGCTTCAACCGCATCAGCCTCGGCGTGCAGGACTTCAACCTGGAAGTGCAGCAGGCCGTGAACCGCCTGCAGAGCCTCGACGAAACCCGCGCCATCATCGATGCAGCCCGCACCCTGCAGTACCGCTCGATCAACATCGACCTGATCTACGGCCTGCCCAAGCAGAACCCCGACAGCTTCTCCCACACCGTCGAACAGGTCATCGCCCTGCAACCCAACCGGCTGTCGGTGTTCAACTACGCGCACCTGCCGGAACGCTTCATGCCGCAACGCCGGATCAACGCCGACGACCTGCCCTCCCCCGGCCAGAAGCTGGAAATGCTCCAGCGCACCACCGAGCAGCTGGAAGCCGCCGGTTACCGCTACATCGGCATGGACCACTTCGCCCTGCCGGACGACGAGCTGTCCATGGCCCAGGAAGACGGCACCCTGCAACGCAACTTCCAGGGCTACACCACCCACGGTCATTGCGACCTGGTCGGGCTCGGCGTCTCGGCGATCAGCCAGATCGGCGACCTCTACAGCCAGAACAGCAGCGACATCGCCGACTACCAGAGCTCCCTGGACCAGAACCAGCTCGCCACCCGTCGCGGTTTGCACTGCAACAAGGACGACATCATCCGCCGCGCCGTGATCCAGCAGCTGATCTGCCACTTCCAGCTGGACTTCGACGAGATCGAGGAGCTCTACAACATCGATTTCCGTGGCTATTTCAACGAAATCTGGCCGGAGCTGGAGCGCTTCGCCACCGACGGCCTGATCAACCTCAGCCCGCGCGGCATCGATGTCAGCGCCTCGGGCCGGCTGCTGGTGCGCAGCCTCTGCATGCTGTTCGACCGCTACCTGCCGATGCAGAACCTGCAACGCTTCTCGCGAGTCATCTGACCCCTCCGGCAACGCGACAGACGGTCGAGGCCGACTGTCGCACCTATTGCAACAGGATATGTCGGCAGCCCAAATCCGAGGAAAGAGCCCTGATACGGCCCTTTTCGAACCGTTTCGAACCCTCCCGAATCCCGCTCCACTCCTCGCCTTCCCCGCCGAAACCGGCGATTCAGAGAGGCCGCCAACTGGCGTCGGATCCGCCGTCTGCGGTACCCTTGGTTTTTGTGTGCCTTCCCCACTCAAGGAACTCCCAATGGCCGAAACCATCAAAGTGCGCGCCCTCCCCCAAGCACACTGCAAGGATTGCAGCCTGGCGCCCCTTTGCCTGCCTCTGTCGCTGAACACCAACGACATGGACGCCCTGGATGAAATCGTCAAACGCGGCCGACCGCTGAAGAAAGGCGAATTCCTGTTCCGTCAGGGCGACGCTTTCGGCTCGGTCTTCGCGGTGCGTTCCGGCGCGCTGAAGACGTTCAGCATCACCGACGGCGGCGAGGAGCAGATCACCGGCTTCCACCTGCCCAGCGAGCTGGTCGGCCTGTCCGGCATGGATACCGAGAGCTACCCGGTCTCGGCCCAGGCCCTGGAAACCACGTCGGTCTGCGAGATTCCCTTCGAGCGCCTGGACGAACTGTCCGAGCAACTGCCGCAACTGCGCCGCCAGTTGCTGCGGGTGATGAGCCGCGAGATCCGCGACGACCAGCAGATGATGATGCTGCTGTCGAAGAAGACCGCCGACGAGCGCATCGCCACCTTCCTGGTGAACCTCTCCGCGCGTTTCCGCGCCCGTGGTTTCTCGGCCCAGCAGTTCCGCCTGGCCATGTCGCGCAACGAGATCGGCAACTACCTGGGCCTGGCGGTGGAAACCGTCTCCCGCGTGTTCACCCGCTTCCAGCAGAACGGCCTGATCGCGGCCGAAGGCAAGGAAGTGCACATCCTCGACTCCATCGAGCTGTGCGCATTAGCAGGGGGCCAGCTGGAAAGCTGACAGACACGAAAGCTGACCAATTGGTTGACTTTCCGGTCATCGAAAACGGGCTCGCCAACTGGCGGGCCCGTTATACTTTGGCCTCTGCAAAAACCGCATCAGGTGCCAATCCAGAATGATCCTCAACCAACTCGACCTGAAGTCCATGATCCGTGCCGTCCCCGACTTCCCCAAGCCGGGCGTGATCTTCCGTGACATCACCCCGCTGTTCCAGTCGCCGCGAGCCCTGCGCTTCGTCGCCGACAGTTTCATCCAGCGTTATGTCGAGGCCGAGCTCACCCACATCGGCGCCATGGACGCGCGTGGCTTCCTGATCGGCTCGATCATCGCCTACGAACTGAACAAGCCGCTGGTGCTGTTCCGCAAGCGTGGCAAGCTGCCGGCCGACGTGCTCTCCCAGGCCTACGAGACCGAGTACGGCGAAGCCCTGCTGGAAGTCCACGCCGACAGCCTGTGCGAAGGCGACAGCGTGCTGATCTTCGATGACCTGATCGCCACCGGCGGCACCCTGCTGGCTGCCGCGCAGCTGGTTCGCCGCATGGGCGCCAGCGTGTTCGAGGCCGCCGCGATCATCGACCTGCCGGAACTGGGCGGCTCGGCCAAACTGTCCGACGCACAGATTCCCACCTACAGCCTGACCGCCTTCTCCCTCGACGAACGCTGACCGGCGCTGCAATCTCCAGACAACGGGCGCTTCGGCGCCCGTTGTCGTTTCTGCCCCATCCTAAGGCTGGTCGTGGCCCGTTTGGCCTGATCCGACCCACCCATGACCGGATATGACCTGGCGATTGTCCGACAAGACTCCGAACATGACATCAGCTAATGACACATTCCGAGGTGGCATAGCGAACTAACGACAGGGCTTGCCCGGGTGAGCGCGCCTACCACGCGCCACGGTCCCGCATACCAAGCTCGCACAACAACAAGGAGTTAGTCATGAACGCCAGTACCACGCCGATCCGCGCCAACTTCCCAGTCCGCCGCATGGACTTCAGCTTCAGCGAAACGCCGAAATACTGGTGGGACGGGCAACCTTTCATGACCCACTTCATGAACAACCTGTCCTCGCTGTTCCCCTATGGCGAGAAGTTCTTCGTCGACAGCGTGCGTGCGGTACGCGAACGCATCCAGGACCCGCAGCTGCAGAAGGACGTCAGCGCCTTCATCGGCCAGGAAGCCATGCACTCCAAGGAACACGCGGCCTACAACGAGTATGCCGACGAACACGGCATCGACCTGGAAACCCTGGAGCTGCGCATCAAGGTGCTGCTCGAATCGATCAGCAAGGTCACTACCAAGAAGCACCAGCTGGCGATTACCTGCGCCCTGGAGCACTTCACCGCGTCCATGGCCGAGCAGTTGCTCAAGCGCGACGACCTGAGCAGCCAGATGAAGTCGGACAAGATGTACAAGCTGTGGATGTGGCACGCCGTCGAGGAAAACGAGCACAAGGCGGTGGCCTATGACGTCTACCAGCAGGTGTACGGCGGCTACTTCACCCGCACTGCAGTGATGTTGCTGACCACCGTGATCTTCTTCAGCGTCATCGCCGGCTTCCAGATCAACCTGCTGCGCCGTGACGGCCAGCTGTTCAACTGGCGCAGCTGGAAGCATGGCCTGGGCGTACTGCTGCACCCGCGCCGCGGCTATTTCGTCAACCTGGTCCGTCCCTGGCTGGACTACTTCCGCCCCGGCTTCCACCCCTTCGATCACGACACCAAGGCGCTGGAAACCCGCTGGAAGGAAACCCTGGATTTTGCCGGCTGAATTCCCGCGTGAATGAAAACGCCAGGCAATCGCCTGGCGTCTTCCCCATCGTCCAGAATGACGGTTTCTGTAGGAGCGAGCTTGCTCGCGAACGGACGCCGCTCCGGTGCCGAGAGGTTCGCGAGCAAGCTCGCTACTATAAAAGCATGACCGGGCCTCAGCCCTCCTGGCGTCGCGGCAGATCATCCACGGTGTCAAACCACGACAGCTGCGACGAACACCAGACATGACACTGCGGCGTAATCAGCTCCGGCTCGTCCAGGGTCACCGTGTTGAGCCCGACCGTATCGCCATCGCGCACGCGAAACTCCAGTGGCGTGCCGCAGTTCACGCAGAAGCGCCGCTCGCCCTCTTCGCTGGAGCGCCACATCCCCAGCTCACCGGACAGATGCTGGAACCCCGTCAGCGAAATCACCGCCCAGGGCACCGCCGGCGCGGCATTGGATTTCTGGCAGATGCGGCAATGGCAATAGCCGGTTTCCGTAGGCTCGGCATCCACCCGGTAGCGCACCGTGCCGCAGGCGCAGCCGCCGGACAGGGGCAAGGGCAACATGGCGATCTCCTGATACGGCAAAAGAAGACTCAGAGCCTAGCCAGCATGCCGAAGGCCTGCAGCACCGCGACACCGGTGAAGAGCAACAGGATTTGTCGCCCGGCCAATGCGCAGACCTCCTCGCGCCGCTCCGGCGGGCGTTCCAGATAGTCCAGCGATTGCTGGAACAACTGCCGGCTGATCGACCGCGACAACTGGTTCAATTCATCCGCGTCGATCTCCGGCAGCAGGTGGAACTGGCGGATGTCCTCGGCCATGTCCTCGCCGAATTCATCCATCACCCGCGCCAGCGCCGCGCGCAGCACGGGCGACGGGCCGTGCAGTTCGCGCACGCCGATGATGAAGGCCTCCGGGTGACTCTCGACGAAGTCGAAGAACAGCCGCACGGTTTCCCGCGTCACCCGCAGGCCGCGCTCCATGTCCAGGCCGAATGGCACGCTGGCGGCGCCCTCCCCCGGCTGCGCGCGCTCGGCGGCTTCGCGGCGCAGGTCGCGCAGCGGCTGGCGCAGCTGGGTGGCGATGTCGCGAATGATCGCCAGACCCAGGTCGTCCACATCGTCGAAATGCCGGTAGAAGGTGTTCGGATTCAACCCCGCTTCCCGTGCCAACTCCCGCAGCCCCAGGCTGCTCAGGCTGCGCCGGCTCGATGCCAGGCGCAGCGCCGCGTCGATCAGCGCCCGCTTGCCCGCCGCTTCCGCCGGGCGTTCTTCCTGTCCGATTTCCATGTGTTTGGCGCTCGGCCCCACCGAAGGTTGGTTGTTTGCGAAGTATACAGATGTCTACATTCACATCACGTAGACAGTTGTATACGCCAGCAATAATCATAACAGGAGCTTGGCTATGGGTACCCAACCTAAGACTGCCCCGAGCAGACACTGCAAGATCGCCATCATCGGCACCGGGTTTTCCGGACTGGGCATGGCGATCCGCCTGAAGCAGGAAGGCGAGAACGACTTCCTGCTGTTCGAGAAGGACGCCGGCGTCGGCGGTACCTGGCGGGTCAACAACTACCCGGGCTGCGCCTGCGACGTGCAATCCCACGTCTACTCCTTCTCCTTCGAGCCGAACCCGGACTGGACGCGCATGTTCGCCCGCCAACCGGAAATCCGCGCCTACCTGGAGAACTGCTGGAAGAAGTACCGCCTCGAAGACAAGACCCTGCTCAATACCGAGATGGCGCGCTTCGAATGGGACGACCAGCAGCAGCTCTGGCACCTGTTCGACGCCGCCGGCAACCACTACACCGCCAAGGCGGTGGTCTCGGGCATGGGCGCCCTGTCGATCCCCTCGATCCCGGCGCTCAAGGGCCTGGAGAACTTCCAGGGCAAGGCCTTCCACTCGCAGCAGTGGGACCATGACTACGATCTCAAGGGCAAGCGCGTGGCGGTGATCGGCACCGGTGCCTCGGCCATCCAGTTCGTCCCGGAAATCCAGCCGCTGGTGGCCAAGCTCGACCTCTACCAGCGCACCGCGCCGTGGATCCTGCCCAAGCCCGATCGCGCCATCAGCGAGAAGGAGCGTGCGCGCTTCCGCCACTTCCCGGCCGTGCAGAAACTCTGGCGCGGCGCGCTCTACAGCATGCTCGAAGGCCGCGTGCTGGGCTTCACCTTCGCGCCCTGGGCGATGAAGCTGGTGGGCAAGCTGGCCGAGCGCTTCATCCGCCAGCAGATCAAGGACCCGGACCTGCGCCGCAAGCTGACTCCGGACTACACCATCGGCTGCAAGCGCGTGCTCATGTCGCACAACTACTACCCGGCGCTGGCAGCCTCCAACGCCTCGGTGATCACCGACGGCATCCGCGAGATCAAGTCGAACAGCATCATCACCAGCGACGGCCGCGAGCGGCAGGTGGACGCCATCATCTTCGGCACCGGCTTCACCGCCAACGACCCGATTCCGCGCGGCGTGGTGTTCGGCAAGGACGGCGTCGACCTGCTCGACACCTGGCAGAACGGCCCGGAAGCCTACAAGGGCACCATGACCCGTGGTTTCCCCAACCTGTTCTTCCTGATGGGTCCGAATACCGGCCTGGGGCACAACTCCATGGTCTACATGATCGAGTCGCAGATCACCTACGTGCTCGGCGCCATCAAGCTGATGGACCGCCGCGAGCTGCAGAGCGTCGAGGTGAAGAGCGAAGTCCAGGACCAGTGGAACGCCAAGCTGCAGCGCGGCCTCAATCACAGCGTATGGAACACCGGCGGCTGCAAGAGCTGGTACCTGCACCCAGTGAGCGGACGCAACTGCACCCTGTGGCCGGGCTTCACCTGGCGCTTCCGCGCGCTGACCAGCCAGTTCGACCCGTCCGCCTATCATCTGAAGGCCAAGCCCCTGAGCAGCCCCGTCGTCCAATCGCAACGCCACGCCGAGGAGGTGCCGGCATGAAGAACTTCGAGAACAAGGTTGCCGCCATTACCGGCGCCGGCTCCGGCATCGGCCGCGCCCTGGCCATCGAACTGGCCTCCCGCGGCTGCCATCTGGCGCTGGCGGACGTGAACGCCGCCGGCCTGGAGGAAACCCGCCAGCTGCTCACCTCCAGCGGCGTGCGCCTCTCCATCGACACGGTGAACGTCGCCGACCGCGAGCAGGTGCACGCCTGGGCCGACAAGGCCGCCCGCGAGCACGGCAAGGTCAACCTGGTGTTCAACAACGCCGGCGTTGCCCACGCCGGCACCGTGGAGGCCAGCGACTACGAAGAGTACGAGTGGATCACCAACATCAACTTCTGGGGCGTGGTCTACGGCACCAAGGCCTTCCTGCCGCACCTGAAGGCTTCCGGCGACGGCCACGTGGTCAACGTTTCCAGCGTCTTCGGGCTGTTCTCCCAGCCGGGCATGAGCGCCTACAACGCCACCAAGTTCGCGGTGCGCGGCTTTACCGAGTCGCTGCGCCAGGAGCTGGACATGGAGCGCGGCGGCGTCTCCGCCAGCTGCGTGCACCCGGGCGGGATCAAGACCAACATCGCCAAGACCGCGCGGATGAACGACAGCATGGTCAAGGTCACCGGCCAGAACGCGGAAGCCGCCCGCACCCAGTTCAACGACCAGTTGCTGCGCACCACACCGCAGAAAGCCGCGCAGGTGATCATCCGCGGCGTGGAACGCGATTCGCGGCGCATCCTGATCGGCCCGGACGCCCATGCCATCGACCTGATGCTGCGCCTGCTGCCGGTCTGGTACCAGAAGGTGGTCACCGTCAGCATGGGCCTGGCCAAGCGCTTCGCCCCCAAGCCCAAGCGCAAGCCTGGCGCTGAAGGCGTCGAGGCCAAGTAAGAGTCCCTTTTTCCTCTCGGACCGGCGCCCACCCGCTCCCCCTTGGGTGGGCGCCGTTTTTTGCGTTGTTTCAGCGGCGAACCAGCACCACCTCCAGATACTCGCTGGGCACCACCAGCGACGCCGGAGTGGCGCGGTTGCTCGCCTCCAGCAACTGCGTCAGGTCATGCTCCAGCCCTTTCGCCTCGGCTTCCGGCAGGTTGGCAAAGGCCTTGTGCAGCGGGCCGTACCAGTCGCGGAAGACCTCGATGAAATGCGCCGCCGAGCGATAGCGGAAGTTGAAGGTCTGCCGCGAGGCGCGCAGCTCGCTGATCGAGTCGCCGAACAGCTCGCGCAGATACTCCTCCCGTCCCCAGGCCGACGGCGGGCGCATGCCGGCAGCCGGCGGGATGTAGCCCGCCAGCACCTTGAACAGCTGGCCGATGAAGCCTTCCGGCGTCCAGTTGGCCAGGCCGATGCGGCCGCCGGAGCAGCAGACCCGCGCCAGCTCCGCAGCCGCCTTCGGCTGGTCGGGGGTGAACATCACGCCGAAGGTCGAGACGACGGCGTCGAAACTGCCCGCATCGAAGGGCAACGCTTCGGCATCGGCTTCGCGGAACTCCACGTCCAGATGTTCAGCGCGGGCACGTTCGGCGCCCAGCTCCAGCAGGCGCGGCACGTAGTCAGTGGACACGACCCGGCAACCACGCCGGGCCGCCGCCAGGGTGGCATTGCCGTTGCCGGCGGCGACATCCAGCACCCGCTCGTCGCAGAGCAGGTCGCAGGCTTCGGCCAGGCGCTCGCCAACGATCTGCAGGGTCGTGCCGATCACGGCGTAGTCGCCGCTGGCCCAGGTGGCCATCTGGCGTTGTTTCAGGGCATTGAGGTCTACAGCGGTGCTCATCTGTGCATCTCCAGGCGCGCTCATTCGGCGGTGGTCGGATCGATGACGTTGACGACCTGCGATATCCGGTTGGCCGGGAAGCCGCCCAGGCTCGCGTGCTCACGCACCGCGGCCTCGTCGGGGGCGATGTACAGGCAGTAGATGCGGTCAGCGACCACGTAGCTGTGCAGCCATTGAATCTGCGGCCCCAGCTGATTCAGGACTTTGCAGGACTTCTGCGCGATGGCTTTGAAATCGCGCTCGGACAGGGCTCCGGCGCCGGGGATTTCGCGCTCGATAACGAACTTGGGCATGGCAGTCTCCAGTGAGTAGGAACGGACGGGGACCGCAACCTCCCGCACCTTCATACTGCGCCCGGTCCCGGCTGCCGTCCTGCTCCAGCGTCGCCCTTCCCTGCCCGATCGTCCGGAGACCCGTCGCGGCTTCGCTTTCACGCCCAGACTTCGGAGAGAGCCGCCCCCGAGGGACACTCCATGAGTTCGGAAACCATCCTTGACGCCCAGCAGCGTCTCGAACGTCTGGTGCGCCAGCGTCCGGCTGTCGCCCGGATCAGGGACATCCCTGCCACCGCCCTCTGGGAAGGCGGTGGCAGGACGTGCGTGCTGCATCCGGACGGCAACATGGTGTACACCGACCTGCCCCGGGAACTGGGCGGCAACGGTGCACAGGTCAGCCCCGGCTGGCTGCTACGGGCAGCCCTGGCGTCCTGCGCCGTCACACGCATCGCCATGCTCGCCGCGGAACGCGGAATGCAGCCCGAGCGACTGGAGGCGGACGTCACCAGCGAAACCGACCTGCATGGCCTGCTCGGCCTCTGCCGTGAAGACGGTCAACGAGTACCACCCGGGCCACTGGCAATCCATTTGCGACTGCGCATCCGCGTGCCCAATGTCGAGGACCGGGCCGTGCGTGATCTCGTCGAACAGGCCATGGGCGTGTCTCCCGTGCTGGGCGCGATGACGGAAGCGGTGGTGGTACGCCTGGACATCGACAGCGGAGCCGATTGATGGATGCGCTGTCGGAAACCCTGCGGGTGGTGCGACTGGTCGGCGCCATCTTCATCAATGCGCGCTTCACCGCCCCCTGGTGCTACCAGTCGCCCCGCGCCGACTCGGTCGTGGAACTGCTGGAACCCGGCGCCGAGCAGTTGGTGATATTCCACCTGATCACCGAGGGTGAATGCTTCGTCGAGATGGGCAAGGCCGAACCGGAAAAGCTGGTGGCGGGCGATGCAGTGCTGTTTCCCCAGGGCCATGCCCACCGCATGACGTCGCAGCCCGGCGTGCCACCGGCCAACGGCGCGCAGCTGGAAGCGGTTCTCGCCCGGCGCCCCAGGCAACTGGCCTACGGCGGCGGTGGTGCGACGACCCGCCTGGTATGCGGCTACCTGGCCTGTGACGCGCGCCTGGCGCGGCTACTGCTGGCCGGCCTGCCGGCGTTGGTGAAGGTCAACGTGCGCGGCTCCGCGGCGGGCGCCTGGCTGGAGTCCTCGGTGCGCTACGCCCTGGCCGAGGCGCGCTCTCCCCGCCCCGGCGGCGCCGGTGTGCTGGCCAAGCTGGCGGAAGTGCTGTTCATCGAAGTGCTGCGGCTGTACATGGCGCAACAGGGTGAAGAGCGCACGGGCTGGCTGGCCGGGTTGCACGATCGGATCGTCGGCAGCGCCCTCGGCGAGCTGCACAAGTCGCCTGCCCACGCCTGGAGCCTGGAAGAACTGGCCCGCTGCGCCGGCACCTCGCGCTCGGTGCTGGCCGAGCGCTTCCAGTGCCTGGTCGGCTGTCCGCCCATGCAGTACCTGACCCAGTGGCGGATGCTCCTGGCCGCCAACCTGCTGCGCGGCAGCAACGCCCCGCTGGCGCGCATCGCCGAGGATGTCGGCTACCAGACGGATACGGCCTTCAGCCGCGCCTTCCGCCGGGAATATGGCTGTCCGCCGGCCGCGTGGCGGCGCAGCCAGGCGGCAAGCGCGCGGCTTTAGCTTTTGTAGGAGCGGTCTGTGCTAGTTACAACCCCATCTGCTTGGCGATGATCTCGTTCATGATCTCCCGCGTACCGCCGCCGATGGAGAGGATGCGGTTGTCGCGGTACAGCCGCTCCACCAGGCTCTCGCGCATGTAGCCCATGCCACCCAGGACCTGCACCGCATCGTAGGTCACCCGGTCGGCCACATCGGTGGCGAAGTTCTTGGCCATGGAAATTTCCTTGATCACGCTCTTGCCGGCGGCCATCTTCGCTGCCTGGCGATAGGTGAACTCACGGGAGACTTCCACCTGCGTGGCCATCTCCGCCAGCCGATGCTTGAGCACCTGGAACTTGCCGATCGGCTTGCCGAACGCCTCGCGCTCGCGGCACCAGGCCAACGCCTCTTCCAGCGCCAGCTGCGCGGTCATGTTGGCCATGATCGCCAGGGCCAGGCGCTCGCTCTGGAAGTTCGCCATGATGCAGGCAAAGCCCATGTTCTCGGCACCGATCAGGTTCTGCACCGGCACCTTGCAGTCGTCGAAGAACAGTTCGGCGGTGTCGGAGGCCCACCAACCCATCTTCTTCAGCTTGCGGCTGACGGTGAAACCGGGCGTGCCCTTTTCCACCAGCAGCAGGCTGACGCCGCCGAAGCCATCGCCGCCCGTGCGCACCGCCACGGTGTAGTGGTCGGCGCGCACGCCGCTGGTGATGAAGGTCTTGCTGCCGCTCACGCGGTAGTGGTCGCCGTCACGCACGGCGCGGGTCTTGAGGCTGGCCACGTCGGAGCCGCCGGACGGCTCGGTGACCGCCAGCGCCATGATCTTCTCGCCGGCCAGCACCTGCGGCGCGATGCGCTCGCGCAGCTCCGGGCGGCCCCACTTGATCAAGGGCGGCAGGCCGATGTCCAGCGAGCCCAGGCCCGCCACCAGCCCACCGGAGCCGCAGCGCATCAGCTCCTCGCTGGCCGCCACCTTGGCGAACAGGTCGCCCTCATGGCTTCCGCCCAACGCTTCGGGGTAGCCGATGCCAAGGATGCCGGCCTCGCCTGCCTTGCGGTACAGGTCGCGGGGAAACTCTTCGGCCTCCTCCCAGTCGGCGACATGGGGCAGGATTTCCCGCTCGACAAAGCGCCGCACGCTGTCACGGACCAGGCGGTGGCTGTCATCGAAGTATTCGGTGAACACGGACATGGCAAGCTCCAGTCGATTTGCCTGAAACTTACCGAGCGCTTGCTTGGTTTACAAGGCGGGACACCCGCCATCGGCTAGGGTAGATGCGCCATCCCAAAGTGCTCGCGGTACGCCGAGGGCGCCAGACCTGCCGCGCCACGGAAGGCATTGCGGAAGCTTTCCACGGTACCGAAACCGCATTGCTCGGCGATTCGCTCGATACTGTCGGAACTGCTCTCCAGCAGCTCGCGAGCGCGGGCCATGCGCTCGTGCTGCAGCCAGGCCTTGGGCGTCATGCCGGTGGCTTCGCTGAAGCGGCGCAGGAAGGTGCGTTCGCTCATCGCCACGCGGCTCGCCAGTTCACCTACGGAAATCGAGCGGTCCAATCGCTGCCGGGCCCAGTCCAGCAGCCCAGCGAGATCGTGACGCGGCGCCTTGGCCACGGGCGCGGGAATGAACTGGGCCTGCCCGCCACCGCGTTGCGGCGACATCACCAGCCGGCGCGCGACGGTGTTGGCGACCTGAGCGCCAAAGTCCCGCGCCACCAGATGCAGGCACGCGTCGATGCCGGCCGCGCTGCCGGCGGAAGTGATTACCCGTCCGGCATCCACGTAGAGCACCTGGGCATCTACCTCGATGGCGGGAAATCGCGAGGCCAACTCCCCGGCATAGCGCCAGTGCGTGGTCGCCCGCTGACCATCGAGCAGTCCGGTGGCGGCCAGGACAAAGACGCCGGAGCAGATCGACAGCAACCGCGCGCCTTCGGCATGCGCCCTTTGCAGCGCCGCGACCAGCTCGGCCGGAGGCGCCTCGGCACGATTGCGCCAGCCGGGAACGATGACGGTGCCGGCCTTCGCCATCGCCTCCAGGCCGGCGTCGGCCAGCACCCGCACGCCGCCCAGCGCGCGCATCGGTCCCTCGTCCACGGCGACGATGCGCTGGCGGTACCAGGGAAAATCGAACTCCGGACGCGGCAGGCCGAAGATTTCCACGGCAATGCCGAATTCGAAGGTGCACAGGCCGTCGTAGGCGAGAACGGCGACTTCCAGGGGATCACGCTGCATTTGGCGGAAAACTTCCGATCACTGTCCAGACCGCCACTGTAGCGGGCTTTTCCCCGCGCTTACAGTGGCTCCATCTTCCACAGGAGCCTTACCATGCCCAGCCTTGTCAGCCAGATTCCCGCCGCCCTGCCCGCCGATGCCCTCGCCCACTTCAGCCGTCGACTGGCCTTCGAGACCGATTGCTCGGACGTGAACGCCGCGCGGCAGGATGGCGAGGTCGACTTCGTCCTGCTCGACGTGCGCAACGCTGCCGCCTACGCCCGCGGCCACGTGCCAGGCGCACTGAACCTGCCGACGCGGGAGATCGACGCGCGGCGCATGGCGCAGTTTCCGCCAGGCACCCTGTTCGTGGTCTATTGCGCCGGTCCGCACTGCAACGGCGTGCACCGCGCGGCCGCGAAACTCGCCGCACTGGGCCTGCCGGTGAAGGAGATGATCGGTGGCGTGACCGGCTGGCTGGACGAGGGCCTGGCGCTGGTCGGCGTAGCCGGTGAGCCGCTGCGCCAGGACGGCGAAGGCATCGCCTGCGCATGCTGAAGGTCCGCGCCGCAAGGCCGGAGGATGTTCCGGCCCTGCTCAAACTGATGCGCGCGCTGGCGGCGTTCGAGGGGTATCTCGACGAGTTCGCGGTGGACGCCGACGCATTGCACGTCAGGGCTTTCGGGCCGGCAGCGCAATGCCAGGTGTTCGTCGCCGAATCGGACACGCTGCAGGGCTATGCCGTCGCGCTGAGCATTCCTTTCACCTACGACCTGCGCCCGACTGTGCGATTGAAGGAGCTGTATGTCGTGGAGCATGGACGCAATCGCGGCATCGGCGAGCGGCTCATGCAGTGTGTGGCGAGCTGGGCATGGGAACAGGGCGCTGGGCAACTGCTCTGGGACGTCCTGGCCGGCAACGACGCGGCCGAGCGCTTCTACAGCCGCCTGGGCGGCCGGCGCGAAAGGAAATGGCTGGCCTACGAAATGGACGCACCGGCGCTGGAGCGCCTGGCGCAAACTTAATTACTGATGGGGCGGCGGCCAGCCAGGGCGTGGGCCAGGGTACCGCCGTCCACCAGCTCCAGCTCGCCGCCCAGCGGCACGCCGTGGGCGATGCGCGACAGGACCAGGCCGCTGCCACCGAGCAGTTGGGCGATGTAGTGGGCGGTCGCCTCGCCTTCCACCGTCGGGTTGGTGGCGAGGATGACTTCGCTGAAGCTGCCGGCCTTGATCCGCGCTTCCAGCTCGGGAATGCCGATGGCTTCCGGGCCGAGGCCGTCCAGCGGCGAGAGATGGCCCTTGAGCACGAAATAGCGGCCGCGATAGCCGGTCTGCTCGACGGCGAACACGTCCAGCGGGCCTTCCACCACGCACAGCAGGCTGTCGTCGCGGCGCGGATCGGAGCACTGCGGGCAGAATTCATCTTCGGACAAGGTGCGGCACTGCTTGCAGTGGCCGACGCCTTCCATCGCCTGGGTCAGCGCCTGGGCCAGGCGCAGGCCGCCACTGCGATCACGCTCCAGCAGCTGCAGCGCCATGCGCTGGGCACTCTTCTGCCCCACTCCGGGCAGGGTGCGCAGGGCGTCGATCAGTTGGCGGATCAGCGGGCTGAAGCTCATGGTGCGGTCTCAGGTTTCTGGAAGGTTAGAACGACTGTAGGAGCGAGCTTGCTCGCGAACCCTTGCCGAGCCGCGGGGGCTGGGAGAGCGTTCGCGAGCAAGCTCGCTCCTACAGGTCAGGATAACGCGTGGATCAGAACGGCATCTTGAAGCCGGGGGGCAGCTGCATGCCGGCGGTCATGCCCGCCATCTTTTCCTGGTTGTTCTGCTCGATCTTGCGCACGGCGTCGTTCACCGCGGCGGCGATCAGGTCTTCGAGGATTTCCTTGTCTTCCTGCATCAGGCTGTCATCCAGGGAGACACGCTTGACGTCATGGCGACCGGTCATCACCACGCACACCAGGCCGGCGCCGGATTGACCGGTCACTTCGGCGTTGGCCAGCTCTTCCTGCATCTTCTGCATCTTTTCCTGCATCTGCTGGGCCTGCTTCATCAGGCCGGCCATGCCACCTTTCATCATGTCGAGTTCCTCGATTCGTTCAGTTGTCGACGCCGGCACTCAAGCCTTCGCCTCCAGGGGTTCGATGGTACCGTCGCGGACGACCGCGGCGAACTGTTGTTTCATCTGCAGCACGTAGGGGTCGGCGGCGATGGACGCCTCGGCCTGGCGCTGACGCTCGGCGCGCTTGCGCGCGGCGGCCTGGGCCGGGGTTTCCTGCTCGGGCTTCTGCAGGGTCACCTGCAGAGTCAGGGTGCGGCCGTGGAACTGGTTCAGCGCATCGTTGAGGCGACGCTGCTGGTTGGGGTTGAACAGCGCGCTCTGCCCCGGATCCAGGTGCAGGTGCCAGTTGTCGCCGTCCACTGCCACCAGGGTGCAGTTGGCGCCAATGCTGGCGGTCATGCCGGCCAGGCCCAGGCGCGGGAACAGGTCCAGCCATTCGGCGGCGAGACCGGTCGCCGGCATGGCGGCGGGCTCGGGTTCCGGCTCGGCGGTTTCCTGCTGCGCGTCGCTCTCCAGGTAGCCGTAGGACTCCATGTCGACTTCGTAGTAATCCTCGGCGGGCGGCGGCTCTTCGTCACGATCGTCGTCCTCGGCCGGAGCCTGGGCCACGACCGGAGCGGGCGCTTCAACCGGCGCCGGAACAGGCGCAGCTGCCACCGGTGCAGGTGCAGGTGCAGGTGCAGGTGCAGGTGCAGGTGCAGGTGCAGGTGCAGCAGGCTCGACTGGCGCGGGAGCGGCGGCAACTGGCGCAGCGGGTTCGTCCCACGGCAGGTCGACCGGCGCTTCGGCAACGGGCGGTTCCGGTTCCACGGCAGGAGCAACAGGCTCGGCCACGGCAGCCACTTCCGGCTGCGGTTCAACCGGGACGGGAGTCGATTCGATCACCGGCGCAGGCGCAGCAACGGGCGCAGCTTCCACGACTGGAGCCGGAGCCGGAGCCGGAGCCGGAGCCGGAGCCGGAGCCGGAGCCGGAGCCGGAGCCGTTTGAGGCTGGGGCGCTGCAACAGCCGGCGCAACCTCGGCGACCGGGGCTACTGGCGCGGCAACGGGCGGCGGCGCAATGGATGCAACCGGCACCGCAACGGCGGCGCCGGCCACTGGGTTCGGGTTGGAATCAGCCGTGGCCTTGCTGATCCCCAGGTCCTTTAGTGGCGACCTTGGTGCGCCCTCGGCATCGGCTGGTCGGAAGGCCAGCATGCGCAACAGCACCATCTCGAAGCCGCCACGGGGATCGGGCGCCAGCGGCAGGTCGCGGCGGCCAATCAGGCCCATCTGGTAGTAGAACTGCACGTCCTCGGCGGGCAGCGCCTGGGCCAGCGCCAGCACGCGGTCGCGGTCGCCCTGGCCGTTGTCCACCGCCTCAGGCAGCGCCTGGGCGATGGCCACGCGGTGCAGCACGTTGAGCATCTCGGCCAGCACGCCCCCCCAGTCCGGGCCCTGTTCGGCCAGATGACGCACCGCTTCGAGCAGCGCGCGGGCGTCGCCTTCCAGCAAGGCATGGAGCACGCCATAGACCTGGCCGTGGTCGAGAGTACCGAGCATGGCGCGCACGTCGGCGGCCAGCACCTTGCCCTCGCCAAAGGCAATCGCCTGGTCAGTGAGGCTCATGGCATCGCGCATGGAGCCGTCGGCGGCGCGGCCGAGCAGCCACAGGGCGTCATCCTCGAAGGGCACGTTCTCGGCGCCCAGGACGTGGGTCAGGTGCTCCACCACCCGCTCCGGCGGCATGTTCTTCAGGGAGAACTGCAGGCAGCGCGAGAGAATGGTGACCGGCAGCTTCTGCGGATCGGTGGTGGCGAGCAGGAACTTCACATGGGGCGGCGGCTCCTCCAGGGTCTTCAACAGGGCGTTGAAGCTGTGGCTGGAGAGCATGTGCACTTCGTCGATCAGGTAGACCTTGTAGCGCCCGCGGGTCGGCGAGTACTGCACGTTGTCGAGCAGTTCGCGGGTGTCCTCGACCTTGGTGCGGCTGGCAGCGTCGACTTCGATCAGGTCGACGAAGCGACCCTCATCGATCTCGCGGCACACCGAGCACTGGCCGCACGGGGTAGAGCTGACGCCGGTCTCGCAGTTCAGGCACTTGGCCAGGATGCGCGCGATGGTGGTCTTGCCCACGCCACGGGTGCCGGTGAACAGATAGGCGTGGTGCAGGCGCTGGTTGTCCAGCGCGTTGATCAAGGCCTTGAGCACATGGGTCTGGCCGACCATTTCGCGGAACGAACGCGGACGCCATTTGCGGGCAAGAACCTGATAACTCATTGATATCCATCGCGACAGGTAAGCAGAAGTGGGCTAATCCTAGCGAAGCGGACCGTAAATTGCACCCGATGTCCGCTCTGGCCGTTAGTACATCTTGGCAACCCCTGATCCGTACAGGCATTGTGTCGCCACCACGCCGCCATCGGAGTCTAGATGCGCCTGCTCGCCATCGCCCTGCTGTTCAGCTCTGCCGTCGCCCTTGCCGAGGATCGCCCCCTGCGCTTCTCGGTGGTCGACAGTTGGGCGATGCCCCTGGCACGAATCGAAGACGGCAAGCTGACCGGCGGTATTCTCCTCGAACTGTTCACCGAGGTCGCCCGCCAGGTACATCGGCCGCCGGTCTTCCATATCCTGCCCCGCGCCCGCGTAGAGCAGGCGTTGCTCAGCCATACGGTGGACGTACGCTGCTATGTTGCGCCGGCCTGGACCGAACACGACTTCCACGATTACCGCTGGAGCGTACCGCTGATGGTCCAACGCGACCTGCTGGTCAGCCGCGCCGGGCTCAAGGGCGACTTGCAGAGCCTTTCCGGCCAGGCCATCGGCACCGTGCTCGGCTACCACTACCCGCGCCTGCAGCCGGTACTGGACAGCGGCCGGGCAACCCGCGACGAAGCGCGCAATCAGGAACTGGTACTCAAGAAGCTGCAAATTGGTCGCTACCAGTACGCGATCAGCAGCGAAATCGCCCTGGACTGGTTCAACCGCTCGCTCCCCCAGGACCAGCGCCTGACCCCCGCCAGCATCATCGAGGAAACCCCTCTGTCATGCCTGGTACTGGACAGCCCGGAAGAGCCCGCCGACGATGTGCTTTCGGCGCTGGCGGCATTGAAGGCTTCTGGAGAGATCGAGCGAATCCTCAGCCACTATCGCTGAGGTGAGGCGGCGCAGAGCGAGGGCCTGGGCTCGACGTCCGGAACGGCGGAGCGATTTTCCTGGCCCTGAAATGGAGGCGGCCCCGCCAGCATTTGGCAGTGTATTTTCCGTTGTTTTGGCTGACTATTTCCGAAGCCTTCCAGATCGGCAAATGCATCGCTGAAAGCCTTGTGGGCCATGGCTTTCAAGGAATTCCAAACCGAAATTTTTAAAGAGAATCGGTCCTGAAAATCCTGGGTGTGGCTGCACTGTCACACTTTGCTGTACCACTCAGGTGTCATACCCATGGCCTTCATCATTCGTCGCGGCGCCGTCTACTACCTGAATCTGAGATTGCCCAAGTACCTTCATCGCCAACGCGACACCGTTCGAATTAGCCTCAACCTCAGAAGCAGAAGGGAAGCCTTGTTCATGGCAAGCGGGATTGCCCAACGGGTTTACCTGCATCTCACTGCTAATCCACTCAGCTCTCCCGAGGAGCTGCGTCAGCTATGTATCCAATGGCGAAACGAGGTTCGGCAGTCCGCAGCAACGCCTGACCAATCGCTCCGCATGACGCTTCCGATGCAGACCTCGGCGCAACTGCTACGTCCTACGACCGCACCTTCGGCAACCCTTCCGTCACTGAGCACATTGTCAGAGCTCTATATAAAGGAAGGGAAAAGTAGCGGAGCTTGGCGAGAGGCAAACACCCTGGACGTTAAACGGGCGCTTCGGGATTTTTTCGTACTGATGGGAGATATGCCCATCAGCGATTTCGACGCAGAGCAGGCACGAATTCTCAAGCATAGGCTCGGCAGGCTCCCCCAATACTTCTCTCAACGCCCAGAGTTCAAGGGCATGACCTTGAGGCAGGTTGTCGAGTCGACGATGACTTACCCGACCATCACCGCAGTGACAATCAACAACCGCCTACGAAAGCTCACGGCCTTCCTCAACTGGTGCAAATCCAACGGCTACATCAACCAGAATCCGTTAGCTGGCATGAAGGTAATGTCAGGTGCCGCCAAGGAAGCTCGCCTCTCTTTCACTCCCGCCGATCTCGAAACACTGCTGAACCTCGATACGCTTCGGCATGAGGCTCGTAAGCATCCCTGTAGGTTCTGGCTCCCACTGCTAGCACGCTTCACAGGGGCCCGGCTGGAGGAGTTATGCCAGCTTCATATCGATGACTTCTGCTTGGTACAAAACACACCATGCATTCGCATAGATGACCGCCGCGAAGGACAACAACTCAAGAACCGCAGCAGCCGTAGAATTATTCCTATCCATCCGATGCTCTTCGAACTGGGTATCCAAACGTATATCGACTCGGTGCGAGCCTCTGGAGCCTCCCGAGTCTTCCCTCAGCTTGAAGCTGTGAGAGGAAAATACGGTTACGGGCCCTCAAAATGGTTTGGCCGGTATCGGAGCAAGCTGGGAGTCAACGATCCGAAGAAAACATTCCATAGCTTTCGCCATACATTTGTAGATGACCTACGCGAGGCAGGAGTTCAGGACTCAATCATCAAGCAACTGCTTGGGCATGCTGATGATTCAGTAACGTTTGGGATTTATGGGAGTCGAGTACCAATTAAAGAGATGACTCGTGCAATCAAGAAGATCCCAGGCAGCACGACAAAAAAAGCAGCTTAACGAAGGATTGGCACTCCAAGACACCAATCGGCGTAGTGTTGGATGGCTATTCTTGATTTCTTGGTGAGCCATCCCGTGCGGTCCAGATAGTCGATTCCTAAGACATCCTTGAACTCTTTCGCCTCTAATCCTACCGTTGAATGCAACCCAGGACATTGACAATCCACTAAAACCTGAGTAATGTCGCCCTCCCCTCGATTGGCGAGGGGAGAACTAACCGAAATGGTGAAGCGCAATGAACATCAAAACTAACCAGCAAGCGGGGGAAATCTAACCAGGCCATAGAAGGCTTGTCGTCTCCTGCTTGCAATGAACAGGAGATACATTTAATGAGCAATACCATCTGCAATACCCCTTCCCGCACCGCCTCTTTCGGTCCTAAAGACGAACTACACTTCAGCATCAGTTACCTTGCCGAGCTGATGGACAAGCCAATCGAGCACGTCATCGATACAGCCTTCGACCTGCTACCCCAACATGGCTACGATTCGTTGTTCAATCATCTGGTAAAGGATGAAAACGATTTCGTCACGGACCTCTATCTGTCCTTTAAGGACTGCTGCATTCTGTTGCTCGATTTTCTAAGCACTGATGACGCCCTCATCACCCTTCGGACTATCAGTGACGACTACGCTCGCCATCGTATTCCGCAGTTACAGCAGTTCATCGCCAACCATAGATAACAGTTAACAAACCATCAGAAAGCCCTCTGCAGGCTCGTATACGCAACTCTTATAGCCACCCACCCCAGGGGTACTAAAGAGATTATGCACTGTACGAGCTTACAGAGAGCTTACTGATGGATCAGTGTTGCCTGAGGAAAACGAAAACATATAACAAGGAGAATCTATGACTGCTGGATTGTTGAGCAAAGAGCAATTGATAGAACTACATAACAGCATTGAGAGCAAAGCCGAGCGCTGGCTAAAGCGAAACCTCGTGGAACGGGAGAAGAGACCAGTTACCCCAAAGAGCAATGTGGGCAGAAAGGAAACTGTAATCGTTAACCCGTTCTTCGGGTACGCATTCTCTACGGATGAGGCGAATGATCGAACCACTGCAAGGAATGCCATGTATCCGAATTGGGCCGTAGACGTTCTGGTAGGCGTATCTCGAATGCCCTGGTATCGGCGACCAGACGGCCCCTCACTGTCCATCAAGAAGATGGTAGAGATGCTGGCAAAGCTGGAGAACATTAGCAGCCGCCGAGTGCAGATGTACTTAGGGCTTGGTGAAGATCAATCTCAGCGATACGCCAGCGCTTTGCAGATTGTCGTTCCACGTCTGATGGCCTGCCGACCGGCTTGGCTGGTTAAGAGGATGGACAACAGTGCTAAGCAAACCGATGGACTCAAGATCATCCATGCTCACTGGGAAGACGACCTAGAGCCGCCGCCACCAGATGTATTGGAAGCGCTTCAGCACGCCATGGCGACCTTGCCGGGTCATGAGCAGTACGATGAGGAGTATCAAGCCGAGCTTGACCATGACCTAAGGGCAGTTGATCTGATCGCAAGCTACGAGCCACCCGCACCACTCCCAAATCCGGAGCATCCGAAAAAAGCTCAAGTGATGGTGTTACTCGACGAGGGGAAAAGCATCCGCGAAATTGTTCGGCAGACTGGTGTCTCAGACAAAACCGTACAGAAGTGGAAAAAGCTAAAAGCCACGGGAGACTAAGGCTTGAGAGTGTAGTACCTAATAGCCGCGCATTATAAGTATATCATGGTGACATTGTAGAAATTTCGTAGGGCAGGACTTAGGCAATCTAAAGATTGATCTACAAAATTTCTACCAGACCTTACCAGCATTACAAAGTTTATCTGCGCCAGCACAAGACGGATCGAGATCGATAAATCCGTCCGCTCTTTCTCTTGTCATGGTGCTGATTAGGTATCGTAGGAATAGCCTAGGATCGTATCCAAGAGTCATGGTGATCATAGGAGTTATTCTAGGAGTCTTCTACAAATAGCTAAGCTGTTTTGGATACACAGACATATAGGGGGTCGATCCCCCTTTCTTGGCCTTACGTCGAGTAACTCTAGCATTCTAGAATATCCCTTGGATCGCATCCAAAGAGTCATAGCGATCATTAGAGTTTCCCAAGGATGATCCTAGGATTACCTATAGTAGTGCTCACGATCTTGAACACAGATAAAGATTAATCAATCTGTGCCCTGCTCTTGGACTCAGAATACTCTCAAGTGTCGCACCAACATCATCACATCTCTGGCTACGCCAAGCTCTGATGCTTATCGTGCAATAGTATGAATGCGCGTGACATACCTTTGCGTCAGCACATAGTCTCACGTTCCTGCACAAGCATCCTTTACTTGGGGGCGTTGGTCATCAGCCCCCTTCTCCTTCTGTGCTGAGACTTCGATTTCTCGAAAAAAACTTGCAGGTAACAATGCCGCAGGCGCTATTCCTGCAATATTCTTTCAAATCATCAAATACTATCTACACACTCTACCGTGCAGAGGCGTAGCTTCAACGCTCTCATCTGGAACCACCCAAAACTCTTCGATATTCCCATGCAAAGAGTTCTGCATCAACTTCCGCAATATCCTCCCTGCTTCATCTTTAGCAGGGTAAGACCCAACCCTAAGGAAATTGCTGGTCTCAGAATGAACTGGAATCCCCGTTAGAATCAATCCTTCCTTGACCTTTTCATACTCAGCTTTAGTACTAAACGGCAATGCTATAACCCAATGCCGAACAAGACCATCCTTGTTATATACCCTATTTAGTGGGTGAACATAAACCGGCTCTTCAGCTTTAACCGGCTCAACATCAGAACCACAATGTTTACACTTAATAGCCTGCATCTTGATCAGCTCTGCGCAGAACGGGCACTCTCTTAATCCACTTCCAGTATGAGGACTTTGAGTTGCACCCGGCAGAGTAGTATCAACCACCTCCTCCCAACCTTTTCGAAGGTACGACTTCGCAAGAATCCCTTGGATTGATACGCCATATCCGATAGTAACGATTGGGAGAGCAATGATGAGACCAGGCCCACCAGTCCCGGCAGTCAGAACACCTACTACCACCATCCAAACGAAGAAGTGAACCCATAATCCTCTATACGCCAAGTAGAAGGCGCCGAAGATTACGACGTACAGCCACGCCTCTGTGCTTACCTGCTCGGTATGACCGTTAGCTGGATTCCGGAAGACTCGCATCAGTTCACCCTCACGGGGCTATAGCCCTTGCTGGTCATACAAAGTTTGTAAGCTTCATCCTGCTTATTCTTGATATTCACACCTTCCAGGAAGGAGCCTCGATAAGCGTAATCTGCCTCTTGTACATTGTTGGCCATCATCCGGCAGTAGGCGTCGTCTTGAGTACGCTCAGCACTTGTCACACCACTCTTCATCATCTGGTACTGCGGCTGAGCTGCACACCCGGAAAACAGCACAACAACCCCAGCCAATATCAATCCCCGCATTCCATCCCTCATCTCTAATCCTTTCGATCATCGGCAACAAACAGGCACAGCAAGGACGCCGCCCTGCACTAGCCGAATGTTGCCACCGAATCGCCTAAAATTCCAAGTATACTGTGCAGACCTGGCCAATCGTCCGACCGACAGTTCCCCCTTTCGAAAGGGGATCGGGTTGGAAATTTCAGCGGCGTTCGGGAAAGTGCTTCGCCGGAAGCGAAAGGAAGCTGGACTCTCTCAGGAGAAGCTGGCCGAGAAAGCGGATATCCAGCGGAACTACGTTTCGTTGCTCGAGCGCGGGGAGTATCAGCCAACCATCAGCGTCATCTTCACATTGGCAGCAGCACTGGAGTGCTCTCCTTCAGCGTTGATCGCTGAGGTGGAGGCCACGATGAAGGCACACCTGCCACAGTGATACTTCGCTATTAAGATGTATTGCACCGGGTCTCCCTTGAAGCTCAGTCTCGCTTCGATCATCTCGTGATGGGGGCACGCTGTGTCTGCTCAATACTTGTTCAGATAACTATTCAGTATCAATGGGCTTTCCTCGTCCCGGCCTCATACGCTGGGGCGTTATTGTATGTGCATATCCCTACGCCCACCCCATCCATCAGGCTTTCCGCAGGGAGGGCCTTAGCCGGTAGCCCTTCACACTGATCAAATCCTCATTTCTCGTGGGCGCTTCCGCAGCCGCAGCCGCACTTCAATCGAGATAACCCTCACTTCCCTCTCTTATCCAAACCACCATTTCTGGTGGCTATTGCTCAGAACTAAGAAGCTGGGCCTCTCGTTTGAGTCTACTCATACAAGATGTCGATAACTGGCACCGAGCACCTATCATTCATCAGTTGCAGATTAGCTAAATGATAGATTATCATTTGTCTATCAAATTATATGACAAAGGATAAAGACCATGATCAAGGCCCATCTGTACCTTCGCGCCTCGACGGATGACCAGAACGCCCACCGTGCCCATCAAATGCTGCTCGACTTCGCTCAAAAGGAAGGTATGTCGGTAGTTGATGTGTACGCAGAGAACATCAGCGGCACCAAGCTAGAACGCCCTGAATTGTTCCGCCTGCTTGATGCTGCTCAGTCTGGTGACGTGCTGCTAGTGGAATCCGTAGACCGCCTATCCCGTCTGTCTCAGGCCGATTGGGAGACTCTGAAGGGTGTTATCAAGTCGAAAGGGTTGCGTCTGGTAGTAGTTGATCTGCCCACCAGTCACCAACTGGTCACTGATAAAGGCATCACTGGGCAAATCATGGATGTGATTAACGGGATGCTCATTGATCTGATGGCAACGATGGCCCGTCTCGATCAAGAGAAACGTGTTGAACGCATTAAACAGGGCTTGGCTGACAAACGTGCTAAGGGCGAGAAGGTAGGCGGGAAAGGTCGCAATCAAGAGAAGTGGAGCAAGGTAGCCGACCTGCTCAAGCGTAACGGCAACACGATGGAAGAGATTGCAAAGCTGGCTGATGTCGGCATTGCCACTGTCTATCGCATCAAGAAAGAGCTATCCGAAGGCAAGTGATCCTGCTTGACCCATAAGAATCGACGCTACAGCCTCTAGGACGCTCTCTATGCATCAATAGGTAGAGAGCCGCATAATATGCTCCATATTTTGAAATCACGCTAAAGCGCAAAATAGGGGCATCTACGAGCGAGTTTGATACCGCCCCACCCAAAGCCAATATTTCTACTGTGAGAGAAAGTAATATCTGATAATCGTCCGGACTTTTCTTGCAAGAATTATGGCCAGCGCTTCGTCCTTAGAACATATCCCCTGCCATCCCATATCCAGGGAACCCTCCCACAAACGGAGCTTTCGGCGAGTTCGTGCCGCTGCAATAGCAGTCTTCGCTCATCGACTAATAAGCTCCTTAGAGCAGGGACGAGGATTACTTCTTCTTCCGAACCTCTGCCATCGGGGGAATGGTCTGACCTAACACAAGCTTGTAAAGGGCCACGTTTGCTTCATTAATTTCAATCGATGCCCTGCGAATATCAGCAAGCTCAACTGTATCAACGCTGACCTTTAGCGTCCCTCTAGCTGATCCATTAGCCATCTTCATTTTCCCTGTATCGGGATCAGGAGAAATGGCGTTGTGTGCATAGATGTTCCTCTTCTTCTGAGCGGAGCGTAGCTTTGCGATCACACCTTTATAGTCGGTCAACTGCGGATAGTCACTGACCAACTGCTCGCAGAGCGCCCCAAGCATGTCTAGTTTTTGTGGGAAGCTAGAGTGATTAACCAGAATAAAAGGCTTCGGGTCATACTCGTTAAACCCCGCGAGCTTTCCGATAAAGACATTCAAACAGGTTTCTAATGACGCCCACAATGCTCCCACCCTGCCCATTTCAATAAGATATTCATCTGGCACTGGCCAACCAGAAAAATCTAATTCCATTATTTCATCATTTTTCACTTGAAATTAGCTCCTTTCTTATTTCGTCTATGAAATTTTTAAATTCTGCCTTCTAGGTATGTCCTACGTAGAGGACTGCACCCGCTACTAGTAGTGCAAAGACCAGGTTCAATCTGGCGTGGTTTCTTTCTCTTTCGCCACTTTGTCCGCGTGGACACTCACGGGAATCGTTTCCCACGCTTCCTGTCCGCTGGCAGCGGCCCATTTCCCCTTGGGTGCGGGTTACTCAACAAGTATAGGCGCCCCGCAGGCGGACCCGGTGACGAATGAACTGACATCCATTCAGACACCTAATTAGTGCCATATCGGGCTCTCGATGTAGTTGCGATTTCATATGCCAGAAGGCATAGGGCTAGTGCAACGGAAAATAAAAAGCCCCGTAACTCATCAAATTACAGGACGCTATTGAATAGACTCAACAGATAGAGAGTCGCCCCTAGCATCCTAATTGGAGCACAGAATTTCACCCCCAGTAGTTAACCCAATGAGCAATACAACGTGATATCTCTAATTTCCATCGTCTAACGAATTGATGTAGGCAGCAATAACATCACCGTGACAAGCAGCAGGCTTGCAATGGCACGCAATGATTTTCCCCTTCAAGCCAGACAAATTATGTTCGAGATGTTCTGACGCCTTGAGAAAGCCTCGCTGAAAGTCATATGCAAACTTCCTAATCACCTCATCTCTATCGCCGTCTTGTCCGATCTGATAAGGATTCCCCCAGATCGTACCGCGCCCTATGTAGACGTCATAGACATCGCCACGGTCTTTATTTACGACTAGAGTTAGCTCAAGAGGGACAACCCGAATAGGCCTACCTGCATCCTTCAGTGAAAGACGCAGGCCTCCGTAACACTCTCTGTCTTCAAATAGGATTGCGTGAGTAGACCGCTCTACCGCTTCACTCTCTAACGAACAAATAGCGTACTCGCAATCCTTTTCTTTAGCGTACCTACGCAGATAATCATTTTCATCATCAATGCAAACAAAACTCACATCGCCAGACTTACTAGTATAGTAATCAATCTTCCTTTTGAATTTCTCATAGCACAGAAACTCCTTTGGATACGCGATGAGTATGCATTTGATTTTTGTCATGTTAGATGCTTGATATCAGTTCCGCTTTCATTCCAGTGCGACTTTAGATATTCCGCAACTAGTCGCCTATGGCACTGATGCGGCAAGTGCTCGCTGCAAAGCAAGCAACCCTCATCAATCACTTCAGGTTTTACGTATTTTTCAATATTTCGCTTCGCCATCAGATTGAGGAACCTGTCCTCATACTGCTGCCATGTGATTTCTTTCTTTTGGTACGGCGCCAGAATTTCTTTTGTTGGAGCCAATTCAGGAATGTGAACATAGTCCACATTGCAAATTTCTTTGAGAAAATACTTCAAATCATCTTTCTTCGCAAAGCCAGACAATTGAGAGACGTTATTCAAGCGAACGTCAACAACTCGCCTTGCCCCTGACAACTGGATCAAGGAGAAAAATCGTTCGGCCTTTTTCTCCGTAAAACCTATAGTCAATATTTTCATTGCCGTCTCTCAAAAAGCCGCTGCAATCAGCTTATATGCATGCCCATCATAAGGTTCCCCGAGACTAATAGTGAAATAATTCACTTCCGCAGGGTACTCGCCATCTTTTTGGGCTTTGTAATACTGCTCAACTTCTGGGTCAGTAACTCTGAGAGCGTAAACCTGCCCGTTATAGGTGAAGCTTGCTCGGACAACCCTCTTGGGGTTACCGAAATTTGCCCCTTCGGCATCAACAGTAAACCGCACATCTTCCGGCCTGATAAGGTAAAGAGTTTGCCGTGGTACAGCCAAGGCAGCGACTGAAATTCTGTCGTTTCTGCCAGAGTAACTATGATTGCCGCTCTCCCAAAGGGATACGGGGGTATCTACAATCCTTGCAAGATCGTTGACAGTAACCTGATTCACCTTTGTCCAGTACACATTGTCATCGATGACGTGGTTTTCTTGCTGAAACCCCCCGTTTGCTACCCCGGTAAAGGTGATGTTTATAACATCGAGCTTTTGAGCAGTGCTTCCGTTCTGATACTCGCGATCACGCTCTGAAATCTCGTGAGTTGCCGAGGTGCCAATAGGCCGAATCCAAGTACCAGCCGACGGCCCAGCAGTCAATTTACCGGCAACGCAGCGACCACTCATCTTGCGAGAGTTAGCCAAACAAACGATCTGATGGACATACGACATTTAGTTACCCCTTCCATGATGGCGGCATGCCACTACCCATCTTCACTCGACTATTGCGACGGATCAACCCTATTTTCGTTAAGCCCAGCACGTCTACGGAGTCCGCGTGCAACGAAGGCTATGGATTCGCCTCCTGCAAGAATATTGTCCAGAAAGCATCAAAAAAACACCCTGAGCGACTCCGGACACTACCAGTACAACAAGAATGGATGACGCACACTAGCCATCACGCTCTTCCAAGCAAGCATGAGTACTGCACGAGGATAGCTATCCGTCGAGAGGGCAGCAGGAATGGGTACTGAACGGGGCTTTGAAGGTGTTAAGCAAAAAGCTACGATGCGTCACAGAGTGCACCACGCAGGTGTACCAAGGCGCTGTCACACTCAGAGATTTTCAGAGAGGAAAGTCCTTTAGAATTAAGGACTTAGGAAATGGAGGCGGCCCCGCCAGCCACACCCCGGCACACGATGTTCCCGCTATGGCTGCTTCCTTCCGGACCTGACCAGGTTAACAGGTAATCGTTGCGGGGGGACCGACAGGGCCACCATCGCGAATCTCGCCAGATCGACGAGCCGCGCCATTGTAGCGGCTTGTTCGCAAGTTACAAGCACTTCAAGCACTTAGGCTCGTCCTTCAAGCAATTCCTGACGCGATTCACGAATCGACGTCATGAGATAAGGAATTGCCCTACAAGAACTTAATAATTTTCTCGCAACGCCGAAGCTTAGGGAACGGCACGCCCACCCGTGGCGGCCATAATCGAGCGAGGAATGCCGACATGAGTCTTGCCCTGCGATCCACGACTGTCCTGGCCACGTTGTTCAGCAGCCAGCTCATCGCCGCCGATGCCGTGATCCATTTCACCGGCGCCATTGTCGAAGACAGCTGCCAGGTCCAACTGCGGGACGCCACCGCCGGCAGCGCCCAGGTGCAGGTACGCCAATGCAGCCAGGCGATGCTCCTGCAATTGAACGAACCACGCGGCGCGCGGCCCAGCAAGCACTACCGGCTGACAGACACGAAAGGACAGCCACTGGGGCCCGGCTTCACGGCCACTGGCGGTACCGACAGCGTCATTCGCAGCATGTCGGCAGGCGGCGCCACCGGCGCCGAGCGCAACCTGGTGCTGGTGGCGGAATACCTGTGACGGGCGTTACTGCGCCTGAATCAGCCCTTCGGGCCGAGGCTGGGTGGAGACTTCCAGGTTCGGCCCGATGAACAGGTCCATCTTGCTGTAGCCCGGACGGGTACTGAAGGTGGAGTAGCGCTCCGCTCCCTGGTGGAACTGGAAGGCGACGCGGTATTCGCCCGAACGCAGCAGGCGCAGCGGGAAGGCGCGCACCTCGCCCGGCTCGATCTCGCCCGCGAGGGTTTCCTCGCCATTTTCCTTGTAGCTGTAGCTCACCGCCGGCCCGCCTTGCGCCTCGTAGTGCAGGACGATCTGCGGGCGCTCGGTCCAGGCCACGTAGGCCCCGAACAGCAACACCAGCGCCGCCACGCCGAGCAGGCGCTGCTTTCTTGCCTTGTCCATCTCGCTCTCCGTAAACGGATGACCCGCCCCGCTTCGGGCGCAGCGGGCCTGCCGATCAGTTCAGGCTGTCGACCAGGGCCTTGGCCGGCACCAGGCGAACCGACTTCTTCGCGGCGATCTGGATGGTCTTGCCGGTCTGCGGGTTGCGGCCGGTACGGGCGGCGCGCTCGCTGACCTTGAGCTTGCCGATGCCCGGCAGGGTCAGCTCGCCATCGTTCTCCAGGGCATCCTGGGCGATCTGCGCCAGTTGCTCGAACACACCGCGCACGGCGGCCTGGGTCAGGTCGAGGGATTCGGCGATGTCGCGAACCAGTTGGTCCTTGGTCATGGGCATGGAATAGCTCCTTGATGCATTGATCGTGATTCTTTGATCGGAAGAAAGGCGTGTCAGGCGCCGATGCCGTGGTCGGCCAGCAGCTTGACCAGCTGCTCTTCGTCCATCACGGCAACGCCGAGTTCCTGAGCCTTGGCCAACTTTGAGCCCGCACCCGGTCCGGCAACCACGCAATGGGTCTTGGCCGAGACAGAACCAGCCACCTTGGCGCCCAGGCTTTCGAGTTTTTCCTTGGCGACGTCGCGGCTCATGGCCTCCAGCGTGCCGGTGAGCACCCAGGTCTGGCCGGCCAACAGCAGGCCTTCGACCACCCTGCGCTCGCTGCGCCAGTGCATGCCGAACTCCAGCAACTGCGCTTCGACGGCCTTGGCACGCTCGACGCGGGCGGCGTCGGCAAAGTATTCGCGCACGGACTGCTTGGCCTTTTCGTTCACACCCTTGAGCGTACTGAGGTCCAGCCAGTCCTGGCTGAGGGCGATCAGCGCGTCGAGGCTGCCGGTCTTGTCGGCCAGCTTCTCGGCGCCGGTGGCAGCGATGAAGGGAATGTTCAGCTTGTCGATGAACCCGGCCAGGGTTGCACAGGCGGCGAACTCGGCGGAAACCTCGGCCTCCTCCTGCAGCTGAACGCCGTGCCCCGGATCGAGCAGCTCGGCGATGACGGTGCGGTTGTGCTCGTCGTCGAAGAAATTGTGGATCTCGTAGGCCACTTCCGCGCCTACGTCCGGCAGGTAGGTCAGCACCTCCGGCAGCGCCTTCTGGATGCGCGCCAGCGAGCCCAGGGAGCGCGCCAGCAGCTTGGCGGTCTCCTCGCCCACATCCGGGATACCCAGGGCGAAGACGAAGCGCGCCAGGCTCGGCTTGCGACTCTCGGCAATGGAGCCCAGCAGGTTGCGCGTGGAGACTTCGGCGAAGCCCTCCAGCGCGATGACCTGCTCATAGGTCAGGGTGTAGAGGTCGGCCGGCGACTTCACCAGGCCCTTGTCCACCAGCTGTTCGACGATCTTGTCGCCGAGGCCGTCGATGTCCATGGCGCGGCGCGAGACGAAGTGGATGATCGCCTGCTTGAGTTGCGCCTGGCAGAACAGCCGGCCGACGCAGCGGTAGATGGCGCCTTCGCTGACCGACTCCTTGCCCTTGCTGCGCTTGACCAGCTGGGTGCGTTCGACCTGCGAGCCACACACCGGGCACTGGGTGGGGATCTCCACCGGGCGCGCATCCGCCGGGCGGCGCTCGGTGACCACCTGCATGACCTGCGGGATCACGTCGCCGGCACGGCGAATGATCACGGTGTCACCGATCATCAGGCCCAGGCGGGCGACTTCGTCCATGTTGTGCAGGGTGGCGTTGGACACGGTCACGCCGGCCACCTGTACGGGCTTCAGGCGCGCCACGGGCGTCACCGCGCCGGTGCGGCCGACCTGGAACTCCACGTCCAGCAGCTCGGTGAGCTCTTCGCGAGCCGGGAATTTGTGAGCGATGGCCCAGCGCGGCTCGCGGGCGCGGAAGCCCAGCTCGCGCTGGAAGTCGATGCGGTTGACCTTGAACACCACGCCGTCGATCTCGTAGGCGAGGCTGTCGCGGCGATTACCGATGTCTTCGTAGTAGGCGCGGCAGCCTTCGACGCCCTTGGCCAGCTTCAGCTCGCGACTGATCGGGATGCCCCAGCCCTTCAGGGCTTGCAGAATGTCGTACTGGGTATCTGGCAGCACGCCGCCCTCGACACGGCCGAAGCCGTAGCAGCAGAACTCCAGCGGACGGCTGGCGGTGATCTTCGAATCCAGCTGGCGCAGGCTGCCGGCCGCGGCGTTTCGCGGATTGGCGAAGGTCTTGCCGCCGGCTTCCATCTGCCGCTCGTTGAGCGCCTCGAAGCCGGCCTTGGACATGAACACCTCGCCACGCACTTCCAGCACCGCCGGCCAGCCCTCGCCCTTGAGGCGCAACGGCACGTTGCGGATGGTGCGCACATTGACGCTGATGTCTTCGCCGGTGCTGCCGTCGCCACGGGTGGCGCCACGGGTGAGCAAACCGTTTTCGTACAGCAGGCTGACCGCCAGGCCATCCAGCTTGGGCTCGCAGCTGTATTCCACCTCGGCGCCGCCGCCGAACAGGTCGGAGGACGGCAGCTGATCGGCCAGGCCTTCGCGCACGCGGCGGTCGAAGTCGCTCAGGTCCTGCTCTTCAAAGGCGTTGCCCAGGCTGAGCATCGGCACCTCGTGACGCACTTCGCCGAAGGCCGAAGCCGCCGCCCCGCCGACACGCTGGGTCGGCGACTCGGGAGTGATCAGTTCGGGATGCTCGGTTTCCAGCGACTTCAACTCGCGGAACAGGCGGTCGTACTCGGCGTCCGGCACGCTGGGCTCGTCGAGCACGTAGTAGCGATAGTTGTGGTCGTCGAGCTCGCTGCGCAGTTGGGCAATGCGTTCGGCAGCGGTCTGGGAGTCGGTCATGCGGGAATCTCGGGCGGCTGTTTCTTCTTGAGAGGGTGGCGGCTAGAAACGCAAAGCCCCAAGGATGGCTTGGGGCTTGTGTGGTCGGCGTGCGGAAAGCTTAGCGCTTCTGGGTCAGCGCGCGCCGCTCGAAGTCGATGATGCGCTGGCGATAGTGCTCGATGGTCTGAGCGGTCATCACGCTGCGCTGCTCGTCCTTCAGCTCGCCGTTGAGCTCCTGGGCCAGCTTGCGGGCGGCGGCGATCATCACGTCGAACGCCTGCTTGGGATGGCGCGGCCCCGGCAGACCGAGGAAGAAGCTCACGGCGCGAGTGCTGAACTGGTCGATGTTGTCCAGATCGAAGGTGCCCGGCTTGACCGCATTGGCCATGGAGAACAGCACTTCGCCGTTGCCGGCCATGCTCTCGTGGCGGTGGAAGATGTCCATCTCGCCGTAGCGCAGGCCGCTTTCCAGGATGTTCTGCAGCAGGGCCGGGCCCTTGAAGCCGTTCTCGTCGCGGCTGATGACGTTGATGATCAGCACTTCCTCGACCGGAGCCAGAGGCGCAGAGGAAGCCGCAGCGGCCGGAGCGGCGGCGCGCTCCTTGTCCTTCTTGCGCTCTTTCTTCGGCTTTTCCTGGGGCGCTTCGTCCAGCGGGTTGGGGAAGTCTTCCTCGTCCAGCGGGCCGAGCAGGTTCGGCGCCGGATCGTCCAGGTTCAGGTCGCCCTGACGTGGTTCGCCGCGACGCTTGCCACGGGGCTCCTTGGCGCTGACCTTGGGCAGGTCTTCCTCGTCCAGCGCCGGCTCGCGGTGCTCGACCACCCGGGACGGCCCGAGCAGTTCGGGGTTGTTGTCATCCCCATCGTCAGGCTGGTTGGCGAAGTGGCGATCCAGTTTGAAGCGCAACTTGCCCTTGCCACCCCGCATACGACGCCAGCCGTCGAACAGAATGCCGGCGATCACGATAAGCCCAATGACGATCAGCCATTCGCGCAGACCGATATCCATCTAATCCCGTAGCCCCTGAACAAAAAATGATGATGAAGAAAAGGACATCCTATCCCTTGAAAACGTGGAGCCAACTTCATGTTCTGACTGATGTTTTCCACGCGATACAAAAGTGGGCGTTAAGCTAACACGCTCGCACGCAACTTTACACTGCTTATGGCGACACTCCGCCTGGTCCTTGCAACTTTTCACAGCCTATCGCGAGTTCGTCCCTTGCGCGATGGCTACCTCAATATAATCAATGCCTTACAAGCCTAGCCCAGTATTACGAACTTGCCTGGCAAGTTGTATCCGGATCAGGCTTCGGCCAACGCCACCGCCTCCTCGACATCCACTGCCACCAGTCGCGAACATCCCGGTTCGTGCATCGTCACACCCATCAATTGATCGGCCATCTCCATGGCGATCTTGTTGTGGGTGATATAGATGAACTGCACTTTCTCCGACATCTCCTTCACCAGCCGCGCATAACGGCCGACGTTGGCATCGTCCAGCGGCGCGTCGACTTCGTCTAGCATGCAGAACGGTGCCGGGTTCAGCTGGAAGATCGCAAATACCAGCGCCAGGGCGGTCAGGGCCTTCTCGCCACCGGACAGCAGATGGATGGTGCTGTTCTTCTTGCCCGGCGGGCGCGCCATGATCGCCACCCCGGTATCGAGTAGATCCTCGCCGGTAAGTTCCAGATAGGCGTGACCACCGCCGAAAACCTTGGGGAACAATGCCTGAAGGCCAGCATTGATCTGGTCGAAGGTTTCCTTGAAGCGGTTGCGGGTCTCCTTGTCGATCTTGCGGATCACGTTTTCCAGGGTGTCCAGCGCCTCCACCAGGTCGTCGTTCTGGTCATCCAGGTAGCGCTTGCGCTCGGATTGCTGCTGGTATTCCTCGATCGCCGCGAGGTTGATCGGGCCCAGGCGACCGATGCGCGCGGCCAGTTCTTCCAGGCGGGTTTCCCAGACTTTCTCGGCGGCATCGTGCGGCAGCGTGCCGAGCACGCCGTGCAGGTCGTAGCCATCCTCGTGGAGCTGCTCCTGCAACGACTTGCGCCGCACGCTCAGGGCCTGCCATTCCATGCGCTGCTGCTCCAGCTGGCCACGCAGCAGTTGCGACTGCTGCTCGGCCTGGGTGCGGCGCTTCTCGGCGTCGCGCAGTTGGCGGTCGGCGTCTTCCAGGGCCAGGCGCGCGTGCTTGAGTTCGTCCTCGACGGCCATACGCCGATCGAGCAGCTCTTCCAGACGCATGCGCAGTTCCTCCAGCGGCGCGGCGCCCTCCTCCAGGTTGAGGTTGAGCTGCTCGCAGCGCTCGACCAGGCGCACCGCCTGGCTGTCCAGGCGCTCCAGCGCCTGGCGAGTGGATTCGTGCTGGGCGCGCAGGGAGCCGACGCGCACGGCCAGCTGGTGAGCATGATCCTTGTGCTGGCGGGACTCCTGGCGGATGCGATCGAGCTTCTCGCGCATGCCGTCGCGCTCGGCGAGCAGAGATTCGCGGCGTTCGGTGTCCACCGCCATGGCGTCCAGCGCTTCCTGCAGGCTCAGGCGCGCTTCGCCCAGCTGCTCCTGCTCGATGGCGTGCTGCTCGGCCAGCTCGGCCAGCTCTTCGTCCAGACGGCGACGGCGCAGGGTCAGCTGCTCGACCTTGGCCTGCTGCGCGGACAGCTGCGCCTTCAGCTCGCCCTGGCGGCGGCCTTCGTCCTGCAGACGGCGGCGCACCTGGTCGCGGCCTTCCTCGGACTGACGCTGCTCATCACGCAGGCGCACCAGTTGTTCTTCGATTTCCGCCAGGCGCTGCTCCAGCGTCTCGCGTTCGGCGTACAGGCGCTCCAGCTCCTGGCCGCGCGCCAGCACGCCACCATCGGCGGACTCGCCACGGCGCACGCGCAGGAAATTCCGCCCGACCCAGCAGCCATCGCGACTGATCAGGCTTTCGCCGTCGCCCAGCGAAGCGCGCTGCGCCAGCGCCTGGTCGAGGCTTTCCACCGGGCGCACACGGCCCAGCCAATAGCTCAGATCGACATTGGTCTCGACCTTATCCAGCAGGCTGCCGGGGCGGGAAACGGCACCGACGGCCAGGTCGAGCAGGCGCAGCTCGCCCTTTTCCAGCGCGTCGAACGGCAGGCCTTTCACGTCATCCAGTAGCACGCCGTGCAGGTCGGCGCCGAGCACGGTTTCCACCGCCAGCTCCCAGCCCGGTTGCACACGCAGGCCTTCGGCGAGACGCGGACGCTGCTCCAGGCCCTGCTGACGCAGCCATTGCGCGGTGCCATCGCCCGGATCGAGCGCGGCCTGCTGCAACGCCTCCAGCGAGGAGATGCGGCCGTTCAGGCGCTGCAATTCGCCCTGCGCCTGGTGCTGCGCGGCGGTGCTTTCCTGCAGGGACAGACGTACACGCTCCAGGCGCTCGGCCAGTTCCTGCTCTTCGATCTGCAACTCTTCCAGCAGCAGCTCGATGGCAGCAACCTGCTCGCTCAGCTCGAGAATCGCTGCATCCTCCGGGTCGGCGGCCAATTGCGCGCGTTCGTCGTTCAGACGGCGCTGGCGCTCACCCTGGCGCTCCAGGCTCAGCTCCAGATGCTGGATGCGCGACTGCTGCACTTCCGCTTCGCGGCGCGGCTCGGCGCTCTGCTGGTTGAAGGCATCCCAGCGCTGCTGCCAATCGTGCATGCGCTGTTCGGCTTCTTCCAGGCCAGCGGTCGCCTCTTCGGCGGCGGCGGCGCTGATTTCCTGCTCCGGGGCCAGGCGCTCCAGCTCCTCGACCAGCGTGGACAGCAGCGTGCGATCGTGGCCCAGGTGGGATTCGGTTTCCTGGCGGGACTTCTCCGCCTCACGCAGGTCGTCCTGCAACTGGCGCAGGCGCTGCTGGCCGTGCTGGATGCTCTGCTCGACACGGGCGATGTCGCCGCCCACGGAGTAGAAGCGGCCCTGGACCTGGTTGAAGCTTTCCGAAAGCTCGTGATGGCCGTCGCGCAGGCGCTCGATGCTGGCGTCGGCACTGCGCTGCTCGGCCACCAGGGCCTCGAAGGCCACTTCCTGGTCGCCGATCACCCGTTCCTTCTGCCCGACCTGTTCGTTCAGGTCGCGCCAACGCAGGGCGCCGAGCTGGGCCTTGAGCGTACGTTCCTCGGCCTTGAATTCCTGGTACTTCTCCGCCGACTGGGCCTGGCGGTGCAAGCGCTCCAACTGGCGCTCCAGCTCTTCGCGCAGGTCGGTCAGGCGCGCCAGGTTTTCCTGGGTGCGGCGGATGCGGTTCTCGGTCTCGCGGCGGCGCTCCTTGTACTTGGAGATGCCGGCGGCTTCCTCGATGAAGTTGCGCAGATCCTCCGGCTTGGCCTCGATCAGCTTGGAGATCATGCCCTGCTCGATGATCGAGTAGCTGCGCGGGCCCAGGCCGGTGCCGAGGAAGATGTCGGTGATGTCGCGACGCCGGCACTTGGTGCCGTTGAGGAAGTAGGTGTTCTGGCCGTCGCGGGTGACGCGGCGGCGGATGGAAATCTCGGTGTAGCTGGCGTACTCGCCCAGCAGGGTCTGGTCGGAGTTGTCGAACACCAGTTCGATGGACGCCTGGGTCACCGGCTTGCGGGTGTTGGAGCCGTTGAAGATGACGTCGGTCATAGACTCGCCACGGAGGTTCTTCGCCGAACTTTCACCCATCACCCAGCGAACGGCGTCGATGATGTTGGACTTGCCGCAACCGTTGGGGCCGACCACCGCCGCCATGTTGCTCGGGAAACTGACCGTCGTCGGGTCGACGAAGGACTTGAAGCCCGCCAGCTTGATGCACTTGAGCCGCATGCGCCCTCCCCCGGATGCTTATCGTTCGGCCAGCGCGGCCAGGACCAGTTGGCTGTTGCGCCGACTGTAATCGAGCAGCACCTCGCGGATCGCCGCCTCGTCACGTCCGACCACGGCGCGGAGCAATTGCTCGAAGCTGCCGATGAACTGGCTCATTTCGCCTTTGCGGCGCTCCAGGGCCAGATGATAGGTGCGGCTGATGGCCGGCAGGAGGTTGTCCACGGTTTCCTGCAGGTAGGGATTGGCGGCAAACGGGAAGGCGGCGCGCATGATGTCGAAGCTGGATTCGACGAAGGCGTTGATGTCGCCGCGTTCGAGATTGTCGAGCAGGCGCTGCTGGATCGCCAGGAACGGCTGCAGCTCACCCTCTTCGCGCCAGCGCCGGGCCACGCTGCTGGCGAGCATGATGTACAGCTCGGTGACCAGCGAATACAGGCTCTCGACATGCGCTGCAGAGAGCTCGGACACCTGCGCCCCCCGGCGCGGCAGGATCACCACCAGGTGGCGGCGCTCGAGGATCAGCAGCGCCTCGCGGACCGAACCGCGGCTGACGTTGAGGGTCTGGGTGACCTTCTGCTCCTGGATGCGTTCGCGCTCCTTGAGCTCGCCCCGGATGATGCGTTCGGCAAGGTGGTGCGCGATCTGCTCAGCCAGGCTGTCCGGGGCCTTGAACGTCATGGTTGTCCTTAGTGGTCGGGGCGCTTTCGAGGGGGTAATGCGGTCGCGAAGTGTAACACAGGGTGTTACCGCGCCATCCCCTCCGGCGGGTGGACGACAGAACAAAGGTTGGTGCGCCCGACGGGAAGAACGGGCGCAGGATTGTCGGACAATCCTACATAAAGACTGTTCGGGAGTCGCCCATGTTCGCCTTCCTTTCCCCCGCCTGGATGCTGCGCCTGAAAAAGGCCGGCTACTGGATCTGGCTGGTGCCGGTCTTCGGCGTTCCCGTCAGCTATTGGTGGTCGTATGGCAGCGACCACCCCAACGCCTGGGCCTGGCTGGTGATCACCGTGGTGTTCGGGGTGATCCCGCTGCTGGACTTCGTGGTCGGCCGCGACCCGGCCAACCCGGACGAGATCGACGACGTGCCGCCCATGGAGCGCGAGGGCTACTACCGCTTCCTCAGCCTGGCGACGGTGCCGCTGCTGCTGGGCATGCTGGTCTACGGCGGCTGGGTGCTGGCTACCTATGACGCCTGGAACTGGGTTGGCCAGCTCGGCTGGATTCTCTCGGTGGGCACCGTGATGGGCGCCATCGGCATCACCGTGTCCCATGAGCTGATCCACAAGGACCCGGAGCTGGAACAGAATGCCGGCGGCCTGCTGCTGGCGGCGGTGTGCTACGCGGGCTTCAAGGTCGAGCATGTGCGCGGGCATCACGTGCATGTCTCCACGCCGGAAGACGCCTCGTCATCGCGCTACGGCCAGAGCCTGTATGCCTTCCTGCCCCACGCCTACAAGCACAACTTCCTCAATGCCTGGAAGCTGGAGAGCGAGCGCTTGGAGCGCAAGGGCCTGCCGGTGCTGCACTGGCGCAACGAACTGGTCTGGTGGTACGTGATCAGCGCGCTGTTCCTGGCCGGCTTCAGCGTCGCCTTCGGCTGGATCGGCGCGATCTACTTCATTGGCCAGTCGGTGATGGCCTTCACCCTGCTGGAGATCGTCAACTACGTCGAGCATTACGGCCTGCACCGCCGCCGGCTGGAGTCCGGGCGCTACGAGCGGACCACCCATGAGCACTCCTGGAACAGCAACTTCCTGCTGACCAACCTGTTCCTCTTCCACCTGCAGCGGCATTCCGACCACCACGCCAACGCCAAGCGGCGCTACCAGGTGCTGCGGCACTTCGACGAGAGCCCGCAGTTGCCCAATGGCTATGCCGGGATGATCGTCCTCGCCCTGTTTCCGCCGCTCTGGCGCGCCGTGATGAATCCGCGGGTGCGGGCTTATTACGCTGGCGAGGAATACCAGCTGAGCGCTTCCCAGCAAGCCTGACCCCGCGTTCCACGCCTTGGCGGCAAGCCCTACCCCGGCTTGCCGCCTTTTTTTCGTTCTGCCGCCCCTACAAAAAGCAGCCTCGCTCGCACCGCTTATCAGCTGCGGAAAAACTTTCTGACCATTTGGACAGAATTTTTATTGACTCAAAAGTCAGCTTTTCATAGATTCATGCTCCAGTGCCCTACCAAAAACAAGAACCAGCCTGGAGGCAAGCCTTGATCAGGTTCCTGCTCAACCGCGAGCTGCGCGTCGAAGACCGCCTCGACCCCAATCTCACCGTGCTCAACTACCTGCGCCAGACCCTGGGCAAGACCGGCACCAAGGAGGGCTGCGCCTCCGGTGACTGCGGCGCCTGCACCGTGGTGGTCGGCGAGCTGGTCGGCGAGGAAGGCGCCGAGCGCATCCGCTACCGCACCCTCAACTCCTGTCTCACCTTCGTTTCCTCGTTGCACGGCAAGCAGCTGATCAGCGTCGATGACCTCAAGCACCGTGGCGAACTGCACGGCGTGCAGCAGGCCATGGTCGACTGCCACGGCTCGCAGTGCGGCTTCTGCACCCCCGGCTTCGTCATGTCGCTGTTCGCCCTGCAGAAGAACAGCGCAGGCGTTACTGCCGAGGAGCGCAAGGCCGAGGCCCACGAAGCGCTGGCCGGCAACCTGTGCCGCTGCACCGGTTACCGCCCGATCCTCGATGCTGCCGAGCAATCCTGCTGCCAGAAGCAGCCGGACCAGTTCGACGTCGCCGAGGCCGAAATCATCGCCCAGCTCAAAGCCATCGCCCCGAACGAAACCGCCGAGCTCAACAGCGGTGACAAGCGCTGCCTGCTGCCGCTGACCATCGCCGACCTGGCCGACATCTACACCGCCAACCCGCAGGCGCGCCTGCTCGCCGGCGGCACCGACCTGGCCCTGGAAGTCACCCAGTTCCATCGCGAACTGCCGGTGATGATCTACGTCGGCCATGTCGAAGAAATGAAGCGTGTCGAAGTCTTCGACGACCGCATCGAGATCGGCGCCGCGACTCCGCTGACCGACTGCTATGAAGCGCTGTCCCGCGACTACCCGGACTTCGGCGAGCTGCTGCACCGTTTCGCCTCGCTGCAGATCCGCAACCAGGGCACCCTGGGCGGCAATATCGGCAACGCCTCCCCCATCGGCGACTCGCCGCCGCTGCTGATCGCCCTGGGTGCACGCCTGGTGCTGCGCAAGGGTAGCGAGCGCCGCGAGCTGCCGATCGATGAATACTTCATCGACTACAAGGTCACCGCGCGCCAGGAGGGCGAGTTCATCGAGCAGGTGATCATCCCGCGTCCGCAGGCCAACCAGATGTTCCGCGCCTACAAGGTGTCCAAGCGCCTGGACGACGACATTTCCGCCGTCTGCGCCGCCTTCCAGCTCACCGTGGAAGACTGCAAGATCACCGCCGTGCGCACCGGCTTCGGCGGCATGGCCGCCATCCCGAAACGCGCCAAGGCCTGCGAAGCCGCGCTGTTGGGCCAGACCTTCAACAGCGCCACCTTCGAACGTGCGGCGCTTGCGCTGAGCGAAGACTTCACCCCGCTCACCGACTTCCGTGCGAGCAAGGAATACCGCCTGCTCACCGCACAGAACCTGCTGCGCAAGTGCTTCCTGGAACTGGAAGCTCCCCAGGCCGTTACTCGGGTGACCTCTTATGCATAAGCCACACAAGACCCAGGAAGAACTCGCCGAACTGTTCCGCGCCGACCTCACCACCGGCGTCGGCCGCAGCGTCAAGCACGAGAGCGCGCCCAAGCACGTCAGTGGCGAGGCGATCTACATCGACGACCGCCTGGAATTCCCCAACCAGCTGCACGTCTATGCCCGCATGAGCGACCGCGCCCATGCGCGCATCACCCGGCTGGACGTCAGCCCGTGCTACCAGTTCCCCGGCGTGGCCATCGCCATCACCAAGGACGACGTGCCCGGCCAGCTGGACATCGGCCCGGTGGTCGCCGGCGACCCGCTGCTGGCGGACGGCAAGGTCGAGTATGTCGGCCAGATGGTCATCGCCGTGGCCGCCGACAGCCTGGAAACCGCACGCAAGGCGGCCATGGCCGCGATCATCGAGTACGAAGACCTGGAGCCGGTCCTCGACGTGGTCGAGGCGCTGCGCAAGAAGCACTTCGTGCTCGACAGCCACCAGCACAAGATCGGCGATTCCGAAGGCAAGCTGGCCACCGCGCCGAACCGCATCCAGGGCACCCTGCACATAGGCGGTCAGGAGCACTTCTACCTGGAGACCCAGATTTCCTCGGTGATGCCCACCGAAGACGGCGGTGTGATCGTCTACACCTCCACCCAGAACCCCACCGAAGTGCAGAAGCTGGTGGCCGAAGTGCTGGGCATCTCCTTCAACAAGGTGGTCATCGACATGCGCCGCATGGGCGGTGGCTTCGGCGGCAAGGAAACCCAGGCTGCCGCGCCGGCCTGCCTGTGCGCCGTGATCGCGCGCCTCACCGGCCGCCCGGCGAAGATGCGCCTGCCGCGCGTCGAAGACATGCAGATGACCGGCAAGCGCCACCCGTTCTACGTCGAGTACGACGTGGGCTTCGAGGACGACGGCCTGCTGCACGGCATCAACATCGAGCTGGCCGGCAACTGCGGTTACTCGCCGGACCTCTCCGGCTCCATCGTCGACCGCGCGATGTTCCACTCCGACAACGCCTACTTCCTCGGCAACGCCACGGTGAACGGTCACCGCTGCAAGACCAACACGGCGTCGAACACCGCCTACCGCGGCTTCGGCGGCCCGCAGGGCATGGTCGCCATCGAGGAGATCATGGACGCGGTCGCGCGCCACCTCGGCAAGGACCCGCTGGAAGTGCGCAAGCGCAACTACTACGGCAAGGACGAGCGCAACGTCACCCACTACTACCAGCAGGTGGAACACAACCTGCTGCAGGAGATGACCGAGGAGCTGGAAGCCAGCGCCGAGTACGCCAGGCGCCGCACCGAAATCCGCGAATTCAACGCCAGCAGCCCGGTGCTGAAGAAGGGACTGGCGCTGACCCCGGTGAAATTCGGCATCAGCTTCACCGCCACCTTCCTCAACCAGGCCGGCGCGCTGATCCACATCTACACCGACGGCAGCATCCACCTGAACCACGGCGGCACCGAGATGGGCCAGGGCCTGAACACCAAGGTCGCCCAGGTGGTGGCCGAGGTCTTCCAGGTCGACATCGACCGCGTGCAGATCACCGCGACCAACACCGACAAGGTGCCCAACACCTCGCCGACCGCTGCGTCGTCGGGCGCAGACCTGAACGGCAAGGCCGCGCAGAACGCCGCTGAGACCATCAAGCAGCGCCTGGTGGAGTTCGCCGCCAAGCACTGGAAGGTGACCGAGGAAGACATCGAGTTCCGCAACAACCAGGTGCGCGTGCGCGACCTCATCCTGCCCTTCGAGGAACTGGTGCAGCAGGCCTACTTCGGCCAGGTGTCGCTCTCCTCCACCGGCTTCTACCGCACGCCGAAGATCTACTACGACCGCAGCCAGGCGCGCGGCCGGCCGTTCTACTACTACGCCTACGGCGTGTCCTGCTCGGAAGTGATAGTCGACACCCTCACCGGCGAGTACAAGATGCTGCGCAGCGACATCCTGCATGACGTCGGCGCCTCGCTGAACCCGGCCATCGACATCGGCCAGGTGGAAGGCGGCTTCGTCCAGGGCATGGGCTGGCTGACCATGGAAGAACTGGTGTGGAACGCCAAGGGCAAGCTGATGACCAACGGCCCGGCGAGCTACAAGATCCCGGCCATTGCGGACATGCCCATCGACCTGCGGGTGAAGCTGGTGGAAAACCGCAAGAACCCGGAGCAGACGGTGTTCCATTCCAAGGCCGTCGGCGAGCCGCCGTTCATGCTGGGCATCTCGGTGTTCTGCGCGATCAAGGACGCCGTGGCCAGCCTGGCCGACTACCGCGCCCAGCCGCAGATCGACGCTCCGGCCACCCCGGAGCGCGTGCTCTGGGGCGTGGAGCAGATGCGCAAGCTGAAGCTGGCCCAGGCGGAGAAGGCACCGGCTCAGGTCGAGCCGGCCTGATGTGACCATGGGGTGCCGCTGGCACGGGAAGACGTCCCCAATCCCGTCCTCCCCCGGGTCAGCGGCGCCCCACCCTAACTCCCAACTGTAGGAGCGAGGGGGACGCCTAGTCCTTGCTCGCGAACCGCCCAGCCACAGAGCTGCCGGGAAACTCGTTCGCGAGCAAGCTCGCTCCTACGAAAAGCCACCCTTGAGGTTCGTAACGATGAACTGGATCAGTGCCCTCGCCGACCTGCAACAGCGCGCCGAAGCCAGCGTGCTGGTGACCATCATCGAAGAGCGCGGCTCGACCCCGCGTAATGCCGGCTCCAAGATGGTCGTCAGCGCCGACAAGGCCTACGACACCATCGGTGGCGGCCACCTCGAATTCAAGGCCATGGCCATCGCTCGGGAAATGCTGCTCAGCCGCGAGCGCGAACCGAAGCTGGAGCGTTTCAGCCTCGGCGCCAGCCTCGGCCAGTGCTGCGGCGGCGCCACCGTGCTGCTGTTCGAACCCATGGGCCAGCCCCAGGCGCACATCGCCGTGTTCGGCGCCGGCCATGTCGGTCGCGCCCTGGTGCCGCTGCTCGCCAGCCTGCCGTGCAAGGTGCGCTGGATCGACTCGCGGGAAGCCGAGTTCCCCGACCACATCCCCGAGGGCGTGACCCGCCTGATCAACGAGGACGTCATCGACGAGATCGACGAAATGCCCGCCGGCAGCTACTTCATCGTCATGACCCACAATCACGCGCTGGACCTGGAGCTGACCGCGAAGATCCTCGAACGCAATGATTTCACCTACTTCGGCCTGATCGGCTCGGACACCAAGCGCGCCAAGTTCGAACACCGCCTGCGCGACCGCGGTTTCGCCTCCGACACCGTGCAGCGCATGCGCTGCCCCATGGGCATCAGCGAGGTGAAGGGCAAGCTACCGGTGGAGATCGCCGTGTCCATCGCCGGCGAAGTCATCGCCACCTACAACGCCACCTTCGGTCAGGAGACCGGCAAGGGCGAGAACACCGTGGCCAAACTGTTACCCACGAGCCGCCGCGCACGCACCGCCGAAAGCGGCGCCTGATTTCCAGAATTCCAGGCTTCGTGATGGGTATCGCTCCGCTCCACCCATCCTACGAATAGCCGGGCCAGTTTACGTAGGATGGGTGGAGCGCCAGCGATACCCATCGAATAGCGTCCGAAGACGCGCTAATTCCGATTTGCGAGAGATTGATGAGCACTCAAGCCAAAGCCTACCGCGCCAGTATCCTGCACAGCGTCGCCGACCCCGCCGAAGTCGGCGTGGAGAAGTCCTACCAGTACTTCGAAGACGGCATCCTGCTGGTGGAAGACGGCAAGGTCGCCCGCCTCGGCCACGCCGCCGAGCTGCTGCCGCAACTGGGCGGTGTGGAAGTGGTCGAGTACCGCGACGCGCTGATCACCCCCGGCTTCATCGACACCCACATCCACTACCCGCAGACCGGCATGATCGCCTCCTACGGCGAGCAACTGCTGGATTGGCTGAACACCTACACCTTCCCCACCGAGAAGCAGTTCGCCGACCCGGCCCATGCCGCCGACGTCGCCGGCATCTTCCTCAAGGAACTGCTGCGCGCCGGTACCACCACCGCGCTGGTGTTCGGCACCGTGCATCCGCAGTCGGTGGATGCGCTGTTCGGCGCCGCCGAAAAGCTCGACCTGCGCCTGATCGCCGGCAAGGTGATGATGGACCGCAACGCCCCGGACTACCTGACCGACACCGCCGAAAGCAGCTACGCCGAGAGCAAGGCGCTGATCGAGCGCTGGCACGGCAAGGGCCGCCTGCTCTACGCGGTGACCCCGCGCTTCGCCCCGACCAGCACGCCGGAACAGCTCGACGCCGCCGGCCGTCTGCTCAAGGAGCACCCGGGCGTGTACCTGCACACGCACCTGTCGGAAAACCTCAAGGAAATCGAGTGGGTCAAGGAACTGTTCCCGGAGCGCAAGGGCTACCTGGACATCTACGACCATCACGGCCTGCTCGGCCCGCGCTCGGTCTTCGCCCATGGCGTGCACCTGTGCGACGGCGAGTGCCAGCGCCTGTCGGAAACCGGCTCGGCCGTGGCCTTCTGCCCGACTTCCAACCTGTTCCTGGGCAGCGGCCTGTTCGACCTGGCCAAGCTTGAGAAGCACAAGGTGAAAGTTGGCCTGGGCACCGACGTCGGTGCCGGCACCAGCTTCTCCCAGCTGCAATCGCTGAACGAGGCCTACAAGGTGATGCAGCTGCAAGGCATCAAGCTCGACCCGTTCAAGTCGCTGTACCTGGCCACCCTCGGCGGCGCCCGCGCGCTGGAGCTGGAGGACAAGGTCGGCAGCTTCGCCCAGGGCAACGAGGCCGACTTCGTGGTCCTCGACTACAAGGCCACCCCGCTGCTGGACTACCGCCTGCAGCAGGCGAAAACCCTGGAGGAAAAACTCTTCGCACTGGTCATCCTCGGCGACGACCGCACCGTGAAGGAAACCTTCGCGCACGGTCGCAACGTGCATCGCCGCGGCTGACCCCTTACGGCTCCGACGCCGGGTCCTCGCTCAGGACCAACCCGGCGCCGGGGCCGCTTTTCTTTCTGTTTCGCCCGCCCTCTCCTGCAGGGATGCCGCCCTCCCAGGCCAGCGCAGGAGCGGACGCTGTCCGCAATTGGTCTGTCGAGCGCTGCGTTGGGCGGGTTCGCGAGCAAGCTCGCTCCTACAGGTTCGTATTGCGCTCTTCGTAGGAGCGAGCTTGCTCGCGAACCGCACGGCACCGGACCAACAGGCGCCCTACTCCCGCACCTCAACCAGCACCGGACACGGCGCACGCTCAATCACCCGCTGCCCCACCGACGGGTCCAGCAACCGCTCGATACGCCCCAGGTGCCGATGACCGATCACGATCAGGTCGCACTCCAGCCGCTCCGCCTCGCGCAGGATCGCCCGGGCCGGATCACCCGCCACCACCGCCCCGGACGCCACGCACGGCCGCAACTGCGCCACGGCGTCATCCACCAACACCTGGGCCTCATGCTGCTCCTGCTCCGCCGGCGGATACTCCAGCGCGTCCTGGCGCGGCATGGCGAAAGCGCGGTCCACGGCGCACACCACATGCACCGCCGCCCCGCTGCAACGCGCCAGCTCGGCAGCGCTGGCGATGATCCGAGGCGACTGCGCCGCGCCGTCTATGGCCAGCAGAATCCGTTTGAACATGCCTTTCTCCTCGCGAAACGAAATTCGCCGTCATTCTTCGGGCCAGGACAGCGAGCGTAAAGGCACGCCAAACGTAATGGACCATTGCATGAAACGCATGCTTGCCCATCGGGTCCATCGCAATGGAACATGAATGGCACCGCACCAATTCATCCGGAGTCGCCATGGCCCTGCCCGATCTCAACCTGCTGGTCGCCCTCAACATCCTGCTCGATGAAGGCAGCGTGGTCGGCGCCGCGCGGCGCATGCACCTGAGTGCGCCGGCCATGAGCCGCACGCTGTCACGCATCCGCGAGGCGGTGGGCGACCCGATCATGGTCCGCGCCGGGCGCAACCTGGTGCCGACGCCCCGCGCCCTGCAACTGCGCGAAGAGGTCAGCGAACTGGTGGAACACGCCACGCGTCTGTTCAACGCCAAGGAAAACCTGCGCATGGACCAGCTCGAACGCTGCTTCGTACTGCGCTCCAACAACGTGCTGGTGGGCGGTTTCGCCTCGCGCATGCTGGCAGTGATGAAGGAAGAAGCGCCGCGCTGCAGCCTGCGCATGGCTCCGGAGGCAGACTTCGACGACGAAGCCCTGCGGCAGAACCGCATCGATCTCTACATTGGCGGTACCTCGACCCTGGAACCGGAAATCCGCACGCAGACGCTGTTCACCACCAACTTCGTCGGCCTGGCGCGGCGCGACCACCCGATTTTCGACGATGAGATCACTCAGGAGCGCTTCGCCAGCTTCCCGCAGATCAGCGTGTCACGGCGCGGCCGCGCCGCAGGTCCGATCGACGAGGAACTGGCAAAACTCGGCCTGCGCCGTGAAGTCCGCCTGATCGCGCCGACCTTCCACTCCTCGATCTTCGCCCTGCTGGAGTCCGACCTGGTGCTGCCCATTCCCGAGCATTCGCTGTGGCGTCTGGACCGCCTGGGCTTCGCCCTGCGCCAGTTCGATATTCCGCTGCCACTCAAGTCGGTGGTGATCATCCAGGCCTGGCATCCGCGCTTCGACAACGACCCGGCGCACAGCTGGCTGCGGCAGACGGTGAAGCGCGTGTGCACCGAACTGCGCGAGAGCTCCGGCCTGCTGAGCTGACTGCCAAAAAGTGCATCAGGCGCACTGATTAGCTGCAATCATTTCAATTTTCACAGCTATTGGCCTTCCCTAGACTCGGTCGCAAATACCCGAGTTGATTCCTATGCCTTGCACCTCTCCGCCCACCGGCGGCGGCGTCGGCCATCCCCATGGAGGCCGGCCATGACCGCGCTCGCCCCGATTTCCGCCGCCACCCCGCAGCCGGCCACACCATCGGCCACGCAGCCCGCCAAGCCCGTGGCGCAGCCGTTCGGCCTGCGCATCGTGGTCGGCATGCTCGGCGTGCTGATCGCCTCCCTCAGTGCCGGCCTCAACGAGAAGGTCACCGACCTGGCCATGACCGACGTGCGCGGCGCGCTGTCCATCGGTCACGACGAAGGCACCTGGCTGATCTCCCTGTACTCGGCGGCGCAGGTCGCCGCCATGGCCTTCGCGCCCTGGTTCTCGGTCACCGTGTCGCTGCGCCGCTTCACCCTCGGCGCCATCGCCGCGTTCGCCCTGTTGGCACTGCTCTGCCCGTTCGCGCCGAACGTCGAGACGCTCTACCTGCTGCGCCTGCTGCAAGGTTTTGCCGGCGGCTGCATGCCGCCGATGCTGATGACCGTGGCGCTGCGCTTCCTGCCGCCGGGCATCAAGCTCTACGGCCTGGGCGCCTATGCGCTGACCGCCACTTTCGCGCCCAACCTGGGCATGCCGCTGGCGGCGTTGTGGACCGAGTTCGTCGGCTGGCAATGGGTGTTCTGGCAGGTCATTCCGCTCTGCGCCGTGGCGCTGGCCGCCGTCGCCTGGGGCATTCCGCAGGACCCGCTGCGCCTGGAGCGCTTCCGCCAGTTCGACCACATCGGCCTCGCCCTCGGCCTGCCGGGCTTCCTGATGCTGGTGATCGGCCTGCTGCAGGGCGAGCGCCTGGACTGGTTCGAGTCGGACCTGATCACCCTGCTGGTGATCGGCGGCGCCGGGCTGCTGGTGGCGTTCTTCGTCAACGAGTGGACGCACCCGCTGCCGTTCTTCCGCCTGGACATCCTCAAACGGCGCAACTTCACCCACTCGTTGATCACCCTGGCCGGCGTGCTGGTGGTGCTCGGTGCCTGCTCCGGCGTGCCGGCGTCGTACCTGGCCTCGGCCCACGGTTATCGCCCGCTGCAATCGGCGCCCATGGCGCTGCTGGTGGCGCTGCCGCAGCTGATCTCGCTGCCGCTGGTGGCGGCGCTGTGCAACGTCCCGCGGGTGGATTGCCGCTGGGTCCTGGCTATCGGCATCAGCCTGTGCGGTCTTTCTGCCTTCGGCATGAGCCAACTGACCAGCGAGTGGACGCGGGAGAACTTCTACTGGCTCCTGACGCTGCAGATCATCGGCCAGCCGATGGCCGTGGTGCCGCTGCTGATGTCCGCCACCAGCGTCGTCGCGCCCATCGAAGGGCCGTTCGCCTCGGCCTGGTTCAACAGCGTGCGCGCCTTCTCGGCGGTAATGGGCAGCGCCATCGTCTCGTTCCTCATGACCTGGCGCGAGCATTACCACTCCAATCGCCTGGTCGATCACCTGGGCAATGCCTCGCAAGCCCTGGGCCTGCGCCTGGAACAACTGGGCGGCGCCGAGAACGTCGGTCGCCTGGCCGGCCAGGTGCGCGGCCAGGCCGGCGTGCTCGCCGCGTCCGACACCCTACTGGCGATGGCCTGGCTGGCCGCCGCCCTGCTCATCCTGATTCCCCTGATGCCGCTGCGGGTCTACCCGCCGCGCCCGGTCGTTCCCACCAACTGATTCAAAGGTCTGCCCATGTCGAAACTGAGCTCCCGTCGCGGCAGTCTGGCCCTGGTTGCCGTGCTGCTGTTCGCCCTTGTCGTCTACCTGCTGCTGCGCCTGCTGGGCCCCAGCCGCGAGCAGAGCACCGACGACGCCTACGTCCACGCCGACTTCACCCTGGTGGCGCCGAAGGTCGCCGGCTTCATCGAGGAAGTGCTGGTGGAGGACAACCAGTCGGTGAAGGCCGGACAGGTCCTGGCACGCATCGACGCCCGCGACTACCGCGCCGCGCTGGCCGCCGCCGAGGCCGACGTGCTGGCCGCCGAGGCGCGCCATCACCACGTCGCCGCCAACCTGGAACGCCAGCAGGCGGTGATTGCCCAGACCGCTGCCCAGGTGCAGGCCGACCAGGCCGCGCTGACCTTCGCCGCGCAGGAACTGAACCGCTACCAGCACCTCGCCAGCCAGGGCGCCGGCACCCTGCAGAACGCCCAGCAGGCGCGCTCGCGCGTCGACTCGGCGAAGGCCGTGCTGGACAAGGACAAGGCCGCCGCCCTCGCCGCCCGCAAGCAGCTCGACGTGCTGCTGGCCCAGCAGGCCGAAGCCCTCGGCGCGCTGAAGCGTGGCCAGGCGCAGCTGCAACAGGCGCAACTGAACCTCTCCTACACGGAAATCCGCGCGCCCTTCGACGGCATGGTCGGTCGTCGCGCCGTACGCGTCGGCGCCTACACCACGCCGGGCAATGCGCTGCTGGCGGTGGTGCCGCTGCAGGACGCCTACGTGGTCGGCAATTTCCAGGAAACCCAGCTCACTGACGTGCAACCCGGCCAGGCCGTGGAAATCAGCATCGACACCTTCCCCGGCGAAAAGCTGCGCGGCCACGTCGACAGCATCGCCCCGGCCACCGGCCTGAGCTTCGCGCCCATCGCCCCGGACAACGCCACCGGCAACTTCACCAAGATCGTCCAGCGCATCCCGGTGAAGATCATCCTCGACGCCGACCAGCCGCTGCGCGACAAGCTGCGTGTGGGTATGTCGGTCATCGCGCGGATCGACACTGCCCAGCACGCAGCGAAAGAGCAGAAGGTAGCCGTGCAATGATCGCCGCCCGTACGCCTCTGTTGCTCGCCTTGCTTGCGCTTGGTGCTTGCAGCGTCGGCCCGGACTTCCAGCGCCCGAAGGATGCCGATGCGGTGGACTGGTCCGCCCAGCGTGGCGATGCGCCGAGCCAAGCGCTTAACGCGCCCCTGGAGGCCCGGTGGTGGACACTGCTGGGCGACCCGCAGCTCAACGACCTGCAACGCCGGGTGGCGGATGCCAACCTCGACCTGCGCGAAGCCGACGCGCGTCTGCAGCAGAGCCGGGCGATCCGCCAGGCGCTGGGCGGCGACGCCGTGCCCAACGTCGGTGCGGACCTGGGCTACCAGCGCAGGCGCAACAGCGAAGTCGGCCTGAACGATCCGTCCGGCAAGGCGGGCAAGGACAGCTTCAACCAGCTCGATGGCGGCTTCGACCTGTCCTGGGAGCTGGACTTCTGGGGCCGCGTGCGCCGCGAACTGGAGGCCGTCGACGCCAATGTGCAGGCCACCGAGGAGAGCCGTCGCGACGTACTGGTATCGGTGCTTGCCGAGACCGCGCGCAACTACCTGCAACTGCGCGCCGAACAGGACCTGGAAGCGATCATCCGCAGCAACCTGGAGATCGCCCGGCGCAGCCTGGAGCTGACCCGCCTGCGCCGCACCGATGGCGTCGCTACCGAACTGGACGTGGCCGAGGCGCTGACCCAGGTCGCCAGCATCGAAGCGCGCCTGCCTGACAGCCAGAAGCGCCAGGCGCGGCTGATCAATGCTCTGGGCTACCTGCTGGGCGAAGCGCCCGGTGCGCTACAGGCGGAACTCGCCCAGGCCAGACCGGTGCCGCAACCGCCGCGCGGCGTACCGGTCGGTCTGCCCTCGGAGCTGGCCCAGCGCCGTCCGGACATCCGCCGCGCCGAAGCCGCGCTGCATGCCGCCACCGCCAGCATCGGCGTGGCCAAGGCTGACTTCTACCCGCGCATCAGCCTCAACGGCAGCTTCGGCTTCCAGGCACTGCAACTGTCGAATTTCGGCGACTGGAACAGCCGCACCTTCGGCATCGGCCCGAGCCTGTCGCTGCCAATCTTCGAAGGCGGCCGGCTGAAGGGCATGCTCGCCCTGCGCGAGGCGCAGCAGCAGGAATCGGCCATCGCCTATCGCCGCACGGTGCTCAACGCCTGGCGCGAAGTGGACGACGCACTCACCGACTACGCCGCCGACCAGCGCCGCCTGGCCAGCCTGGACACCGCCGCCGAGCACGGCCGCACCGCCCTGGCCAACGCCCGCGAGCAGTACAAGGCCGGTGCCGTGGACTTCCTCAACGTGCTCAGCGCCCAGCGCGAACTGCTGGCCACCGAGGAACAGCAGGTGCGCGGCCGCGAAGCCGTGGCGACCACCCTGGTGCTGCTCTACAAGTCCCTGGGCGGCGGCTGGGAGCAATCCGAGGAAAGCGCACAAAGCCTATAAGCGCGGCGGTGCCATCAGGGGAGTCCGTGCCCACGCTCCCCCAACCCTCTCCCGTCAATCCGGATGAGAGGATTTCTATCCTGTAGGAGCGAGCTTGCTCGCGAACCCGCATTACGCCGGAGCCTCAAGGTGTAAAGCGTTCGCGAGCAAGGACTGGGCGTCCCCCTCGCTCCTACAAAAGGCCGTCGGTACTGAAACGAACAAGCCCCGCATCGGCGGGGCTTGTTCATGGAAGGCGATCAGGCCGCGGAGTCGGCGTCGGCCTTGCTGCGGCGCGGCTTCTTCTTGCCCGCCAGCAGGTGCGAGAACACCGCGTGCAGGTCGCCGGAGGCGCCGTCGACATCCAGGTTCAGCTTGTCATCGATGTGCGCCATGTGGTGCATCATCAGGGTCACGGCCTTTTCCTTGTCGCCCTTCTCGATGGCGTCGAGGATTTCGTTGTGCTCGTCGAAGGAGCAGTGCGAACGGCCGCCGCTTTCGTACTGGGCGATGATCAGCGAGGTCTGCGACACCAGGCTGCGCTGGAAGCTCACCAGGGGCGCGTTCTTCGCCATCTCGGCAAGCTTGAGGTGGAACTCGCCGGAAAGACGGATGCCGGCGCCACGGTCGCCACGGGCGAAGCTGGACTGCTCCTGCTTCACCATGTCGCGCAGCTCGGACAGCGTATCGCTGCTGGCGTTGTCCACGGCCAGCTCGGTGATCGCGCGCTCGACGGTGCGGCGGGCAAAGAGGATCTGCCGGGCCTCGTCGATGCTCGGGCTGGCGACGACGGCGCCACGGTTGGGGCGCAGCAGCACGACCTGCTCGTGGGCCAGTCGCGACAGGGCGCGGCGGATGATGGTACGGCTGACGCCGAAGATTTCGCCGAGGGCCTCTTCGCTCAACTTGGTGCCGGGAGCGAGGCGCTGCTCAAGGATCGCGTCGAAGATGTGCGCGTAGACGATTTCATCCTGGGTGCCGCTGCGGCTCTTGCCATTGCGCGGCTGCTTCCTGATCTGTTGCAACTGGTCGGTCATTGGTGTCGAACCCTGATCAGCCGGAGTGGGACCGGCGCGAAATCCGTGGGGGCTGGCGAGAAGCTGGCGTCGGCCAGGTATTGGGCAACAGTGTACACAAAATGGCCACTATCGTGCAGCCATCGCGAGCGAGTGGTGATTGACGCCAATGGCGTGTCGCCCAGCGGATGCGTCCGACGTCGTCCTGCGACCATTCCGAGCCTTTTCTTGTAAAAAACTTTCACTCAGGCACTAAACATTATTTGAAGTTTTTGTACACAACTGCATAATCGCGGCGTGACTTCCTGACCTGAGGGTCAACAAATCACACCCTCACAACTCTTTCCGTTAGCGCAAGGGACGCAGGTGAACCAGCCGACGGCAAAGGGACCAACAACAAGAGCGTTGAGGAGTACCGCTGTGGAAAGCACCAAACAAGAACAACAAGCCTTTGCTTCAAGCCCGCCTGCTACCGGCCTGCTGGAACGTCTGTTCAAGCTCAGCCAGCATGGCACGACCGTGAAGACCGAACTCGCCGCGGGCCTCACGACCTTCATAACCATGGCGTACATCATCTTCGTCAACCCCAACATCATGGCCGACGCCGGCATCGACCACGGCGCCGCATTCGTCGCGACCTGCCTTGCCGCGGCGCTGGGCTGCTTCCTGATGGGCCTGTACGCCAACTGGCCGGTGGGTCTGGCGCCGGGCATGGGCCTCAACGCCTTCTTCACCTACACCGTGGTCAAGACCATGAACTACAGCTGGGAGATCGCACTGGGCGCGGTGTTCATCTCCGGCATCGCCTTCATGATCCTGACCTTCTCGCGCATTCGCGAATGGCTGCTCAACAGCATCCCGGTGAGCCTGCGCTTCGCCATGGGTGCCGGTGTGGGCCTGTTCCTCGGGCTGATCGGCCTGAAGACCGCCGGCATCGTGGTCGCCAGCCCCGCCACCCTGGTGCACCTGGGTGACCTGACCAGCCCCGGCCCGCTGCTGGCGGCGGTGTGCTTCCTGATGATCGCGGTGCTGGAATACCGCCGCGTGTTCGGCGGGATCCTGATCAGCATCCTGACCGTCACCGTGGCCGGCATCGCCCTGGGCATCGTCCAGTTCGGTGGCGTGTTCTCCATGCCGCCGAGCCTGGCGCCGACCTTCATGGCGATGGACATCGCCGGCGCCTTCAACGTGACCATGATCAGCGTGATCCTGGCCTTCCTCTTCGTGCACATGTTCGACACCGCCGGCACCCTGATGGGCGTAGCCCAGCGTGCGCACCTGGTACGCGAAGACGGCCGTATCGAGAACCTGTCCAAGGCGATGAAGGCCGACAGCACCTCCAGCGCCTTCGGCGCGGTGCTCGGCGTACCGCCGGTGACCAGCTACGTGGAAAGCGCCGCGGGCGTCGCCGCCGGCGGCCGCACCGGCCTGACCGCCGTGGTGGTGGGCGTGCTGTTCGTCGCGGCGATGTTCTTCGCTCCGCTGGCCGGCATGATCCCCGCCTACGCCACCGCCGGCGCGCTGATCTACGTCGCCATGCTGATGATGGGCGGCATGGCCCACATCGACTGGAACGAGCACACCGAGACCATCCCGGCCATCGTCACCGTGATCATGATGCCGCTGACCTTCTCGGTCGCCGACGGCATCGCGCTGGGCTTCGTGACCTACGTGGCCATGAAGGTCTTCACCGGCCGCCACAAGGACGTGACCGTCAGCCTCTATGCGCTGTGCGCGATCTTCGTGGCCAAGTTCATCTTCCTCTGAGTTCGCTGTCCGTCCAGAACAAAAGGCCCCGGCAATGCCGGGGCCTTTTGCATTTCGGCTGCCGCTGCTACTGGACGGCGGCGGGCAGTGACAGCTTCACGCTGAACTCCGACCCAACACCCGGCTGGCTCGTCACCCCGATGCTCCCGCCCATGAGCTGCACCAGGCTGTGGCACAGCGCCAGACCCAGGCCGGTGCCACCGCTGCGCACTCGAAGGTCATCCAGGGGGAAGAAAAACGGCTCGAACAGATGCTGCTGGTCCTCGGAAGGGATCCCCGGCCCCGTGTCGATCACATCGACCTCGACGTCGACCATCGCCGCGTCCCGCCCACGCGCGCGCAGGCGCACCAGCACCGAGCCCACCTCGGTACGCTTCAGCGCATTGTCCAGCAGGTTGGAAACGATCTTGCGAAGCCACCGGGGATCGCCCCAGACCCGTGTCTGCAGCGCCAGATCGAAGTCGCATTCAACGCGAACGCCCTTGCCCAGGGCCGTTTCGCCGATGAGCGCCAGTTGCCGTTCGAGCAGGGCACGTACATCGATGTCTTCGGCCGCCAGCGGCAGGCGCCGGGATCTTGCACGGCTGAGCAGCTGCAAGTCCTCCAGCAGCGCCAGCAGATTGCCGGTGAGCTTGAGGGCTACCGCCAGGGGCTCTTCGCGCCGCGCCGGATCGCCCTGGTTCCACGCCAGCTCCAGCATCGCCATGACGTTCTGCAACGGCCCCTGCAACTCGCTGCCCATCCCGGCGAGGTACTGGCTCTTGCCACGACTGATCGCATCGATCCGCGCGTTCGCGTTGCGCAGCTCGCGCACCAGCTCATCGCGGCCGGTGACATTGATCGATCCGCAGAGGGCGCCGATCAGCACCCCGTCACTGTCGCGGTAGGGCCGAACCCAGTGCTGGTAAACCTCACGCCCCTTCTGCGAGCGGAACTCCACGTCAGCGTCGAAGGGTTCGCCGCGGGCGATCGCTTCCTTCAACTGCTGGATCAGCAAGGCCGCTTCATGCGGATTGGCGAACAGCCCGAGGTCCGCCGCCGTCTTGCCCACCACATCCTCGAGACGCAGACCGAACAGCTCCAGCGTATGACGGTTGCAGAACAGGATGCGGCCATCGAGCCCCCGGACGGTCATCGGGTGCGGCAGGGAATCGAGCATGCTGCGCAGCAATGCCAGCTCCTTCACCTGCTCCGGCGTCATCGGCGCCCGCTCTGGCTCGGCATCAGGCTGGTCGCCCTCCACCAGCCCATGGCGGCGCCCGATGTCCACCAGTTCGACCAGCGATTTGGCATGCAGCTTCTGCATCAGACGGGCCTTGTAGGTGCTCACCGTCTTGTCACTGATCGACAACTGATCGGCGATGGCCACATTGCTGCAGCCGTTCGCCAACAGTTGCAGCACGGACAACTCCCGCACCGACAGCTCCTTGAGCAGCTCTCCGTGCCCCGCCCCTTCCGCCGCGGCAACGCTGCCCAGCGCATGACTGGGGAAATAGCTGTGCCCCTGGGCAATCGCCCGCACCGCTTCGCGCACCGCCTGCGGATTTTCCTGCTTGCTGACGAAACCGGCAGCGCCCGCCGCCAGGCAACGCCCGGCGAAATACTCCGAGTCGCGAGAGGTCAGCACCAGGACCTTCACCGATGCCCCCTGTGCCGCCAGGCGCTGGATGACTTCCAGGCCGCCGAGCCGCGGAATCGACAGCTCCAGGATCATCAGGTCGGGATGGCAGCCCCGCACCTGCTGCAACGCCTCGGGACCGTTGTCGGCCTCGCCGACCACTTCGTGGCGGTCGGCTTCCATCATCAATCGCAAGGCGTGTCGGGTAACCGGTTGCTCATCGACGATCAGGATCCTGCTCATGTCCTTTCTCGAAAGAATGACTCCCTGCTTTCTAGTCCAAATGCGCCGTTCGCGCCTGCGGCGCGGGCCGCACAGAAAATCGCGGGCAAAAAAAAGCCCGCAGTGTGGGCGGGCCGAGGAAGACTCCACGAAGAGTCCGGGAAGGTCTTGCGAACGACTAGCTACCGCGATAAGTGGAGTAGCTGTAGGGGGAGATCAGCAGCGGCACGTGGTAATGGTCGGCCTCGGAGGCAATGCCGAAACGCAGTACGACCTGGTCGAGGAACGCCGGCTTCGGCAGCTCGACGCCACGGGCGCGGTAATAGTCGCCGGCATTGAACAGCAGCTGGTAGACGCCGGCGCGGAAATCCTCGCCCTGCAGCAGCGGCTCGTCGCAGCGGCCGTCGTCATTGGTCACGCGGGTGGCGATCAGTTCCAGCTGCTGGCCTTCGACACGGTACAGCTCGATCTTGATGCCATGGCCAGGGCAGCCGTGGGCGGAATCCAGTACGTGAGTGGTCAAGCGTCCCATGGGCTTATCGATGTCTCCGGCGCCGCCGGCGGACACCTTCCTCCTCTGTCTTGTTGATTCGAATTCGGTGGGCTGCCGCACGGACAGCCGGCAAGTGCGTTTGCGCGGAACCGAATATACCCAGCCACGCGACCAATTGTATACAAAAAAGTGATCAGACGTTGCAAAATCAACTTGATCCGCCCCCGGCACTCCTGTGCCAGAAGCCTGCCAATAGGGGCTGCAGCCTCCATGAGACGCGGTCGGGCCGGGTTATTTCGACGATTCGCGCATCTATAGGAAAGAGAAACGACTGTTGCGCAGATTGTATTTACAGATAGCCAAACATTTTGTATACAATGCACGCATCAACGGCAGCGCCCGGTCCTTCGACTCCGCGCAGACCGCCAACCACAAGAAGGAACACTGCAGTGAGCGCCGACTACCCACGCGACCTGATCGGTTACGGCAACAACATTCCCCACCCCCACTGGCCGAACGATGCCCGCATCGCCCTGTCCTTCGTCCTCAACTACGAGGAAGGCGGCGAGCGTTGCATCCTGCACGGAGACAAGGAGTCCGAAGCCTTCCTCTCCGAGATGGTGGCTGCACAGCCGCTCAAGGGCGAGCGCAACATGTGCATGGAATCGCTGTACGAGTACGGTAGCCGCGCTGGCGTATGGCGCCTGCTGAAGCTGTTCAAGAAATACGACCTGCCGATGACCATCTTCGCCGTCGCCATGGCCGCCCAGCGCCATCCCGAGGCCATCCGCCAGATGGTCGCCGACGGCCACGAGATCTGCAGCCACGGCTATCGCTGGATCGACTACCAGTACATGGACGAGGCGCAGGAGCGCGAGCACATGCTCGAAGCCATCCGCATCCTCACCGACCTGACCGGCCAGCGCCCGCAGGGCTGGTACACCGGCCGCCTGGGCCCGAACACCCGCCGCATCGTGCGTGAGGAAGGCGGCTTCCTCTACGACTCCGACACCTACGATGACGACCTGCCCTACTGGGACCCGGCGAGCACCGCCGAGAAGCCGCACCTGGTCATCCCCTACACCCTGGACACCAACGACATGCGCTTCACCCAGGTGCAGGGCTTCAACAAGGGCGACGACTTCTTCGAATACCTCAAGGACGCTTTCGACGTGCTCTACGCCGAAGGTACCGAAGGCGCGCCGAAGATGCTCTCCATCGGCATGCACTGCCGCCTGCTCGGCCGTCCGGCGCGCATGGCCTCGCTGGAGCGCTTCCTGCAGTACGTGAAGGGCCACGAGAAAGTGTGGGTAGCCCGCCGCGTCGACATCGCCAAGCACTGGCACGAGAAACACCCGTTCCAAGCCCAGGAGAACAAGGCATGAGCCGTTTCCAGACCCTGACCCCGGCCAGCCTCGACCGCGCCGCCTTCGTCGCCGCCTTCGCCGACATCTACGAGCACTCGCCGTGGGTTGCCGAGAAGGCCTATGACCTGGGCGTCGACGACAGCCTGAACGACATCGAACTGCTGCAGCAGCGCATGGCCGACATCCTCCTGTCCGCCAGCCACGACGCACAGCTGGCGCTGATCAACGCGCACCCGGACCTGGCCGGCAAGGCCGCCATCCGTGGCGAGCTGACCGCATCCAGCACCGCTGAACAGGCTGGTGCCGGCATCCAGGACTGCACCGCCGAGGAGTTCGCCCGCTTCACCGAACTCAACGACGCCTACAAGGCCAAGTTCGGCTTCCCCTTCATCAAGGCGGTGAAGGGCAGCAACCGCCACCAGATCCTGGCTGCGTTCGAAGAGCGCATCCACAACACGCCGGAGCAGGAATTCCAGACCGCCCTGGCGGAGATCAACAAGATCGCGATGTTCCGCCTGCAACAGCTCTGAGCGAGCGGACCTTCACTCCCCTCTCCCCTGTGGAGAGGGTCCATGCGAACAACGAATAAGTAGACCAGCCATGCGTACCCTGAAGATCGAGCCGTTGACCAAGGAAGCCTTCGCCCCGTTCGGTGATGTCATCGAAACCGAAGGCAGCGACTTTTTCATGATCAACAACGGCTCCACCCGCCGTTATCACAAGCTCGCCACCGTCGAAACGGCGCAGCCCGATGACAAGGCGATCATCAGCATCTTCAGCGCCGAATCCCTGGAGATGCCGTTGCGCATCCGCATGCTGGAGCGCCATCCGCAGGGCAGCCAGGCGTTCATTCCGCTGCTCGGCAACCCATTTCTGATCGTGGTCGCGCCACTTGGCGATGTACCTGTATCGGGCCTCGTCCGCGCTTTCCTGTCCAACGGCAAGCAGGGCGTCAATTACCACCGCGGCGTCTGGCACCACCCGGTGCTGACGATCGAAAAGCGGGATGACTTCCTGGTGGTCGATCGCAGCGGTTCTGGCAACAACTGCGACGAGCATTTCTTCACCGAGGACGAACAGCTCCTCCTCGACCCCCAACTAAACTAATAAGAGAGGCCCGATTGCCGCGACGGCGGCACCTGGGCAAGAGGTAAAGACAGTGGAAGCACATCTCATCGAATGGGCGAACCTGCTGGTTCGCTGGGTACACATGATCGTCGGCATCGCCTGGATCGGTGCCTCGTTCTATTTCGTCTGGCTGGAGAACAACCTCAATCGCGCCAACCCGCGTGAAGGGCTCTCCGGTGATCTCTGGGCGATCCACGGTGGCGGTATCTACCACCTGGAGAAGTACAAGCTCGCACCGCCGAAAATGCCGGACAACCTGCACTGGTTCAAATGGGAGGCCTACTCCACCTGGCTGTCGGGCGTCTGCCTGCTGACCATCGTGTTCTACCTGAACCCGACCCTGTACCTGATCGCTCCGGGCAGTGACCTGGCCCCGGCCGCCGCCATCGCCATCGGCATCGGCTCGCTGATCGCAGGCTGGTTCATCTACAGCACCCTGTGCGACTCCCCGCTGGGCAAGACCCCTGCCCTGCTCGGCGCCATCCTGTTCGCTCTGATCGTCCTCGCCGCCTACCTGCTCAGCCAGGTGTTCAGCGGCCGCGGCGCCTACCTGCACGTGGGCGCCATCATCGGCACCATCATGGTGGGCAACGTGTTCCGCGTGATCATGCCGGCCCAGCGTGCGCTGGTTAAGGCCATCGAGGAAAACCGCGAGCCCGATCCGGTGCTGCCGGCCAAGGGTCTGCTGCGTTCGCGCCACAACAACTACTTCACCCTGCCGGTGCTGTTCATCATGATCAGCAACCACTTCCCGAGCACCTACGGCAGCCACTACAACTGGCTGATCCTGGCGTGCATCGCGGGCCTGGCGGTGATCGTGCGTCACTACTTCAACACCCGCCACGAAGGCAACGGCATGGCCTGGGCCCTGCCCGCCGGCGCCGTCGGCATGATCGCCCTGGCCTTCGTCACCGGCCCGAACTTCCCCAGCAGCGACAGCGCCACCAGCGCCCAGGCCGCGAAGGTGGAGTACCAGCCGCTGCCGGAAACCGCCATCGGTGGCAAGACCGCAACCGAGCGCGCCAAGGAAGAAGCCGCGAAACCCGCCACCGCCGAGCAGGCACCCGCCCAGGCTCCGGCTGCTGCGCAAGCCTCGACGGGCGGTGACGCGAACTTCGACAAGGTCCACCACGTGATCCAGGAACGCTGCGCTGTCTGTCACTCGGCCAAGCCGACCAGCAACATGTTCAGCACCGCGCCGGCTGGCGTGATGTTCGACACTCCGCAGCAGATCCAGCAGCTCGCCCCGCGCATCCAGGCGCAGGCCGTAGCCTCGCAGGTCATGCCGCTGGGCAACATCACCCAGATGACTCCGGAAGAGCGCAAGCTCGTTGGCGACTGGATCGCCAAGGGTGCCCAGGTTAATTGAGCCTGCGGCACGGCCAGAAAAACCGCACCTTCGGGTGCGGTTTTTTTATGCCTGCGAAACGCCCGGAGCCCGCAAGGGCGTGTGGCGTATAACGTTCGACCGCCGTTCGGCCTTGCTTTCAGGGCACTGCCAGGCTCAGACCAGGCACCGACAGGGAACCCAGGCGAATCGGCGTACAACCGCAGACAGCTGTACGCCCTACGGCATTTCCGAAGGAAAAATGTAGTCGATTCGACGTATGGCTACATTTTCCCGCAAGCCAGTACACACGCGGCCTAGAGCCTTCCGACACCGCCAAGACGGAACGTGACCGACGAGTTGTATACAAAAATCGATTGAACCTAATACACATCGCAAGTATAAAGTCCCGCACCGCTTCACCCGCTCGGCCCCGGGGGTGAGATCGGCCAGTACTTCCCTGTTGTCGTGCCCGTCCGACAACCAGCGACTGACAACAATAAAAACCGAGGTGTTGCATGTCCGTGGTATCTGAGCGCTCCCATACCGGCTCGCCTGTCGACCAGCGTTTGCCCTTGCTGCAGCTGCTGCTGGTCGGGTTCCAGCACGTTCTCCTGATGTATGGCGGCGCCGTCGCCGTCCCCCTGATCGTCGGCCAGGCCGCCGGTCTCTCCCGCGAGGAAGTCGCCTTCCTGATCAATGCCGACCTGCTGGTCGCCGGCATCGCCACGCTGGTGCAGTCGCTGGGCATCGGTCCGGTGGGCATCCGCATGCCGGTGATGATGGGCGCCAGCTTCGCCGCCGTCGGCAGCATGGTGGCCATGGCCGGGATGCCCGGCGTGGGCCTGAACGGCATCTTCGGCGCGACCATCGCCGGCGGCTTCTTCGGCATGCTCATCGCGCCGTTCATGAGCCGCATCGTGCGCTTCTTTCCGCCGCTGGTGACCGGCACCGTGATCACATCCATCGGCATGTGCCTGTTCCCGGTGGCGATCAACTGGGCCGGCGGTGGGGAAGGCGCGGCCAACTTCGGCGCGCTCGAATACCTCGCCCTGTCCTCCTTCGTGCTGGCGGTGATCCTGCTGATCAACCGCTTCCTGCGCGGCTTCTGGGTCAACGTCTCGGTGCTGATCGGCATGCTGCTGGGCTACATCATCGGCGCCAGCATGGGCATGGTCAGCCTGGACGGCATCGAACAGCGCCCCTGGTTCGACGTGGTCACCCCGCTGCACTTCGGGGTGCCGGAATTCCACCTGGCTCCGGTGCTGTCCATGTGCCTGGTGGTGGTGATCATCTTCGTCGAGTCCACCGGCATGTTCCTCGCCCTGGGCAAGGTCACCGAAACCGAGATCTGCCCCAACCGCCTGCGCCGCGGCCTGCTGTGCGACGCCAGCGCATCGTTCTTCGCCGGATTCATGAACACCTTCACCCACTCCTCGTTCGCCCAGAACATCGGCCTGGTGCAGATGACCGGCGTGCGCAGTCGCTACGTCACCGCCGCCGCCGCGGTCTTCCTGATCATCCTGAGCCTGCTGCCCAAGGCCGCCTTCCTGGTCGCCTCGATTCCGCCGGCGGTACTGGGCGGCGCCGGCATCGCCATGTTCGGCATGGTCGCCGCCAGCGGCATCCGCATCCTCCACGAGGCGGACATCGTCGACCGCCGCAACCAGTTGCTGGTGGCGGTGAGCATCGGCATGGGCATGGTGCCGGTGGTGCGTCCGGACTTCTTCGCCGCCCTGCCCCAGTGGATGGAGCCGATCACCCACAGCGGTATCGCCATGACCTCGATCTGGGCGGTGGTGCTGAACATTCTGTTCAACATCCTCGGCGAACATGGCCGCGATGCCCTCTGCGGGCATCACTGAGTCCCTTTCACGGGCGCTTCCCGAGCGCCCACTTCAAAGCCGCGCCCCACTCCTGCGCGGCTTTTTTTCGTCTGCGCAGGAACCTCTCTGTCTTCTAGGGGCGAGCTCGCGAACCGCCTGAACATCGGAGTCATGGGGAAGCACAGTTCGCGAGCAAGCTCGCTCCTACACGGTAAGCAGGCCCCGGGGACTCTATTTCGACCGTTCGGTCGAAACCGAGCCCGGCACCAGCCCCGCCATCAGCCACAGACGGCCCCGCGGAGCGCACCCGCCTTAATGCGCAGCAGATCGTGGCAGGCCGCTCAGGCCTCCGGGCGATAACCCAGGCGCAACCCACCCCACTGCCGGCCGCCCACCACGATCGGCACCGACAGGTCATGCATCAGCTCCCCGGTATCACGGCAATAGGTCTGCAGCAACATCGGCTGGCTGTGGCTGCCGCAGCGCAGGCCGGTGCGATCATTGAACAGGCGCTTGCTGCGGCTCTTGAGCATGTCGACCTGGACATCCCCGGTGGGCGGATGACTGAACGCCTGGTTGTGGGTCGGCACGTAGCCTTCGGCGGTGCAGGCAATCGCGAACACCAGCCCCTCGTGGCGCTCTAGCAGGTTTTCCTGGATGCGCGGCAGGACCTCGTCGGTATAGCGGTCGAAGCGCGTGCGGTACTTCTGCGGATGGGTGCCCGGCACCGGCTGGTAATCGCGGTCGAACAGGTCGCCGAGGCTGATGCGACCGGCAGCGAGATCGGACTCGAAACGCGTGGCGATGGACTGCGCTCCCTCACGGGCCAGGTCATAGGCGCGCTGGTGGTAATCGTCCAGGGCAACCTCGGCCAGGCGCTCGCTGACCGTCTCGGCCTGGGTTTCCAGTTGCAGCGCGGCTTCCGCCAGGCGATGGGTCTGCTCGTCGCTCACGCGCAGGTCGCCGCGCACCTGCTCGACGGCGGCGAACAGGCTGTCCAGCTGACTGCGGTTGATCTCCGCACCCTCGGCGATCTCCGTGATCTGGGTTTCCACGGTGGCGGCCAGACCGGCGATGTCCTGCAACTGCCGTCCGGTGCCTTCCACCTGGCCGACACCCTGGACCAGGTCGTCGGCCAACTGGCGGATCTGTTCCACCACTTCGCTGGTCTGGCGCTGGATGTCTTCGACCATCTGCCCGACCTCATCGGTCGCCTCGGCGGTGCGCCCGGCCAGCCCGCGTACCTCCTCCGCCACCACCGCGAAGCCGCGCCCGTGCTCGCCGGCCCGCGCCGCCTCGATGGCCGCATTGAGCGCCAGCAGGTTGGTCTGGCTGGCGATGGACTGGATCACCTGGGTGACCCGTGCAATCTCCTCGCTGCGTGCATTCAGCGTCTCGATCAACGCCCGGCTGGCATTGGCGCGCTCGCTGAGCTGGTGCATGCAGTCGATGGCCGCCTGCAATTCGCCGCGGCCCAGATCGCTGCCGGCCCGCGCACGGGTAGCGGCGTCCATCGCCTGGCGGGCCAGGTTGGAGGTCGCGCGTTCGGTGTGGATCATGACTTCGGCGCTGCCGACGATCTGCTCGGCGGCCACCAGCTGGGATTCGAGCTTCTCCACCAGACGCTGCACCGAATAGGACACGCCGGCGGCGGACAGTGCATTGCGGCTGGTTCCCCGCGACAGCTCGCGGGTCAGCTCGGCGACATCCGGCAGCACCGCCAGCGCGCTGGCCGGTGCGGCGCCCCGCCGGATGAACCACGGCCCCCAGAGCAGCGCTGCGGCCAGCAACAGGCACAGCGACAGCGGCCAGCCGCCCAGCGCTTGCGCGATGAACAACAGCACCAGGCCACAGGTTTGCAGGGAAAGGATGAGGACGATACGCGGACGCGCGGTATCCATGGCGGCAGCTCTCTTCTGGCGGGCGCTCGGCCGGGACTCATGGGAACCGGCGGAAAACCCTGATTATTCTTGTCAGGGCCATTAGGCCGTCTACGCCGGCCTGCGGCTATCGTCCCTTAGTAGCACGGGATGCACGCACATCGACCGCCTGCCGGTTTCCGTGCGCTGGGCCGGCAAGACCGGTAAAATCTCCGCCCTTTCCGCCGGCGCGAGAAATTTCGCGTCCCCAGCGACTCCCGATCCGACGTACCGATGACCACTGCCACGATGACCGCCCCCGCCCGTCCCGAGCCCTCGCGCCGCTTCAGCGTCGCGCCCATGATGGACTGGACTGACCGTCACTGTCGCTTCTTCCTGCGCCAGCTGTCCAGCCACGCCCTGCTCTACACGGAGATGGTCACCACCGGCGCGCTGCTGCATGGCGACGCCGCGCGCTTCCTGCGCCATGACGAGTGCGAGCACCCGCTGGCGCTGCAACTGGGAGGGAGCAATCCGGCGGACCTGGCAGCGGCGGCGAAGCTGGCCGAGGAGGCCGGCTACGACGAAGTCAACCTGAACGTCGGCTGCCCCAGCGACCGCGTGCAGAACAACATGATCGGCGCCTGCCTGATGGGGCATCCGGCACTGGTGGCCGATTGCGTGAAGGCCATGCGCGACGCCGTGTCGATTCCGGTGACGGTCAAGCACCGCATCGGCATCAATGGCCGTGACAGCTATGAAGAACTGTGCGACTTCGTCGGCCAGGTGCGCGACGCCGGCTGCCGCAGCTTCACCGTGCACGCGCGCATCGCCATTCTCGAAGGCCTGTCGCCCAAGGAGAACCGCGAGATTCCGCCGCTGCGCTACGACATCGCCGCGCAGGTCAAACGTGATTTCCCGGACCTGGAAATCATCCTCAACGGCGGCATCAAGACCCTGGAAGAATGCCGCGAGCACCTGCAGGTGTTCGACGGCGTCATGCTCGGCCGCGAGGCCTACCACAACCCCTATCTGCTGGCCCAGGTGGACGCTGCGCTGTACGGCTCGGACGTGCCCGCGATCAGCCGCGCCGAAGCACTCGCGCGCCTGCGCCCGTACATCGAGCGGCATATCGCCGAGGGCGGCGCGATGCACCACGTGACCCGCCACATCCTTGGCCTGGCGCAGGGTTTCCCGGGGGCGCGGCGCTTCCGCCAGCTGCTTTCGGTGGACGTGCACAAGGCCGCCGATCCGCTGGCATTACTCGACCAGGCGGGCGAACTTCTCGCCGGTCACTGAGTCCCGTTGAGCGGCGCATCGGCCTCGGGTAAGGTCGATGCATCCTCCACGGAAAACTCGCCATGACCTCCAAGCTCGAACAACTCAAGCAATACACCACGGTCGTCGCTGATACCGGCGATTTCGATGCCATTGCCCGCCTGAAGCCGGTGGATGCCACCACCAATCCCTCGCTGCTGCTGAAAGCCGCCGCCCTGCCCCGCTATGCCGAGCATCTGGCCCGCGCCACCGAAGGCGCCCGTGGTGACGCCGGCCTGGCCTGCGATCGTTTCGCCGTTGCCGTGGGCAAGGACATTCTCGGCGTGATTCCGGGGCGCATTTCCACCGAAGTGGACGCCCGACTGTCCTTCGATACCGAAGCTACCCTGCAACGCGCCCGCCGCCTGATCGACCTGTACGACGAGCATGGCGTGGGCCGCGACCGCGTGCTGATCAAGATCGCCTCCACCTGGGAAGGCATCCGTGCCGCCGAACAGCTGGAGCGCGAAGGCATCCAGACCAACCTGACCCTGCTGTTCTCCTTCGCCCAGGCCGCCGCCTGCGCCGATGCCGGAGTGTTCCTGATCTCGCCCTTCGTCGGCCGCATCTACGACTGGTACAAGAAGGCCAACGGCCGCGACTACGTCGGCGCCGAGGACCCCGGCGTGCAGTCGGTCTCGCGCATCTACCGCTACTACAAGGCCAACGGCTACGAGACCGTGGTGATGGGCGCCAGCTTCCGCAACCTCGGCCAGATCGAACAGCTCGCCGGCTGCGACCGCCTGACCATCAGCCCGGACCTGCTGCAGCAGTTGGCCGACGCCCAGGGCGAGCTGCCGCGGGCGCTGCAGCCCGGCGGCGGCGAAGCGCGCCAGGTCCTGGATGAAAGCACCTTCCGCTGGCAGATGAACGAGGACGCCATGGGCACCGAGAAGCTGGCCGAAGGCATCCGCCTGTTCGCCCGCGACCAGGAAAAACTCGAAGCGCTGCTCTCCGGCCTGTAAACCCTAGGCACAGGCAAACGCAAACCGGCGCCCAGGGCGCCGGTTTTCATTCAAGGGCCGGAATCAGTGACGCTCGAGGGCGCTCACCAGGTCGTGGAAAGCCTCGCGATTGGACTCGTTGAGCCCCATCAGGATGCGGTGGGCTTCCAGTACCTTGCTGCGCACCACGTCCTCGGACTGGTCCTGCGGCGGCAGATCGGTGAGGCAATCCGTGCACGGAATCGGACGATCGACGATGTTGAACACCTGATCGAAGCCCATCGACTGCAACAGACGGGTGATGTCCGGATTGGTGGTCACCAGCGTAGGCAACAACCCGACCTTCTGCCGCGACAGGATCGACAGCTTGGCCAACAGGCCCAGCGTGGTACTGTCGATGCTCTGGGTTTCCGTGAGATCGATGATGATCGCCGAGAAATTCAGCGCAGCGAAGATTTTTTCAATGGTGGCATCCAGCGCCGAACACAGGGTCAGTCGGACTTCGCCCACGAACTTCAGGACAAATGAGCCATCCTGCTCGGCGAACTGGATTTTACCGGTACTCATGCAAGGTTCCTGCTCAACACCAGCAAGGCAATATCATCCGGCATCTCGGACAACTTGGCCAGTCCGAAGACCTGGCGCAGGCCATCCAGCGTTCCGCCGGCGGCGACGACCTGCTCTGGCAGGGCCGTCTCCTTTTCCTTCAGGGTAGCTCCCGGCAGCACATCGAGAATGCCGTCGGAGAACAACGAAAGGCTGAAGGACTTGGGAAGATCCATTACATGATCCTCGTAAGTCGCTTCGTCGAACAGCCCCACCGGCAGGCCACGGCCTTCCAGGTAACGGGCTTCGCCGTCGACATAGAGTACCGGCAGCGGCAAGTGGCCGCCGATGCTGTAGGTCAGGCGATCGGTTTCCAGGTCGATCACGCCGCCGAGCATGGTCACGTGCTTGCCCAGTTTGCAGTTGATCAGACCGCGGTTGATGTGGGCGAGCACATCGGACGGCTTGAACTCCGGCAGCATGCCGTTGCGCCGCGACTCGTAGAGCAGGCGCGTGGTCATGAACTTCAGCAGCACGGTGACGAACGCCGAGGAAGCGCCGTGACCGGATACGTCGGCCAGGTAGAAGCCGATGCGGCGGGAGTCGACACGGAAGTAGTCGACGAAATCGCCCGACAGGTACAGCGACGGGATGATCTGGTGGGTAAACGCCAGGCCGTCGGACTCCCACGGGGTTTCCGGCAGCATGTTCATCTGCACCTGGCGACCGGCGTTCTGGTCTTCCTGGAGCAGGTTCAGGCTGGCCTGCAGCTCGCGGTTGGCGGCTTCGAGCTTCTCGCGGTAGCGGCGGTTTTCCGAACGCAGGTAGGCACGGTCCAGGGCGCGGCGAACCGAATGCTCCAGGACGGCGAGATCTTCCAGCGGCTTGATCAGGTAGTCGGCGGCGCCCAGGCGCAGGGCCTCGACCGCATCGCTCATGACGCCGGCGCCGGAAAGCACGATGACCGGGGTTTCCACCGCCGTCTCGCTGACGCGACGGATCAGCTCCAGGCCGTCCATCTGCGGCATGCGCAGGTCGCAGATCACAAGGTCGGGCAGCTCATGCTCGAATACTTGCAGGCCCTGCTGGCCATTGGTGGCCTGCAGGACGGTGAATCCGCTGTCTTCCAGGTAGGCGGCGAGGCTTTCTCGAACGACGTCGTCGTCATCGATGATCAGCAGCGAGGCACTGGGTTTGTGCATGGGTCATCCAGGCAAACGGCGCCGGAGGTAGTGGTGATGGCGCTCATTCAAGGGAACAACGGCGCGGGTCGGGTGCGACAAGGCGCAGACACTACTCCCATCCGCCCGAGGGTTCAAGCAGGCGCCGCCCGCGACCGGGTCTGCCGGACGCGGGGGCCTGTGCCTGCCGGGCGGAAGGGCCGGATCAGAAGTCGTCTTCGACCTGGCCGTCCTTGACCTTGAACTCGCGGTTCTGCAGGTAGGCGTTGCGGATGAAGTTGTACTTGTCGCCGCTGATCAGCTTCTCGGACTTCAGCAGGTCGGCACGGGTGTCGACGATGTCCACGCCGCGCATGGTGTTGCGCACCGGCACATTGTCGATGTACGGATAGGGGCCGGTGTAGGCATCCGGAATCAGCGACGGCGCATCGCGCAGGGTGCTCGGGCCGAGCAGCGGCAGCATCACGTAGGGGCCGCTGCCCACGCCGTAATGGCCGAGGGTCTGGCCGAAGTCTTCGTCATTGCGGCGCAGGCCCATGTGGGTGGCGACGTCGAAGAAGCCGGCGAGGCCGAAGGTGGTGTTGAACAGCAGGCGGCTGGTGTCGACGCCGGCATCGCGCACCTTCAGCTGCAGCAGGTCGTTGACCAGGTTCTTCACGTCGCCGATGTTGCTGAAGAAGTTGTGCACGCCGTCCTGGACGAAGTTCGGGGTGACGTACTGGTAACCCTGTGCCAGCGGCTTGAGCGCATAGGTGTCCAGCGTGTCATTGAAGGTGAAGATCGGGCGGTTGATGCTCTCCCACGGATCATCCTCGCTCTCGGCCTGGGCCAGGAAGGGAATCGTCGCCAGGCAGGTAGCGGCGAGCAGGCTGAGGCAGCGTTTCGTCCTTTGGACGCCTAGTGGGCGCATCGGTAATTCTCCAGTGAATGACATTCCGGGCCGACCTGAGCGAGCCCGCTATGCGGGCGGATTATATAGGTCTGCGAGTGTTTTGATGAACAGGAAGCACCTCGCGGGAGTTCGAAACGGGGGCCCCCGACGAGCAATCTGCCATCTTTCAGAGCAAAGCATAGTGCCACTTCAATCCGGAAAGCGTGCATCGATGACAATTTCCAGCGCATCGGAGCGCCAGAACTCCTGGTCCCACTCCACCAGACGCCCATCCTCGACATAGCTGCAGCGCTCCACGTACAGGCCTGGCGAGCCGGGCGTGAGCTGCAGCGGCACGGCCTGGGGCTCGAGCAGCGCCGTGGGATGCATCGCCAGTTCGCAGCGCGACAGCGTCAGCCCCATGCGCTCGCGCAATACCTGGGTCAGCGACCGGTCCAGCGTCTCGTCGAGCAGGCCGGGACACCAGCTGGCGTCGAGCGTGATCTCCTCCAGCATCACCGGGCGCTCATCGACCCAGCGGCGACGGCGGACCCGGAACACCTCGGCGTCATCCGCCAACCCCATGCGCCGGGCCAGCGCCGGGCCGGCGGAACAGCGCTCGGCCGCCAGCACCTCGGTACGCGGCGTGCGCCCCTGGGCCTGGACGTAATCCATGAACCCCGTGGCGCGCGTCGGGTTATAGCGAATCCGCGGCGGTGAAACGAACCAGCCACGGCGGTTCTCGCGGTACAGCACACCTTCTGTTTCCAGCTGTTGCAGCGCCTCGCGCAGGGTCACACGGGTGCAACCGAAACGCTCGGCCAGCTCGCGCTCGGGGGGCAGGCGCGGGCCCAGGCTCGATTCGGCGACATCCCGGGCCAACTGGTCGCGGATGCGCAGGTAATGCGGAACAGGTTCGACCGGCATGCGGCTGTCTCCAGAAAATGCGCGGCGATTATAACGACAGCGGCGGCCACTTCATCGGACCGTCACATTGGCCCGGTAGCCTGGCCTAGACCAATTATCAGAAACCCCCACCATGCCTGCTACTGCCGAGCTTTCGCGCTTCACCTCCCTGTTGTTCGGACTGTCCGGCGATCTGGTGGACTTCGGCGCAAGGACGTTGCCGGTCGCCCTGCAGCGCACCTGTCCCGACTGTCCGCCGGAACGCCTGGCCGACGCCCTCGCCCTGCCACCTCAGGACGCCCTCAACCACGCGCTGGGCCGCAGCGCCGATGCGCAGGAGCGCAGCCGCTTCCAGTCCGTCCTGGACGAAGCCGCCCAGGCCCACGCCGAAGCCAGCCCGGGCGCCCTGGATGCCCTGCAGGCGCTGCACAAGCACGGCGTGCCCTGCGCCTGGCTCGACGAACTGCCAACCGCCACCACGCTGCACCTGGCCGCGGCGCTGGACGGGCAACGGGTCGCCGGACTGGACGTCGGCGGCCGCCAGTGGCCCGCGCCGGATGCCTGCTGGCAGGCGCTGATGCGCCTGGACAGCCCGCGCCTGGACGGCTGCGTACTGGTCAGCGGCCAGCCACGGCTGTTGCAGGCGGGCCTGAATGCCGGGCTGTGGACCATCGGCCTGGCCGCCAGCGGCCCACTGTGCGGCCAGGCGCCAGGCGACTGGGACGCCCTGGCGAACCTGGAGCGCGATCGCCTGCGCGCCCAGGCGACCCTCGGCCTGTACCGCCTCGGCGTGCATTCGGTCATCGATCACCTGGGTGAGCTGGATTCCTGCCTGCAGGACATCGCCGGCCGCCGCCTGAAAGGAGAGAAACCCTGAAGCACGCTCGCCACCGCTTCATCGATGAACTGGCCGAACGCTTCGCCAGCCATGGCGCGGAGCCCTACGGCGAGGCCATCAGCCAGGCCGAGCACGCCCTGCAATGCGCGACCCTGGCCGAACGCGCCGGCTGCGCCGACAGCCTGGTGATCGCCGCCCTGCTCCATGACATCGGCCATCTCTACGAAGACCCGGCCGTGCAGGAAACCCGCGACCTGCGCCACGAAGAGTTCGGCGCCAACCTGCTGCGCAAGCTGTTGCCCGAGTCGGTCTGGCAGCCGGTGCGCCTGCACGTCGCCGCCAAGCGCTACCTGTGCGCAGTGGACCCGACCTACCATACCAGTCTGTCCTGGGCCTCGCGGCAGAGCCTGGCGCTACAGGGTGGAGCCTTCCACGAGCGCGCCGCAACCGCCTTCATCAGCGCGCCCTATGCGCAGGACGCCATCACCCTGCGCCGCCTGGACGACCTGGGCAAGGACCCGTCCATGCGCACCCCGGAGCTGGAACACTTCTTCCCCCTGCTCGAACGCCTGCTGCAGGTTGATCGGTATCAGGCAGGGGCGCGCGCGGCGAGTTAAGCTCAAAGGCATGGCGATGGACCTTCCGCCACCCGGCAAGGTCCATCATGGGTACGCACCGCAGAAGGACACCACCATGCCGACACAACGCCTCCAGCAAGAACTCCAGGCCCTGCGCGAGCAACTGGAGCGCCAGCCACCGCTGACCGAAGATGACCGCGCCGCGTTACGGGCACTGATCAAGGACATCGAGATGCAGCTGGCCAACGAAGAGGCGCTGGCCGATGAGACCCTGACCGACAGCATCAACCTGGCCGTGGAGCGCTTCGAGGCAAGCCACCCGACCCTGGCCGGCGCGCTGCGCTCCATCATGCAGAGCCTGGCGAACATGGGTATCTGAGCCCATCTCCCAGACCCAGATGTGAAAAACCCGGCCAAGGCCGGGTTTTTCGTATCCGCGTATGACTGAACCGCTGACCTTTACTGGCGAACCAGCCGGCGGTTGTCCGGCTGCACGGCGGCGCTGCTGCGGTAGGGATTGATGTCCAGCCCGCCGCGGCGCACATAACGTGCGTAGACGGTCAGGTGGGCCGGCTGCAGCAGGCGCTGCAGATCGAGGTAGATGCGTTCCACGCACTGCTCGTGGAAGTCCTGATGCTGACGGAAGGACACCACGTAGGCCAGCAGGCTCGCGGCATCCAGTGCCGGGCCGCTGTACTCGACCACCAGAGTGCCCCAGTCCGGCTGGCCGGTGACCGGGCAGTTGGATTTCAGCAGGTGGCTGTAGAGCACCTCGTCGACACGGCGGGTGTCGTCGCAGCGCAGCAGCTCCGGGCGCGGATGGTCGTAGCTGTCCACCGCCAGGTCCAGGTCGTCGATGCAGGTGCCGTCGAGCGTCGCCACGCCCTCGCCCGCCACCTCGTCCAGGCTGCGCACACGCACGCCCACCGGCGCGCCGGCGGCGGCGGACAGGTCGCGCTCCATCACCGCGCGCACGGCTTCGGCATTGTCGAAGCCGGTCTGGTTCAGTGAATTGAGGTAGAGCTTGAAGGACTTGGACTCGATGATGTTCGGTGACTGCGCGGGAATGGCGAACTCGCCGATAGCCACCACCGGCTTGCCCGACGCGGTCAGCCAGGACAACTCGTAGCAGTTCCAGATGTCCACGCCCTGGTACGGCAGGGTTTCGGCGGTCAGGCCCAGCTCGGCCCACTTGGTGGTCCGGGAAATCGGGAACAGCAGTTCCGGCGCGTAGGTGGAGACGTATTCGCTGGATTTGCCCAGGGGCGAGTGTTCGGCGGGGTGCTGCATGGGGGAACCTGCTGGATCGGCGATGCGGGTGGTGGCGCGAGGCGGCGAGTGTATACAAATTCGCCGGCCCTTTCAGCTGCTGGCGGACGAGCCGGGCGCCTCGACGTATCCAGCATGCGTCTTTGTAGGATGGGTGGAGCGGAGCGATACCCATGCTGCCAGCACGCCGAATCGATGGGTATCGCTTCGCTCCACGCCATCCTACGTAGAGCCAATCAGAACCACATCCGCACGCCCGCGACCCAGTAGCCCTCCTCGTCGACCTCCCCTTCGGCGCGGGCGATGTCGCCGCTGCGGCCATAGGTCTTGTTCCAGACGTAGCCGAAATACGGCGCGAACTCCCGGCGCACCTCGTAGCGCAGGCGCAATCCGGCCTCCAGTTCGCTGCCGCCGGCGCCCACACCGATATCACGGTCATCGGCCAGCGCCAGGTTGTACTCCAGCGAGGGTTCCAGGATCAGCCGCTGGGTCAGCAGCAGTTCGTACTCGGTCTCCAGGCGCAACGACGGATCGCCGCGCTCGCTGAGGAACAGGTTGGCGTCCACCTCGAACCACTGCGGCGCCAGGCCCTGGATGCCGAGTACCGCGTAGGTGCGCGACGGCCCCGGCTGGTCGTCATGACGCACGCCCGCCTGCCAGTCCCAGAAGTCGGCGACCATGCGCTGGTAAAGCAGCTGCGTTTCGTTGTCGGTGGTCGGGCCGCCGGCATCACGCTCCCCCTCCAGCTTCAGGCGCAGCTTCTGGTAATCGGTGCCGTACCACCCCTGGGCCTCCCAGCCCAGGGCCTGGTCATTGCCGTGGAAGCGGCTTTCCAGGCGCTGGATCAGCAGCGAGCCCATGGGCATGTCGTCCATCTCGGCGCTTTCGACGGGCAAGGCCAGGCCCAGGGTCGCCGCGCAGGCCACCGTTGCTATGCGTTTCATGGCGGTTCCTCAGAGACTGGCGCTGGCGGGGGCCGGCTCGACTATGACCTTGCGCATCATGCCGGCGGCCATGTGGTAGATGAGGTGGCAGTGGAAGGCCCATTCGCCCAGGGCATCGGCGGGTACGTCGACGTCCAGGGTGCTGCCCGGCGCCACGCTGACCACGTGCTTGAGCGGATTGAAGCGGCCGTTGCCCTTGTCCAGCTGCATCCACATGCCGTGCAGGTGCATGGGGTGGGTCATCATGGTGTCGTTGACGAAACGGATGCGCACGCGCTCGCCGTAGGTCAGGCGGATCGGCTCGGCCTCGGAGTATTTCTTGCCGTCGATGGACCAGAAGTAGCGCTCCATGTTGCCGGTCAGGCGGAACTCGATGGTGCGGTCCGGCGCGCGGTAGTCGGCGAACGGGCGCATGGCTTTCAGGTCCGCGTAGACCAGCAGGCGGTTGCCCGGCTCGGCCGGTTGCGGGGCCAGGCCGCTGCCAGGGGCGTAGTCGGACTTCGGCGCGGCCATGGCCGCGTGATCCATACCTGCCATCTTCGAATGGTCCATCCCGGCCATCTGCGAGTGATCCATCGCCCCGCCCTGCCCCGGCATCGCCATGCCGCTGTGATCCATGCCTTCATGGTTCATGCCCATGTCCGCCATGGTCAGCAGCGGGCGCTTGCGCAGCGCCGGCACCTCGGCCTGCATCCCGGCGCGCGGCGCCAGGGTGGCGCGGGCGTAGCCGCTGCGGTCCATGGCCTCGGCGAAGAAGGTGTAGGCGCGGTCCTCCTGGGGCTGCACGATCACGTCGTAGGTCTCGGCCACCGCGATGCGCAGCTCGTCCACCGTCACCGGCTGCACGTCGTTGCCGTCGGCCTGCACCACGGTCATCTTCAGGCCGGGAATGCGCAGGTCGAAGTAGCTCATGCCCGAGCCGTTGATGATACGCAGGCGCACCCGCTCGCCCGGCTTGAACAGCCCGCTCCAGTTCTGCTCGGGGTCCTGGCCGTTGACCAGGAAGCGGAAGCCGGCGATGTCGGCGATGTCCGTCGGGGTCATGCGCATGCCGCCCCAGTCCAGGCGGTCGCGCAGGGTCGCCATGAAGCCATTGGCGCGGGAGTCGGCAATGAAATCGCCGAGGGTGCGCTGGTTGCGGTTGTAGTAGTCGCTCTGCTTCTTCAGGTTGGCGAACACGGTTTCCGGCTTGGTGTCGTGCCAGTCGGCCAGCAGCAGGGTGTACTCGCGGTCATAGCGGTACGGCTCGCGTGCCTTGGGCTCGATCACCAGCGGGCCGTAGAGTCCCTCGATTTCCTGGAAGTCGCTGTGGGCGTGGTACCAGTAAGTGCCCGACTGTTTCACCGTGAAACGGTAGGTGAAGGTCTGACCCGGCTTGATCCCCGGGAAACTGATGCCCGGCACGCCGTCCTGGGTATAGGGCAGGATCAGCCCGTGCCAGTGCAGCGAGGTATCGCGGTCGAGGGTGTTGGTGACACGCAGTTCGACGTCCTCGCCCTCCTTGAAGCGCAGCTCCGGCGCGGGCGTCTGCCCGTTCACCGTGAGCGCCTTGCGCGCCCCGTCGGAAAGCTCCAGCTTGCCCTCGCCTATGGTCAGCTCGTACACGCCCGCCTGCACCGCCAGCGGTGCCAGCAGCAGCGCCCCGAGCGCCAGACTCCTTGCGCGGATCATCGCGGCTCTCCCGGCTCAGGGCTTGACGGTCAGCTTGCCGACCATGCCGGCCTGGTAGTGGCCCGGAATGTTGCAGGCGAACTCCAGGTTGGTGGCCTTACTGAAGGTCCAGGTGAGTTCGGCGGTCTTGCCCGGCTCAACCAGCACGGTGTTGGGATCGTCGTGCTTCATCGTCTGGCCCATTGGCATGTCGCCATGGCTCATCTTGCTGTGGTCCATCTTGCTCATGTCGTGCTGCATGCCAGTGGGCGTGAGCATTCCGGAATCCATCATCTGCTGCATTTCCTTCTGGTGGGCGGCGTGCATCGCCGCACTGCCCAGGTTGAACTCGTGCAGCAGGCTGCCGGCGTTGTGGATGACGAAGCGCACGGTTTCGCCCGCCTTGACCTCGACGCTCTCCGGCTCGAAGTACATGTCCCCCAGCTTGATTTCCACGGTGCGGGTGGCCTGCGCGGCCTTGGCCGGTTTGCCGAAGTCGAAGCCGCGTGCGGCATCGGCCAGGGCCGGCAGGCTGAAGCTCGCGGCGATGGCCAGGGCGGACGCGCAGAACAGGTGACGCAGGGACATATCGCAACTCCTCGATTGGGTTTGATGCATCCTCGCCTTCCGCGCCTGCCGCCTGGCTGTCGGGAAGATTACAGTTCTGTCAGCTTCGCACCCTTCCCGCCTGGCGGGTTTATAAAGACGACGAAAAAAGCCCGCCGGGTGGCGGGCAAGGGACCTCACGATGAACCGGATTCGGCGATCAAAGCCGGCGGTGAATCTGCTCGCAGTCTGCACGGGCCGGGCTGTCAGTGCGCTGACCCAGTGATTACCCTATCGACAGCTGCGCCACCGGCGCGTGAATGGATACCCCCGAGATGAAACTCCTGATCGTCGAAGACGAACCCCGCATCGGCCAATACCTGCAACAGGGCCTGAGCGAAGCCGGCTTCGCCGTGGACCTCTGCCAGGACGGCGACGACGGCCTGCAACTGGCGCTCTCCGGCGAACACGACCTGCTGATCCTCGATGTCATGCTGCCCGGCCGCGACGGCTGGCAGATCCTCCAGGCCGTGCGCCAGACCGGCAGCGCGGTACCGGTGCTGTTCCTCACCGCCCGCGATGCCGTGGAAGACCGCGTGCGCGGCCTGGAGCAAGGCGCCGACGACTACCTGGTGAAACCCTTCGCCTTCGTCGAGCTGCTCGCGCGGGTGCGCACCCTGCTGCGGCGGGGTGGCCAGCAGTTGCAGGAAACCACCCTGCAACTGGCCGACCTGGAGCTGGACCTGCTGCGCCGCCGGGTGCAGCGCGCCGGCAGGCGCATCGACCTGACCGCCAAGGAGTTCGCCCTGCTGGAACTGCTGCTGCGCCGCAGCGGCGAAGTGCTGCCCAAGTCACTGATCGCCTCCCAGGTATGGGACATGAACTTCGACAGCGACACCAATGTCATCGAAGTTGCCATCCGCCGCCTGCGCGCCAAGGTCGACGACGATTTCCCGCAGCGCCTGATCCACACCGTGCGCGGCATGGGCTACGTGCTGGAAGAGCGCGACCCATGCTGAGCGCCCGCCTCTCCCTGGGCGTACGCCTGAGCCTGCTGTTCGCCGCCTGCACCGCCGCCGTCTCGCTGCTAGCCGGCATCGTCTTCAGCCGCGCCAGCGAGGCGCATTTCGTCGAACTGGACCTGCAGGTGATGTCGGCCAAGCTGGCGATCTTCCGCGACACGCTCGGCGACGTCGCCAGCCCCGCTCAGTTGCAGCCGCACGTCGCCCAACTGCGCCAGGAGCTGGAACGCCACCCCGACCTGGGCCTGCGCCTTGCCGGCGCCGACGGCCAGGCCTGGTTCGAGCAGATGCCGGCGATGGTCATGCCCGGCGGCCCGCCGGCCTTCCGCGAGCTGCAGGCGCCGCTGGACGCCCAGTTGCCGAACGGCCCGCAACTGACCCTGGTGCTGGACATCACCCACCACCAGCACTTCCTGCAGCGCATGCAGCAGCTGATCTGGCTGACCATGAGCCTCTCGGCGCTGGCCACCGCGCTGCTCGGCGCCTGGGCGGCGCGCAGCAGCCTGCGTCCATTGCGGCGCATGAGCGAGGTGGCGGCGAAGGTCTCGGCGCACTCCCTGACCACGCGCCTCGATGCCAGCCAGATGCCGCAGGAGCTGCGCGGCCTGGCGGCGGAACTGAATGCCATGCTGGCCCGCCTGGAAGAGGCCTTCCAGCGCTTGTCGGCGTTTTCCGCCGATATCGCCCATGAACTGCGTACCCCGCTCACCGGGCTACTGACCCAGACCCAGGTGGTGCTGTCGCGCTCGCGCGGCCTGGAGGATTACCGCGAGGCGCTGCACGGCAACCTGGAGGAGCTGGAGCGGCTGACCGCCATGGTCAACGACATGCTGTTCCTGGCCAAGGCCGACCACGGTCTGCTCACCCCGAACAGTCAGCCGCTGGAACTGGCCGCTGAAGTCGACGAGTTGCTGGAGTTCTACGGGCCGCTGGCGGAGGAAAAGGCGATTCGCCTGGAACGCGGCGGCGAGCTGCGGGTGCAAGGCGACCGTGCCCTGCTGCGCCGCGTGCTGGCCAACCTGCTGGACAACGCGCTGCGCTTCACCGCCGAGGGCGGCATTGTGCGCGTGCGGCTGGAGCCGGGGCGCCTGAGCGTGGAGAACCCCGGCCGAGAGATTCCCGCGGAGCGTCTGGCGCGCCTGTTCGATCGTTTCTATCGCGCCGACCCGGCCCGCCGCGAGGGCCAGGGCGAGCACGCCGGGCTGGGTTTGGCGATCTGCCGGTCGATCGTGCGGGCCCACGGTGGGGAGATTCGATGTGAGTCGGCCGATGGGTGGACGCGGTTCGTTATCGAGTTTCCGAAAAGCCACTCCCTGTAGGAGCGAGCTTGCTCGCGAACAGGTTCACCGGCAGCTCTGGCGTTGGGCGGTTCGCGAGCAAGCTCGCTCCTACAAGAACCCTGCCCGCGAAGTAGTCAGGCTTAGCGCTCTGGAAAAGAAAAAGGCCCCAACCGGGGCCTTTTCCATCAGCGCAACACGGCACTCACTGCCGCATCCCCCGCCCACTCACCAGCAGGCGCACGCAGAAGAAGTACAGCACCACCGTCGCCACCAGCATGAACACCACAGCCACACCGATGCGAATGTCCGATACGCCGAGGATGCCGTAGCGGAAGGCGTTGACCATGTGCAGGATCGGGTTGGCCAGCGACACCGTCTGCCAGAACGGCGGCAGCAGGGTGATCGAGTAGAACACCCCGCCCAGGTAGGTCAGCGGGGTCAGCACGAAGGTCGGGATGATCGAGATGTCGTCGAAGTTGCGCGCGAACACCGCGTTGACGAAGCCGCCCATGGAGAAGATGGTCGCCGTCAGCAGCACCACCAGCACGGTGATGCCGATGTGGTGGATCTGCAGGCTGGTGAAGAACAGCGACAGCAGGGTGACGATCAGCCCCACCGCCAGCCCACGCAGCACGCCGCCGGCGACGAAGCCCAGGAGGATGGTGTGCGGCGATACCGGCGACACCAGCAGCTCCTCGATGTTGCGCTGGAACTTGCTGCCGAAGAAGCTCGACACCACGTTGCCGTAGGAGTTGGTGATCACCGACATCATGATCAGCCCCGGCACGATGTACTGCATGTAGGTGAAGCCGCCCATGTCGCCGATCTGCCGGCCGATCAGGTTGCCGAAGATGACGAAGTACAGAACCATGGTGATCGCCGGCGGCAGCAGGGTCTGCGGCCAGATGCGCAGGAAGCGGCGAACCTCGCGGTAGACGATGGTGTTGAGGGCGACCCAGTTGGCGCGCAATTCGCTGCTCATACGGCCACCTTCGACAGGTTCTTCTCCACCAGCGACACGAACAGCTCCTCCAGGCGATTGCTCTTGTTGCGCAGGCTCAGCACTTCCAGGCCCTGGGCGTTGAGCTGGGCGAACAGGCCGTTGATGCCCATGGACTTGTCCACCTGCACCTCCAGGGTGTGGTCATCCACCAGGCGCACGGGGTAGCCGTCGAGCCTCGGCGCCTCGGCCAGGGTCGCCTTCAGGTCGAGGTAGAAGGTCTCCACGTGCAGCTTGTTCAGCAGCTTGCGCATGCTGGTGTTCTCCACGATGGTGCCGTGGTCGATGATCGCGATGTTGCGGCACAGCTGCTCGGCCTCTTCCAGGTAGTGCGTGGTGAGGATGATGCTGATGCCTTCGCCGTTGAGCTCGGTGAGGAAGTTCCACATCGAGCGACGCAGTTCGATGTCCACGCCGGCGGTGGGTTCGTCGAGGATCAACAGGCGCGGCTCGTGCACCAGCGCGCGGGCGATCATCAGGCGGCGCTTCATGCCGCCGGAGAGCTCGCGGGAGGCGGAATTGCGCTTGTCCCACAGGCCCAGCTGGGTCAGGTACTTCTCGGCGCGCCCCTTGGCCACGCTCATGGGGATGCCGTAGTAGCCGGCCTGGGTGACGACGATGTCGAACACCTTCTCGAACTGGTTGAAATTGAACTCCTGGGGCACCACGCCCAGGCAGCGCTTCAAGCCGTACGGGTCCTTGTCCAGGTCGTGGCCGAACACGTTGACCGTGCCGCTGGTCTTGTTCACCAGGGTGGAGAGGATGCCGATGGTGGTGGATTTGCCGGCACCGTTGGGGCCCAGCAGGGCGAAGAAATCGCCTTCGGCAACGTCCAGGTCGATGCCCTTGAGGGCCTGGAAGCCGTTACCGTAAGTCTTCGTCAGTTGACGGATGGACAGCGCGGAACTCATGGGGATTCCCGTTGCAGGTCTTTGGAATGTGCAGGTCTTTGGAAAAAGGCCTGCTTGATAATGGTCCGCCGCGAGGATTGCAACCTCCGCGACACGCGGCAAAGCCTCAGGTGAGCTCGGTCATCACGGCGTCACGGTAGGCCGGGCGCGCCTTCAGGCGTGCGTACCAGGCCTCCAGATGCGGCTGCGACGGGCGCTCGATGGGCATTTCGAACCAAGCATAGATGAAGCTGCCCAGCGGAATGTCACCGATGCCCAATTGTTCACCGGAGAGATACGGCTGCTTGGCCAGCACCTGCTCGGGGATCTCCAGTAAACGCGCGCAGGTGTCGAGGGCGGCCTGGATGGCAGCGGGATCGCGTTGCTCCGGCGGGGTGCGCAGGGTGCCCCAGAACAGCGTGCGGAAGGGGCCGGCGAAGGTCGAGGTGGTCCAGTCCATCCACTTCTCCGCGCTGGCGCGCTGCTGCAGGTCCTGCGGGTAGAGCGCCGGGGCGTAGCGCGCGGCCAGGTAGCGGGCGATGCTGTTGGACTCCCAGAGGATGAAGCCGTCGTCGTCCAGGGTCGGCACCACGCCGTTGGGGTTCAGCGCAAGGTACGGCGCCTCGTTGACCACGCCGAAGGCGCCGCCGGCGTCGATCCGCTCGTAGGCCAGCCCCGCCTCTTCCGCGCACCAGAGCGCCTTGCGCACGTTGGAGGAATTCTTCCGGCCCCAGATCTTGAGCATGCTGCGCCTCTCTTGTTGTCGTCATGCGATGGCGTCGCGCCCGCCGGGCGCGACTTCGGATGACGGCACCCTACCGGCAACGGCGCCAGGAAAAAAGTCGCATGCACTGATGGTGACTATCGATTGCTTTCATGTTGCGCCGCCTCACTGCGCATATCGCCGGCCAGCGGGGTCTCGTTGCCGGCGAACAGGTGCGGGTAGCACTGCTGCAGGTAGCCGAAGAAAAACTCCTCGGGCACGTCGGCGAACTGGCCGTGGTCGTGCAGGTATTCCATGTGCCGCTCGCCCTCGCGGTTGAACGGGTGGAACACGCTGTCCGTGCGTCCATCGAACTCCAGCGGCAACACGCCGAACGCCTCGCACAGGCCGATATCGAAGGCCGGTGTGGCCTTGACCCAGCGGCCTTCGAGGAAGAGTTCGGTGTAGCCGTGCATGGCGAACACCTCGCTGCGCAGCAACTCCAGAAGGCGCGGGGTGGCCAGGTGATTCTTCACGTCGGCGAGGCCAATCCGCGCGGGAATCCCGCAATGCCGGGCGCAGGCCGCCAGCAGGGTGGCCTTGGGCACGCAGTAGGACTGCCCGGCCTGCAGCGCGTGGCTGCCGCACAGGCTCTGCGGGTCGAGGCTGAACACGTAGGGGTTGTAGCGGATCCGATCGCGTACCGCGTAGTAGAGCGCTACCGCCTGCTCCAGCGGGGTGCCGCCCGGGCCCCGGTGATTTTCCGCGAACTCGACCACTGCGGGGTGGTCACTATCCACGAAGCGGCTGGGCTTCAGGTATTGCTGCATGGCGCTGTCTCCGCGATCCCTGTCGTTGATGGCGCCGCCAGTCTAACCAGCCGGCGCGCCCGGCAGGCACGGCGATCCGGCCAAGCTGTCCGGCCATGCGGCCAATGGTCATGTTCGGCGGTCTAAGCTTGCGGGGCATTGCGGCAAACGCCCGCCGCCCTGCCCGCGCACCATTCGTCACCAAGCCCGTCGCGGCCGGTAGCCGTCGCGGCGGACTGTCATGGAGGAATCCCCATGCTGCTCATCTGGTTGCTCGTCCTGATTCTCGGCGTCGCCTGGCTCGCGCACCGCCGCACCTCGCCGCTCAAGGCCCTCGGCCTGGTCGCCGTCTACCTCGTGCTGATGAGCCTGTTCAGCCGGGCCCATGGCTGGATGGTGCTGTTCTGGCTGCTCTGGGCGGTGGTGGCGATGACCATCCTCGCCGCCGACCTGCGTCGCGGCCTGTTCACCTCGCGACTGTTCGCCTGGTTCAAGAAGACCCTGCCGCCAATGTCGGACACCGAGCGCGAAGCCATCGAAGCCGGCACCGTCTGGTGGGACGGCCAACTGTTCAGCGGCCGCCCGGACTGGAACACCCTGCTCGGCTACCCCAAGGCGCAATTGACCGAGGAAGAACAGGCCTTCGTCGACGGCCCCACCGAGCAACTGTGCGCCATGGTCAGCGACCACGACATCGGCCAGCGCATGGACCTGCCGCCCGAAGCCTGGGCCTTCATCAAGGCCCAGGGCTTCTTCGGCCTGATCATTCCGAAGGAATACGGCGGCAAGGGCTTCTCCGCCTTCGCCCACTCGCAGGTGGTGATGAAGCTCGCGAGCCGCAGCGGCGACCTGGCCTCCACCGTGATGGTGCCCAACTCCCTGGGCCCGGCCGAGTTGCTGCTGCACTACGGCACCGACGCCCAACGCCAGCGCTACCTGCCGCGCCTGGCGACCGGTGAAGAAATCCCCTGCTTCGCCCTCACCAGCCCGCAGGCCGGCTCAGATGCCGGTGGCATGACCGACATCGGTATCGTCTGCAAGGGCCAGTGGAACGGCGAGGAGGTCCTCGGCCTGCGCCTGACCTGGGAGAAGCGCTACATCACCCTCGGCCCGGTGGCCACCCTCCTCGGCCTGGCCTTCAAGTGCCATGACCCGGAGCACCTGCTGGGCGAAGAGGAAGACCTGGGCATCACCCTGGCGCTGATCCCCACCGACACCCCCGGCGTGCAGATCGGCCGCCGCCACGTGCCGCTGGGCGCGGCCTTCATGAACGGTCCCAACTCCGGCCAGGACGTGTTCGTGCCGCTGGACGCCATCATCGGCGGCCAGGAGATGATCGGCAAAGGCTGGATGATGCTGATGAACTGCCTGTCGGTGGGCCGCTCGATCTCCCTGCCGGCGGTGGGCACCAGCGTGGCCAAGACCGGCAGCTACGTCAGCGGCCGCTACGCGCGCATCCGCGAGCAGTTCAACGTGCCGCTGGCGGCCTTCGAAGGCATCCAGGAGGCCCTGGCGCGCATCGGCGGCAACGCCTGGATGATGGACAGCGCGCGCATCCTCACCGCCAGCGCGGTGGACCTGGGCGAGAAGCCCTCGGTGCTCTCGGCCATCCTCAAGTACCACCTCACCGAACGCGGCCGCGAGTGCATCGGCCATGCCATGGACATCCACGGCGGCAAGGGCATCATCATGGGCCCGAACAACTACCTGGGGCGTGCCTGGCAATCCGCGCCGATCTTCATCACCGTCGAAGGCGCCAACATCCTCTCGCGCAACCTGATGATCTTCGGCCAGGGCGCTATCCGCTGCCATCCGTACGTCCTGAAGGAAATGGAACTGGCGCGGCGCGATGACCATGACCAGGCCGAACGCGAGTTCGACCAGCTGCTGCTGAGCCACATCGGCTTCGCCGTCAGCAACGCCGCCAGCAGCCTGCTATTGGGTCTCGGCCTGGGCAGCTTCGACCAGGTGCCGGGGGACCGCGTCAGCCGCCCGTACTACCGCGCGCTCAACCGCCTGGCCGCCGCCTTCGCGCTGCTCGCCGACGTCAGCATGATGCTGCTCGGCGGCGAACTGAAGCGCCGCGAGCGCCTTTCGGCGCGCCTGGGCGATGCGCTCAGCCATCTCTACCTGGGCTCGGCGGCGCTCAAGCGCTACCACGACCTGGACAACCCGGAGTACCTGCAACCGCTGCTGCGCTGGGCGCTGGAGGAAAACCTGTGCAAGGCCGAGGCGGCGCTGGCCGGGCTGATCGACAACTTCCCCAACCGCGCCTTCGCCTGCCTGCTGCGACTGCTGGTGCTGCCGCTGGGCCGCCGCCATCGGGGCCCGGGTGACGCGCTGGACGCCGAGATCGCCGCCATCCTCGACCGCCCGCTGGAGGACCCGGCCTTGCAGGCGATACTTGCCGGCGCCTTCCTGCCCAGCGACCCGCAGGACCCGATCGGCAAGCTCGGCGTAGCCTACGAGCGCCTCGCCGAGACGGCGCCATTGCAGGAAAGACTGCGCCAGGCGCTGCGCGACGGCCAGGTCGCCCCCGCCGCCGGCCAGTCGCCCATCGACGCCGCGCACGATGCCGGCGTGCTCGACGGTAACGAGGCAGAGGCCTTGCACGAAGCCGAGCGCGCGCGCCGTGCAGTGATCGACGTGGACGACTTCGCCCCGGAGGAGCTGGGCGGCAAGACCGGCTGATGCATCCGGCGATCGCCCGGGGGCGCCTGCGGGCGCCCTGTTCATTTGCGGCTTTACCGACGCACAGCAGTGCCACCCACAGCCGCAGGGTGCACACTGCACCTATCCCGTCATGGAGAACGCGCCATGCACCGAAGCCTTCCCCTGCTGCTGACGATACTGCTCGCCGGCGCCGTCCAGGCCGATTCCTGGCTCTACCCCAGTCGACCACGGCCGGTAGCGCCGCCCACGCCGGTCATCGACCCCATCCAGCAACAGCAGGACAGCCTGCGCCGGCAAAGCGAGATGCGCCAGAACGAGATGGAGCGTCAACGCCTGCAGTACGAAAGCCAGCGCCTGCAGATACAGCAGGACAACCTCCAGCGCCAGCAGGACAGCCAGCGGCTGCGCGACATGCAGCGCCAGCAGAGCGACCAGATGATCCAGCGGCAGCAGAACGAACTGCAGCAACAGCAATTGCAGCAACAGCAACGCCTGCTTGACCAGCAGCAACAGCGGATCGACAACCGCCTGAGGCAGATTCAGTCGCGACCGCGCCGCCCCTAGGGTGGCAAACCCGATATACTCCGCAGCCGTTTCAACGCTGTCCCAGAGGAAGCACCATGGCCAACGCCTATCTCGACCACCACCTCGCCCTGCTCAACCACCTGCGCATGATCCTCGGCGCCCTGGGCGAAGCCGAGCAGGTGCCGGAAGACAACCACGGCCTGTTCCTCGAACGCTTCGACGAGCTGATGGCCGAGCTGCCGCGCGACCCGGAAGGCGCCCAGTACCTGGGCCAGGACCTGATCAGCCAGGTCTTCCACCGCTACCCGCAGATCGCCCACCTGGTCCCGCGCGACCTGCTGTGGTTCTTCGGCGGCGACTGCCTGCACTTCATGCCCGACGAAGAACTGCAGATGTACCAGCAACTCGACGAGCGCCGCTTCGAAGCCGAAGAGAACGGCGAGCCCTTCGACTGGAACCGCGAAAAGCAGTTGCTCGCCCTGCCGGACGACACGCCCAAGCACTGACGCCGGCCATAAAGGCAAAAAGCCCGCACGATGCGGGCTTTTTCATGGGCGGCAATAAGCGTTTCCGGCCGCCGTGGCCGCCGCGCCCGCTTTAATTCAGAAACGAAATAACCCGCGCATCCCCTGCCAATCCTCCCCTCACAGGTAGTCTGAAACTCCTATCCCGCCTGGGAGTATCCGCCGATGCGAGCCATCCCGACGCTTCCCCATAGTAGTGGCATCTAGCCGTACAGGGCCAACGGCCCGCCCCAACGATGGAAACTGCGCGGGAGAACATCATGACTACCCATAAGAAAAATGCATCGCCCATGAGCGATGTATCTGTCAGCACCGATCAGCAAGACTACGCACCCGGTAGCACGGCCACCATCACGGCCAGCGGCTTCGCAGCCGGCAGCACCGTCACGTTCCAGGTACAGCACGTCACGGACGCCGGCCCGGATGGCATCTGGGGCACGCCCGACGACGTGATCGAAATAACCTCCGGCGCGGGACACGATCCGTGGTCCGTGACCGACGGCGGCCCCGGCGACCTCGACGGCGAGGTCAACGGCAGCGTCACCACCTCCTGGTACGTGAACCCCGACGACTCGGCCGGCGCGACCTTCCTGCTCACCGCGGCGTCCGGCGACCTGACGGCGACAGCCTCCTTCACCGACAGTCCGCTCATCGAGACGACCGGTGTGACCGTTACCCTGGACGAAACCACCGGGCTGCAGAACCACACCGCCACACCAACTCCTGCGGGAGACGATGACGACAATGACGCTCTGCTGGCCTTGCCCACGGCCTTCGCTACCCGCTTGACCGCGCTACAGGCCGGTACCGTCACGGGCGAAGCCTTGAGTGGCTATACGGGTGCGGCGGGCAACACCGGCAGCAATGCGTTCACCATCAACGCTGCCACCGGAGGAACCATCCAGGACGTCAGCTTCACCGATATCAATGGCGCGGCGCTCGATGGCGTGGACAGCGGACTGCTGACCCTCGACGGCGCCCACATCTATCTCTATACCGATTCGACCGACAACAACGTCCTCCTGGGCCGAGTAGGGGACGCAAACGGCGCGGACGAAAACGGCGCAATCGTGTTCGCGGCCTATATCGAACAAGTCCCACCCACACCGCAGCAGCCCTCGGGCGGCAAGATATGGATCGTTGAGTACCAGCCGCTCCAGCATCCGGACGCCACGGACCCCGACGATGCCCTCGACCTGAGCGACATAGTATTCATCGGAACCAGCCAGGACCTGACCTTCAGCCTGGCCAACGCACCCTCCGGGCAGAACCTGTTCCTGATGTTCACCACAGCATCCCCGCAAACGTTCACCGACGCCAATAACGTCGTGCGTATTTCCGGTCCCACCATCATCGCCACCGGCAAGGACCCCGCCGACCAGTCGGCCGGCCTCAACATAACGACGGGCGACACGATCAATACCAGCCAGGCGGGTGGCCCGACCACCTTCGGCACCAACAACCAGATGATCGTGGAGCAGGAAGGCATCCGCTTCACCTTCGTCACCGGTGCCCGGCAGGATGTGACCATCCCCAACCTGGACCAGAACGAAGCGGACCTGGAATCCAATATCGACTTTACCGCCATGTTCGGCGCGAGGACGGCCAGTTTCGATGTCGTTCAACTTCAAAGCGGCAAGAGTGCGGTCGTGAAGATCAGCGCCTTCAGCACCGCGGCTGAAACGGGCGTGAACTTCATCAACGGCTATGCCGGAGATGCGCCCGTCACCATCAGCAATGTAAAGGTCATCAACATCAGTACCGGCGCCACGGTCACTGACCCAAGCCTTGTCATAAACATCAATGGCGGAGTTGCAACGATCACCGGCGTCCTGGCCGGCTACAGGATCGAATACACCACGAGTCAGGATCACAACCGAGTGCTCATCGAGAACGGCGCGGCCGTCGACGCCAAGGGCAACAACCACGCCGACTTCGATATCGGCGGCTTCAAGTTGCTCCAGGTCTCCACCGCGACCGCGGAAATCGGCTCCAAGATGATCTTCGAGGATGACGGCCCCTCGATCAGTGCCAGCCAGACCTCGGTGCCGACGCTGACCACCGACGATACCGACATCCCGGACAGCGCCGGCCCCACCAGCTTTGCCAACCTGTTCACCGCGGCCTTCGGCCAGGACGGCTTCAAGGATTCCGATCACAACCATGTGCAGGACGCAGACGCGATCACCTACGCACTGGGCGTGAGCGCCTCCGGCGGGGTGGACAGCGGGTTGGTGGACACCCTGTCGGGCGACAAGATCTACCTGTTCCTGGAAAGCGGCTCGGTCGTCGGCCGGGTCGGCACTGCCGGCGGCCTGGCCGATCCGGCGGGGGCCATCGCGCTGACGATCTCGGTCGCCGCCAATACCGGCGCCGTGACCCTGGTTCAGAGCCATTCGGTGGTGCACAACGATCCAACCGATCCGGTTGAAAGCGGTGCCTCCGCCGCCGGTCTGGCAGCGGCCAACCTGGTGACCCTGACCGCCACCGCCACCGACGGCGACGGCGATACCGCCTCGGCAACCCGCAATATCGGCAACGCCTTCAAGTTCGAAGACGACGGTCCGACGATCAGCGGTAACCAGACGGCGGCACCCACGCTGACCACCGACGATACCGACATCCCGGATACCGCCGGCCCCACCAGCTTCGCCGGCCTGTTCGATTCGAACTTCGGCAAGGACGGTTTCAAGGATGCCAACGACAATAACGTCCAGGATGGGGACGCCATAACCTATGCCCTTGGCGTCAGCGCCACCGGCGGCGTGGACAGCGGCCTGGTCGACACCCTCTCGGGCGACAAGATCTTCCTGTTCCTGGAAAGCGGCTCGGTCGTGGGTCGGGTCGGCACTGCCGGCGGCCTGGCCGATCCGGCCGGGGCCATCGCGCTGACGATCTCAGTCGGTGCCAATACCGGCGCCGTGACCCTGGTACAGAACCACTCGGTGGTACACAACGATCCGACCGACCCGGTTGAGAGCGGCGCCTCCGCGGCCGGGCTGGCTGCGGCCAACCTGGTCACCCTGACCGCCACCATCACCGACGGCGACGGCGACACTGCCTCGGCAACCCGCAATATCGGCAACGCCTTCAAGTTCGAGGACGACGGCCCGTCGATCAGCGGCAACCAGACGGCGGCACCCACGCTGACCACCGATGACACCGACATCCCGGACACCGCAGGCCCCACCAGCTTTGCCGGCCTGTTCAACGCACCGGTCTTCGGCAACGACGGCTTCAAGGACAGCAACGACGATAACGTCCAGGATGCGGACGCGGTCGTCTATACGCTCGGTGTGAGCGCCTCCGGCGGGGTGGACAGCGGCCTGGTGGACACCCTCTCGGGCGACAAGATCTACCTGTTCCTGGAAAGCGGCTCGGTCGTCGGCCGGGTCGGAACCGCCGGCGGTCTGGCCGATCCGCTCGGAGCTACGGCACTCACGATCTCGGTCAACGCCAGTACCGGCGCCGTGACCCTGGTTCAGAGCCACTCGGTGGTACACAACGATCCGACCGATCCGGTTGAGAGCGGCGCGTCCGCGGCTACCCTGGCGGCAGCCAATCTGGTCACCCTGACCGCCACCGTCACCGACGGCGACGGTGACACCGCCTCGGCAAGCCGCAACATCGGCGACGCCTTCAAGTTCGAGGACGACGGCCCGTCGATCAGCGGCAACCAGACGGCGGCCCCCACGCTGACCACCGACGATACCGATATCCCAGACACCGCCGGCCCGACCAGCTTTGCCGGTCTGTTCGACTCGAACTTCGGCAAGGATGGCTTCAAGGACACCGACGACAACAACGTCCAGGACGCCAACGCCATCACCTACGCGCTCGGCGTGAGCGCCTCCGGCGGCGTGGACAGCGGCCTGGTGGATACCCTGTCGGGCGACAAGATCTTCCTGTTCCTGGAAAGCGGCTCGGTCGTCGGTCGGGTCGGCACTGCCGGCGGCCTGGCCGATGCGGCCGGGGCCATCGCGCTGACGATCTCGGTCGTCGCCAATACCGGCGCCGTGACCCTGGTCCAGAGCCACTCGGTGGTGCACAACGATCCGACCGATCCGGTTGAAAGCGGCGCCTCCGCGGCAGGTCTCGCGGCAGCCAACCTGGTCACCCTGACCGCCACCATCACCGACGGCGACGGCGACACTGCCTCGGCAACCCGCAATATCGGCGCCGCCTTCAAGTTCGAAGACGACGGTCCGACGATCAGTGGCAACCAGACAGCGGCCCCCACGCTGACCACCGACGATACCGACATCCCGGATACCGCCGGCCCGACCAGCTTTGCCGGCCTGTTCGACTCGAACTTCGGCAAGGATGGCTTCAAGGACGCCGATGACAACAATGTCCAGGACGCCAACGCCATCACCTACGCGCTCGGCGTCAGCGCCTCCGGCGGCGTGGACAGCGGGTTGGTGGACACCCTGTCGGGCGACAAGATCTTCCTGTTCCTGGAAAGCGGCTCGGTCGTCGGCCGGGTCGGCACTGCCGGCGGCCTGGCCGATGCGGCCGGGGCCATCGCGCTGACGATCTCGGTCGTCGCCAATACCGGCGCCGTGACCCTGGTCCAGAGCCACTCGGTGGTGCACAACGATCCAACCGATCCGGTTGAGAGCGGTGCCTCTGCAGCCGGGCTGGCTGCGGCCAACCTGGTCACCCTGACCGCCACCATCACCGATGGCGACGGCGACACCGCCTCGGCAACCCGCAATATCGGCGCCGCCTTCAAGTTCGAGGACGACGGCCCGTCGATCAGCGGCAACCAGACGGCGGCCCCCACGCTGACCACCGACGATACCGATATCCCGGACACCGCCGGCCCGACCAGCTTTGCCGGTCTGTTCGACTCGAACTTCGGCAAGGACGGCTTCAAGGATGCCAACGACGACAACGTCCAGGATGCCGATGCGATCACCTACGCACTGGGCGTCAGCGCCCCCGGCGGCGTGGACAGTGGCCTGGTGGATTCGCTGACAGGCAACAAGATCTTCCTGTTCCTGCAAGGCGGCTCGGTCCTGGGCCGGGTTGGCACTGCCGGCGGTCTTGCTGATGCAGCCGGGGCCATCGCGCTGACGATCTCGGTTGCCGCCAATACCGGCGCCGTGACCCTGGTACAGAGCCACTCGGTGATACACAACGACCCGACCGACCCGGTTGAGAGCGGCGCCTCCGCGGCCACTCTGGCGGCAGCCAACCTGGTGACGCTGACCGCCACCATCACCGATGGCGACGGCGACACCGCCTCGGCAACCCGCAATATCGGTAGCGCCTTCACGTTCGAAGACGACGGCCCGAGCCTGGCGTTCGGCAACCTGGTCGGCACCGGTAGCATCCTCCCGCAGACCGGGTACTGGGACCACTCGTTCGGAACCGACGGAATGGGAACGGCCGGCCTGGATATTTCGTTGACGGGGTTCACCCTGGTCAGACCCGGCGGCGCGACCACCACCGGGAGCGGCACGCTCACCGAGCAGTCGCCATCACCGGACGGCAATGGCGCGTTCCACTTCTCCGGGACCCTGACCGGTGACTTCGACAACAACGCCTCAACAGCCAATACCAGCGTCGACTACACACTGACCGCCTTTGCCGACGGCAGCTACGCGCTGGATCTGGTGCAGGGCTTCAGCTCGACGCTTGTCCTCAGCAGTGCCAACGGCTCGCTGGATGCCGGCGGCCCGGACCCGGTACGCACCCTGACGATCGGTACCGAGCAGATCGTCTTCTTCAACGCAGTTCCGACAGCTCCGCAGATCGGTACCCCCCCGAACCCGGATCCGGACCCGGCCTCCATTCTGAGCGGCGTTGGGATCGGGGCGCCTGACCCCACCGAAGCGCAACTGCAGACCAATCCTCTGCCGTCGTACATCGGTACGGGTGCCTTGAACGTCAGCACCTCGGGCATCGGCATCAACAACAACAATCTGGATGGCAATACCACGGCGGGAATCAATACCGGTGACGAGAGCTTCGTCATCAATCCCAAGACCTTGTTGACGGGCATGAAGGTCTACATCGACAACTCGGTGGGCGGCTACGATCCCGCCTCGGAAGAGCTGTACTTCACGATCTACTACGACAATGGCACGACCTCGGGAGCGCCCACCAAAGTGCTGGCCTCTGACCTGCACACGGAAGCCGGGGGGCAGAAGTCCTTCACGGTCAACTGGGACGGCACGCATCTGATTGACGCGGTCCAGCTCACGATGGGCAAGGGCACGGTCAAGATCCCGGTAATCGAGTTCATCAAGCAGACCGAAAACCTGGCCAGCGACGTCCAGCTGTCGTTCAACGCCACGGTGACCGACAAGGATGGTGACGCGGCGACCAGTGCCTTTACCGCCAACCTGTTCGCCAACAAGGCTGCCGGCTCGACCTTCGACTACCAGCTGGTTGGCGTGACCGGTGCGCGCGATGCCTTCAACGTCGACCTGTCACGGCCCGAGAACAAGTACCAGGTCGCCGGCTTCGATGTGACCGCAGGCCACCACGACGCCATCGTGCTCAATGGCGACCCGACCTCCACGTTCTCGATCAACAACAGTACCAACGACAGCGTCGTGACGGTCAACGAGAGCGGAGGACAGGTCACGACCATCACCGTGGTCGGCGTCGACCTGCTCAATACCGACATCGTGCACGGCGCCGTCTGACCAACGGGCAACTGACTGGATGCGAGGGTGGCGTGGAAACCACCCTCGCTTTCCACCGTCCCAGCCGCTTTGCAATCAACGCTCGCACGCCGCCAGGCGTGGAGAGCGATATCTTCGCTCGCCTTGCAGATAGGCCGAATCTCCCAGCCTGCCTGGGAGTATCGGCCTCTGCCCAATCTCCGGCACATCTCCATAGTGGTGGTATGTGGCAGTAAAGGGCCACCGCTCCGGCCTGCCTGATGGGTACTGCCTGGGAGAAAGCCATGACCACCCACACGAAACACACGTCCCCCACCGTTACCACCGACCAGCAAGACTATGCACCTGGTAGCACAGCCACCATCACGGCCGACGGATTCGCCGCCGGCAGCACGGTGATATTCCAGGTGCAACACGCCACGGGCAGCGGCTCCGATGGCATCTGGGGCACCTCAGACGACATGCTCGCAGGCACCTCTGGCGCGGGACACGACGCCTGGTCCGTGACCGACGGCGGCACCAGTGATCTCGACGGCACGATCAACGGCAGCATCACCACCTCCTGGTATGTGAATCCCGACGACTCGGCCGGCGCGACTTTCCTGCTCACCGCAACTTCCAGCGACGGGGCAGTGGCAACGACCTCCTTCACCGACGACCCGGTCGTCGCGGCGACCGGCGTGACCGTTACCCAGGACGAAACCGCCGGACTGCAGAACGCCACGGCCACGCCAAGCCCCGCGGGCGATGCCGACGATAACGACATCCTGCTGGCCTCCCTGCCCACGGCCTTCTCTGACCGGTTGAGCGCACTGGGAGCTGGCACCGCCACGGGCGCCGCCCTGAGTGGCTATACCGGCGCGGTTGGCGACAGTGGCAGCGATGCGTTCACCCTCAATCCCCTGCCCGGCGGAAGCATTACCGATGTCCGCTTCACCGATAGCGGTGGGGTGGCGCTCAATGGTCTGGACAGCGGGCTGCTGACCCTCGATGGCACCCACATCCTTCTCTATACGGACTCGGTCAACAACAACGTCCTGATAGGCCGGGCCGGGAGCGCGGCCGGACCGATAGTGCTGGCGGCCTATATCCAGGAAAGCGGAACGCCACCCACCGGCGGCAAGATCTGGACCGTGGAATACCAACCGCTCCAGCACCCGGACGCCACCACCCCCGACGATGCCGTCAACCTGCTGAACAAGGTCTTCATCGGCACCAGCCAGGACCTGTCCTTCAGCCTGGCCAACGCACCCTCCGGGCAGAACCTGTTCCTGATGTTCACTTCGGAGAACCCGACAACCTTTACCGACGCCAGTAACGTCGTGCGGATCTCGAGCCCCACCATCATCGCCACCGGCAAGGACCCCGCAGACCAGTCATCGGGCGCCAACATCAATACCGGTGACACCATCAATACCAGCCAGGGCGGTGGCCCCACCACCTTCGGCACCAACAACCAGATGATCGTGGAACAGGAAGGCATCCGGTTCTCCTTCGTTACCGGTGCGCGGCAGGACGTGACCGTTCCCAACCTGGACCAGAACGAAGCGGATGTTGAAGCCAACATCGACTTTACCGGCATGCTCGATACGAAAAAGGCCTGCTTCGACATCGTGCAGCTGCAAAGCGGCAAGACTGCCGTGGTCACGATCAGTGCGTTCAGCACTGCGGTCGAGTCGGGTGTGAACTTCATCAACGGTTATGGCAATGACACGGCGATCGCCATCAACAGTGTGCGTGTCATCAACATCAGCACCGGACAGGTGATCGAGAACTCGGATGGTTCGGTGAATGATCCGACCATCGCCATCAGTTTCAATGCCGGAGTTGCCACCGTTGCGGGCGTCAAGGCCGGCTACAAGATCGAGTACACCACGCTTCTGGATCACAACCGCGTACTCGTCCAGAACGGAGCCCCCATCAACGCCACGGGCAATGACCACGCCGACTTCGACGTCGGTGGTTTCAAGCTGCTCCAGGTCGCCACCGCGACCGGCGAAATCGGCTCCAGGATGATCTTTGAAGACGACGGACCATCAGCGGCTGGAACTCCCGCGACCGGCACCGTCGACGAAGATGGCCTGCCCAATGGCATACCAGGCGGTGTCGGCGACGTGGCCGGTGAAGCCACCGTCGCCACCGGCAGCGTGAGCGGCATCTTCCAGTCCGGCGCCGATGCGCCGCTGACTTATGCCATGTCCACTGATACCAGCGGCCTGCAGGCACTGAGCTCCGGCGGCACGGCGCTGGCCTACAGCGTTTCGGGCAACACCCTCACCGCCACCGCCGGTGTGGGCGGCGCCACCGTGTTCACCTTCAGCCTGACGACGGCGGGTGCCTACACCTTCACCCTGCTGGGCCCGCTGGACCACCCGGCTGGCAATAACGAGAACGACATCGCCATCAACCTGGGGACGCTGCTGCAAGCCACCGACAAGGATGGCGATACGGTCACCGCCGCGGCCGAGAAACTGGTCATCACCGTCGATGACGACACCCCGACCGCAGCAGGCACCCCGGCGACCGGCACCGTTGACGAAGACGGGCTGCCCAATGGCATCGCCGGTGGCGTCGGCGACGTGGCTGGCGAAGCCACGGTTGCCAACGGCAGCGTGGCGGGCATCTTCCACTCCGGCGCCGATGTGCCGATGAGCTACTCGATGTCCAACGACACCAGCGGCCTGCAGGCCTTGAGTTCCGGCGGCACGGCGCTGGTCTACAGCGTGGCCGGCAACACACTCACCGCCACGGCCGGCGTGGGTGGCGCCACAGTCTTCACTTTCAGCCTGACCGCAACGGGTGACTACACCTTCACCCTGCTGGGACCGCTGGATCACCCGGCGGGCAACGGCGAGAACGACCTCGCCATCAATCTCGGCACGCTGTTGCAGGCCACCGACAAGGATGGCGACACGGTCACCGCCGCGGCCGAGAAACTGGTGATCACCGTCGATGACGACACCCCGACCGCGACCGGCACCCCGGCGACCGGCACCGTCGACGAAGACGGACTGGCCAATGGCATTGCCGGTGGTGTCGGCGACGTCCCCGGCACCGCCACCGTCGCTACCGGCAGTGTGACCGGCATCTTCCACTCCGGCGCCGATGTGCCGCTGACCTACTCGATGTCCAGCGACACCAGCGGCCTGCAGGCACTGAGTTCCGGCGGCACCGCCCTGGTCTATGGCGTATCGGGCAACGCCCTCACCGCCACGGCCGGCGTGGGTGGCACCACGGTGTTCACCTTCAGCCTGACCGCAGCGGGGGACTACACCTTCACCCTGCTGGGCCCGCTGGATCACCCGGCCGGTAACAACGAAAACGACCTCGCCATCAGCCTGGGTACGCTGCTGCAAGCCACCGACAAGGATGGCGACACAGTCACCGCCGCGGCCGAGAAACTGGTCATCACCGTTGACGACGACACGCCGACCGCGACCGGCACCCCGGCGACCGGCACCGTCGACGAAGACGGGCTGCCCAATGGCATCGCCGGTGGTGTCGGCGACGTCCCCGGCACCGCCACCGTCGCCACCGGCAGCGTGAGCGGCATCTTCCACTCCGGCGCCGATGTGCCGCTGACCTACTCGCTGTCCAGCGACACCAGTGCTCTGCAGGCACTGAGTTCCGGCGGCACTGCACTGGTCTATGGCGTCTCGGGCAATACCCTCACCGCCACGGCTGGGGTGGGCGGCAGCACGGTGTTCACCTTCAGCCTGAACTCGGCCGGCGATTACACCTTCACCCTGCTCAAGCCGCTGGATCACCCGGCCGGTAACAACGAAAACGACCTCGCCATCAACCTGGGGACGCTGCTGCAAGCCACCGACAAGGATGGCGATACGGTCACCGCCGCAGCCGAGAAACTGGTCATCACGGTTGACGACGACACACCGACTGCCACCGGATCTCCGGTGACCGGCACCGTCGACGAAGACGGCCTGCCCAATGGCATCGCCGGTGGCGTCGGTGACGTGGCCGGTGAAGCCACCGTGGCCACCGGCAGCGTGAGCGGCATCTTCCACTCCGGCGCCGATGTGCCGCTGACCTATTCGATGTCCAGCGACACCAGCGGCCTGCAGGCCTTGAGTTCCGGCGGCACCGCCCTGGTCTATGGCGTATCGGGCAACACCCTCACCGCCACGGCCGGCGTGGGCGGCGCCACAGTGTTCACCTTCAGCCTGACCGCAGCGGGGGACTACACCTTCACCCTGCTGGGCCCGCTGGATCACCCGGCCGGTAACAACGAAAACGACATCACCATCAACCTGGGGACGCTGCTGCAAGCCACCGACAAGGATGGCGACACGGTGACCGCCGCAGCCGAGAAACTGGTCATCACGGTTGACGACGACACCCCGACCGCGACCGGGTCGCCTGCGACCGGCACCGTCGACGAGGACGGATTGGCCAATGGCATTGCCGGTGGTGTCGGCGACGTCCCCGGCACCGCCACCGTCGCCACCGGCAGCGTGAGCGGCATCTTCCACTCCGGCGCCGATGTGCCGCTGACCTACTCGCTGTCCAGCGACACCAGTGCTCTGCAGGCACTGAGCTCCGGCGGCACTGCACTGGTCTATGGCGTCTCGGGCAATACCCTCACCGCCACGGCTGGGGTGGGCGGCAGCACGGTGTTCACCTTCAGTCTGACCTCGGCCGGCGATTACACCTTCACCCTGCTCAAGCCGCTGGATCACCCGGCCGGTAACAACGAAAACGATATCAACATCAACCTCGGCACCCTGTTGCAGGCGACCGACAAGGACGGTGACACGGTGACGGCGGCTGCCGAGAAACTGGTCATCACGGTTGACGACGACACACCGACTGCCACCGGATCTCCGGTGACCGGCACCGTCGACGAAGACGGCCTGCCGGGCGGCATCCCTGGCGGCATCGGCGACGTGGCTGGCGAGGCGACCGTGGCCAGCGGCAACGTGAGCGGCATCTTCCACTCCGGCGCCGATGTGCCGCTGACCTATGGCTTGTCCAGTGACACCAGCGCCCTGCAAGCACTGAGCTCCGGCGGGGTTGCGTTGACCTACAGTGTCTCGGGCAACACCCTGACCGCCAAGGCCGGTGCAGTCGACGTGTTCACGCTGGCCCTTACCGCGGCGGGTGCCTACACCTTCACCCTGCTCGGCCCACTGGATCACCCGACCGGCAACAACGAGAATGACCTCGCCATCAACCTCGGCACGCTACTGCAAGCCACTGACAAGGATGGCGACACGGTAACCGCCGCGGCCGAAAAACTGGTCATCACCGTCGACGACGACACGCCGACACTGGCCTTCGGCAACCTGATCGGGACCGGCAGCATCCTTCCGCAGACCGGGTACTGGGACAAGGCATACGGCGCCGACGGACTGGGCGCGGCCGGCCTGGACATTTCCTTGACCGGGTTCACCCTCGTCCGGCCGGACAACACGACCACCACCGGGACCGGTACGCTCGTCGAGCAGTCGCCTTCACCGGATGCCAATGGTGCGTTCCACTTCCTCGGGACCCTGACCGGGGACTTCGACAATAGCGCCGCAACGCCAAACACCACCGTCGACTATGCATTGACCGCCTTTGCCGACGGCAGCTACACCCTGGATCTGGTGCAGGGCTTCAGCTCGACGCTGGTGCTCAGCAGTGCCAACGGCTCGCTGGATGCCGGTGGCCCGGACCCGGTGCGCACGCTGACCATCGGCACTGAACATGTCGTCTTCTTCGGCGCCAACCCCCTGGCCCCACAAACCGGCGCCAACAGCATCCTGAGCGGTATCGGGCAAGGGGCGACCGACCCCACCGAGGCGCAACTGCAGACCAACCCCCTGCCGTCGTACATCGGCTCGGCGGCCATGAACGTCAGCACCTCCGGTATCGGCATCGCCAACAACAACCTGGAGGGCAACAACACGGCGGGCATCAATGCCGGTGACGAGAGCTTCGTGGTCAATCCCGAGACCTTGCTCACGGCTGTGAAGGTCTATATCGACAACTCGGTGCAGGGGTACGATCCGGCCACGGAAGAGCTGTACTACACGGCCTACTACGACGACGGCACGACGTCCGGCACACCGATCAAGGTGCAAGCCGCCGACCTGCACGCGGAAGCCGGCGGGCAGACCTCCTTCACCGTGCAGACGGTGGGCACCAAGCTGATCGACGCGGTCCAGCTCATCATGGGCAAGGGCACGATCAAGGTGCCGACGATCGAGTTCATCAAGCAGGTCGAAAGCCTGGCCAGCGACGTCAAGCTGACGTTCAACGCCACCATCACGGACAAGGACGGTGACACCGCGACGAGCGCGTTCAACGCCAACCTGTTCGCCAATGACGGCGCTGGTGCGACCTTCCAGTACACGCTGGCGGGCACCAGCGGTGCGCGTGACGCCTTCAACGTCGATCTGTCACGCACCGAAAATACGTACCAGGTAACCGGTTTCGATGTGACCGCCGGCCACCACGACGCCATAGTGCTCAATGGCGACCAGGCTTCCACGTTCCTGGTCGACAACAGTGGCGCAAACAGCATCGTGACGGTCAACGAGACGGGCGGACAGGTCACCACCATCACCGTGGTCGGGGTCGACCTGCTCAATACCGACATCGTGCACGGCAGCGCCTGATCCATCGAGCGCACGAAAAAAAGCGAGGGCGGCGTGGAAACCACCCTCGCTTTTTTCATGGCTGCAGAACGCGGGAACAACAGTGACCGGCGACAGGGAAGCGTCCTAGGCCCCTCGAAGGAGCTGGGCGTCCTGCCGCGAACCGCGATCCAGTTCCACCCAGGTGGACTCGGGTGACTCTTCGCCACCGGTGAGCCCGTGCTTCAACGCATACATCAGCAGGTCCATGCGATTGATCAGATTCAGCTTCTGATAAATGCTGCTGAGGTGGTTGTGCACGGTGTGCTCGCTGATGCCCAGGTGCTCGGCGATGCTCATGTACTTGGCGGACGGGTCCTCCACGATGGCGCGAATCAGCTCCCTTTCGCGGACCGTCAGCCGTGCCTGTTTCGGCTGCTCAGGATTGCATTTCAGGTGCACGTGCCCGTTAGCGGCATAGTTCGAAAGCCCGCCGGCCCAGGCCCTGTCCAACCCGATGTCGCGATGGTGGACGTTGATGATGGCCTGGACGATCGACTCCGTGGGGTCTTCCGCCAGCACCACGCCGCGTGCGCCCGCCTCTATCGCCTGGGCGACGGGGACCGATTCATACAGTCCCTTGAGTACCAGCAGTTTCATTTCGGCGCGGCGGGCAAGCTCCGCGACAACCTCCAGCGGGCTCAGCGCATCCGGAAAGAAACTGAAAAAGACGACATCGGGACGCAACTGGTCGGCCAGATCCAGTGCGTAGGCATAGGTGCTGGCCTGGCCGCCGACTTCCATCCGGGGCCTTTTGGCATTGATCAGATCTTGAAGGCCCATGAGGACGAGCGGACGACAATCGATCAGCATCACGCGTATGGCTTTCTTCTGGTCAGGCATTTTCTTTCTGACCTCCTGAATATCATGGCCTCCACCCGCGAACCTTTCTGAATCAGCGATTCGTCCACCCGCCCACCGCGATTGGCGGGCAGGTGCGAGGGCCGACACGCCTTGCCGGCGCTCGCTCGGGTGTGGACAGCAAGGGATTGAGTGGCTCTGGGGGGCACATCCGCCCGGCCCACCGGCAAAGGGGCACGGACGTATCCAGAGGGAAGAGAGCTCCGTCGAGGCAACAGAAATGGAACGGCTACCGCAGGCCCAGGATGTTGTTGTCCCTCGACCGGTCAACAGAGTCTAGGCCAACCAGTTCGTCAGCCGTCGCCCCGTACTGCCCGCGGCCAGACGGAGCAAACCTCTCGGACGCAGAAAATAATCCCGCAATTCCAATGGCTTGAAAGCTCATCAAGTGAACGGGCGGCTCATTATCGCGCGGACCAGCACGTCAATTAACCGACGAAAGGCATGCGAAAAATTAGAAAGTGATAAATACGTCAAATTGTCGTCAAGACCTGCTATTTACAGCCGTGAAACACCGGCGATGCCGGCCAATCACCGGGCACGCCTCCCCCCCGGAAAGCCGTCATAGCGCAGGTAGCAGCGCCAGTCTCCACTTGATCGTGATGCGGGGGAAATGGCGGGCCCGTCGTGCAGGCGGCCCGTGCTGACGCCATCAGGGACGCATGATGTCCTGGACGGAGCGGCTGGGACTCAGCCAGCCATTCACGCTTTCGACGCTTTCGACCGGAGCTCTTCCCGCCCAGCGATTGAGGGTGAACACATTGCTGAGGAACTCGTATTGCGTCTTGAGCAGGTCACGCCGCGCGCGGAATTCGTTGCGTACCGCAGCCAGTACGTCGACGGCATTGACCATGCCGTAGGTCAGCCCCTTCTCCGCCGCCACCCGGGACAACTGCGCCGAAGACAGCGCCAGGCGGCTCGCCTCGATCTTCTCGCCATTCGAGTTGGCGGTCAGGTAGGCGCTGGTGATCTCCTTGACTACCCGGCGCCGAATCTCTTCCCGTTGCTCCTCGGCGACCACCTGATCCTGATACAAGCCGCGAACCCGCGCCGAGGTCGACCCACCGCTGTAGATCGGCACCTGAACCCCCACACCGGCAACATAACTGTCCGTGCGCGGCGCCAGGGCATTGTTGTAGCCCTCGTTGGTCTGTTGCGCACTCAGGTTGAGGCTCACGGTCGGGTAGTGCCCGCCCTTGCCACTGCGCAGCGCTGCTTCCGCGGCTTCGACGCCGCTCTCGCTGGCCTTGAGCGCCGGGTTTTGCGCTATCCCCTCGCGGACCCAGGTTTCCAGGCTCTGCGCCGACACCTGCATGTGCACGTCATCGCGGACCCGGCTGAGCCTTTCTTTGACGGGCCGGCCGACGATTTCCGCCAGCGACTCGCGGCTGATGGTGGCCTGGTTGCTGGCCTCCAGTTCCTGCGCCGCGAGCAGGTCCACGCGGGCCTTGAGATCGAGCTGATCGGTCACCAGCGCCAGCTGCTTTTCGTACAACGCAGTGACCCGGTCCAGGCTTTCCTGCGTGGTTCGGCGCTCCGCCTTCACCAGCTCCAGCTCATCCTCGGCCGCCAGGGCGGTGAAATAACGCCTCGCCAACTCCACGGTGGCCTCCGCCTGGGCATCCAGGGCTTCGGATTCGGTCTGCTTGGCGAGGCTCTTGAACTTCTTGTAGTTCTCCCACGCGGCCTTGTTGTAGAGGTACTGGCGCAGCACCAGGCTGTAGGTTTCGGCGTCGTAGCTGTCCTGGATAATGTCGTTTTCCTGGCGAATCTGGTTCACCCCGGCGTTCAGCGACACCTGCGGCAACAGCGCGCCCATGGCTTCGCGCTCGTGCTCATGCCCCGCCTTGGCCTGGGCGAAGGAGGCCAGCACCTTCGGGTCCTCCAGCCGCGCCTCGCGGTACAACTGCATCAGGTCGGTGGAAAGCCCCGAGGCACTCACCCCGCTCGCGGTTGCCGCAGTGGTTTGCGCCAGGACGCCACCTGCCGCCAGCATGAATGCCCCCGCCAACAGAACTGCCGACCTGTCCATGGTCATTCCTCGATCATCGATTGAGCCAGGGCGTTGCGGGCCGGCTGCATCAGGTACTGCAGCAACGTGCGCTGCCCCGTGATGATCAGCACGTCCGCCGGCATCCCCGGCACCAGCTTGCGCTCACCCAAGGTGCGCACGCCGTGTTCGGTTACCCGGACCCGCGCCAGGTAGTAGGGTGTCCCGCTCTTTTCATTGACCAGGCGGTCCGCCGAGACGCTGGCGACCTCCCCTTCGATCACCGGCGTGGTCGCGGCGTTGAAGGCGCTGAAACGGATATCGGCGCGCTTGCCGATGGCGATGCGGTCGATATCCACCGGCGGCACCTGGGCCTCGATGATCAGCTCGGAAATCGATGGAACGATGTCCAGCAGCGGCGTCCCCGGATGCACCACGCCGCCTACGGTATGCACCGTCATGCCGATCACCATGCCCGACTCGGGGGCGCGGATGACGATACGGCTGAGCCGGTCCTCCAGGGACGAGGTTTTCTCCCGCAGGTCGTAGATCTTGGTCTGGACCTCGGCCAACTGCTTGGCGACCTCGGAATTGAAGTCCTTGTCGACCTGCAGAATCTGCAACTGCGTTTCGTTGATCTGCAGGCGCGCGCGATTGATCGTGGCGCGGTGATCCGCCACCTCGGACTTGAGCATCCCCAGCTTGCGTTCCTGCTCGACCAGCCTCTGCTTGTCGACGAACCCCTGCTTGAGCAGGTCGGACAGTTCGGCGATTTCGCCACTGTAGGATTTCTCCAGCTGGAGCTTGGCGTCGATCACCGCCTCCAGCCCGCCGATCTGCTGGTTCAACTGGCCGATGCGCTCGCGCAATACCGCTATCTGCCCCTGCCGCGACCCCTGCCGGGCGTTGAATACCTGGGTCTCGCTCTGGCGCGCCTCCTCGCCCCGGGTACTGGCGAGATCGGCGATCTCGCCGAAATCGATGGCCGGCAGCGAATCGCGCTCGGCCTTGAGCCTGGCCTCCATGGCCTTGGCCGCGATCAGCTGGCTGCGGGTCATCTCGTATTCGAAGCGCAGCTGGGCATCATCGAGCACGATCAGCGGATCATCCCGTTTGACGATGTCACCGTCGTGCACCAGCACTTCCTTGACGATGCCGCCCTCGAGGTGCTGGACCGTCTTGCGGTAGGTCTGCACGGTGACCACCCCCGGCGCGTAAACGGCCCCATCCAGCGGCGCGAAGGCCGCCCAGGTGCCGAACAGGCCGAAGGTCACTCCGACGATGGCAAGGCCCAGGCGGCGGATCTTGCGATCCGATGTCGGCAGGTCGGCGAAGCTTTCAATTTGACGACTGGGCATCGTGGTCGTCCTTGCCGGTATCAACCGGAGCAATGCTGGCGCCCGCGGGCATGACGCGCTGATGGACCTGCTGGACCTGTTGCTGCGCCTGCTGCTGGGCTTGCTGCTGCGCTTGCTGTTGAACCTGCAGCTGCTTTGCGTTGAGCTCGGCCAGTACCTGCTCGCGCGCCCCGTAGAGCGTGATGATTCCATCGTTCATCAGCATGAGCCGGTCGAGTTGCGAGACGATGTTGGTACGGTGGGTAATGACGAACAGGGTCGCGCCGGTCTGCTTGAGCTGCTGGATGGCCGACGCCAGGGCGCGGTCACCGACATCGTCGAGATTGGAGTTGGGCTCGTCGAGCACGATCAGTCGCGGGTTGCCATACAGGGCCCGGGCGAGTCCGATGCGCTGGCGCTGCCCTCCCGAGAGCATGACGCCCTCGCTGCCGATGACGGTGTCGTAGCCATCGGGCAGCAGCAGGATCATTTCGTGAACCCCCGCCATCCTGGCCGCCTGGATGACCTTCTCCGAATCGACGTCGGTGAAGCGGGCGATGTTCTCGCCAACGCTGCCTTCGAACAGCTCGATGTCCTGGGGCAGGTAGCCGATATGTGGACCGAGCGCGTGTTTGTCCCAGGCGCTGATGTCCGCGCCATCGAGCCGGACCACCCCATGCTGCGGCGCCCATACGCCCATGAGCGCCCTGACCAGGGTCGACTTGCCGGCGGCACTGGGGCCGATGACGCCCACCACGCAGCCGGCGGGCACGCTGAAACTGACGTTCTTGATGATCGGGGTCTTCGAGCCCGGCGCGGCAACAACCAGATTCTCGACCTGCACATGCCCCTGCGGCGCCGGCAGCGGCATCCGCTCGGGTTGCGCCTGCAGCTTTTCGAGCACACCGTTCAGGCGGCTGTACTGCGAACGGGCCGAGATGAAGCCCTTCCAACTGCCGATCAACAGATCGATGGGGGCCAGGGCGCGCCCCAGCAGCACGGCCCCGGCGAACACCATGCCCGCCCCCACCTGATGATCCACCGCCAGGTACGCGCCCAGCCCCAGCACCAGGGATTGCACGAGGAGTCGGAAGGTCCGGGAAAGCGTACTGACCATGGCGCCCTTGTCGCTCGCCAGGGATTGCAGCAGCAGGACGTTTCGCTGCCGCTGTCCCCAACGATCCATCAGGGTTTCCAGCATGCCCATGGACTCGATGACTTCAGCGTTGCGCAGGTTCTTGGTGGTATGGAGCGTCGCGCCGATGTGCTCCTTGTTGGCCTGGGCCAGCGCCGGGGCCGTCAGCTTTTCATTGACGTAGGCGAGCACCAGCAGCAACAGGGCGCTGCCCGTCGCCACCCAGCCGAACCAGGGGTGGAACAGGAACATCACCGCGATATAGATCGGCAACCAGGGAGCATCGAAGAAGGCGAACAGGCCACTGCCGGTGAGGAACTGCCGCAGGCCCGTCAGATCATTGAGCGACTGCGCCGAGGCATCCATCCCGCCGCTGTCCAGGGCCCGCCTGAAACTGGCCTTGTAGACCTGGCGGCTGAGCAGCACGTCCAGCCGGGTACTGACCCGGACCATGATGCGCGAGCGAACCCATTCCAGGGAGCCCAGCGTAATCACCAGCACGGTCATGATCAGCGTCAGCATGGCCAGGGTCGTCAGGCTGCCACTGGTGATCACCCGCCCGTACACCTGGAGCATATAGAAGGTGGGAACGAGCATCAGCGCGTTGATGAACAGGCTGAAAAATCCAACGGAAAGGAAGCTCTCGCGACAGGCTTTCAACGCGCTCTTGAGATTTTCTTCGGGGGGACTTCGCATGCAAACCTCTGCTCGAGAGGCCAGTGTTTGTGGAGCTTAGATCACGCCGGACGACTCCGTACGGCAAATGGCCATTTGCCATGGATCACGCGAACATCCCGGCATCACGGATGCGCTCGAATGACAGCAGGAGCGCTGCAGTTCAGGCGACGGGCGGTAACGAAAAAGCCCGCGTGAGGCGGGCTTTTCATGGGGAATCGCGAACTATTTTTCGGACGCACAAACGAAAACACCGCCCCATAAGGGCGGTGTTTCGATTTTGGAGCGGGAAACGAGACTCGAACTCGCGACCCCGACCTTGGCAAGGTCGTGCTCTACCAACTGAGCTATTCCCGCATCAACTTTTTGCAACCTTCAGCTTTCGCCGAAGGGTAACGCCATTTCATCTTTCGGTTACCGCCGTCTGGCGATAATCGAGAATTTGGAGCGGGAAACGAGACTCGAACTCGCGACCCCGACCTTGGCAAGGTCGTGCTCTACCAACTGAGCTATTCCCGCAATGGCGTCCCCTAGGGGACTCGAACCCCTGTTACCGCCGTGAAAGGGCGGTGTCCTAGGCCACTAGACGAAGGGGACGCGGCCCGGAACTTACAACATCTTTCCGACTTCTTCGCTTTGCGTTTCCGCGTTTCGCGTCGAAGTGGCGCGCATTCTATGGACCCTTTGAGGGGTCGTCAACCCTCAGAAGAAAATTTTTTTAAATCAAAGACTTCTGGGTAAAAAGCGAGCAGCCGCTATCAGCGCTAGCACTAAGACATTACACTCGCGGAAAAACCCTCGGGAGCTTTCCAGGTGTCGCCACTCGTCATTACCGTCCTGGTCCTCGTCGGCATCGCCCTGCTGATTGCCATCGGCTACATCAACCATCTGGTCGAGAACCGCAAGCTGGAACAGGCCCGGCAGAAAGCCGACCTCCTCGACCGCTCCCGGCGCTGCGCCGATATCTCCGAGTCCATGCCCGGCCAGTTCATGTCCCCGGCGCTGAAGCTGCTGCTCAGCCGTATGGAGCTGAGCCTGGGCGAACGCCTGCTGGCGGTGGACAAGCAGAATACCCAGATAAAGGAGCGCATCGCCGAACTGCGACCGCTCATCGCCCAGGGTGAGTCGATTGCCGTGCGCAATGCGCCGCAGGCCATCCTCACCGAAGCCAGGGCCAAGGATGTCCGTTTCCTCTTCGAAGCCCTGCACGCGCAGATTACCCGCAGCGCCCAGGACGGCCTGCTGGCGCGTAACGATGCCCAGCAGTGGGTGAAGGAAATCCGCCACCTGCTCGCCCTTCTGCATATCGAGTTCTTCGGCAACCTCGGCCAACAGGCCCTGCAACAGGGTCAACCGGGCCAGGCACGGCTGGCCTTCGAGCGCGGCGTCCAGTATCTGCGCAAGCAGCAGGACGTCGGCCGCTACCAGGCGCAACTGCAACAGCTGGAGAACCAGTTGGCCCGCGCCAACGCAATGGTGCTGGAGAACGCCCAGCCCGCCGTCGACGACGACAGCGCGTTGAACGATGGCCTCAAGGCCCTCGACGACGACGATCTGTGGAAGAAGAAGAACCTTTACGACGATTGATGCGTCGAACCTGCATACCCGGCCACCTACGCCCCAGGAGCCCTCCATGAGTCTCGTAGTCTTCGGCGCCCCGCTCTCCCCCTTCGTCCGCAAGGTCCGCCTGTTCTGTGCCGAGAAAGGCCTGGACTACCAGCTGGAGAACGTCAATCCGTTCAACCAGCCCGACTGGTACCGCGAGCTCAATCCGCTGCGCCGCGTCCCGGCGATCCGCGACGGCGACTTCACCCTCGCCGACTCCAGCGTCATCTGCCATTACCTGGAAGACCGCGACCCGCAGCGCGCCCCGCTGTGCGGCGAGACTCCGCAGGCCAAGGCACGTATCCTCTGGCTGGAAAAGTACGCCGACTACGAAGTCGCGCCGCTCGCCACCTTCACCGTGTTCCGCAACCGCCTGCTCAAACCGCTGATGGGCAAGCTCTGCGACGAAGCGGCGGTCAAGGGTGCGATGCAGGAGAAGCTGCCGGAGCATTTCGACTACCTGGAGAAGTGCCTGGGCGCGAACGATTTCTTCGTCGACAACCGTTTCAGCCTCGCCGACATCGCCATCGCCAGCCAGCTGGTGAACATGCGCCACGGCGGAGAGGAGCTGGACAGCCAGCGCTGGCCGGCCCTGGCCACGCACTTCCAGCGCATCGCCGGCCGCCCTACCCTGGCCGCGATCCTTCAGGGCGAGCAGCAGATCATTGCCAAGATTCTGGCCAAGCGCTGATCGGCCTGCCAGATGAGCAGGTGATGGGCTCCTGTAGGAACGGATTCATCCGCGATCAGGCCGGCAGGCCGGTAGAGGTGCATCGCGACAGAGTCCGCTGCTGCGAAAGCTCATGAAAAAGCCCCGCAATTGCGGGGCTTTTTCCTTGGACCACGAATCAGCAGTCGGTCAGGCGCAGGAAGATCGCCACCAGACGCTCGATGCCGACCTGGTCGACTTCACTGAAGCGGCCGACGCTGGGGCTGTCCAGGTCCAGCACGCCGATCAGGCGGCCGTCCTTCACCAGCGGCACCACCAGCTCGCTGTTGGAGGCACTGTCGCAGGCGATGTGCCCGGGGAAGGCATGCACATCCTCGACCCGCTGGGTCTCGCGGGTACGCGCCGCCGCGCCGCACACGCCCTTGCTGAAGGGAATGCGCACACAGGCAACCTTGCCCTGGAACGGGCCGAGTACCAGCTCCTCGTTGCGATTGAGGTAGAAGCCGGCCCAGTTCAGGTCCGGCAGTTCATTGAACAGGAATGCCGAGAACTGTGCGGCATTGGCAATGAAGTCGTGCTCGTCGGCGAACAGCGACTCCGCCTGAGCGGCCAGCAGTTCATAGCCATCCAGGCCGGCACCGGCCTGTTGCAGATCGATCATGGGGTATCTCCTTCCAGCAGTTGGCGGCCCACCCAGTAGCGGGCGAATTGGTAGGCGCAGCGGCCATTGCGATTGCCGCGTCCGAGCGCCCAGCGGATGGCCTCTTTCTCCAGCGCTTCGTCCCAGCTCCAGCGGGTCAGACCGGATTTGCGCGCCAGCGCCTCGATCCAGTGACGGACCACGCCGAGGAAGTGTTCCTGGGTAAAGGGATAGAAAGAGAGCCACAGGCCGAAGCGGTCGGACAGGGCGATTTTGTCCTCCACCGCTTCGTTGGGATGCAGTTCGCCGTCGACCATCTGCCAGTTCTCGTTGTCACTCTGTTTTTCCGAGACCAGATGGCGGCGATTGGAGGTGGCGTACAGCAGCACATTGTCCGGCGCCTGCTCCAGGGAGCCGTCGAGTACGCTCTTGAGCACGCGGTAGTCGCCCTCGCCGGCATCGAACGAGAGGTCGTCGCAGAACAGCACGAAGCGCTGCGGCAGACCATGCAGTTGTTCGACCACTCGCGGCAGGTCAGCCAGGTGGTCACGTTCGATCTCGATCAGGCGCAGCCCGTCGCCGGCCAGTTCGGCCAGCAGCGCGCGCACCAGCGAGGACTTGCCGGTACCCCGGGCCCCCCACAGCAAGGCATGGTTGGCCGGCTTGCCGGCGACGAACTGGCGGGTGTTGCGCGCCAGCTGGTCGCGCTGCGTGTCGACGCCCAGCAGATCGTCCAGGCGCAGGTCGAGGCTGACCTCCAGCGGCTGCAGGTAACCACTGCGTCCGTCGCGGTGCCAGCGCGCGGCCAGGCTGCGCTGCCAGTCCACGGGCGCGCGCAATGCCGGCAGCAAAGGTTCCAGACGCGTCAGCACCGACTCGGCGCGCGCGAGAAAATCATTCAGACGGGAATCCATGCAGGTCTCCACGGATCATGTGAGGTTCGGCCGCGGGCTATGCCGACAGGCGGTTCCGATGGGCTATGCTACGCCGCAGAAAAGCTTTCGCGAGGCGATGCTCCGCACTCCATGGATATTGCGCTTACCCATCGCCTCTCGTTCAAGCAGGCCAGCCTCACCGTACTGGTAGCCTTCCTGCTGGGGACGCTGCTCAGCCTCATCCAGGTTGGCGTCGATTATGCCAGCCAGGACGCCTCCATCAACCGCGAAGTGCGCGCCCTGCTGGACGTCAGCCACAACCCCGCCGCCCGCATCGCGTATAACATCGACGCCGAACTGGCCCAGGAACTGGTGGTCGGCCTGCTGCGCTCGCCGGCGGTAATCCGCGCCGAGATCATCGACAACGCCGGCACGCCCCTGGCCAGCGCCAACCGGCCACTCGCGCAGAGCCACCTGCGTGGCCTGAGCGACTTTCTCTTCGGCGAGCAGCGCAGCTACGAAGAGCCGCTGTTCGTCGATCACGCGCCAACCGAATCCCTCGGCGTGCTGCGCCTGGAGATCGACACCTTCGTATTCGGCAACGATTTCCTGCGCCGGGCCGGCATGACCTTCATCTCCGGCTTCATCCGCAGCCTGCTGCTGTCGCTGATCCTGCTGGTGCTGTTCTATGGGCTGCTGACCAAGCCACTGGTGAGCCTGATCGACGCCCTCAGCCGTCACGACCCGCGCTCCCCCTCGCGCCTGCGTCTGCCCTATCCGCGTGGCCATGAGCGCGACGAGATCGGCGTGCTGGTGGAGGTCACCAACCGCCAGCTCAATCGCATCTCGGTGGAAATGGAGCAGCGGCGCGAGGCCGAGGACCGGCTGACCCAGTACCTGGAAGAACTGGAAAGCATCGTCGCGGCGCGCACCGCCGAGCTGAAGGCCGCGAACGCGCGCCTCACCCTGTCCAACCAGGAGCTGGAACAGGCCCGGCAGACCGCGCTGGCCATGGCCCAGGCGCGCGGCAGCTTCCTGGCCAACATGAGCCACGAGATCCGCACTCCGCTCAATGGCCTGCTGGGGATGCTCGGCCTGGCCCTCGACGGCCCGCTGACCACCGAGCAACGTCAGCAGCTGTCCATCGCCCACGACTCGGGCAAGGTGCTGCTGGAGCTGCTCAACGACGTGCTCGACCTGTCCAAGTTCGAGGCCGGCCAGCTGGAACTGGAGCAGATCCCCTTCGACCTGGGCACCCTGGTGGAGGACACCGCCAGCCTGCTGTCGCAGAACGCCGCGCCCGCGGTGGAACTCACCTGCCTGATCAGCCCGCAGTTGCCGGCTCAGCTCTCCGGGGACCCGACACGGGTGCGCCAGGTGGTGAGCAACCTGCTGTCCAACGCCCTGAAATTCACCCGCCTGGGGCGCGTCGACGTCCGTGTCGAGCCCCAAGGCCATGGCGTGCGCATCAGCGTGCGCGACACCGGCATCGGCATCGCCCCCGAAGCCCTGCAGAAAATCTTCCAGCCCTTCACCCAGGCAGACGCCGGCATCGCCCGCCAGTACGGCGGCACCGGCCTTGGCCTGGCACTGACGCGCAAGCTGTGCGAAGCGATGAAGGGCGAACTGGTGGTGAAGTCCGAGCCCGGATTCGGCAGCGAATTCATCGCCACCCTGCCGCTGCCCGCACTGGAGCCGGCCCAGCCGCAACCCCCGCTGAATGGCCGGCTGATCGTGCAATGCGCCGCCAGCAGCGGCCTGGCAACGTTGCTGGAACACTGGCTGCCGCACTGGAATGTCGAGTACCAGCGCCTGGACATCGATGCGAGCCTGGCCGGCATGACGCTGGACGCACTGCTCTCGGATTGCCCGGATTGCCTGATCACCCTGCGCCGGCATGTGGCCAAGCCTGTCCTGCTGGTCACCGCCTACGGCAACTTCCTCGAACAGCCGCTGGCCCAGAGCCTGGCGCCCCTGCGCCAGCTGGCCCGGCCGTTGTCACGGGACGTGCTGTACCAGGCACTCAAACAGGCGTTCGAGCATCAGCCGCTACCGGCGCCCTCAGACACCGGCACAGCGCAGGTGGAGCGGTTCTCGGCGCGGGTGCTGCTGGTGGAGGACAACCCGGTCAACCAGTTGGTGGCCAAGGGCTTGCTGCAGAAACTCGGCTGCATCGTGGCCGTCGCCACCAACGGTGAAGAGGCACTGGCACAACTGGGCGATGGCACCTTCGACCTGGTGCTGATGGACTGCAACATGCCCGTGATGGATGGCTACCAGGCCACCCAGGCGATTCGCGAAAGCGGACGCTGGCCGAGCCTGCCGGTCATCGCCCTGACCGCCAACGTCCTGCCGGACGAGCGCGAGCACTGCCGCGCCGCCGGCATGGACGATTACCTGGCCAAGCCCTTCCACCGCGACGAACTGGCGGCGATCCTGGAGCGCTGGGTGAATCACCGCCCGCGCGGCTGAGTTCAGCCTTCCAGCCTCATCAGCTGCGCCAGCAGCGAATCCAGTTGCCCGCGCAGGCCGTCGGTGACGCTCAGGTCCAGGCCGCTGCGGCACAGCAGGTCCTCGCGCAGCGGCAGCACCTTGTCGCGCAGCGCGGTGCCCGACGGGGTCAGCCCGAGATGCACTTCCCGTTCGTCATGCCGGGCCCGGCGTCGCTCGACCAGGCCCAGTTGCTCCAGGCGCTTGAGCAACGGCGTCAGGGTGCCGGAGTCGAGCATCAGCCGCTCGCCCAGCGCCTTCACCGACGGCTGCTCCGGCGGCTCGGCCTGCCATTCCCAGAGCACCAGCATGGCCAGGTACTGCGGGTAGGTCAGGCCGAGGGCGTCGAGCATCGGCCGGTAGCCGCGGATCACCGCGCGGGACACCGCGTACAGGCGGAAACACAACTGGTTGTCCAGCTGCAGCTCCGCCGGCAGGGATACAGCGTCTTTCATCACAGCAGCGCTTCGATCTCGGCGGACAATTGCTCGGGCTTGGTGGTCGGGGCGAAGCGCTTCACCACCTTGCCGTCCTTGCCGATCAGGAACTTGGTGAAGTTCCACTTGATGCCCTGGCTGCCCAGCAGCCCCGGCGCGCGCTTCTTCAGTTGCACGTAGAGCGGGTGGGCGTCGGCGCCGTTGACGTCGATCTTCTTGAACAGTGGGAAGCTGACGCCGAAGTTCAGCTCGCAGAACTGGGTGATCTCCCCTTCGTTGCCCGGCTCCTGCTTGCCGAACTGGTTGCAGGGGAAGCCGAGCACCACCAGGCCCTTGTCCTTGTACTGCCGCCACAGGGTCTCCAGGCCCTTGTACTGCGGGGTGAAGCCACACTGGCTGGCGGTGTTCACCACCAGCAGCGCCTTGCCGCCGAAATCGGCGAGGGTCTTCTGTTCGCCCTTGATGGTGGTCACGGGAATGTTCAGCAGTGTGTCGCTCATCGACTGTGGCTCCGGCGGGAAGTGGGAAATCGAAGAGTAGTGATCAATTGAATTGTATGCAATTCAATTGATCACGAATCATCCAGTGAATGCCCTGCTATCAGATCCGCACCGGTGCCACTTGTAGGAGCGAGCTTGCTCGCGAACGGCCTTTCTGGCGGCAATGGTGCTGGGCAGGTTCGCGAGCAAGCTCGCTCCTACGAAGAGCCCAAAAAAGAAAAGGCCCGCCGGATGGCGGGCCTTGGGTCATTCTTTCGGCACCAGCTTCAACGACGCCGAATTGATGCAGTAGCGCAGCCCGGTCGGCCGCGGGCCGTCGGGGAAGACATGGCCCAGGTGCGCGTCGCACTTGCCGCAGCGCACTTCGATGCGGTGCATGCCATGGCTGAAGTCTTCCAGCTCCTTCACCACCTCGCCGTTCACCGGCTGGAAGTAGCTCGGCCAGCCACTGCCCGAATCGTACTTGGCGTCGGAGTCGAACAGGGCGGTGCCGCAGCACACGCAGTGGTAGATGCCGGGCGTCTTGGTGTCGTGGTATTCGCCGGTGAAGGCGCGCTCGGTGCCGCCCAGCCGGCAGATGTGGAACTGCTCGTCGGTGAGTTCTTCGCGCCAGGAATCCAGGGGCTTTTCCAGCTTTTCCATCGATCTGCCTCCATTAATGGAAAAAATGCCCGATGCCTCCTTTTCCGGGAATCGGGCCGCACGTATGATGCGCGTGGTTAACGTCAGGTTCAGAATCTGCCGCACAGAGACATTCTCGCGATAGAAAAGCCTTAAAAACTCTACTTTTTCGAGAAATTCACTGTTTTCCTGTCGATTTTCAGGGTCGACACCAGGGAAAAGCACTTCCGAACCGCTCATTTGACGCCAGTCTGTCACCCGCGTTACAGCCTGCCAAGTTGCTGGCCGCGGACTATTTCGGAATCCCAGATCATGCAGGTCACCAAATCGAACAAGCTCGCCAACGTCTGCTACGACATTCGCGGGCCCGTGCTCAAGCACGCCAAACGCCTGGAAGAGGAAGGCCACCGCATCCTCAAGCTGAACATCGGCAACCCGGCGCCGTTCGGTTTCGAGGCACCGGACGAAATCCTCCAGGACGTGATCCGCAACCTGCCCACCGCCCAGGGCTACAGCGACTCCAAGGGCCTGTTCAGCGCGCGCAAGGCGGTGATGCAGTACTACCAGCAGAAGCAGGTGGAAGGCGTCGGCATCGAGGACATCTACCTGGGCAATGGCGTCTCCGAGCTCATCGTGATGGCCCTGCAGGCGCTGCTCAACAACGGTGACGAGGTGCTGATCCCCGCGCCCGACTACCCGCTGTGGACCGCCTCGGTCGCCCTGGCCGGCGGCAAGCCGGTGCACTACCTGTGCGACGAGCAGGCCGGCTGGTTCCCCGACATCGCCGACATGAAGGCCAAGATCACCAGCAACACCAAGGCCCTGGTGCTGATCAACCCGAACAATCCCACCGGCGCGGTGTATTCCCGCGAGGTGCTGCTGGATATCGTCGAACTGGCGCGCCAGCACAACCTGGTGATCTTCTCCGACGAGATCTACGACAAGATCCTCTACGACGAGGCCCAGCACATTTCCACCGCCTCGCTGGCGCCGGACGTGCTCTGCCTGACCTTCAACGGCCTGTCCAAGTCCTACCGCGTGGCCGGCTTCCGCTCCGGCTGGATCGCCATTTCCGGTCCCAAGCACAAGGCGCAGAGCTACATCGAAGGCCTGGATATCCTGGCCAACATGCGCCTGTGCGCCAACGTGCCGAGCCAGCACGCGATCCAGACCGCGCTGGGCGGCTACCAGAGCATCAACGACCTGGTGCTACCCGGCGGGCGTCTGCTGGAGCAGCGCAACCGGGCCTGGGAACTGCTCAACGACATCCCCGGCGTCAGCTGCGTGAAGCCCATGGGCGCGCTCTACGCCTTCCCGCGCATCGACCCGAAGGTCTGCCCGATCCACAACGACGAGAAATTCGTCCTCGACCTGCTGCTTTCCGAGAAGCTGCTCATCGTTCAGGGCACCGCCTTCAACTGGCCCTGGCCGGATCACTTCCGGGTGGTTACCCTGCCTCGTGTCGACGACCTGGAACAGGCCATCGGCCGCATCGGCAACTTCCTGAAAAGCTATCGCCAATAAATCATCGCCAGTGAATCCCAGCGCATAAATGGACCTGCAGATCGACGACTTCTACAAGGACACCGCAGCCGGCCTGCTGATGCTCTACCAGGCCTTCCCGCGCAAGATCGCCCTCTACGTCGAGGACCTGATCGGCCGGGAAGAGCCTGACGAGTTCGGCCTGCCCAGCACTCGCCACCAGAGTTGCCTAGGCGCGCTGCTGTGGCTGGCCGAGGAAGGTTACCTGCGCTTCGACGCAACCATTCGTTACGAAGCGCTGGACCAGGCCGTGCTCAGCGAAAAGGCCTTCCTGCGCCTGACCCGCATCGTCCCCCACGCGGTGCGCAGCGACGAGAACCTGCCGCCCAGCGTGCGCCGCGACCAGGCCTCGCTGGCCAACCAGCTGCGCGAGGCCCTCGCCAGCCGTCACAGTGACCGCATCGCACGCTTGACCCGTCTACTCTTCGAGAGTGATCTCGGTCGCCCAGGCGACACAGTTTGAAATAGTCCCCGAGTTGAATCACCTCGGGGGCAACCGTATATACCCCGCATACTATTCAGCGATCCCGGGCCCTGCTGTGCCCGGCGATCCGGAAAGCCGCGCTCCCAAGCGGTTTTCCCCTAATCCAGCCGTGAGGAGAAGCTTTACGCCATGATGCGCATCCTGTTGTTCCTGGCCACCAACCTGGCAGTTCTGGTGATCGCCAGCATCACCCTGAAACTGCTCGGCGTGGACCGATTCACCGGCCAGAATTACGGTAGCCTTCTGATTTTCTGTGCCGTCTTCGGCTTCGCCGGCTCCCTGGTTTCGCTGTTCATCTCCAAGTGGATGGCGAAGATGAGCACCGGCACCGAGATCATCAGCCAGCCGCGCACCCGTCACGAGCAGTGGCTGCTGCAGACCGTGGAAGAACTGTCCCGCGAAGCCGGTATCAAGATGCCGGAAGTGGGCATCTTCCCCGCCTACGAAGCCAACGCCTTCGCCACCGGCTGGAACCGCAACGACGCGCTGGTCGCGGTCAGCCAGGGGCTGCTGGAGCGCTTCTCGCCTGAAGAAGTCAAAGCCGTGCTGGCCCACGAGATCGGCCACGTGGCCAATGGCGACATGGTCACCCTGGCGCTGATCCAGGGCGTGGTGAACACCTTCGTGATGTTCTTCGCGCGCATCTTCGGCAACTTCGTCGACAAGGCCATCCTGAAGAACGAAGACGGCCCGGGCATCGGCTACTTCGTCGCGACCATCTTCGCCGAACTGGTCCTGGGCATCCTCGCCAGCATCATCGTCATGTGGTTCTCGCGCAAACGCGAATACCGCGCCGACGAAGCCGGCGCCCGCCTGGCCAGCAGTGGTGCGATGATCGCTGCCCTACAGCGCCTGCGCGCCGAACAGGGCGTGCCGGTGCAGATGCCCGACTCGCTGCAGGCCTTCGGCATCAACGGCAACCTCAAGCACGGCCTCGCCGGCCTGTTCATGAGCCACCCGCCGCTGGAAGACCGCATCGAAGCCCTGCGCGCCGCGGCCCGCTGAGGCTCGATACGAAACGAAAAAAGGGCGACCCTCGGGTCGCCCTTTTTCATGCCCGACCATCAGCCACGGCGCAGCGCGAACACCACCTCATCCAGTTGGCTGACGCCGCTCTTGAGGAACTTGGGACTCTCGGCCAGCACGTCGACGCGCTCCAGCTCCTCGACCTGCCAGGCCCCGGCGAAATGTCGACGCACCTCATCGCCCAGCACTGCGAACGGCGGCCCGTCCATCTCCGCCTGCGGGTACTCCAGAGTGATCAGCAGGCCGCGCACCTGGTGCGGCAGGATGCGTTGCAGATGAGCCACATAGTCGACGCGCATGTCCTCCGGCAGCGCGATCAGCGCCGCGCGGTCATACAGGGCACAGCAGCCGGCCACCTGCCCAGCGGTCACGGCGAAGATGTCGCCCTGAAGGATCTCCAGCCGCTCGAAACGGTAACGGCGCAGTGGTCCCTCCTCGGTGATCTCGGGCTCCACGCCCAGTTCGGCGAAGAAGTCGACAACCGCGCGCTCGGCCAGCTCGACGCCCAGCACGCGGTAGCCCCATTGCGCCAGCCAGAGCATGTCCAGGCTCTTGCCGCACATCGGCACCAGCACCTGCGAGTCCACGGGAACGCCCAGAGTCGCCCATTGGCGGTCCAGGCCAGGATTCACCTTCTGCTGGTGGAAGCCGATCTCATTGCGCGCCCAGCGCGCCTGCCAGAATTCATGTCGCATGAAGCACCCGTTCAAACACTGCACGCTGCGAGAAAGCCACCAGCACCGCTCGGCACTGCGCTTATCGCACTCTCTCCCTCCGAAACGATGCCCTTCATTCGTACCGGTTCGGGCCGTTATGCGACTGAACACGACATCTGATTCGGAAATTTCCACAAACTCTATCGCATTGGCTGACAGACATCCCTTTAAAACGCGCAGCACCAGGCCTTCCAACAGATCTGTAACTCAGTTGGCATTTCTCCATTCCACTGGAAGCCCAGCCTCAACGCATCTTCGCAGTCGATCATTCCGGTCGAAAACCCATACTGGTTTTCGATCTGTACCCGCGTGAACATAGGGCTATTCATGTAGCGAGGTTCACCATGCTCCCTACCCTGTTCATCTCCCACGGTTCCCCCATGCTGGCCCTGGACCCCGGCGCCAGCGACGCACCGCTCAAGCGCCTGGCCCACGAACTGTCCAGGCCAAAGGCGATCCTGGTGGTTTCCGCCCACTGGGAAACCCCGGACCTGCGCGTCACCGCCGCCACTCAGCCGGCGACTTGGCACGACTTCTACGGTTTCCCGGCGGAACTCTACGCCGTGCAATACCCTGCGCCCGGCTCGCCGGAGCTGGCCGCACGCGTCGTCGAGCTGCTGGCGAAGGACGGCCTGCCCGCCATCCTCGACGCCGAACGCCCGCTGGACCACGGCACCTGGGTGCCATTGAGCCTGATGTACCCGAAGGCGGACATTCCGGTGGTGCAGCTGTCGCTTCCCAGCCGCCTCGGCCCGCAGATGCAGGACCGCGTCGGCAAGGCACTGCAAGCCCTGCGCGAGGAAGGCATCCTGCTGATCGGTTCGGGCAGCATCACCCACAACCTGGGCGAACTGGACTGGCGCGCCGGACCGGACGTCATCGAGCCCTGGGCCAAGGCCTTCCGCGACTGGATGGCCGAACGCCTGGCCGCCAACGACGATGCCGCACTGTTCGACTACCGTCGACAGGCGCCCTGGGCCGTGCGCAATCATCCCAGTGACGAACACCTGCTGCCGTTGTACTTCGCCCGCGCCGCCGGTGGCACGCCGATGACGGTGGAGCACGCCGGCTTCACCCTTGGCGCGCTGGGGATGGATATCTACCGCTTCGGCTAAGGGACCGCTTTTCGTAGGAGCGAGCTTGCTCGCGAACGCTCTCCCGGCAACACTTGTGTTGTGCGGTTCGCGAGCAAGCTCGCTCCTACAAGGGCAAACCTGCAACGCCTCCCTTCGGCAATTTTGGTCGTGATGCCGGAAACGAAAAAGCCCCGCCAAGGCGGGGCTTTTTCATGCGCGAATGACCGAAGAATCAGTCTTCGCGGTAACGGCGCAGGCGCAGGGCCTTGCCGGCGACGCGGGTGTCCTTGAGCTTGGTCAGCAGACGGTCGAGGTTCTCTTCCGGCAGCTCGATCAGGCTGAAGGTCTCGCGGATCTGGATGCGGCCGATGGCCTCGCGGGACAGGCCGCCCTCGTTGAGGATGGCACCCAGCAGGTTCTTCGCCTGCACGCCGTCGCGGGCACCCAGGGCGGTACGGCAGCGGGACTTGCCTTCCGACGGCGGAGCCATCGGGCGACGCTCGCCGCTGCGCTCCGGACGGTCGCCGCGCTCGGGGCGATCGCCACGCTCACCGCGCTCGTAACGATCGCTGCGCTCGCGCGGGGCGGCCGGGGTCAGCGGCTGTTCGCGGCGGACCGATTCCAGGTCCAGCGCCTTGCCTTCGGTCAGTTTGGCGAGCAGCACGGCTGCCAGGGTGTCCATGTCGGTACCCAGGCGACGGCACAGCTCGTCACGCACCGCACCACGGCTGGCAACGGCGTTGGCCAGCAGCGGTTGCAGGCCGGTGGCCAGGCGGTTCAGGCGCGCTTCGAGGACGGTGTCGGCGTCCGGCAGACGAACTTCGCCGACCTTCTGCCCGGTCACACGCTCGATCACCTGCAACATGCGGCGCTCGCGCGGAGTCACCAGCAGCAGGGCGCGACCTTCACGGCCGGCACGGCCGGTACGGCCGATGCGGTGCACGTAGGATTCCGGATCGTAGGGCATGTCCACGTTCAGTACGTGGGTGATGCGCGCCACGTCGAGGCCGCGGGCGGCGACGTCGGTGGCGATGACGATGTCCAGCGAGCCGTCCTTCAGAGACTCGATCACGCGCTCACGCTGGGCCTGCGGCATGTCGCCGTTCAGCGCGGCGGCGCGGTAGCCCTGGCGCTCGAGCAGCTCGGCGATGTCCAGGGTGGCCTGCTTGGTGCGGACGAAGCCGATCAGCGCGTCGAACTGCTCGACTTCCAGCAGACGCAGGATCGAAGCCGGCTTCTGGTCGGCGTGGACCATCAGGTGCACCTGCTCGATGCGGGCGACGGTCTGAGTCTTGGCGGCGATACGGACGTGCTTGGGCTCTTTCAGGTGGCGTTCGGCGATGCTGCGGATCGAGGCCGGCAGGGTCGCGGAGAACAGCACGGTCTGGCGGCTGGCCGGCATGGCTTCGAAGATCACTTCGAGGTCGTCCATGAAGCCGAGCTTGAGCATTTCGTCCGCTTCGTCGAGGACCAGGCGCTCGACGGTGGAGAGCAGGTTCTCGTCGCGGCGCAGGTGGTCGCACAGGCGGCCCGGAGTGGCCACCAGGACCTGGGCGCCCTGGCGCAGAGCTTTCAGCTGCGGGCCCATGGGCGCGCCGCCGTACACGGCAACGACGCCGACGCCCGGCATCTGCTTGGAGTAGGTTTCGCACGCGGTAGCGACCTGCAGGGCCAGCTCGCGGGTCGGAACCAGTACCAGTACCTGCGGAACGCGGCGCGCCGGGTCGATCTTCGACAGCAGCGGCAGCGCGAAGGCCGCGGTCTTGCCGGTGCCGGTCTGGGCCTGGCCGATCATGTCGTGGCCTTCGAGGATCACCGGGATCGACTGGGCCTGGATCGGCGACGGCTCTTCATAACCGACAGCGGCGATGGCAGCGAGAATACTGGGGTGAATACCGAGCGCGGCGAAGCCGGCGGTTTCCTGGGTCATGGGTTTTGCCTCTAAGTACATCCGCAAAGACCCAATAGCCGAGCTGCGCATGCCCTGTACGACAATGAAGTCACCCAGGCAGCTGGAAGCGGGGATTTGCGAAATGAAGATTGGAAGAATACGTCAAGGAAGTCCGCACAGCGGACGCACGACAGAGCGTGAAAGCACCGAAAAATGCGAGATCCAAAACGGGGCCTTAGCTTGGCCGGCGCGCATCATACCGGAAAATCCTCCGTCATGTGCGTCTTTTCGGACAAGGACCGGCGAACGGTCGCGCCTGGACGAGCCCGGCAAGGCCGGCTATACCGAGCAGGCCCTCCCCCGCCGGATGCCATCGATGAAGCCCAGCAGCGCGCCCCGCATCACTCGTGAACGCCGTGATCATATCCTGCTGCTTGGCCTGAACCGGGTCGAAAAGCGCAATGCATTCGACATGGAAATGCTCAACCAGCTGGTGCTTGCTCTGGGCGAATACGAACGTGACGATCAGTTGCGCTGTGCCCTGGTATTCGCCCACGGCGATCACTTCACCGCCGGACTCGACCTTGGCGATGTCAGCGAAACCTTCCGCACGGGCTGGCAGTTGCCCAACGGCGCGGTAGACCCCTGGGGCACTTTCGGCGGACCACGCCTGACCAAGCCGCTGATGGTCGCGGCCCAGGGCTACTGCTTCACCCTCGGCATCGAGTTGATGCTGGCGGCAGACATCAACCTCTGCGCCAGCAACGCGCGCTTCGCCCAGTTGGAAGTGCAGCGCGGCATCTTCCCCTTCGGCGGCGCAACGCTACGCCTGCACCAGGTGGCCGGCTGGGGCAATGCCATGCGCTGGCTGCTCACCGGCGACCAGTTCGACGCCCACGAGGCCTGCCGCCTGGGGCTGGTGCAGGAAGTCACCGCGCCCGAGGAACTGATGCCTCGCGCGCTGTGGATGGCCCAGCGGGTCGCAGCCCAAGCCCCGCTGGGTATTCGCGCCACCCTGGCGTCAGCCCGCCAGTGCCTGGATGAGGGCGAGTTGGCCGCCGCCCGCGAACTGCCGGCTCTGGCCAGCCGCCTGTTGTCCAGCGAGGACGCCCAGGAAGGCTTCAGGGCCATGCAGGAAAAACGCGAAGGACGCTTCCGCGGAAAATGAACGAGCGCCGATTCACTCTTGGCCTCGCATAAAAAGCGCTATATCCAAGGTATTAAGAACGCTCAAAATGCGGCTATAACAATAAATTTTCCCTTTAAAATCATAATCTTACAACCAACAAAACGACTATATACAAGTTCCAATTACGCGTTCAAAAACAAATCTCTACAACTGACATCGAGCGCAGCGCAGTGACTCGCCGGAAGTACCGCCCGAGCCGCGCTGGATTTAGTCCGTCAAGGAGGAACTCGCATGTCAGGCCCGATTCGCGTCTTCGCACTTTCTCTTCTGGTCGTAGCTCTGTCGCTGCAGGGATGCAGCAGTCACGGCGGCGGCGGTCATCATAGTTCCGGCAGCAGCAGCGACGGCGGAGCAGGCACTGGCGACGGCGGCTCGGGAGGCAGCGGCGACGGCGGTACTGGTGGTACTGACGGTGGTACCGGCGGCGGCACGGGAGGTACGGGCGGTACCGGTGGCACTGACGGCGGTACAGGTGGCACGGGCGGTGGTACCGGCGGCACCGGTGGAACTGGCGGCGGCACGGGCGGCACCGGCGGTGGCACTGGAGGCACCGGTGGAACTGGCGGCGGCACGGGCGGCACCGGCGGTGGCACTGGAGGCACCGGTGGCGGAGACGGCGGCACCGGTGGCGGCACCACCGCTCCCAACCCCGCCACCAGCAATATCCTGAGCGAGACCGGCCAGGTCGTATCCAGCGTTGGCGGCACCCTCGGCACCGTGGGCGGCGTGGTCCAGAACGTCGACGTTCCTTTGCTCGGCAGCGGCGTAACCGACGGTACCGGCGGCGTCATCCAGCAGGTTGCCGCAGGCGTGGATCACGTCGGCGACGGTATCACCGACGGCCTGGGCAACCTGGCCAACAATCCCAACGCCATCGGCACCACCCTGGCCGGTCCAACCAACCTGGTCAGCCACACCGGCGAGGCAGTCAGCAGCCTCGGCGGCACCGTGGCCGCCGTCGGCGACGGCCCGCTGCTGGCCAGCACCCCGCTCAACGGCGTCACCGGCCAACTCGGTGGCGTGGTGGACGGCGTTGGCGGCCAGATCACCATGCTCGGCGACTCCCTCACCGGAGCGGTCACCACCGGCCCGTTGAGCCAGTTGACCACCCAGCTCAGCGGCACCACCGCAAACGTGGTGGGCACGGTGGAGAACACCACCAGGACCATCGGAACAACCACCGGCCTGGCGGCACCTGTGAACAATCTGCTGACCACCGTCGGCACGGCCGTGACCCAGACCGGCGATCAGCTCAGCACCCAGAGCCCGACACTGGCCCCGGTAGGAGGAGTCGTCAGCAATACGGGGCAGGTAGTCACCGACGCAGGCGGACTGGTCAGCGGCAGCACGACGGGCAGCAACCCGGTCGGTGGGCTTATCGGTGGCGTCACCAGTACCGTGGGCACTGTCAGCGGTTCATTGGGCGGCACGACTGGCAGCACCAGCCCCGTTGACGGAGTGGTCTCCGGCGTCACCAACACCGTGGGCACTGTCACCGGCTCCCTGGGCGGCACGACCGCCACCGGCGGCCTGCTCAGCGGCGTCACCAACACCATCAGCGGCGTGACGGGAACCGGCGGACTGGTAGCGGGCGCCGGGGTCGTCTCGGGCAGCACCACCGATGGCACTGGGGTCGCTGTGGGTGCAGGTGTCGGCACCACCAGCGGCAGCACGACTCAGGGCGGCCTTCTGAATACGGTCGGCAGCACCCTCGGCGGCCTGGGCGCAGGATTGGGGGTTGGCGTCACGACTCCCCAGCAATAAATCAGTTCTCGCCCATACTGTGGTAGCCAGGAGCCATTAACGGCTCCTGGCCTTTCGCTGAAGTCGGACTCATGGAGGAGCCAGATGCGCAAACTCGCCACCTTGACCCTGCTGTTGGCAACACCCCTCGCCTGGGCCGAGCGCCCGATCCAACTCCCCGGCTCCGATATCGAACAGACCCTGCCCCGACCCAACCTGCCCGGCGGCGAACTGCGCCCGACGGCGCCCAAGGTCACCGCTCCCGCGCCCGAGGCCGAACAACCCGGCCAGATCCTGCAGAAACGCATCCAGCTCAAGCGCATCGAGATCGCCGGCGGCGGCCACTACCCGCTGGACACCTGGCGTCCGTTGCTGGAACCGCTGACCCGGAGACCGATCCAGGTCAGCGAACTGGTGGCGGCGGCCAAGGCCATCACCCAGCGTTACCAGAACGACGGCTTTTTCATCTCCTTCGCCTATGTGCCAAACCAGGACTTTCGTGGTGGGGTCGCGCGCATCGTGCTGGTCGAAGGCCATATCAAGGAGGTCCGCAGCAGCGGCGACCTGGGCGCCCACCAGGCTCGGGTGGACCGCTGGATCGCCCGCCTGAAGGCCGAACGGCCGCTGACCCGCGAAAGTTTCGAACGCTTCAGCGTGCTGATGAACCGCGTACCTGGCCTGCAGTTGGCGATGGCGCTCAAGCCACCCACCACCAACGACGGCGGCGCGGTGCTGGAGCTGGCCGGCCAGAGCAAGCGCTTCAACACCGGCGCCAACCTGGACTCACGCCACGGCGAACAGCGCGGCCTGCTCTCCGCCGAGGTGAAGTCGCTGCTCGGCTGGGGCGAACAACTGCAGTTCAGCTACCTCTACCCGCCCGGCGAGGATCACGAGTATTACCGCGCCTGGAACTACAGCCAGTTGCTGGGCGACAACGGCCTGCAACTGACGGCCGGCTACAGCCACTACAACTCCACGCCGGACGACCAGCTGCGCCTGGCCAACGGCCTGGTGTTCGCCCGCAAGCGGGAGAACGAACGGGTCAACGCGGGCCTCGGCATTCCACTGGTGCTGCGCCGCGACCTGACCTGGGACGTGAACCTGCGCGGCTACACGGTGAACGACACCAGCCGTTACGACCTGGTGGTGCCGAACATCCCCTACCGCGTCGAGCAGAAGAGCAAGCTGCGCGTCGTTGGCGTGGACACCGTGGTCCAGCAGTTCGCCAGCAAGCGCGTGCGCGCCGGCAGTCTGGCGGTCTACCAGGGCCTGAACGGCATGGGTGCGGAGGCCGAGAAACCGATCCGCAAGGACTTCACCCGCGTGCTGGGCTACGGCGCCCAGCAGGATCAGTTCACCGACCGCTGGCAAGGCGTGGTCACGGCCGGCTTCCAGTGGACCGATGACGTGCTGCCCGACTCGGAGCAGGTCACCTACGGCGGTGCGAACTTCGGCCGCGGCTATCCAGACGACCAGGCCACAGGCGACAAGGGCTGGGGCGCGGCCTACGAGGTGAACTACTCCTTCCTGCGCCAGAGCGTGGTGCTCAACCAGATCCAGCCCTACGCGGTGGTGGACACCGCCCGCACCCACTACACCCAGGACGGCCTGCCCGACGCCAAGCTCGGTTCGGCAGCCGTCGGCGTACGCCTGACCAACCGCAAGCACTACCTGGTATCGCTGGAAGTGGCCAAGCCCTTTGGTGACCGCGCGCTGGACAACAATGAGCGCAGCCCGCGCCTGAACTTCGCGTTCAGCTACCAGATCCCCTGAGGACGCTTGCCCGGCTCACTGCGCCGGGCACAGCGAGTCGATGTAGCCGCGCAGCGGGTAGCCCAGCTTCGGTTCAAGGCTCGCCACGCGCTTCTTCAAGGCCCGCAGGTTGAGCTCCTGGTCCAGCTCGGCGGGCACGAAGACGATCACATTGCCCTCCGGTACCGAACACTCCCAGTAGTGGCGATGGAAACGCCCACGCAACAGCGCGGCCCCCAGCGGGCGGCCATCATCGGTGCTCCACTGATTGATCACCAGCCAGCCGCCGGGACGCAGTCGCTCGCGGCAGGCGCCGAGGAAATCCCAGGCGATATGCGCAGGCGCGGGGCCCGTGTCGGTGTAGAGATCCAGGAAGATCAGGTCCGCCGGCTCGCAGCGCTGCAGTTCCTCGACCGCATCGCCGATACGCAGGTTCAGGCGCGGATCATCGCCCAGCCCCAGGTGCTCGCGAGCCAGCCGGGGAATCGACGGGCGCAGCTCGATGGCCTCCACCTCCTCCAGCGGCAGGTACTTCAGGCAGGCCTGGGTCAGGCTGCCGGCGCCGAAGCCCAGGAACAGCGCGCGGCGCGGACGCGCGTGGCACAGCGCGCCGAGCAGCATGGCCCGCGAGTAGTCGTACTCCAGCCAGCTGGGGTCCTGCATCAGCACGCAGCTCTGCTCGACCTCGTCGCCGAATTCCAGGTAACGGAAGTCACCATTCTCCACCACCCGGATCACGCCGAACGCATCGCGCTCCTCGACGATCAGGCGCTCTTCGACCCGATGCTCCTCGCTCATGCCCACGCCCCCCGGAAGGCAACTGTGACATTGCGATCCGCCAGGATGCACAGACGGCGCGGATTGCCATTGAACTGCGAGGGCTGAAGCACGTGATAATCCTTCAAAAGCAGGCGTGGGTCGCCTGAGCAGCCAGGAACCGGCTGCCAGGCCCGAAAGCCGCAAGAATAACAGCCCAAGAGGCACAACCGAGCATGTATGCCATTATCGGTGCGGGTCCGGCCGGCCTCGCCGCCGCCCGCCAGTTGCAGAAGTACGGCATCCCCTTCACCGGTTTCGAACAGCACGGCGACGTCGGCGGCCTGTGGGACATCGACAATCCCCACAGCACCCTCTACCACTCCGCACACCTGATCTCTTCCAGGGACACGACCCAGTTCGACGACTTCCCCATGGACATGGACGCCCCCCCTTATCCGCACCACACCCAGGTGCTGCGCTATTTCCGCGCCTACGCACGGCACCATGGCCTGCACGCCCACTACCGTTTCAACACCCGGGTCACCGCCCTGCTCCGCCAGGAACGCGGCTGGCGGCTGCGCTGCGAACGCAACGGCGAAGTACACGAAGGACTGTTCGATGGCGTGCTGATTGCCAATGGCACCCTGCACACGCCCAACCAGCCGGAACTGCCCGGCGAATTCACCGGCGAAATCCTCCACGCCAGCCAGTACCGCAGCGCCGACTGCTTCGAAGGCAAACGCGTGCTGATCGTCGGCTGCGGCAACTCCGCCTGCGACATCGCGGTGGATGCCGTGCACCGCGCGCGCTCCGTGGACCTCTCGGTGCGCCGCGGTTATTACTTCCTGCCCAAGTTCTGCCTGGGCCGGCCGATCGACACCTTCGGCAACCGGGTTCGCCTGCCGCGCCCACTCAAGCAACGGCTGGATGCGGCGCTGCTGCGCCTGCTGATCGGTCGCCCGTCGGACTACGGCCTGCCCGATCCCGACCACCGCCTGTACGAATCGCACCCGGTGGTGAATTCGCTGGTGCTGCACCACCTCGCCCACGGCGACATCCGCGCCCGCCGCGACGTGCGCAGCCTGGACGGGCGACGCGTGGTGTTCAGCGATGGCGAGCGTCAGGAGTACGACCTGATCCTGTTCGCCACCGGCTATCACCTGGACTACCCCTTCATCGACCGCGCGCTGCTCAACTGGCCCCGGGACTGCGCTGCGCCGCAGCTGTACCTCAATGCCTTCCACCCGCAGTACGACGACCTGTTCATGCTCGGCATGCTCGAAGCCTCCGGCCTCGGCTGGCAGGGGCGCGCCGAACAGGCCGAGCTGGTCGCCCTGTACATCCGCCAACTGGCGGCCGGCAACCCGGCCGCCGAGCGCTTCCGCCACCTGAAACGGATGCTCGCCGGGCAGCGCATCGACGGCGGCTACCAGTACCTGCCGCTGGAACGCATGGCCCACTACGTGGACAAGGACAGCTATCGCCGCAGCGTGCGCGAACATATCGCCGAGCTGCGCCGCGACCTGCCGCATACCGGGCCGCTGCAACCGCTGCCCGCGCACTGAGGGCGCACCAGGAACGCGCCGCGCGCGGGGCGAGCTGATACCATGAGCCTTCACCGCCCATAGCCGCGAACGAGCCACCGATGAGCCTGCCCTGGAGTCCCGAGAGCTGGAGAAGCAAGCCGATCCAGCAACAACCCGCCTATCCCGACGCCGCGCACCTGGGCGACGTCGAACGCACCCTGGCCGGCTTCCCGCCGCTGGTGTTCGCCGGTGAAGCCCGCGAGCTGCGCCGGCAGTTCGCCGAAGTCACCGCCGGACGCGCCTTCCTGCTGCAGGGCGGCGACTGCGCCGAGAGCTTCGCCGAGTTCTCCGCGGCGAAGATCCGCGACACCTTCAAGGTGCTGCTGCAGATGGCCGTGGTGATGACCTTCGCCGCCGGCTGCCCGGTGGTGAAGGTCGGGCGCATGGCCGGGCAGTTCGCCAAGCCGCGCTCCTCCGGCGAGGAAACCATCAATGGCGTGACCCTCCCCGCCTATCGCGGCGACATCGTCAACGGCATCGGCTTCGACGAGAAGAGCCGCGTGCCGGACCCGGAGCGCCTGCTGCAGGCCTACCACCAGTCCACCGCCTCGCTGAACCTGCTGCGCGCCTTCGCCGGCGGCGGCTTCGCCGACCTGCACCAGGTGCACCAGTGGAACCTGGACTTCATCGCCAACTCGGCGCTGTCCGAGCGCTACCAGCAGTTGGCCGACCGCATCGACGAAACCCTCGCCTTCATGCGCGCCTGTGGCCTGGACACCGCGCCGCAACTGCGCGAAACCAGCTTCTTCACCGCCCATGAAGCGCTGCTGCTGAACTACGAGGAAGCCTTCATCCGCCGCGACAGCCTGACCGGCGACTGGTACGACTGCTCGGCGCACATGCTGTGGATCGGCGACCGTACCCGCCAGCTCGACGGCGCCCATGTGGAAATGCTGCGCGGCGTGGGCAACCCCATCGGCGTGAAGGTCGGCCCGAGCATGGACAGCGAGGAGCTGATTCGCCTGATCGATATCCTCAACCCGGACAACGACCCCGGCCGTCTCAACCTCATCGTGCGCATGGGCGCCGACAAGGTCGGCGATGGCCTGCCGCGCCTGATCCAGACCGTACAGCGCGAAGGCAAGCAGGTGCTGTGGAGTTCCGACCCCATGCACGGCAACACCATCAAGGCCTCCAGCGGCTACAAGACCCGCGACTTCGCACGCGTGCTCACCGAGGTGCGGCAGTTCTTCGAGGTGCACCAGGCCGAGGGCAGCTATGCCGGCGGCATCCACATCGAGATGACCGGGCAGAACGTCACCGAGTGCATCGGCGGTGCCCGCCCGATCACCGAGGCCGGGCTGAGCGATCGCTACCACACCCATTGCGACCCGCGCCTGAATGCCGACCAGTCCCTGGAGCTGGCCTTCCTGATTGCGGAAACCCTGAAGCAGGTGCGGCGCTGATGCCGAGGCATCGCCAACACCCGTGACTTACCCGACGGGCCTCCTTGCGAGGCTCGCCCCCCTTTCAGGCCGCCGCCAGCAGCGTCTGCAGGCGCACGCCCGGCGGCCGCCGGCAATTCACCTCCACGCGCTCCAGCCCCAGCCAATTCGCCATTTCGCCAAGCTGCTGCGCCAGCGCGATCCAGCCCTCCTCTCTCGGCCCCTTCGCCTCCTCGTGGACGGCGTGCACCACCAGCCTTCCCGCCACGCGATCGGATCGCAGGTCGACCCGCGCCACCAGCTGCTCGTCGAACAGGAACGGCAGCACGTAGTAGCCGTAGACGCGCTTGTGCTGCGGCGTGTAGATCTCCAGGCGATAACGGAAATCGAACAGGCGCTCGGTCCGCGCGCGCTCCCACACCAGCGAATCGAAGGGCGAGAGCAAGGCACTGGCGCGCACCTTGCGCGGAATGACCGCATCGGCCAGGCAGTAACCCGGCGCCTGCCAGCCCTGTACCCGCACCGGCAGCAGATCGCCCCCTTCCACCAGCTCGGCCAGGCGTGCCTTGCTGTCGGCCGGCTCCAGGCGGAAGTAGTCCCGCAGGTCCTTCTCGGTGGCGACGCCCAGCGCCTGCGCCGAATGCAGCAGCAGCCGGCGCTGTGCCTCGGCTTCCTCAAGGTCGGGCTGATCGAGGACGGCGGACGGCAGGACCCGCTCGGGCAGGTCGTAGAGCCGTTCGAAGCCGCGACGTCCGGCCACCGTCACCTCGCCAGCGGCGAACAGCCACTCCAGCGCATGCTTCTCGTCGCTCCAGTCCCACCAGGGACCGGCACGCTCCTCGCGGGTATTCAGGCTGCCGGCGCCCAGTGCGCCCTGCTCGCGCACGGCATTCAGCACGCGCTGGATCACCGGTTGCTGCTCGCGGCCGAAGCGCGCCAGCTGCTGATAGATGCCGCGCCCTTCAGAGGCTCGGCGCATGCGCCAGCGCATCAGCGGATAGAGCTCCAGCGGCAGGAGCGAGGCTTCGTGGCCCCAGTACTCGAACAGTCGCCGATGCCGTCCGGCACTCCAGGCCGCTTCCTCCAGCAGGGTTGGCGAGTAGTTGCCCAGGCGCGAGAACAGCGGCAGGTAGTGCGAGCGCACCAGAGCGTTCACCGAGTCGATCTGCAGTACACCCAGGCGCTCCAGCAGGCCTCGTACATGGCGGCGCTGCACCTCCCCGCCGGGCCTGCGCAGGGTGAAACCCTGGGCGGCCAGGGCCAGGCGGCGGGCTTGCTTGAGGGACAGCGACTCGACCATCGGCATCGGTGGACTCCAGGGCTGAAAGTGTCCTAGAGCCTAGCGCCAAACGAAGGGGCTGAGTGCATCAGGCCGGCTCACCGATGCGTTCGGGCATCGGGAATGGCCGGGCAAAGGTGAACACTTGCGGCGACGCGCCCTGCGCCTGCAACAGCTCCAGCTTGTGCCGCGCCAACCGCGCATCGGGCAGCGTTCCCGCTGGCACCCACCACAGCGCCAGGCTCGGCGTCGGCAGCTTCTCCATCCAGTCGCGCTTCTGGCGCAGCACGGCCAGGTGCTCGCCGCCATAGACGTACTCGCGCAGCGCCTCGACCGATTCCCACACCGACAGGTTGACGATGATCAGCGGATCGTCGAAGGCGCGAATGGCGGTGGCATCGCCCTCATCGGTCTGCAAGCGCCAGACGAACCCGGGGCTCGACTCGGCCAGCCGGTTGATGTGATCCAGCTGATCGACGAAGCCTTTCATCACGGGGTGGTCCAGCGGTGCGCGAGCCTTGGCGATATTGACCTGGGCGAGATGGTAGTGCGAAGACATGGGCATTCCCTGGCAAAGTGGTTCATTCGGAACAACGGCGGGCGGCACGATCTCGCGTGCCGCCCGTACAGATCAACGTCTCAGGTGATCGATCCAGAACGGACGCTCGATTTCCTCCTGGATATCGGCACGACTCAGGCCGATATCCTTGAGCGCCTCATCGCTCATGCTGGCCAGCACGCGGCGCTGGCGAGCCAGCTCCTGCCACTGTAGCAACCGCTGCAGGGCTCGTTTCCACAGCGGTGCGGCCGGCGTCTTGTGGGTGTGATAGGACATCGATACGAAACCCAGTTGACCTTTCATCGTGATTCCCTCCGTGTGGGCCTGGATGCAGTCTCGCGCCGGCGCTAAGATCAATCCAACGAATCATTCTTATGCGACCCATCTCGGAGATTGATGAATGAGCAGCTTCCCGAGTATCGACAGCGAACTGCTGCGCACCTTTGTCGCCATCGCCGATCACGGCGGCTTCACCCGCGCCGCCGAGGTGGTCAACCGCACCCAGTCGGCGGTGAGCATGCAGATGAAACGCCTGGAAGAGGACGTGCTGGAACGCTCGCTGTTCGAGCGTGATGGACGCCAGGTGCGCCTGACGCCGGAGGGCCAGGTACTGCTGGGCTTTGCGCGGCGCATCCTGCGCCTGCAGGGCGAGGTGTTCAACACCTTCCGCCAGCCGCACATGGTCGGTGCGGTGAAGATCGGCACGCCGGACGACTACGTGATGCGCTTCCTGCCGGAGATCCTCTCGCGCTTCGCCGAAGCCTACCCGCTGGTGCAGGTCGAGGTGCACTGCGAGTCCTCGGCACAGCTGCTGCTGCGCAATGACCTGGACCTGTCCATCGTCACCCGCGAACCGGGAACCGAGATTGGCCAGCTGTTGCGCCAGGAGCCCTTCGTCTGGATGGCTGCCGAGAGTTTCTGTCCGCAGGACCAGCGCCCCCTGCCGCTGGCGATGTTCAACACCGCCTGCTTCTGCCGCGCCTGGGCCTGCAATGCACTGGAGGCCATGGAGGTGGATTACCGCATCGCCTACAGCAGCCCGAGCCTGTCGGCACTCTTCGCCGTGGCCAGCGCCGGGCTGGCGGTGACTGCGCAATTGCGCAGCCTGCTCACCGGCAACCTGCGCATCCTGGGTGAGGACGAGGGACTGCCGCAGTTGCCCAATGCCAGCATCGTGCTGCTGCGCGGGACACACATGACTCCGGTCACGGACAAACTGGCGGAGTACATCGTCGAAGGCTTCCGCGCCTGACGCGGGTTGCGATCGTCTCTACAGCCGGGAATCCACGCGGCCGCTGTTCAACAAATAGCCATCGCGCTAAATTAATGCGCAATTACCTGTTCATCTCGGCATTCGCCCCGGCATCTGCCAGGGGCGCCGACCAGGAGACTGCGATGGCCCAGCCCGATACGACCTGCGAAGCACTCAAGCTCGACAACCAGCTGTGCTTCGCCCTCTACTCCACCTCCCTGCAGATGACCAAGGTCTACAAGCCGCTGCTGCAGGCACTGGGGCTCACCTACCCGCAATACATTGCCATGCTGGTGCTGTGGGAGGGAGACGGCATCACCGTGGGCGAGATCAGCGCGCGGATGCTCACCGATCCCGGTTCCCTCACCCCGCTGCTCAAGCGCCTGGAAGCCGAGGGCCTGATCACCCGCACCCGCAGCCAGGCCGACGAGCGCGTGGTGCAGTTGCACCTGACCGACAAGGGCCGTGACCTTCGCCGACAGGCGGAGAGCATTCCGGGCTGCATCCTCGCCAGCAGCCGTCTAACGTTGGAAAAGCTCCAACGCCTCCAGCAGGAACTGGTGGAGCTGCGCGAACAGCTGCAAGGCCCGTAATCCGGGCTTATGCCTGGGCACACCGTTCTTTAGTCCGAAATCTTCCGAAAATTATCTTGCGCGCAAAATTAAATCGAACTAATTTTCACCCCACGCACTGCTTAGTGCACAAGATATTAACCAGCAAGACAATCGGAGACACCGCCATGCAAACCATCAAAGCCCTCTACACCGCCACCGCTACCGCTACCGGAGGCCGCGACGGTCGCGCCATTTCCTCGGACGGCATTCTCGACGTGAAACTGAGCACCCCGCGCGAACTGGGCGGCCAGGGTGGCGAAGCCACCAACCCGGAACAGCTGTTCGCCGCCGGTTACTCGGCCTGCTTCATCGGCGCCATCAAGTTCGTCGCCAGCCAGAGCAAGAAGCAGATCCCGGCCGACGCCTCGATCACCGGCAAGGTCGGCATCGGCCAGATCCCGGGCGGGTTCGGCCTGGAAGTGGAACTGAATATCAACCTGCCGGGCCTGGATCAGGCCGAAGCCGAGGACCTGGTCGCCAAGGCCCACCAGGTCTGCCCCTACTCCAACGCCACCCGCGGCAACATCGACGTACGTCTGAACGTGAGCGTCTGAGAAAGCCAGACGGCAGAAACGAAAAAGCCCGGCATCAGCCGGGCTTTTTCTTGTCTCGGTTCAGGCTCAGGCCTTGACGCGGGACTTGTACTCGCCAGTGCGGGTATCGATTTCGATCGAGTCGCCGATTTCGCAGAACGCGGAAACCTGCAGCTCAGCACCGTTCTTCAGGCGAGCGGTCTTCATCACTTTACCGGAAGTGTCGCCACGGACAGCCGGCTCGGTGTAGACGATTTCGCGAACGATGGTGGTCGGCAGTTCAACGGAGATCACTTTCTCGTTGTAGAACACCGCTTCGCAGACGTCGGTCATGCCGTCTTCGATGAAGGTCAGCACGCCTTCCAGATCGTCTTTCTCGATCTCGTACTGGTTGAACTCGGTGTCCATGAAGACATACAGCGGGTCCGCGAAGTAGGAGTAGGTCACTTCCTTACGGTCGAGGATGATCGGCTCCAGCTTGTCGTCGGCCTTGAACACGGTCTCGGTGCCAGCACCGGTCAGCAGGTTCTTCAGCTTCATCTTGACGACCGCGGAGTTACGGCCGGATTTGTTGAACTCGGCCTTCTGGATGACCCAGGGGGCGCCATTGATGTTGGCAACCTGGCCAGCGCGGAACTCTTGTGCGGTTTTCATACGATTATCCGATTGGATTGGAGACAAAAAACAGGGGCCATATCATAGCCAATTTGTATAAAAACACACCAGCCCCGCCGCAAGATCGGTTTGTTCGGTCAGATGCCGCTGCCAATTTCCAATCCAGGCGGACCACTCCGGCAGCCGCTCCTCCAGCCTCCGCCAGGTCTTGCCGACCTCGCCGCGCCCATTCCAGGCCAGCCAGAAATCGCTCAGCGCCTGCCGCAGCCCATCGTCCATGCCCTCGGCGAACAGCGCCAAGAAGGCCTCCAGCTTTTCCAGGTGAACGTCCTCGTCCTGCTGGTAGATGTGCCAGACGAAGGGGCGCCCTGCCCACTGCGCGCGGACGAAGGAATCCTCACCACGCACCGCGTTGATGTCGCAGCTCCACAGCAACGGGTCGTAGTCCTCCTGGCGGACGAACGGCAGCACCTGCACACGCAGCGCGCCGCGCTCGCAGACCTGCCCTACCCCCAGCGACTGCTGCGCCCAGCGCTGGACGTCGGCCAGCACCCGACCTTCGGGTACCAGCAGCAGGGTTGGCGTCACGCCCCCGGCCAGGGCGTCCAGCCAGCCGGCGAGTCCGGGGTTCTCATAGGCGAACAGGGAAATGCGCCGCTCCCCGTCGCGCACCTGCACACCGAGGCTTTCGAGGAAACGAACGCTGCTGGCGGGATCGGCCTGGAAGGCATCCCGACGCCGAATCAGATCGCCCTCGCGCAGCAGTCCGCCGGTGGACGGTGTGAAGCCGGGGAAATAGAAGTACTTCTGCAGGCCGTTGGGCTGCATCGACGGCAATCCATGGCAGGACTCCACCCAGGGCTCGGCACTGAGGTATTCGAGGTTCAGCCACAACGATGGTTTCGGCCGCCGGGTCATTGCTTCTATATAGGCAGGCGGCATCGAGCAGGCGAAGGCCTCGATCACCACATCCGTCGCGTCGGTGTCCTGCCAGACTTCCGGCCAATGCCGAACGTCCACGCCTGACTGCTGTTGCGATCGCGCCTGTGCGTCGGCCTGGGGACAGATGCGCACGAACGCTGCCAGGTCATCCACCCACAGGCGCACCGCTTGCCCATGTTCGGTCGCCAACTGGCGAGCCAGACGCCAGGTAACGCCGATGTCGCCATAGTTGTCGACTACGCTGCAGAAGATGTCCCAACTCGCCATACGCTTGCGCCCAGCCTCATAGAAGGCGCCAGTGTAGCCGCGATCCGGCCTTTTCTCCTTAAGCCGATGAATCCGTTGAAAAAAACATTTGCGTTTGGGAAAACCTTTGAGTAAAGTGCGCGCCTCGACAGACACAGCGCTGTCGAGAAATCTGGTGAGGTGTCCGAGCGGTTGAAGGAGCACGCCTGGAAAGTGTGTATACGAGAAATCGTATCGAGGGTTCGAATCCCTCCCTCACCGCCAGATCATGAAAGAAGCCCGGCTAAGCAATTAGCCGGGCTTCTTTCGTTATGCGCTAACACTTTCTTCCCCTCTTGCAAGTTGCCACTAGTTGGTCAACTGCATTACGACGCTTAAACAGTTGTTCGAGCATTGTCGACAGTCATCCGACAGTCCGACACCCCATCAGCGGAGAGGGACTCCCCTCCCGCCTGACACCCATTGGAAACACTCCTTTGCCAAATTGGACAGTTTTTGCCCAATTCCGCCTCGGACAACTGCAAATACCGACCTAACATGAAAAAAAAGTGCCGTACTTGCGTCCGGTCAGTTTACTTACTACAAGTAATGGGTACTATGTAGTCCGGCTAATTTCCCAGTCATGGGAGATTGCTTTTAATGGAAATGTCCACCTTAAGGGGAACACGATGAACAACGTTCTGAAATTCTCTGCTCTGGCTCTGGCTGCTGTTCTGGCCACCGGTTGCAGCAGCCACTCGAAAGAAACCGAAGCTCGTCTGACTGCTACTGAAGACGCTGCTGCTCGCGCTCAAGCCCGTGCTGACGAAGCCTATCGCAAGGCTGACGAAGCTCTGGCCGCCGCTCAGAAAGCCCAGCAGACCGCTGACGAGGCTAACGAGCGCGCTCTGCGCATGCTGGACAAAGCCAGCCGCAAGTAATAGATCTTCGGATCTGTTAAAAAACCGACCCTTCGGGGTCGGTTTTTTTATGCCCACAGAAAACGCGCGCAAGAAAAAGCCCGCTCGAAGCGGGCTCTTTCGAAGCAGTACGAGTTACTGCAACTGCATGGCGTCCTGATCGACCGTAGCGGCAACCGGCGCATCCTGCTGCGCTTGCGGCTGGGCAATGGCGACCGGCAGACCATCTTCAGCGGCCACGACCTCACGCACCACGTTCCAGTCCATCTGCATCTGACTGGCGATGTCTTCGCGCTTGAGCAGCGCATTGATCACCGCAGTGTGCTTGTCGACCACCGACGGATTGCCGTTGTCGTCGATCGGCGCATGGGCTTCGAGATAGATCTTGCCTTCGCTACGACCGAACTTGTATGGCTCGTTGATGATGCGCACCTTGGTGCCCACCGGAATCATCGAGAACAGCTGGGTCACGTCCCAGTTGTACATGCGGAAGCAGCCGTGGCTGGTGCGGGTACCGATACCGAACTTCTTGTTCGAACCGTGGATCAGGTAGCCGTGGAAGCCCAGGCTCATCTTGTACGGGCCCAGCGGATTGTCCGGACCTGCCGGAACCACGGCTGGCAACGGGTCGCCATCGGCAGCGTGCTCGGCGCGGATCGAGGCCGGCGGATACCAGGCCGGGTCCTTGGTCTTGGCGATAACGGTAGTGCTGCCAACCGGCGAACCCCAGCCCTCACGACCGATGCCCAGGGCATAGGTGTAGACGACGCCCTTGTCCTTAGGGAAGTAGTACAGGCGGTATTCGGCCAGGTTGATCACCACGCCTTCGCGCGGTCCCGGCGGAAGGATGAAGCGGGTCGGAATGATCACTTCGGTGCCCACGCCCGGCAGCCAGGCATCGACGCCCGGGTTGGCGGCGAGCATCTCGGAGTAGCCGAGGCCATACTTCTCGCCGAGGTCGGCGAAGGTGTCTTCGTACTTGGCCTTGATCACCTGGACCTGACCGACGATATCGTCGCCCGGTGCCGGCAGTGGCAATTCAATGGCGGAAACGGGGGCCGAGAGCAACGCGGCTAAGGACAGCGAGCAGGCGGCAATGACGCGCGACAACATCCGAGAATCCTTGACATGGGCAATGGGCAAAGGGGGATCAGTTTACCACTGCGAACCGCGTCACTGGGAGATATCAGATGAGCCAGGAGGCCCGCGCGCCGCGCTTTTCCTGTTCCAGTTGTTTCAGGCAGGCGCTGCACACGCGGCGGTCGCGCAGCAGCGGCTTCTCAAGCCCGCGCCAGAGGGGCTGGGCCGGCAGCAGGCTGCCGCAGAGCGTGCGGTCGGCCGGCGTTCCCAGTTCCAGCTGGCGCGCGACAAGGTGCACCCGGACCTCGCGGCAGGCGAACAGATCCAGCTGCTCATCGGGTTCGATCAGCTGGTAGGCGAAGTGAGTCCAGGCGGGGCGCGGCATAGGGGCTCCAGAAGGGTGCGCAAACATAGCCGAAAGGCCGTTCGCGGGGAAGCCTTGATACAGCGGAATTCAGAGTAGCGGCTTGAGCGCCGGCCACATATTGTCGAGCAGTTTAGGCTGCGCTGCGATGGCCGGGTGAATACCATCGGCCTGCATCATTCCCGGCACCCCGCCGACCCCCTCGAGGAAGAACGGCACCAGCGAGATGTTCTGCTCCCGGGCGACCGTCTCGAACACCCTGGAAAACGCGTCGGTATAGCGCTGTCCGTAGTTCGGCGGCAGCTTCATGCCCAGCAGCAGCACCTTGGCACCCGCCTGCTGCGACTGCTGAACCATCCCGCTAAGATTCTGTTGCAATTGTGCCGGCGCCATTCCGCGCAGCCCGTCATTGCCACCCAACTCGATCACCACCAGCGTCGGCTTCTGCTCCGAAAGCAGCGCCGGCAGGCGCGCGAGCCCCCCCGCACTGGTGTCTCCGCTGATCGATGCGTTGACCACCTTGTAGTCGAAACCCTGCTCCTTCAGGCGCTTGTCCAGCAGGCTCACCCAGCCCTGGCTGGTATCCAGCCCCAAACCGGCGCTGATACTATCGCCGACGACCAACAGCGTCTGCGCCGCGGCCTGCTGCGCAATCAGAAGCAACGCCAGGCAGCCGCCCATTAGCCATGCACGCATCGGATTCTCCATGAGCGAACGCATTCTCACCGCGCGGAACCTTAGCAAGGTTGTTTCCAGCGCGGAAGGCAAGCTGACGATCCTCCACGACCTCTCCCTCGACCTCTCCCGCGGCGACAGCCTGGCCATCGTCGGCAGCTCGGGTTCCGGCAAATCCACTCTCCTGGGCCTGCTCGCCGGGCTCGACCTGCCGTCCGACGGCGACATCGTCCTGCTCGGCCATGCGCTGGGCAGTCTGGACGAGGATCAGCGCGCACGCGTCCGCGCCGCCCATGTCGGCTTCGTATTCCAGTCGTTCCAGTTGCTCGACAGCCTCACCGCCCTGGAGAACGTGATGCTGCCGCTGGAGCTCGATGGCCGCGCGGACGCCCGCCAACGCGGCCGCGAGCTGCTAGAGCGCGTCGGTCTCGGCCAGCGCCTGACCCACTACCCGCGCCAGCTCTCCGGTGGCGAGCAACAGCGGGTCGCCATCGCCCGCGCCTTCGCCGCCGAGCCGGACGTACTGTTCGCCGACGAACCCACCGGCAACCTCGACACCCACACCGGCGAGCGGATCAGCGACCTGCTGTTCGAACTCAACCGCGAACGCGGCACCACCCTGGTGCTGGTGACCCACGACGAACGCCTGGCCCACCGCTGCCAGCGCCTGATCCGCCTGGAAAGCGGCCACCTGATCGATCACGTCGAACCCTGACGGACGAGAGCCGATGAAGCCATTGTCGCTGCCGAACCTGTTCCGCCTGTCCCTGCGCCAGCTGTGGCGCGAAGGCCGCACAGGCGAATTGCGGGTACTGTTCTTCGCCCTGTTGATCGCGGTCGCGGCGAGCTCCGCCATCGGCTATTTCAGCGCCCGGCTCAATGGCGCCATGCTGGTGCGCGCCGCCGAATTCCTCGGCGCCGACCTGGTGCTCAGCGGCACCCAACCCGCCGCCGGCGAACAGATCGACAGCGGCCTCAAGCTCGGCCTGCAGCATGCGCGCAGCGTCGAGTTTTCCAGTGTGGTAGCCACCGACCAGGGCATCCAGCTCAGCAGCGTCAAGGCGGTGGGTGACAGCTACCCCCTGCGCGGCGAACTCAAGAGCGCGCCCGAGCCCCTGCAGCCCGAAGTCCAAGGCGGACGGCCACAGCCGGGGGAAATCTGGGTCGAATCGCGCCTGCTGGCGAGCCTTGAACTGAAGGTCGGCGACAGCGTCGACATCGGTCGCAAGCCCCTGCGCATCGCTCGCGTGCTGACCTACGAGCCCGACCGCGCCGGCGACTTCTACAGCCTGACGCCACGGGTACTGATGAACCTGCAGGACCTGGACGCCACCGGTGTCGTCCAGCCCGGCAGCCGCGTACGCTACCGCGACCTGTGGGGCGGCTCGCCCGAAGCGCTGCAGGCTTATCGAAAAGCAACGCAGGACGGCCTCGCCGCCAACCAGCAACTGCAGGACGCCCACCACGGCAACCGACAGATCGGCGACGCCCTCGGCCGCGCCGAACGCTACCTCAACCTCGCCAGCCTCGCCGCCGTGCTGCTCGCCGGTGTCGCCGTGGCGCTCTCGGCCAACCGCTTCGCCAACCGCCGCTTCGACGCCAGCGCACTGCTGCGCTGCCTCGGCCTGTCGCGCCGGGAAGCCCTGCTTCTCTATGGAACGCAATTGCTCACCCTGGGATTGGTTGCCAGCCTCTGCGGCACCCTCCTCGGCTGGCTCGCCCAGATGGGCCTGATGCACCTGCTGGGCAACCTGCTGCCGCCGCAGATTCCCGGGGCCGGGCCAGCCCCTGCGCTGGCGGGCATGGCGACCGGCCTGGTCGCGCTCGCCGGCTTTGCCCTGCCACCGCTGGCCGCCCTCGGCCGCGTGCCGCCGCTGCGGGTATTGCGCAGCGACCTGTTGCCAGTGCCGATGCGCACCTGGATGGCCTATGCCTGCGCGCTGATCGCCCTGGGCCTGATCATGTGGCGCCTGAGCCTGGACCTGAAACTCACCCTCGCCCTGCTCGGCGGCGGCGCCATCGCCGCGGTGATCCTCGGCTTCATCCTGCTGCTCGCCCTGCGCGGCCTGCGCAGGGCACTGCAAGGCGCCAGCCTGCCCTGGCGCCTCGGCGTCGGCCAACTGCTGCGCTACCCGCTGGCGGCCGCCGGGCAAAGCCTGGCCTTCGGCCTGATCCTGCTGGCCATGGCGCTCATCTCGCTGCTGCGCGGCGAGCTGCTGGACACCTGGCATTCGCAGTTGCCGGCGAACGCGCCGAATCACTTCGCGCTGAACATCCTCCCTGCCGAGAAGGACAGCTTCGAGCAGCGGGTGAAGCAGCTCTCACCCAACGCCGAAGACCTCTACCCGATGGTGCCCGGCCGCCTGGTGGCGGTGAACGGCCAGCCGGTCCACGCGCTGAACGAAGACGTGCGCAGCGAACGCGCCCTGCAACGCGACCTCGGGTTGACCTGGTCGGCACGCCTGCCCGCGGGTAACCAGATCGTCGCCGGCCAGTGGTGGCAGGCTGGCGAAAAGAGCACATTGCCCGGTGTGTCGGTGGAAGAAAAACTCGCCAGCAATCTCGGCCTGAAAGTCAGCGACCGCCTGAGTTTCAGCGTTGCCGGCCAGACCCGCGAGGCACAGGTGCGCAGCCTGCGCTCGGTGAAGTGGGACAACTTCCAGCCCAACTTCTTCATGGTCTTCGAGCCCGGCACCCTGACCGACCTGCCGGTGACCTACCTGACCAGCTTCTACCTGCCGGCCAGCCAGGAGCGGGACCTGATCGAACTGGCGCGCGCCTTCCCGACCGTCACGCTGCTGCCGGTGGACGCACTGCTCGCGCAGCTGCGCAGCATCCTCGACCAGGTGACGCTGGCGGTGGAGTACGTGCTGGTGTTCGTCCTCGCCGCCGGCTTCGTGGTGCTCTTCGCCGGCCTGCAGGCCACCCTCGACGAACGCCTGCGCCAGGGTGCCCTGCTCCGTGCCCTGGGCGCGGAACGCCAGTTGCTGATGCGCACCCGGCGCAGCGAGTTCGCCCTGCTCGGCGCGGTCAGCGGGCTGCTGGCGGCGCTGGGCTGCGAGCTGATCAGCTACCTGCTCTACCGGCTGGTCTTCGACCTGCCGTGGAGCCCGCATCCCTGGCTGCTCGCGCTGCCCGTGCTGGGCGCGCTACTGGTCGGCGGCGCCGGACTGCTCGGCACCCGGCGGGCATTGAGCGTGAGCCCGTTGCGCCTGCTGCGCGAAGGCTGATCGGGTAGACTCCCGTCATCATCCCCGTCACCTCGGAAGCCATGAGCCGTTATCGCCCTCCCCGCCCCGCCGGTACCCCGCTGATCACCCCCGAAGGCGAAGCGCGCCTGCGCGCCGAGCTGCACGAACTGTGGAACGTACGCCGCCCCCAGGTCACCCAGTCGGTGAGCGAAGCGGCGGCCCAGGGTGATCGTTCGGAGAACGCCGAGTACACCTACGGCAAGAAGATGCTGCGCGAGATCGACAGCCGCGTGCGCTTCCTGCGCAAGCGCCTGGAAAACTGCAAGGTGGTGAGCGAGCGCCCGGCCGACCCGAACAAGGTCTACTTCGGCGCCTGGGTCACGCTGGAGGACGAGGACGGCGAGCAGGCACGCTATCGCATCGTCGGCCCGGACGAACTCGACCTGCGCAACAACCACATCAGCATCGACTCGCCGCTCGCCCGCGCCCTGGTGGGCAAGGAGCTGGACGCCGAGGTGATGGTGCGCAGCCCGTCGGGCGAGAAGATGTGGTTCGTGATCGAGATCGAGTATCCCTGAGCCATCATCGGCACAGTGAAGGCACATGCTTCTGTAGGAGCGAGCTTGCTCGCGAACCCGCCCGAACTTCGACGCTGCCGGTGACTCCGTTTCGCGAGCAAGCTCGCTCCTACATAAATGGTTCAGAGCGGCTGCGGACGCCGGGTGATCAGCCCCTGGCGGGCGACACGGGTCAGCTCGCGAACGGTGGACTCCAGGTGCTCGGCGCTGGGCGCCTGGACCACGGCGAAGTCGAAGCTGTCGGAAGCAAAACGGGCGATGTCGGCGACGGTTTCGGCGAACTGGATCAGGAAGGTCCGCGAGCCGTTCCAGCGCTTGGGCCAGCCATCGAGGTAACGGACGAGGGTGGGCTGGTGATTGCCGCCCAGGAGAATCTTCGGGTTGCGACGTACCAGGCCGGTAGTGATGGGAGCCAGGCGCACGTGCGGGTTGGGACAGGTCATGGTGTCATGTCTCCGCCTCTTGGGTCCTGCTGGACGCGGCGAGAGGCACACCGAAACCAGCGCTTTAGCGGTATTTCGATGTCGGCTTCGCCGCATCCGCGCCCCGCAAGTTGCTACTTAAATCGGCGCTGAGCGGCATCCTAGATAAGGCCCGGCGATACTGTCAAGGCGACTTCAGTCAAGGAATCCCGGAATGAGCACACCCCCGCTTCGGCTGTTCTTCGCCCTACCCTGTCCACCTGCGCTGGCGGAGGCGATCTGCGCCTGGCGCGACGGCCTGCACCTGGACGGCCAGAACGTGGCGCAAGCCAACCTGCACCTGACCCTGGCCTTCCTCGGCGCCATCCCCCGTGGCCGCAAGGCAGAGCTGCTGGCCATCGGCGCAGGCCTGCCGCGGCGCGGTTTCACCCTGCAGCTGGACCACCTGGCGCGCTGGAAGAACGGCATCCTGCACCTCGCGCCAAGCGTGGTGCCCACTGAACTCCACGAGCTGGTGCAGGCCCTGCGCGACGCGCTGCAGGCCCACGCCTTCGAGGTCGAGCCGCGCCCCTTCCATCCGCACCTCACCCTGGCGCGTCACGCACACAACCTGCCGGCCGCGCAGCCGTCCTTCGAGCTGCCGGCCCGCGCCATCACCCTGTACAGCTCGGAAAACAGCCCGACCGGCGTACGCTACCGTCCGCTCGGCGAATGGGCGCTAGACCACGCCTGACTGCGCGTAATCGAGGAAGCGGCGCAGCCCCGCCGTGGGGAACTTGTCGATATGCAGCGCGCGGAAGAAGGTACGGCGCAACGGTCCCAACGGATTGTCCAGTCGCACCAGTTCTCCCCGCGCCAACTCCGCCTGCACCACGCGCTCCGACAGGCAACCGATTCCCACTCCGCGACCGACCAGATGCTTGATCGCCTCGGCATTGCTGATCTCCAGGGGCGCGTTGACGCTGCCCAGGCGCGGCAGTACCTGCTGCTCGAACGTGACGCGGGTGCCTGACCCGGCCTCGCGCAATACCCAGCGCGCCGCCGCCAGATCCTTGAGGGTGACCTGGCGCACCAGTGCCAGCGGGTGATCCGGCGCGGCCACCAGCAACAGCTCATCGGCGGCCCAGGGCGTGAGCTGGATCTGCGGATGCTGGATCGGCGCTTCGATGAACGCGACATCCAGGCGGAACTCGGCCAGCGCTTCGATCACATCGCGACTGTTGGCCACCTGCAGTTGCAGGCGGCTTTCCGGCAGCTCGGCGAGAAAACCGGCCATCACCTGCGGCAGCAGATAGCCGCCAATGCTGCGGCTCGCCCCCAGGCTGAGCTGCACCGGCGCGGACTCGAACAGGTTCTCCAGTTCCTCCCCCTGGGCCAGCAGTGCGCATGCCTTCGGGTAGAACACACGGCCGTTGTCGTTCAGCGCCAGGCGCTTGCCGCTGCGATCGAACAGGCGCGTCCCCAATGCGCGCTCCAGTTCCTGCAACGCCTGGCTCGCCGCTGACTGCGATAGCGCGATGCGCGCAGCCGCCTGGGTGACGTTGCCCAGCTCGGCGATGGCGGTGAAGGTCGCCAACTGGCGAAGGGTGATGCGCGGGCCCATATCGATAAAACCGGTCAACTCAATAAGAACAATCCGTTTTTACACTAAGCATAGGTGCGGCACCATGGTTTCACCTTACACAAGGAGCCATTCATGAACGCCCTTCGCCGCCTGCCCTACTTCCTGCCCGGCGCCCTGCTCTGCCTCGCCATCGCCTTCGGCTCGCGCCAACTGATGGAAATTCCCGCACTGCAACACCTGGGCCTCGGCAGCCTGACCCTGGCCATCCTGATCGGCCTGCTGGCGGGCAATCTCGGATTGGCCCGATTCGGCGGCATCCGTCCCGGCGTCGACCTGTCCCGCCAGCAGTTGCTGCGCCTGGGCGTGGTGCTCTACGGCCTGCGCCTGACCTTCCAGGACATCGCCGCCCTCGGCCCCGCCGCTCTGGTGATCGACGTGCTGATGGTCGCCAGCACCCTGGGCATGGCCTGGTGGATCGGCGAACGCTGGCTGAAGCTGCCGCGTGAAAGCGCCCTGCTGATCGGCGCCGGCAGCGCCATCTGCGGCGCCGCGGCGGTCATGGCGAGCAGCCCGGTGCTCAAGGCGCGCGCCGAGCACACCGCCGTCGCGGTGGCCACCGTGGTGCTCTTCGGCACCCTGGCGATGCTGCTGCACCCACTGATCTACGCGGCCCTGCCAAACCTGTTCGGCAGCGAGCAGGCATTCGGCGTGTTCACCGGCTCGACCATCCATGAAGTTGCCCAGGTGGTCGCCGCCGGTCGCGCCATGGACCCGGCCGCCGCCGATGCCGCGCTGATCAGCAAGATGCTGCGGGTACTGCTGCTGGCCCCGGCGCTGCTGATTCTCGGCCGCGTCGGCTGCGCCGAAACCGCCGAGCCGGGCCAGCGTCGCAAGCTGCACATCCCCGGCTTCGCCGTGGGCTTCCTGCTGGTCACCGGGCTGCGTTCGCTGGGCTGGGTCCCGGAAATCTGGCTGGCACCGCTGCAACAGCTGGACGACGTGATGCTGGGCATGGCCATGGCCGCCCTGGGCCTGGCCACCCGCCTGGGCGACCTGCGCAAGGAGGGGCCGAAGCCGCTGCTGCTGGGCGCCGGGCTGTTCGTCTTCCTGCTGGTCGGCGGCGGCCTGATCAATGGTGGCGTGCAGTACCTCTTCCACTGATCCGGGCAGACAAAGAAAAAGGGCGGACACCTCGGGGTGTCCGCCCTTTCGTTTTCGCGACCGGTATCAGCTGGACAGCTTGCGGTCCAGGGAGAACGGGCCGGCGCCACTGATCAGCAGCGCAACGCTGATCATGATCAGGGTGAAGGCGTATTCGAAGCCGTTCGCCTGGATGAAGAAACCGTTGGCCAGGTGCACGCTGAACACGGCAACCAGCATGGCGACGATCAGCGGAATGCTCGCCAGGCGCACCAGCAGGCCCAGCACCAGCGCCAGACCACCGAAGAACTCCGCGCTGCCGGCCAAGGTGGCCATCAGGTAGCCGGGGGTCACGCCGATGGACTCCAGCCATCCCGCCATGCCCTGCAACCCCGGACCGCCGAAGGCACCGAAGAGTTTCTGCGAGCCATGAGCCATGAAGGTCAGGCCGGTGGTGATGCGCAGGACAGCAAGACCAGCGCCAGCGTTGGTGGACATGATGGATTTGATCAGCGAGCTCATGGTGATTCCTTGTGCAGGGAAGAGTGGGCTGCAACCGTGGTTGCTTGGGGATCAATATAGCCAATTATTCCGATACAAAAAGCGCAAAATTGCACTAATAACTATCGAATTAATTAATCACTTCTTGATCGCTGCCACGCTCTCCCGTGGCTCCAGGCCATCACGTTCACGCTGATAAGCAAGATAGTACTTGTTGATGCTGCTGACATAGTTCACCACGCCTATGCCCAGCTGCTCGGCCGCCACCCGCTCGACCTGGAAGAACCACTGGTTGGGGTTGAGCCCCTGGCGCTTGGCTTCCGCGCGCAGGCTCTGGATCCGCTCGGGCCCGGCGTTGTATGCCGCCAGCACGAAAGCCATACGATCGCGCTCGCTGATTCGCGGGCTGGAGAAGAAGCGTTTGCGCAGCATCGCCATGTAGCGGCTGGCGGCCTGCACGTTGTTCTCCTTCTGGTGCACGGTATCCACGCCCACGGAACGCGCTGCCGCCGGGGTGATCTGCATCAGGCCGGTTGCGCCGCCGGAGCCGCGCGCGCTGGCATCGAGGTTGGACTCCTTGAATGCCACCGCCGCCAGCGCAAGCCAGTCGACCTTGTTCTGTTCGCCGTAACGCTGCAAGGTCGGACGCACCGCCTCCAGGCGCTTGCGATCGGTAGCCACCAGCGGATTGCGCACCTGGTAGGCGCGGCGGTAGAGGCGCTGGAAGGCGCTGTCCTGGTCCGCTGGCGCGCGATAGCCCTTGAGGAAGCCGTTGACGCTGGCGCGCAGCATCGGCGCATCACGGCGCACGTACCAGGTCATGCTCTCGGTGTTGTCCAGCACCAGGTGCCGGTCGATGCGCAGCTTGGTGAAGACCTTGGCCCAGCGCTCGGCGATGGGCTGCTCGACCACGGTGTAATTGAAGATGCCGGCCTGGACCATCTCCAGCACGTCTTCCACGGCCAGCGAGGAGTCGGTCCACTCCAGCACCATCGGCGCCATCCGCTTTTGTGCCAGGCGCTCGTTGACCCGCTGGATGGCGTCGCCCGCCGCGCTGCCGGCCGGCAGGGTGACGGTGCGGCCGGCGAGTTGCTCCAGGCGCACGAGGCGGCGGTTGCCCTGCTTGGTCACCAGCACCAGCGGCACGTCTTCCTTCCACGGCAAGCTGGCGCTGACATTCTGTCCATCGCGGGCAAGCAGGACTTCGCCGGGCGCGACCAGGTCGCCCTCGCCGCGCTGCAGCGCGCCGAGCAGTTGATCCTTGGCCTTGGGAATGAATTGGATGGTGAGCGGCTTGCGGCCCTGGGCGGAGTCGTTCAGGTACTGCTCGAAGGCTCGCAGGCGGCGGTATTCGACGCCAATCGGTTCGCCCTTGATCTCACCGGAACTGTTGCGGCTTTGATTGACCAGGACACGGAGGACACCACCGGAGCGGATGCTGGCGAGGTCATGGCGGCTGCCGCTGTCCTGCTCCCAGTTTTCCGGCTGGGTCGTCAGGCGCGCAGCCGCCGGCAGTGGCATCAAGGCCGCCAGGCACAGCATCAGCAGCAACAGTCGCGTCATCCAGCTCTCCAGGGGGTTCGCACACGGCACCGGCCCGATCAGAGCGCGGCGTTGGCCGCAAGTTCCCGGCCGCCGAGGGCGCGCGAGGGTCTCACAGCAGGGGCCGGATGCCAACCCGAAATTCCGGAAGCACTTTCAGAAGTGGCTTCAACTATCTGTTTTTGAACGATTTTCAAGGAAAAACAGAGGTTCTGCTATGCTGCTCGCCCGAACCAAGGGAAGCACCATGCAACTGATCGACATCGGCGTCAACCTCACTCATCCGAGCTTTGCCGCGGAACGTGAAGCGGTACTCGCCCGCGCCATCGAGGCCGGCGTCGTGCAGATGGTGCTCACCGGCACCAGCGTGGGCGACAGCGAACAGGCCCTGGACCTGTGCCGGCAATTGGACGAAAACCAGCGTCTTTTCTGTACCGCGGGCGTCCATCCGCACGAGGCCAGCCACTGGGACAGCGGCAGCGCCAAGGTACTGCGCGGCTTGTTGGCGGAGGACCGGGTACGCGCCGTCGGCGAGTGTGGGCTGGACTTCAACCGCGACTTTTCGCCACGCCCACTGCAGGAAAAGGCCTTCGAGGAACAACTCGCCCTGGCGGTGGAACTGCAACGCCCGGTATTCATCCACGAGCGCGACGCCGCCGAGCGCCTGCTGGCGATCCTCAAGGAGTTCCGCGACCAGCTGCCCGCCGCCGTGGTGCACTGTTTCACCGGCGAGCGCCGCGCGCTCTACAGCTACCTCGACCTGGACCTGCACATCGGCATCACCGGCTGGATCTGCGACGAGCGCCGCGGCACCCATCTGCAGGAACTGGTGAAGGAAATCCCCGCAGGCCGCCTGATGCTGGAAAGCGATGCCCCCTACCTGCTGCCGCGCACGCTGCGGCCCAGGCCCAAGCACGGCCACAACGAGCCGGCCTACCTGCCCGAAGTGCTGGCCTGCGTGGCGCAGCATCGCGGCGAAAGCCCCGAGCAGGTTGCCGCTCACAGCACCGATTGCGCACGGCGATTCTTCAACCTGCCGCAGGTGTGAAGGCGTTCTCAAGATTGCCGCCCATCGGCCGTTAACCCGGGTGTAGAAGGCGGCTTGATCCCCATCAATGGCCAGCCTTCATCCTTTTCATGACAATGGCGGCGCCTTGCCACCATTCGACCGACAAGAAGACAATCATGGCCGCCTGGATCCGCGACATTTCCCTCAAATACAAATTCTGGGCCGTAAACGCGGTCGCTTTCGTCACCACCCTGCTGCTGGTGCTGTTCGCCATGCACCAGGAGCTCGATGCCCGCAACCAGCAGGCGCGCCAGGGCGCCGAAGCCCAGGCCCAGTTGCTCAAGAGCTGGCCGGCGAGCACGCCGCTGCCGTCCTCATCCAGCCTCGTCAGCTTTGCCACCGGCAGTGCGCCGCAGATCGCCGGCGTCGACGGCTCCGTCCTCTCCCGCGCCAACGGCTGGGTCGATCTGCAGGGTGTCAAGAGCCGTGCCGGCGCGCTGGCCGGCGCCTACGTGCAGGACATCGGCAACGGCCAGCGGGTCGCCATACTGGCGCCGGGCGCTGACTTCTGGACTGTCTTCGAGGATCGCGCCCTGCCCTACGCCGGCGCCGTCCTGATCCTGATGCTCGCGCTGCTGGCCGCCTCGCAACTGCTGATTCGCTTCATCCTCACCCACCTGCTGACCCTGCGCGATGTCATGCTGCACGTGGAAAAGAGCGGCGACCTCTCTGCGCGCGTGCCGCTGGATAGCCGCGATGAGGTCGGGCAGATGGCCACCGCCTTCAATGCCATGCAGGGCGGCTACCAGCGCGTGGTCGGTACCGTGGCCCAGGCTGCCGGGCGTCTCGACGAAGGCGCGCGCAGCCTCGCCAACACCATGGGCCAGGTGCGCCAGGGCATGCTCGGCCAGCAGAGCGAGACCGACCAGGCCGCCACCGCCATCAACGAGATGTCCACGACGGTCCACCACATTGCCCAGCACGCCGCCGACACCCGCGACCAGTCGCAGGAGGCCGATCGCCTGGCGGGCAACGGCCAGCAGGTGGTCGGTCGCGTCGGCCAGTCCATCGCCGGACTGTCCCAGGGCGTGCAACAGACCGCCGAGATGATCCAGCAGCTGGCCCAGGACAGCCACAAGATCAGCAGCGTGGTCAGCGTGATCCACGGCATCGCCGAGCAGACCAACCTGCTCGCCCTCAACGCCGCCATCGAAGCGGCCCGTGCCGGGGAAATGGGTCGTGGCTTTGCCGTGGTGGCCGACGAAGTACGCAACCTGGCCAAGCGCGTGCAGGACTCCACCGACGAGATCACCCAGATGATCAACGCGCTGCAGTCCGGCACCCGTGACGCCGTGGAGTTCATGCAGGAAAGTTCGATCAAGGCCGATGGCTGCGTCGAGGAAGCCCGCGAAGCCGGGGAAGCCTTGGCCGCCATCGCCGCCGCCGTAGCGCAGATGCGCGAGAGCAATACGCAGATCGCCGTGGCCGCCGAACAGCAGAGCCAGGTCGCCGAGGAAATGACCCGTTCCGTGGTGGGTATCCGCGACGTCACCGAGCTCACCGTGCAGCAGACCGTGGAGTCGGCCGGCACCAGCCATCAGTTGGCAGACCTCGCCGGCGAACTCAGCCGCGCGATCCGTCAGTTGCGACTGTAATTCCTATCGGGCGCATAGCCTGCGCCGATTGGCTGCCCTTCCCAGCCAGGACCTAGACTTCTGTCAGATGCCCGCCGCCTGCGGCGGGCCTGTCTTCGCACAGGAGTCCGTCCATGGCCAAACGTCATCCCAACCTGCTCGCCTGGCAATGGCGGGGCTACGCCGCCAACCACCGCAACGCCACCAACCTGGCGCTGCACATCCTCGCCGTCCCGCTGTTCATACTCGCCGCCGTGATCCTCGTCAGCGGACTGCTGCGCCTGCATCTGAGCGGCGTCGCCCTGGGCGTCATCGGCATCATCGCCTCGCTGGCGATTCAGGGGCGCGGCCACAAGCTGGAAGAACAACCGCCGGAGCCCTTCGCGGACCGCCAGGACGCCATTGGCCGGCTGCTCGCCGAACAATTCATCACCTTCCCCCGTTTCGTGCTCAGCGGCGCCTGGTGGCGCGCCTGGAAAAATCGCAAGCGCTGACGAAGGTGTGGCATTTCGGCCATTCAAGTCATAGGGGTATTCGCCGATATAATCGTCGGGATTACGTCACGAGCAGTCGAGATGTCGGTTTTTCGTCATTTTTTTGGCTTTTTAGCCTGCCTGTTTATTGGCAGCCAGGCGGCGGCGAGCCCGTCCACTTCCCGACCTGTCGAGCGCGACATCCTCTCGCTGGAAATCGCCGGCCGTCCCGAGGCAGCTCGGCGCCTGTCGCTGTCGTCACTGGAACGCCTTCCCCAGCAGACCTACGCCGCCATGCTTCCCGCGGAAAAGCGCATCTCCCGCTGGCAAGGCGTTCCGCTCAGCCAACTGTTCGATGCCGCACAGCTGGGCGAATCGAAACACCTGCGCGTCGACGCCCTGAATGACTACTCCGCGCTGATCCCGCTGAGCGACCTGAGCGCCTACCAGCCGATCCTCGCCTATCGCCGCGATGACCGGTACATCGGCATCAGCGAGCGCGGCCCCTTGTTCATCATTTACCCGCTGGTGAGCCATCCCGAATTGCGCACCCAGCTCTACTTCAACCGGACCGTCTGGCAGGTCAGCCGCATTACCCTGGAGTGATCGTCTTGCCCCCTCAGCCTCCCGGGCGTCGCTGGCGTCGCCTGACCTTCATCGCCCTCTGCGGACTGATTGCCGCCCTCACCCTGGCTGCCTGCGCCGCCCAGCTGCTGGTCAACCAGCATGCTCGCCGGCTGGCGCACCCCAACGCCCACAGCGAGCTATGGCAGGCCTACCAGCTGCGCGCCGAGCTGGAGCGCTCGCTGGATACCGCCCAGGCCGTGCTGGAGGGCCGGGATGACAGCGACGCCCTGGCGATCCGCATCGAGGTGCTGGTCAGCCTGCTGACGCCGCTGCGCACGACCACGGTATTTGATCACCTCGCCGAGCCGCGTCCGGAAGTCGACGAAACACTGGGGCGTCTCGAGGGGCTCAGCGCGGACTGGGCCCGTCGCGCGCCCTGGGGACAACCTGCAGCGGCGCGGGCCATCGCGCGGGAGATGCAGGCCCAGTTGCCAGCGCTGCTCAAGCCCACCCACGACCTCATTGTCGCCACCCACATTGCCCTGACCAACCAGCTCGACGAAGAACGCCAGGACCTGCAGCACGCCTTCAGGCTGCTCACCTGGGTGCTCATCGGCCTGGGTCTGAGCTGCCTGCTGCTGACCTGGCGGGTCGTCACCAACTCGCGACGCAGGCTGCTGCTCACGCAACGCCTCAACGACCTCAACCAGTCCCTGGAAAGGCGTGTGGAGCAACGCACCCAGGAGCTGAGCGAGCGCAAGGCGCTGCTGCGCTACATCCTCGACACGAGCCCCAGCGACGTGGCACTGCTCAACGACCATGACGGCCACGCCCATTACGTCAGCCCGGGCCTGCTGCAGCGCACCGGCACGGACGACGAGAGCTTCAACCTCACCCGCCTGTTCGACGACCCCGATGAAGAAAGCCGCTTCCGCCGGGCGCTCGGTCAATTCGGCCAACTGGATGGCTGGGAAACCCGGCTGTCCGGCAACCCGCCGTACTGGGCGGTGGTCTGGGCGCGGCAACTGGAGATCGAGGGGCAACCCGCCTCACTGGTCTGGAGCTTCGACATCCAGCAGCGCAAGGCAATGGAGCAGGAGCTGCGCCTGCTCGCCAGCACCGACCCGCTGACCGGCCTGCAGAACCGCCACGCCTTCGTCAAACGTGGCGTCACCCTGCTCAAGAGTGCCCAGCGCTATCGGCGCCAGTGCTCGGCACTGATGCTCGACATCGATCATTTCAAGCGGATCAACGACACCTACGGCCATGGCTTCGGCGACGCGGTGCTCAAGGCCGTGGCCGGGGAGCTGAGCCAGGGCCTGCGGGAAATCGACCTGCTCGGCCGTCTGGGTGGCGAGGAGTTCGCCGCGATCCTCCCGGAAACCGATCCGCAGCAGGCGCTCCTGGTCGCCGAACGGCTGCGCAATGCCGTGCAGATGCTGTCCTTCACCTGCGAGAACGGCAGCCGCCTGCGCCTGACCCTGAGCATCGGCGTGGCCGAATGCCTGCCCGGCGAGGTACGCCTGGAAAGCCTGCTGGCCCGCGCCGACCGCGCCCTCTACCGGGCCAAGGATGCCGGTCGCAATCGCACGGAGCTGGCGGTGAGCTAGCCGAAGATGGTCGCCGTCTGCCGGCTGATCGCCAGCAGGCGACCGTCGGGCGCCCAGCAATGCGCGGCAATGTGGCCGTAGCCGTCGCGCGCGTGCTCGATGGTCGCCCGGTACTGGCACCAGCCGTCGACCGGCATCTGCGGCTGCGGCTGGATGAACTCGACGGTCCAGGTCAGCGAACTGGACGGCGCCGGACTCTTCAGGTGCGGCAGCGTCGCCGGCGGCCAGGCGTCGATCAGCGCCAGTAGGTGCGAAACCTCCAGCGACGCATCCGCCACACCGTCACCGCGAAAACGCATCCAGCCCCCCATTTCGACCTCGCGACTGGAGGAAAACGGCATGTGTCCGCGTGCCCAGCGCATCGCGATGTGCTGGGTGAACGCCGGCATCAGCTTGCGAATGAACGGCAGCTCCTGGCAGTGTTCCGGCTCGCGGAACCCCGGCGGTGGAAGGTTCTCCACCTCGACGCTGGAACTGCGCGACTCGCCGAAACTGCCCTGCACCAGGGCCACCACCTGCCCGTTCTGCACTGCGCGGCAGAACACCTGGCTCACCGACCTGCCCTCGCGCAGCGCCTCGGCCTCGAAGCTCACCGGCACTTCCACTTCGACCGGGCCGACGAAGGTGATCGCCAGCGAGCGGACCGGCCGCCCTTCCTGGGTCACCGCGCGCATGGCCTCGTAAGCCGCCGCGGCCACCAGCCCGCCAAAGCTCGCCCGGCCCTGCGCCCAGCTCGTCGGGATGACCACGGAGCGCGGCGCGGCGCGTACCGCCTGAAGCATTTCGGTGAAGGTCATGGATCGCTTCCATTCTGGGATTCGGCAGCGATCTTAGGCCGGCAGCCGGCGCTAGAACACCATCCAAAGCGTTGTTCGCTCCGGAGGAAATGGCGCGTCATCAACGTCCTCTATGCTGTCAGCCGAGCGCCTTCTGCAGGGCGTCCAGGCTCTCGTCGGCCTCGCGCTCGGCGAGATCGTGGCGGGCGTTCCAGTGCGGCTGCAGCGGCATCAGGTCCAGCTCCCGCTCGCTGCGGATCAGCCACTGTTCATAGTCGTGCCATTCGCCCAGGGCCGTCTGCGCGTCCTTCAGCGGAGCGAGCAGGCGCTGCGGCACCGCCGACTCCTTCGGATAGGCTTCCAGCGAGTAACGCACCCGCTTGATCAGCAGGCGCAGGCGGTGACGGTCGTGCGCCGGGTCCTTCAGGGCCAGGCGCAGTTTCCGCCATTCCTTGCCCAGGCGCTTGCGCACCTTGCCGTGCAAGCCACCCAGCACAGCGTGACGCTCCGCCGTGCGCCACAGTTGCGGCCAGCCGTCCAGGCGCATCAGCAGGCGCTCCCACTGGGGGCTCGCCAGCAGCGCGATGTAGCCGGAGAGCAGGGCCGGGCGGCGCAGGGCCGCGGCCCGCTCGTAGCCTTCGGCCTCCAGCACCGGCAACAGCACCTCGAGGTCGCGCAGCGGTCCGCTCAGCCGGCCCACTTCGCCCAGCGACTCTTCCAGCTCATCGATGCCCGGCATCCCGCGCACCGGGTGCAGCAGGCTGCGCAAGCGGCGCACGGCGATGCGCAGATCATGCAGGGCTTCGGGGTCGGAACCGGCACTCAGGCGGGCGGAGGCGGAGAACAGCGCCACCTCCTGCTCGATCAGATGGGTCACCAGATAGTCGCTGAAGGAGGACACGGCAGGCTCCGCACGGTGGGCTGAGTTATCAGGTTAGTTGGCATGCCGCCGCCAGCAAGTGACCGTCGTCATGCCTCATGGACGCCGCCGCCAGCGCCACGGCAGTTCCCGCCGCAGCCGCGCCAGATGCGCACGCAGCACCGCGGGGTCGGTGGCGGCGCCGCCATAACGCTGCGCCTCGAACGCCTGGCTGTAGGCGCGAATCGTCTCGGCCTGCGCCGGCAGCGCGAGCATGGCGCGACCGCTGAACTCACGGTGCCCCTCCCCCGCATCGCGGCGCAGTCCATGGGGCGTGAGCAACTGCTCGAAGCGTTCGAAGCTGCGCAACTGGATATCCCGCTGGCGCCGCCAGGGTTTGAACAGCCACAGCGCCAGAGCCGCGAGCAACAGCGCACCGCCGCCGACCGTGAGCAGCGCCAGCCAGGGACTGTCGGGCGAGCCGAACCAGCGGCGGAGCAGTTCGCCCTGCTGGTCGCCCTGGTAACCCAGCACCCAACGCTGCCAGCCATAGTTGATCTGGTCCCAGCTCAGGCGCAGTTCGTTGAGCAGGCTGAAGCCCCGGTAACGCAGCGGCGAGAACGGATCGCCGGCGAGAAAACTGCCCTCGCGACTCATCGCCTGCTCCAGCCCCAGCTCGATACGCTCGGGCGATACAGCCCCGGTGGGGTCGACCCGCGTCCAGCCGCTGCCCGGCTGCCAGTACTCCACCCAGGCATGGGCATCGAACTGATGCACCAGCAGGTAGTTGCCGGCGGGGTTCAGCTCGCCGCCCTGGTAGCCTGTCACCACCCGCGCGGGAATTCCCGCTGCGCGCAGGACGAACGTCATGGCGCCGGCATAGTGCTCGCAGAAACCGGCGCGGGTATCGAAGAGGAAGCCGTCGATGCGCTGCGGCCCGGTCGCCGGCGGCTTGAGCGTGTAGGCAAAAGGCTGCTCACGGAAGTGCCGCAACATCGCCTGCGCCAGTTCGCGGGGTTGCGGGTAGCGCTCGCGCAGCTCGTGCGCCCAGGCCCGTGCACGCGGATTGCCTTCGGCCGGGAGGCTCAGGTTGAGGCGCTGGGCGCGGCGCTTGTCGCTGGGTTCGAGCAATGCTCGGGGCCAGGACAGGGCGTTGTAGAGCAGGCTCTGGCGCACCGGGGATCGACGTTCGAGGCGGAAGTCGCTCATCAATTGGGCGTCGCTCGCACCGTTCTCGGCCACATCGAGCACGAACAGCCACGGATGGTCGCTCGGCTCCATGACCACCTGATACTCCAGGGCCTCGCCCTGCCGTTGCCACTGCGGCGCCGGCGCATCACGACGCTGGCCGGCCTGGGTCCAGCGCTGGCCGTCGAAGCTCTCCAGGGTCAGCGCGCGCCAATACAGCTGCGAGCGCGGCGGCGACTCGCCCCTGAAGCTGACGCGGAAGGCCAGCTCGGAGGACTGGCTGAGTTCCACCATGTCCCCGGGCATCATCGAGTCGCTCAGGCCGGTGGTGGCCCTGCCGCCCGGCATCGGCAGCGACCACAGCGGCCCCAGGCGCGGGAACAGCATGAACAGCAGGAGCATCAGCGGCAGCGCCTGCAACAGCAGGCCACCGGCCAGGCGCAGGGTCGATCCGGGACGGGCGGCGAAGTTGCTCTGCTGCAGGCCGATCAGCGCCGCCAGCAGCGCGGTCACCGGCAACAGGCTGAAGGCGGCGGCGAGGATGTCGTCCTGGAACAGGTAGCTGGTCACCACCGCGAAGAACCCCAGCAGGATCAGCACCCAGGCATCGCGCCGGGTCTTGAGTTCCACCAGCTTGATGATGAACGCGGCGATCAGCAGCACCACGCCGGCGTCCAGGCCGATCAGCGAGCCGCGCGAGAACCACACGCCAAGCCCGGCGGCGCCGACCAGCGCCAGCTTGGCCAGGCCGCTGGGGTAGTTGGCGCGCATGCGGAACACCTGGATGCGCCAGAATGCGCAGCCCAGCCAGAGGCCGACGATCCACAGCGGCAGGTGCTCCAGGTGCGGGATGATCACCACGGCCTGGGCCACCAGCAACCAGGTCAGCGCGACCCGGGGAATGGGCTGTGCCGCGTTCACGGGCGCTCCCCGAACAGCGCGAGCGCGCGCAGGCAGGCCTCGCGGTGGGCATCGCCGGTGGCCACCGGCAATTGCACGCCGGGCAGGCGCAGGCCGAACGGCTGCTGGCGCAACGACAATTGCAGCACCCAATAGCACAGCCGCGAGAGGCGTCCTTCGATGTCGCCGCCGAGCAGCGTGAAGTCCAGCCACAGATTGCGCCCGGCCAGCGCGGAGAAGTCCTTCACCAGCAAGCCCTGGCCACGGGAGTAGGCCTTCCAGTGCAGGCGCCGACGCGAGTCGCCGGGCTGGTAGGGGCGCAGCCCCTGGAAGTCATCGACACCCTGGCCGCTGGGGCGCACGCCTTCTTCCTCATCGGCCGCCGCGCCGCTCTCCAGCGGCAGGTCGCTGGCGAGCGGGTGCGGATACACCAGGCCCGCCTGGTCCAGGTCGAGCCAGCTCCAGGCCACCAGCAAGCCGAGCGGGAAACGGCTCTCCACCCGCAGCCGACCGGGACGCAGCCAGCCGCGCCGTTGTGCCGCCACATCCAGCCGCAGTTCCTCGGCACCCTCGGCCGGCACATCGGCAAAATGCAATTGCTCCGCCATCCAGCCGATGGCGATGGCCTGGCGCGCGCGCCCTTCCGCATCCAGCCGAACCCGGAAGCCTACCTGCTCGCCGACGAATACCGGCGTCGCGCCCAGCGCGGTCAGGCGCAGGCCGCCCAGGTTCCGGTAGGTGTGCAGGATGGCGACGATGAACAGCGACAGCAGCAGGAAGGTCAGCCCGTACGCCAGGCTGTTCTGGTAGTTGATCGCCGTCAGCAGCATCAGCGTCAGCGCAACGCCGAACGCCGCGCCCTGGCGGGTGGGGATGATGAAGATGCGCCGCTGGTTGAGTTGCAGCGACGGCGACGGCGGAATCCGCCGGGCAATCCAGCTCTGCCACAGCGGCCTGACCTTGACCAGCATGGCGAGCCCTCAGAGCGCCGGAACTTCGCGCAGCAACCACTGCACCAGCGCGCCGCCACCGTGGCCAGTGGGGTCGGCCTGATCGCGCAACCGGTGACCGGCCACCGATGGCAGCACCGCCTGCACATCCTCGGGAATCGCATAATCGCGGCCGGCGAGCAGCGCCCAGGCGCGCGCGGCTGCGAGCAGCCCGAGGCTGCCGCGCGGCGACAGGCCGAGGGCGAACGCCGGCTGGCTGCGGGTGGCCTCGACCAGGCGCAGCACGTAATCCACCAGCGCATCGCTGGCGCGCACCTCCAGCACCTCGCCCTGCAACGCCAGCAGCTCCTTCGGGTCGAGCATGGGTTCCAGGCGCGGCAGCAGGTCACGACGCGCTTCGCCCAGCAGCAACGCCTTCTCCGCCGCGCGGCCGGGGTAGCCCAGCGACAGGCGCATGAGGAAGCGGTCCAACTGGGATTCCGGCAGTGCGAAGGTGCCGCCCTGGGTCACCGGGTTCTGCGTGGCAATGACGAAGAACGGCTCGGGCAGCGGACGGGTCGCACCCTCGATGGTCACCTGACCCTCCTCCATCGCTTCGAGCAGCGCACTCTGGCTCTTGGGCGTAGCACGGTTGATCTCGTCGGCCAGCACCAGTTCGGCGAAGATCGGCCCCGGATGAAAGACGAACTGCCCGCTGTCCCGGTTGAACACCGAGGTGCCCAGCACATCGCCGGGCAACAGGTCGGAGGTGAACTGGATACGCTGGAAACTCAGCCCCAGCACCCGCGCCAGGGCATGGCTCAAGGTGGTCTTGCCCATGCCGGGCAGGTCTTCGATGAGCAGGTGGCCACGGGCCAACAGACAGGTCAGCGCCAGCCGGACCTGAATCTCCTTGCCGAGCAGAACGTCATCCACTGCCTTCAGGCAATTCTCCAGCTTGGCGCGCATCCTGACCTCTCGCTCTAGGAAAACTCCGATCCTACTGGCCCCGCGCCAGCCGTCATAGGCCCGGACACATCTCGTCCGCATTCCTGTGAAGCAGTCCGCCTGTGAAGCCGTCCACCTCTGAAGCAGCGCATGCTTCCACTGACCCTAGCGTCCCAGCAGCCGCTCCACCAGCCAACTGGCCGCCGGCCCCGTCGGGCGCTGCCGTGACCAGATCACGTCCACCGCCACCCGGCGCGGCCAGCCGGCGACTTTCAGCTCGTGCATGCGCCCGCCGGCGAAACGTCCCACCATCCAGCTGGGCAATTCGATCCAGCCAAAGCCCAGTACGGCCATATCCAGCAACAGCAGGTAGTTCGGCGCGCTCCAGCAGCGCCCGCCGAGCAGCGGCGCGGCGTCATCCAGGTAGGTGTTCAGGCGCAGCGCCCGGTACGCCAGCAAATCCTCCCGCTCCACCCGTTCGCGGCTGGCGAGCGGATGGTCGCGGCTGACGAACAGGCCGAATTCCGCCTGTTCGTTCAGGGTTGCCGAGCCGATGTCCGGCGGATATTCCCGCTGCGCGGCCAGCAACCCCAGGCTGGCGCGGCCCTGGACGACCAGATCGAGCACGTCGCTGTGTTCGGCGATCAACCATTCGAATTCCAGGTCCGGGTAGCGCGCGTCGATCTCCGCCAACCGCGCCTCGAACTGCGCCGAGGGGTAGGTATCGGACATGGCCAGCGTCACCCGCGATTCCAGGCCGCCGGCGAGCTGCTGGGCGAGCTGGCCGAGACGGTCGTTGGCCATCAACACCTCTTCCACCCGCCCGAGCAGCACGTGGCCAGCCTCGGTCAGCTGCGGCTGGCGGGAACTGCGGTCGAACAGCGTGAGGCTCAGGTCGATCTCCAGGCGAGCGATGGCTTCGCTGACGGTGGACTGGCTCTTGCCCAGCTTGCGCGCGGCGGCGCTGAAGGAACCAAGGCAGGCGGCCTCGGCGAAGGCTTGCAGGGATTCGGGGGAATATTGCATCGGTGGCGCCCTCTTCCATCGGTTTAACCGATGGTATCCAACTTATATCCAGCCGGTCGACCGATGATAATAGCGCCGGACCGACGGAGTCGGCCCTCTCGGTCTCCCCTTATTGAGAGACGAGAGAATCATTTACTGGAGAATCCCATGAGCCCGAACAAAACCCTTAAAGAGCGGCTGTTCCATGCCGTGCTTTTCGAACTGCTGGCGGTCGCCATCTGCGCGCCGGTCCTGGCCTGGCTGATGGATCGCCCCCTGGGCCACATGGGCGCCATGACCCTGATGTTCTCGGCCATCGCCACCCTGTGGAACATGCTGTTCAACGCCGGCTTCGACCGCGCCCAGCAGCGCATGGGCTTCACCCGCACCCTGCCGGTGCGCGTGCTGCACGCCTCGCTGTTCGAACTGGGGCTGATCTTCCTGCTGGTGCCGCTGGCCGCCTGGTGGCTGTCGGTGAGCCTGCTGGAGGCCTTCATCCTGGATATCGGCCTGATCCTGTTCTTCCTGCCCTACGCCATCGTCTTCAACTGGGTGTACGACGTGGTGCGCGAGCGCTGGGTTGGTCGGGCGCAGATGGCACAGGCCAACGGCTGACTGCCGTTGTTGTAGGAGCGAGCTTGCTCGCGAACCGCCCAACACATCAGCCGCCGGGAAATCCGTTCGCGAGCAAGCTCGCTCCTACAGAAAAGAAAGAAGCCCGCATCAAGCGGGCTTTTTCGTGTCTGGCGACTTTACGGAGAAGGCGCTCAGGCCAGGCTGGCGACGATGTCTTGCAGCGCCTTGGCCGGGTCGGCGGCCTGGCTGATCGGGCGGCCGATCACCAGGTAGTCGGAGCCGTTGTCCAGCGCCTGGCGCGGGGTGAGGATGCGGCGCTGGTCGTCCTGGGCGCTGCCGGCCGGACGGATGCCGGGGGTGACCAGTTGCAGCGACGGGTGCGCGGCTTTCAGCGCCGGAGCTTCCTGGGCCGAGCAGACCAGGCCGTCCATGCCCGCCCTTTGGGCGAGACTGGCAAGCCGCAGCACCTGCTCCTGGGGCTCGACGTCCAGGCCGATGCCGGCCAGATCCTCGCGCTCCATGCTGGTCAGCACGGTCACGCCGATCAGCAGCGGCTTGGGGCCGTTGAAGGCTTCGAGGGTCTCACGGCAGGCGCTCATCATGCGCAGGCCACCGGAGCAATGCACATTGACCATCCACACGCCCATCTCGGCGGCGGCGCGTACGGCCATCGCGGTGGTGTTGGGGATGTCGTGGAATTTCAGGTCGAGGAAGACTTCGAAGCCGCGGCTGTTGAGGGTCTCGACGATACCGGCGGCGCAGCTGGTGAACAGCTCCTTGCCCACCTTCACCCGGCACAGCTTCGGGTCGAGCTGGTCAGCCAGCGCCAGCGCGGCTTCGCGGGTGGGGAAATCCAGGGCGACGATGATCGGGGACTGGCAGGCGGACATGGGCTCTCTCGGAGGTTGCGAAAAAATCGGCGCGTATTGTCGCAGAAACGCGCCGACTTCCGTAGCCCGCCCGGCAGGATTGCTCCGGGTCTCAGGCGCTCAGGCGTTCGCGCAGGCGGCCGAGCATGCTCAGCAGGCCGCCGACCTTCTCCCACTCGCACTCTTCGCGCAGGTACTGCAGCACCTTGTGCGAATCGGCCCAGATCAGCAGGTCGTAATGGCGGCAGACTGCCCCCTGTGACAGCCGTCTCGGCCAACCCAATTTTCATCGGGGCTTCATTGGGGCGTAACAATGGACCCAGGGCCGCGTCTACTGCCTGGAGGGACGACCGCGATGGGAGCCAATGCGATGCCGATCCTGCTCGCCAGCCTGGCGCTGGCATTGCTCATGGGGTTCGCCATCCAGCGCGGCGGCACCTGCCTGGTCGCCGCCATCGAGGAAGCCCTGCAGCATCGGCGCTGGACTCGTTTCGCCGCGTTGCTGGAGGCCACGCTTTGGGTCATGGCCGGACTGATCGCCTTGCGTGCGCTCGGCCTTCTGCCGAACGTTCCCATGGGGTTCGGCCTGCACTGGGGGGCCGTCACCGGCGGCGTGCTGCTGGGCGTGGGCGCACTGGTCAATGGCGGGTGCGTGTTCGGCACCGTCGCCCGGCTCGGCTCCGGCCAGTGGGCCTGGCTGGGCACGCCGCTGGGTTTCCTCGGCGGCTGCCTGCTCGCCCGCTACTGGGGTGCGACGGCGACGGAAATGCCCATGGCCCTGCCCACCTGGCTGCAGAACCTGCCTCCCGCCCTGCCTGCATTGGTGCTGCTCCCCCTGGTACTGCGCGGCGGCTGGATCCTCCGCGGCGCATGGCGCGCGGGCGTCGCACAGCGGTCCGCACATCTGGCGACCCTGGTCATCGCGTTGTGCTTCCTCGGGCTGTTCTGCGTAGTCGGCCCCTGGAGCTACACCGATGTACTCGGCGAGCTGGCCAACGGACGTTTCATGCACCTGGGCATCCGTGGCCTGCTGCTGCCCGCGCTGTTCGCCGGTGCCCTGCTCGGCGGCTGGCTTGGCGGAAGCTGGCAGCATCGCTGGCCCCGCGCCACGGACCTCTCCCGCTGCCTGGCCGGTGGCGCCCTGATGGGCACCGGCGCGAGCCTGGTACCCGGCGGCAACGACAGCCTGATCCTCTTCGGCATGCCGCTGCTCTGGCCGAATGCCTGGCTGGCCTTCGCCTGCATGTGCCTGAGCATCCTGTTCGCGCTCCGGCTGACGCAGTGGATGAAATGAGCCTCAGCCACAAAGACCTGCGCGAACCGCTCCGCCAGCGTATCGTTGAAGGCTACAACCACTGTCGGAGACGGGATCATGCCCTGGTATGCCTGGTTGATCATTGCCCTTGCCCTCGGCTCGATCGTCGGGGCGCTGATGATGCTGCGCGATACGGCGAAGAAGCTTCCGCTCACCGAGGAACAGCTGCGCCGCATCCATGAACGCAATGCGGAAATGGACGCCAAGGACGCCGAAGACAAACGTTGAGTACTTTGCAAGTGGCTGACCGATCAGCCAAAAACTGACGCCAACGATGGCCAGCGGTAGTGGAAATTGCCTAGACTGCGCCTCCCTGGATGGAGGAAAGAATGCTCAGGAAGCTCCTGCCGCTGGCGCCCGTCGTGTTGTTGCTCTGCGGATTCGCGCTGGGCTATGTCCAGCCGGTGGGGTTGCTGATCGGCGCCATCTATGTCGCCTGGACGCTCTACGGCGAGCAGTTCATGCCTCGCCTGCTCTGGTGGCTGCCGTGCCTGGTGATCAGCGTCGCGCTGGCCGCGCACCTGTTGCCCGGCACGACCTCATGGACGCTCTGGCCGGTTCGCCAGCTCAGTCCCGACGCCCCTGTCTACGCCCTTCGCCTGTCCTGGGACAAGGCCCTGGTGGGCATCACCCTGCTCGCCTGGTGGCTGCGTCGCGCGCCTGAGCCGGAGCAAAAGCCCTCGCCGGACTTCGCCGCCATCGCCATCGTCACCACCCTCTTCGCAGTGCCACTGGTCGCCGTGGCGGGCGGGCTGGTGGTGTGGAATCCGAAATGGCCGCCAGGCTTCTGGCTATGGATGCTGGTCAATGTCTGCGTGATCTCGCTCACCGAGGAGGCCTTCTTCCGTGGCCTGCTGCAGAGTGAACTGGTGCGGCGCTTCGGTGCGCTCTTCGGCGTGGCAGCCGCGAGCATTCTCTTCGGCCTGGTGCACTGGCCGATCAACCCGTTGTTCGCGGTGGTCGCGGGCATCGCGGGGCTGGGTTACGGCCTGGCCTTCCACTTCAGCGGCCGCCTGCTGGTGGCGGTGCTGCTGCACGCGGCGGTGAACAGCCTGCACCTGCTGCTGTTCAGCTATCCGTTGCGGATTCTCTGAGCCCGCACCGGACCGCTCGCTCCCACACCAGGAACCTATTCGCGCATCACCAGCAGCAGCGCCTGCTCCGCCAGCTCATCCAGCGTCAGGCTGCCATCGGGACGGAACCAGGTGATGGACCAGGACAACGCCCCGGTGAGGAAGCGCCGCAGGATGAACGGATCGCCCTGGCTGCAGCCCGCCACACGCGCTTCTTCCAGCACTTCCAACCACATCTGCTCGTAGATGTCGCGCAGGCTGAGAATGTAGGCCTGGCCTTCTTCCGACAGCGAGCGCCATTCGTAGACCAGCACCGCCATCGCCTCGCCCGTACCGCCGGTGATCGACTGCAGTTCGCAACGGATCAGCGCCAGCAGCCGTTCGCGCAGGGTGGTGGCGTCGGCCAGGGCAGCGCGCATCAGGGCGGTGTTGTAGAGGATGGTTTCCTCCATCACCGAACGCAGGATCTCATCCTTGCTCTTGAAGTGATGGAAGATGCTGCCGGACTGGATACCCACGGCACTGGCCAGGTCGCGCACCGTGGTGCGTTCGTAGCCCTTGGCGCGGAACAGGTGCGCGGCGGTCTGCAGCAGCTTGCCGCGGGCGCTTTCCGGGTCGGTGATCTGCCCGGTCCCGACCAGCTCCAGCATCACTTCGCGGGCTTTGCGGTCATCCACGCTGTCTGTCTCCCCATCCGGCTCGTCCGTTCGCGGCGATTCACGAGAACGCCACGCAAGTGCTTGTGTTGTTTGGCGAAATGTAAGCCCGCGCACGCCTACCAAGCAAGCGCTTGGCCATCCAATGGTTGGGCTGCTGGCGACCAGAGAGGTCAAATCGGCCCTTTTCAACCAAGCGCTTGCTTGGTAATGTCATTCCATCACCCAACGTCACGGGCAAAACAATGACTAGTACCGTACGTATCGGCTGCGCCTCCGCCTTCTGGGGCGACACCTCCACCGCCGCCGCCCAGCTGGTGCGCGGCGCGGAGCTGGACTACCTGGTGTTCGACTACCTGGCCGAGATCACCATGTCGATCATGGCCGGCGCGCGCCTGAAGAATCCCGAGGCAGGCTACGCCACCGATTTCGTCGAAGTGATGACACCGTTGCTGGGCGACATCGCCTCGAAGAGGGTCCGCGTGATCAGCAACGCTGGCGGTGTGAACCCACAGGCCTGCGCCAGTGCCCTGGCCGCCGCCTGCGAGAAGGCCGGTGTGGCGCTGAAAATCGCCGTGGTGCACGGCGACAACCTGCAACCGCGCCTGGGCGAACTGGCCAAGGCCGGCATCCGCGAGATGTTCAGTGACGCCCCGCTGCCGCCGATGTGCGTGTCGGTCAACGCCTACCTCGGCGCGCCCGGCATAGTCGCAGCGCTGAAGGCCGGCGCCGATATCGTCATCACCGGCCGCGTGGTGGACAGCGCCGTGGTCAGCGCTGCCCTCGTCCATGAGTTCGGCTGGGCCTGGAACGACTACGACAAGCTGGCCCAGGCCGCACTGGCCGGGCACATCATCGAATGCGGCGCGCAATGCACCGGCGGCAACTTTACCGACTGGGAAAGCGTGCCGGACTACGAGCACATCGGCTTTCCCATCGTCGAGGTACAGGCCGGCGGCGACTTCGTGGTGACCAAGCCGCAGGGTACCGGCGGGCTGGTTTCGCCGCTGTCGGTGGGCGAGCAGATGCTCTACGAGATCGGCGACCCGCGCGCCTACCTGTTGCCCGACGTGGTCTGCGACTTCACCCAGGTCCAGCTCGCCCAGGTCGGCGAAAACCGCGTGGCCGTCAGCGGCGCACGCGGCTTGCCGCCCACCGGGCAATACAAGGTCAGCGCCACCTACCCGGACGGATTCCGCTGCACCGCCAGTTGCCTGATCGCCGGCATCGACGCCGTGAAGAAGGCCGAGCGGGTCAGCCAGGCGATCATTGCCAAGACCGAGGAAATCCTCATGGAGCGCGGCTGGGGCCCGTACCGCGAGGTGAGCGTCGAACTGCTCGGCAGCGAGGCCACCTATGGCCCGCACGGGCGCCGTAGCGACAGCCGCGAGATCGTGGTGAAGCTCGCCGTGCGCCACAGCCGCAAGGAGGCGCTGGTGCTGTTCTCCCGCGAGATTGCCCAGGCCGCCACCGGCATGGCGCCAGGCCTGACCGGCATCGTCGGCGGCCGCCCCACCGTGTATCCGGTGATTCGCCTGTTCTCCTTCCTGATCGACAAGGCCGCCTGCGAACTGGCCGTTGAAATCGACGGCCAGCGCCAGCCGGTTTTCCTGCCGCAGATCGACGGCTTCAACCCGGCGGCTCTGGGTGACGATGTGCCGGTTGCCGCAGCGAAAGGCCCCGCCCAGGCCAGCGTACCGCTGGTGAAACTGGCCGTGGCGCGCTCCGGCGACAAGGGCAACCACAGCAACATCGGCGTCATGGCGCGCAAGGCGGAGTACCTGCCGTGGATCGCCGAGGCGCTGAGCGAGGGCGCCGTGGCCGAGTGGATGCAGCACGTGCTGGACGAACAGACGGGCCGCGTCAGCCGCTGGCACCTGCCGGGCACTCACAGCCTGAACTTCCTGCTGGAGAACGCATTGGGCGGCGGCGGCGTCGCCAGCCTGCGCATCGACCCGCAGGGCAAGGCCTTCGCCCAGCAGTTGCTGGAATTCCCGGTGGCGGTGCCGCAGCACATCGCCGATGAAGTGAGCTCTTCGTAGGAGCGAGCTTGCTCGCGAACCCCAGCCCCGCAGCGGAGCCTGTTCGCGAGCAAGCTCGCTCCTACAAAAGAAAAGAACAGCGTTAGAGCACCACCTTGACATGGTGGGGGCCAAACCCGGCAGGACGAGAACAACACATGGCATACGACTCGATCTTCAAACCCGGCCTGTTCGACGGCCAGACCATCATCGTCACCGGCGGCGGCAGCGGCATCGGCCGCTGCACTGCCCATGAGCTGGCAGCCCTCGGCGCCCATGTGGTGCTGGTCGGACGCAAGGCCGAGAAGCTGGAGAAGACCGCCGGCGAAATCATCGAGGACGGCGGCAGCGCCAGCTGGCACAGCTGCGACATCCGCGACGAGGACGCGGTGAAGGCGCTGGTGGCGCAGGTCATCGCCGAGCGCGGGCCGATCCACCATCTGGTCAACAACGCCGGCGGCCAGTACCCCGCGCCGCTGGCATCGATCAACCTGAAAGGCTTCGAGGCGGTGGTGCGCACCAACCTGGTGGGCGGCTTCCTGATGGCCCGCGAAGTGTTCAACCAGAGCCTGAGCAAGACCGGCGGCAGCATCGTCAACATGCTCGCCGACATGTGGGGCGGCATGCCCGGCATGGGCCACTCGGGCGCGGCGCGCGCCGGCATGGAGAACTTCACCAAGACCGCCGCCATCGAGTGGGGCCACGCCGGGGTGCGGGTCAACGCCGTGGCGCCGGGCTGGATCGCTTCCAGCGGCATGGACACCTATGAAGGCGCGTTCAAGGCGGTGATCCCGACCCTGCGCGAGCACGTACCGCTCAAGCGTATCGGCACCGAGTCGGAAGTCTCCGCCGCCATCGTCTTCCTGCTCTCCCCCGGCGCGGCCTTCATCAGCGGCAACACCATTCGCATCGACGGCGCCGCCAGCCAGGGCAGCCGCGCCTTCCCGCTGTCCAAGGCGAAGCCGGGGCAGAGCCGCTCCTACAACGGCTTCCACCGTGCCTATCTACCCGATGTGCTGAAGGATCAGGAGTAAGCCATGCCGGTGATTCAGTCGGAAATCGACGCCCAGGGCGAAGAGTTCGCCCGCAACCGCGAGGCCATGCTGGCCGCCGTGGCGAGCTTCCGCGAGGTCGAACAGAAGGTGCTGGACAAGGCCGCCGAGGCCAAGCCCAAGTTCGACAAGCGCGGCCAGTTGCTGCCACGCGAGCGCCTGAACCTGCTGCTGGATGCCGGCGCGCCGTTCCTCGAACTCTCCTCGCTGGCCGGCTACAAGCTGCACGACGACAAGGACGGCACCCAGGCCGGCGGTGGCATCATCTCCGGCATCGGCTACATCGCCGGGGTGCGCTGCCTGGTGACCGCCAGCAACAGCGCGATCAAGGGCGGCACCATCTCCCCCACCGGGCTGAAGAAGACCCTGCGCCTGCAGCAGATCGCCTTGGAGAACAAGCTGCCGGTGGTAGCGCTGACCGAGAGCGGCGGCGCCAACCTGAACTACGCGGCGGACATCTTCGTCGAGGGCGCACGCGGCTTCGCCAACCAGGCGCGGATGTCGGCGGCGGGCATTCCGCAGATCACCGTGGTGCACGGCTCGTCCACTGCGGGCGGCGCCTACCAGCCGGGGCTGTCGGACTACGTGGTGGTGGTGCGCGGCAAGGCCAAGATGTTCCTCGCCGGCCCGCCGCTGCTCAAGGCCGCCACCGGCGAGATCGCCACCGATGAGGAACTGGGTGGCGCCGAGTTGCACGCCCAGGTCGCCGGCACCGCCGAATACCTGGCCGAGAATGACGCCGACGGCGTGCGCCTGGCCCGCGAAATCCTCGCCGCGTTGCCGTGGAATGCGCAGTTGCCGGCGCGCCCGAAAAAGGCATGGGACGCACCGCTGTACCCGGCCGAAGAACTGCTCGGCGTGGTGCCGGCGGACGCGAAGAAGCCCTACGACGTGCGCGAGATCATCGCGCGCATCGCCGACGGTTCGCGCTTCCTCGACTTCAAGAACGAGTTCGACAGCCAGACCGTCTGCGGCCACCTGCACATCGAAGGCCACGCCTGCGGCCTGATCGGCAACAACGGCCCGATCACCCCGCAGGGTGCGGCCAAGGCGGCGCAGTTCATCCAGCTGTGCGAGCAGAGCAACACGCCGATCCTGTTCCTGCACAACACCACCGGCTTCATGGTGGGCACCGAGTCCGAACGCCTGGGCGTGATCAAGCACGGCTCGAAGATGATCCAGGCGGTGGCCAACGCCACCGTGCCCAAGCTCACCCTGGTCGTGGGCGGCTCCTACGGTGCCGGCAACTACGCCATGTGCGGCCGCGGCCTGGACCCGCGTTTCATCTTCGCCTGGCCCAACAGCCGCACCGCCGTGATGGGGGGCGCCCAGGCCGGCAAGGTGCTGCGCATCGTCACCGAGGAAAAGCACGCCAAGGAGGGCAAGGACGCCGACCCGAAGATGCTCGACATGCTCGAACAGATGACCGCGCAGAAGCTCGACGCCCAGTCCACCGCGCTCTACGGCACCGCGAGCCTGTGGGACGACGGGCTGATCGACCCGCGCGACACCCGCGCGCTGCTTGGCTACCTGCTGGATATCTGCGCGGAGGCGGCCGTGCGGCCGCTGAAGAACAACAGTTTCGGCGTCGCGCGGTTCTGACGCGTCCATCCAACATTCAGGCTCAAGGAGAACAACAACAATGATCTTCACCCAGGAACACGAAGAACTCCGCCGCACCGTGCGCAACTTCGTCGATCGCGAGATCAACCCCTACGTCGACGAGTGGGAGAAGGCTGGCCGCTTCCCGATCCACGAAGTCTTCAGAAAGGCCGGGGCGCTGGGCCTGCTGGGCATCTCCAAGCCGGAAAAATTCGGCGGCATGGGCCTGGACTACAGCTACTCGGTGGTGGCTGCCGAGGAGTTCGGCACCATCCATTGCGGCGGCATCCCCATGTCCATCGGCGTGCAGACCGACATGTGCACCCCGGCCCTGGCGCGCTTCGGCTCCGACGAGCTGCGTGACGAATTCCTGCGCCCGGCCATTGCCGGCGAGATGGTCGGTTGCATCGGCGTCTCCGAAGTGGGCGCCGGTTCCGACGTCGCCGGGCTGAAGACCAACGCACGCAAGGACGGTGACGACTACATCATCAACGGCAGCAAGATGTGGATCACCAACTCGCCCTCAGCCGACTTCATCTGCCTGCTGGCCAATACCTCCGACGGCAAGCCGCACCTCAACAAGTCGCTGATCATGGTGCCGATGAACAGCAAGGGCATCAGCGTCAGCCCGCACCTGGACAAGCTCGGCATGCGCAGCTCGGAAACCGCCCAGGTGTTCTTCGACGACGTACGGGTGCCGCAGCGCAACCGCATCGGCGTCGAGGGCTCGGGCTTCATGATGCAGATGTTGCAGTTCCAGGAGGAGCGCCTGTTCGCCGCCGCCAGCGGGATCAAGGGTCTGGAGTACTGCGTCGACACCACCATCGACTACTGCAAGGAGCGCAAGACCTTCGGCCAGGCGCTGATCGACAACCAGGTCATCCACTTCCGCATGGCCGAGCTGATGACCGAGATCGAGAGCCTGCGCGCCCTCACCTACCAGGCCACCGAGCTGTACGTGGCGGGCAGGGACGTCACTCGCCTGGCCTCCATGGCCAAGCTCAAGGTCGGCCGCCTGGCCCGCGAAGTCACCGACGCCTGCCTGCAGTACTGGGGCGGCCAGGGCTTCATGTGGGAGAACCCGATCTCGCGGGCCTACCGCGACACCCGCCTGGTCTCCATCGGCGGCGGCGCGGACGAAATCATGCTGGGCATCATCTGCAAGCTGATGGGCACCCTGCCGGGCAAGAAGAAGGGCTGACCCTGCTTTTGTAGGAGCGAGCTTGCTCGCGAACCGCATGGCACTTCGGCGCCAAGTGAAACTCCGTTCGCGAGCAAGCTCGCTCCTACGAAGAGCCAAAATCGACGAGGAATTGCGGCATGAGCCAATTGCCGAACTGCGAAACCCTGCTGCTGGAACGTGACGGCGGCGTGCTGCACGTCACCCTCAACCGCCCGGACAGCCGCAACGCCATGAGCCTGGCGATGGTCGGCGAACTGCGCGCGGTGCTCGCCGCCGTGCGCGACGACCGTGCCGTGCGCGCCATTGTCCTGCGCGGCGCCGGCGGGCACTTCTGCGCCGGCGGCGACATCAAGGACATGGCCGGTGCCCGCGCCGCCGGCCCGGACGCCCATGCTGCGCTGAACCGCGCCTTCGGCGGCCTGCTGGAAGAAGCCCAGGCACAGCCGCAGGTGCTGGTCGCCGCGCTGGAAGGCGCGGTGCTGGGCGGCGGCTTCGGCCTGGCCTGCGTCTCGGACATCGCCATCACGGCCGCGGACGCGCAGTTCGGCCTGCCGGAAACCAGCCTCGGCATCCTGCCGGCGCAGATCGCGCCCTTCGTGGTGAAGCGCATCGGCCTGACCCAGGCGCGCCGCCTGGCGCTTACCGCCGCCCGCTTCGATGGCCGCGAGGCGCTGCGCCTGGGCCTGGTGCATGCCTGCGCGGACAGCGCCGAGAGCCTTGGCCAGCACCTGGCGGACAGCCTCGAGCAGGTCCGCCGCTGCGCCCCCGGCGCCAACGCCGCGACCAAGGCGCTGCTGCTGGCCACCGAGACCGAAGCCCTCGGCCCGCTGCTGGACGACGCCGCGCGCCAGTTCGCCGAAGCGGTGACTGGCGCGGAGGGTGCTGAAGGCACTATGGCCTTCGTGCAGAAACGCAAACCGAACTGGGCGCAGTAGCCCCGAGGAAATCTCCATGCCCAGCTTCGACAAGATCCTCATCGCCAACCGCGGCGAGATCGCCTGCCGGGTGATCCGCACCGCCCACGACCTGGGCTACCGCAGCGTGGCCGTGTACAGCGAGGCCGATGCCAACGCCCGCCACGTGCAACTGGCTGACGAAGCCGTGTGCATCGGCCCGGCGCCGGTGGGCCAGTCCTACCTGAAGCCCGAGGCCATCCTCGACGCCGCCAGACGTACCGGCGCCGACGCGGTGCATCCCGGCTACGGCTTCCTCTCGGAAAACGCCGACTTCGCCCGCGCCTGCGAGGCCGCCGGCATCGTCTTCATCGGCCCCGGCGTGGAAGCCATCCACCTGATGGGCAGCAAGCGCCTGTCGAAGATCGCCATGCTCGAAGCCGGCGTGCCCTGCATCCCCGGCTACGAAGGCGCGGAGCAGGACGACGCCACCCTCATCCGCGAGGCGCAGCGCATCGGCTACCCGCTGATGATCAAGGCCAGCGCCGGCGGCGGCGGGCGCGGCATGCGCCTGGTGACCCGCGGTGAAGACCTCGCCGAGCAGTTGCGCACCGCCCGCTCGGAAGCGCAGAACGCCTTCGGCAGCGGCGAGTTGATCCTGGAGAAAGCCGTGGTGCAGCCGCGTCACGTGGAGATCCAGGTGTTCGGCGACAGCCACGGCCATATCGTCTACCTCGGCGAGCGCGACTGCTCGGTGCAGCGCCGCCACCAGAAGGTCATCGAGGAAGCGCCCTGCCCGGTGCTGACCGAGGAACTGCGCGCCGCCATGGGCGAGGCCGCGGTGAAGGCCGCCGCGTCGGTGAACTACATCGGCGCCGGCACGGTGGAGTTCCTGCTGGACGCCAGCGGCGCCTTCTACTTCCTGGAAATGAACACCCGCCTGCAGGTGGAGCACCCGGTCACCGAACTGGTCACCGGCCAGGACCTGGTGGCCTGGCAGATCCGCGTCGCCGAGGGCCATCCGCTGCCGCTGACCCAGGAGCAGATCCAGCTCAAGGGCCACGCCATCGAAGTGCGCCTGTACGCGGAGGACGCAGGCCATGGCTTCCTCCCGCAGACCGGCCAGGTGCTGCGCTGGACGCCGCCGCAACTGGATGGCATCCGCATCGACCACGGATTGCGCGAAGGCCAGCCGGTGACGCCGTTCTACGACCCGATGCTGGCCAAGGTCATCGCCTACGGCGCCACCCGCGATGAGGCCCGGCGCAAGCTGGTGCGCGCCGTGGAGGACTGCGTGCTGCTGGGCGTGACCGGCAACCAGCGCTTCCTCGCCAACCTGCTCAGGCACCCGGAGTTCGCCGCCGGCAAGGCCACCACCGCGTTCATCGGCGAGCAGTTCGCCAACGACCCGAGCCTCGCGCCGCGCCAACCGCAGCCCCTGGAACTGGCCTGCGCCGCCGCCCTGCTCTACCAGGCTTCGGCCAGTGACCGCGCGCACCAGCCGGGGCTCGCCGGCTGGCGCAGCGCCGGCAGCGCGCCATGGCGCTTCGCGCTCAAGCAGGGCGAGGAGAAGTTCGTCGTCGAGCTGGAGGTCCGCGAACATGGCACCCAGCCGGCGCTGCTGGCGCGTATCGGCGACGTTCAGGTTGAGCTGCGTCTACTCGGAGAAGAAAACGGCGACGCGATCCTGGAAGCCGACGGCATCCGCCGCCGTCTGCCCTTCCACCGCGAAGGCGCGCGCCTGTGGCTGTACGGCGCGGACGGCAACCTGGAATTGCTCGATGTCACCCACGAATCCGCCGGCGCGGTCGGCGGCGCCGGCTCGGGCACGGTGAAGGCGCCGATGGATGGCGCCATCGTCGATGTGCTGGTGACCGAGGGCGCGCGGGTCAGCAAGGGCCAGCTGCTGCTGGTGCTGGAAGCGATGAAGATGGAGCACCCGCTCAAGGCCGGCGTCGACGGCGTGATCCGCCGCGTGCAGGTGAGCAAGGGCGAGCAGGTGAAGTCGCGGCAGTTGCTGGTGGAGGTCGAGGCCGAAGACGCCTGAGCCGCTTTTCGCTTTTCGTAGGAGCGAGCTTGCTCGCGAACCGAGGCCCCGCTGCGGGGATTGTTCGCGAGCAAGCTCGCTCCTACAGGTTCCCGCCAGCGATTCCGTCAAAACAAGACAACAAGAACACGGAGCCCCAACCATGTCCCTCAACGGCAAAACCCTCTTCATCACCGGCGCCAGCCGTGGCATCGGCCGCGAGATCGCCCTGCGCGCCGCGCGCGATGGCGCCAACATCGTCATCGCCGCCAAGAGCGCCGAGCCCCATCCGAAACTGGAAGGCACCATCTTCAGCGTCGCCGCGGAAGTCGAGGCCGCCGGCGGCAAGGCGCTGGCCCTGCAACTGGACGTACGCGACGAAAACGCCGTGCGCGAAGCCATGGCCCGCGCTGCCGAGCATTTCGGCGGCATCGACGCGGTGGTGAACAACGCCGGCGCCATCAAGCTGGTGGGCGTGGAACGCCTGGAACCCAAGCGCTTCGACCTGATGTACCAGATCAACACCCGCGCCGTGATGGTCTGCAGCCAGGCCGCACTGCCCTACCTGAAGCAGAGTCAGGGCCACATCCTCAGCCTGTCGCCGCCGCTGAACATGGCCAACAAATGGTTCGCCCAGCACGGCCCCTACACCGTCACCAAGTACGGCATGAGCATGCTCACCCTCGGCATGCACGAGGAGTTCAAGCGCTACGGCATCAGCGTCAACGCCCTGTGGCCGAAGACCATGATCGCCACCGCCGCCATCGAGTTCGAACTGGGCAGCCGCGAAGCCTTCAAGCGCGCGCGCACCCCGGCGATCATGGCCGACGCCGCCTACGCCATCCTCGCAAGCCAGGGGCGCAGCATCAGCGGACGCCTGCTGATCGACGAGGACATCCTGCGCGAACAGGGCCAGACCGACTTCGAGCAATACCGCTTCGACCCGAATGGCGGCAGCCTGGTGCCGGACCTGTTCCTCGACTGACGACCCGCCATTCGGCGCACCACAACGGACGGCGGATAACCGCACGCGGTTATTCGCCCTGCGGCGCTTGCCGCGTGCCGCTGCCGCCCCTAGCGGCCCATTTGCCGAACTGCCTGACGCACCGCGCGTCCGGGTCATAGCCTCGATGCGCAAACACCTCCTAGAGTGATGGGACGCCAGTTCCCGCAGAACAACGACAAAGCGCGAGAGCCATGACCCACGCCGACCTGATCACCCCGACCCGCTTCATCGCCCACCTGCCCGCCACCCTCGGACGTGTGCCGCGCATGCTGCGCGGGCTGTACTACACCGGCATCCGCAACCGCGAGAAGAACCTCTCCCTGGGCTGGGCCCTGGAGCGCGCCGCGCGCCTGTACCCGGACAGCCCGGCGCTGATCGACGAACGCCGGCGCCTGTCCTATGCCCTCTTCAACGGCTGGGCCAACCGCCTGGCGCGAGCCTTCCAGGCCGAGGGCGTGGGCCACGCCAGCGTGGTGGCGGTGATGCTGGAGAACCGCGCCGAACTGATGGTGGTGCTCGCCGCCCTGGCCAAGCTCGGCGCCATCGGCGCGCTGGTCAACACCACCCAGCGCGGCCAGGTGCTCAGCCACAGCCTCAACCTGGTCAAACCCAGCCACTTCGTGGTCGGCGAGGAGCTGCGCGAAGCCTTCGAGGAGGTCCGCCCGGTGCTCGAGAACAGCGGCGGACGCTGCTACTGGGTGGCCGACGGCGACACCCTGAGCGAACCCAGCCAGCCGCCGGTGGGCTGGCACAACCTGATGCGCATGGCCCAGGAGCAGGGTTCGACCAACCTGTCCGAGACCGCCCAGGTGCGCCTGAAGGACGCCTGCTTCTACATCTACACCTCCGGCACCACGGGCCTGCCGAAAGCCTCGATCATGAGCCACGGCAAGTGGATCAAGGCCTACGGCGGCTTCGGCCACTCGGGTCTGGGGCTGAGCACCCGCGACGTGCTCTACCTGACCCTGCCCTGCTACCACAACAACGCCGTGACCGTGTGCTGGAGCGCGGCGCTGGCCGGCGGCGCGGCCATCGCCCTGCGCCGCCGGTTCTCCGCCAGTGCCTTCTGGAAGGACGTGCAGGCCTACCAGGCGACCTGCTTCGGCTATATCGGCGAGCTCTGCCGCTACCTGCTCAACCAGCCGGAATGCCCGGAGGAACGCGGCAACAGCCTCACCTGCATGATCGGCAACGGCCTGCGCCCGTCGATCTGGAACGAATTCAAGGCGCGCTTCGGCATCGAGCGGATCACCGAGTTCTACGCCTCCAGCGAAGGCAATATCGGCTTCACCAACGTGTTCAACTTCGACAACACGGTGGGCTTCTCCCCGGCCACCTACGCCATCGTCCGCTACGACCTGGAGAACGACCGGCCGGTGCGCGGCGCCAAGGGCTTCATGGAAAAGGTCGACAAGGGCGAGGCGGGCCTGCTGATCAGCGAGATCAGCGACAAGTGGCCGTTCGACGGTTACACCGACCCGTCCAAGAGCGAGGCGGCGATCTTCCGCGACGTGTTCAAGAAGGGCGACGCCTGGTTCAACACCGGCGACCTGATGCGCGACATCGGCTTCAAGCACACCCAGTTCGTCGACCGCCTGGGCGACACCTTCCGCTGGAAGGGCGAGAACGTCTCGACCACCGAGGTGGAGAACGCCCTGGGCGCCTTCCCGGCCGTCGAGGATGCGGTGGTCTATGGCGTGGAGATACCCGGCACCAATGGCCGCTGCGGCATGGCCGCGCTGCGCCTGCGCGATGGCGCCAGCCTGGACGGCAGGCAACTGGCCGAACACCTGGACCGCGAGCTGCCGGCCTACGCCGTGCCGCTGTTCCTGCGCCTGCTGGACCAGGTGGAGACCACCGGGACCTTCAAGTACAAGAAGACCGATCTCAAGCGCAGCGCCTACGACCCGCAGCAGGTGAACGAGGCCCTGTTCGTGCGCCTGCCCGGCGAGCCCGGCTACCGGGCACTGGATGGCGGCCTGTTCGAGTCGATCCGCCGCGGCGAGCACCGCTTCTGAACATCCGAACGGCGTATGACGTCGAACGTTATACGCCCTACGCCACGGCTGTCCCGGTGCCGGACGGCTCTTCGTAGGAGCAACTGTCTTCGTCCGGGCGAGTCCGTGCCGATGCATCCCCCTCACCCCAGCCCTCTCCCTCAGGGAGAGGGGGCAGTCCGCGCCGACTGACACCAAGGTTTCATCCTGCTCTGAACGGTTCTCTCTCCCCTTGGGAGAGAGAACTGCCCGTGCCGGCTGACGTCAAGGCTTCATTCTGCGCCGTACGGTCCCCTCTCCCGCTTGCGGGAGAGGGTTAGGGAGAGGGGCTTTCAGGCTCGTAGGAGCGGACTCTGTCCGCGATCAGCCTCGAAGCTCACGCCGAAAGTGCAGATCAGTTACGGAACTGGAACTGCAGCTCCGCGCCACGGATATCCGAGTGCCAACTGTCGTCGTCGGTCTCGCGCTCGTTGCGTTCACGCTGGATCAGCCGCGCGCCCATTTCGAACGGACTCTGCCCCGTCTTCTCCTCGAACATCGGCGGCAACAGCGGCTTGTCTTCCTGCTCCAGCACCGGCTGGTCGGGCTGCAACTGATGCACCAGATCCCTGGGCAGGCGCAGGTCCAGCTTCACCGGCGGCAGGGGCTGTTTGACGGCGGGATCGACCGCCGGCGTCTTCGCCGTCCTCGCCCTGGAGTCCGCCTTGGTCTCGCGCTTGGCAGGGGCTTTCGCTTCGGGCTTGGTTGCCGCTTCGACAGCCGGCGCTCTGGTTGATGCCACCGGCTCGGCCGCGGCCGGCACGGCTTCCGACTCGCGCGGCTGCTCGGCGGCCGGCTGCGGTGCAGGCGTGGGGGCCGGCGCCGTCTCCGCGGTGGGCTGCGCGGGTGGAGTCGGACTCGGGGCCTTGTCCTTGTGCTCGTCGCCACAGGCGGCAAGCAGCAGTGTCAGACAGGCGGCAAGTAAGATTCGGCTGGACGTCATGATCGGGCAAGCGGGAAAAAACGCGCCATGCTGGCGCGAGTCGAACGCCATGGCAAGAGGCCAGTTATCACCATGAGTCTGTCAGAGGCCGCCTTGCGGCGGCCTGTCTTCGGTCAAGGCTTGGCCGGCAGGGCGCGCAGCGCGGCATCGATATCCAGCTTCGGAAACTGCCGTTGCAGGGCCTGGCGCAGCTCGCGAGCCTCATCCTGCTGCCCCTGCTCCTGCAGCACACGCAGACGCAACAGACTGGCCTGGGGCTCCTGCGGTGCCATGGCATCGGCCATTTGAGCGGTGGGTGCGGCCTCCTCCGCCAGCGCGCCGGACGCCTTCGCCGCAGGCGGCGCCGCATACTGCTGGTTGGCGATGCTACGGGCGACGGACTCGGCCTTGCGCTTGGCTTCCGCCGGCTCGGTGGCGGGCGGCGCCGCAGGAGCCATGGCAGGCGCCGGGGCCGGTGGTGCCGCACTCAACAGGGCCGGGGCGACGGGAGCGTCGAAGCGCTCCGGCGCTTCCTCGTAGGTGCGCAGGGTCAGGCTCAGACCGATGCCCAGGGTCGCCAGACCGGCCACGGCGACACCCCAGCGCTGGCGGCTGCCGGTGCCCAGTAGCCAATGGCGCAGGCGTTCGGCGAAGCTCGGCTTGCGCTCCTGCACGGCAGCCCGGGCGGCGGCCAGGATGCGCGCGTCCAGCTGCGCCGACGGCTGCTCGTCGCTGTGCCGGCGGTAGTGCTCGAGCAATTCCTGCTCGCGCGGATCGCGGTTCATGGGCTCACCTCCTCGGTCGCCGCCGGGTCGGACAGCAACCGGCGCAGTTTCTGCAACGCGTAGCGCAGCCGGCTCTTCACCGTCTCGGCCGGGGTTCGCGTCAGCTCGGCAATCTCGTTCAGTTCCAGGTCGCCGTGGGCGCGCAGCAGGAAGACTTCGCGCTGCTCCTCCGGCAGCGCCTCCAGTGCGCCCTGCAGGCGCTGTTGGTCGCGGCTCAGGACCAGTTCACGCTCGGGATCCTCGCTCTCTCCGGGCAGCGCATCGCCGTGCAGTTGCTCGTCGAAGCTCTCCTGGCGCCCCTGGTGCCGCCCCTGCTTGCGCCAATGGTCGATCAGCCGGTTGCGGCCGATCTGGTACAGCCAGGTCTTGAAGCTGGCCGCGCCCGGCTGGCTGTCACTGCGGACCAGGCTCAGCCAGGTTTCCTGGAAGACTTCCTCGGCCTGTGCGCTGTCGCCGCACAAGCCGCAGAGGAAGCGGAACAGGCCGAGGCGATGGCGAGCGTAGAGCTCGGCGAAGGCCTCGGCGTTGCCTTGTCGATAACGCCGCAGCAGCACGGCGTCACTGTCGTCCCTGAGGGGTATGTTCACATCACTCGATCCGTGCCTGTTCGGGTACCGGGGTCTGCAGGCTCTGCGCCAGCTCGGCGAGCTGGACGAACTCACCGCGCAGGCCGAAGCGATCCTCGCCGCGTGCGGCGCGAGCCAGCTGCACAGTATCGCCGATGTCGAAGGCACCGGTGTAGCGACCGCCTTCCAGCTGCTGGGCGAAGGCCGCCACCGCCGCGGCGAAGCGCAGGTCATCGCTGGCCTGGGCAATGTTCGCGCGTTGCTCGGCGGCGCGGATCGGCCGCTCGATCAACTGGCTGGCACCACCCTGCGGGCCCTTGTAGCGCACTCGCAGCAGGGCCAGCTCGTCACCCTTGGCAGCGCCCTTCGACGCGTCGTTCTGGTAGCGCAGCGGCTCCAGCCAGCCCTTGCCGCCAGTGGGAACGATTTCGTAGAGCGCCGTGACGGTATGCCCCGCGCCGATCTCCCCGGCATCCACCTTGTCGTTGCTGAAGTCTTCACGCTTGAGCGCGCGATTCTCGTAGCCGAGCAGACGGTATTCGCTGACCTGGGCGGGGTTGAATTCCAGCTGGATCTTCACATCCTTGGCGACGACCGCGAGGGTCGAGCTGAGCTGCTCCACCAGCACCTTGCGCGCCTCGCGCAGGTTGTCGATGTAGGCGTAGTTGCCATCGCCGGCGTCGGCCAACTGCTCCATGAGCTGCTCGTTGTAGTTGTCCACGCCGTAGCCGAGGGTGGTCAGCGAAACGCCGCTGCGGCGCTTCTCCGCAGCCATCTGCTTGAGGGTCTCGAAGTCGCTGATGCCGACGTTGAAGTCGCCGTCGGTGGCCAGCAGGATGCGGTTGATGCCCTTGTCCAGGTAGCCCTTCTGCGCCATCCGGTAGGCCAGTTCGATGCCCGACGCGCCCGCTGTGGCGCCACCGGCCTGGAGCTGCTCGATGGCGTTGCGAATGGTCGCCTTGTCGCGCCCGGACGTCGGTTCCAGCACCACCCGCGACTCGCCGGCGTAGACCACCAGCGACACCTTGTCCTGGTCGCGCAACTGGTCTACCAGCAGCTTCAGGGTGCTCTTCACCAGCGGCAGGCCCTCGCGGCGGTCCATGGAGCCGGAGACGTCCACCAGAAACACCAGGTTGGCCGGCGGCAGCGCGGCGACGCTGCGGTCCGAGGCCTTGATGCCGACGCGCAGCAGGCGGGTATTCGGGTTCCACGGCGTGGGCGCAAGCTCGGTGGTGATGCCGAAGGGCGATGCGGCATCGCTGGGCAGTGCGTAGTCGTAGGGGAAGTAGTTGACCATCTCCTCCAGCCGCACCGCGCCCTTGGGCGGCAGGCGACCTTCGTTGAGGATGCGGCGGACGTTGGCGTAGCTGCCGGTATCCACGTCGATGCTGAAGGTGGAGACCGGGTCCTGGGCCACGGCGTGCACCGGGTTGTCCGGCAGGTTCTGGTACTGCTCGCGCGGCACGTCCACGTAGCCGGGCTGCTGCATGTCGGCCATGGGAACGGGGGCGATGCTCGCGACAGGCGCCTGTGCGACATAACCGACGGAGCGCTCCAGCTTGGCACTCTCCGCCAGCTGCGGCGGTGGGCTCGCGGGCTTGATGGTGGGCTCGACCTGAATGGCGTCGGCGTTTGCAGCGGCTTTCTGCTTCGGTTCGCCCTCGCGGGAAATACCGCAGCCGGCGACGGCGATCAGCAGACCGATGGCGAAACCCTGGGCGGCAGGGCGAAGGAAGTGAACGGGAAGCGACATGGCGGCAGCCTCGTGGAGGGATTCAACTCCTCAGACGAGGCCGCGCAGGGAAACGGGTTAACGCAGTGTGGAACCGGAGCTTTTCGTAGGAGCGAGCTTGCTCGCGAACAACCCAGCATCGATATGGCCGGGTAACTCTATTCGCGAGCAAGCTCGCTCCTACAGGTACGGGTGCTCACCGGCAGGCCTTGGCATCCTCGCGCTCAGGGCCCGGCCCTGGCATTGGCGGCCGGTCATGGTGTAACGGCGTACAACCGCGAACGGTTGTACGCCCTGCCCCAAGTGGATTAGCGTCCGGTGTAATCAACGATCAGGCTGCGATCAGCCCTTCCTGGCACAGCTGGCAGGCCAGCATGCCGAGAGTCATGATCGCCCGCTCCGCCTCGCGGTCCCACGGGATGCCGCAGGTCAGCCGCAGGCAGTTGTTGAACTGCTCGGTGTTACTGAAGATCAGCCCCGGCGCGATGCTGATGCCCTGCTCCAGCGCGCGCACGTGCAGCTCCTTGGTGTTCACCTTGGCCGGCAGGCTGACCCAGAGGATGAAGCCGCCCTTGGGCCGGGTCATCTGCGTGCCTTCGGGGAAATACTGCTGCACCGCCAGCTGGTAGGCGGTCATGTTCTTGCGGTACTCCTGGCGGATGTAGCGCAGGTGCCGGTCGTAGCCGCCGTTCTCCAGGTAGGCCGCCACTCCCATCTGGGTAACGGTGCACGCCGAATGGGTGGTGAAGGTCTGCAGGCGGCGGATTTCTTCCTGGTAGCGCTCGGTGATGATCCAGCCGATGCGCACGCCGGGGGAAATGGTCTTGGAGAAGCTCGAGCAGTACACCACCCGGCCGTCGCGGTCATGGGCCTTGAGCGCCTTGGTCTGGCCCTGGTCGAACATCAGCTCGCCGTAGATGTCGTCCTCGATCACCCCGATGTTGTGCTCGGCGGTGAGCTTGAGCAGCTGCTTCTGGCGATCTTCCGGGATGGTGCCGCCCAGCGGGTTGCTCAGGCGCGGGGTCAGCACCAGCGCCTTGATCGGCCACTGGTTGGCGGCCAGTTGCAGCGCTTCCAGGCTGATCCCGGTGAGCGGGTCGCTGGGGATCTCGATGACCTTGAGGCCGAGGATGTCGGCCAGCTGCAGCAAGCCATAGTAGCTCGGCGACTCGGTGGCTATCAGATCGCCCGGACGGGTCATCACGCGCAGCGCCATGTGGATCGCGTCCACGCAGCCATGGGTGATGGTCACCTGGGTCGGATCGACCACCACGCCGGCATCGCGCATGCGGATCGCCACCTGGCGGCGTAGCGGTTCGTAGCCGGGGCTGAACATGTAGCTGAAGGCCCGCGGGCTGGAGAAGCGGGTGACCTTGGCCAACTGCTGGTGCAGCGCGCGGACCGGGAGGTAATCCACGTGCGGCACCGCCGCGCCCAGCGGGAACACGCCTTCGCGGCGCGCCTCGGCGAGCACCTGGTTGATGATGCTGCTGCGGGTGACCAGGCCCGGGCGCTCGACCCGGGCGATGTCCGGCGTCGAGGCGGTCAGCGCCGGCGTACGGTGCACGTAGTAGCCGGACTGCGGACGCGCGCGGATCAGTCCCTGGTCTTCGAGGGTGGCATAGGCCTGCAACACCGTGGCGTGGCTGACGTTGAGCTGGGTGCTCAGCTTGCGCACGGACGGCACACGCTCGCCCGGCTGGTAGACACCACGGCGGATGTCTTCGGCCAGTTGCTGGGCGATGCGCTGGTACAGAAGCAGATTGGACATGACGGCCATCCCTCGGTCATTGGACCGAAACAGTAGCTAAAAAGCCGCAACTGTTCCAGAACAGTGACAGGGATTGTGCGCGTTACAGTTACCGCTGACCAGCGCTACATGCCGCGTCAGACTTCGCCGAGCCAGTCCAGTACGCCGAAGGCGACCAGTTGGGCGTCACTGGTCAGGCCCAGCTTCTGCATGGCGTTGCGCTTGTGGGTGCTGATGGTCGAAACGCTGCGGTTGGTGCGCTCGGCGATCTCGCCAACGGTGGCGCCGTGGGCCAGGCGCCGGATGATGTCCATCTCGGTGGGGCTCAGCGGCCGACCGGTGTGACGCGGCTGGCGCAGGGTCGGGTCGATGAAGGTGTCGCCACGACGCACGCGCTGTACTGCATCGGCGAGCACGCCCAGGGCGCTGCGCTTGCAGACATAGCCCAGCGCGCCGCACTTCACCACCGACGCCGCCATCAGCGGTGCGCCGAGCAGCGAGTACACCAGGATCTGCACGCCGGGATAGTGACGGCGCAGCCATTCGATCAAGTGTACGCCATCGCGCCCACGCTCACCCGGCAATGCCATCTCCATGATCAGCAGGTCGGTATCGGTCCTTTCGCTCAATGCGGTCAGCAGACTCTCCGTGTCGCTGACATAGGCGTTCACCTGAGCGTCGCAGTGTTCGGCCAGATAATGTTCCAGCCCCCAGCCAATCATCGGTTGGGCATCCGCCACGATCACGTTCAGGGTCTTTTTCTCGGACAGCATTTACGTCTCTCGCTGGTGACTCCCCAGCATGGGGATTAGTCGCACGGGTTCATTTTCGCCAACGCGACCCTCGAATAATTTCGAGATCCCCATGCAAGAAGCCCCGGAGCGGGGAGCTCCAGGGCTTCATTTGCAACGCCATGTGACCGGGTGTGTTCAGCGCTCGGCGCCCAACTGGCCCTTTTCGTCGGAGAAGACGATCTCGACCCGGCGGTTCTGCGCCCGCCCCAGCGACGAGGCGTTGTCCGATACCGGATAGGCCTCGCCGTAGCCTTGCACCTGGATACGCTTGGCGTCGACGCCCAGGTCGGACAAGGCGTCGGCCACCGACTGCGCGCGGTCCTTGGACAGTTGCAGGTTCTGCTGCCGATCGCCGTCGCTGTCGGTATAGCCCTCGATGCGAATCACCCGCCGCGGGTTGAGCTGGAGGAACTGCACCACCTTGAGCACGGTGCGGTTGGCGGCGGGCTTGAGGTCAGCCTCGCCACTGTCGAACAGCACGTCGCCGAGGGTCAGCACCAGGCCGCGCTCGGTTTCGTTGGTGGCCAGGCTGACCATCTGCTGTTCCAGCCACTTGTTCTGCTCCTGCACGTTGGCCAGGCGCGCCTCGCGCATGGCCAGTTGCAGACGTTCGCGTTCGAGCTGCTGCTTGGCCAGGCGTTCCTGGTTTAGCGTGTAGTTGCTGTGCTCGCGGGCAATCTCGCTGTAACGCTGGCTGAGATAGGAATACTGCAGCACGTCGTCGCTGCTGCCCCAGTAGTTGGACAGACGCTCGGCACGCGCCAGCGATTCGCCGGCGCGGATGACATCCTTGGGCGCGCTGCGCAGCACCGCGGAATCTTCCTTCACGGACTGGAACTGGGTACGCGCCTGCTCCAGGGACTTCTCGCTCAACTGGCTGTTGGCGCAGCCCGCCAGCGCGACCACGGAGCCCAGCGCCACGAAGCGCAACAGTTGCAGTGAAGTCATTGCGCTTCCCCCAACTGTTTACGCAGGCGATTGATGCTCTTGCTCTGCTCGGCCAACTGGTCCGCGCTCTTGCGCGTCAGCTCCTTGGCCTCGGCGAGGCGGGCATCGAGCTCGGCCTGCTCGGCAAGCTGCCGCGCCTTCTTGTTCGACTCCACCGCCAGGGCGCCCTTGGCAGCCTGGTACTTGTCCTCGGCGAGCTTCAGCTCGGCTACGTCATCCGTCGCGCCCACGGCCTTGGCCTGCTCCAGCGCCTGTTCGGTAAGGCGCATCTGCTCGGTGGGTGCCGGGTCGTTCGTTGTGCAACCGGCCAGGGCAAAAAGAGCCAGACCGGCGGCCATCATCCGTCGATTGATCACGAAATCTGTTGTCCTACTGGGTGGGAGTGCTGGCCGGCTGCAACTGCTGCCCCTTCCAGCGGGCCAGGTTGTCCTGCAGCAAGCGCTGCGGGACTCCGGCGGCCGTCAATTCTGTCATTTTTTTCGCCAGTTGTCCGCGCAGCCAGGGGTCGTTGCAAGCGGAGTTGTGCGCCAGTGTCAGGTACAGACCCTCGCTGGAGACCGGCGGTTCCAGCGGCTGCAGGTCATCCACCATGCCGAGGCTGGCGGCCACCGCAAGGCCGGGATAGTGCTCGTAGAGCACGTAATCGGAACGCTTGAGCAGCAGCTTCTGGAAGGCCTGGGTCAGGCTGGGCACCTCCTCCAGAGTCAGTTGCTGCTTGGCGAAGCTGTCGAAATCGGCACCGAAGCTGTTATTCACCAGGGTGCCGCCCTTCAGCCCGCGCAGGTCCTCCCAGTGCGCATAGGGTAAGGTGGCGTCCTTGCGCGTCCAGACCACGCTGTCGGTGGTGAGGAAGGCCGGATGGATGTAATCCATGGTTTCCAACCGTGCGGGAGTCAGGAAGGCCCCGGCGATCAGATCGACGCGCCCCAACCGCGCTTCCTCCTGCGCCCGCGCCCAGGAGCCGGTGTAGATCACCCGGATATCCACGCCAATCGCCTTGCCGATCTGCTCCAGCAGGTCGGCATTGGCGCCGATCAGGCGCTCGGGCTTCATCGGGTCGCGCCACAGGTACGGCGGATATTCCGGGTTGCCGGTGGCGACCAGGCGCTCGCATTTACCTGCGGCGAGGCCGGCCAGAGGCACCGAGAAAGTCGCCAGCAGAAGAGCTGCACGCAGCATCGTGGAGCAATGGAGCATCGTTAATCTCGCTTACCGGAAGTAAGAACGGTCATGCTTAGACCTGCAAAATGCTAGCGTAAAGCACACCATCCCGATTTGGTAATAAGGACTTCTCATGAAGAAAGCCCTTCTGCTCCTCGTCCTGCTGCTCGCCGCCACGGCGGGCGTGTTGTATGCCGTTCCCGCCACGCTGCTGGCCACCGCACAGTTCGCCGAGAGCAGCCGCGCGGGCCTGGGCGAACGCAGCCTGACGGTGGACAATCTCGACATCCACTACTACGAGGGCGGCCCGGACAAGGCCCAGACCATCCTGCTGGTCCACGGTTTCGGCGCCGACAAGAGCAACTGGCTGCGCTTCGCCCACTTCCTCACCGACCGTTACCAGGTCATCGCCGTCGACCTGCCGGGCTTCGGCGACAGCAGCCGCCCGGAGAACATCAGCTACGACGTCGGCACCCAGGCCGAACGCCTGGCGGACTTCATGCGCGAACTGGGCATCGGCCGCTACCACGTAGTCGGCAACTCCATGGGCGGACACATCGCTGCGCTGCTCGCCGCACGCCACCCGAATAACGTGCTGTCGGCCGGCCTGTTCGACAACGCCGGGGTCATGGCGCCCCGCCAGAGCGAACTGTTCCAGCGCCTGCTCAAGGGCGAGGACAACCCGCTGGTGCTGCGCTCGGTGGACGACTTCCCCGCCCTGCTCGACTTCGTCTTCGTGCAGCGGCCGCCCATGCCCTCTCGGCTGGAGCACTACCTGGCAGAACGTTCGCTGGAGCGCAGCGCCTTCAACAACAAGGTCTTCCAGCAACTGCGCGAGCGTTATATCCCACTGGAGCCGGAACTGCCGAAGATCACCGCCCCCACCCTGCTACTGTGGGGTGACCGCGACCGGGTGCTGGATGTATCCAGCATCGACGTAATGAAACCGCTGCTTAAAAAGCCCAGCGTAGCCATCCTGCGCGATTGCGGCCATGTGCCGATGATCGAACGGCCGGAAGAAACCGCCAGACTGTACCTGGACTTCCTCCAGCAGAGTCAGGCACCGGCCACCGCGGCCAACTGAAGGTTACGGAAAACAGAAACGGCGCCCCAAGGCGCCGTTTCTGTTTGAGCGGGAAGTCCGCGAGGACTTCGACCTCAGAGCTGGATCAGATTGGGAATCTGCACGTCCGGATTGACGTCCTGCTCGTAGTCCACACCCGCGATCTCGAAGCCGAACAGGCGCAGGAACTCGGTCTTGTAGCCGGCAAAGTCGGTCAGTTGGTACAGGTTCTCGTTGGTCACCTTGTCCCACAGGTCCTTCACGGTGTTCTGCACATCCGGCTGCAGTTCCTTGTAGTCGGCGCGCAGGCGGCCGTCGGCGTCCAGGTGCGGTTCGGCGCCGTACAGGCTGTCGCGGAACAGGCCGTCGACCTGCTCGATGCAACCTTCGTGAGTGCCCTTCTCCTTCATCACCTTGAACAGCAGCGACAGGTACAGCGGCATCATCGGGATAGCCGAACTGGCCTGGGTGACCACAGCCTTGAGCACGGAAACGCGGGCGTCACCGCCGGTGGCGGCCAGCTTCTCGCGAATGCCCAGGACCTTCTGGTCCAGGTCCTTCTTGGCGGCGCCGATGGAGCCGTTCCAGTACAGGTCGTGGGTGATCTCTTCGCCCAAGTAGGTGAAGGCGGTGGTTTTCACGCCATCGGCCAGCACACCGGCTTCCTGCAGCGCGTCCATCCACATCTGCCAGTCTTCACCGCCCATCACCGCCACGGTGTTGGCGATTTCCTCGGGCGTCGCCGGCTCCATCACGCTTTCCTTGATCACTTCCTTGTCGGTGTCCAGACCTCGGAAGTTGACGGTCTTGCCGACCGGCTTGAGCACGGAGTTGAAGACCTCGCCGGTCTTCGGATGGGTACGGCGCGGCGCGGCCAGGCTGTAGACCACCAGGTCGACCTTGCCCAGGTCCTGCTTGATGGTTTCGATGGTGACCTTCTTCACTTCGTCGGAGAAAGCGTCGCCGTTGATGCTGCGCGCATACAGGCCCTTGGCCTTGGCGAACTTCTCGAAGGCAGCCGAGTTGTACCAGCCGGCGGTGCCCGCCTTGGTTTCGCTGCCCGGACGCTCGAAGAACACGCCCAGGGTGTCGGCGCCGGCGCCGAAGGCGGCGCTGATGCGGGCGGCCAGGCCATAGCCGGTGGAGGAACCGATCACCAGGACCTTCTTCGGACCGTTGGCGATGGGGCCGTGCGCCTCGACGTACTCGATCTGTTCCTTGACGTTGGCTTCACAGCCGGTCGGGTGGGTAGTGACGCAGATGAAGCCACGCACGCGCGGTTTGATGATCATGAAAACCTCGGTAGCCAAGTGTCGATTGAACACATTCAGGAACTGGAGACGTCGCGCATTGTAGATGAGACACCTTCGTCCGGGGACTTATCGGCGAAGATTCGTGACCAATGGGTCATGCACGCGGCGAATCATCCCTTTCTACAGGGAAATCAAGGACCTGAAATGAAAGAACCCGCCACGTGGGGCGGGTTCCTTCAGCAAGCGGATCGGGCTCAGACGGCCTTTTCCAGCTCCGGTACGGCTTCGAACAGGTCGGCGACCAGACCGTAGTCGGCAACCTGGAAGATCGGCGCCTCTTCGTCCTTGTTGATCGCAACGATCACTTTCGAATCCTTCATGCCCGCCAGGTGCTGGATGGCACCGGAGATGCCCACCGCGATGTACAGCTGCGGTGCAACGATCTTGCCGGTCTGGCCGACCTGCATGTCGTTCGGCACGAAGCCGGCGTCGACCGCGGCGCGGGAAGCACCGACAGCGGCGCCCAGCTTGTCGGCCAGGGCGTAGAGGATCTTGAAGTTGTCGCCATTGCCCATGCCGCGGCCGCCGGAAACGACGATCTTGGCAGCGGTCAGTTCCGGACGGTCGGACTTGGCCAGTTCTTCGCCCACGAAGGCGGACTTGCCGGCGTCAGCCGGGCCGGAAACGGCTTCAACGGCAGCGGAACCACCTTCGGCAGCGGCGGCGTCGAAACCGGTGCCACGTACGGTGATGACCTTCACGGCAGCCGAGGACTGCACGGTAGCGATGGCGTTACCGGCGTAGATCGGGCGCTTGAAGGTGTCGGCGCTGACCACTTCGATGATCTCGGAGATCTGGTCGACGTCCAGCAGGGCGGCGACGCGCGGCAGGAAGTTCTTGCCATTGGTGGTCGCGGCGGCCAGCACGTGGCTGTAGCCCTTACCCAGCTCAGCGATCAGCGGAGCAACGTTCTCCGGCAGTTGGTGAGCATAGGCAGCGTTGTCGGCGACCAGCACCTTGGAAACACCAGCGATCTTGGCAGCGGCTTCGGCCACACCACCGACGTTCTGGCCAGCGACCAGGATGGCGATATCGCCACCGATCTTCTGCGCAGCAGCGACGGTGTTCAGGGTGGCAGCGCCCAGTGCGCCGTTGTTGTGCTCAGCGATTACCAGGATAGCCATCAGATTACTTTCGCCTCGTTCTTCAGTTTCTCGACCAGTTCGGCAACGGACTTGACCTTGATGCCAGCGCTACGGGCAGCCGGAGCTTCGACTTTCACGGTCTTCACGGTGGAAGCGGTGGAAACGCCCAGGGCGTCCGGGGTCACCACGTCCAGCGGCTTCTTCTTCGCCTTCATGATGTTCGGCAGCGACGCATAGCGCGGTTCGTTCAGGCGCAGGTCGGTGGTGACGATCGCCGGCAGGTTCAGGGCAACGGTCTGCAGGCCGCCGTCGATTTCACGGGTGACGTTGACCTTGTCGCCAGCCACTTCAACCTTGGAGGCGAAGGTGCCCTGGGCGTAACCGGACAGCGCAGCCAGCATCTGGCCGGTCTGGTTGTTGTCGCTGTCGATGGCCTGCTTGCCGAGGATGACCAGCTGCGGCTGCTCTTTGTCGACAATGGCTTTCAGGGCCTTGGCGACAGCCAGGGAATTCAGTTCGTCGTTGGATTCGACGAGGATGGCGCGATCGGCACCCAGCGCCAGCGCGGTGCGCAGTTGCTCCTGGGCGGCGTTCGGGCCGACGGAGACCGCAACGATCTCAGTGGCGACGCCTTTCTCTTTCAGGCGAACGGCTTCTTCCACGGCGATTTCGCAGAAGGGGTTCATGGACATCTTGACGTTGGCGAGATCGACGCCGGAGTTGTCCGCCTTGACGCGGACCTTGACGTTATAGTCAACCACTCGTTTGACAGCTACAAGAACCTTCATGGATTCCTCGTTATTCTCCGGTGAATAGGAATGTCGCCAGACAGGCCTGGCTGGTAGTGCACGCCATCTGCGACTACATCCAGCGAGACCGCGACCGCAAAACCGCAGGTATCTTGACCGCATCGCCCTGGCGGGTCAATACGCGAAAATACCCCTACATAAGCCGCGGACCCCGATTCTATCAGGGTTACGCGCGATTCAAACAAACGTTTGTATTGCGCTCGATAAGGGGTTTAGATATAGCAACAGGTCTAGCTATAATGCGCCCCGCTCTTACCGGGTGGGGGCACGCCCATCCCAATACCTACAAAATATGCCCAGAGCCTTGATTCAGGAGAGATCGATAGTGGAACGCGAATTTATGGAATTCGACGTCGTCATCGTCGGCGCCGGCCCTGCCGGTCTGTCCGCCGCTTGCCGACTGAAGCAGAAGGCCGCCGACGCCGGTCAGGAAATCAGCGTCTGTGTGGTCGAGAAGGGTTCCGAAGTGGGCGCCCACATCCTCTCCGGCGCCGTGTTCGAGCCCCGCGCGCTGAACGAGCTGTTCCCCAACTGGAAAGAGCTCGAAGCGCCGCTGAACACCCCGGTCAAGCGTGACGACATCTATGTGCTGAAGAGCCCGGAAGCGGCGGCCAAGGTGCCGAACTTCTTCGTGCCCAAGACCATGCACAACGAAGGCAACTACATCATCTCCCTGGGCAACCTGTGCCGCTGGCTGGCCCAGCAGGCCGAAGGCCTGGGCGTCGAGATCTACCCGGGCTTCGCCGCCCAGGAAGCGCTGATCGACGAGAATGGCGTGGTGCGCGGCATCATCACCGGTGACCTGGGCGTCGACCGCGAAGGCAATCCGAAAGAGGGTTACTACACCCCCGGCATGGAACTGCGCGCCAAGTACACCCTGTTCGCCGAAGGCTGCCGTGGCCACATCGGCAAGCAATTGATCAAGAAGTACAAGCTCGACAGCGAAGCCGACGCCCAGCACTACGGCATCGGCATCAAGGAAATCTGGGACATCGACCCGGCCAAGCACGAGCAGGGTCTGGTGGTGCACACCGCCGGCTGGCCGCTGAACGACGAGAACCCGGGTGGTTCCTTCCTCTATCACCTGGAGAACAACCAGGTGGTGGTCGGCCTGATCATCGACCTGTCCTACACCAACCCGCACCTGTCGCCGTTCGACGAGTTCCAGCGTTACAAGCACCACCCGGTGATCAAGCAGTACCTGGAAGGCGGCAAGCGCGTGGCCTACGGCGCTCGCGCCATCTGCAAGGGCGGCCTGAACTCGCTGCCGAAGATGGTATTCCCGGGCGGCGCGCTGATCGGTTGCGACCTGGGCACCCTGAACTTCGCCAAGATCAAGGGCAGCCACACCGCCATGAAGTCCGGCATGCTGGCCGCTGACGCTGTTGCAGAAGCCCTGGCCGCCGGCCGCGAAGGCGGCGACGAGCTGACCAACTACGTCGATGCGTTCAAGGGCAGCTGGCTGTACGACGAGCTGTTCCGCAGCCGCAACTTCGGCGCGGCCATCCACAAGTTCGGCGCCATCGGTGGCGGTGCGTTCAACTTCATCGACCAGAACATCTTCGGCGGCAAGATTCCGTTCACCCTGCACGATACGACTCCGGACTACGCCACCCTGAAAAAGGCCAGCGAAGCGCCGAAGATCGATTACCCCAAGCCGGACGGCAAGATCAGCTTCGACAAGCTGTCCTCGGTATTCCTCTCCAACACCAACCATGAGGAAGACCAGCCGATCCACCTGCGCCTGACCGACCCGAGCGTCCCGGTTGGCAAGAACCTGCCGCTCTACGACGAGCCCGCGCAGCGCTACTGCCCGGCCGGCGTGTACGAAGTGGTGAGCAACGACGACGGCAGCAAGCGCTTCCAGATCAACGCCCAGAACTGCGTACACTGCAAGACCTGCGACATCAAGGACCCGGCCCAGAACATCACCTGGGTGGCACCGGAAGGTACCGGCGGTCCGAACTACCCCAACATGTAATACGTTGGCGGTAATGAAAAAGGCTCCCATTCGGGAGCCTTTTTTTGGCCTCATGCTCATGGCAGCGGGCGTGTAGCAGACTTAAAAAAGAACTACCAGACTCGTTCAGACTATGGAGTCACGGCTGTGGAGCGATGGGGAAGAACTCTCCCGAACTCCATACACCCAGCCATTCCCGCCCCTCGATTTCGCGGCTGACGGCCAGCTCGACCAGTTGATAGAACACGTTGCGATGGATCAGCGCTTCCAGATTCACCCGCACCAGCACGTAGGGCGACGGCTCCTGGGTCTGCGGGTCGAGTTCCACGCGAATCGGATGCGCGGCATCGGCCACCACTTCATCCTCGACGTTGGTGGTGAAGCGCAGCACCTGCTGCTCCCCCTCCCCCTCTACAACCAGGCTGATTGCGACGAACGGCGCGTCGTCGACCGTGATCCCGCACTTCTCCACCGGCGTGACCAGGAAGTAGTCGTCGCCATCGCGGCGGATGATGGTGGAGAACAACCGCACCATCGGCTTGCGTCCGATCGGCGTACCCAGGTAATACCAGGTGCCATCGCGGGCGATGCGCATGTCGATGTCGCCGCAGCAGTCCGGGTTCCACAGGTGCACCGGCGGCAGCCCCTTGCCCTGGGTGGCGGGAATCTGCGCCAGCAGGTTGCCGGCACGCTCCGGATTAGTCAGGGGGTCGGTCATTGGTACTCCTCGTGCGTCCTCACCCCCAGCAGGCTGCGGGCGTACTCTTCCAGCGGCGGCCCGATCAGGTCGTCGGGCTTGGCATCATAGAATGTCAGAAAACCGCCACGACTGCGGATAGTGGCACTGTCCACCAGATAGCGGTTGGCGGTTTCGATCAGCATCACCTGGATCACGCTGCGGTCGCGTCCCACGGCGTTGTCGGTATCTTCATACTCTTCGTAGCTGCCGACATTGTCCTCCCCGCGGGCGAAGCGGGTATAGAGCAGGTAGTTGGCGCCCACCGCCCGCGCCTCCTGCATCGCCCCCTCAAGCCCCAACGGCCCCTGGGCGCGCCGCACCATCGGGAAATACTCGACGAAGCCCTTGAACGCCTCCTCTGCCACCACGTTCGGCTGCGCATAAGCATGACCGGGCGGCACGAAAGGCCCCTGGGCGATGTAGATGAACGAGTCCGGCTGCAGGCGCCAGTTCCCCGTGCGACGAGTCTGGCTGTGGTCGAGGAAGCCGGCATCACCCGCGTAATAGCCGGTGCGTTCAGCCATGTCGCTGGGCGTCATGCAGCCTGCCAGGGCTGCCATGGCGAAGATCGCCAGAAGGGTGCGCATCTCTTGTCTCCACGGCCGGTGTCGAGAAACCGGCACTCGACCGCAGGATGCAGATTCCGCGCCACCCGCAAGCACGGCTACAGCGCTCGCGAGCCCCGGCCGCAGTTCAGCCATGGGTATTTCCCGCTATCGGCTGCTTGGCCGTATCGCCCCCGCTGCCGCAGGCGCCGCCCAGCAGAACGACCTGCAGCTCCTTGCGGCGACTGAGGTACTTCGGAACCGTGTCGCTGACGCAATGCGCCGACGCCTGCAGCGCGGCTGGCAATTTTCCGGGTACGAACAGCAGGCCAGCAGCGGTCGAGGTTGCCGAATCAGCCGACAGGCGGGTGACGGGACGCCCTGCGTAATACACCAGGCGCATGTCCGGCACGTCGAGGCTATAGAGCGGCAGAGCGGGATGCGCCGCGGCAATCCGAGTGATTTCCGGCAACGCCTGGTATCGATAAGCGAAGACCGTGCGCTCAAGTACCGTGTAGAAGCCGACAAAGCCGAACAGCAGCAGCAGGGGCCCCCACTGCATTGCCTTGCGCCGCCAGCCGCCCTGGCGGGCGAATACCTGCATCCAGTGATAGGCCAGCAGCAATGCAACGCAGGGGTAGGTGGGCAGGAGGTACTTGGCGTGCTTGTCGCTGAACAGGGAGAAAACGATCAGCGGTACGAGAATCGCGCAAAGCGCCAGGATCAGCTGCGGGCTCTGCCTGATCTGCCGCCACAGCTGCCGCGGCCCCGCCAACAGCAACAGCCAGAACGGGAAGAAGTCACCGGCGAGATACAGCAGGTACGCATACCAGGGGTCGCTGCCGCCGCTACCTTTGACCTTCTCGACGATGTCCTGCTGGAAGATCGCCTTCCAGACATCCATGCCCTCCTGCAAGGTCACGGCGGCATACCAGGACGCCCCCAGCGCCAAGGCGATCAGCCAGCCTGGGATGTCGCACAGGTAGGACCGTGCGCGCTCCTGGCGCTGGATCAGGGCGAAGACCAGCACCGGCAAGGTCACCAGCAGCAGGCTGACCGGTCCCTTGGTCAGCAGCGCGCAACCGAGCAGGGCATAGCTCAGCAGGCTCCAGCGGCGACGACCATCGATGAACAGGTAGACATAGGCGCTGAGCAGGGACAGGAAGCAGAACGCCGTCAGCGCCATCTCGATTTCCGCGCGCCGGGCGAACTGGCTGAATCCCGCGTTGGCCGCCAGGAAAATGCAAGCGAACAGCCCAAGGCCGCGCCCACCGATGCCGCGCCCCCAATAGAAGGTGCCGGCCAGCGTGGCGAGCGCCAGCAGCGCCGAGGGCAACCGTACGGCCCACTCCGACACGGCGCCCGCCAGGTGCACCGGAATCAGTGCCAGCCAATAGAAGAGCGGCGGCTTCGCCAGATACAGATCGCCGTTCATGTGCGGCAGCAGCCAGTCGTTCGCCTGGTACATCTCGCGAACCGTGACCGCCCGCCTCGCCTCATTGACGCTGAGGAAAGCGATATCGCCATTGCCCCACAGACACAGAACCAACAGCAACGCTACAACCACCAGGAACCAGAACCCCTGTTCCAGTTCGATACGTTCCTGCATCAATGCAACCTCCCGCGGTGCGACGGACAAGGACAAAGGATGGGGCGAAGAAACGGCCCGCGATGCGGAACATCAAGGGCCGGGATACGACTCAGGCAAGCGGCAGGCAGGAGCGAATCGGCCGGATGACCGCGCGCCGCCACGAAGCGGCGCCCATTCTGCTCCAGCCGGAGGCCGACGGAAACTCCCGGATCAGCCGCCGATGATCTTCATGACGGTGACGCCGCCGGAGAAGGCGACTTCCTGCTTGTCCGCCAAGGCACGCACCAGCAGGCGCTGGAGCGCCGGCAGGGCCTGGTGACGGGGTTTGTCGAGGAGATCGCCGACGTAATGGCGATTGCTCGACGACAGGCAGCCATGCAGCCAGCCGGTGGACGACAGGCGCAGGCGCGAGCAGGTACGGCAGAACGGCACGCTTTCGTTGGCGATCACGCCGAAGAAGCCCTGTCCCGGCACTTCATAGCGCAGTGCGGTGGCATCCACAGGCGCGTTGGCCTGGATGTAGGGGTGGCGCGAACCGATCAGCTCCAGCAGTTCCTGCATGCCGATGAACTGCTGGTTGAAGGCATTCGGGTCGCGGGCCAGGTGCCCCATGCGCATCAGTTCGATGAAGCGCAGCTCGAAGCCATGCCCCAGGCAGTAGTCCAGCAGCGGCAGGACCTGGTCGAGGTTCTGTCCGCGCAGCGGCACCATGTTGAGCTTGATCTTCAGGCCAGCGGCACGAGCCTCGTCGAGTCCCTTGAGTACGGTCGCCAGATCACCGCCACGGGCGATGCGACGGAAGGCCTCGGCATCCAGGGTATCGAGGGAAACATTGAGACGGCGGATACCGCAATCCAGCAGCAACGGCAGCTTCTTCGACAACAGCTGGCCGTTGGTGGTGATGGCGATGTCCTGCAGACCGAGGCGGCTGACGCCGTGCAGGAAGGCGTCCAGCTTGGGACTGACCAGCGGCTCGCCGCCAGTCACCCGCAGGCGCTCGATGCCGGCCGCTTCGATCAGGTAGGCGACGCCACGCACCAGGGATTCGGCCGACAGTTCGTCCTGAGCGGCGACCAGACGCTTGCCATCCGGCACGCAGTAGGTGCAGGCGTAGTTGCAGGCGGCGGTCAGGCTGACCCGAAGGTTACGGAAGCGCCTGCCCTGGCGGTCGACGATCATGCTCGGCTCCGGTGGGGATCACCCATTCAGTATATCCCCACCCTCACCCGCCAACCTGTCGCACGAGCGACGATGGACAGTGCGAATATCGACTCAGGCGGCCGGTGTATCGCCGTCGCGCTTGCGCTTGTTGCCCATGCGCACGCCGATGTCCATGAGGAACTGGAAGAAGCCCTCCTGGTCCTCCAGCACCTCGCGCCAGAACGGCGAGTGGTACAGCGCCACGGCGCCGTGCACCAGCGCCCAGGCCGCGCAGTAGTGGAAGTAGGCTGGCACGTCTTCCAGCTTGCCCGCCGCGATGCGTTCCTTGATCAGCTGGCTCAGGCGCTCGAAGTTGGACTCGCGGATCTTGTGCAGCTCCTCGACCATCTCCGGGACCTGGCTGGTCTTCACCACCTTCTCTTCCAGGCGGTCGAACAGGCGGTAGCGCTGTGGATCGCGCATGCGGAACTCGAAGTAGGCGCGCGACAGGCGCTCCTTGTCCCGCGCCACGTCTTCGGAATGGAACAGCGCCGCCAAGTCGCGCTCATAGTCCAGCATCAGGCGCAGGTAGATCTCCGCCTTGGACTTGAAGTGCTTGTAGATGGTGCCTTTGCCGATACCCACGGCATCGGCGATCATTTCGACCGTGACACTGTCTTCGCCCTGCTCCAGGAACAGCTTGAGGGCGGTGTCGAGGATTTCCTGTTCGCGACGACGGAATTCGCGAACCTTGCGCGGCTCTTTCTGCATAAAAAGACTGTTCGGTCAAAAATAGTCAAAATTCGAAGCCGCGTATTATGCCTATTCAGCGCCAAATTGCACGGATCATCCGACATGATTAGCTTCTCCCACGAATTTCCCCAACAGTCCGGCCTGCACTACCTGAATCACGCAGCTGTAGCGCCCTGGCCCAAGCGTGCGGCTGACGCCGTAGCTGCCTTTGCTCAGGAAAACGTCCTGCTCGGCGCCCGCGACTACCCGCAGTGGCTGACCATCGAGAAGCGCCTGCGCGAGCGCCTGGCACGCCTGCTCAACGCCCAGACCACCGGCGATATTGCACTGGTAAAGAACACCTCCGAGGCGCTGTCGTTCGTCGCCTTCGGGCTGGACTGGCGCGCCGGCGACCAGGTGGTGATCAGCGACCAGGAATTCCCCTCCAACCGGATCGTCTGGGAAGCGCTCAAGCCCAAGGGTGTCGAGGTCGTCCCGGTCAGCCTGAACGGCACCGATCCCGAGGGTGACCTGCTTGCCGCCTGCGGCCCGCGCACACGCCTGCTGTCGATCAGCGCGGTGCAGTACGCCAGCGGCCTGCGCATGGACCTGGAGCGCCTCGGCGCCGGCTGTCGACAGCGCGGCGTGCTGTTCTGCATCGACGCCATCCAGCAGCTCGGCGCCCTGCCCTTCGATGTCCAGGCCTATGACTGTGCCTTCGCCATGGCCGACGGCCACAAGTGGATGCTCGGCCCGGAAGGCCTGGGCGTGTTCTATTGCCGCGCTGCCGAACGGGAACAACTGGCGCTGCAGGAGTACGGCTGGCACATGCTGGAAAACGCCGGCAACTACGATCTGGACCACTGGCAGCCGGCGCGCAGCGCGCGACGCTTCGAGTGCGGCAGCCCGAACATGCTCGGCGCCGTGGCGCTCGACGCCAGCCTGAGCCTGCTGGAAGAGGTTGGCATGGAGAAGGTCGGCGCCCTGGTTGGGGAGCGTGTGCAGCAGTTGCAGGACGGGCTGGCGCGGATTTCCGGCGCGACGCTGCACAGCCCACTGAATCCGTCCCGTCGCGCGGGCATCCTGACCTTCAGCCTGGCCGGCTGGGACAATGCCCGACTACTGGAGCGCCTGCGCGCGGAACAGGTGGTGTGCATCCAGCGCGGCGCCGGCATTCGCTTCTCGCCACACTTCTATACGACGGAAAAGGTGATCGAGGAGACCCTGGCATTGATCGCCGGAATGGCGCAGGAATGAGCCCAGGTGCTCAGCCCGCTGTGATGTATTCCAAATCCGTTTAAAAAACACCCGGCCCCCTGTGGCAGCCGCGTCATCTTGACCAATACTTACAGATACCGGTGCGCGGCATCTCCCCCCAAGTGCCCCGCCGGTGAAGGTACCGAGGATCGCGTACCTTATTGTTACACTCCTAATGGTCTTGACCCGGATTCATCCCCCAGAACCCGGGTTTTTTTTGCGCGCGATTTCTGTAATCGAACAGCCGTGATCGGCGCCCGGGATCACTTTGCCAGCGGGAACAACCGACGGAAGTTGGCGGTGGTCTGCTCGGCCAGGGTCTCGAAGCTCACGCCGCGCAGCACGGCCAGGTACTCGGCCACTTCGCGCACATACTCCGGCAGGTTCGGCTTGCCACGGTGCGGCACCGGGGCGAGGTACGGCGAATCGGTCTCCACCAGCAGGCGGTCCACTGGCACCTGGCGCGCCACCTCACGCAGTTGCTCGGCATTGCGGAAGGTGACAATACCCGACAGGGAGATGTAGAAGCCGATATCCAGCGCCGCCTTGGCCATCTCCCAGTCCTCGGTGAAGCAGTGCAGCACGCCAGCCTGCGGCAGCGCTGCCTCGCGCAGCAGCGCCAGGGTGTCGGCGCGGGCTTCACGGGTGTGGACGATGACGGGCTTGCCGGTGACCTTCGCCGCTTCCAGATGCAGGCGGAAGGCTTCCTGTTGCAGCTCGGCAGCTTCGGGCTCGTAGTGGTAATCCAGGCCGGTTTCGCCGATGGCCACCACGCGCGGATGATTCAGCTCTCCCAGCAGCCAGTCCAGCGCCGGCGCAACGCCAGGCTCCAGGTCCAGCGGATGCACGCCCACCGAGCAGTGCACGTCGGCGTAGCGGTCGGCCAGGTCCTTCACCGCCTTGGCGTTGTCCGCGCTGACGCCGATGCACAGGAACTGGCTGACGCCGCGCGCACGGGCGGCGTCCAGCGCGGCATCCAGCGAACCGCCGTGGGCGGCAAGATCGAGGCGATCGAGGTGGCAGTGGGAATCGACCAGCATGAAAACACTCTCCGGAAAATGACGAAGCGCCCATTCGGGCGCTTCGTGCTTGCAGCCTGTATAGCCTGCCATTCTCGCATGGCATGAGCTACATGGTATGGGTCGGACGGTCCGACTTCAGCGCGCCGGCCAAGTAGGTCTCGATCTTGTTGCGCGCGGTATTGTCGCCATCGTTGAACTGCACGCCGATACCCGCCGCACGGTTGCCCTGGGCGCCCTTGGGCGTAATCCAGACCACTTTGCCGGCCACCGGGATCTTCTCCGGCTCGTCCATCAGGTTGAGCAGCATGAAGACTTCGTCGCCCAGCTTGTAGGTCTTGTTGGTCGGGATGAACAGACCACCGTTACGGATGAACGGCATGTAGGCGGCATACAATACGGACTTGTCCTTGATCGTCAGGGACAGGATTCCGTTCCGCGGACCCAGATTCGGTGGCAAGCTCATTCAGCTGTCCTGGCAGTTGTATCCAATGGGCGGATTCTAGCCCGGCCCGGGAAGGCTTGCCCACTGTACGAGCAAGGCTTCGAGAAGCAAGGCACGATTGAGGTTGGCTTTGTTCAGGACTTTCTGCCGCTGCGCGAGCAACCATTCCTGGATCGCCAGCACCTTGTGCTGTGCCGACTTCTCGGCGAGGTACTGCACCACCTTGCGCATATCGGTCAGGCCGAGGCCGGCCTCATCGCGCGCCAACTGATAGCGCAGGGTCAGCAAGGCCCAATCGCAGAACCAGTCGAACAGCAGCGGCAGGGGCAATGCGTTCCAGCTCTCCGCCAGCTGACTGGGGGCGACCTGTTGCTTGAGCAGCCTCTTCACCCCGTCCACCACCAGTGCGCGCTGCTCGCGAACGCCCTGCCCATGCAGGCGCAGCGCGGTGAGCGGCGAACCGCCGGCCAGTACCAGCAACTCGTCCAGGCCTTCCGTCGACTCCTCCGGCAAGGCGCCGGCCAGCCATGCACGGCTCTGCTCCGCATTCGGTTGCGGGCAGGCCTGCTGCACACAGCGGCTCTTGATGGTCGGCAACAGCCGGCTGGGCTGGTGGCTGATGAGCAGCAGCACCGTATCGCCGGAGGGCTCCTCCAGGCTTTTCAGCAGGGCGTTGGCGGCGTTCAGGTTCATCGCTTCGGCGGGTTCCAGCAGCACCACCTTGCGCCCACCCAACTGAGCGGTCTGCACCACGAAATCCACCAGCTCACGCACCTGGTCGACACGGATGGGCTTCTCCGGCTCTTCCGGCTCCAGCAGGAAGAAATCCGGGTGGGTGCCGGCAGCGAGCAGCTGACAGGCCTTGCACTGACCACAGGCCTTGCCGTTCGTCGGCTTCTGGCAGAGCAGCAAGTGCACCAGCGTCTCGGCCAGCACACGCTTGCCGATTCCGGCCGGGCCATGCAGCAAGTAGGCGTGAGCATGCCGCTCGCGGCCGCTCAGTTGCTGCCAGAGGCCCTGCTGCCAGGGATAGATATCAGCCATGCAGGCGCTCCAGCAGGGTCGGCAGCAGCGCGTCCAGGTTGCGTTGCACCTCGGCCAGCGGCTGGGCGGCATCGACGATGCGGTAGCGCGCAGGCTCGGCCTGGGCGCGAACCAGGTAGGTGCTGCGCACGGCCTCGAAGAAGGCACGGCCCTCCTGCTCGAAACGGTCGAGCCGGCCACGGGCCGCGGCGCGGGACAGGCCGATTTCCACCGGCAGGTCGAAGACCAGGGTCAGGTCCGGGCGTAGACCGCCCTGGACGAAGCTTTCCAGTTGCGCGATGCGCTCCACCGGCAGGCCGCGACCGCCGCCCTGGTAGGCGTAGGTAGCATCGGTGAAACGGTCGCACAGCACCACGGCGCCGCGCGCCAGGGCTGGGCGGATCACCTCGGCGATGTGCTGGGCGCGGGCGGCGAAAACCAGCAGCAGCTCAGTGTCCACCGCCATCTTTTCGTCGCTGGGCGCCAGCAGCAGTTCGCGGATGCGTTCAGCCAGCGGGGTGCCGCCGGGTTCTCGGGTCAGCTGGACTTCGATACCGCGCTCGCGCAGGCGCTCGGCCAGGTACTCGCGGTTGGTGCTCTTGCCCGCGCCTTCGGGGCCTTCCAGGGTGATGAACAGGCCGGTCACTCGGCTCTCCTTGATCTCTTGTCGGGCTACTGCGCCGCAGGGGCGTCGCCGGCGGGGGCGTTCGGTGCAAGCACCGGAGCCGGGCTGGAACGGTAATCGGCGCGACGCTTGAGCTGAAATTCCTGAACCGCCTTATTGTGGTCGTCGAGGTTGTCGGAGAAGGCATGACTGCCATCGCCTCGCGCAACGAAGTACAAACTGTCACCCGGCACCGGATTGAGTGCCGCGTGGATGGCCTCGCGCCCCGGCAGGGCGATGGGCGTCGGCGGCAAACCGGCGATCACGTAGGTGTTGTAGGGGGTCGCCTCGCGCAGGTCGGCGCGGGTGATCTTGCCGGCGTAGCGATCGCCCATGCCATAGATGACGGTCGGGTCGGTCTGCAGCAGCATGTTCTTTTCCAGACGACGCACGAAGACGCCGGCGATTTGCCCGCGCTCCTGCGGTACGCCGGTTTCTTTCTCCACCAGCGAGGCCATGATCAGCGCCTGGTAGGAGTCCTTGTACGGCAAGTCCGACTCGCGCTTGTCCCACTCTTCGGCAAGGATGTTGTCCATGCGCTGGTAGGCTTGCTTCAGCAGGTCGATGTCCCGTGTGCCCCGGACAAAACGGTAGGTATCGGGGAAGAAGCGCCCTTCGGGGAAGACACCCGGCTTGCCCAGCCTGGCCATCACCTCGGCATCGCTGAGACCGGCCAGGGTCTGGCTGAGCTTGGGCTGGCGGGAAAGCAGCTCGCGCACCTGGTGGAAGGTCCAGCCTTCGACCAGGGTCAGGCCGTACTGCACCACGTCACCGTCGCGCCACTGGTCGAGCAGTTCGGCAGCGGTCATGCCGGGCTTGAGGCGGTATTCGCCGCTGTGCAGCGCCTCGCCGGAGAGGTTGAAGCGCCAGTACAGGCGCAGCCAGAACCCGCCATGCAGCACGTCCTCGTCCTGCAGTCGGGTCAGCAGTCCGCCCGGCGTCGCCCCGGAGGGCGCGTCGAGCAATCGCTCTTCGGTGAGCTGGAGCGGCTGTTGCAGCGCGCGGTGCTGCTCCCAGGCCGCCAGGCCCAGCACGAGCCCGGCCAGCAGCAGGCCGCCTTCCAGCAGCACCAGCAATTTGCGCATCACGTGTCAGGAATCCAGAAGTTCGCGAAGTTGGCCTTGCAGTTTACGGGTCAGCGGCCCGACCGGCCAAGCACGACCGGCAAAGCCACGCACCGGCCAGATGCCGTAAAGGCTGTTGCAGAGAAAGACCTCGTCGGCCTGCGCCAGTTCGGCGAAGTCGATGTCCCGCACGATGACCGGTAGGCCGATATTGCCGGCGCGCTCGATCACTTCGGCGCGCATTACACCGGCAACGCCGCAGCGGCTGAGTTCGGCGGTGATCAGTTCGCCATTGCGAACCAGGAACAGATTGCTGAACACACCTTCGACGATCCGCCCGGATACGTCGCGCATCAGGCCTTCGGCAAAGGTTGGATCATCCCACTCGGCGCGGGCCAGCACCTGCTCCAGGCGATTGAGGTGCTTGAGGCCGGCCAGTATCGGCTGCTCGGCCAGGCGTGTGGCACAGGGAAAGAGCTGCACGCCCTCCTCCCAGTGCTTTGCCGGGTAAGCCGGCGCCGGGGAGCCGAGCAGCAGGCGGCGCACCTGGGCGTCCGCCTGCGGCGCGTAGCCGCGCGCGCCTTCGCCACGGGTCAGCATCAGCTTGGCGACGCCGTCGTCCAATGCCGTGCTGAAACGCAGCAGTTCGTCTTCGACCCGCTCCAGCGAGACCGGCAGGGCCAGGCGTTGCACACCCTCTTCCAGCCGGGCCATGTGGCGTGCCAGCAGGCGCGGGCGGCCTGCCGACACGCGAATGGTTTCGAACAGGCCATCGCCATAGGCCAATCCGCGATCTCTCACGGACAGGACCTCGGCGCTGCGGCCGTCGACCCAGCTCAGCATCAGCCGTGGAACCGGCGGAACACCAGGGAGCCGTTGGTACCACCGAAACCGAAGGAGTTCGACAGCGCGACCTCGATCGGACGCTCCTTGGGCTGGTGTGCCACCAGATCCAGGTCACAGCCCTCGTCGGGGTTGTCCAGGTTGATGGTCGGCGGCGCCACCTGGTCGCGCAGGGCGAGCACGCAGAAGATCGCCTCGACCGCGCCGGCGGCACCCAGCAGGTGACCGGTCATGGACTTGGTGGAGCTCATCGACAGCCCATAGGCATGCTCGCCGAAGATCGATTTCACCGCGGCGATTTCCGCGATGTCGCCGGCCGGCGTGGAGGTGCCGTGGGCGTTGATGTAATCGACCTGCTCCGGGTTCAGGCCGGCGTCACGCAGGGCCGCCTTCATGCAGCGCGCGGCGCCCGCGCCGTTTTCCGGCGGAGCGGTCATGTGGTAGGCGTCGCCGCTCATGCCGAAGCCCACGACCTCGGCATAGATACGGGCGCCACGGGCCTTGGCATGCTCCAGCTCTTCCAGCACCAGCGCGCCTGCGCCGTCGGAGAGCACGAAGCCATCGCGGTCCTTGTCCCACGGACGACTGGCCTTGGCCGGCTCGTCGTTGCGGGTGGACAGCGCGCGGGCCGCGCCGAAGCCGCCCAGACCCAGACCGCAGGCAGCCATTTCGGAGCCGCCGGCCACCATCACGTCAGCGTCGCCGTAGGCGATGTTGCGCGCGGCCATGCCGATGTTGTGGGTGCCGGTGGTGCAGGCGGTGGTGATGGCGTAGTTGGGACCCTGCAGACCGAGGTTGATCGACAGGAACCCGGAAACCATGTTGATGACCGAGCCGGGCACGAAGAACGGCGAAATGCGCCGCGGGCCCTGCTCGAACAACGAACGGCAGGTGTTTTCGATGTTGGTCAGACCGCCGATGCCCGAACCGATGGCAACGCCGATGCGCTCCCGGTTGGCGTCGGTGACTTCCAGGCCGGAGTCACGCACCGCCTGGTAGCTGGCGGCCAGGCCGTACTGGATGAACAGGTCGAGTTTGCGAGCTTCCTTGGCGGACATGTATTGCTCGACGTCGAAACCCTTCACCGAACCGCCGAAGCGGGTGGAAAAGGCGGACAGGTCCATGTGTTCGATCGGGGCAATACCGCTGCGCCCGGCGAGAATGCCTTCCCAACTGCTCGGCACATCCACACCCAGGGGCGACAACATACCCATGCCAGTGATGACTACGCGTCTACGCGACACTGTGACTTCCTCTCATACGTTTCACGGCAATAACGCCGGCAGATGCCGGCGTTAAAGAAAAGCCGCACGCCTTTGCAGGCCGTGCGGCTTCTTTCGTCGGGGAACCGACGACTACGTCTTATGCCTGGTGGGCAACGATGTAGTCGATGGCTTCCTGAACGGTGGTGATCTTTTCGGCTTGCTCGTCGGGGATTTCGGTCTCGAATTCCTCTTCCAGAGCCATCACCAGCTCAACGGTGTCAAGGGAGTCGGCGCCCAGGTCTTCAACGAAGGAAGCGCTGTTGGTGACTTCTTCTTCCTTAACGCCGAGTTGCTCAGCAACGATCTTCTTGACGCGTTCTTCGATGGTGCTCATACCTTGTTTTCACTCCTATGGACAATCCGTACAGCTGGGCTGCGGGTAAGTGTATAGAAAGGGTTTTCTGCATTTCAAGCTGAACGCTGACGCCCCTTCGCGGCTAACCCAGATGCTCTGCCTAATCCCGTCCGCAGTACGTTGGGGATTCTAGACAGCGCATATGACATCGCCGCGAAGCAACACGTCACATCAACTCATGTACATTCCGCCATTCACCGGTACCGTGGCACCCGTAACATAAGCTGCGCCCTCGGAAGCGAGGAATGCTACCACTTTGGCGATCTCTTCTGCTTGCCCCAGTCGACCCAGCGGAATCTGACCGAGCAGCGCTTCACGCTGCGCCTCCGGCAGTTCGCGGGTCATGTCGGTGTCGATGAAGCCAGGAGCAACCGCGTTGACAGTGATAGCACGGGAACCGACTTCGCGCGCCAGGGCACGGGTGAAGCCCTCAAGACCGGCCTTGGCAGCAGCGTAGTTGGTCTGCCCGGCATTGCCCATGGCACCCACCACCGAACCGATGTTGATGATGCGACCCCAACGTGCCTTGGTCATGCCACGCAGGACGGCTTTCGACAGACGGTAGAGGCTGTTGAGGTTGGTGTTGACCACGTCGAACCACTCGTCGTCCTTCATGCGCATCAGCAGGTTATCGCGGGTGATGCCGGCGTTATTGACGACGATAGCCGGAGCACCGGCTTCTTTCTGGATGGCTTCGAGGGTGCTGGTCACGGACTCGTCGTTGGAGACGTCCAGCACCATGCCCGAACCCTGGATGCCATTGGCCTTCAGGTATTCGGAAATCTTCTGCGCGCCGGACTCGCTGGTGGCAGTGCCGATCACGGTGGCGCCCATGCGACCCAGTTCCAGGGCGATGGCCTGGCCGATACCACGGCTCGCGCCGGTAACCAGTGCAACCTTACCTTGCAGACTCATGCTTTATCTCCTCTCAGACCAGCGCCGCGCGTGCCGCCCCGAAGGCGTCCGCGGAATCCAGGTTGTGGGTGGTCACGCCCTTGGCGCAACGCTTGTTCAAACCAGCCAGCACCTTGCCCGGGCCGCACTCGACCAGGTCGGTGACGCCCTTCTCGGCCAGCAGTTGGACGCTCTCCACCCAACGAACCGGGCTGTACAGCTGCGCCAGCAGATCGCGCTTGAGCGCGGCCAGATCAGCGGGAACCTGGACGGTAACGTTCTGCACCAGGGCAATCTGCGGCATCTGCCACTGAATGGCCTCAACGGCATCGGCAAAGCGCTCGGCAGCCGGGCGCATCAGCTCGCAGTGCGACGGCACGCTGACCGGCAGCGCCACGGCGCGCTTGGCACCACGCGCCTTGCAGCCTTCAATGGCGCGCTCCACGGCCTTGGCCGCACCGGCGATCACCACCTGGCCCGGCGCGTTGAAGTTCACAGCGCTGACCACTTCGCCCTGGGCGGCTTCGGTGCAAGCCGCCAGCACATCGGCATCTTCCAGGCCGAGGATGGCCGCCATGCCACCAGTACCGGCCGGAACGGCTTCCTGCATCAGTTGGCCGCGACGCTCAACCAGCTTCACCGCATCGGCAAAGGCCAGGCTGCCGGCGGCGACCAGCGCGGAATATTCGCCCAGGCTATGGCCGGCAACGTAGGCCGGCTGCGCGCCACCCTCGGCTTGCCACAGGCGCCACAGGGCGATGGAAGCGGTGAGAATGGCGGGCTGGGTCTTGTCGGTCTGGTTCAGGCGCTCTTCCGGCCCTTCCTGCACCAGGGCCCAGAGGTCATAACCCAGGGCGGCAGAGGCTTCGGCAAAGGTATCGCGCACGATGGCGTGCTGGGTGCCCAGTTCGGCAAGCATGCCGAGGGACTGCGAACCTTGACCGGGGAATACGAAGGCGAGGGATGCGGACATTGCAACAGTTCCCTTTTTTGTCTGTGTCATCAAATGGATATCGCCAGCGGAAGCCTGGCGTATTGAACTGACAGTTGGATGACGGTCTGACGACCGCGGTCACATTAGAGCAGATGTTCCAGCCGGCCATGCAGCCGCTGGGGCAGATTCTCGCGAACCTCGAGCAGCGCACGACGCAAGGCGCTCTGGATGCCCTCCTCTTTCGCGCTGCCGTGGCTCTTCACCACGATGCCCTGCAAACCGAGGAAACTCGCACCATTGTGCTGGGACGGCGTGAGATCGCCACGCAGCCGACGCAGGAACGGCATAGCCATCAGCCCCACCGCCTTGGCCGGCAGGCTGGAGTTGAACAATTCTTCCAGGCGGGCCGCGACCATCGCCGCCAACCCCTCGCTGGACTTGAGCAGGATGTTGCCAACGAAGCCGTCGCACACCACCACATCGGCCAGACCGCGATAGAGGCCATCGCCCTCGATGTAGCCGATGTAATTCACCCCGCGCGCCTGCTGCAACAGACTGGCCGCCAGCTTCACCTGCTGGTTGCCCTTGATATCCTCGGTACCGACATTCAGCAGCGCCACCCTGGGATTCTGCTTGCCCAGTGTCTCCGCCGCGACAGCACCCATGACGGCGAACTGATAAAGATGCTCGGCACTGCAATCGACGTTCGCCCCCAGATCGAGCAGATGGCAATGACCAGTCTGCGTCGGCACGGCAGTGACCATCGCCGGACGGTCGATACCGGGCAGTGTCTTGAGCAGGTAGCGGGAGAGTGCCATCAGCGCACCGGTATTGCCGGCACTGACGCAGGCATGGGCCTTGCCATCCCGAACCAGTTCGAGGGCAACACGCATGGAGGAGTCGGGCTTGCCGCGCAGAGCCTGGGACGGACGCTCGTCCATCGTGACGACTTCGCTGGCGTGGTGAACGTGAAGACGCTGGCGCTCAACCGGGGACAGGTCGCGCAGGTGTTCTTCGATCAAGGGAGCCTGGCCAACAAGGACCAGTTGAAGAGAGGCGTACTCGGCCAGAAAGGAAATGCAGGCCGGAACAATGCAGTGGGGACCGTAGTCCCCACCCATTGCATCAATCGCGATGATTGGTGCGGACAAGGATTACTCGTCAGAGCCCTTGTCTACGACCTTACGGCCGCGATAGAAACCGTCCGGGGAGACGTGGTGACGCAGGTGAACTTCACCGGTGCTCTTCTCTACGGACAGAGCGTTCGCGTCCAGGGCATCGTGGGAACGACGCATGTCACGAGCGGAACGGGATTTTTTGTTCTGCTGAACAGCCATGATTGATTAACTCCTAAACGTTTGGGTCACGCTTCAACTGCGCCAGTACGCTGAACGGATTGGGCCGCTCTTCGACGTTCTCGCTCGGTTCGGGCGCTGTAGCGTATCCCACCGGCTGCTGGCAATCCTCAGGATCATGGACCGGCACGATGGGCAAGGCGAGCAGCAACTCGTCCTCGGCCAGCGAGGTCAGGTCGATGGGGTCTTCCCCCACTTCCAGCGCATCGTAGCCATTAGGCAGATCATCGATCGACTTGCCTTCCGGGATGATGACGTAATCGTACTCACCACCCACATGGAAGTTGGCCGGCTCGAGACAGCGCTGGCATACCATGCTCACCTCGGCGTCGAGTTCGACGTGCATGACCGCCAGCTTCTGCTCATCACGGAAGAAGGAAAACTTCGCGTGAATCTTGCCATCACTGCTGGTCAGTTGCTCGTTGAGACGTGGCATCTTGGCGATCGGCAGCTCACCTTCGAGGGTGGCGGCGCGCTCTACCAGTTTGCGCGGATCAACGTGAGGTGGTATCGGTCCATTCAACATAAGCGCGCCATTATAGGGATGCACCCGAAGCTGTCAAAGGAAATTAGCCATAAACCGCTGTATGGACAGCCCTTTTCGCTAGAATCGCAGCGACGCTCCAAAGGAATCTTCCATGCTGCCACTGATCCTTGCCTCCAGCTCACCCTACCGCCGCGAATTGTTGCAGCGCCTGCGCCTGCCGTTCGAATGCGCAAGTCCCGACATCGACGAAAGCCCGCTTCCCGGTGAAAACGCCGAGCAACTGGTCCAGCGCCTCGCGGAAAGTAAAGCGCGCACCCTGGCACAGCGCTACCCCGGCCATCTGATCATCGGTTCCGACCAGGCCGCAGTGAACGGCAGCCAGATACTCGGCAAACCCCTCAACATCCATCGAGCCAGTGAACAACTGAAAGCCGCCAGCGGCAAGAGCGTCAGCTTCCTCACCGGACTCTGCCTGCTGAACAGCCAGAGTGGCCGCAGCCAGGTCGATTGCGTGCCCTTTACCGTGCACTTCCGCGACCTCGACGAAGCACGTATCCGCCGCTACCTGGAGGCCGAACAACCCTTCGATTGCGCCGGCAGCTTCAAGGCCGAAGGCCTCGGCGTCAGCCTGTTCCGCTCCACCGAAGGCGAAGACGCCACCAGCCTGATCGGCCTGCCGCTGATCCGCCTGGTGGACATGCTGCTGGCCGAGCAGGTACCCATCCCCTAGCCCCAAAACGCAGAAGGCCCGGCGATTGCCGGGCCTTCCTTTATATAGAGGAAGGAATCAGCGCAGAGCCGGCCCCTGCCACCCCATCCATAGCGCCAGACGCTCGGCAACGCTGGTGCCCAGCTTCTTGGCGAAGCGGTCGAAGGGGGTTTCCTGGACGGTGTAGTCCACCACCTCCTTCTCCTTGATGATCTCCCGCGCCACATAGCTGGTGCTGCCCAGGCCATCGATCAGCCCTAGCTGCAGCGCTTGCTCGCCAGACCAGATCAGACCAGAGAACAACTCAGGATGATCCTTGTCCTTCAGGCGATCGCCACGCCCCTTCTTCACGCTGTCGATAAACTGTTTGTGCGTAGTATCCAGCACCTGCTGCCAGAACGCGGTTTCATCCGGCTTCTGCGGCTGGAACGGATCGAGGAAGGCCTTGTGCTCACCCGAGGTGTAGATGCGGCGATCCACCCCCAGCTTTTCCATGGTGCCGACGAAACCGAAAGTCGCCGCGGTCACGCCAATGGAACCCACCAGACTGGCCTTGTCGGCGTAAATCTGATCGGCGGCGCTGGCGATGTAGTAGGCACCGGAGGCGCCGAGATCACTGATCACGGCATAGACCTTGATATCCGGATGCTCACCACGCAGGCGCTTGATTTCATCGTAGATATAGCCGGACTGCACCGGACTGCCGCCCGGGCTATTGATACGCAGGACGATACCCTTGGTGCCAGCATCCTCGAACGCGGAACGCAGCGCACCGACGACATTATCGGCACTGGCCGGCTCGTCATCGGCGATCATGCCCTTCACCTCGATCATCGCCGTGTGACTGGCACTGCGCGAGGCGGACTTGGACAGGCCACCGAACGGACTGAACAGCGCCAGGGCGACGAACAGATAAAGGAAGGTCAGCAGCTTGAAGAAAATACCCCAGCGACGCGAACGGCGCTGCTCCTGAACCCCCGCCAGCACTGCCTTCTCCAGCAGCTTCCAGCTCTTGTCGTCACCTGCCGTGGTTTGCGCAGCCTTGCTATCGTCCGCCTTCCATTCATCCGACATCGTTGCCCACCTTAAGCAGCGGTTTCACCGAGCGCCCGGCCAGCCAGGCGCGCAATTCATTGAAATGTTCCACTTCCAGCGCCGGAGCATACTCTCGCAGAGTCTCCAGCGACTGCGCACCATAGCCCACCGCCACCGAATCCATGCCGGCACGGCGCGCCATTTCCAGATCGAAAGGCGAATCCCCCACCATCAGCGCATCGCGCGCATCCACCCGGCAATGCCGAAGAATTTCATGCAGCATGCGCGGATCGGGCTTGCTCGCCGACTCGTCCGCAGCGCGGGTGATGTCGAAGAAATCGGTCCACCCCTGCCCCGCCAGCACGCGATCCAGGCCACGGCGATTCTTGCCGGTGGCGACCGCCAGTTGGTAACCCGCATGGCGAAATTCGGTCATCGCCTCGGCAACACCAGGGAACAGCGGAGAAGGCTGCACCTCAAGACTCAGATAGTGCTCGCCGTAGTCGCGACGAAAACGCTCCAGCGGCTCACCCTCTTCCACTTCGGGATAGAGCGTCTGGATCGCCTCGGGCAGACCAAGGCCGATGATGCCCTTGATCGCCTCGTCACTGCGCGAAGGCAGACCGGAATTGACCGCCGCGACGCGCATCGACTCGACGATACGGCCGATGGAATCCACCAGCGTGCCATCCCAATCGAAGATCAGCAGGGAATACTCACGCATCCAGGCGCTCCACGGTGCGCTGCCAGACTTCGTCGACCGGCGCCTCCAGCTCCAGCACCGAGCCATCGGGCATCGGCACACGCAGGAATGCGGAATGCAGGAACAGGCGCTTGCCGCCCAGTTCGCGGATCTCGCGGGAGAAGTCTTCGTCGCCGTACTTGGGGTCGCCGGCAATGGAATGACCGGCATGCTTGGCGTGCACACGAATCTGATGGGTACGTCCAGTGATCGGACGCGCCTCCACCAGGGTGGCGAAGTCACCGAAGCGGCGCAGCACCTTGAACTCGGTCAGCGCTTCCTTGCCTTCGGGATTCACTTCCACCACGCGCTCGCCGGAGCGCAGGTTGTTCTTCAGCAGCGGCACGGCGATCTGCTTCTTCGCCGCCGGCCAACTGCCCCGCACCAGGGCGTGATAACGCTTATCCACCACGCGCTCACCGCGCAGGGCGTCGTGCAGATGGCGCAGCATGCTGCGCTTCTTGGCGATCATCAGCAGACCGGAGGTATCACGGTCCAGGCGATGCACCAGCTCCAGGTCCTTGCACTCCGGGCGCAGCTGGCGGAACGCCTCGATGACCCCGTAGTTCAGGCCGCTGCCGCCGTGCACGGCGATCCCGGTGGGCTTGTTCACCACGATCAGCGCCTTGTCTTCGAAGACGATGGCGGCTTCCAGGCGCTCCAGCAGCCCCTGCGCCAGCGGCACGGGCTCGTCGCGCTCGGCCAGGCGCAGCGGCGGCACGCGCACCACGTCGCCGGCCTGCAGCTTGTACTCGGGCTTGATGCGCCCCTTATTGACCCGCACCTCACCCTTGCGAAGGATGCGGTAGATCAGGGTCTTGGGCACGCCCTTGAGCTGGGTGCGGAGGAAATTGTCGATGCGTTGGCCGGCATACTCCGGCGCGACTTCAAGCAGCTGAACGCCGGAAGTCGGAGGGGCGGGATTTGTCATCCGGACATAATAACAATTTTTCATTCAATTGAAGCACTTAATCATTGCTGCTATATTCGGGAGGCCGCCAAAAGTGGCCAGGCCCGCGGATGATCGCGTAATCGCCGTCCCCAACCGCCTGCAAACACATTGAACGGGCACGAGGCAGTCCCCTGAAGCGTTGCAACGGCATGAGCGATTCGCCCGCCGACAGCGCCTCGAAACCCAGGCCTTCAGACATGACCACGGCAGCCAAGGTCGCCGTGATAAAAGCCAACCCCGCTCCCGGATTCTGCGAGCGGCACCCGGCTCTTAGGGAAATGTGCAGGGCGGAGATGCACAACTGTCGGATTGCGTTGCTTTCATGCCTTGAACGTAGACGCCTTCATCGTCCGCATCTGACAGTCGATTCCTCCTCCTGATGAGTGCTTGTTCTTACTCGACAAGCAGGAAACGTAGTCGCGGCACAGCAGATTTCTCCTGCTGCCGCTGGACACGGGAATGGTCCGCCATTCCTGAGTACGTGCCTTAGCACCGACCGTGAGAGTCGTGTGTGCCGATCGCCGTTTCCGGTGGCCCCGGAAACCATTGGTACTACATGAAAAGAATGCTGATCAACGCAACTCAACCCGAAGAGTTGCGTGTAGCGCTGGTAGACGGCCAACGCCTGTTCGACCTGGACATCGAGTCCGGCGCGCGCGAACAAAAGAAGGCCAACATCTATAAAGGGCGCATCACCCGCATCGAACCCAGCCTCGAAGCCGCCTTCGTCGACTTCGGCGCCGAGCGCCACGGCTTCCTCCCCCTCAAAGAAATCTCCCGCGAATACTTCAAGAAGAACCCCGAAGGCCGCATCAATATCAAGGATGTGCTCAGCGAGGGCCAGGAAGTCATCGTCCAGGTCGAGAAAGAGGAGCGCGGCAACAAGGGCGCAGCCCTGACCACCTTCATCAGCCTCGCCGGTCGTTACCTGGTGCTGATGCCGAACAACCCGCGCGCCGGCGGCATCTCCCGCCGCATCGAAGGCGAAGAGCGCAATGAGCTGCGCGAAGCCCTGAACGGCCTGAACGTTCCCGGCGACATGGGCCTGATCGTCCGCACCGCCGGCCTGGGCCGCAGCTCCGAAGAGCTGCAGTGGGACCTGGACTACCTGCTGCAACTGTGGGGCGCCATCAAGGAAGCCTCCGGCGAGCGCAGCGGTCCGTTCCTGATCTACCAGGAAAGCAACGTCATCATCCGCGCCATCCGCGACTACCTGCGCCAGGACATCGGCGAAGTGCTGATCGACAGCATCGACGCCCAGGAAGAAGCCCTGAACTTCATCCGCCAGGTCATGCCGCAGTACGCGAGCAAGGTGAAGCTGTACCAGGACAGCGTTCCGCTGTTCAACCGCTTCCAGATCGAAAGCCAGATCGAAACCGCCTTCCAGCGTGAAGTGAAGCTGCCGTCGGGCGGCTCCATCGTCATCGACCCGACCGAAGCCCTGGTGTCCATCGACATCAACTCGGCGCGCGCCACCAAGGGCGGCGACATCGAGGAAACCGCGCTGCAGACCAACCTGGAAGCAGCCGAAGAGATCGCCCGCCAGCTGCGCCTGCGCGACATCGGCGGCCTGATCGTCATCGACTTCATCGACATGACTCCGGCGAAGAACCAACGCGCCGTGGAAGAGCGCGTGCGCGAAGCCCTGGAAGCCGACCGTGCCCGCGTCCAGGTTGGCCGCATCTCCCGCTTCGGCCTGCTGGAAATGTCCCGTCAGCGCCTGCGTCCGTCCCTGGGCGAGACCAGCGGCATCGTCTGCCCGCGCTGCAACGGCCAAGGCATCATCCGCGACGTCGAGTCCCTGTCGCTGGCGATCCTGCGCCTGATCGAGGAAGAGGCCCTGAAGGACCGCACCGCCGAGGTTCGCGCCCGCGTGCCGTTCCAGGTTGCCGCCTTCCTGCTCAACGAGAAGCGCAACGCCATCACCAAGATCGAACTGCGCACCCGCGCGCGCATCTTCATCCTGCCGGACGACCATCTGGAAACCCCGCACTTCGAAGTGCAGCGCCTGCGTGACGACAGCCCCGAGCTGCTGGCCGGCCATTCCAGCTACGAGATGGCCCACGTCGAGCACGAGGAAGTCCAGCCGATCAGCTCCACCCGCACTCTGGTCCGCCAGGAAGCCGCGGTGAAGACCGTTTCCCCGCAGACCCCTGCCCCGCAACAGACTGCCGCCGCAGCCGCACCGGTTGTCGAAGCAGCCAAACCCATGCCGGAGCCGAGCCTGTTCCAGGGCCTGGTGAAATCGCTGGTCAGCCTGTTCGCCGGCAGCAAGCCGGAACAGCCGCAACCTGCCGCCGCCGAGAAGCCGGCAGCCGAGCGCAGCGAAGGCCAGGGCGAACGCCGTAACGGCCGCCAGCAGAACCGTCGCCGTGACGGCCGCGAAGGTGGCCGTCGTGATGATGAACGCAAGGAGCGTGGCGAGCGTCGCCGCGACGAGCGTGGTGAGCGTGGCGAACGCGCTGAGCGTCCAGCCCGCGAAGAGCGACAGCCGCGAGAAGAACGCGCCGAGCGTCAACCCCGCGAGGAGCGCCAGCCGCGTGAAGAGCGTGCCGAGCGTCAACCGCGCGAGGAACGCCAGCCGCGTGAAGAGCGCGCCGAGCGTCAGCCTCGCGAAGAGCGTCAACCGCGTGAAGAACGCGCTGAGCGCCCTGCCCGCGAGGAACGTCAGCCGCGTGAAGAGCGTGCTGAGCGCCAGCCGCGCGAGGAGCGTCAGCCCCGTGAAGAGCGTGGCGAGCGTCAACCGCGTGAAGAGCGCCAGCCCCGCGAAGAGCGTGGCGAGCGTCCGGCCCGCGAGGAACGTCAGCCGCGCGCCGAGCGTCAACCCCGTGAAGAGCGCCAGCCGCGCGAGGAACGTCAGGCCAGCGATACCGCTGCCCTGGAATCCGAAGAGCTGCTGAACGAGGAACTGCTGGACCAACAGGACGACCAGGAAGGCGCCGATGGCGAGCGTCCGCGTCGCCGCTCCCGCGGCCAGCGCCGCCGCAGCAACCGCCGCGAGCGTCAGCGTGAAGCCGGTGTCGATGGCGTAGAAGGTGCCGAAGAAGGCGGCGAACAGGCCACTGATGGAGCGCCGACTGCCGCTGCCGTGGTTGCCGCTACTGCCGCTGTGGTTACCGAATTCGCCGCTGAACAGCAGCCGACCGCCGACGCCGACGCCGCCTCCGAAGCCGTTCAGCCGGTCGAATCCAACGTCGTCGAGGCCGTACGCACCGAAAGCGCCCTGGAACAGACCATCGAGTTCCTGGCCAAGCCCGCCGAACAGGCTGCCGAGCCGGTCGCTGCAGAAGAAGTGCCGGTTCCGGCTGCTGAAACCGTGACCGAAGCTGTCGCCCAACCGGTCGAAGAGCCCAAGGTAGAAGCTCCGGTGGTTGCCGAAGAAGCCCCGGCTCCTGCCGAAAACGCTGCTCCGGCCGTTCCAGCCAACGCCACCGGCCGCGCCTCCAATGACCCGCGCGAGCGTCGTCGCCAGGAGCGCCTGGCTCGCGAAGCCGCTGCTGCCGCTGCGGCAGCTCCGCAGGTCGAAGCAGCTCCGGCTGTCGAAGCGGTGGCTGAAGAAGCCGCTGCCGTGGAAGCCGAAGTTGTGGTCGAGCCGGCCGCTGAAGTTACTGCCGAGACCGTCGTGGCCGAAGTGGTGAACGAAGCCGAAGCCATCGAGCAGACCGAGCAATCGGTTGCCGAGCAGGCTGAAGACGAGAAAGCCGAGAAGACCGAGGAAGAAGAAAGCAACGTGGTAGAAAAACACCACAGCTGATCGCTTCCTGATCGGAAAAGGGGATGCAGATGCATCCCCTTTTTATTGCCCGTCTGGCAGGGAGATTCGCCTTGCCTGTAGGAGCGAGCTTGCTCGCGAACATTCCCGGACTCCCGAGCCAGGCCATTCGCGAGCAAGCTCGCTCCTACAAAAGCGCCAACGCCTCCCGACTCATCCCACGAAGCAGGCACAAAAAAGGGGATGCCCTGGCATCCCCTTTCTGTCGGAAGCGACCTCAGTAGAGATTCGGTTCCATCTCCAGCTCAACGCCAAAACGCTGCTGGATGTCGTCCCGGATACGCTCCGCCAGCGCATGCAGCTGCGCACCGGTAGCTCCGCCGTAATTGACCAGCACCAGCGCCTGCTGTGCATGCACGCCGGCCGCGCCGTCACGGAAGCCTTTCCAGCCCGCCCTGTCGATCAGCCAGCCAGCCGCCAGCTTCACCAGGCCATCACCTTGCGGGTAGGCCACCAGGTCGCTGAAGCGCGCACGCAGCTCGTCCGCCTGAACAGCCGGCACCACGGGGTTCTTGAAGAAGCTGCCGGCATTGCCGAGCACGGCCGGGTCGGGCAGCTTTTCGCGGCGGATGGCGCAGATCACCCGCGACACATCGGCCGGCGTCGGCGCGGTGGCACCCTCCTCCGCCAGCCTCTGACGCACCGGACCGTAGTCCAGGTGCAGCTGCGCCGCGCGGCTCAGGGCAAAGCGCACCCGCAAGATCAGCCAGCGGCCCGACTCGCGCTTGAAGCGGCTGTCGCGATAGGCGAAGGCGCAGTCTTCCAGGCCGAACTCGCGCAGCTCACCGCTTTCGCGGTCCAGCGCCGTCAGGCCGGCGAAGATGTCCTTGATCTCGACACCATAGGCACCGATGTTCTGCATGGGCGCGGCGCCCACGGTGCCGGGAATCAGGCTGAGGTTTTCCAGTCCACCGAAGTCGTGCTCGAGGGTCCAGCGCACGAAGTCGTCCCAGACCTCGCCGGCTTCCGCCTCGACCACCACGCGATCGCCGTCGTCACTGAGAATGCGAATGCCACGGGAAGCCATGCGCAGCACCAGCGCCTCGACGTTACGGGTCAGCAGCAGGTTGCTGCCGCCGCCGATCACCATCAGCGGCAGGCCCTTTCCGGCGGCGGCGGCAATGCCTTCGCGCACCTCGGCGTCGTCATGGGCCTGGGCGAACCAGCGGGCGGCAACCTCGACGCCAAAGGTGTTGTAGGGCTTGAGGGACAGGTTTTCTTGCAGTTGCAGCGTCACAGGCGCCTCTTCAGTTCCATGAGCAGACCGTCGCAGGCCCGCTCCACCAGGTCCAGCACCCGCTCGAAACCGTCATCGCCGCCATAGTAAGGGTCGGGAACTTCGTCGATTTCCAGATCAAAGCGGCGCAGGAACAGGTCCAGCTCGGCTGTACCGTTTCCGGCGCGCAGGTGTTTCAGGTCGCGCAGGTTGGCGTTATCCATGGCGAGGATCAGGTCGTAGCGGGAAAAGTCCGCCACGCTCACCTGCCGCGCGCGCAGGCCGGACAGGTCATAGCCCCGGCGCAGCGCGACGGCGCGAGTGCGCGCATCCGGCGCCTTGCCGACATGCCAGTCGCCGGTGCCGGCGGAGTCGATCTCGATGCGATCCTCAAGGCCCGCTTCGCGGACCTTGTGACGGAACACGCCCTCGGCGGTGGGCGAGCGGCAGATATTACCGAGGCAGACGAACAGGACCTTCATCAGGCCCCCAGGATGCGCCGTACGCGCTCCAGGTCTTCCGGGGTATCGACGCCGGCCTGCGGTGCTTCCAGGGCGTCGGCCACGTGGATGCGCACGCCATGCCAGAGCGCACGCAACTGCTCCAGGCACTCGGTATCTTCCAGCCAGCACGGGCCCCAGGCCACGAAGTCGCGCAGGAAACGCGCACGGTAGGCGTAGATGCCGATGTGGCGGCGGTACGGTACGTTGGCCGGCAGGGATTCTCGATCCACCGCGAAGGCGTCGCGCGCCCAGGGCAGCGTGGCGCGGCTGAAAGTCAGGGCCAGGCCGTTCTTGTCACTGACCACCTTGACGATGTTCGGGTTGAACAGCGCCGCCGGATCGTGGATTTCCTCGCACAGGGTAGCGATGCCCGCCTCCGGGTGCGCCGCGAGGTTGGCGGCCACTTGGTCGATGATCGACGGCGGCACCAGCGGCTCGTCGCCCTGTACGTTGACCACGATGGCGTCGTCGGCCAGGCCCAGCGCGTCGGCCACTTCCGCCAGGCGGTCGGTGCCGGAGTTGTGATCGGCGCGGGTCAGCACCACCTCGGCGCCGAAGCCCTGGCAGGCATCGAAGATGCGCTGATCGTCGGTGGCGACCACCACCTGGGTGGCGGAGCTCCTGCCGGCCTGCGCCCAGACGTGCTGGATCATCGGCTTGCCAGCGATGTCCTGCAGCGGCTTGCCGGGCAGGCGGGTGGAGGCGTAGCGGGCGGGGATGACGACGGTGTAGGCCTGGCTCATGGAATCACTTGTCCAGACGTTCGTCGACGTTCAGAGTGCGCGCCTCGCCTTCGAGCATCACCGGGATGCCGTCGCGCACCGGGTAGGCCAGGCCGTCGGCCTTGCAGATCAGCTCGGACTTGTCGTCGGTGAGCTTGAGCGGGCCCTTGCACAGCGGACAGGCGAGGATATCGAGGAGTTTCGGGTCCATGGTGCGTTCCTTGAACAGGTAATGAATGCGCGCGTCGCACGGTGCGACGACGGATCAGCGGGCGACCAGGCGCTCGAGCTGGGTGTCGAACCAGGCGACGAAGGCCGGCGAGGGCTGCGCTTCGACGGCGAGGTACCACCAGTCGGGCGCGGCAAAGGACCGGCATTTCACCGCGTCCTTCTCGGTCATGACCAGCGGCAGCGCCGGGATGAAGCGCAGTTGCTCGGCGGTGTAGGCCGCATGGTCGGGGAAGGGATGCGGTATCGGCCGCCAGTTTAGCGCCTCGAGCGTCCTGAAGAAACGCTGCGGGTTGCCGATCCCGGCCAGGGCGTGGAGCGCTTGACCCGCGGGGAAATGCTCGACGCCACGGCGTTCGCCATTGGTCAGGTTGACCAGGGCGGAAGGTCGCAGCACGAAGGAGAAGGCTCCGGGTGGATCGGACGGCGCGCCGTTGTGCAGTACGGCGTCCACTTCCCGCAGACGCTCGGCCGGCTCGCGCAGCGGCCCGGCGGGCAGGCAGCGGCCATTGCCCAGGCCACGCGCGGCGTCGACCAGCACCAGCTCCAGGTCACGGGCCAGGCGGTAATGTTGCAGGCCGTCGTCGCAGAGGATCAGGTCCAGCGGCTCTTCGGCCAGCAGCGCACGCACGGCGCTGGAGCGGTCCGGATCGATCATCAGCGGCACGCCGCTGCGGCGCACGATCATCAGCGGTTCGTCGCCCGCCTCCGCCGCCGACTGCTCGGCGCGCACGCGCCAGGGCGTCCGTGGCGGCTTGGCGCCATAGCCGCGGCTGACCACACCGACCTTCAGCCCACGGGCGCGGCAATGCTCGATCAGCCAGAGGATCATCGGCGTCTTGCCAGTGCCGCCGACGGTGATGTTGCCGACCACGATGATCGGTACCGGGGCGCGGTAGGCCGGCTTGGCGCCGGAGAGGAAGTCTTCCCGGCGGCCACGGGCGACACGCCGGTAGAGCAGTTCGAGGGGCTTGAGCAGGGCAAGGGCCGGATGCCCCTTGTACCAGGCGTCGAGCAGGCGATCGGAGAACGCCATCAGGGGCTCTTCTTGTCCGCCTGGGCCTCGATGGTGGTGATGCGCAGGTGGGTGAAGCCCAGCTTGCCTGCGGCATCCATCGCGGTGACCACGGACTGGTAGTTCACCTTGCCGTCGGCGGTGATCACCACCGGCAAGCTGTTGTCGCCGGCGGATTCGCGCTGCATGGCGTTCATCAGGTTCTCCAGGTCGTCGCGGGCCAGGCTCTGGCCGTTCAGGGCATAGTGACCCTCGACGCTGATGGCGATTTCCAGCTGCTTGATCTCGGTGGCTTCCGGCGGCGTGCCGCTGACCGCCTCGGGCAGTTCGACCTTGAGTTGCGCCGGCTTGGTGAACGAGGTGCTGACCACGAAGAACAGCAGCAGCACGAAGATCACGTCGATCAGCGACGCCAGGTTGATGAAGACGTCCTCGCGGGCCGCTCCGCCCGCTCTGCGGCGGAACTTCACGCTTTGCCTTCCTCGGCGAAATCGACTTCGCGATCGCCCTGGGTCACTTCCACCAGCTTGATGGCTTCCTGCTCCATGGCGATGACCAGTTCATCGACGCGGCGCAGCAGGTAGCGATGGAAGAACACCGCCGGAATCGCCACGATCAGGCCCGAAGCGGTGGTGATCAGGGCCTTGGAGATACCGCCGGCGAGCATCGGCGCGTTGGCCATGCCGTCGCCCATGAAGGCGCTGAAAATCTGGATCATGCCGAACACGGTCCCCAGCAGACCGAGCAGCGGGGCCATGGCGGCGATGGTGCCCAGCGCATTGAGGTAGCGCTCGAGTTCATGGATGACGCGGGAGGCGGCTTCCTCGATGCACTCCTTCATGATCTCGCGACCGTGCTTTGAGTTGGCCAGGCCGGCGGCCAGGATTTCACCCAGCGGGGACGACGCGCGCAGGTCCTTCAGGGCCTGGCTGTTCATCTTCTTGTCCTTGATCTGCTTCCAAACCTGGCCGAGCAGTTGCGGCGGGGCCACGCGGCTCAAGCGCAGGGTCCAGAGACGTTCGGCGATGATCGCCATGGCAGCGACGGAGCTCAGCATGATCGGCAGCATCATCCAGCCGCCAGCTTTGACCAGTTCCCACACAGTGGTGAATCCCCTGAAAAAAAGTGGCGCCACTCTAGCACAGGGGCTGTTACGAGCAGACCGCCCCCGTCTCATTTTTCCTGCCAGAAATGTGCACCTTCCCGCACTCCCCGGAGCTCGCCATGGGCACCGAGCATCAGCGTCAGCGCGCCTTCCTGGGCCGTATCGTGAATCCGGATGCCGAGTGCACGGAAGCGCTCGACGACCGACGGATGGGGATGGCCGTAGGGGTTGTTGGCGCCACGGGAAATGATCGCGGCGGATGGCGACACCGCTCGCACGAAGGCTGGCCCGGACGAACTGCGGCTACCGTGGTGACCGGCCAGCAGCCAGTCGACGCGGGCACCCGGGTGCGCGGCCAGCCAGGCCAGTTCACCGGATTGCGGCAGGTCGCCGGTCAACAGCAGGCGCTCGCCGTCGGCTTCGATCTGCAGGACGCAGGAGCGATCGTTGCTTTCCCGGGCAACATCCCAGGCCCAGGTCTCGAAGTTCACCCCGTCGATGGCCCAGTGCCGCTTCCGGCAAGGCTGGGCACCCAACTCGGGAGACAGGCGATCCGGCTCGCCGCTGATCACCTGCGCCGGCCGCAGCGACTTCTTTACCGCCAGGGCGCCACCGGCGTGATCATTGTCGGCATGGCTGAGCATCAGCAGATCGAGATGGCCGATCCCCAGGCTGCGCAACGTCGGCACGACGACCCGCTCGCCGATATCGAAGTCGCCGTTGCGCGCACCGGTGTCGTAGAGCCAGGCCTGACCATGGGTACGGATCATCACGGAAAGCCCCTGCCCCACATCCAGCACCCGAACCTCGGCCACCCCGGGCGGCGGCAACGTAATGGACGGCCAGAACACCGGCAGGAACATCGCCAAGCCGAGCGCGCGCAGTGGCACCCCGGACGGCGCCAGCAGCACCAGAGCGCCCAGCATCGCCAGCAACAGCGCCCAGGCCGGCGCGGCGACAGGCTGCCAGGCGGGCGCCAGGGCGGCCATCCAGCCCAGCAGCTGGAACAACAGTTCCAGCAACCCGCCTGACACCGAGAGCAAGACCTCGCCCAGCCAGGGAATGCCCAACGCCAGGCTGCCCAGCAAAGCCAGTGGCACCACCAGCATTTCCACCCAGGGCACGGCGATCAGGTTGGCGACCGCCCCGGACACACTCAGCGGCAGGCCGAGCGCAATGGACGCCGGCAGCAAGCCGATTGCCATCAGCCATTGTGCACGCAGCCAGGTGCGCCAGGCCGTCCAGCGCCCCAATCGACCGGAAAAGCCGAAGATCAGCAGCGCCACTGCCGCATAGGACAGCCAGAAGCCGGGCAACAGCACCACCAGCGGCTCGGCCAGCAGCACCGCCAGCAAGGCACCCAGCAGCGGCGTCCACAAGCCGCCATGGCGGTAACGCAGACGCCACAGCAGGACGATCGAGACCATGATGCAGGCGCGCTGCAGCGGCACCTCGAACCCCGCCATCAGGCTGTAGGCCCAGGCCCCGAGCGCCGCCAGCAGGCAGGCGCAGGGGAGCCAGGGCAAGCGTGGGGGCCAGATGCCGAAACGCGCCAGCCCGGCGACCAGCGCATACAGCAGACCGGCCAGCAGGGAAATGTGCGAGCCGGAAATCACCATCAGGTGCAGGGTTCCGGTGTCCTGCAAGACCTGCCAGTCCGCCTTGGTCAGACCGGACGCATCCCCCAGCACCAGCGCCGCCAGGGCACCGGATCGGCCATGGGCGTCCACCGCCAGCAAGCGTTGTCGCCAGGCTTCCCGCCAGGCCGGCGGGCCGCTGGCCGACTGCAGTCGCTGCCCGTCCTTCACGCTGCCGGTGGCGCCGATCCGCTGCGCGGTGAGCCAGGCCTCGTAGTCGAAGCCGGCACCGTTGGCCATGCCGTGCGGGCGCTTGAGCTTCACCGCCAGGCGCCAGCGCTCACCGCCTTCCACCGGTGGGCCGCCGAACCAGGACAGTCGGAGCGTCTCTGGCAGCTGCGCACGCGGGCTGGAGACATCGGCAAGCATGAAGCGCAGCGAAGGCCCGGAGCGATCCGGCAGCCCCTCTACCCTGCCTTCCAGCCACAGCGTACGGCCGTCGAGCGCAACGGCCAGCCGGTCATCCAGCGCCCACTGGGCCGACTGGCAGGCCCAGGCGAACCCCAGCAGGAACAGGCCGATGAGATAGCCACGGGTGAACAGCAAGGACAACCCCAGCGCCGCCAGCAGCAACAGCACCCAGCCGGGCGGAAGCGCCGGCAACCCGCGCAATGCCAGCAGGCCGAGGGCCAGCGCGAACATCCCTGAACGAGGCAACGGACTCCTCCCTGGAGCCACCGCGCGACCGCCGGTCAGGCCGATCCGCGATCGGGCCGCTGCGGTTACACACGGACATACTTGGCAACGAATGACTGTCACCTAGCTAGGCATAATGGGCCGTCGTCCGTCTGCCAGAGATTTCCTTCATGCCGCGCCGAATCTTCAAGCGCTACATGCCGGACCCGGAAAGCATCAGAAGCCACAAGGGCCTGCGCTTTCTCGGACCGCTGATCCAGTCCCCCAACCTCTGGCACCTGAATCGCCGCTCCGTGTCACGCGCCATGGGCATGGGGTTGTTCGCCGCCTTCATCCCGATCCCGCTGCAGATGCTGCTGGCCGCCTCCCTGGCGGTGTGGGTACGGGCCAACCTGCCGATCTCGGTCGGGCTGGTCTGGCTGACCAACCCGATCACCATGCCCCCGGTGTTCTACTGCACCTACAAGATGGGCGCCTGGGTCATGGGCATCCCGGCGCGCAGCCTGCCGGAGCACCTGACCTGGGAATGGATCAGCGGCGAATTGGCCGCCCTGTGGCAGCCCTTCCTGCTGGGCTCGGTGATCTGCGGCATCCTGGTGGGCATCCTCGGCTACCTGGCCACCGAGGGTTACTGGCGCTGGTGGGTCGGCCGCAGCTGGCGGCGGCGCCAGGCGCTGCGCAACGTCCAGCGCGGACTTTGACGGTTCTTGGTAGGAGCGAGCTTGCTCGCGAACCACCCGAGGCACCGAGCTGCCGGCGAACTTGTTCGCGAGCAAGCTCGCTCCTACAGGGTGTTCCCTGAAACGAAAAAGCCGCCCCGAGGGGCGGCTTTTTCATGGTCCGCTGGATCACTCGTACCGCAGCGATTCAGCCGGTTGGGTCGATGCCGCACGCCAGGCCGGGTACAGCGTGGCCAGGAAGCTCATCGACAGCGCCGCGACGCAGATCAGGACAATATCCAGCACCTGCGGGTCGGACGGTAGGTAGTTGATGAAGTAGATGTCCGAGTTGAACACGTGGGTGCCGGCGACGCGCTCCAGGGCGGAGACGATGGTGGTCACGTTGTACGCCGCCAGCACGCCGAGCACGCAGCCGATGACGGTGCCGATCAGGCCGATCACCGTGCCCTGCACCATGAAGATCGCCATGATCTGCTTCGGCGTGGCGCCCAGGGTGCGCAGGATGGCGATATCCGCGCGCTTGTCGGCCACCACCATGATCAGGGTGGCGATGATGTTGAAGGCGGCGACCGCGACGATCAGCAGCAGCAGCAGGCCGATCATGGTCTTTTCCATCTTCATCGCGCTGAACAGGCTGCCCTGGGTGTGGGTCCAGTCCACCGAGCGGTAGCCCTCGCCCAGCTGTTTGGCGATGGCCGCGCCGATGTCCGGCGCCTGGAACAGGTCCTTCAGGGCGATGCGCACGCTCTGCACCTGGCCGGGCTGCCAGCGCATCAGGCTGGCGGCGTCGTCCACGTGGATCAGCGCCAGCGAGCTGTCCAGTTCGGCGCCGACCTTGAACACGCCGACGATGTTCAGACGCTGCATGCGCGGGGTGATGCCGCCGGGCGCGGAGCTCGGCTCGGGGACGATCAGCAGCAGGCTGTCACCGACGCTGACGTGGAAGCGCCGCGCGGTGATCTCGCCGATGACCACGCCGAACTCGCCGGCCTTCAGGTTCTCGAAACGGCCCTGGACCATGTGCTGGCCGATGATCGACACCTGGGTTTCCAGCGCCGGATCGACGCCATCCACCTCGATGGGCTGCATCATGCCCTTGTAGGAGAGCATGCCGTCGACTTCGGTGTAGGGCACCGCGCCGACCACCTGCGGGTTCTTCTTCGCCGCGTCGGCCACGCGCCGCCAGTCGTCCAGCGGGCCGCTGAGCGGCTGCAGCACGGCGTGGGGAACCATGCCGAGGATGCGCGAGCGCATTTCCTTCTGGAAACCGTTCATCACCGAGAGCACCACGATCATGGCCAGCACGCCCAGGGCGAGGCCGATCATCGAGGTCAGGGAGATGAACGAGATGTAGTGGTTGCGCCGCTTGGCCCGGGTGTAGCGGGTGCCGATGAAGACGGACAAGGGTCTGAACATTCCGGTATCCCTCAGGCGGCGACCAGCCGGCCCTCCTCCAGGCGCAGCACACGATCCATCTGCTGGGCGAGGTGGGTGTCGTGGGTCACTACCAGGAAGGCGGTGCGCAGGGACTGCGACAGCTCCAGCATCAGCTCCTGGATACCGTGGGCGGTGTGCTGGTCGAGGTTGCCGGTGGGCTCGTCGAGCAGCACCAGCTGTGGGGTGTTCACCAGGGCGCGGGCAATGGCGACGCGCTGGCGCTCACCGCCGGACAGCTCGGCCGGCTTGTGGCTCAGGCGGTGCCCCAGGCCCACGCGCTCCAGCAGCGCGGTGGCACGCTGGCGCGCCTCGGGGATCGGGGTCTTGCCGATCAGCAGCGGCATGCAGACGTTCTCCAGCGCGGTGAACTCCGGCAGCAGGTGGTGGAACTGGTAGACGAAGCCCAGCGCGCGGTTGCGCAGCAGGCCGCGCTGCTTCTCGTTCAGCGCCGACAGCTGCTCGCCGGCCAGCCAGACGCTGCCGGTGCTGGGCGTGTCGAGGCCGCCGAGCATGTTCAGCAGGGTGCTCTTGCCCGAACCGGAGCTGCCGACGATGGCGACGCGCTCGCCCGGTAGCAGTTCCAGCTGCACGCCGGAAAGGACCTCGACCGACTGCGGGCCTTCCTCGTAGCGCTTGCCAAGGTCACGGCAGCTCAGGACGGCCTGGTCGTTGGGGGTCGGCTTACTCATAACGCAGGGCCTCCGCGGGCTGGGTGCGGGCCGCACGCCAGGCCGGATACAGGGTGGCGAAGAAACTCAGGATCAGCGCGGCGCTGCACACCAGGATCACGTCCTCACTCATCAGTTGCGAGGGCAGGTAATCGATGAAGTAGACGTCCGCGTTGAGGAATTTGTGGCCCAGCAGGCGTTCCAGCAGGGCGATGGCGTCGCTGACGTTGAGCGCCGCGAGGATGCCCAGTACACCGCCGATCAGGGTACCGATCACCCCGATCACCGTGCCCTGGACCATGAAGGTCGCCATGATCTGCCCGGGCGTGGCGCCCAGGGTGCGCAGGATGGCAATGTCGGCCTTCTTGTCGGTGACGACCATGACCAGGGTGGAAATGATGTTGAACGCGGCGACCGCGACGATCAGCAGCAACAACAGGCCGATCATGGATTTCTCCATGCGGATGGCCTGGTACAGGTTGCCGTGGCTGCGAGTCCAGTCGCGGGCGAAGTAGTCGTTGCCCTTGAGGGTGCGGGCGATTTCCCAGGCGGTGCGCGGCGCCTGGAACAGGTCGTCGAGCTTCAGGCGCAGGCCTTCCACCTGGCCGTCCTTGAGACGGCGCATGCGCGCGGCGTCGTCGATGTGGACCATGGCGACGTAACCGTCCAGCTCGCCGGCGCCGACGTGGAAGGTACCGACCACGGTGAAGCGTTTCATGCGCGGGAACATGCCGGCCGGGGTGACCGAGACTTCCGGGGCGATGAAGGTGACCTTGTCGCCCAGCTTCACGCCGAGGTTCTTCGCCGCCTTGTCGCCGATCAGGATGCCGAACTCGCCGGGCTTGAGGCTCGAGAGCGAGCCCTCCTTGAAGAACTGGTCGATGATCGAGACCTTGCTCTCCTCGTTCGGGTCCACCGCGTTGATCAGCACCTTCTGCACCGTGCCGCCGGCACTGAGCAGGCCCTGCATCTGGATGAAGGGCGCGACTTCCAGCACGTTGGGGTGCTGCTGCTTGATCTGCCCGGCGATGCCCTGCCAGTCGGAGATCGGCTGGTAGGACTCGACGGTGGCATGGGGCACCATGCCCAGCACGCGGGTGCGCATTTCGTGGTCGAAGCCGTTCATGACCGAGAGCACGACGATCATCACCACCACGCCCAGCGCGAGGCCGATCATGGAAGTGAGCGAAATGAAGGAAACGAAGTGACTGCGGCGTTTGGCGCGGGTGTAGCGCGTTCCGATGTAGACGGAAAGGGGTCTGAACATGTGGGGCCGATTAAGAAGATGAAGAGTGCGTCGGGCGCCGGTTCCTTCTGGCGTTCGACTTCCGTGTGGCGAGGCTCGGCAGGCGGCTTTACACTCAGACCATCACTGCCTCCGTGGGTTCGCCATGTCCACTCCAGACGCGGATGACCGCCGCGAATACTATCGTATTGAAGACACGCTCGCATTGGAATTTCGCCCGCTGCGCGAGGACGAGATCCAGTCCGGAGAAGTGCTTCAGGATGATTCCGCGCTGTTCAATCTGCTCAGCGACCTGCACCTGACCGACTTCGAGTCGCAGCACCTGCTGCGCCATATCAACGAGCGCGATCGCCCGCTGGCCAGCTACCTGAAGGTGATCAACAAGCGCATCGACCTGATCGCCCAGGCCCTGACCCAGAGCCTGTTGCGCGAGATCGGCCCGGCTCGCCCGGTCACGCTGTCCGAGGGCGGCATCGATTTCCGCGACGCCCAGCCACTGCCGGTCGGCCAGGATCTGGCGCTGAAGATCATTCTGCTGCCCCAGGGCCTGGGCCTGCTGCTGCGCGCCAAGGTCACCCACTGTCGGCAGGAGCCCGAAGGCGGCTATGAGATCGGCACCGAATTCGAGACACTCAGCGATGCCCAGCGCCAGCTGCTGGCCCGCCACATCCTCCAGCGCCAGGCTCTGGAGCGCCGCCAGGCCAAGGCTCGCGGCGAATGAACGAAGAGAACTCCATGCGCCACCTGCTCCTGCTGCTCTGCCTTGCCACACCCCTGCCATTGATGGCCGATACGATCGAGATTCCGGTGGGCGACCAGGGCGATCAGCACATCGTCCTGCCAGCCCGCGGCGAGAGCCAGAACGTCGTGCTGGAGCGCTTCGGCCTGCCGGACGACGAGCACCCGGCGGTCGGCAAGCCGCCTATCACCCGCTGGGACTACCGCGAATTCAGCGTCTATTTCGAGAGCGGCCGCGTCGTCGATGCGGTGCGCCAGCACCACTCCCAATACCTCAAGGACCTTTCCCCCAAGGAGCCCCAGTGACTCTGATCTATGGACATCGCGGCGCCAAAGGCGAAGCACCGGAAAACACCCTGACCAGTTTCCAGCGCTGCCTGGAGCACAACGTGAAGCGCTGCGAGCTGGACCTGCACCTGTCCCGCGACGGCGAACTGATGGTCATCCACGACCCGACGCTCAAGCGCACCACCGGCCGGCGCGGCAAGGTCTCCGAGCAACTGGCGGACGACCTGGTCACCATGGACGCCCGCGAAGGCGGCCCGGGCTGGGTGCGCCCCTGCCCCATTCCACGCCTGGCGGAGCTGTTCGAGCGCTGTGATTTCGAACACTGGCAGCTGGAAGTCAAAAGTGCCTCGAAGGACCGCGCGGGCCGCACGGTGCAGGCGATCCATCACCTGGTCGGCCGCTTCGGTCTGCGTGACCGGATCACCGTGACTTCAAGTTCCCGTACGGTGCTGCGCGCCCTGGAAGAACTGGCGCCGGAGCTGTCCCGCGGACTGGTGGCGGAATACGCCTGGCTCGACCCGTTGAAGGTAGCCGCGCACTATCGCTGCGATCTGCTGGCGCTGAACTGGATGCTGTGCACCCCGGAACGGCTGCTGAAAGCGCAGAAGCAGGGGCTGCATGTGTCTGTATGGACGGTCAACGAGCCGGCCCTGATGCGCCGGCTCGCCGATTTCGGCGTGGATAGCCTGATTACAGACTTTCCCGGTTTGGCCACTGCCACGATCGGGAATCGCTGAGCAGGTTCCCCCCGACCGGCTCAGGCCGCCGGTCAGGGTACTTCAAAAAATCCGGTTCAGGCCGTCGAACGCCGCCACGCGGTAGGCTTCGGCCATGGTCGGATAGTTGAAGGTGGTGTTGACGAAGTACTTCAGGGTATTGAGCTCGCCCGGCTGGTTCATGATCGCCTGGCCGATGTGCACGATCTCCGAAGCCTGGTCGCCGAAGCAGTGCACGCCGAGGACTTCCAGGGTCTCGCGGTGGAACAGGATCTTCAGCATGCCCACCGGCTCGTTGGAGATCTGCGCGCGAGCCATGCCCTTGAAGAAGGCCTTGCCCACTTCGTAGGGAATCTTCGCGGCGGTCAGCTCATGCTCGTTCTTGCCGATGGAGCTGATCTCCGGAATGGTGTAGATGCCGGTCGGCACATCGTTCACGAAGCGCCAGCCGTCGTGCTCGACGATGTTGCCGGCAGCCGAGCGGCCCTGGTCGTAGGCGGCGCTGGCCAGGCTCGGCCAGCCGATCACGTCGCCCGCGGCGTAGATGTTCGACACCGAGGTGCGGTAGTTCTCGTCCACCTCGATCTGGCCACGGCTGTTGACCTTGATGCCGATGTTCTCCAGGCCCAGGCGGTCGGTGTTGCCGGTACGGCCGTTGCACCACAGCAGGGCGTCGGCCTTGATCTTCTTGCCGGACTTCAGGTGCAGGATCACCCCATTGTCCAGGCCTTCCACGCGCTCGTATTCCTCGTTGTGACGGATCAGCACGTTGTTGTTGCGCAGGTGGTAGCTCAGCGCATCGGAGATTTCGTCGTCGAGGAAGCTCAGCAGCTGGTCGCGGGTATCGATCAGGTCCACCAGCACGCCCAGGCCGCTGAAGATCGAGGCGTACTCGCAGCCGATCACGCCGGCTCCGTAGATGATCAGGCGGCGCGGGGTGTGGCTCAGGGACAGGATGGTGTCGCTGTCGTAGACGCGCGGGTGGTTGAAGTTGATGTCCGACGGGCGATACGGGCGCGAGCCGGTGGCGATCACGAACTGGTCGGCCACCAGACGCTCGACGGCGCCGCTGGGGGTCACCACTTCAACGGTACGCTCGTCGACGAAGCTGGCGGTGCCGTTGAACATGTCGATGCGGTTGCGCGCGTAGTAGCCGGTGCGCGAGGCGACCTGCTTGGAGATGACCTTCTCGGCGCTTTTCAGCACGTCCGGGAAGGAGAACCAGCGCGGCTCGCCGATCTGGCGGAACATGGGGTTGGTGTTGAACTCGATGATCTGCTTCACCGAGTGACGCAGCGCCTTGGACGGGATGGTCCCCAGGTGCGTGCAGTTGCCGCCGACCACGCGACGGCTGTCCACCACCGCCAGCTTGCGCCCGTACTTGGAGGCGTTCATCGCCGCCCCCTCGCCTGCCGGGCCCGTGCCGAGAATCACCACGTCGTAGTTGTAGACAGCCATGCGTACTCCTTCAGAACAGGCCGGGACGCCCGCTTGGCGCTCCCGGCGAAGCCCCGGCACCACATGCGCCGAGGCGGATCGAAATCATTGGCGCAGCTTAGCCCTGCGGCAAAAGGCTGCACATTAGCGGTTGGTCGGCAGGTAGGCGAGTTTTGCCGCCACTACATGCCTGCAACGCATCATCATGCCCGGCGAAGCTTTCATTCAGGCGTCGGAAACAGCGCATCGAAGCGCGGCGTCACGCGGGTGACGAACCCTTCGCCCTGGCGCACGATGAAGAACGCCGCCAGACCGTGCCGCTCGGCAAAGGTATAGCCCTCCTCCGGTCCCAGCACCATCAGCAGGGTCGACAGGCCATCGGCGTTCAGGACCTGCGCATCGGCCACCGTGACCGCCGCCAGCGCATGCTTGACCGGCACGCCGCTGCGCGCATCGAAGGTGTGCGAGTAGCGCTGCCCACCTTCCTCGAAATAGTTGCGGTAGTCACCAGAGGTGGACAGACCGAAGCCATCGAGCGCCACCGAGCGCTCCACCTGCCGTTCGCGCTCGCCGCTGGGCACTTCCAGGGCGATGCGCCAGGGCGTGCCGTCCGGCTTGTGGCCCACGGCCTTGAGCTCGCCGGTGATCTCCACCAGGTAATCCGTAAGCCCCAGCTCGGCCAGGCGCGCGCTGACCTTGTCCACCGCATAGCCGGCGACGATGCTGTCGAAGTCCAGCTGCGCATTGACGTCCTTGCACAACTGCTCGCCCTGCAGATGCAGATGCTGGTGGCCGACGCGGGCGCGCTCGCGCTGCAGATCGGCGGCCGCCGGCACCTGCTCGCTGCGCGACTGCGGGCCGAAGCCCCAGAGGTTCAGCAGCGGCTCGACGGTGAGATCGAAGGCGCCGCCGCTCTGCTGCGACAGCGCCTCGCCATAGCGCCAGAGCGTCAGCATGTCCACCGTCAAGACCATGCAGGCACCGGCCGGCAAGGCGTTGAAGCGCGACACCACGGAATCGTCACGGTAGGTGGAGAACTGCTCGTCGAGGCTCGCCAGGATCGCATCGACCTCGGCCTTGAGCTTCTCGGCGTCCGGAGCCTTGTCAGTCGGAACGTATTGCACCCTGTAGCTGCTGCCCATGGTCGGGCCACCGAAACGCTCGACGGACTGCCCGCAGCCACTCAAGACAGCTAGAAGCACGATCAGCAAGCTCGCACGGGACAAGGTCTTCTCCATCAGCCGCCAGGCGCGCGGCGCCGGGCATTCTACCGCAAGCACCCCGCGCCACTGTTTCCGCTCCGGCAAAGGTGCATTACCAAAAGAAAACGGGAGCCGAAGCTCCCGTTTCCCGACCGACTCAGGCGTTGGCCCGGACCGGGGACTTGCGCTTGAACAGGTAGCAGGCCCCCATCAGCACGATCCACACCGGGATCGCGTACACCGACACGTCGATGCCCGGGATCTGCAGCATGATGCCGAGGATGAACACCACGAAGGCCAGGCACAGCCAGTTGCCGAAGGGGTACCACAGCGCGCGGAAGAACGGCTGCACACCTTTGGCCTGCATGGCCTTGCGGAACTTCATGTGGGCCAGGCTGATCATCGCCCAGTTGATCACCAGGGCGGCGACCACCAGGGACATCAGCAGCTCCAGCGCCTGGTGCGGGATCACGTAGTTGACCACCACGCAGGCCAGGGTGATGAAGGCCGAGACGCCGATGGCCAGCAGCGGCACGCCACGGTCATCGACCTTGGCGAAGGCGCGCGGGGCGTCGCCCTGCTCGGCCAGGCCGAAGAGCATGCGGCTGTTGCAGTACACGCAGCTGTTGTAGACCGACAGCGCGGCGGTGAGCACCACGAAGTTCAGGATGTTGGCCGCGATATCGCTGCCCAGCAGCGAGAAGACCTTCACGAACGGGCTGCCGCTGTAGGGGTCGCCGGCGCTGCTGATGCTCTGCAGCAGGGCATCCCAGGGGTACAGCGAGAGCAGCACGGCCAGGGCGCCGATATAGAAGATCAGGATACGGTAGATGACCTGGTTGATCGCCTTGGGAATCACCTTCTTCGGCTCGGAAGCCTCGGCCGCGGTGATGCCCACCAGCTCAAGGCCACCGAAGGAGAACATGATGATCGCCAGGACCATCACCAGCCCCTTCCAGCCATTGGGGAAGAAGCCGCCGTGGGCCCACAGGTTGCTCACCGAAGCCTGCGGACCACCGGTGCCGCTGACCAGCAGCCAGATGCCGAGCAGGATCATGCCGATGATGGCGACCACCTTGATGATCGCGAACCAGAACTCGGTCTCGCCGAAGGCTTTGACGTTGAACAGGTTGATGGCGTTGATCAGGACGAAGAACACTGCCGCCGTCGCCCAGGTGGGGAAATCCGGCCACCAGAACTGGATGTACTTGCCGACGGCCGTCAGCTCCGACATGCCCACCAGGATGTACAGCACCCAGTAGTTCCAGCCCGACATGAAGCCGGCGAAACCACCCCAGTACTTGTGCGCGAAATGGCTGAAGGAGCCGGCAACGGGCTCCTCGACGATCATTTCGCCGAGCTGGCGCATGATCAGGAAGGCGATGAAGCCGCCGATGGCGTAGCCGAGGATCATCGACGGGCCGGCCGATTGCAGAACGCCGGCCGAGCCCAGGAACAGGCCGGTACCGATGGCGCCGCCAAGGGCGATCAGCTGGATATGGCGGTTCTTCAGACCGCGCTTCAGCTCGCCTTCATGCAGATGATGTCCATCCATTTGAAGTCTTTCCGGTTGCAGGAGTTGGCAGATTTTATCGTTGGTATGGGGGTGCCACTAACGAAAAACGGGAGCCCGAGAGCTCCCGTTTCTCTAGACCGCCTTGATCAGCGCGGGAAAGCCGGCGGGTTCACGCCAGCCATGTCTTCCATCACGCGGACGACCTGGCAGCTGTAGCCGAACTCGTTGTCGTACCACACGTACAGCACGACGCGGTTGTCGTTGCAGATGGTGGCTTCGGCATCGACGACGCCAGCATGGCGGGAGCCGACGAAGTCGGAGGAGACCACTTCCTGGGAGGAGACGAAGTCGATCTGCTTCTGCAGGTCGGAGTGCATGGCCATCTGGCGCAGGTACTCGTTGATCTCTTCGCGGGTGGTGGCCTTCTCCAGGTTCAGGTTGAGGATCGCCATGGAGACGTTCGGCGTCGGAACGCGGATCGCGTTGCCGGTCAGCTTGCCCTTCAGAACCGGCAGGGCCTTGGCGGCGGCGGTGGCGGCACCGGTCTCGGTGATCACCATGTTCAGCGGAGCGCTGCGGCCGCGGCGGCTGCCCTTGTGGAAGTTGTCGATCAGGTTCTGGTCGTTGGTGTACGAGTGAACGGTTTCGACGTGGCCGTTGACGATACCGTACTGGTCGTTCACAGCTTTCAGCACCGGCACGATGGCGTTGGTGGTGCAGGAAGCGGCGGAAACGATCTTGTCGTCAGCGGTGATGTCGCCATGGTTGATGCCATGGACGATGTTTTTCAGCGCGCCCTTGCCCGGAGCGGTCAGAATCACGCGGTCGACGCCCGGGCACTTCAGGTGCTGGCCCAGACCGTCGGCATCACGCCACTTGCCGGTGTTGTCGACCAGCAGCGCATTCTTGATGCCGTACTGGGTGTAGTCGATCGACGCCGGGTCGTTGGAGTAGATCACCTGGATCAGGTTGCCGTTGGCGGTGATGGTGTTGTTTTCTTCATCGATGGTGATGGTGCCATCGAACGGACCATGCACGGAGTCGCGGCGCAGCAGGCTGGCGCGCTTGACCAGGTCGTTCTCGGCGCCCTTGCGGACGACGATGGCGCGCAGGCGCAGGCCGTCGCCGCCGCCGGTCTTCTCGATGAGGATACGCGCCAGCAGGCGGCCGATGCGGCCGAAGCCGTACAGGACGACATCGGTGCCTTCGCGGGCGCCGCCGTTCTGCTTGCCGACCACGTCGGCCAGCTCGTCCTTGGTGAACTGCTCGATGCTGCGGCCGTTACCTTCGGCCTTGAACTTGGCAACCATCTTGCCCAGGTCGACGGAAGCGGCGCCCAGCTTGAGCTCGCTCATCGCCTTGAGGATCGGGAAGGTGTCGTGTACCGACAGGCCGCCTTCGGCCAGGCGGTGACGGGCGAAACGGTGCGCTTTGAGGATTGCGATCACCGAACGGTTGATCAGGCCACGGCCGTAGATCGAGGTCACCACGTTGTTGTTACGGTAGAGTTGGCCGATCAGCGGAATCATGGCTTCCGCGAGGGCTTCACGATCGATCCACTCACCGAGACACTGGTCGGGCTTCTGGGTCACGGGCAATACCTTCCACATGTAGGAGAAGAAAAAAGGGGCTACATTATGACGGCGCGAACAATCGCCGGCAATCCGCAGCGGTCGTATGACTGACATCCGTCAATCGGGATAGTTACAATCCGACCGGTCAAATTCTTCGACCGGAGCCACGAACGCCCGTGTCCGTACTGCGCATTCCTACATTGCCGACCAGTGCCGGCAAGCAATCCTGGGGCAACCTGCCGGGCGCCGCCCTGAGCCTTGCCATTGCCGAAGCCTCGGCGTCCGCCAATCGTTTCACCCTGCTCTTGACCGCCGACAGCCAGAGCGCCGAGCGTCTGGAGCAGGAGCTGCGCTTCTTCGCGCCGGACCTGCCGGTGCTGCAGCTGCCGGACTGGGAAACCCTGCCCTACGACGTGTTCTCGCCGCACCAGGACATCATTTCCCAGCGCGTCGCCACCCTTTACCAGCTCCCCGAGCTGCGCCGCGGCGTGCTGGTGGTGCCGATCACCACCGCCCTGCACCGCCTGGCGCCGGCCAAGTTCCTGCTCGGCAGCAGCCTGGTGCTGGATGTCGGCCAGAAACTCGACGTCGAGCAGATGCGCAGCCGCTTCGAGGCCGCCGGCTACCGCTACGTCGACACCGTCTATGAGCACGGCGAGTTCGCCGTACGCGGCGCGCTGATCGACCTGTACCCGATGGGCAGCGAGCTGCCCTACCGCATCGACCTGTTCGACGACGAAATCGAAACCCTGCGCACCTTCGACCCGGAAACCCAGCGCTCCATCGACAAGGTGGAGAGCATCCGCCTGCTGCCGGCCCGCGAGTTCCCGCTGCGCAAGGACGCGGTGACCGGTTTCCGTGGCCGCTTCCGCGAGCGTTTCGACGTCGACTACCGCCGCTGCCCGATCTACCAGGACCTGGCCAGCGGCCTGACACCCGCCGGCATCGAGTACTACATCCCGCTGTTCTTCGAAGAGGGCGAGACCTCGACGCTGTTCGACTATCTGCCGCAGGACACCCAGGTGTTCTCCCTGCCGGGTATCGAGACCGCTGCCGAGCAGTTCTGGAGCGACGTGCGCAGCCGCTACGAGGATCGCCGTTACGACCCGGAGCGCCCGCTGCTGCCGCCAGCTGAAGTGTTCCTGCCGGTGGAAGACTGCTTCGCCCGCCTGAAGCACTGGCCGCGCGTGGTCGTCAGCCCCGAGCCGATCGAAACCGGCGTGGGCCGCGAACGCTTCCCCGCCGAGCCGCTGCCGGAGCTGGCCATCGAAGCCAAGGCCACCGAGCCGCTGGCCCGACTGCGCCAGTTCATCGAGCAGTTCGACGGGCGCATCCTGTTCACCGCCGAATCCGCCGGCCGCCGCGAGGTACTGCTGGAACTGCTGGCGCGGCTGAAGCTGCGCCCGGTGGAGGTCGAGGGCTGGCCGGGCTTCCTGAGCCACAAGGACCGCCTGGCGATCACCATCGCGCCGATGGACGAAGGCCTGCTGCTGGATGCCGACAAGGGCCAGCCGGGCATCGCCCTGATCGCCGAGAGTCCGCTGTTCGGCCAGCGCGTCATGCAGCGCCGCCGCCGCGAGAAGACCCGTGACGGCGGCGAGAACGTCATCAAGAACCTCACCGAGTTGCGCGAAGGCGCGCCGGTGGTACACATCGACCACGGCGTCGGCCGCTACATGGGTCTGATCACCCTGGAGATCGACGGCCAGCATGCAGAATTCCTCGCCCTGGAATACGCCGACGAGGCCAAGCTCTACGTGCCGGTGGCCAGCCTGCACCTGATCGCCCGCTACACCGGCAGCGACGACGCCCTGGCGCCGCTGCACCGGCTGGGCTCGGAAACCTGGCAGAAGGCCAAGCGCAAGGCCGCCGAGCAGGTCCGCGACGTCGCCGCCGAGCTGCTGGACATCTACGCCCGCCGCGCCGCACGCAAGGGCTATGCCTTCAAGGACCCGCAGGCCGACTACGCCACCTTCTCCGCCGGCTTCCCCTTCGAGGAAACCCCGGATCAGCAGACCGCCATCGAAGCGGTGGTGGCCGACATGCTCGCCGACAAGCCGATGGACCGTCTGGTCTGCGGCGACGTGGGCTTCGGCAAGACCGAAGTGGCCATGCGCGCAGCTTTCGTCGCTGTGCACAGCGGCAAGCAGGTCGCCGTGCTGGTGCCCACCACCCTGCTCGCCCAGCAGCACTACAACAGCTTCCGCGACCGCTTCGCCGACTGGCCGGTGACGGTCGAGGTGATGAGCCGCTTCAAGTCGGCCAAGGAAGTCGAAGGCGCCGTCGCGCAGCTGGCCGAAGGCAAGGTGGACATCGTCATCGGCACCCACAAGCTGTTGCAGGACGACGTCAAGTTCAAGAATCTCGGCCTGGTCATCATCGACGAGGAACACCGCTTCGGCGTGCGCCAGAAGGAGCAGCTCAAGGCCCTGCGCAGCGAGGTGGACATCCTCACCCTTACCGCCACGCCGATCCCGCGCACGCTCAACATGGCGGTCGCCGGCATGCGCGACCTGTCGATCATCGCCACGCCGCCGGCGCGCCGCCTCTCCGTGCGCACCTTCGTCATGGAGGAGCAGAAGTCGGTGATCAAGGAAGCCCTGCTGCGCGAACTGCTGCGCGGCGGCCAGGTGTACTACCTGCACAACGAGGTGAAAACCATCGAGAAGTGCGCCCGCGACCTCGCGGAACTGGTTCCGGAAGCGCGCATCGGCATCGGCCACGGGCAGATGCACGAGCGCGAACTGGAACGGGTGATGAGCGACTTCTACCACAAGCGCTTCAACGTGCTGGTGGCCTCGACCATCATCGAGACCGGCATCGACGTGCCCAGCGCGAACACCATCCTCATCGAGCGCGCCGACAAGTTCGGCCTGGCCCAGCTGCACCAGCTGCGCGGCCGCGTCGGCCGCAGCCACCACCAGGCCTACGCCTACCTGCTCACCCCGCCGCGCAGGCAGATGACCCCGGACGCCGAGAAGCGCCTGGAGGCCATCGCCAACGCCCAGGACCTGGGCGCCGGCTTCGTGCTGGCGACCCATGACCTGGAAATCCGCGGCGCCGGCGAGCTGCTCGGCGAAGGCCAGAGCGGGCAGATCCAGGCGGTGGGCTTCACCCTCTACATGGAAATGCTCGAACGCGCGGTGAAGGCCATCCGCAAGGGCGAGCAACCGAACCTGGAGCAACCGCTGGGCGGCGGCCCGGACATCAACCTGCGGGTGCCGGCGCTGATCCCCGAGGATTACCTGCCGGACGTTCACGGCCGCCTGATCCTTTACAAGCGCATCGCCAACGCCGTCGACGAAGACGGCCTGCGCGAGCTGCAGGTGGAAATGATCGACCGCTTCGGCCTGCTGCCGGAGCCGGCGAAGAACCTGATGCGCCTGACACTGCTCAAACTGCAGGCGGAAAAGCTCGGAATCGTGAAGGTAGATGCCGGCCCCCAGGGAGGCCGGGTAGAATTCGCCGCCGATACCTGCGTCGACCCGCTGGTGCTGATCAAGATGATCCAGAGCCAGCCCAATCGCTACAAGTTCGAAGGGGCCACCCTCTTCAAGTTCCAGGTGCCCATGGAGCGCCCGGAAGAACGGTTCAACACGCTGGAAGCGCTGCTCGAGCGCCTCACGCCACAGACTCACTAAGGACCCCGTGCAATGCGCCTGTTCCAACCCCTGCTGCTGTCCCTGGCACTGCTCTCGCCGGCGGCCTTCGCCGAGCCCTACCAGGTCGAGCTGATTCTCTTCCAGCAGTCCGGCGACGCCGTGTTCGCCAGCCGCCCCGCGCCCGATGACTGGGCCAAGGACGCGCAGCCGCCGGGCCCGGACAGCTCGCGCCCCACGGCGATGGACGCACAGGTCGCCAAGCTCAAACAGAGCGAGGGCTTCCAGGTACTGATGCACAAGGCCTGGCGCCAGGAGATCGATGCCAACCCGGTGAAGATCTCCCTGACCGAGGGCCAGAAACAGGACGGCCACTTCCCGGTGGAAGGCACCGTCACCCTCAGCCAGCAGCGCTTCGTGAACACCCAGACCGACTTCTGGATCAACCAGTTCGGCCAGGACGGCCTGCTCGCCGCCAGCCAGCACATGGTCCAGGAAGCCAGCCTGAAGAACAGTGTGCTGACCTACCTGGACCACCCGAGCCTCGGCATGCTGATCAAGGTCAGCCCACTCAACGTCCGTCCCTCCTCGCCGCCGCCCGGCATGGAAGACGAAGCGCCCACCGGCCCGGACGCGCCGCAGCAGCCGGCGCCCACCGCCCCGGCCGACGGCGGCTTCGACGCTCCGCCGCCAGCGCAACCGGCCCAGCAATAAGGCCCCGGAAAAGGCCGCGCCATGGTCCCGTTCGCCGAGCAATTGCAACGCATCCCCTGGCGCCGCCTCTTCCCTGCCGTCACCCTGGTGCGCGGCGAAGCCTATGCCCGGGAACACCGGGCCAGCATCCTCCGCCTCGCCGAGCGTTCGCTGGAAGGCCTGTGCCGAGGCTCGGACAACAACCGCTATCGCCAGCGGATCAGCTTCTCCAGAAGCGGTGACACCCTCGATTGCCAATGCGATTGCCCGGTCGGGTTCGACTGCAAGCATTGCGTGGCCGTGTTGCTGCACCTGCTGGACGAGCAGAACGCAATCCCCGGCAACGCGCCGAAGCCCGTCCCGGCAGACCGCCCTTCCCCCGTCAACAGCCTGTCGCCCAGCCTGCACTCATGGCTGAAGAATGCCCCGGCAGCGCTCAGGGAACAGCCCGCAACCAGGGCGCCCTACGACGGCCCCCTGCTTTACCGGCTGACCAGGAACGGACGCATATTCATCCATGTAGCCTTGCGCAGCGAGAGCGGCCAACTCCAGGGCTACCCACGAATCGCCTCCATATCCATCGCCCTGGGCAAGGGAGTAACCGAACAGGACCAACGCATCCTGATTCGCGCGCTTGGGGTGCCGGGTGTACAACCCCATGCCAGCGAAGTGCACCTGCAGGGCAGCGACGGTGCGGAGCTGCTGGAACTGATCCTGCGGAACGGACAGCTGTTCCTGGAACTCGAAGACCCTTCCAGCCGGTTGCAGCCTGGCGCGGAAATGCCCGCCCGGCTCGCCTGGCATTCCCGTGACGACGGCCACTTCATCGTCAGTTGGGAGACCGACGCGAACCCCAAGCCGCAGTTGCTGACCCAGCTGGCGCCGCCGTGGTACGTCGATCGCCAGGCTCTGCGCGCCGGCCCCCTGCGCCACGACCTGCCGGAGCCGCTGGCCAGTTACCTGTCCAGCGCCCCAGCGGTGCCGCCACAGGAAGCCACGCTTTTCGGTCTGCAACTCAAGGCACTGGCCCCGCAGGCGCCGCTGCCAATAGCCACCGAGGAGCGGCGGCTGGATCTCCAGCCCGTGCCCCATCTGTTACTGAACACCGTGCACGATGAGATCTGTGGCAATGAAGACGAGCACCAGGCCTGCCTGCTCTTCGCCTATGGCAAGGAATACGCCCATGGCCCGGCGCGCAGCGGCCAACCCCTGCGCTACCTGGAGGACGGCGCCTTCGTCATCATAGAGCGGCAACCCAAGGTCGAGCAGGCCCTGCGCAAGACACTGCAGAAGCTGGGCCTGAAGAAACTCGACAAGTACTCCACGCCCTACAAGCTGGAGGACCGCTACGAATGCTACCGGCCCACCGACAACGCGCAGTGGGGGCCCATCGTCCAGCAGCTACCGAGTCTTCGCGCTCAAGGCTGGGTGATCGAAATCGCCCCCGACTTCCCCTTCGACTTCAGCGAAGTCGAAGACTGGTACGTCCAGATCGACGAGCAGCCCGGCCACGCCTGGTTCGACCTGGAGCTGGGGATCGTGGTCGACGGCCAGCAGGTCAGCCTGCTGCACCCGCTCCTGGAACTGATCCGGAAAAGCCCGCCCGTAATGCGCAACGGCGCCGACGACGCCGAACTCCCGATGCGCCTCGACGCCCGGCGCCAGGCGGATGGCAAGCAGCTAAGCGTGAGCCTTCCCGTGGCCCGCGTGCGAGCCATGCTCCAGCTGCTGCAAGGACTGCTGCTGAGCAGCCTGCAGCATGACGGAGCCCGCCTGCGAGTTCCCAGCACCGATGCCGGCCTGCTGACCCAGCTCGACGAACACCCGCTGCGCTGGCAAGGCGGAGAGCACCTGCTGCGCCTCGCCCGGCGCCTGCGGGATTATCACCAGCAGCCCTGCACAGCACCGAGCGGCCTGCAGGGGGAGCTGCGTCCCTACCAGCTGCAAGGCCTCGCCTGGATGCAGGCGCTGCGCGAACGGGAGCTCGGCGGAATCCTTGGCGACGACATGGGGCTGGGCAAGACCCTGCAGGTGCTGGCCCACCTCCTCACGGAAAAACGCGCCGGACGCCTGGATCGTCCCGCCCTGGTACTGATGCCCACCAGCCTGGTGGCCAACTGGCAGGATGAAATCATGCGCTTCGCCCCGGAGCTGCGCGCACTCACCCTGCATGGCAGCGAGCGCCACCAGCACTTCGATGACCTCGCGCAGTACGACCTGCTGCTCAGCACCTATGCCCTGCTCCCCCGGGACATCGAGGCACTGTCCGCACAACCGCTGCACCTGGTGGTGTTCGACGAGGCGCAATACCTGAAGAATGCCAGCAGCAAATCAGCCCAGGCCGCCGCCCGCCTCGATGCCCGGCAACGCCTGTGCCTGACCGGTACGCCACTGGAAAACCACCTGGGCGAGCTGTGGTCGCTGTTCAACCTGGTGATGCCGGGCTGGCTGGGCGATGTACGCCATTTCGCGCGCCTGTACCGCCACCCCATCGAAAAGGCCGGCGACAGCCAGCGCCTGGCGCACCTCAACGCGCGCATCAAGCCCTTCCTGCTGCGTCGCCGCAAGGACCAGGTCGCCACCGAACTGCCGCCCAAGAGCGAAATCACCCACCGGGTGGAGCTCGACGAACGCCAACGCGACCTCTACGAGACCGTGCGTCTGGCCATGGACCGCAAGGTCCGCGAGGAAATACACCGGAAAGGGCTGGCGAGCAGCCAGATCGTCGTGCTCGACGCCCTGCTCAAGCTGCGCCAGGTCTGCTGCGACCCGCGCCTGTTGCAGGCGGACATGCCAGCGGCCCATTCGGGCAAGCTGAGTGCCCTGCTGGAAATGCTCGACGAACTCCTCGCGGAAGGACGTCGCGTCCTGCTCTTCTCGCAGTTCACCTCGATGCTCGAACTGATCCAGGCGCAGTTGCAGGCGCGGAACATCCCTTATGCGCTCCTCACCGGCGAAACCTGCGATCGTCGCGCACCGGTGAAGGAGTTCCAGGAGGGTCGTGTGCCGCTGTTCCTGATCAGCCTGAAGGCTGGCGGCACCGGCCTGAACCTCACCGCCGCCGACACCGTGATCCACTACGATCCCTGGTGGAACCCGGCCGTGGAACAGCAGGCCACCGACCGCGCCTACCGCATCGGCCAGGACAAGCCGGTGTTCGTCTACAAGCTGATCGCCCGCGGCACCCTGGAAGAAAAGATCCAGCAACTGCAGGCACGCAAGGCGGCACTGGCCGCCGGCGTACTGGAGGATGGCAAGAACACCGGCCTGCAACTACAGGAGAGCGATATCGACGCGCTCTTCGCCCCCTTGCCGAAACCGTAGGGCGTACAACCGTTCGCGGTTGTACGCCGTTACGCCTTGTTCCGCCATAGGTGCCAGGGCCGAACTCGGGGTGCTCTGGAACCAAGGCCAGTCGGCGTATAACGTCGAACGTTATACGCCAGGGGCACTTCCGTGTTCGGCGAACTCATGAGCGACGCTTCACTATGAACAGTCCCCTCTCCCGCATGGGGGGGAGGGTCAGGGTGAGGGGCTTTTGATCTCGTAGAAGCGACGGGGGCGCCCAGCCTTGCCCGCGAAAGCCCGATCGTCAGCTCACCAACACGCGCCCCAGCACCTCGCGCACCTTGCCGATGCCTTCGTGCAACGCCTGCTCGATCTCGGCCATGGTAATGATCCCGCTGGACTTGCCAGCCGCTGGATTCACCACCAGCGACAGGCAGGCATAGGGCAGTTCCAGCTCACGGGCCAGCGCGGCTTCCGGCATGCCGGTCATGCCGACGATGTCGCAGCCGTCGCGCTCCAGCTTGGCAATCTCCGCCACGGTTTCCAGGCGCGGCCCCTGGGTTGCGGCATAGACGCCATGGCTGCTGTGCGGATAGCCCAGCGCCTGCAGCGCGGTGATCAGCTTCTGACGCAGCGGCTCGTCATAGGGGTGGCTGAAATCGATGTGGGTGACGTGATCGATATCACCGGCGAAGTAGGTGTGCTCGCGCCCCCAGGTGTAGTCGACGATCTGGTGCGGCACGCAGAGATGGCCGCTGCCCATGGCCGCATGGATACCGCCCACCGCATTGACCGCCAGCACCGCCTCGGCGCCGGCCTGCTGCAACGCCCAGAGGTTGGCGCGGTAGTTCACCTGATGCGGCGGGAAGCGGTGCGGATGGCCATGGCGAGCGAGGAACAGCACCTCGCGGCCGGCGAACTCACCACGCTGGACGGCTGCCGAGGGCGCGCCGTAGGGCGTATCCAGCGCGATGGAGTCCTTCAGGGTCAGGCCTTCCAGCTGGGTCAGGCCGGTACCGCCGATGATGGCGTAGACAGTCATGGCAAATCCTTAGTCAATCAATTGTGCGGCGCGCAATTCGCCGACGGCCTGCTGCCAGCGCGGCAGCTGCTTGTACTCGGTACCCGGCCAGGCCTTGGCGCGCATGCGTTGCAGGCGCTGCGGCGCAGTCACCTTCAGGCGCTGCAGGGCGCTCAGGGCCAGTTCGGCGGAAGCGCGGTCGTTGCACACCAGGCCCATGTCGCAGCCAGCGCTCAGCGCGGCCTCGATACGATTGGCGGCATCGCCCACCACGTGGGCGCCTGCCATCGACAGGTCGTCGCTGAAGATCACCCCGTCAAAGCCCAACTCGCCACGCAGGATGTCCTGCAGCCAGCGACGGGAGAAGCCGGCGGGGTTCGGATCGACCTGCGGGTAGATCACGTGGGCCGGCATCAGCGCGTCCAGCTCGCCGGACAGGCGCTGGAACGGCACCAGGTCGACCGCGCGGATCTGCTCCAGCGTGCGCTCGTCTTCCGGGATGCCCACGTGGGAATCCATTTCCGCCCAGCCGTGACCGGGGAAGTGCTTGCCGGTGGCGGCCATGCCGGCGGCGTGCATACCGCGAATGAAGGCGCCGGCCAGCGCAACCGCGCGCTCGGGATTGCCCTCGAAGGCACGGCTGCCGACCACGGCGCTGCGCTGGTGATCCAGGTCCAGCACCGGGGCAAAGCTCAGGTCCAGCCCTACCGCCAACACCTCGGTCGCCATCAGCCAGCCGCACTGCTCGGCCAGGCGTTCGGCATTGGCGTTGTCGGCGATGGCACGCATCGCCGGCAGGCGCAGGAAACCCTGGCGCAGGCGCTGCACGCGGCCGCCTTCCTGGTCCACCGCCAGCAGCAGGTCGGGGCGCACCGCGCGGATGGCCGCCATCAGTTCGCGAACCTGGCGCGGCGATTCGATGTTGCGGGCGAAGATGATCAGCCCACCCACTTCCGGGTGGCGCAGGATCTGGCGGTCCTCGGCGGTGAGCCAGGTACCGCCGATGTCGAGCATCAGGGAGCCTTGCATGTGCATTCCTTTCAATTGAGTTGCGCCGCCTGCCAGCCAGGGCAAGCGGCCTCTTCGATACGGACCCGGCAATGGAGGGGAACCCGGGGAAAGAGTTCCAGCAGATCGTCATTGCGCAGGCGGATACAGCCATGGGACAGCGGCACGCCCATGGGCTCGCAGTCAGGCGTGCCGTGCAGGTAGATATAACGGCGGAAGGTGTCGACCTCGCCCATCCGGTTACGCCCCGCCTCGCAGCCGCTGAGCCAGAGGATGCGCGTGAGAATCCAGTCGCGGCCGGGAAACTCATCGTGCAACGCCGGGCTCCAGACCTCGCCGGTCCAGCGCCGGCCCTTGAGCACCGCGCCCCTGGGCAGGCCGTCGCCGATGCGCGCGCGAACCTGGTGCAGGCCACGGGGCGTGCAACCGGAGCCGCTTCGCTCGCCTGCGCCATTGGCCGCCGTGGAGATCGGCAGGCGCACGCGCAGCTGCTCCCCGGCAAAGCCGTAGAGCATCTGATCGGACAGGGAAATATGGAGGAGATCAAGGTCAGCCATGGCCGGCTACTTTAGCCGATCAGGCCTGCACCGCCCAGAGTGACACCGGGCGTCGTTCAGACCTTGGCCGGGGCGGCGCTCGACTTGCTGCGCGGCTTGAGCTGCGCACCCGCCAGCGAAGGATCGCTGACACCGCTGTCGGCGCGCATCCCGGCGGCCAGGAACGGCACCATCAGGCGCATCACCTGCTCGATGGAGGTGTTCACGCCGAAATCGTTCTCGGCCATGGCGCGCAGCGCCTTGATGCCGGACATGCTGAATACCGCGGTACCCAGCATGAAGTGCACGCGCCAGAACAGTTCCAGCGGCGGCAGACGCGGCGCGGCTTCGTGCACCAGCAGCATGTAGCGGCGGAACACCTTGCCGTAGACCTCTTCGAGGTACTTGCGCAGGTGGCCCTGGCTCTGGCTGAAGGCGAGACCGAGCAGGCGCATGAAGATGGACAGGTCATTGCCGCTGCGCGGCTTCACTGCCATGGCCTGGACGACCAGCAGCTCCAGCAGCTCTTCCAGGGTGGCGCGCGGCGCATCAGGCTTGGCCTGGCGGCGATCCAGCTCCTTTTCGAGACTCATGCAGAACGGGCCGAGGAAGCGCGAGAAGACCGCCTGGATCAGCGCCTTCTTCGAGCCGAAGTGATAGTTCACCGCCGCGAGGTTCACCCCCGCCTTGCTGGTGATCAGACGCAAAGAAGTCTCAGCGAAGCCTTTCTCCGCGAACAGCTGTTCCGCAGCATCCAGGATGCGTTCGACGGTTTCCGACTGGGCCATGGCTACTCCGCCTGACAAACACTTGTTTGAAACATACGTTTCAGCCTCGCGCATTGTCAAGCAAAGTGCGACAGATTGTTAACAAAAACATGGGCAATGCGACGAGGTGAGTTCAATTTCAGCAAGACGCTTGCCAGCCCGCACAGGTTACATCCTCGACCGCTACGCCGACAGCCGTGCGAAATTAGTCATTGCCAGGGCGCCTCCACTGTATATAATTCCAGTCACTGTATAAAAAGCCAGAGTATGGACATGCTGAAGCTGACGCCGCGCCAAGCCGAGATTCTCGCTTTCATAAAACGCTGCCTGGAAGACAACGGTTATCCGCCCACCCGCGCGGAAATCGCCCAGGAACTCGGCTTCAAATCGCCCAACGCCGCCGAGGAGCACCTCAAGGCCCTCGCCCGCAAAGGCGCGATCGAGATGACCCCGGGTGCCTCCCGCGGCATCCGCATCCCCGGCTTCGAACCCAAGGCCGCCGCCAACGAAGACGAACTGCCGATCATCGGTCGCGTCGCCGCCGGCGCTCCGATCCTCGCCGAGCAGAACGTCGACGACACCTGCCGCATCAACCCCACCTTCTTCAACCCGCCGGCCGACTACCTGCTGCGCGTACGCGGGCAAAGCATGAAGGACGTCGGCATCCTCGACGGCGACCTGCTCGCCGTGCACGTCACCCGCGAAGCGCGCAACGGCCAGATCGTGGTCGCCCGCCTCGGCGAGGAAGTCACGGTAAAGCGCTTCAAGCGCGAAGGCAGCAAGGTCTGGCTGATCGCCGAGAACCCCGAGTTCGCCCCCATCGAGGTCGACCTCAAGGAACAGGAACTGGTCATCGAAGGCTTGAGCGTCGGCGTGATCCGTCGCTGAACAGGAGACATCCATGCAGTACCCGCAGCCGCTGAACCTGCCGCAACTCCCGCTGTTCCAGGAAGCACTCTGGGCGAGTGGTACTGCTCCCTTGCTTCCGGAGCTAATGGAAGACGAACCCGCCGACGACGAGAGCGCCTTCAGCGAGATCGCCCTGCGCGGCCTCCCCGGCCAGTGCCTGACGCTGCTGGCGCCGATGCTCCGCGAGCTGAGCGAGGAAAGCGATTCCCGCTGGCTGACGCTGATCGCCCCGCCCTCCAGCCTGACCCCGGACTGGCTGCGCAAGGCCGGCCTGAACCGCGAGCGCATCCTGCTGCTGCCGGCGCGCGACCAGGCAGCCGCCCAAGCCTTGGCCTGCGAGGCGCTGCGCCTGGGCAACAGTCATACGGTCGTAAGCTGGCTGAATCTCAACGCCAAGGCGCGCACGCAACTGTCCCGCGCCGCCGTTGCCGGTCAGGCGCAGAGTCTGAACATTCGTCTGGGATGAGGGAGAGGCTTCGCCGCGAACGCCGCGAAGCCGGAACGAGCCTTAGTGCAGGACGCGCGGACCTTCGTCGTCCATGCTCATGTCGCCACCTTCGGCGAGACGGCCGGCCATCTGCACGCCGACATTGAACATCGCCTTGGCGATTTCGATGTGCTGGCCCTGCAGGAAGCCCTTGGCATCAGCGGAAAATTCCAGGGTCACCAGCGACTCCTCATCATCCGCGCGACGCAGCACGATACGCCCGTCAGGCAGCTCTACGATTTCCAGAAATGAGGTTGGCATAGCGAAGGTTCTCCACAGCAGAACCCGTAGTGTAACAGTCACATTCGCTACACCCTAGCGCAACATTCCGCCAGCCGACCGGACGGTCGCAGCGCTGCGTATCAGAGCACCAGTCAGAGCTCGGTCAGCGAAGCGCGGAAGCGCAGCACCAGCTCTTTCAGGGACTTGCGCCAGGCTTCGAGCTCTTCGTTGCCCAGTTCGACCGCTGCCTCTTCATCGACATTCACCGCCTGGATCAGCGGCTGGGTCGGGTCGACCTTGGCTTTCTTCGGTTCGCTCGGTGGCTGGAACAAGGCAGCGTAGGCAGCCAGCAGGCGCCCCAGCCAGGCTTCGGACGATTGCGCCAGCTCGACCATTTCCGCCAGCTCCGGGCTCGGGGCGGCGGCCAGCACCTCGGCGTTCAGCAGCATCTCGACGCGCGGCGCACCGGCCTCGGGCAGGCGATAGTAGCCGGCGATCTCATGGGCCACGCCCAGAACCGCACCGTAGAGGTGAAACAGCGCCGCTTCGCGCTCGGACTGGATACGCGCCTGGGCGTTCATCGCGCGCGCCGCTTCGGCATTGCGCCAGGCTTCCAGGGCAAGGCCGGCGAAGAACAGCTTCTGGTTGGTGCGGGTATAGAGTTCGTTCGCCATGGCCAGGCCCTCCGGCATTACACGTCGGCAGTATAAGCACGCCCCGCCTCAGCGGGGCGCGCCTTCCATCAGCGCTTGTCTTCGACCTTCCACTTGCCGCCGTCGAAGAACGCACGCCAGCCGGTGGGCTTGCCTTCAACCTCGGACTGTACGTACTGCTCCTTGGTCTTGCGGCTGAAGCGGATTACCGCCGGGCGGCCATCCGGGTCTTTCGCCGGAGCGGCGAGCAGGAAGTGGTACTTCGGGTCCAGCTCGTCCTTGTGCGGCACCAGCTCGCTGACTAGCGGAGCGCGGGTCTCGCGGTTCTTCGGGAACTGGCTGGCGGCCAGGAACAGGCCGGAAGCGCCGTCACGCAGAACGTAGATGTCGTCCACCTTCTCGCACTTGAGCTCCGGCATGCGGATGGCGTCCATCTTCGGCGGCGCAGGCTCGCCGTTCTTCAGCAGCTTGCGGGTGTTCTTGCAGGTCGGGTTGGTGCAGCCGAAGAACTTGCCGAAGCGGCCGGTCTTGAGCTGCATCTCGCTGCCGCACTTGTCGCATTCCAGGCTCGGACCTTCGTAGCCCTTGATGCGGTACTGGCCTTCTTCGATTTCGTAGCCGGCGCAATCCGGGTTGTTGCCGCAGATATGCAGCTTGCGCTTCTCGTCGACCAGGTAGGCGTCCATCGCGGTGCTGCAGATCGGGCAGCGGTGCTTGCCACGCAGTACGCGGGATTCGGATTCGCCTTCGTCATCCGCGGCGATTTCATCGCCCGGAATCAGGTTGATCGTGGCCTTGCAGCGCTCTTTCGGCGGCAGGCTGTAGCCCGAGCAGCCGAGGAACACGCCGGTGGAGGCGGTACGGATCATCATTGGCCGACCGCACTCGCGGCAGGGGATGTCGGTCAGGGTCGGCTGGTTGGCGCGCATGCCGTCGTTGGCGGCTTCGGCCAGGTCGAGCTTCTTGCGGAAGTCGCCATAGAACTCGTCCAGCAGGTGTTTCCAGTCGCGCTCGCCCTGGGCCACGTCATCGAGGTGCTCTTCCATGCCGGCGGTGAAGCCGTAGTCCATCAGATTGGAGAAGCTCTCGTTGAGGCGGTCGGTGACGATGTCGCCCATCTTTTCCGCGTAGAAGCGGCGGTTGTGGGTGGTGACGTAGCCGCGCTCCTGGATGGTGGAGATGATCGCCGCGTAGGTGGACGGACGGCCGATGCCGCGCTTTTCCAGCTCCTTGACCAGGCTGGCTTCGGAGAAGCGCGCCGGCGGTTTGGTGAAGTGCTGGCTCGGATCGAGCTTGAGCAGCTTCATGGCCTCGCCCTGGTTCATCTCCGGCAGGACGTCGTCCTCGCCCGGCTTGCTCTGCTGCGGCAGCACCTTGGTGTAACCGTCGAACTTGAGGATGCGGCCCTTGGCGCGCAGCTCGAAGTCACCGGCGGCGACGCTGACGGTGGTGGACAGGTATTCCGCCGGCGGCATCTGGCAGGCCACGAACTGACGCCAGATCAGGTCATACAGGCGCTCGGCGTCGCGCTCCATGCCCGACAGCTGGGTCGGACGCAGGTTGACGTCGGAAGGACGAATCGCTTCGTGCGCTTCCTGGGCGCCTTCCTTGCTGGAGTAGAAGTTCGGCTTGGCCGGCAGGTATTTCTTGCCGAACTCGCTGTCGATGAAGCCGCGCACCATGTCGATGGCGTCGGCCGACAGGTTGGTCGAGTCGGTACGCATATAGGTGATGTAGCCGGCCTCGTAGAGACGCTGGGCCATCATCATGGTCTTCTTCACCCCGAAGCCCAGGCGGTTGCTCGCGGCCTGCTGCAGGGTGGAGGTGATGAACGGCGCCGAGGGCTTGCTGGAAGTCGGCTTGTCCTCGCGCTTGGAGACGCTGTAGCTGGACGCCTTGAGCTTCTCCAGGGCGGCCATGGCCTGGGCTTCGTTCAGCGGCTTGAAGGCTTCGCCCTTCTCGCGCACCACTTCGAAGCGGACCTTGTCGTTCTTCGGCGTGCCGAGGTCGGCATGCACTTCCCAGTATTCCTCGGGGACGAAGGCGCGGATCTCGCGCTCGCGCTCCACCACCAGCTTCACGGCGACGGATTGCACGCGGCCGGCGGACAGGCCGCGGGCGATCTTGGCCCACAGCAGCGGCGAGACCATGTAGCCCACCACGCGGTCGAGGAAGCGGCGCGCCTGCTGGGCATTCACGCGGTTGATGTCCAGCTCGCCGGGCTGGGAGAAGGCCTCCTGGATGGCCTTCTTGGTGATTTCGTTGAAGACCACGCGCTTGTAGCGCGAGTCGTCGCCGCCGATGGCCTCGCGCAGGTGCCAGGCAATGGCCTCCCCTTCGCGGTCCAAGTCGGTTGCGAGATAGATGGTGTCGGCATCCTTGGCCAGGCGGCGCAGCTCTTCGATCACCTTTTCCTTGCCGGGCAGGATCTCGTACTTGGCCTTCCAGCCGTGCTCCGGGTCGACGCCCATGCGGGTGAAGAGCTGGCGCTTGGCCTTCTCCTTCGGCGACAGGGCCGGTGCCTCGGCAGCGGTCTTGCGTCCCTTGGCCGCAGGCTCCTTCGAAGCGGAAGAGCCGCTGGTGGGCAGGTCGCGGATGTGGCCGATGCTCGACTTCACCACGTACTGGTTGCCCAGGTACTTGTTGATGGTCTTGGCCTTGGCCGGTGATTCCACGATGACCAGCGATTTACCCATGGATCGGAAGATTCCTGCGTCGAAAAGATGAATTAATAAGGAGGGAGGCGCTTGGAGCGGCACCGCTATATATAGTGGCGGTCACGCCAAGGTCAAGCTCGGGTTTCGCCGGACGGACCGCTCTGGAGACCCAGCGGATCGTTTTCCACACTGACCAGGGCGAAGCGCGGAACCTTCTCGCCATTCACTTCCACCGCCTCGGTGAACATGCTCAGCGGACGCACCCAGAGGCCGAACTCACCGTACAAGGCCTGGTAGATCACCAGCGTTTCCTCGGTCTCGGAATGCCGTGCCACGCCAAGCACACGGTACTGCTGCCCCTTGTAGTGTCGATACAGTCCGGTCTGCAGTTGCATGGGTCGTCCTCTTGCGGCTGGCAGAAAAAAGGCCGCGATTGTCCACGTTGCCCTCGCCCCCGGCAACTCCCACCGGCAGGGCCGAAAAACGAAAGCCGGGGCACAAGGCCCCGGCTCGTCCATCTTCGACAGCTTAGACGGGATCGTCAGATGCGTTCGAAGACGGTGGTGATGCCCTGGCCGAGGCCCACGCACATGGTGGACACGCCCAGGGTACCGCCGTTCTGCTTCATCACGTTCAGCAGGGTGCCGGAGATACGCGCACCGGAGCAGCCGAACGGGTGACCCAGGGCGATGGCGCCGCCGTGCAGGTTGACCTTCTCTTCCATCTTGTCGAGGAGCTTGAGGTCCTTCAGCACCGGCAGGGCCTGTGCAGCGAAGGCTTCGTTGAGCTCTACGAAGTCGATGTCGTTGATGGTCAGGCCGGCGCGCTTGAGCGCCTTGTTGGTCGACGGAACCGGGCCGTAGCCCATGATCGCCGGATCGACACCGGCAACCGCCATGGCGCGAACCACGGCCATCGGCTGGATGCCCAGGTCCTGGGCGCGCTGGGCGCTCATCACGATCATGCAGGACGCGCCGTCGGTGATCTGCGAGGAAGTACCCGCGGTCACGGTGCCGCCCTTGGGGTTGAACGCCGGCTTGAGGGCAGCCAGGCTTTCCAGGGTGGTGTCCGGACGGATGGTTTCGTCGAAGTCGAAGACCTTCAGGAAGCCGTTCTCGTCGTAGCCTTCCATCGGGATGATTTCGTCTTTGAACTTGCCTTCCTGGGTCGCTTTCCAGGCCAGCTGGTGCGAACGCACGCCGAACTTGTCCTGGGCTTCGCGGGTGATGCCGTGCATCTTGCCCAGCATTTCGGCGGTCAGGCCCATCATGCCGGAGGCCTTGGCGGCGTACAGCGACAGATGCGGGTTCGGGTCGACGCCGTGCATCATGCCGACGTGGCCCATGTGTTCCACGCCGCCAATGACGAAGACGTCGCCGTTGCCAGTCTGGATCGCCTGGACGGCGGTGTGCAGGGCGCTCATGGACGAGCCGCACAGGCGGCTGACGGTCTGGCCGGCACTGGTGTGCGGGATCTGGGTCATCAGCGACGCCATGCGCGCGATGTTCCAGCCCTGCTCCAGAGTCTGGTTCACGCAGCCCCAGATCACGTCCTCGACTTCCGCCGGGTCGATCTTCGGGTTGCGCTCCAGGAGCTTGCTGATCAGGTGCGCGGACATGGTCTCCGCGCGGGTGTTACGGTGCATGCCACCCTTCGAACGGCCCATCGGGGTGCGGCCGAAGTCGACAATGACGGCGTCTCTCGGATTCAGGCTCATAAATTCACTCTCGCTCTATTCGTTGCGCACTCAACCGAAGAACTTCTGGCCGTTCTTGGCCATTTCACGCAGCTTCGCGGTCGGGTGGTACAGCGCACCCAGGTCGGCGTACTTGTCGGCCAGGGCGACGAATTCGGCCACACCGATGGAGTCGATGTAACGCAGGGCACCGCCACGGAAGGGAGGGAAGCCGATGCCGTAGATCAGGCCCATGTCGGCCTCGGCAGCGGTCTCTACGATGCCGTCTTCCAGGCAGCGCACGGTTTCCAGGCACAGCGGGATCATCATGTAGTTGATGATGTCCTCGTCGGTCAGCTCGCGCTCTTCGACCACGATGGACTTCAGCAGCTCATAGGCCTGCGGATCGGAGACTTTCTTCGGCTTGCCGCGCTTGTCGGTCTCGTAGGCGTAGAAGCCCTTGCCGTTCTTCTGGCCCAGGCGGTTGGCCTCGTACATCACGTCGACGGCGGTCTTGCCTTCCACCGCCATGCGGTCCGGGAAGCCTTCAGCCATCACGTCGCGGCCGTGGTGGCCGGTGTCGATGCCGACCACGTCGGACAGGTAGGCCGGGCCCATGGGCCAGCCGAACTTCTCCATGATCTTGTCGATGCGCACGAAGTCCACGCCGAAGCCCAGCAGCTTGGAGAAGCCGCCGAAGTACGGGAACAGCACGCGGTTGACCAGGAAGCCGGGGCAGTCATTCACCACGATGGGGTTCTTGCCCATCTTCTTGGCGTAGGCCACGGTGGTGGCGACGGCGACGTCGCTGGACTTCTCGCCACGGATGACTTCGACCAGCGGCATCATGTGCACCGGGTTGAAGAAGTGCATGCCGACGAAGTTCTGCGGACGCTTGAGCGCCTTGGCCAGCAGGTTGATGGAGATGGTGGAGGTGTTGGATGCGAGAACCGCATCTTCCTTCACCACGCCTTCAACTTCGGCCAGGACGATCTGCTTGACCTTCGGGTTCTCGACCACGGCTTCGACGACGATGTCGACGTTGCCGAAGTCGCCGTAGGACATGGTCGGGCGAATGGCGTTCAGGGCCTCGGCCATCTTCGCCGGGGTCATGCGGCCTTTCTCGACGCGCTTACCCAGCAGCTTCGAGGCTTCGTTCAGACCCATCTGGATACCCTCTTCGCGGATATCCTTCATCAGGATCGGAGTGCCCTTGGAAGCGGACTGGTAGGCGATGCCGCCACCCATGATGCCGGCGCCCAGTACGGCGGCCAGTTTCACGTCCTTGGCGATCTCGTCGTACTGCTTGGCCTTCTTCTTCAGGTCCTGGTCGTTGAGGAACAGGCCGATCAGGCTTTCGGCGACCGAGGTCTTGGCCAGTTTCACGAAGCCCTGGGCTTCGATTTCCAGCGCCTTGTCACGACCGAAGTTGGCGGCCTTCTGGATCGACTTGATGGCTTCGACCGGAGCCGGGTAGTTCGGGCCGGCCTGGCCAGCAACGAAGCCCTTGGCGGTTTCGAAGGCCATCATCTGCTCGATGGCATTCAGCTTGAGCTTTTCCAGCTTCGGCTGACGGCGGGCCTTGTGATCCAGCTCGCCGGCGATGGCGCGCTTGACCAGGTCCAGGGCGGCGGCTTGCAGTTGCTCCGGCGCCACGACGGCGTCGACGGCGCCGACTTTCAGCGCGTCTTCAGCCTTGTTTTCCTTGCCCGAAGCGATCCACTCGACCGCATTGTCGCAGCCGATGATGCGCGGCAGGCGCACGGTGCCGCCGAAGCCCGGGTAGATGCCCAGCTTCACTTCCGGCAGGCCGACCTTGGCGGTGGCGCTCATGACACGGAAGTCGGCGGCCAGGCACATTTCCAGACCGCCGCCCAGGGCGATGCCGTTGATCGCGGCCACGGTCGGAACGTTCAGGTCTTCGAAGTCGCTGAAGATCTTGTTGGCTTCGAGGTTGCCGGCCAGCAGCTCTTCGTCGGGCAGCTTGAAGTTGTCGACGAACTCGGTGATGTCGGCGCCGACGATGAATACGCCCTTGCCGCTGGTCACGATCACGCCCTTGACGGACGCATCGGCCTTGATGGTATCGACTGCTTGGCGCAGTTCATTCAGGGTGAGTCGGTTGAACTTGTTGACGGACTCGCCCTTGAGGTCGAAATTCAGCTCGACGATGCCGCTCTCAAGAGCCTTAACCGTGATGGCTTTACCTTGGTAAATCATCAACTGATCTCCACGCTAGGGAAGCTTGAAATCACACGTCGGACGCCGTGTATCGAGACCGCCCGGCAGTCGCCGAGGATAGTCCCAAAGCTGGCGGCACACCCGCCGACGCGATAGCCGGGGCGTTCTGTCCGAGTCGTCGCACGTGGCAAACGCTCGATTCATACGCCCGTTTGATTTGGGTGCGCCCACCTTCTAGGAAAAGCCGTTGCTTGTCAATCGGCGAGACGCAACAGTCGCAAAGCGGCCGGGACGTCTGGGCCGGAGCATTCAGCAAGCTCACCCTCCTCTATTCACCACGCCTATCGTGACAATCTGCATCTGGCACCTGCGTGCCGGAAAACTCGGTATGCAACTGTTCAAACGCAGGAGCGCACGTTAGAGTCCGACGGCAATGGCGATCTGCCTGCTGCCGCCGGACGAAAGGACACCCCCGCCGGCCAGCCGGACCGTCTGGAACCTGTGGAACACAACAACAAGAAGCCCATGGCTCCAAGGAGATGGAACGATGACAAGCCGTTCGCTTGTACGTCTGTTGTCTGCGCTCGCGCTCACCGCCCTTCCCCTCTTCGCCGCGGCCGATGCCGCCAGCGACCTGCTCAGCCTCCATCAGATGCGCCTGGCTGCCCAACGCAGCCTTGGCGATTTCTTCATGTTCAATGCGATGGAAGGCGACCAGAAATACGCCAGGCTGGTCGAGGCCTCGTCACGGAATGCCGGCGAGGCGCTGGGCAAGCTGGGGACCATGCCCGGCAACGAATCCACGAAACTCAAGGCGCAACTGCAGGACCAGTGGAAAGGCTATGCGACCCAATTGCAGGCGCTGACCGGCGCGCTGGACAAGAGCGGCTATACCGACCTGCAACCGGTGGCCGACCTCGCCACGCAGAACCGCAAACTGCTGGACACCGCCGACCAGCTCTACGCCAGGATTCAGGATGAAAGCGGCAGCAAGGTCCCGCCGCTGACCCAGCAGACCCGCGAGCAGAGCCTGCTGATGCAGGACATCGCGGTGGACTACGCCTCGCGCAACGCCTCGGTCGGCGCGAGCTTCTTCGGCGGTGGCGAGGAACGCCCGCTGGATGATCTGGCCAACCGCTTCGCGATCAACCTGGTGAAGCTGCAGCAGGCGCCGCAGACCACGCCTGAGATCGGCAAGGCGCTGCGTTCAGTGGCCATCAAGTGGCACTACATCGAGAAGTCGCTGCAGAACTACAACAAGAACAGCGTGCCGTTCCTGATCAACAAGTACTCGGACCGCATCATCGAAGACCTGGAGGCCGTTTCCAGCCTCTACGCCGCGCAGCAGAGCTGATCGTTTCAGGCATGCTGTTTGAGGAAATCGGCGACCCGTTGCAGGTCGCCGCTGTCGCCCCGCTCGCCCCAGTACAGTGCCAGGAACTGGGGCGTTGCCTCGACCATGTAGACATCCTTCGGCAGGCCGGCCAGCGCCTGGGCCAGTTCGCCCGTGGCGCTCGCCTCGCGCCAGCGGTCCAGCCAGACACCCGGCTCGCTCTGCCAATAGCACCAGACATCACGGTTCCGGCCACGGGCGCGGTGATACTGCGCGCACTGGCGCGGCGGCTGTCGCTCCATCCAGTGCGGCCACTCCTGGCGCGCGATCTGCATGGCCAGCCCCAGGCGCCGCGCCTGCAGGCGCAGGTCCATCTGCCCACGCTGGCCCCGCGAGGGAATCAGCCAGGTCAGCGGGCTGAGCACCAGCGCAATGAGCAGGATCACCATCCAAACGGTCATATCAGGTATACCGGTCAAACATGGCCAATCAGGCCATACTGATACTAACAAGTCCCCCGGAGGAGACGCTCATGCCTTACCAACACATTCTGGTCGCCGTCGACCTTACCGAGGAATGCGATCCGGTGATGAAGCGAGCCGTTGCGCTGGCCAAGGCCAACGACGCCCGGCTCTCGGCGGTGCATGTCGTCGAGCCCATGGCCATGGCCTTCGGCGGTGATGTGCCGATGGACCTGTCGATGCTGCAACAGCAGCAGTTCGACCAGGCCAAGGAGCGCCTGCACCAGTTCACCCTCACCTACTCGGAAATCACCAGTTCCCAGTGCCACCTGGTCTACGGCCAGCCGCGCCAGGAAATCCATCGCCTGGCCGATGAGCAGGGCTGCGACCTGATCGTGGTCGGCAGCCACGGCCGGCATGGCCTCGCCCTGCTACTGGGCTCCACCGCCAACGACGTGCTGCACGGCGCACCGTGCGATGTGCTTGCGGTACGCCTGCAGAAGACCAGCTGAACCACACGGCGGGCCCTTCGGGGCCCGCTTCGCATCAGGTCCCGAGCACGTCTCCGCTCATCAGCAGCGGACGCACCTTCTGCAACTGCGCCTCCAGCGAATAGCTCATGCTCGACGCCATGGAGAAGAAGCTGAGGAAGGCCTTCAGGTTCGAGTCGCTCTCGCAGGTTTCGTGGATGCGCTGCCAGAACGCCTGATTCACCAGCTGCAACTGCTGGAACTGCTTCACCAGCCCCTTCAGCTCCCAGTCCGCATGCCGTCCTTCGCGGAAATTGAAGTACTGCCGCATCAGGTACAGCGACACCGCGCGCAGGATGAACTCCTGGTTGCTGGCGAACGGCAGGTGCTGCTGCGCCATGGGCTTGAGCCTGCCCAGCAGCGGGCAGGCGCTGGTCGCCATGATCACCCCGAGCAGCGCGCGCAGGCCCTCCTCCAGGCCCACGTGCTTGATGTACTCACGCTCGGGCGTACGCACTTGCACTGAGGCCTTCTTGAAGGCCGGCAGTCCGCGGAAATCCTCGATCACCCGGTGCAGGTCCACCGCTGCGGGGCAATGGCTGTACTGCTGCGCACTCAGCGGGCAGTTGCTGCACTGGTTGTAGTCCAGACGAGTCCAGCGCGGAGCCTGGGCGGCGGTCTGCGGGTCGTAACGTCGATCCAGTTCGATGCGGTAGCTGAACTCGTGCTCATCATCCAGGGTGATGCGGTATTCGATTGCCATTCGGCCGTCCCTAACAGTCTTTGATCAGCAATACGCACGGGCACACCGCCGGGCCGAACGGATCACTCTTCCAGTTCGGCCCAGCGTTCTATCAGCCGGTCCAGCTCTTCCTGCAGGGAGCTCAGGCGCGCCAGGGCGGCCTGGGTTTCGCCCTGCGGGCGCTGGTAGAAGTCCGGCGATGCGGTTTCTTCCTGCAGTGCAGCCAGTTCCGCCTCCAGGGCGTCGATCTGCCCGGGGATGGCTTCCAGCTCGCGCTGCAGCTTGTAGCTGAGCTTCTTCTTCGGCGCCGCCACTTCAGCCGGTGCGCCGGTTGCCACAACGGGCTGCGCGGGGGCAGGTTCGGCAGCGAGCTTGTCGGCCTTCTCCTCACCTACGCCCAGCAACTTGGGCGAACCGCCCTGGCGCAGCCAGTCCTGATAGCCGCCGACGAATTCGCGTACACGCCCTTCGCCTTCGAACACCAGGGTGCTGGTCACCACGTTGTCGAGGAAGGCCCGGTCGTGGCTGACCATCAGCACGGTGCCGTCGAAGCTCAGCAGCACCTCTTCCAGCAGTTCCAGGGTTTCCACGTCGAGGTCGTTGGTCGGTTCGTCCAGCACCAGCAGGTTGGCCGGCTTGCTGAACAGCTTCGCCAGCAACAGACGTGCCCGTTCGCCACCCGAAAGCGCCTTCACCGGGGTGCGGGCGCGTTGCGGGGAGAACAGGAAGTCGCCCAGGTAACTGAGCACATGGCGATTCTGCCCGTTGATGGTGATGAATTCGCGGCCTTCGGAAATGTTGTCGATGACCGTCTTTTCCGGCTCCAGCTGGTGACGCAGCTGGTCGAAATAGGCCACTTCCAGTCGGGTGCCTTCCTTGATCGAACCGGAAGTCGGCTGCAGGTTGCCCAGCAGCAGCTTGAGCAGGGTGGTCTTGCCGGTACCGTTGGCGCCCAGCAGGCCGATGCGGTCGCCGCGTTGCAGCACCAGGGAGAAATCTCGCACCAGCGACGGGCCGCCCGGATGGTGGAAGCCGACGTTCTCGGCGACGATCACCTGCTTGCCGGACTTCTCTGCCGACTCCAGCTGGAAGCTGGCCTTGCCCTGGCGCTCGCGGCGCTCGGCACGCTCGTTGCGCATCGCCTTCAGCGCGCGCACGCGGCCTTCGTTACGGGTACGGCGGGCCTTGATGCCCTGGCGAATCCACACTTCCTCCTGGGCCAGGCGCTTGTCGAACAGCGCGTTGGCGGTCTCTTCGGCCGCCAGCTCCTGCTCCTTATGCACCAGGAAGCTGGCGTAGTCGCCGTCCCAGTCGATCAGGTGGCCGCGGTCCAGTTCGAGGATGCGGGTGGCCACGGCCTGCAGGAAGGCGCGGTCGTGGGTGATGAAGAGTACGGCGCCGGGGAAGTCCGCCAGGGCATTTTCCAGCCAGGCGATGGCGCCGATGTCCAGGTGGTTGGTCGGCTCGTCCAGCAGCAGCAGGTCCGGCTCGGCCACCAGCGCCTGGGCCAGCAGCACACGGCGGCGCCAGCCACCGGAGAGCTCGGCGAGGGTCTTGTCGGCCGGCAGTTGCAGGCGGCTAAGGGTGGTGTCCACCAGTTGGCCGAGGCGCCAGCCGTCGCGGGCCTCCAGCTCCTGCTGGACGCGGGCCAACTTGGCCAGGTCGTCCTCGTTCTCGATGTGCAGGCTCAGGTGGTGGTAGCGCGCCAGCAGCTCGCCGACTTCGGCCAGGCCTTCGGCGACCACGTCATAGACGGTACGGTCGTCGGCGCGCGGCAGCTCCTGGGGCAGTTCGCCGATCTTCAGCGCCGGCGCACGCCAGATGTCGCCGTCGTCGGGCTTCTGCTCGCCCTTCACCAGCTTGAGCATGCTCGACTTGCCGGTGCCGTTGCGGCCGATGACGCAGACCCGCTCACCCCGGGCGATCTGCCAGGACACCTTGTCCAACAAGGGCGTAGTGCCAAAGGCAAGGGACACATCGGTGAACTTCAGCAGGGTCATGGGGCATCTCCACAAGCAGGGCGCGCAGTTTACGGGAAAGCGCGGAAAAGTCAGAGGGTTGCAAGTAATCGTCGATTCCCCCGCAGCCACCAAGAGCGACGCTTTCACCACCCCGGCGCAACGGCTAAGCTACCGGCAGCGGCGCGAGCCATCGCCCGCCCTCGGATCATCATCACGGAAGTGCCATGCGCGGTCGTCTTTTCACACTGTTGTCCTGTTTCATCCTCAGCCTGTCCGCCCAGACGGCCAACGCAGCGTCCCTGTCCCAGCAGCGCCAGATGTACGACGAGGCGCAAAAAGCCCTCGCCCGCAATGACAGCGGCCCCTATTTCCGCTACCAGTCGGCGCTCGCCGATTATCCGCTGGAACCCTACCTGGCCTACGACGAGCTGACCAACCGCCTGAAAAGCGCCAGCAACGCCGAAATCGAGCGCTTCATCAGCGAGCATGGCGACCTGCCGCAGATCAACTGGCTGAAGCTGCGCTGGATGCGCCAGTTGGCCGACCGCGGCGACTGGGCCACCTTCGTCACCTATTACGACCCGAAGATGAACTTCACCGAGCTGGACTGCCTCTACGGCCAGTACCAGCTCGGCCACGGCACTAAGGCCGAGGGCTACGCCACCGCCGAGAAGCTCTGGCTGGTGGGCAAGCCGCAGCCCGACGCCTGCGACACCACCTTCGCCATGTGGCAGGCCGACGGCCAGCTCACCGAGGAGAAAGTCTGGAAGCGCCTGAAGCTGGCCGCCGAGGCCCGCAACTATGGTCTGGCCACGGTCCTGTCGAAACGCCTGCCCACCCTCGGCAGCCAGGGTGCGCTGATGGTCAACGTGGCGCAGAATCCCTCGCAGGTCAGCCAGACCACTCGCTTCACCACCCGCGACCATGCCACCGCCGATGTGGTCGGCCTGGGGCTGCGCCGCCTGGCCAAGCAGGACCCGGAAAAGGCCATCGGCCTGCTCGATTACTACAGCTCGGTGCTGCCCTTCTCCAGCGACGAGAAAGTCTCCATCGCCCGCGAGATCGGCCTGAGCCTGGCGCGCAGCTACGATTCCCGTGCCCTGCCGCTGATGGAGAAGTACGACCCGAAGCTGCGCGACAACACCGTCACCGAATGGCGCCTGCGCCTGCTGCTGCGCCTGGGGCGCTGGGAAGACGCCTACGAGCTGACCCGGGCACTGCCGCCGGAACTGGCCGACACCAACCGCTGGAAATACTGGCAGGCGCGCTCGCTGCAACTGGCGCAGCCGCAGAACCAGCAGGCCATCAGCCTGTACCGGCCGGTGGCCGATGAGCGCGACTTCTATGGTTTTCTCGCTGCCGACCGGATCAACGCGCCCTACCACCTGAACAACCGGCCCGTCTCGCCCGACGCCGGCACCCTGCTGCGCGTGCGCAACGCCCCCTGTACCCGCCGGGCCCTGGAGTTCTATGCCCGCGGCGAGATCATCAACGCACGCCGCGAGTGGTACCACGCCGCCCGGCACCTGAGCCACGACGAGCTGCTGGCCCAGGCGAAGATCGCCTACGACATGCAGTGGTACTTCCCGGCGATCCGCGCCATCAGCCAGGCCAAGTACTGGGACGATCTGGACATCCGCTTCCCCATGGCCCATCGCAACACCCTGGTTCGCGAGGCGCGCAACCGTGGCCTGCATTCCAGCTGGGTGTTCGCCATCACCCGCCAGGAGAGCGCCTTCATGTCCGATGCACGCTCGGGCGTCGGCGCCACCGGCCTGATGCAGCTGATGCCGGGCACCGCCAAGGAAACCGCGAAGCGCTTCGGCATTCCGCTGGCCTCGCCGCAGCAGCTGATCGTGCCGGACCTGAACATCCAGCTCGGCGCCGCCTACCTCAGCCAGGTGCACGCCCAGTTCAACGGCAACCGCGTGCTGGCCACCGCCGCCTACAACGCCGGCCCCGGGCGCGTACGTCAGTGGCTGAAGGATGCGCGTCACCTGGCCTTCGACGTCTGGGTGGAAACCATCCCGTTCGACGAGACCCGCACCTATGTGCAGAACGTGCTGTCCTACGCGGTGATCTACGGGCAGAAGCTCAACGCACCGCAGCCCATCGTCGACTGGCACGAACGCTTCTTCGACGAACTTTGACCCACTCCCCGCCCGGTACCCGCCGGGCGGTTTTTCATCCCCTCAAGGAAAAGGAAATTCCCATGCGCAAAACCCTGCTGTCCCTCACTGCCCTGACCTCTGGCCTGCTCTGCGCAGGCCACGCCCTGGCGGCCTGCGAGAAGCCGCGCAACGCCTTCGACAGCGTCTACTGCCTGAGCACTGAATACGCCCAGGTCGACCGTGAGCTGAACCAGGAATTCGGCACCCTGCGCAAGCTGCTCAACGATGGCCAGAAGGCCGCGCTGAAGAAGAGCCAGCTCGCCTGGATCAAGGACCGCGACGCCCAGTGCAGCTACGAGCGCGACGGCGGTTACTTCGTCAACCTGCAGTGTGCGGTGGACAAGACCCAGGAGCGCCTGGGCGTGCTGCGCGAGCGGGAGCGCGAGTGCCAGAGCACCGGATGCGTCGAGGCCAAGCTGTAAGACGAGAGCCGTTGGCCACGCCTGACGATGGCGTGGCCAACGGCGTCGGTCTGACGGCCAGCAGCCACAAACGGTTGCAGGCTACCTGCAGGAGCGAGCTTGCTCGCGAACAAACCCACCGGCAGCTCTGGCGTTGGGCGGTTCGCGAGCAAGCTCGCTCCTACAAATGATCCCCAGCGCAGGGATTTGGGCGCGGCGACCTGGCCCTGCCCTACTCCAGAACTTCCACATCCATCCCCACACGCAGCTCGCCGCTGTTCAGGGCGATCAGGTTCTGCCCAAACAGCGCCTCGCCGTTGACGTTGCGGTACTGGAGCAGCGTCGCCAGCGGCTGACGGTCCGGGTCGCGCCCGCCAGTCAGCGGGTCGATGGTGGTGAGGATGCAGCGCGCGCAAGGCTTGGCCACCTTGAAGGTGACGTCACCGATGCGGATGCGTTTCCAACCGTCCTCGGCGAAAGGTTCGGCGCCGGCCACCACCAGGTTCGGGCGGAAGCGCAGCATCTCCAGTGGGCGCCCGACCTTGGCGGAAAGGTCGTCCAAGGAGCCCTGACCGATCAGCAGCAGCGGGAAGCCATCGGCGAAATGCACCTGCTCGCCCGGCTCGGCGTAGGCGGTATCCACCTGCCGCGCCCGTTGCTCGGGCATCTGCACCAGGCGCACCTCGCGACCTAGGAAAGTGCTCAGCCACTGGGCAGCGACATCGCCGGCATCCGGCACCTGCAGCATGTCGCGCCAGATGAGCACGCCGCGCAGGTTGTCGTCGCGGCCCGGCACGCTCACCAGCAGGTCGTCCATGCCCGGAGCGCGCAGGCGCAGAGCGGCGAAACCATCCTGCCAGCGCGCCTCGATACGGCCCATCTGCGGCAGCAGGCGCTGGGTCAGGAATCGGCCATTGGCGGCCTCGACCACCATCCAGCGGCGGTCACCCTCCAGGCCCAGCGCGTCCAGGCGGATCGACTGCAAGGGCTCGTTGGCGGTGGATTTGACCGGGTAGCGGTAGAGCTCGCTGAGCGTGAACATCGGTGGCTTCCTTTCAGACGACGAAAGCGACCTTATACGGGGTGGGACGGGCGTCTAGCAATGGCAACGAACTGTAGGAGCGAGCTTGCTCGCGAACGCTTTTCGCCTGACTCATTGGCATCAGGCGGTTCGCGAGCAAGCTCGCTCCTACAAGGGATCAGCCGGCGTCAGGCCGGGACTTTCTGCAACCGCCGGCGAACCACTTCCACCAACTGGTCCGGCTGGAACTTGGAGAGGAAGTCATCGCAGCCAACCTTCTTCACCATGGCATCGTTGAAGCTGCCCGACAGCGAGGTGTGCAACACCACGTAGAGGTCACGCAGGCGCGGATCGTTGCGGATCTCCGTGGTCAGGCGGTAGCCGTCCATTTCCGGCATCTCGGCGTCGGTGAACACCATCAGCAGCTTCTCCTCCATGTCCTGCCCCTCGTCCGCCCAACGCTTGAGCTGCTGCAAGGCGCGCAGGCCATCGGTGGCCACGTGCAGGCGCAGGCCGAGCTGGGTCAGGGTGTCGCGCAGCTGGGCGATGGCCACGCTGGAGTCGTCCACCACCAGCACTTCCCTGCCTCGGGTACGTTCGAGCAGCTCGTCGTCCAGACGTTCGGCGGAAACCCGGGTGTTCATCGGCACGATCTCGGCCAGCACCTTTTCCACGTCGATGATCTCCACCAGGCGGTCGTCCACCTTGGTGATCGCGGTCAGGTAATGCTGCCGGCCGGCGCCACCGGGCGGCGGCTGCACCGCCTCCCAGTTGAGGTTGAGGATGCGCTCCACCCCGCCGACCAGGAAGGCCTGCACCGAACGGTTGTACTCGGTGACGATGATGGTGCTGCTGGCATCCGGCACCAGCGCGCGCATGCCGATGGCGCGGGACAGGTCGATCACCGGCAGGGTCTGCCCGCGCAGGTTGATCACCCCGCAGATCATCGGGTGACGCTGCGGGATGAGGGTCAGACGCGGCAGCTGCAGGACTTCCTGCACCTTGAACACGTTGATCGCGAACTGCTGCCGTCCGGCCAGGCGGAAGACGAGGATCTCCAGGCGGTTCTGTCCCACCAGCTGGGTGCGCGAATCGACGCTGTCGAGAATACCGGCCATGCCTGCTCCTGCTTCGAAGGGGGTCGTGCGAAAAGCTATCGGCCAGTCATCCGGGATCAGGATAGTGGCTCAGAGCCATCATGCCCGACTCTGGCGCACGCCACCAGTGCGCGTCAGCGGATCGGCAAGGTTTTCGCCAGTAGCGGCGAGTCTTCCGGCAGGTGCATGGACAGCGCCGCCGGCCGTACCGCAAAGCGCAGGTGCCGCCCTTCCAGGGGCTCGCCGTCGAGGTTCACGTCCAGCCCTTCGGCCGCGTCCACCTCCAGCCAGGGCAGACGCGCACGGACGAACAGCTCCTGGCCGCCCAGCCCGCTGCCGAGCAGGGCACCCAGCGCGTCGACCATGTCCTGCGGCGCCGGCAGGATGCTGACATCCAGCAGGCCGTCATCCACCCGCGCCTCCGGGCACAACGCATGCCCGCCACCGGCCTGCCGGCCGTTGCCGATGCCCAGGGCGAGAAATTCGCCTTCCCAGTGGAAACCAGGCCCGCGGAAACGCCCACGCGCGGCGTGCACTTCGGAGAAGCGCGTCAGGCCGGTCAGCAGGTAGGCGGCGCCGCCCAGCAGCTTCTTCAGCTCTTCGGGAGTGTTGGCGGTGACCTTGGAGCCGAAACCGCCGGTGGCCATGTTGAGAAACAGATGGCCGTCCATCTCGCCGATATCCACCGGGCGTGGCGGAACCTCCAGCAACGCCAGGGCGTCCCCCGGCTCCAGCGGCACGCCGGCGGCCCGGGCGAAATCATTGGCAGTGCCCAGCGGCAGGATCGCCAGGCTGGCCTTGCCTCGCCCCTGGGCGAGCGCCTCGGCCACGTCGCGCACGGTGCCATCACCACCACCGGCGACAAGGGTCGTATAACCGGCGGCGAGAGCTTCACCGACCAGCCGCCGGGCATCCCCGCCCTCCCAGGTCACCCGCACATCCAGTACGCGCCCGGCCCGGCGCGTGGCCTGCACCGCTTCGCGTACCGCGTCATTGGTGGCCTGTTTGCCGTGCAAGATCAGCATGGCCCTGGGTTGCGTCATGATCTCTCCTCTCGATTGATCCAGTGACTGTGCCCCAGATTAGCCGACGGGACTTGCGCCACGCTTGATTCGCCCGGCTCATGCCGGATAACCGGTGATCTCGCGGATGCTCTGGTACAGCGGCTTCAGTTGCTTGTACATGCGCTGGTAGACCTCGTTGTACAGCCGCTCGTAGGTGCGCTGCGCCTCCACACGAGGCTGGAAGACCTCACCGACGCGGGTCATGGCGGCCATGGCGCTGGCGAAGTCCGGATAGAGCCCGAGCCCCACCGCGCAGTCGATCGCCGCACCCAGGCCGGACGCCTCGTAGACGTGCGGGCGCTCCGCCGGCAAACCGAAGATGTCGGCGGTGAGTTGCATCGCCGCATCGCTCTGGGAGCCGCCGCCCGCCACGCGCAGACGCTCGATGCGGGTGCCGGAGCGCTTCTCGATGCGCTCCTTGCCCTGGCGCAGCGCGTAGGCCAGGCCTTCGAGGATGGCGCGGTAGATGTGCGCACGGGTATGCACGTCGCCGAAGCCGATGATCGAGCCCTTGGCCTCCAGCCCCGGCTCGCGGATGCCGGGTGTCCAGTAGGGTTGCAGCATCAGGCCCATGGAGCCGGCGGGTACGCTGTTGACCAGGTCATCGAACAGCTTCTCCGGCTCGACGCCCAGCTCGGCGGCACGCTGCATCTCGCGCAGGCCGAACTCGCGCTTGAACCAGCTGACCATCCAGAAGCCGCGGTAGATCATCACTTCGGTGTTGAAGTGGTCGGGGATCGCCGCCGGGTACGGCGGGATCAGCGGGATGGTTTCCAGGTAGCGCGAGCGCGTGGTGTTGATGGTCGCCGTGGTGCCATATGACAGGCAGGCGACGCGCGGGTCGATGGCGCCGGCGCCGAGCACTTCGCAGGCCTTGTCCGCACCCGCGGCGATCAGCGGCAGCCCCTCGGGAATCCCGGTGTGACGACTGGCCTCGGCGGTGATCTCGCCCAGCCGCTCACCGGGCTTGAGCAGGTCCGGCAGTTGCTCGCGGCACACCTCCAGCGCCTGCCATTTCCAGTCGCGCGGCGCGGCCCACTGCAGGCGTTTGTAGTCGAACGGCAGGTAGGCCACGCTGGAGGCCACCGAGTCCACGTAACGCCCGCACAGTCGCTGGGTAAGGAAGCCCGAGAGCAGCAGCACCTTGTGGGTGCGTCGCCGGATATCCGGCTGCTGCTGGGCCACCCAGTTGACCTCGGCCTGGGTGCGAAAATAATCCACCGCGCCCTGGGCGCCCAGCAGCTTGAACAGCCAGCCCCAGGGACCCTTGATCGACTCGCCCAGCTCGGCGCGGCGCTGGTCCAGCCAGATGATCGCCGGGCGCAATGCCCGCCCCGCTTCATCGACATGGATCACCGTGCCGCGCTGGGTCGTCAACGAGACGCCACGGATACGGCTGCGGTCGATGTCGATGCTGGCCCACAGGCGCCGGCAGGCCTCGCCCAGCTGTTCCCAGTAATACTCCGGGTGTTGTTCGGCCCAGCCGGGGTTGTCGGAGAAATAGGCCTCCAGCTCCACCTTGCCCTTGCCGACCAGATTGCCCTCCAGGTCGAAAAGCAGTGCGCGCACGCTCTGGGTGCCGTTATCGATGGCCAGCAGGTAGTTCTGTTCGCTCAAGGTGCGGTCCTTCTTGTTGTTATCCGGCCACTGGCAGGCTGTAGCTGCGCCGCCAGAGCGCCAGGTAGTCCTGTTCTTCCTGCGTCCAGCGGGCGTCGCTCCAGCCCAGACGTGGCTGGCACAGCGCGCGGATCTTCGGCAGTTCGGCGGCGGCGCCGTCGGCCAGCAACAGGCCGATGCGGGTGCGGCGCAGCAGCAGGTCGTCCAAGTGCAGCACCAGTTCGCCCTCCGCCGCCCAGGCAAGCTCGGCCCAGAGGCAATCGGTATCGCCGATACGCCCGCTGCCGACTCCCCTCAGCAGCCGAGCCAGCTCCGGCAAGGCGCGGCCGTGACGACCCGCCAAGCGGCGTTGTTGGGTCGGCGTCAGGCCGGGAAGCGCAACCGCTTCGCTCGGGCTGAAGACGTTGTCCCCAGTCGCTTCCAGCGGCCACTCCAGCATCGGCGCGCAGGCTGCCAGTACCTCCAGCGCCAGCAGGCGGAAGGTGGTGAGCTTGCCGCCGGCCAGGGTCACGCAGCCGGGCTCGGACCACAGGGCGTGCTCGCGCTTTTCGTCCGAGGGCTTGAGCGATGGCGCGCCATCGCTGACCACCGGGCGCACGCCGGCCCAGGTGGAGCGCACGTCCTCCGCCGTGATTCGCGCGGAGGGGAATTGCTGGGCGCAGGCGGCTAGCAGGTAGTTCAGTTCTTCGCGACTGATGGCCGCGTCGTCATCCAGGGTGTCGCGGTGATCGAGGTCCGTGGTGCCGACCACGGTCGCGCCTTCCCAGGGGAAGACGAACACCGGCCGCTTGTCCTGGCCATGCATGAAGCTGAAGGCGTGGGCCACGGGCAGGCGCCAGGCCGGCAGCAGCAAGTGGCTGCCGCGCAACGGGCGAATGTGTTCGCTGCCCTGCTTCTGCCGCAGCGCATCGGCCCAGGCGCCGGTGGCCAGCGCTACGGCGCGACTGCGGAACCCGAAGCGCTGGCCACTCTCGCGATCCTCGGCGACCAGCCCCTGCACACGGCCATCGCGGCGCTCCAGTTCTATCACCCGCAGGCCGTTCAGCGCCTCGCCGCCTTCGGCCCGCGCTTCGCCCAGCACGCGCATCACCAGCCGCGCATCGTCAGTCACCGCATCCTGGAAACGAGTGCCGCCCAACAGGCGTTCTTCTTTCAATCCCGGCGCCAGGTAGCGCAGTTCTTCCAGGCGATAGAACAGATGATTGCGCCGCCCGGCCAGGGCGTCGTAGAGCGACAGCAGCGTGCCGAACACCCGCGGACCGGGAAAGCCGCCCTGATAGTGCGGCATGATGAAGCTCAGCGGCTCGACCAGCCCCGGCGCCTCGCCGAGCAGGCGCTGGCGCTCACGCACCGAGTCGCGGGTCAGGCCGAACTGGCCCTTGGCGATGTAGCGCAGGCCGCCGTGGACCATCTTCGAGGAGCGGCTGGAGGTGCCCCAGGCGAAGTCGCGCTGCTCGATCAGCAGGCAGCGCCAGCCGCGCCGCGCGGCCTCGCGCAGGATGCCGGCACCGCTGATGCCGCCGCCGACCACGATCAGGTCCCAGTCACGGCTTGCCAGTTCCGGCAGCGCCTTTTCGCGCCACGCGGCATTCCAGGCGGACATGTCGTCAGTCCTGCAGCAAGGTGCCGGGGCTCAGGCGGCCGGACGGGTCGAAATGCCCGGCCAGCGCCTTGAGCGCCGCCATGCCCAACGGGCCCTTCTCCACCGGCAGGTAGGGCGCATGGTCCTTGCCCACACCGTGCTGGTGGCTGATGGTGCCGCGGTTCTGCACGATGGCCTGGCTCGCCGCGTGCTTGAGCTTGCGCCAGCGCTCGTGAGTCTCTGCGTAGCTGTTCGCCGGGCGGAAAACGTAAGTGGTGTAGATGCTCGAACCTTCGCCGTAGACGTGGGACAGGTGGGTGAACACGTGCACGCGCTCGCCCTCGGCGGCCAGGCCGTCGCGCAGGCTGGCTTCGATGCGGTTCAGCAGGTTGTCGACGTTGGACCAGTCGGTGGCAGTCTCCAGGGTGTCCACCACATAACCGTTCTCCCACAGCGCCTCGCGCAGGTAGGGGAAGCGGAAGCGGTTCTGCGCCCACTTCTTGCCCAGCAGGGTGCCGGTGAACACGCCGCCAAAGCCCTTGAGCAGGCGCCGCGCGGCGCGCAGCGACGTGGCATTCTGTGCGCGGTCGCCGGTGACGCCGAAGGTCAGCATGCATTTGCCCTCACCCGCGCCGCGCAGCTTCAGGTAGCGCTCCAGCCAGGCGATCTGCCCCGGATGGCCGGCCAGGGCCAACTGGGTCTGGGTTTCGACCGCGTTGGACAGGCGTAGCATCGACAGCGGCACCCGCGCCTGCACCAGCTTGCGGATGCCTTCCAGCGCCTGCTCCCAGGACGGCAGGAAGACGGCGTAGAAGCGTTCGTCCTCGGCGATACGCGTGACGCGTACCTTTACCGAGGAGAGGATGCCGAAGCGGCCTTCGGAACCCATCACCATCTCGCGCAGATCAGGCCCCGCCGAGGAGGCCGGGAAGGTGGGGATTTCCAGGGTGCCGGCGAAGGTTTCCAGCGAACCACCGGCGAACAGCTGCTCGATGCGCCCGTAGCGCAGCGACTGCTGGCCACTGGAGCGACTGACGACCCAGCCGCCGAGGGTGGACAGCTCCCAGGACTGAGGGAAATGCCCGAGGGTGTAACCACGGGCGCGCAACTGGCTTTCCACCTGCGGGCCATTGGCGCCAGGGCCGAAGGTGGCGATCAGGCTCTGCTCGTCCAGCTCCAGCAGGCGGTTCATGTGCTCCAGGGAAACGGTGAGCACGGCCTTGTCGGATTGTGGCGGGTTGATGTGACCGGCTACCGAAGTGCCGCCACCGTAGGGGATTACCAGGCAGTCCCAGAGTTCGGCGAAGCGCAGCAGCTCGCGGATCTGCTCGGCGGTTTGCGGGTAGGCCACGCCGTCGGGGAACACGCCGAACTCGCCTTCGCGCATCGCCAGCCAGTCCGGAAGGCTCTGGCCGCGGGCGTGCAGCAGGCGGTCGCGGGCTTCGCGCACCACCAGCGGATGCTCGGGCAGGCGCGAGGCCGGCACCTTGGCCAGCACCTGCTCCAGCGTCGCATCCGGCAGCGCCAGACCGGGCCCGACCAGTTCGGCGAGAAAACCGCGCCCATTCTCGGGCAGTTCCACTACCGTCGTTTCCTCACCCCAGCCGTTCCAGCGTCGCATGCCCGCTCCTTATTGATTGGGGTCTGCGCGAAAAGTCGTCGAGCGAAGGTCAGGCGAACCGACTTCTAACGAAGCCTCACCGATACGCAGACATTTTTCGCACAGAACCTGGCTATTTCGATGCAATGTAATGGCTGCCTATACTAGCCAGCCGCCCTGCCCTGTCACTGTCGGATCAAGACAGGCGCAGTTGCCGATCGAGACATCAGAACAAGAACGAACGCCATGCAATCCCTCGGCTACACATCCGTCCCCGCACTGCTGAAATACCTGCGTCACGCCGAATCCCTCGGCATGGACCTGGACGCCGCCCTGCAGGCCGCGGACCTCGAACGTGCACAACTGAGCGACAACAGCCAGCGCCTCCCCAGCGAGGCCCACGAGCGCCTGCTGCAACACCTCTGCCTGCACTCCGGCGACCCACTGTTCGGGCTGCACTCGGCGCGTTTCGTCCAGCCCGGCTCCTGGAGCGTGCTCGGCTACATCACCATGAACTGCGCCAACCTCGGCGAAGCCATGGGCCGGATCATTCCCTACGAAAAACTGGTGGGCGACATGGGCACCAGCCAGCTGGAGCCGGCCGAAGATCATGTGAAGCTGATCTGGAACTGCCGCCACGATGCCGCGTTGATACGCCGGCACATGGTGGAGAACGTGCTGGCCTCCTGGCTGCTGTACGCCCGCTGGATCGCCGACACCCAGGGCTCGCCCAAGGAAGTCTGGTTCCAGCATGCGCAGCCCGAAGGCACCGAGCTTGCCGAGTACGAGCAACTGTTCGGCTGCCCGGTGCGCTTCGAGCAGCCCTGCAGCGCCCTGCTGGTGCCACTGCCGCTGCTGGCCTACCCGCTGCGCCAGGCCGACGCCAACCTGCTGCGCACCCTGGAAGAACACGCCCTGGCACTGATGGCCGAACTGGACGACGACGAGCCGCTGCCGCTACGGGTGAAGAACGCCCTGCGCCTGCTGCTCAAGGACGGCCTCCCGCGCAAGGAACGCGTCGCCGAACGCTTCGAGATGACCGTACGCACCCTGCAACGCCACCTGCAGCAGGTCGGCACCAGCTACCAGCAGATCCTCGACGAGCTGCGCCAGGAACTGGCCGAGCACTATCTGGTGCACAGCGACCTGCCGATCCAGGAGATCGCCCAGTACCTGGGCTTTACCGAGTCGCGCTCGTTCCACCGCAGCTTCAAGGGCTGGACCGGGCAGACGCCCGGCGAATACCGCCAGCAGCAGAAGAAAACGCCGGTCTGAGACCGGCGTTTTTACCTTCTCAAGAAATCTACCAAAATCCACAAACCCTAGTATCCATGGGACTTAGCGCCTAAAATTCGTCTCAAGAGATCCAGCAAGGATTAGCTGAATCTACCGCCAAGGTGTGGGTAAAAGTGTGGGTAAGAAGGAGGAGCAAGGGTGTGGGTAAGCTGACCAGCAAGACGGTCGAGTCATTGGCAAGGGCATCCGATGCTGGGAAAACCAATGACGGCGATGGCCTCTACTTCCAGGTAGCCAAAGGCGGCTCTGCGAGCTGGATTTTCCGCTACAAGCAACAAGGGAAAAGTCGCGAAATGGGCCTTGGGTCGTATCCGGCGGTCTCCCTTGGCCAAGCTCGGTTGCTTGCAGGAGAGCAGCGGCGAATTCTTGCCAGCGGGGCAGATCCCTTGGCTGCGCGCGATGAGGAGAGGGAAGCAAAACGTCGGGCCGAGCAATTGGCCGCAGCACGAAAAAGGACGTTTGAAGATCTTGCCGCTGCTCACATCCAAGCCCATGGAGAGGGCTGGTCAGAGAAGTGGCGCAGTGGTTGGCTACGCAAGTTGCAGCTCCACGTGTTCCCGGAAATTGGAAGACTCTCGGCAGACTCCATCCAGACCGAGCACGTTTTGAATGTCCTACGCCCTATCTGGAGCACCAAGACCCGCACCGCCGATGAGGTCCGCGGGCAAATTGAGCAAATCCTCGATGCAGCCAAGGCACATGGACTGCGTCAAGGTGACAATCCTGCTCGTTGGCGAGGGCATCTGGAAAATCTGCTCAGCAAGGCCGAAAAGAAGAAAGCTCGACAGCGAACGCACTTCACTGCAATGCACTGGAGCGGCTTGCCCAAACTGATGGCCAAGCTTAACCAGGCTCCCAGTCGAGATGCGGCGGCGGCTCGCCTACTCATTATCACTGGCGCCCGGACTCATATGGTCAGATTTGCCCAGTGGAGTGAAATCGACCTGGACACAGGTACATGGGTGCTTCCCGCCGAACGGATGAAAATGCGAAAAGAGTTTTCCATCCCCTTGTCTGGGCCGGCCGTAGATTTACTTCGAGATCTGAAGCGCACCGACTCGCCCTTTCTATTCCCTGGACAGGGCAAGAGCGGGGTGATGCACCCAAATGCAATTCGCAATCTGCTCCATGAGCTTGGTCATGCCGATGTGACTCGGCACGGGTTTCGATCCACCTTCCGCGATTGGGCGAGTGAGTGCACGTCCTTTCCGCGTGAGGTATGTGAACTGGCACTCGCGCACGATGAACGCAGTGGGACTGAGGCCGCATACTCTCGGTCTGACTTTCTGGAAAAACGTCGGCAGCTAATGAATGAGTGGGCTGCCTACTGCAATTCAGAAATCAACACTCCAACCAGCTGAAGGTCTGCGGCACATCCGATTTAAATGAAATTCAGCCCTACATCACCCAAGTGAAGATTCCCCAGTGAACCTTCACTGAACCGCACTTACGGTGATACAGGGAGCAACATCTTGATGATCTGTCCCGTCTGTCGATCTGTAAAGGTCGTGACACGTGATTTTGGCAAGAGAATAGGCAGTCTCATCGGAGCTATTGGCGGCGCCAGCAGTGGCCTTTCCGGGGCACTGGCCGGAGGTGGGGCTGGCGCCAGCTTTGGATCGCTCGGCGGACCACCCGGTATGGCGCTGAGCTGCATTGCCGGTGCTGTCCTGGGCGCGCTAGCCGGAGGCGTCGCCGGCTGCGTGGCCGGAGCCACACTCGGCAAACAGGTGGATGAGCACGTGCTGCACAACCATCGCTGTCTGAACTGCCAGCACTGCTTCAGCCCCCTCTACTAGGTCCCCTCCCCCGCTCTCATTCATTTTGCCGGTGCTGCACCTCGCGCAGCGCTGTGGCCGGCTATTGCTCAAAGGAAACTCACCATGGCTCATCTCGTCGAACAAATGGCTTATGTGGGCGAAACGCCCTGGCACGGCCTCGGCAATCAGCTCCCGCAAAAGCAACCGATCGAAATCTGGCAACGCGAAGCCGGCATGGACTGGCAGATCCAGGAAAGCCCAGTGCACTTCAAGGCCGATGCTGCCGGCCATCTGGGCAGCATCCACTCCTTCCCAGAACAGAAGGTGCTCTACCGCTCCGACACCAAGGCGCCGCTGTCCGTGGTCTCTCAGCGCTATCAGGTCGTCCAGCCCAAGGAGGTGCTGGAGTTTTATCGGGACCTGACCGAAGTATCGGGCTATGAGCTCGAAACGGCTGGCGTACTCAAAGGCGGACGCAAATTCTGGGCACTGGCGCGCACTGGTCAGCACGCAGCGCTCAAAGGCAATGACCAGGTGAATGGCTACTTGCTGCTAGCCACCTCGTGCGACGGGACACTCGCTACCACTGCCACGCCCACGACCATCCGAGTTGTCTGCAATAACACCCTCACTATTGCCTTGGATGGCACCTCCCGGGCCATCAAGGTTCCCCACAACACCCGCTTCGACTCCCAGGCGGTGAAGAAGCAACTCGGCATCTCCGTCTCGCAATGGGACGAGTTCATGTATCGGATGCGCCATCTGGCTGAACGAAAGGTGCGCCCAAGAGAGGCCACGAGCTTCTTCCTGGACGTGTTGTGCGATGTTGCGCCTACGACGGACATTCCCGAAAAGCTCGCCAACGAGCGGGCACTTCGCAGGGTGCATGAGCTGTATGAGGGGGCAGGCCGCGGTGCCAAGCTACCTGCGGCGGAGGGAACAGCGTGGGGCTTGCTCTGCTCCGTCACTGAGTATGTGGACCACGAACGGCGGGCGCGCAGCAATGAATATCGCCTGGACTCGGCGTGGTTCGGACAAGGAGCGGTGCTGAAGCAGAAAGCGTTGGATGCTGCGTTGGAGCTCGCAGCTTAGCGACAGGAAATTGACCTAAGCGCACTCGAAACTGCGGCGTCACCCAGCGCTATCTATAACCCCGCCTCGCGGAGCAAATCTGAAGGTTTGCACTGAATAGCGACAGCTATTCGGCAGATGTTCAGGAACGTAACGTTTCGCTCGCCACGCTCGATTTTCCCCATATGCGAGCGGTCAATCGAAGCAGCATCGGCCAGAGCCTCTTGCGACAACTCAAGGGCAAGGCGGCGCGCTCGGACAGCTGCGCCGAGCTTCACGAGGTCCCCGTCTTTGTCTTGGATCGCAGAGATTCTTGCCATGGCAAAAATCGTCAAGCTATGATGACAATAAGACCACGGCATTTACGACCCATTTAAGAAATTTCCGCTACCGAAGCGCAGTGCATCTGCGCTGAGTTAGCTCTCGCAGTTGTTTCTTTCCCCTTCTAACCCCTAACCCAAAGGAGCCTGTCATGCAGGATGCAACCTCTACCCTCGACACCTCTTGGCACTACGAACAAAACGGCGAGCGCAAAGGCGCCATCTCGCAGCAACAGCTCATCGCCCTCATCCAACAAGGCCAGCTCACTTATGGATCTCGCGTCTGGAAAAAAGGCATGGCTGACTGGATGCAGATCGAGCAAACCGAACTGCGCCAGCATCTGGAGGATGTCGCCCCGCCACCGCTGACCGGTAGCAGCGTCAACAACAAGATCGTCTGGCTGCTGGCATTCGCTCCGTTGATTGGCTATCTGCTGGAGTCCTTCGTGGCTGGACTGCTGGGCGCGAGTGAAGCGCAGTGGGAGCGAGCCATGTCAGAGAACCGCTACTGGTACGTCACCCTGGCTCTGAACATTGCCCTGTCGGTGCTCGACTCCAAGCGCCTCAAGCAGGCCGGTCACGACGTCAGCCGCTTCAAAGGCTGGGTGTTCGTGGTACCGGTCTACCTCTATCAGCGCGCCAAGCTGCTGAACCAGAACCTCGCCTACTTCATCACCTGGATCGTCTGCTTCGTCATCAGCATCGGCGCACACCAGGGCTAGCCTCACCCTCACTTACGAGAGTTACTCCATGAAAATGATCAGAGCGATAGCGCTGCTGTCCGGCCTTGCCGTGGGCGTGATCGAAACTTGCGCCGTAGCAGGCACCTACGAATGGACCACCGGTTATGCCCAGGGTGTGCGGGAACACCTGGTCGACGATGGCAATGGGAACGAGCTGAACATCTCCTGCCCAGACGATGATGAAAGTGGCGTGAGCGCCTACGCCACGATTAGTGGCAAGCAGTATTCGTCCAACGACGACGGTGGATTCGATGTCATTGTCGATGGTACGGCCTACAGCAATCCCTTCTTCACCGACTGCCACGTGTGCGGCAACAACTTCCCGGGCTTCTGGGCGGCGTTGCGCAAGGCGAACAATCTTCAGCTCAGCGCGGAGGGCAGGACTGTGAAGCTGCCGACCAAGAATCTTTCCAAAGTTCTGCAACCCCTGAACAGCAAGAAAAACCTTTGCCGCTCCGCCTGGTAACCCAGAGCGGATTGCTGGAAACATCTTTCACAGGATTATGACGATGAAGAAGTACCTGGCTGTCGCGCTTCTACTCGCGGCCATTGCCGGATGCGGCTCTGAGCCGCCCGTTACCGTTGAGCTTGGCAGAAACTCCGTCTGGGGCGGACCGCAGATTCGCATCACTGCCCGTGAGGACAGCGTCACGATCAACAAAGTGCAGATCAATCGCGGGAACTGCCCCGTCAATGTCCAAGAGCGCCTGCCGTACAAGCTCGCCTTTGGTGAGCTGTTGAAGGCAGACGCACCGTCTTGCCAAAAGGTAGTTGAGGTGTCTCTCTCTACCAGCGAAGGGGATTACGACTTCAATTTTGACAGCTAGTCCGCGCCTTATAACTGAACAGCCCGAGCGGTTTCCCGCTCGGGCTTTTTTATGCCCGCAGGAAAAGTCATATGCCTCAATCCCATGTCTCTGCTGTCAGTAAGCACGCGCAAAAGCGCCCTGCCCTGCGATTGGTGGGCACCAAACAACTCTCCCGTGAAGCCTGGCTGGCCGTCCGCAAAGACGGTATCGGTAGCTCCGATGCCGCTGCAGCCGTCGGCCTCAATCCGTACAAATCCCAATTGGAGTTATGGCTGGAAAAAACTGGTCGTGATGCCGGCCTACCGAAATCCGATCCCCATGATGAGGAAAGCGCCACCTACTGGGGCAACATCCTGGAACCAATCGTCGCGACGCACTACACCCGCCGCAGCGGGCACCGAGTGCGGCGCATCAACGCCGTGCTGCAGCACCCTGATCCGAAACTGAACTGGATGCTGGCCAACATCGACCGCGAGGTTATCGGCGCCAGCGATGTGCAGATCCTCGAATGCAAGACCGCAGGCATCAACGGAGCGCGCCTCTGGAAAGAAGGCGTGCCGGTGTATGTGCAGCTGCAGGTGATGCATCAGTTGGCGGTCACCGGTAAGCAGGCGGCAGACGTGGCCGTGCTGGTCGGCGGCCAGCAGTTGGAGATCCACCGCATCGAGCGTGACGACGAACTGATCGCTCGGCTGATCGAACTAGAACAGGACTTCTGGAACTACGTGCAACGCGACACTCCGCCGCCGGCCGATGGCTCCGAATCAGCAGAGCAAGCACTGCGCTGTCTCTACCCCGAAGACAACGGCAACACGCGGGACTTTTCCCAGGATCCCATTCTCTGCGCCGCCTTCGATGAGCTGAAGGAAGCTCGCGCCACGCTCGAGGCCCACAGCAAGCGCGAGGCGGAGCTCAAACAGTTTCTGCAGCAGGCCATGGGTGAAGCCAGTCGCGCGGTGTTTGCCAACGGTTCGGTGACCTGGCGCAAGGCCAAGGACAGTCTGGCCCTGGATGTGCCGCGGTTGCTGAAGGAAAAGCCGTATCTCCTCACACGCTTCTCCACCACCAAACCGGGAAGCCGTCGCTTCCTGGTCACCTGAATCCACTCCCCCTTGACCGCCCCGATGTTGCCCGACTCGGGGCGGTCTTTTTTATTCACCTGGAGAACCACCATGCTCAAAGGCTTGGCTATTACGCCGCCCGTACTCGGGCGGATTTCCATCGGCAAGGTTGTCGAGAAGAACGGCAAGCGCCTGCCAGAGAAGGACGATCAATTCACCATCACCTCGCAGGTGCAACTGCGTGATGGCTGGATCCATCACCCCATCGACGAGGAGCTCCGCAAAGCCCAGGGCGGCAAGATTCGCAGCATCCCGATCCGCCTGCTGTTCAACGCACCCGACCTGAATTTTCGTGCCGAGTACTGCCTCTTTGATCGGCAATCGGGGCGGCCGGTGTGCGTCGGAAACGGCGAAACCTGCAAACGACGCGGTAAGGACAGCATCGACTCACTGCCCTGCCCTTCACCCGATGGTTGCTCGCTAGCGAAAGGTGGCGCCTGCAAGCCCTATGGCCGACTCAACGTGGTCATCGGCGATGAAGATGCGCTCGGCAGCTTCGTGTTTCGAACCACGGGCTTCAACAGCATCCGCACGCTGGCCGCTCGCCTGCAGTACCTCCAAGCGATTTCGGGAGACCGTCTGGCGTGTCTGCCACTTGAGCTACGTCTGCGCGGAAAGTCCACCCGGCAAAGCCATGGCTCGCCGATCTTCTACGTCGATATCACCGTACGCAGCGGGCTGTCGATCGAAGCTGCGCTGCAGCATGCCCGAGAGACCGATGAGGTACGCCAAGCATCCGGCTTCGACCAGCAAGCCCTCGATGCTGCAGCGCGCCAGGGCTTCGCCAACGGGGCGTTTGAGGATAGCGAAGAAGAAAGCGGCGCGATCGTTGATGAGTTCTTTCCCGAGCCTGCGGCCACCACGGCGACATCTCCCGCTCCAGCAGACGAACCAATCAGCGCCAGCACTCGCCCGACTCTATCGAAGCTGCTGCGCGAACGCGCCGAAGCTCGTAATCAACAGCCCACCAACTAACAAAAACAGGCGCCGGGCGGCAGCTCGGTGCCAACCAAACATACAGGAGTAAAAATCATGCTCATCCTCACCCGCAGCGTCGGCAAAACCATCCGCATTGGCGACGAAATCGAGATCGTCATACTTCGAGTCAACGGCAATCAGGTGCGCGTTGGTGTTTCCGCACCGTCCCACATCACAGTGCATCGCGATGAGGTCTACCAGCGGATCCAAGCAAACCAACATTTCCCCTCCTGATCACTCACCTCACAGGAAATTCGGCATGACGCTACTACGCTTTCTGGGCCTACTCTTCGTACTCTTCAGCGTCTTCGCCGGTACGGCAGCCGTGGTTGGACTAGCAGTCCTGGCTATGCGCTTCTGGCCATTGATGCTGACACTCATCGTGGCGCTCACCATATTCCATTTCGCTACCCGACGAGGCTCGTCTATCCGGGGTTAGGTCGGCATAAACAGGAGCCCTCTGGGCTCCTGTTGCCATTTCTTTTTTTGCCCCATCGATAGACTGCTTCCGGCCAATAGCGGCCGTCCGAACGAACCGCTCAATGGGGCGATCATGGCGAGCATCGAGTCAGACATGGCCTAGTTCGAAGTTACCATCTTGGCACTGTATGGCTAGGCCAAGCATGACTACAGTGGCTCCAACAAACACCCACCCACTGCGAGTGACTTTCCATGAACAACCGTCTTGATTACTTCAAACTGTCCCCCCAGGCCTCCAACAAACTGGTGGAGCTCACCCTGCACTTGAGCAAGAAGCCGCTGCTGGCCGACCTTGCCCACCTGATCATGCTGCGGGCTTCACAGCTCAATGGCTGTGCGTTCTGTGTGGATATGCATGTGAAAGAGGCCAAGATTCATGGCGAGCGCGAGTTGCGTCTTCACCATGTGGCTGTCTGGCGTGAGTCGCCACTGTTTTCGCCGGTCGAGCGCGCGGCGTTGGAGTGGACTGAAGCCCTGACCCAACTGCAACCTCATGGTATTCCCGACCGCCTGCATGCGCGTGTGCGTGAACAGTTTTCTGAGCAGGAACTGTCTGACCTGTCGTTCCTGATCGTCGCCATCAATGGTTGGAATCGCCTCAATGTGGCGTTTCAGGCAATCCCGGGTTCGTCCGATGAGATGTTCGGTCTGACCAAGGCCAACCTCAACTGAGTGCCTTGCTGATCAATGCGCCAAGCTGCTCGCCCGAAGCAGCCGTGGCGCAGTTGGTAAAGCTCAACAGCAGCCCCGATTGACGCTGCGACGACGCAGCCCAGCGCGACAACGCTTGTACTGACATGCCCTTGGCCAGCGCCTGCTCGGCCAGGGCGGTGTCGCTTACCCCGTCCGGCAAACGCAGTAACAGGTGCATGCCGCCTGGCGAGCGTTCTGGCTGCATACCTTTGGGCAAACTCTGCTCCAGCGCTTCGAGGGTCAATGCCCGTCGTTCGTTGTAAAGCCGGCGCATGCGTTGGATATGGCGAGTGAAATGCCCCTCGGCGATAAATTCCGCCACCAGCGCCTGGGTGATCGATGGCGAGCCGGCGGAAAACAACGCCCGCCCCACCCGCTCGAACGCCGCCACCTGCGCCTGCGGCACCACCAGGTAAGCCAGGCGGATCCCCGGAAACAGCACCTTGCTGAAGGTGCCGGCATACAGCACCCGGCCGTGGCGATCCAGGCTGGCCAGCGCCGGCAACGGGCGGCTGACATAACGGTACTCGCCGTCGTAATCGTCCTCGACAATCCACGCCCCGCTGCGCGCCGCCCAGTCCAGCAACAATTGCCGACGCGGCAGCGACAGGGCCATGGACAGCGGGCTCTGATGCCCCGGCGTCACCATCGCCACCTGCGCCGGTGCGGCCTGGGCAATGGCCTGCTCCACGTTCATGCCCTCCTCATCCACCGCAATCGGCTCCAGCTGCATGCCGAACTGGCGCAGCACCTGGCGCGTGGTGGGATAGCCCGGATCTTCCACCCAGGCCCGCTCACCGGGCTGCAGCAAGGTATGGGCAATCAGCGACAGGCTGTTGCGCCAGCCGCTGGTAATAAACACCTGATGGGCGCCGCAATCGATCCCGCGCGACACCTGCAGGTACGAGGCAATGGCACTGCGCAGCGCCGGCAGGCCGTGGGGCGCCGGGTAGTCCAGATCGCCCAGACGCATGCCACGCAGATAACGCGCGCCCAGGCGCGCCCAGATCTTGCGCGGAAAGGCATCCAGCGCCGGCACGCCCATCTGAAACGGCAACAGCTGCGGTGGACGCCAGAGCGAATCCGGGGAGTCTTCGATCACTTCGTTGCTCACTGGCAGCGCGCTGGTCGCCAGCATAGGCTTCTGTAGCTCGGGATTGACCACGGTGCCTTTCTGCCCAAGCGCCAGTAGGTAACCCTCACTGGTCAGTAGCGAATAGGCCAACTCGATGGTGCCACGTGCCACGCCCAGCTCCTTGGCCATGGCTCGCGCCGACGGCAAGCGATCACCGGGGGCCAGCGTGCCAGCGGCAATGGCGGCCAGCACGCGGTCGTAGAGTTGACGATACAGCGGCGAGCCGGGTTGCTCATTCAGAGGCGCAAAAGGCGGGGTGGGAGTATTTGTCATGGCCTAGTTGATATCCCATTTCTTGGCTCATTTAAGTGGGGCAATGGTAGTCCAAGATAGCGCCATCACCTACTCACTGAGGCCAACTCCCATGACGTTTACCCTCCACAACTTCGTACCCAGCGTGCTCGACCTGGCGGACACGGCCCTGCGCCCCCTGGATACCCCCTACGACCTGCGTATCGCCTTCCCAGTGATGCAGCAACTGCGCCCTCACCTGACTAGCGAGGCCGACTTCATCAGCCGCATCGAGCGCATGCGCGCCGAGGGGTATCGCCTGGTCGGCGCATTCGACGCGGGCAGCCTTGTCGGGTTGGCCGGTTATCGCCTGCAGGAAAACCTGATTTACGGCGCCTTCCTGTATGTCGACGACCTAGTTACCGCCGAGGCTCAGCGCGGCGGCCAGTGGGGCTCGCGGCTACTGCAAGCGCTGGAACGACTGGCCCGCGCCAGCGGTTGCGCACGCCTGGTGCTCGACACCGGTTTAGCCAACGCCCGCGCCCAACGTTTCTACTTCCGCGAAGGCCTGTACACCGGTGCACTGCGTTTTCAAAAACAGTTCGATACGCCTTAACCCGCGCGCCACTTTTTTCAGGAGGCAACACCATGACGTCGTCCCCGCAGCCACTCCCTCCTTTACGAATTCTTCGCCTAGTCGCCAGCCCCAATGGCGGCGCCTCGGAAAGTTTGAAACTGTCCCAGCAGATTCTGTTTACCCTGGCTATCAAGGCTGGCAGACGCGGTATCGAGCTGACTGATTTCGACCTCAGCACGTTGGCCGCAGTCGACGCGTTGTACGCCCAGACCCTAGCCAATCAGAGTGTGGTGGTCGCCAGGGAGCCGGGGGACACATTGGGCCGTTCCGACGAGCTGATCGAGCAACTTCTGAGGTGCGACGCACTGCTGATTGCCACGCCGATGCACAACTACAGCGTGCCAGTTCCGCTCAAGGCCTGGATCGACCATGTGGTACGCGTCGGCAAAACGTTCCTGACCACTGCCAGAGGCAAAGTCGGAACGCTGGCGGATCGTCCGGTTTATGTCGCTGTAGCTAGCGGCGGCTACATCAGCGGCCAAAACGCTCGCCAACCCGACTTTCTGCGCCCCTACTTGTCGGCTGTGCTCGCCACCATCGGTCTCAATGACGTGCATTACTTCACCGTTGAAGGTACGGCCAAGGGAGTGGAGTCACTGACTGCGGGACGGGAGGCGGGGTACGCCGAAGTGCAGGCGTTCTTTGGCAGCGAATTGAAAATGGCGATGTAGGTGGTTGTCTCCTGAACACTTCGGCTGCGCATGATCAATGAAGGGGCATCGCAAGAGACCGCAATTGGCGAGAGGCGAACGCCTACGCTGATCTCATGCGCAGAGGAACAAGACACAGCCACACGGTCGTACAGTTGTCTAGACCAACGCAACAGCGTTTGTTTAAGACAATGCGTTTCTAACTGCCAACGCTGCATCAAATATGGATCGTTCCTCATAGGGAGCGAATCCCAGCAAAAAACCGGTAGATACCGGTGCCTGGTAAAACCGCGCTAGCGGCATTACATCAACATTGGCCTCTTCGATTCGCCGGCATGCGTCAGACTCGCTGCCGCCCAGCAACGAGCAGGCGATGTCCAGACCTGCACGAATCTCCGGTACCTCGATCAAGCCCTGCCAATACTGCTGCGCTGCGCAACTGAGCGCTTCAGCACGCAGTGAATAGAGCTTGCGCATGCGTCTGACATGTCGTTCGAAATGTCCTTGATCGAAAAAAGCTGCCAGTACAGCCTGACTCAGGCTGTTAGGGTGTCGCGAGGTCAACGCCAGTGCTCGGGTGAACATGTCTACCAGATGTAGCGGAAGCGCCAGATACGCCAGGCGAGCGGACGGAAACAGCAACTTGCTGAACGTACCGGCAAGGATCACCGAATCATCGGCGCCAGCCATGGCGCGTAATGCTGGAATGGGCTTGGCGATGAATCGAAACTCGCTGTCGTAGTCATCTTCGATGACATAGGCCCCGCAAGCGCCCGCCCAACGCAGCAGTTCGAGTCTTCTGGCGGGAGACAGTTCGTGACCTGTTGGCATTTGCCGCGACGGCGTCACATAAGCCAGTTCGGCCAGGGGGGCGGCCCGCATACCCTCCTCGACACGCATACCCTGTTGATCCACCGGCACGTCCACCACCTTGCAACCTGCGACAGTCATAAGCTGGCGTACCATCGGATAGCCCGGATCCTCCATCCAGACTGTGCCCCCGGGCCTTGCCAGCAGGCGCAGGCATAAGTCGATTCCCTGTTGCACGCTACTGAGCACCACGATTTGATCCGGCGAAACGTGCACACCTCGAGCGGAGCCCAGATATTCGGCAATGGCGCCGCGCAAACTCGGCAAACCGGCGGGGTCGTAATCGAGCAGCGTCTGCACTTTGGAACTGCGCATCTGCTGGATATGCAACTTGCGCCACAGGTCAATCGGGAATGAATGAACGTCGCCACGCATTGGGAAAAAAGGGCGAAGGCCAGGAGCGACTTCGCGCCTGATGAACTCTGGAGTAGCAGCTTTTAGCCGCTCCAACCAATCCGTGACTGGCGGCGCTCGCCGCACAGGGACTTGCATTCCATCACGTCGTTGCTGGGAAAAGGCTCGAAGTTTCGCATCGGGGAGCTCGCACACGCGGGTACCACTGCCTGTTAGGCTGACCACATAGCCCTCCGATAAAAGCTGCTGATACGCAGCCTGTACCGTCCCACGTGCAAGTCCCAGATGGGCGGCTAACGTCCGGCTTCCCGGAAGCTTACTGCCGGCAGACAAACGCCCGCAAAGCATTGCCTCGCGCAGCTCTAGATACAGCCACTGCTGAAGATTGACGCCCGCAGCGGGCCTATCACACGGTAATGCCATTGCCCCAAACAGGGCCGCGTCAGATGGCATGAGCACCTCGAAAGTGGATCAGCGTTTCAGGCTATAAGTGGATCAATACCATAGGCCGCTTTATGATCACAATTGACTCCAAGCACATGTACACGCCGCACACCAAAAACGCTCAGGGCCATGTGCTCTATGTGCGAGCCAATTTCAGGGTTCAGCTCGGGTAAACACTCAATCGACTCGGCTGAGGTGATCCGTATGCCGCGCTCTCTTCATTGCCTCAAAACAAAGGAAAAGAAACTCATGAATCGCCTCAATTGGTTTGAAGCTTCGCCTGGTGCAGCTAAGTCTCTTGGAAGTCTGCATCATTTCGTGACCACCGCTACCAATCTGCCAGCCTCGCTGATCCACCTGGTGTTTCTCAGAGTGTCTCAAATCAATGGATGCGCCCACTGCATTGATCTGCACTCGCGTGACCTGATCAAAGAAGGTATGTCGGTAGACAAGGTGCTGTTAGTGCCGGTATGGCATGAAGCGCAATTCTTGTTCTCGGATCAGGAGCGCTCGGCATTGGCCTGGGCAGAGGAAGTCACGCGGGTCAGCGAGACACATGTATCCGACGAAGCCTACGCAGCAGCATCGGCGATGTTTGTAGAAAAGGATCTGGTCGACCTGACAGCCGCTATTGCCGCGATGAACGCTTTCAACCGCATGGGCGTCAGCTTCCGACTAAAGCCTGCCGCTAAAGCTTGATGGCGTAGTCGCTCGCCGATCGTATTGCCTAGAGTCTGCTTCTGGCCGGAAGCGGCCTCATGATCGCGCGCGATGCACCCTAGTCCCTCACTCATGTGGAGGACGAATCATGACCGCACCCACAACGAATGCTCGCGAACCTTGGAACAAGGGCAAACTGGTTGGCCAAAAAGCACCGCTGCGACTTAGGGACATTTGGGCTATCAGAGTGCGGCTTGAGATTGCAAACAAGGAGCGCGATCTGGCGCTGTTCAACCTCGCCATCGACAGCAAGCTGCGAGCCTGCGACTTAACGAAGCTGCGCGTCAGAGACATTGCTCACGGTGATCATGTGTCGACACGCGCGATCGTGATGCAGCAGAAAACCCAGCGTCCGGTGCAGTTCGAAATCACCGCTCAGACAAGAGCATCTGTTGAAGCTTGGATCCGCGCAGCTCGCCGTCGCAACGACGATTTCCTCTTTCCCAGTCGTGCTCGACGTTCAGCGCACATATCCACGAGGCAGTACGCCCGCATTGTGAAAGCCTGGGTAACCACAATTGGTCTCGACCCTACGCTCTACGGAACCCATACACTTCGTAGAACCAAAGCATCGCTGATCTATCGCAGAACGAAGAACCTGAGAGCAGTGCAGCTGCTGCTCGGCCATACGAAGCTGGAGAGCACTGTTAGGTATTTGGGTATCGAGGTCGACGACGCTCTGGAGATGGCGGAGCAGACAGAGGTTTAGCCATCTTCCCTCGTTGGCGCCGGGCTTCGGGCCGGCGCCTCCTGGGGCAGCTAGCGGCCAATAGCGGACGCTCCAGAGCGATTCATCGGGCAGCAGAAGCAGGCGCATCTTCGCTGCCACCGCGAACGAGAAAATCAATCAGCACCCGGCTCGCGGCAGACAATTGGCGATGGGGCGGATAGATGATGGAAAAAGGCCGTGTGGCGCCCTCGAATGCTTCGAGAAGACGGACAAGCCGCCCCTGCCGCAAGCGCTCGCCGACGATGAACTCATAGGTCTGGCAGATCCCGACACCTTGCTCCGCCAGCGAGATGCAACCAAGCACGTCGTCAGCGATGACGGGATTCCCCTGGGGGATGAACGTTTGCTCCTGCTCCTCCTGGCGGAACTGCCAGACCCCGGGGCGGCCGTTACTGGGCATGACGAAAGGGAGGCAGTTGTGCTCAGCAAGATCCGCGAGGGAATGGGGAGTTCCCGCCCGCGCAAGGTAGCTGGGGGCCGCGACCAAGCACAGTGACGCCTCCTCTAGCTGGCGGGCAACCAGGCTGCTGTCAGGCAATGTCCCAAGACGGATCGCCAGGTCATAACCTTCGGCAACCAGGTCGACGTTGCGATTGGTGATCCCCAACTCCACCTGCACCTTCGGGTAGCGTTGGGCAAATGCGGCCAGAATCGCGGGCAGCCGGTGATGCCCATAGGTGGTCGGCGCGCTCAGACGCACCCGGCCTTGAACCTCGCCCTGCCCACTCAATGCTCGCTCCGCACTGGCGATTTGCAGGAAGGCCGCGCGAGCCTGCTCCACATATTCACGGCCGCTATCGGTGAGGCTCAGGCGACGCGTGGTGCGACGCAACAGCTGCACCCCCAGCCGCGACTCCAGACGGGTAATCGCTCGGCTGACCACCGATGGCGTGGTGGCCAGGGCAACGGCCGCGGCGCTGATCGAACCGCGCTCGACCACTTCCAACAGCGCCTCGACATCGCCGAGGTGATCAAATCGCCGCGTCATCTTGTCCTCTTTAGCAAAAATGATTTCCTTCAAGCCCAATTTATCGCCTGCTCAGGCATCAATAAAGTGCTCCGCAACGCGCAGCATTCGGCCCGCGCCTGTGAAGGAGTGAAGCGATGAAGACCCTGAAACAACTTGCCCTGGCTGCCGCCATCGGCAGCGCCAGCCTGGGTGCCCACGCCGCGAACGTGCTGGTCGTGCTTTCCGATGAGGATCATCTGGAGCTGCGCGATGGCAAGGTGTTCGCCACCGGCTTCTATCTCAACGAATTGCTGGAGCCAACCAAGGCGCTGCTCGACGCCGGCCACCAGGTGACCTTCGCGACACCCCGAGGCCGCGCTCCGAGCCTGGATCGCAGCTCGGCAGCCGCCCAGTACTTCGGCGACGACGAGCAGCGATTGGCGGAGTACCAGGCATTGCTGGAACGACTGCAGCTCACATCGCCGTCCCATTCGCCGGTGATCAGCCTGGCGCGGGCAGAACAGATCGGCTACGAGCAATTCGACGCGCTCTATGTGCCCGGCGGCCATGCGCCGATGCAGGACCTGATTTCCGATCCCGCCCTTGGCCATTTGCTGCACGCCTTCCACGCCGCCGGTAAACCCACCGCACTGGTCTGCCACGGGCCCATCGCCCTGCTCTCGGCACTGGACCAGCCGCAGCAACTGATCCATGCACTGGAGGCCGGTAATCCGTCAGCGAAGCCGAAAGGCTGGATCTACGCCGGCTACCGCATGACGGTCATCAGCAACCAGGAGGAGGAGCTGGCCAAGGGTCTTCTGGGTGGCGGACAAATGAAGTTCTACCCCCAGACCGCCCTGGAGCGCGCCGGCGGGCAGTACCAGAGCAACCAGTCGCCCTGGACGCCCAACGTCGTGATCGATCGCGAGCTGATCACCGGACAGAACCCGGCATCCGCAGCGGCAGTCGGCCAGGCCCTGTTGCAACGCCTGCAGAAAAACTGAGCGGAAGGAGAATTCGATGCCAGCCCGCACCTTTCTGATTACCGGTGCCAGCAAGGGCATCGGTCGAGCCATCTCCGAGCAACTGGCGAGCAGGGGTCACCGTATCGTCGGCATCGCTCGCCAGGCGGACGACGCAAGCTTCCCCGGCGAACTGGTCGCTGCAGACCTGGGCGACGCCGGCAGCGTGGCCCGTGTGCTCGGCGACCTGACGGCGCGCCATGACTTCGACGGCCTGGTGAACAACGTCGGCCTGGTCAGCCCCCAGGCTCTCGGCGAAGTGGATCTCGCCAGTTTCGACGAAGTCATGAGGGTCAATCTGCACCCGGCGCTGCAAGCGACCCAGGCCCTCCTGCCGGGTATGCGCGCGCACGGCTGGGGACGAATCGTGAACATCTCGAGCCTGACCGTTCTTGGCATTCGCCAGCGAACCTCCTACGCCGCCGCCAAGGCCGCCCTGGTCAGCTTCACCCGGGGCTGGGCACTGGAGCTGGCGCAGACCGGAATCACCGTCAATGCCGTCGCACCGGGGCCGATCGATACCGAGCTCTTCCGTTCGGGAAATCCGCCGGGCAGCCCGGGTGAAGCGGCCTACCTCGCGGCAGTGCCGATGGGCCGTCTTGGGCGAGCGCAGGAAATCGCCGCGGCGGTGGCCTTCCTGTTCGAAGAGCACAGCGCCTTCATCACCGGGCAAACCCTCTATGTCGATGGCGGCGCATCCATCGGCAAACACTCATTCTGAGCACCCAGCACGCCCTCGGCAACCACTCACCAGACTGTGTAATGACTGCCTAAGCCACGGCAGTCATTACGGCCGGGCCGCTTAGGGTCGGTAGCAGCCTCTCATTAAAGGCAGAAATTGGCCAAAAGCGGGCGAACACGCACCAACTACCAAGCGTGGGTGCTGGCTAATTCTGCTCGATGCGCTGGATGCCGAACTTTAAGTTCTTCGAGATGACAGATTCGATACCCAATACCACTGACGCTATGCACCAGCGGCATAGGAAAAGGCTTATCGATCGCCGAGCGCAGATTATAGATCTGAGCCCGCAAGTTCCCTTTGGCAAGAAGCCTGTCGCGCCAAACGATGGACTCCAACTCTTCTCTTCGTACAACGCCGGGGGTATTTCGAATAAGTACTTCCAACAATTTACAGGCTGTAGGATGTAAATCGATGACCTTACCCGCTCGCACCACGCAACGTGTGGACAGCGTATAAGATAGATCGCCCACATACACCGTATCGAGCACTCCCCTACTCTTACGACGGACTATGGCTGTCATTCTGGCTAAAAGCTCTGCCAGATCCGAATTAGAGCAAACAAAATCAGCGGCACCTGCATTCAACGCCGAAACTCGATCGTCAGCATTGCTTGCTTCTGCTAGGACAACGACTTCAGCGTTATTTTCCTTTGCCAGTTTTATTGCTTGCACAATATCAACACAGCTGCTATCGCCATCTATCAAGACGACATCAAACGATCTGCTCATAATTTTTCGAAAGAACTGTCCACCCGAATAGGCCGAGCACACTAGATTTTCGTTTACTTCCATATAGCAAGCCAACTTATCGTTGAGTCTTGCGTTCCCACCTGACAGTAAAATACGCATACCCGAACTCCTTTTCGAATCTCCACCGCGGCTTCACAAAGAGCTAAAAATTGAGCCTCAACAGCCAACACTCTCAATTAGAAAGAACCAACTCTACAAGGCTTGACAGCTTGGCTAAAATTAAAAAATAGTTATTTAAGATCAATTAATTAGTTATAGGCATAAGATCACGCTATCGCAAGATCCCAACGCTCGATTTACACTCCAACAAGAAGCCGACCTGCCCAGGCGCTGCAAAGCCTAACTTGCGTCGCGAGGATCGAATGTCGCCGAATCGCCGCCGAAGTCGTCGCCTAGGTCGACAAGAGCGAACTGGAAGGGATCTAGAAGTCAGCCGGGATAGAAGTCGGAATCAGAACTCGCGCGGTCAGCGTTTGGCCCCACCTCGATGATGTGATCGACCGTAATCTGAACGCGGTTCGCGATAGCAGCAGCCCCCGAGCAGGCAGCTTCAAGGCCGTCATGAGCCATCTGGTAAAGGCATTTGTACGCTTCAGAGGCAACACACTCTCATAGCTCGCCAGGCGCATCCTCTCCATCGCTGTTCAACGACTCCACGTACGGCCTACACACTGGTCGGCATGCATCGCTTATTCAGAATTCCGAAGCCGGACCTGAGAATATTGTTAGCCGAGGACTACACCGTGATTGGAGGCGCCATCTAGGGGGCGGCGACCGGCCAAAGGCGTACAATCACGGGCGAGGACAGGTCGACCAATGTCTTGCGCAAGGCGGAACTAAGAATCGTGATGCCATCCCATGCGGCGGCGTCAGTGTCCGCCCGCCGTCGCGGCACCGCAGTAACAGAGCGCAAGGGCATGCGCCCCCCCGCAAGGATTATCATGGCTGTGCATCCCAGGCCATAAAGCAGGTTACAACTGCGATCAGCAGCACCAGTTGCAGTACCAGAAGGCATGGCGTTCGAGCAAACATACGATCGGCGGCTTGGCTTGCTTGGCTCGTGGCATCAGCGCAATCACTTTGCCCAGATAAAGTGATCGCCGATACGGGGTTCTCTATCCGCAGCAGGCAATCCAGACTGATCGAGCCGCCAGAGATATCCGTGCTAGGCCGCATTCCGCGCAACTCAGCCTCGTTCGAAACAATATTTCATCCCTATCAAATGAGAATGACAATTTTTTAACAGCCCCGGAGCCAATATCGCCACCACTTCGATGCGCCCGCGACCAGGGCCTAACGGCGTTAGCCAGTGCAAACCAGTGGAGCGACGATTGATGAATGTACGCGGTTCCTCGTTAGCCATCTTGATAGCAGTGGGAACTCTGGCATTGCTGGGCATGGAGCCCACCGCCGCCGCGGCGGATGACGAGGGCATCGTCGTCTACGACGCCCAGCACGAATCGCTGACCAAGGCCTGGAGCGAGGGTTTCACCCGCGATACCGGCATCAAGGTGACGTTGCGCAATGGTGACGATATTGAGTTGGCAAACCAGATTGTGCAGGAAGGCAAAGCCTCACCCGCCGACGTCTTCCTCACCGAAAACTCCCCTGCCATGATGCTCGTGGACCATGCAGGTCTATTCGCGCCGGTTGACCCGTCCATCATCGCGCAGGTCGCACCTCCCTACAGAACGGCGGCCGGTCGCTGGGTTGGCATAGCCGCTCGCTCGACTGTCTTCGTCTACAACAAGCAAAAGGTGAAAGAGTCCGAACTGCCCAAGTCGCTGCTCGAACTCGCCGAGCCGCAATGGATCGGTCGCTGGTCCGCATCACCGGCGGGAGCGGACTTCCAGGCCATCGTCGGCGCGCTTCTGGAGCTCAAGGGCGAAGAGGCGACGCTCGATTGGCTGGAGTCGCTCAAAGCCGGCGCCCGAACTTACCGAGGCAACAACGCCGTCCTCAAGGCCGTCAATGCGGGCCAGATCGATTCCGGCGTGATTTACCACTACTACTTCTTCGGTGATCAGTCCAAGACCGGCGAGAACAGCGACAACACCGCGCTGCACTACTTCAAGCACAAAGATCCCGGCGCCTTCATCAGCCTCTCCGGCGGTGGAGTCTTGGCTTCCAGCACTCACCCTGAGCAAGCTCAGGCCTTCCTGAAATGGATTACCGGCAGGAAGGGCCAGGCCATCCTCCGGGAAGGCACCTCGTTCGAATATGCGGTGGGCAACGGCGAACAGTCGAACCCGAAGCTAGTCCCTATGGATCAGTTGGACGCGCCGGTCATCGACGTTTCCAAGCTGAACAGCCAGAAGGTGGTCGACTTGATGATCCAGGCAGGCCTGCTGTAAGTGACAGCCCAACAGCCCGAACCGTACGCACGTCTGGGTGACGCCAACGAAACGGGGTCGCCTCGAACCGCCGCGAGGATGCGCCCATGGCGGAGCCGAGTGGGCCAGCCCTGGATGCTGGTGTCGGCCCTGGTCATTTCAGCCCTCACACTGCTGCCGCTGTTTTGTGTGGTCGCCGAGGGGTTTCAAGGCGGGATGCCGCTGATCGCCAAACTGGTCTTTCGCCCGCGAGTCGCGGAGTTGCTTTACAGCACCGCGACCCTGGTGGTCCTGACCATCCCGCTTTGCGTGGTCCATGGCGTTGCCATGGCCTGGCTGACGGAGCGCACGACCCTGCCCGGCAGACGCCTCCTTTCACTGCTGGTGGTGGCGCCACTGGCCATTCCCGCGTTCGTGCACAGCTACGCGTGGACCAGCCTGGTGCCCTCCATCCACGGGCTGTTTCCGGCCGTGCTGATTTCTGTCATCGCCTATTCGCCCTTCATCTATCTTCCCGCCTCTGCGGCATTGCGACGGCTGGACCCGGTACTGGAAGATGTCGCCCAGTCGCTCGGCGACGCTCCCAGCCGGGTCTTTCTTCGGGTTGTCCTGCCGCAGCTACGCATCCCGATATGGGGCGGCTCACTGCTGGTCGGCCTGCACCTGTTGGCCGAATACGGACTGTATGCCCTGATTCGCTTCGATACGTTCACGACCGCCATTTTCGATCAGTATCAGTCCTCGTTCAGCGGCCCTTCTGCCAACCTCCTGGCTGGCGTACTGGCGCTCGGATGCTTGATGATGCTCACGCTGGAATCCGCCACCCGAGGAGCCGCGCGCTACGCCCGCCTGGGCGCCGGCAGCCCCCGTTCGCCGCAGTTGCACTCTCTGCCCACCGGCGTTTCGGTGCTCGTCCTGATCCTCTGTGCAGGCTTCACCGCCGCCTCCCTGGGGGTACCGCTGGTGACGTTGGAAAAGTGGCTGGCAGCCGGCGGGACTGCGGTCTGGAGATCGAGCGAGCTGCTGATTTGCCTGGGCCAGACGCTGCTGCTGGGTGCCGCCGGCGCGCTGCTGACGACCATCGCGGCGGTGCCGATTGCCTGGATATCCGTGCGGGCCCCGAGCAGGTTCCAGCGCTGGCTTGAAGGTAGCAATTACGTTGCCAGCGCTCTCCCCGGCATCGTGATCGCCTTGGCCCTGGTGAGCGTCACGATCCGATTCGCGCGACCGCTGTACCAAACCGTCTTCACGGTGCTGCTCGCCTATATGTTGATGTTCCTGCCACGCGCGCTGGTGAGCCTGCGCGCGGGCCTGGCTCAGGTGCCGGTTGAGCTGGAAAACATCGCGCGCAGCCTCGGCCGCACGCCTGCGCAAGCCGTGTGGGGGGTGACGATCCGCTTCGCCGCGCCAGGCGCGGCAGCCGGAGTGGCCCTGGTGTTCCTCGCCGTCGTCAACGAACTCACCGCCACCCTGCTGCTCTCACCCAGCGGCACCTCAACGCTGGCGACGGCCTTCTGGGCGAAGACCAGCGAGATCGACTACGCCGCCGCGGCGCCCTATGCCCTCCTGATGATTCTTCTTTCCCTCCCTCTGACCGGGATTCTCTATCACCAATCAAAGCGAGTTGCAGGTCGATGAGTACGCTCGAACTACGGTCCGTCTCCCGATTCTTCGGCACCTATGCGGCCGTCGAGAACTTCAGTTTGTCCGTGCCGACGGGCAGCCGAACCGCAATCGTGGGACCCTCCGGCTCAGGCAAGACGACCCTGCTGCGGCTGATTGCGGGCTTCGAGAGTCCCGATATCGGAACGATCACACTGGGCGACACGGCGCTGGCCAGCCCCGACACGTTCGTCCCGGCGCACCGTCGACTAATCGGCTACGTTCCGCAGGACGGCGCCCTTTTTCCTCACCTTTCGGTCGGCGAAAACATCGGCTTCGGTCTGGCCAAAGGCATGGAAAACCGCACGCAGCGGATACACGAGCTGCTGGACATGGTCTCGTTAAACGTCACGATGGCCGAGCGCTGGCCACATGAGTTATCCGGCGGACAACAGCAACGAGTTGCCTTGGCCAGGGCCTTGGCGCAACGTCCCAAATTGATGCTGCTCGACGAGCCGTTTTCCGCACTGGACAGCGGGCTGCGCGTCTCCATGCGCAAAGCGGTGACGAAGGTACTGAGCAACGCCGGAGTGACGGCCATTCTCGTCACTCATGATCAGGAAGAGGCCCTTTCTTTCGGTGACCAACTGGCGATCATACGCCAGGGACGTCTCATTCAGGCTGGTCCTCCTAAAGAGCTTTACTTGCGTCCGATTGACAACGAGACAGCTGCCTTCCTGGGTGATGCCTTGGTGCTTCAAGCCAGGGTCCAGGATGGCTGGGCGCAATGCTCCCTGGGCAGGATCATCGTCGATGGCCAGAGTGCGGATGATCACGCCCGGATACTGCTTCGCCCCGAGCAACTGCATCTGAACCTGGACTCTCAGCTCTCGCACGCTACCGACGGCTGCTACGGCGTGGTAGTGGGCAGCGATTTTGGCGGCGATAAGTGCACGGTCATGGTCCAGCTGGCGGCGCCTTCCGCAGCGCAGGAACACGATGCAGGTGACCTGACGATCCCCGTCAGGGTGCCGGCGATAGCCTGTCCTGAGATAGGTGCACGCGTACAGATCGCTATCAAAGGCACTGCGCATGTGTTCGGGGCGGAACGGCGCGCCTGCGCCTAGCCATGAACGCTCGGCTGTTCATGGACGGGCGTTGAATAACAGAGTGCCGTGAAAAACCGGACCTTCCAACCTGCTCTGGCGCCAAGGCGTTGCTAATCCGCCTTCCCGCCGCCACGGCAGGGCAAGCTGCAGTGTCATGGAAGCCCCTGCACCACCTGTACCTGCCGAACAATTCGCTCCGGCACTGCACGCAACCTCAGTCTCAGCTAAGTCTTCGTCGTTAGGCTCTGCCCGACGCCAACTGATGCGCAGCCAGAGACGCCTCACGATGAATCCCAGCACTAAAGCCTATTGGCTCAACAAGGTTCCAGAAGTCACGCTTTCCTTCTGGATCATCAAGATCATGTCGACCACCGTGGGAGAAACGTTCGCCGACTTTCTCGCCGTGGATGCAGGCCTTGGCCTGGGCATCACCACCGCGGCCATGGCGCTGCTGCTGGCCGCCGCGCTCTTCTGGCAATTGCGCACGCGCGCCTACACGCCCTGGATCTACTGGTTAACCGTCGTGCTGGTGAGCATTCTGGGTACGCAGTTGACCGACATCCTCACCGATGAGCTCGACGTCAGCCTGTATGCCAGCACGGCGGTGTTCTCTGGCCTGCTGGCCATCAATTTCGGCTTCTGGTACGCCATTGAACGCAACCTTTCCATTAAGGAAATCGTGACGCCTCGCCGCGAGTGGTTCTACTGGACGACTGTTCTCTGCACGTTCGCGCTGGGCACGGCAGCGGGCGACCTGGCTACCGAAGCGCTCAGCATGGGCTTCACCGTTGGCGTTTTCCTGTTCGGCGCACTCATCGCTGCCACCTTCGTAGCCTGGAAGCTGGGCGCTGACGTGGTCCTGAGCTTCTGGACCGCCTACATCCTGACCCGCCCCTTTGGCGCATCACTGGGTGATCTGCTGACCCAAGCCAAAACCTATGGCGGCCTCGGCATGGGTGCCACCTGGACCAGCGCGATCTTCCTCTGCGTGATTCTGATCCTGGTGACGGCCGCTCAACTTGGTGTCAACAACGGCAAACGCGTTCCCCAGTAACTTTGGCAACTTCAAGGACACTTCCATGACCCTTTTCAAGAAAATCGTCTGTAAAGTCGCGCTGGCCAGTGCGATTGCCCTGCTCGGCCTTGCGGCCGGTTGCTCAAAGCACAATGAACCGGCAACCGCCGCGAGCCAGCAAGCCACCGCCAGCCCACACGGGGCAACCCAGTTGGGCGACCTCTCAGAGTTCCGCAGCATTGCCGCCGATGTCGCCGCCCTGGTCGACAAGAACGATCTGGCCAACGGCAAAGCCCGGATCAAGGACCTGGAACTCGCCTGGGATAATGCCGAGGCCGGCATCAAACCTCGCGCGGTCAGCGATTGGCACTACCTCGACAAGGCAATCGATCGCGCACTGGATGCGCTTCGCGACAGCAGCCCTCAGCAAGCGACCTGCAAGGCCGCGATGGATGATCTGCTGAAGGCTTTCGACACACTGCAAGGGCAACGCCAATCGTAAAGTTCAACAAGCACGCGCCACCCAGGACTATTGTTTTACGATCACCCAAGCAAGGCGGCGAGATCGGCGGCCGTGCTCAGCGCCTTCAGGCCCCAAGGAGCGTCATGCGAATACTGTTGGTTGAAGACGACCCCATGATCGGCGAAGCCATCGAAGGCGCCCTCAAGGACGCCGGTTATGCCGTCGATTGGGTGAACAACGGCCTGACTGCCCTCTCCGCCCTGAACGCGCAGGCCTATGACCAGATTCTTCTTGATCTTGGACTGCCCGGACGGGATGGATTCAGTGTTCTCGAGCACATCCGCTCCAAGGACAATCCCGTGCCAGTGGTCATCATCACCGCACGAGACAGCCTCGACGACCGCGTGAAAGGACTGGACGGCGGGGCGGATGACTATCTGCTCAAACCCTTCGCCATGGCGGAGCTACTGGCCCGCATGCGCGCTGTCATGCGCCGACAGGGGGGCACCGCCTCGCCCGTTCTCGGCAACGGCGTGGTCTCGCTGGATCCGGTTTCGAAATTGGCGGGCAGTTCGGTGGCCCAGCAAGTCCAGCTTTCCAACCGCGAGTTCAGCTTGCTTCAGGCACTACTGATCAGGCCCGGGGCCATCCTCTCTCGCAGCGATTTGGAGGACCGTATCTACGGCTGGGGCCATGAGGTCGAAAGCAATGCGGTCGAGTTCCTGATTCATTCGTTACGAAAGAAACTCGGGGCTCACGTCATCAAGAACGTCAGGGGAATGGGATGGATGGTGTCCAAAGGCGACTGAAGGATTCCGTGCAGTTCCGTCTCTCCCTGGCGCTGTCAGTGACCATCCTGGTGGTTGCCTCGCTCGCGAGTGTTTTCGCTTTCGTCTCGGCTTACCGGGAAGCGCTGGAGATGCAGGACAGCACGCTGAAACAGGTCGCAGCGCTGGTCGAGCGTCAACAGATGACATTGCACTATCCCGACCATGCTCCCGCCGTCGCCGGTGACAACGAGGAGACTCGGGTCGTCGTGCAGTACCTGGCAGACAGCGCCATCGCTCCCGAGGCGAACGACAACAGCCTGCCGCTGCCCATCCCGAGCAGCCTGCCCGATGGTTTCTCCACTGTCCGTGTCGCAGACGAGGAGTTCCGCGTGCTGGTACGGACGACCGCGGCCGGACAGCGCATCGCCATTGCCCAGGAAACCGAGAGTCGCGAACGCGATGCCCGGGAGAGCGCCTGGCGGGGGCTGGTGCCTTTCGTGATCCTGATCCCCGTCCTGCTTCTGGTGGTGGCTGACCTCATCCGTAAATTGTTCCGCCCCATTGCGCTGCTGTCGTCCGAAATCGATCGTCGAGATGAGCAGGACATGGCGCCCATCGACACACGTCGCGTGCCGACGGAGATTCGCTCGTTCGTCCTCGCCATCAATCGCCTGCTTGGCCGAGTCGGAAAGTCCATGGAGTCTCAGCGCAGATTCGTCGCCGATGCCGCCCACGAACTGCGCTCACCGCTCACCGCCCTGTCGCTCCAGGCAGAGCGACTTGCCGCGACGCCAATGTCCGAGCAGGCTCGGGAAAGGCTGGGCAAGCTCAAGCAGGGCATCGAACGCGGCCGGAACCTCATCGATCAATTGCTGGCCCTGGCGAGCGCCCAGTCAACCACCCCGGCAGCGCAATCACCGATCTCGGTACACAAGGTCTATGGCCGTGTCCTCGAGGACCTTCTGCCCGTCGCGGAGAAGAAACAGATCGATCTGGGGGTCGATGGCGATGACTGCGTGATCGTGGTCAACGAATTCGAGCTGCAGACGATGGTCAAGAATCTCGTCGATAACGCCGTTCGATACACGCCGGCGGGTGGGCGAATCGACTTGCAGGTAGTACGGCAAGAAGACACTGTCGTGCTGCTCATCCGGGATACCGGGCCAGGCATACCGGAGTCGGAACGCGAGCGGGTATTCGACGCGTTCTACCGGGTCCCAGGTAACGATGAAATCGGCTCAGGCCTGGGCTTGTCGATCGTGAAGAGTCTCGCCAATCGGATCGGGGCGGACGTCCAACTGGACTATTCGGACCCTCACGCGAAGACCGGGCTGCTCATCGCCATCAGAATTCCCGCCACCCGCCAGTAACCGCAGGCTGAACCTCTGAACGAAGCCATCCCGCGCATCCCCCTCAGGCCCAGCTAAGTCTCCCCTCGTATCCTCGCCACTCACGCAATCAATGCGTAAAGACCCCTCGAGGATACGGGCCGATGACCCACATCACGCTTCCATCGACGTGCCATGCCAGTCCACCTGATACTGCAATCAATGGGGCGCTACCTGCGGTGGCCTACCCGGCCTTGCTGATCGCCTTCGTTGTGTTTTTCCTCGTCCCCCTCGGCTTGCACGGGCTGTGGATTCCCGATGAAACCCGCTACGCCCAGGCGGCCCAGGAGATGCTGCACAGCGGCAACTGGGTGGCGCCGCACTTCATGGGTTTGCGCTACTTCGAGAAGCCCATCGCGGGCTATTGGCTCATCGCTATCGGGCAAGCGATTTTCGGTGACAACCTGTTCGGCGCACGCATCGCCTCCGCCGTCAGCACCGCGGCCACGGTGGGGCTGATATTCCTGTTGGGGCGCCGCTTCTGGAATGACCGCTGGAAGACCTGGACGGCCGGCCTGCTCTACCTGAGTTTTGGTCTGGCTGCAGGTCAGGCCGGCTACTCAAATATCGACCCCCAACTGACACTTTGGGTGACGCTCAGCCTGGCCGCCGGCTGGTACGCGCTGGAAGGCAAGGCCCCTCGTGAGCGATGGGCCGGCTGGAACCTCCTCGGCCTGGCGTGTGCCATGGGCTTCATGACCAAGGGTTTTCTTGCCTGGCTGCTGCCGGTCATCGTAATGACGCCCTACGCACTGCTGCATAATCGCTGGCGTGAACTGCTCAAGGTGGGGCCGCTCGCGGTACTGCTGGCCATCCTGCTCAGCTTGCCCTGGGCCATCGCCGTCCACCGCCAGGAAGCGGATTTCTGGCAGTTCTTTTTCTGGAATGAACACATCCGGCGTTTTGCCGGGAGCACGGCGCAGCACGCGGCGCCTTTCTGGTTCTTTGTCCCGATGCTGTTGGCCGGCGCCCTGCCGTGGGCCCTGCTGGTCGTCCCCAGCTTGAAAGGCGCCTGGCGTGGCAGAAAGCAAAGCCGCACAGCCTTCCTTGGCCTCTGGCTCACCATGCCTTTCCTGTTTTTCAGCCTGAGCAAGGGCAAGCTGCCGACCTACATTCTCCCGTGCTTCGTTCCGCTGGCGCTGCTGATGGCTAACACCCTGATCGACAAACTTCGGCACAAGGATGTCTCCGCGATACGCGGCAATGGCGTGCTCAACCTGGTGATTGGCGGCGTCGCGCTGCTGGGTCTGATCGTCGCCCAGGTCGCGCACCCGATTTACACGAACCAGCCCGTACAGATCATGCTGGCGTTGATCGTATGCGTTATGTGGGCCACCTGTGGATTCGCTCAATGGCGGCGCCCTGGCCTCTACTGGTTTGCCCCAGCGCTGGGAATATGGGTGTTGATCGCGCTGCTCCCCGCGGCGATGCCGCGGTCGGTGGTCGATAACAAGATGCCCGACCAATTCATCGCCCAGCACCTGGATTCGCTGAAGACGTCGAAGAGCCTACTGAGTAACGAGTTGGGAACGGCATCAGCCCTCGCCTGGCGGCTCGGTCGCTACGATGTGACGCTGCTGGATGTAAAGGGCGAGCTGCAATACGGGCTGGGCTATCCGGACGCTCGCGAGCGCGCGGTCACCTCCGAAGACGTCGGCACGTGGATCACCGATCACGCAAAAGAGGGGCCGGTCGGGGTCGTGTTGAACCTTTCAGGAAAAGCCAAAGCAGCCATCCCTTCGTGGATTCCACCAGGCTCAGAGGCCTACCAGGAGAACAACCTGCTCATCGTCATCATCCCTGCGCACGGGCGATTGCCGTGAACTGCGGCCCGCATCGCCGCGCCAGGTCAGCACCGGGAACTAGTGCCCGGCAGGCCGTCAGAAAGGTGTAGGCCCATGGGCCCCTATCTGAATCAACGCGAGGACAACCGCCGCAGGCAGGCGGCCGTCCCCTCCCCGCCTTACGGCTTGATGGCGACCTTCACCACTCCGTCGCGCTGGTGGGCGAACAGGTCGCAGGCCTCGACAATGTTGTCCAGCGCATAGTGGTGCGTTACCAGCGAGCCGAAGTCGGCGCGGCTCGACTCCATTATGTTCATCAGCCGGCGCATGCGCTCCTTGCCGCAGGGGCAGAGTGCCGTGTAGATCTTGTGGTCGCCCAGGCCGGCGGCGAAGGCGGCCAGCGGTATCTTCACGTCGCTGGAGTACACCCCAGGCGCGTCAGGCTCGGCTGTAGAGCGGATATTGTCGCGGGTGGCCATAGAGCCGGAAGTTAGCTCTCTCCTAAAGTAGAAATCGGCCAGAAGCGGACATTTTCTTCACGTGAGGACCGTTAGGGTCCTTGCGTACAGCTTGGCTCCCTTCGCCTCGACTTTTGATGTGCTGTCCCGCGATGACAAATGCCTCTCCCCAAGGGGGATCTGCCAGCAGCGGCCATAAATCACAGGTCATGTTCTGCGAACGGTTTTTGGGCCTTTCAGCGCGCTGTCGTTTGACTAACACTCTCAAACCAACTCCCGAGCCGGCGTACCTCAATGGACCACATACTGTCGCTTCTCTCCGATACCGTGCCCAAAGCCAGAACGCTTGAGGAGCTGACGCGGCCATTGTTGTCACTGCTGAGCAGGGTCACCGGTATGGAGTCAACGTACCTGACAACCATCAACACTGAGGAAGGCATTCAGCGCGTCGAGTTTGCGCGGAACGCGGGAACTCTGGTCATTCCAGAAGGACTGGTTGTGCCTTGGGCAGATACATTGTGCAAGCGCGCGCTGGAAGAGAATCGGATGTTTACGGATAACGTAGCCGGATGCTGGGGAGACTCTGAAGCAGCAGCCGCATTAGGCATCAAGACTTACGTCAGCGCCCCCATCAGGGCTCAGGATGGCAAGGTCCTGGGCACAATCTGTGGTGCCAGCGCCAGTCAGATAGCCCCCTCTTCCGATGCAGAGCCGCTACTTAATCTGCTGTCTGGTTTGCTCAGCTACTCCCTGGAGCGCGATCGATTAGTCGAGCAACTCCACTCTGCCAATACTGAGCTGACCAGGCTGGCACTGACAGACTCGCTCACGGGGCTCTCTAATAGACGCGCGATCCTGGATAACTTGGCCCGCCTACTTGCGCTGGCGGCACGGGAAGAGAAGTGCGTTCTCGTGGCGGTGGTCGATCTGGATGGCTTCAAGCAAATCAACGACACGTTTGGCCACGCGGCGGGAGATAAACTCTTGTGTTGTGTCGCCGACCAACTTAAGCGAGACCTCCGCTTGAGCGACACGATTGGCCGGACAGGCGGCGATGAGTTTGTCGTCGTAGCGCTGGGCCCTTCCGTCATCGGTGCCGATTCCGCTCCGGCAATGCAGAACGCTGCAAACCTGCTCCAAGAGCGCCTAACCATGGCGACCATAGGAACTTATGATCTGGGCAACGACCTCAGACGCTTCAGGTATGCAGGTGCCAGCGTGGGGGTTGCGGTTGTCATTCCCAGCCAAGTGGGCGTGGAAGAAGCGCTTATGCTGGCGGATCACGAGATGTATAAGACGAAACAGCGACGCAGGTCAGGGCGCCCTGAAGAGTCCCGCACGACTGCAAATCTAGGCCTATAGCTTGAAGCTCTCTTAGGTCCCGCCTGGAGCCGAAAACAAGAAGCCCCGGTGGGGAGGCGGAGCTTCAATACTTCACTACCTATAGGGGTAATCGGGACCAACCTGGAAGACCCCGGCCTCGCTGTAAACAGAAGTTCGCCAGTCCACATCCAAGCACTTTATTGGCATCGACACGAGGCTACCAGCTGAGCAGGATGATGTCTGCTATGGGTCGGTTGCTGCCTCTCGCCAGAGACAGCAATCGGCCAAATGCTACCCCACCGTACGAAGCGGATCTGCCTGAGATGAAGCTGCCATACTGTGCCTACTGCATGAGGGCGAACCTATGACTATCACATCTGAAAGCTGGCGGGTTGTATGCCAAGACCCTGGGGATGGCAGCGGAGACGTAATCGTTGAGCTTCCATCCGAGCTACTTGAGCAGTTCGGATGGAGTCTGGGTGATGAGCTGTCAGTTGAGGTGGAAGAGGGAAATATTTGCCTGAAACTCAAGCACCGAGCTGATGGCGCCTCGTCATAGCAATCCAAACAATGTCTGATTGTAGTGGACTGCTTCTCTTAATGCGTAATCGCACTGACTTGACCACCCGATTGCATTCCCCCTGACCAAGCAGTTGCATTCGTGCTGACCACCGCTTGCATGCGGATTATCCAATTACACCGTAGTAGCGACCGGCTGCAATCGCTGATCGTTGCCGCATGGTGGCGAGCCAATACGAAACGCCCGAAGCTCCCTTGGCCACTTAGGTCCTAGCTCGAGAGTCCTTCCCTGGAGAGCGATGACTGCTGTGCAACTCGCCATTCCTTAGGGCTACAACCATAAAAGTCTCGGAAAACCCGGCTGAAATGCGACATGTCGTTGAAGCCCCATCGAAAGGCGACTTCAGAGATGCGCAGTGTTGAGCAGAGCGGGCTCCGCAACTCGGCCCCGCAGCGCTCCAAGCGTCGCCGCAGGACGTACCGCATCAGGGAGCTTCCCTCGCGCTCGAACAGCTTGCCGATGTAACGAGCAGAGAGGCCGGTCGCACAGGCGATCTGCTGCGAGTTCAGTCCGGGGTCCCGGAGGTTGTCGTTGATGAAGATCTTCACCCGCGTGAGCGTCAGCATCTGTGAGCGAGAGTGATCTGGGGCGAGGTTTTGCAGGTTCCCCAGCGTCAGGGCAATGAGGTGGGTTGCCGATTCCGACAGTTTGGCCATCTCCTGAGGCGTGAACTCTCCTATTTGCGAACTCAACGTTTCGAGGAAGGAGCGAAGCACTCGCCCCGTCGGATTGTCGAGGGAAATGCGGGTGGCCGCCCGGCTCTCCATGTCTACCACCAGCTGATTTAGGCTGGCCCGGGGGACGCTGACGATGATCTGCCGCCAGTCGCCGTCGAAACTCAGTTTGTGGGGGCGGGTGGCATCGTAAATCGAAAGCTCGCCAGGGCCGATCTTTGCCCGGCTGTCCCCCTGCTCCAGGCATTCGCTTCCTTCGAGCATCAAAACCGCGAAGTACTTGTCCTCGTCGCGGCAGCGCGGGTGCAGATGTCGACGGTTGACGGCCTGCGCCGCCGCGCTAACGTCACTCACGCGGAACAGGTCGGACTTCTGCGAGCGAACCCGGCCGAAGAACGCCGGATTGGGAAGGGCGCCGATTTCGACATCGGCGAACAGCCGCAGGATCATTTCCCGCCAGAAGTCGACCCGATCCTGGAATGAGTTGCTCAGCGTTGCCAGCTCGATGCGGTCACTGGACCACAGTTCTGGCGCTGGCGTCGCCACAGCCTTTGGTGGGTTGTTCATCGTCGATACACCCCTGTTATTCATTTCTTTTCAGGATGAATCCGTCCTTGCCTTCGCTCGTAACGGCGACTCGAAGGTTTCTTCCGCCGGGCTGCCACGCCCATGACTCTTTCATACAACAGCATGCGGGTACCCGCCAGCAATCCGGACGCAAGGGCCGTTCGAACAAAGTTGTTGTTCCTCTCCAGCCAAGATGGCCGCCACGTTGAGTTTCATGCTTGAGCCGTGACAAGGACGGCCTGGCCCCGGCCAGGATTTCGGAACGCCACCCTCGAACCAGCGCGGGACGGTCACGAACCTCAATGCCCTTCGGGGCCACGGCTCAAGGCAAAACCATGAAAACAACAAGATCCCTGTTTTGCGAACTCAAAGGCTCCACTCTGGCGGGTTTGATCCTGATCGGCGTGTCATTCTCCACCCTGGCGGTGGAGGTGGCACCGGGCGACTACGAACAGTATCCGGCGGGCGCGACCATCGGCCTGGTCTATTACCAGCACGCGACGACGAATGCGCTGCGCAACGACGGCCATTCCGCCAGCTCGGATTTCAACATCACCTCCGACGTAGGGATACTGCGTCTGCTGCACGTCTACCAACTCAGCGATACGGTCACCATCGATCCGCAAGTGTTGCTGCCCTTCGGCCATCTGTCCGGCAATGGCGATGCATCGCCGCTGGGGGACGCCAGCGGCACGGGCGACCTCATCCTCACCGCGCCGATCAAGGTGCTGCTCAACGAGGCCCGTGATGTCTTTAGCGTCAACGCCTATTTGTTCGCGCCCACCGGTAGCTACGACAAGAACGATGCGCTGAACCTGGGAGAAAACCGCTGGAAGGTGGATTTCCAGAGCGCCTACATCAAGCACTTCAATGACAAGTGGGCCGTCGACCTGATCGGCGATGTCATCTGGTACGCCAATAACGACGACTATGGCCCCTCCTCGCTCAAGCTCGAGCAGAAGACCTCCTACAGCGCCCAGCTCATGGGGCGGTACATGCCGGACCGGGCTACTGATCTCAGCCTGGGGATCGGCCAGCTTTGGGGCGGCGAGACCCGTGTAGACGGTGTCGATCGTGATGACCGCCAGCGCACGACCAACTTCCGCGTTACCGCCAGCCGTTTCGTCACCCCCAAGGACCAGCTGCAACTGCAACTGGGTCGCGACCTCGCGGTGGAGAACGGACCGCGCGAAGACTTCCGCCTGAACCTGCGCTACGCACATATCTTCTGACGCCGCACCTTCTGACACAACAGAGACCGACTCGCACCAAGGCCGGCATGCCGGCGACCTACAACAAAAACTGTGAGGCTTCCATGGAATCAGCAATCGATAAACATCTGCTTTGCCCCCGTTCGCGCGCGCGCCGCATCGATGACGACTACATCCCTCCATTCCCGGCCTGGGTCGGCCGCGCGGATGTCGCGATCACCCGTTATGTCATGGCGTATATCGGCGTACAGAGCAAAGGTGAAAGTCAGCTCGGTGCCGCATGCTCCGCGCTACGCATGATCGTGGAGCATCTGAAGCACGCTGACGGTCCACGCCATCACGACCTTGCCCATTACCGGGATACCGAAGGCTACGACAACCTGATAGCCATCGCCTACTGGGATGATCCCGCCGCCTTCGAACGCTGGAAAGCGGACGAGCGCAACGGTGCGGCGTGGCCTTTGCACCTTAATGCAAGCAGTGGTCTGGGGTTCTTCCGCGAAGTCATCACCCCAGGTGTCGAGCGCTTCGAGACCTTGTATGCCATGCCCGAGGGCATGGAAGGCGTGGGGCTGGCGATGGGCTCCCGCAGCAACGAGATCCAGGAGCACGGCTACTGGGGATCGATGCGCGACCGCATCCCGATTTCGCAAACTGACGCTATGACGCCGTCGGGTGAACTCTCCTTCAGTCACTCAACGGAAATGGTCAGCGTCAGCGGCCACGAAAACCTGGTGGTGATCCGCTCCGGCCAGGACTGGAGTGAGACCGAAGGCCGTGAACGCGAGCTCTATCTGGGTGAGATGGAACCGGTCCTGCGTGCTGGCATGGACTTCCTCCGCGACCAGGGGCGGCCAGTGGGCTGCTACAGCAACCGATACGTTCGGCACATCGACGCCAACGGGCAACCCCAGGAAAAGAGCTTCTCCGTCAGCTACTGGCGCTCAATGTCCCATCTGGAGCGGTGGTCCGAGTCCCATCCCACGCACATCGAGATTTTTGGCACCTTCCTGCGGATGGTTCAGTCGCTGCAGGGTGAACTCAAGTGGAAGGGCTATCACGAAGTCAGCGTGCTGCGGGCGGAAGACCAGCGTTACGAATACCTCAACTGCCACCCCGGCACTGGTTTGATGCGTGGCATCTGAGCGGCCAGTCAGGAGGAGATAGTCATGAACCACAAAGCAAGCATCTCTGCAGGCACCGCTGCCGACCGCGCGTTCGCCCTCAAGCACGCTCTGGAAGAAAAAGGTGTGGTACCTGAAGGCTATATCGAAAAATTTACGCAGGTGATGGAAAACGATTTCGATCCCGCCAACGGCGCGCGCGTGGTAGCCCGGGCCTGGGTTGACCCTGCCTATCGAGCGTTGCTGCTGGAAGACGGAACCGCGGCGTGCGATCAGTTCGGTTACACCGGTGTACAGGGCGAATATATCGTCGCCCTGGAAAACACGCCGACCCTGCAGAACGTCATCGTCTGCACGCTCTGCTCCTGTACCGCCTGGCCCGTCCTGGGGCTGCCGCCGGACTGGTACAAGAGCTTCGAATACCGCGCGCGGGTCGTGCGCGAATCCCGCAGCGTACTGCGCGAGATGGGACTGGACCTGCCCGAGTCAGTCGCTATCCGGGTCTGGGACACCACAGCCGAGACTCGCTACATGGTGCTGCCGGTGCGCCCGGAAGGCACCGAAGGCTGGAGCGAGGAAGAACTCGCCGCTCTGGTGACCAAGGATGTGCTGATCGGCATTGCTCGCCCGGAAGTGCCCGCAGCCAGCGATTCGACAAGGGAGGTTAGCTGAGCATGGACGGCATTCATGATCTTGGCGGCCTGCAAGGTTTCGGGCCGGTTGCCCACGTGGCCAATTCGCTGAGCTACAAACCCGTCTTCCACGAGGACTGGGAACACCTGGGCTATAGCCTGCTGTTCCTGGGCGCGGGTGAGCTCGGGCTGTTCAATGTCGATGAGCTGCGGCACGCCATCGAGCGGATGGAGCCACGGCATTACCTCTCCTCCAGCTACTACGATCGCATCATCATCGGTGTCGCCTCGCTGTTCGTCGAGAAGGGCCTGCTGAGCCAGGAGCGCCTGGCGCAGCTGGCTGGCGGGAGCTATCCGCTGGCCTTGCCGATGGGCCCCGGGCGCGAGGCAAACCCGCCGCGCCGGCCGTTCCAAGTTGGCGACGAGGTGGTGGTGCGCGACGAGTGCGTCTCCGGACACATCCGCATGCCCGGTTATGTGCGCGGCAAGCGTGGCGTGGTGCTGCACCGCACTCGCCATTCGTGGCCATTCCCTGACGCCGTCGGCCACGGGCGGGACAGCCCGCTGGAGCCGACCTACCACGTCCAATTCACCACCCGGGAACTGTGGGGCAATGCGGCGGACGCAGGCACGGTGGTGGTCGACCTGTTCGGCGGCTACCTGCTCCTGGCCTGACGAACAGCTTTGGGGGCGGCGAGGTCTTCCCGGAAGATCAGCCCCTCGTCGCCCCCGTTTTCTTCTCTGCAGAGTGAGACATCAACATGGCCATACGCAGACCGGATTCCGCTGAGCTTGGCGAGATCGCCAAGAGCCTCGGCATGACCTTCAGCCCTTCGCAACTCAACGATTACCACGCTTTGCTTCAGGCAAACTTCGATGCGTACGACCTGCTCGATAGTCTTCCTGATTGCCTGCCACCCGTGCGCTACCCCCGCAAGGACCTGCGCGTGCCTTCTCCGGACGAAAACCGGCTGGGGGCCTGGCAATGCAAGGCGCTGATTCCGGGGAACTCGGAGGGGCCGCTGGTGGGCAAGCGCGTCGTGATCAAGGACAACGTCGCTGTGGCCGGCCTGCCCATGCTCAACGGCACATTCACGCTCGATGGCTATCTCCCGGAGATCGATGCCACGGTGGTTAGCCGGCTCCTGGATGCCGGGGCGGCCATCACCGGCAAGGCCGTCTGCGAGGCGCTGTGCTTCTCCGGCGGATCGCACACGGCGGCCAGCGGCCCGGTACATAATCCTCGGCGCCATGGCTATTCGGCGGGCGGGTCTTCCTCGGGCTCCGCCGCGCTGGTCGCCGTGGGCGAGGTCGACATGGCCATCGGCAGCGACCAGGGTGGGTCAGTGCGCATCCCGGCAGCCTACTGCGGGGTATACGGCATGAAGCCCACGCATGGGCTGGTGCCCTATACCGGTGCTATGCCGATCGAATCGACGCTGGACCACCTGGGGCCGATTACGGCCAGCGTGCGCGACAACGCCCTCATGCTGGAGGTGCTGGCAGGCCCGGACGGGCTAGACCCTAGGCAAAACGCACTGGCACCCGCTGGCGGCTATCTGGAGGCACTGGGTCGCGGTGTAGTCGGCATGCGTATCGGCGTCCTGCGCGAAGGGTTTGTCCACGCCAATTCCGAGCCCGTCGTGGACGAGGCTGTACGCAAGGCAGCGGATGTGTTCCGTGCGCTGGGGGCTACAGTCGAGGAAGTTTCATTGCCTGCCCACAGCCACGGGCCGGCGATCTGGTTGGCGATAGCGGCCGAAGGGGCCTCCGAGCAGATGATGAAAGGCAACAGCCACGGCTTCAACTGGCGCGGCCTATACCTGACCGGAATGATGGAGCACCACGCGCGCTGGCGTGAGCGCGCCGACGACCTTCCGGACACCGTGAAGCTGACCTTCATCCTGGGGGAGTACGCCAATCGAAACTATGGCGGCCGCTTCTACGGCAAGGCGCAGAATCTTGCTCGTCGCCTGCGCGCAGACTACGACGGACTGCTGAGCAACTACGACCTGCTTTTGATGCCGACCCTGCCGGTTCGCGCCACGCCTTTGCCTGCCCCGGATGCACCGCTGGCCGAAGTGCTGGCTCGCGCTTTCGAGATGCTGGGCAACACCTGTGGTTTCGACGCGACGGGCCATCCGGCCATGTCGATTCCCTGCGCCAGTCACGACGGTCTGCCGATAGGCCTTCAGTTGGTCGCTCGACACTTTGCAGAGGCTGATATCTACCGCGCGGCCCATGCGTTCGAGCAAACCACTGACTGGAGAGCTCGCCAGTAACCCGGAAGATGCCCGAAAGTCTGTGCCACCGCGCCGACCTAAAGTCGGCGCTTTGCTTTGGCAGCTACCGACCCGAAGCAGACGTTCTGCAATGCGGTCAATGCCTGTGCACTCGTTGGTCAGCTGCACTGTGTTCCAAGAAATCTGGCATACACCGCCACTCTGCAAAGGAATTTGGCTTCCAGAGGTTCAGGGGGCGCGCGACCACCATGGCCATCCGGTGGTAGGCAGCTTGCTGTTCAGCAGCTCGATTGCTGAGAAGACGTGATTTTCACCGAGCGAGGCAAGAACACGAATTGCTTCGCCGGCGCCGGAACCCACCACGCCCCATGAGGCGCATGCTTCGCCTTAATTCCGGTATTACCGGTCCATCTCAGGCCTTGCAGATCAGTTGCGAGGCCCGCTCGTTGCGCAGGGTCAGCGCGCTGAGCGGAGCGGCCGCGACTTCCGCCTCGCGGCGGGCGTCGAGGATGAGATCGTGGTGAGCCGACTTGGCGCACACCGGGTCGGTGGCCTCGGCGTCGCCGGTGAGCATGAAGGCCTGGCAGCGACAGCCACCGAAATCGCGCGCCTTCTCATCGCAGGAACGACACGGCTCGGGCATCCACGCATCGCCGCGGAAGCGGTTGAAGCCGAAGGACTCGTACCAGATGTGTTGCAGGCTGTGCTCGCGCACGTTGGGGAACTTCACCGGCAGTTGCCGCGCGCTGTGGCACGGCAGCGCGGTGCCGTCGGGGGTGACATCGAGGAACACGCTGCCCCAGCCGCCCATGCAGGCCTTGGGGCGCTCCTCGTAGTAGTCGGGCACCACGAAGATCAGCTTGCACGGGTTGCCTTCGGCGGCCAGGCGCTCGCGGTACTGTGCGGTGACGCGTTCGGCCCGCTGCAGCTGTTCGCGGGTCGGCAGCAGGCCGGCACGGTTCAGCTCCGCCCAGCCGTAGAACTGGCAGGTGGCAAGCTCGACGAAGTCGGCCTCCAGCTCGATGCACAGCTCGATGATGCGGTCGATGCTGTCGATGTTGTGCCGGTGGGTGACGAAGTTCAGCACCATCGGATAGCCATGCGCCTTCACTGCGCGGGCCATGGCGAGCTTCTGGGCAAAGGCCTTGCGCGAGCCGGCGAGCAGGTTGTTCACCTCTTCGTCGGCGGCCTGGAAACTGATCTGGATATGGTCCAGGCCAGCATCGGCGAACTCCTTCAGGCGCTTCTCGTTAAGCCCGATACCAGAGGTGATCAGGTTGGTGTAGAAGCCCAGTCCGCGCGCCGCGGCGATCAGCTCGGCGAGGTCCTGTCGCACCAGCGGCTCGCCGCCGGAGAAGCCCAGCTGCGCCGCGCCCATGTCGCGCGCCTGGCGGAACACCTCGATCCACTGCGCGGTACTCAACTCCTCGCCACCCTTGGCGAAGTCCAGCGGGTTGGAGCAGTACGGGCACTGCAGCGGGCAACGGTAGGTCAGCTCGGCCAGCAGCCAGAGCGGCGGGCCCACCGGCACTTCAGCGCAGCTCGATCCAGAATTGAGCATGGGCCACCTCGAGGAATGCCAGGATGTCTTCGTCGATGCCCGGCACGCCGGGGAAATCGGCACGCAGGCCGTCGATGATGCCGGCGACGTCGCGCTGGCCATCGACGCGGTCGAGGATCGCCCCGGCGCTGTCGTTGAGCTTCACCATCCCTTCAGGATAGAGCAGCACGTGGCAACCCTGGGCCGGTTCGAACTGCAGGCGGAAACCCCGGCGCAGCGCCGGGATGCTGTCCAGCGAAGGCAGACTCATCACAGCACCCCCCTGTGCCAAACGCGCTCGGTCGTGACCGTGTGGTACGGCGGGCGCTCCAGTTCATAGGCCATGCTCATCGCGTCGAGCATGCTCCAGAGCACGTCGAGCTTGAATTGCAGGATCTCCAGCATGCGCTCCTGGGCCTCGCGGGTGCGGTAGTGCTCCAGGGTGATGCGCAGGCCGTGCTCGACATCGCGGCGCGCCTGCGACAGGCGCTTGCGGAAGTAGTCGTAGCCGGTGGCATCGATCCACGGGTAGTGCTGCGGCCAGCTGTCGAGGCGCGACTGGTGGATCTGCGGGGCGAACAGCTCGGTCAGCGAGCTGCTGGCCGCTTCCTGCCAGCTGGCACGGCGGGCGAAGTTGACGTAGGCGTCCACCGCGAAGCGAACACCAGGCAGTACCCGTTCCTGGGACAGCACCTGCTCGCGATCCAGCCCCACGGATTCGGCCAGGCGCAGCCAGGCCTCGATGCCGCCCTCCTCGCCGGGCGCGCCGTCGTGGTCGAGGATGCGCTGCAGCCACTCGCGGCGCACGTCGCGGTCCGGGCAGTTGGCGAGGATCGCCGCATCCTTGAGCGGGATGTTCACCTGGTAGTAGAAGCGGTTCGCCACCCAGCCCTGGATCTGCTCGCGGGTCGCGCGGCCTTCGTACATGGCCACGTGGTACGGGTGGAAGATGTGGTAGCAGGCGCCCTTGGCGCGCAGCGCCTGCTCGAATTCGGCGGGGCTCATGGCTTCGCGGGTCATCGCGAGGTTCCTTCTGGAAAAAGAGCCATCAAAGGAAAATCCCCATCCCGTCGAATGCCACCTCGATGCCGCGCGCGTCCAGTTCGGCGCGTTCGGGCGAGGCGATGTCGAGGATGGGATTGGTGTTGTTGATGTGGATGAGCACCTTGCGCGGCCCGTCGATGCCGTCGAGCACCTCGATCATGCCGCCGGGGCCGCTCTGGGCCAGGTGGCCCATTTCGCTGCCGAGCTTGTCGCCCACCTCGCAGACGCGCATCTCGTCGTCGCGCCAGAGCGTGCCGTCCACCAGCAGGCAGTCGGCATGGCGCATCCACGCCAGCAGGCCGTCGTCCACCTGGCCCAGGCCCGGCGCGTAGAACAGCGTGCCGCCGGTGGCGGTGTCCTCGACGAACAAGCCGATGTTGTCTCCCGGATGCGGGTTGCCGCGGTGCGGCGAATACGGCGGCGCACTGCTGCGCAGGGCGATGGCAGTAATTCGCAGGCCCGGGCAGGCCGGGATGACGAAGGGCTCGGCATCCAGCTCGATGAGCTTGTGCTTCAGCCCGCCGTTCCAGTGCGACAGCATGGGGAACAGCGGAAAGCCGGTGGAAAGATCCTGGTGGACCATCTCCGTGCACCAGACTTCATGCGGGCAACCTTCACGCAGGCTGAGCAGGCCGGTGGTGTGGTCGATCTGGCTGTCCAGCAGGACCACGGCGGCAATCGCCGAATCGCGCAGGCGCCGCGCCGGTTGCAGCGCCGGGAAGGACGCCAGCTGGGCGCGGATATCGGGCGAGGCGTTACAGAGAATCCAGTTCACGCCGTCGTCGGACAGCGCGATGGACGATTGGCTGCGTGGCTGCGCGATCACGCTGCCGTCGCGGACGCCGCGGCAGTTGCGGCAATTGCAGTTCCACTGGGGAAAGCCGCCACCGGCGGCCGACCCGAGAATTCGGATGTGCATGCTGGGAGCCCTGCGCTAGCCATGAGAAAAAAAGGCCCTGAAAATCAGGGCCGAAACGGCGCTAGTGGAGGCGTGGAAAAGCGCCGAATGAAGAATCAGCGGTTGGCGAAGTAAAGGGTCACTTCGAAACCAAGACGCAAGTCGATGAAGCTGGGTTTAGTCCACATAGTGCTGTCCTCTCTCTTGTTCTTTCGCCGAGTGAATTTAAGAAATCTTCTACGGCGCTGACTTGGTAACGCCTAGGAAGGTCAACCCCGTTTAATCTGACCAGGCCCAGTTACGGGGAGGCTTTCACCGCAGTCGGTTGTTGCTCCTTGGTGTAGTCCACATATTCGCGGCTCATGACATAAAGCTTGATCTTCTCCACGTCTTCCGCAGACAAGGAATCACCAAAGGAGGGCATGCCCAGGGGGCGCAGTACGCCTTCACGAACGATTTGCTGGAACATGCTGCGGCGTGAGTCGTCGGTCTTGCGCAAGTCAGGCACCAGACCTCCACTCATCGCCCCAACGCCGTGGCACACGGAGCAGTAACTGCCGTACAACTGCTGACCGGTTGCCAAGTCGGCGGCACTCGCGACGACGGGTTTCGGAGTGCGGGGAGTTGTAGCAACCGCCTTCTCCGGCAAAGGCGGGAGCGTGGCTTTTCCGTCCAGCTTGAACACCAGCAGGCGGCTGACGTTGCCGACCCCCGGCGCCTTCGCCGCATCGCCACCAATCAGAGGGGCAACACCGCCCCAGCCGGCCATGATCGCAACATACTGTTCACGCTTGTAGCTGTAGGTAATAGGGGCCGCGACGATTCCGGTCTGGGCCGAAAATGACCAGAGTTTCTCACCTTTGTCAGCCGAGTAAGCCATCAGGTTGCCGGCTGCAGTACCTTGAAATACCAAGTTACCGGCCGTGCTCAGGGTGCCTCCATTCCAGTAGTGGGGATAGGGTACGCGCCAGGCTTCCTTCTGCTTCACCGGGTCCCAGGCAAGCAGAGCGCCGGATACCGCCTCGCGGGGGACTTCGGTGGTATCAGAGAAGCCGGCACCGGTGTTGAAACCCTTGCGACGTAGGAAGTCTTTGCCCTCATTGCGATAGACACCCGGGACTTCCTGGTAGGGGATGTAGACTAGCCCTGTCTGTGGGTTATATGACATCGAGTGCCAATTGTGGGCGCCGAAGGGACTGGGCCACATTACGATGGGCTTTTTCTCGTAACGCACGCCAGGTGCTTCTACCGGGCGGCCCGTGGCTAAGTCGATGCGCTCGGCCCAGGTCACCTTGCCAAATTTCTCGGCAGACAGAAGCTTGCCCGTCTCACGGTCAAGTACGTAGAAGAATCCGTTCTTCGGCGCCTGCATGATGACCTTGCGTGACCTGCCATCGATTTCCAAGCTGGCCAGAGTAAGCTGCTGAGTCGCAGTGAAGTCCCAGGAATCGCCAGGAGTGACTTGGTAGTGCCACGCCAGTTTTCCGCTATCCGGGTGAACAGCGAGGATCGACGAAAGATAAAGGTTATCGCCGCCGCCAGGGCTGCGCAGCTCGCGGTTCCAAGGTGAGCCGTTGCCAGTACCGACATAGAGCAGGTCCAACTCTGGATCGTAAGCCATGCTGTCCCATGCGGTTCCACCAGCACCGCCTTTCCAGTACTGGTCGCCCTTCCATGTCTTGGCTGCCTCGGCCAGCTCAGGGTTCTCAAAGGGCTTGGCTGGGTCTCCTGGCACCGTATAGAAACGCCATACCAGTTTGCCGGACTCAGCGTCGTAAGCGGAGAAGTAACCGCGCACGCCGTATTCGGCTCCACCATTGCCGATAATGACCTTGCCCTTCACGACGCGCGGGGCGCCGGTGATGGTGTAGGGCTTGCTATTGTCGGTGGTCTGCTGGCTCCAGACTTGCTTGCCGGTCTTGGCATCAATAGCGATCAAGCGGCCATCCAGTGTGCCGATGTAGACTTTTCCGTTCCATAAAGCGACACCACGATTCACTGCATCACAGCAGGCATCGCGCGCCTTCCCCCGGTCTATCTGAGGGTCGAAGGTCCAAAGGACCTTTCCCGTCGATACATCGACGGCAATAGCGCGGCTCCAAGACAGCGAAGCGTAGAGCACACCATCAGAGAACAAAGGAGTCGATTCCAGGCCACGGTGGTTGTCGAGATCGATGTACCAAGCTAGACCGAGCTTACCAACGTTGTAGCTAGTGATCTGCTTTAGCGGGCTGAAGCGCTGTTCGTCATAGGTACGGCCGTGACTGAGCCATTCGCTACCATCTTGTTCGCTGGCGATGATGGCGGCCTGGTCGACGGGGGCGGCGTAAGATATAGGCGCCAACAGGGCAATGAGCAGGGCGGTAGCAAGGCGGGTACGGCAACGGGATACGGGCTGCGTCTTGGTCATTTACGCAGGTCTCCTTGGTTTGCTTGTTATAGGCGGAGTATTTCGCTCACCCAACGTGAATCAGGTGACCGGACGGCGAGGGTCAGAAGATCTGCATGAGTCGCACGTTGACACGGTTGTCTTCCTTGAAACCGTTCTCCACGGACAAGTCCCGCCCGTAATTCACCATTAGCTGGGTGCCGTCAGTAACGAAATAGGAGGCGCCGACGGTGAATTTTCTGGTCTCGGGCTCATCATTAAGGTGGACACCGGCAACCTCACTTTCCCCGCCCCATAGTTTCGAGTAGCCGGCGCGAACGTCGAAGCGTTCGGTGAAGTTGTAGCGCAGGAAAACTTGTCCTTGGTACAGCTCGGACTGCTTTTGAGTCTGGCTCGCAGGGCCGAAATCATTGTTGTGCCCAAAGAAGGTCACATCTCCAACCAAATCCAGGGTGAGCTTGTCGGTTAGGCCGGTTATATAGCCGGCTTGGAGAGCTAACTTCCACCGATTCTCACCAAGGTTCACAGCCCGATCTTTGTCGTAACTACCGGTGGGCACATAGAGGAAAGGCGTGATGCCGAAGTAACGGCGATTGGCCGGATCGTTCAGCAGCCAGATTGTGGCGGCGAGGATCAAATCACCGGTGCCACTGTCGCTGCCCAGGTCCTTGGTATCATCCTTTGCCTGAAGATGACCGAAGGGTAAGAGGAACTGTGGATCGACAATGTAATCGCCGAGCTTCATGTAGTGGACGCCCCGCAAAATGCCGACGTCCGAGTCTAGGCGGGCGTTGATTGGCACCTTGTGGCCATCGGAGTAGACCGTGTTGCGCTCAGCGTGCTGGTAGTAGAGCAGACCAAGGTTGGTGCCTTCAGGCAGCGCAGTGTAGTCGCCAGCATCAACATCGACTGCCTTAGCCATGGGGGAGAGGCTCACCGACAGCCCCAGCATGATTGCAAGGGGAAGTGTATTTACTAGTTCGGTCTTGTACGGTTTTGGGGAGTTGGTAATGCAATTTTTACCGCTGTTTGTCATGTAATCACCTGTATTGTTTTTATTAACATTGGTGCTGTTTCTTCCCTCGAGTTCAGGGGAGATCCGAATGCATTGCGGTATTGCACTGGTCGTGCCATGTTTTTTGTTTTTCCTGTTTTCCTTTTAAATTAATAAGTTATTGTCTAGATGCTGGGGATGTTGGGACGTTTCGCGAAGTCTCGCTGTCTCACTCTGAGCAGCAGATACGTATCGCACTGAGACAGATGGCTTTATTGCACCATTGGGTGCTTGTATCCGGCCTTATGCGTATTAAGTGTTAAAGGCTGATTGGATCGTCCCCAAGTTAAAAACTGGAATGATGCGTCGACGGGTGTTCGTCCTATCGCTGACGGTTCATGAGGCTGGCCTATGCGAGCTGAGTTCGTGTCGATCTCTAGCGGCAGATTTGGTGCGCATGACATTATGATTGCCTGCCTGCTAGCCCATCGTTTTCCTGGCCCAGACGCATCTCTACGAGGCGAAATCGCCGCTGCTCTTCCGCCAACACCAACAGATTGAGCTTGCCCTTGCTGACTACCGCCTTACTGGGGATCTGCAACACATTGCGCTGGCCGATCAGCCGCTCTGGTGTGTCTCGTTAGATTCCCGGCATTGGCACGAATCCAGGCAACTGCTTGATCCTGTCGATCCAATGCACAATGTGTGGGTAGGGCTCAAGGTCGATACCCCCTTCTGGCGCCAGCGCAACATAGGGGAACACCGCGCAATCGGCGATGGTCGGGCGGGAAAGCGCCAGCCAGTCGTGTTTCGCCAGGTGCGCCTCCAGCAGTGGCAGGATGCGTTCAGCCCGGGCGAGGGCATCGCTCTTGTCGATACGGTAGCCGAACTTGTCTATGAGCCGTGCAGCACATGGACCGTTCTGGATCTCGTTGGCCGCCGTCGAAAGCCATTGCATGATTTCCGCTTGTTGCTGGGGTTCTACCGGCCACCATGCCGCACCACCATAGGTGCCAGCTAGATACAACAGGATTGCCTGTGAATCGCGTAGCACCTGCTGGCCATCCACCAAGATAGGCAACTCGCCCCAGGGGTTGAGGTCGATTAGCGGTTCTCGCTTGTGCTCCCCCCCTAGAAAGTCCACGGAGATGATTTCCAGATCCAAGTTCGCCAAGTGGGCGAACAGGCGGACTTTATAGCAATTACCGGAAAGTTCCAGGTCATAGAGCTTCATGGCGTTTCCCTGTTTTAGGCAAATGGCTGTTGAATTCTAAGACGTTGCCGTCGGGTGCATGTATGAACGACACAACGCGACGTGACCCGATCCGCTTTGGCCGTCCGATGGTGGTGATGCCTTTTTGCGACGCACAGCGCTGCAGTGACTCAAGGTTTTCCACTACGCGGGCCGACTCGGCGATACCGGAAAGTTTGTTGGACGCATCCAGCAGCTCATTGTGGGCGCTGACCCGGCGGCACAGTTGAAGTTCGGGTTTATAAGTGCGTCGCTGGGGATAAGCTGCTCATTCGCTTGGTAGTTGCTGAACCGCATGCTTTCGACGAACCACTGCGACTCGTACATCGCAACGGCTCGGCTGCGGTTAACGACGCGAATATTGATGTGATCACGCGCAAGGATAGGTGACGGGTTGCGCATGCTGGTTGAAACATCGAAATTCATGGCGGTAGACCACACACACTTTGGATGCACCCAGTGTGTCCATTGACCGCTGTTTTACCAATGCCTGTAAGCTGACAACACTATTGCAGTAGCTGCACAGACGAGGCCTGACGTTGGACCGATTGAAAGCTATGGCAACCTTGGTGCGGATTGTGGACAGCGGTAGCCTCAGTGCTGCGGCGAACATCTCCGGACAGTCCACGGCCTCAGTGGTCCGGACACTTGCGGCGCTGGAAAAACACCTTGGTGCGCGGTTACTCAATCGCAATACCCGGCGACTGGCCTTGACCGACGAAGGGGCTGAATTCGTCGCCTGGAGCCGAAGGATATTGGCGGAGTTCGATGAGGTCGAACATGGCTTTGATGCTCGGCGCAAGAGCCCGGGGGGACTGTTGCGCATCACTGCACCGGTGGAGTTCGGGCGCCGGTACGTCGCGCCACTGGTCAACGAATTCCTGGCTTTGCACCCGACTATCCAGGTGGAGCTAATCTTGCTCGACCGCGTGGTCGACCTGCTGGAGGAGGGCATAGAGCTGGCGATTCGCATCGGGCAGTTGCCGGACTCTTCTCTGGTGATGACGTCGTTGGGGTATACCCGCTATGTACATTGCGCAAGCCCGGAATACGTGTGTGCCAACGGCACACCCCAGCAGCCGACGGACCTGCTGGACCATGCCTGCATCGCCCTTGCACCCCTAGGCAAGCAGTGGCAATTCCTGGAGCAAGGCAATATTGTGCCTCTGGCTATTCCTGCGCGCATGACCACTAACCAGGTTCAGGTCGCCAGTTTAGCCTGCCAGCAAGGTGTCGGCATCAGCCGGTTGCTGCACTACCAAGTCGCCGACGAGCTTGCGAACGGCCGGCTGGTGCGGTTGCTTCAGACATTTGAGCTTCCTGATATTCCTATTCAGATGGTGTATCCACACGCTCGGTTGTTGTCGGCGAGGGTGCGGCAGTTCATTGATTGGGCCTCTCCGCGGTTGGGATCATCGATTCCTAAACCTGCATTATTCGGGGGATAGAGTCTCACAACGAGAGAGCGCATCCTGCTTCGCAACCGCGAGTTTGAGGCCGCTGCCGACCCAAAGCAGTCGTTGCCAAGTTTATCCTGTATGCGGGGAGAGGCTGACCAGACTAAGAATGTGAACTTAGGCTCGGCAGCGTTTTCCACCGGTACACGTACAGGAGAACTGGCATGGAAACGCTCCGAGGTCCGCCCGCTAACTGTGCCTCGTTCGTACTGATCCTTGACGAAGATCCAACCTTGGCCAGAGTTCTTGGCTTGGCGATGGAAAATTACGGCATTCCCGCAGTCGTTCTTGGAAACGCCGACAATGGTCTCGATTGGATCAATGCTAACCCTGGTCAACTGGCCCTTTTGCTCACTGACGTCTTAATGCCTGGTGAGATCGACGGTCTGGATTTAGCGCGTAAGGTTGCAGATCGCTCCCCAGACATCCCCATCATCATCATGTCTGGCGGCTCCTGGAGTCGGGACTTCCCGGCCTACCTCATTCTCGACAAGCCATTTGATCTCACGGCGCTCATGACTGTTGTTAGAGACGCCCTAGCGCTCCCCCACTGAGTAAATAGGACGCATGGTTAATGCAACACTGATATTGCAGTCCCCTTCTGGCCGATTTGGGTCATCCGCGAATGGCTGCAATTGGCCGGAAGCGGCCCTGAGGCTACGAGCGATGCACCCTAGTCCTTCACCCATGTGGAGGACAAATCATGGCCACACTCACATCGAAAGCTCGCGAACCTTGGAACAAGGGCAAACTGGTCGGCCAGAAAGCACCGCTGCGACTTCGGGACATTTGGGCTATCAGAGTGCGACTGGAAATCGCAAACAAGGATCGTGATCTGGCGCTGTTCAACCTTGCCATCGACAGCAAGCTTCGAGCCTGCGATTTAACGAAGCTGCGCGTCAGGGACATAGCTCATGGTGATCACGTGTCGACGCGCGCGATCGTGATGCAGCAGAAGACTCAGCGCCCGGTGCAGTTCGAAATCACCGCTCAGACGAGAGCATCAGTTGAAGCTTGGATCCGCGCAGCTCGCCGTCGTAACGACGATTTCCTTTTTCCCAGTCGTGCGCGATGTTCAGCTCACCTATCCACGAGACAGTACGCCCGCATTGTGAAAGCCTGGGTAACCACAATCGGTCTCGACTCCACGCTCTACGGGACTCATACGCTTCGTAGAACCAAAGCATCACTGATCTATCGCAGAACGAAAAACCTGAGAGCAGTGCAGTTGCTGCTCGGCCATACAAAGCTGGAGAGCACTGTTAGGTACTTGGGTATTGAGGTTGATGACGCTCTGGAGATGGCGGAGCAGACTGAGGTTTGATCATGCTCCCCTGTTGGCGCCGCGCCGCAAGCCGGCGCCTCTTTGAGGCCGCTAGCGGCCAAAAGCGGACGTTCCGTCTCCATGGCATGAGGGATTAGTCAGTGACTTCGCATCCTGGTCCCTGACCGGCTCCCCCTGAGGAAGTCAGGTCGAACGCTCTCGACGCTTCCTCAGGTACATGCTCTCCCTCGAAGAGAGCCGGTCTAAGAAGCTCCATAAAATCTTCAAAGTGGCTGGGCTGACGTCCGGTCAGCAATCGCACCAAGCCGCAAACCAAGGTATGGCCCTGCGATACCCATGGACGATGGTGGCGACAGCAGCGCGCGAATAGGGTTGGCCTATCGACGGCAAGGCTTTCGAGCAGGTGATTTTCACGCTCTCAGCATTGCGGGTCGGTCGCACTCGCCGCATGAGCGGTATCCTGATGAGAGCTTTCAGCATGACCGAAGAAACCAAAGGAACCACCCGCCGCACGCTCATGAGCGCTGGCTTGGCGGCCGCCACCCTGGCGGTGGCGGTGCCGGCCCTGGTGGGCCAATCGAGCAGAACCCAGGCCGCCACAGCGAAGACCAACCGCGGCGCGAGCCAGGGCTCGGGCTATCTTACCCTGCGTGACGGCGCAAGGCTGTTTTACAAGGACTGGGGCAGCGGCCCGATCATCGTTTTCCACCACGGCTGGCCACTTTCGGGAGACGACTGGGATAACCAGATGCTGTTCTTTCTCTCAAGGGGCTACCGTGTAATCGCCCATGATCGGCGTGGCCACGGGCGCTCCTCGCAAACAGCCGAGGGTAACGACATGGACACTTATGCAGCCGACGTGGCCGAACTGATGGCGCATCTTGGAGTGAAGAACGCGGTCCATGTCGGTCATTCCACCGGTGGTGGCGAGGTGGTCCGCTATGTGGCGCAGCACGGTATCGGCCGCGTTGCCAAGGCAGTACTGATCGGCGCCGTCCCGCCACTGATGCTACGCACGCAGAAGAACCCTGGCGGACTTCCGCTCAAGCTCTTCGACAGCTTCCGCGAGGCGCTCGCGACGGACCGCGCGGGATTCTACCGCGAGGTAGCCGAAGGTCCGTTCTACGGCTTCAATCGGCCAGGGGCGAGGATTTCCCAGGCGGTGGTCGACAACTGGTGGCGCCAGGGCATGAGTGGCGGAGCAAAGGCTCACTACGATTGCATCGAAGCCTTCGCCGAAACCGATTTCACCGAAGACCTGCGACAGATCCGAGTGCCAACCTTGGTGATGCATGGGGAAGATGACCAGATGGTGCCCATCGACGACTCAGCGCGCCTGACTATCAAGCTGCTGCGCCATGGGACGCTCAAGACCTACCCAGGGCTATCCCATGGGATGTGCACGACCCATGCGAAGATCATCAATGCGGATCTTCTCGCCTTCATTCAGAAGTGACTCGCCAGGACGCGGCTCGAAGGAGTTCTCTTCGAGCCGTTTCAGGCGTTGCTTGTCGCTTCATGCCTCGGCCAGGTGGATCGGTACGACGAATTGCACCACCGCTCCGCGGGATTGGTTCGCTGCGGCCCAGAGGCGGCCTCCATGGGCTTCGATGATCGAGCGGCAGATGGACAGCCCCATCCCCAGGCCAGTGGGTTTGGTGGTGTAGAACGGGGCGAAGATCTGCTCTGCGTTTTCGGCGGCGAATCCAGGTCCCGTGTCGCAGACCTGGACCAGTACGCCACCGTCAGCATCGGGCTGGGTGCTGATTTCCAGCTCACGCGTACCCTGCTCGACCGCTGCCATGGCCTCAACGGCATTGAGGATGAGGTTGAGCAGCACCTGCTGAAGCTCTACCCGATCGCCCGCCACGGCTGGTAGGGGATCCACGAGGCGCAGGTGCACCCGCACGCCGCCCTTGAGCACTTGCCCACGGGTGAGCTCGATCATTTCCTGGATTGCCCCGTTGATGTCCAACACCCCCTTGCGCGAAGGTGTCTTGCGCAGCAGTTCGCGGATGCGCTTGAGCACGTCGGCGGCCCGATTGGCGTCGCGGACAATGCGGCCAAGCACTTGGCCGACCTCGCCCAGGTCAGGCGGCTGCGCATCAAGCCAGCGCTGCGCCGCGTTGGCATTGGTGACCGTGGCGGCAATTGGCTGGTTCACTTCGTGGGCGATGGTCGCCACTAACTGTCCCATGGTCGCCACTCGGTTGGCATGCGCCAGTTCTGCCTGTACCTCGCGGTAACGACGTTCGCCTTCGCGCACCAGCTCCTCGGCGCGCTTGCGCTCGCTCAGGTCCAACACGAAGGCCACGCCCTCACCGCTGCCTGACTCGAACGGCGCCAGACCGATAATTACCGGCAGACGGCTGCCATCTCGCTTGAAGTATTCCTTTTCGAATGGCGGCGCGCTGCCATGTCGCACCGCTACGAGCAGTGATTGCTCGCTTTCTTCGAGGAACTCCGGTGGCGTCAGGTCGCGCCAGCGCAATTGCCGGGAAATCAAGTCCTCCCGCTGGTAACCGAGCATCCGCAGAAAAGCATCGTTGGCGTCGAGGATTTCACCTTCGGCGTTCCAGACGATGATGCCGATGATATTGGCGTCCACCAACCGGCGAATCCGCGCCTCACGCTCGGCAACGTCTCGATACAGCCGAGCCTTTTCCAAGGAAATCGCCGCCTGCGATGCCACCAGCTTGAGGACCGCCGTGCGCGCAGGGCTGAAGGCCCGGGCAGTCAGATTGTTCTCCAAATAGAGCGCCCCGCTGATCTGCCCTTGACTCACCAACGGAAGGCAAAGGACAGATCGCACGCCCCGCTGGCGCAGGTAGGGGTCGCCTGCAAATTCGGGCGCAACCAGAGCATCGTCGAGAACCAGCGTCTGCTGCGTGCGCAGCACCTGGTAGAGCACTGTTTCCGACAACAGCCCGTCCGGCAGTTGCCCCTGGTCCGCAGACATTTGGGGTTCGGCTCCATCTACGCTGGCCTGAGCAGCGATACGCGGCTGCCCGTCGCCACAAAGCAGCAGCACGCCCCGTTCGGCGCCGGCCTGTTCGATGGCCGTGCGCATGACGCTGTCCACCAGGCGTTCCAGGACGATCTCCCCTGAGACGGTCTGCAGGACCTTCAGCACCGTTGCCAGGTCAAGCTGCTCCATGGGCGCCGCTATGGTCGCTGTGTACTGCGCACCAGCCGACTCGTGGCCCAGCAGGGGGTGCATAGCATCGAGCTGGCGCACCTTGCCCTCCGCTCCCCAGCGTCGGAAGCAGTCCCGAGCCTCCTGCCAGTAGAGCCTTGCCACCCTGTCCAGCCCACGTATGGCGTAATGTCGGGCGGCCGCTTCGTAGGCGAGCGCCTCGACCTGCAGGAATCCGCTTTCCTGCGCTGATCGCACGGCCCGCTCGTGTAGCGCCTCGGCATCGCTATCTCGCCGCTCGAGGTGAGCGATCTGCGCATCCAACAACAGGATGTGGCAGGTGTAATTTTGCGGGCAGAGCCGTGCCCAGGCCTGCAGGGCCTGCCGATGCGCCGAGAGCCTGGCACACAGCTCGACCAGGGGATACTCCGCGCCCGACGCAGCCAGGGCCAGCCCCGTGAAGAAGTGATACTCGGCTTCCTCCAGAAAGGAGTCGGAGGTGTTCAGCAAAGGCTCGGCCAGCGAAGCCGCCTCGAGGGCCGCTCGATAGTCGCCGGCCAGGTAGCGAGCTTGCAGTTTGCGCACCCAGTACCAGCAGGCGAGCACCTTGGAGGAATTTTCCAAGCCGCGCTCCGTAGCCGCCTCGCTGTAGTTAGCAGTGTCCATGCAACCGAATTCGAGCGTGCCGCCACGTAGCATGCGGATCATCGCTAGTTGATTTTCCAAGAACGCAATGACCAGACCGAAGCGGACCTTCTTCGCATAGGCCAGGCTCCGTTCCGCCTCTGCGTCCACCTCGGCCAGCGGCAGGCCGGCGAAGAACAGGTTGGAAACCAGGATGTTGCAGGAGAATGCCCCGAACGGCAGGTCGCCCACCCGATTCGCTGCGTTGAAGGCCCGTTGCAGGATAAGGCTGCAATCGCGCACGGGTTTCGCCCACCTGGCAACGAACAGGGCGAAGGCAAGATACGTCCGCGCCTCGTAGCGCTGCAGTCGACGCCGGTCTACCAGATCACAACCCAGTTGACCGAAGAGAAAGCCCGCCTGGAAATCGCCGAAGCGCCGGCCGGCAATGCGCGGAATGTTGGCATAGGCCACGCTGGACGTATCGCTGTTGCCATGCTCCAGGCTCAAGGTGATGGCTCGGCAAATGGTGAGGCACGCCAGGTTTTCATCGGTGTGCAGTGCCGGCGAGAACAGGGTGGTGAGTATCTCCATGCAGGCCAGGGCCCTGGCATTGCTCATCGGAGGCAGCGAGACGAGCTGATCGATGGGACGCCCGGCCAGTTGGGTCCAGATCCGCTCGTACTCTTCCTGAACGGCCTCGTCGCCTGGATGGGGCGGCCAATCGATGCCCAGGCGGCGCAAGGAGTCCAGGCAGACCACGACCGCCTGATCCCGACGGTCCGTCAGCAGGTGGATATCAACCAGCAAACAGGCCACCACGGTTTGCTCAGCGGTGCCCTGGGCGACGTTCCCCAACCCCTCCAGGCGCTTCTCCGCAGCCGCCAACAGCCCGGTGGCGAACTCGCATTCCGCGCGCCCCAGCTCCAGGGCGAACAAGAGGTCACGGCGCTCGCGCCGGACAGTCCGATCAAGCAGTTCCGCTCCGGTGGCGAAATAGCTGAGGGCCGCTGCATAGGCCGCGGAAGCTTTGGCGCGCTGTCCCGCAAGCAAGTTGAGTTCAGCCAGCCGCTCGCGTTCGACTGCTGCATTGATCAGCTCCATGCCTCGATTGAGCTGGCCGACAATTTCGAAGATTGCCTCCTCACGCTGCCGGGGCGATACATGGGCGGCCAATAGCCGCCCGATACGTAGGTGCGCAGCAGCTCGCTCTGTCTGTGGAATCAGCGAATAGGCCGCTTCATGGATGCGGTCATGGGCGAAGGCGTAGGCGCCCTCCTGACGCTCCACCAGCTCCTGGCGGATGGCTTCCCAGAGCGCCTGGTGCAGTTGTGCTCGCGGCATATCCAGAACGCTGGCAAGCGTGCCGGAATCGGCCAGGTTGCCGAGGCAGGCAAGCTGCTGCAGCACGTGTTGCGTCTGCTGAGGAAGGCGCGCCAGCTTGCCGAGCATCAGGTCGACGACGTTATCGGTATAGCCCTTGGCATGGATGAGCGCGGCATCCCAACGCCACTGGCGGAACTCGTAGTCAAAGCTCAGCAGCCCCTCCTCGACCAAGGCATGGAGAAACTGGATGGCGAAGAAAGGATTGCCTGCAGTCTTCTCGTGCACCAACAGCGCCAGGGGGCGGATCTGTTCAGCGCGACAATGCAGTGCCTCAGCGATCATCTGCTCGAGATGTTGCCGCTTCAGCGGCGTCAGCTGGATCTCCTCGATACGCACTTGCGCCGAGGCCAGTCGGCGCAGGGTCACGCTGAGCGGGTGGCTGTCGTCGATTTCGTTGCTGCGGTATGCCCCCACGAGCATCACATGACGAAGCTCCGCACTGGAGAGGAGATCATCAAGCAGATCGAGGGTAGCAGCGTCCAACCACTGCAAATCATCCAGGAACAGCGCCAGGGGGTGTTCCGGCCGGGCGAAGACGCCGATGAAACGCTTCAGCAGCCGCAGGAACCGCCGATGCGCCTGCTGCGGTTCGAGTACTGGCAGCTCTGGTTGTTCGCCGATGATCAGGCGCAGCTCCGGAATCAGCTCATTCAGCAGCTGCCCCTCGCCTTCCAGGGCCTGCTCCAGCTCCGAGCGCCATTGCATCAGTTCGCGATCGTTCTTGCCCAACAGCATGCGAACCAATTGCTGGAATGCCTGCACGAGGGTGGCATAGGGGATGTCTCGCTTGTATTGATCGAACTTCCCCGAGGCGAACAGGCCGCGAGGTGGCACCAGAGCCTTGTGTAGCTCACTGACCACCGAGGTCTTGCCGATCCCCGAATAGCCGCTGACCAGCAGCAACCCGCACGCCTCGCCGGATACGCTGCGCTCGAAGGCCGCCACTAGCGAGGCCACCTCCTGTTCACGGCCGTAGAGCTTCTCGGGGACCAACAACCGATCCGGGATACTGTGCTCGTCCAGTGCAAATTCTGTTAGGACACGACCGGCTTCCCAGTCGGCCAGGCAGCGGCGCAGGTCCTGTTCAACTCCCGCGGCACTCTGGTATCGGTCCTCGGCGGTCTTGGCGAGCAACTTCATCACCAGGCTCGACAACACCTTGGGCAAGCTCGGCACTCGCCGCTCGGGCGCCACCGCCTGGCGCGCGATATGGCAGTGCACCCATTCCATGGCGTCGCTGGCAGCAAAGGGCAGCTCGCCAGTGAGCATCTGGTAGAAGGTCACGCCCAACGCATAGAGATCGCTGCGCGAATCGATCGAGCGGTTCATCCGCCCGGTCTGCTCCGGTGCCATATAGGCCAGGGTTCCGGCCAGGGTCTCCGCCGCCTCCGGGGCCTGACGCTCGCGCGGCAGCCGCGAGGCAAGGCCGAAACCCGTGAAGCGCGGCCGGCCATCGGAGCAGTCCACAACAATATGCGCGGGCTTGATGTCCTTGTGCAGCAATGAGGCTTGATGCAAGCGTGCCAAGGCATGAGCGATGCCGATCGCCAGACGGAGGAAGCGCTCCAGTGGCATGGCGGTGCCCAGCGATGCCGAGAGCGGCTCTCCCCCTGGGTCCCGAAGCACCAGAAGGGGGCGCCCACCCTCATGCAGCAGCTCTTGTGGTCGAACAGCCCAGGCTTCGTCCAACTCGTCACGCAAGGCGAATTCATGATTCAACCGCTCAAGGCTGGCGGCGGAGGGCGAGTCCGCGGCAGGTCGCGCGGTCAGAACCAGGCGGTCTTCGTGACGGGGATGCGGGCCTCGGCCGAAGATACGCTCGCCATCGTCCCAGAGCCGCTGCGGTATTGCAGGCATGCCAATCTCCCCAAGCGGGCCAATCGTGCGTTCAGATGGGCGAACGAAGCTGGGGAGCGATCCCCAGGGCTTCCGCCTTGCGGACCAGGTCCGCTACGGAGCGGGCAGACAACTTCCTCATCAGTTGCCCGCGGTGGACCTTGACGGTGACCTCGCTGAGATTCAGCTCGGCCGCAATCTGCTTGTTCATCAGCCCGCCGACGACGAAGCCCATCACCTCGCGCTCACGCGCCGTGAGGCCCGCATAAGCTTGGCGCAACCCGGCGCTGCTCTGTTCGGCAGCCAGCCGCTCACCATCTCTGGCCAGGGCGCTGGCCACCGCATCGAGCATGTCCTGGTCACGAAATGGCTTGGCGAGAAAATCCACCGCGCCGGCTTTCATCGCCTTGACAGTCATGGCGATGTCGCCGTGGCCGGTCATGAACACGATGGGTATGCGCAAGCCTGCCTTGTCGATCCGTTCCTGAAAGGCCAGACCGCTCTCCCCTCGCAGGCGTACGTCAAGAACCAGGCAACTGGGCGCCGTCGGCCGGTGAAAGGCCAGGAATTGCTCGGTGGATTCGAATGCCTCGACCCGCAGGCCAATGGAGCGCAACAGCCCGGTCAGGGCAAAACGCATCGACTCATCATCATCGACCACATAAACCACCGGATCGCCCGAAGTACCGGTACGGGCATTTCCCCCTGGTTGCGACCCACTCATTTTTATTCCCTCCTGTGGCCAACGTGCGCAAAAAATCTAGTCCATGGTGCAACGGCGGCCACTGCCGCCCACCCCGTCCACTGACCGCCGGTTACAGACTGGCAAAGCGTCCGAAACTAACTTGGCAGTCCCAGCAACGCCAGGCCAAATAGCGTGGATTTTCAGCCAATACCGCGCGACGCTTGCATTGCGTTAATACAACGGGTATTCCGCCATTTTGGCCAGCTCCGCCAAGGCACGATGATGTCACGTCCCCAACCACTGGAACCCACCCGCGCCCTTGCGCAGAAAAATCTTTGCCCGGCGGTTGTTGCCGAGCGCGATATTGTCTTCATTGCCTACCCCCAGATGGGCCTGCTCGATCTGAGCGGAGCGCAAACGGTATTCTGGGCAGCGAGCCGAGCACTTGCCGAACGCAGCTTGCCTGGTTACCGACTGGCAACCGCCAGCCTGAGTGGAGAGCTGGTCGCCACTGCCGAAGGCCTCTGTGTCACCACTCAGCCATTGGAGCAGATGAACCTCGCGTGCCTCGATACGCTGATCGTTCCGGGGGCTCCTGACATCTGTCGCACCCTGGACAGCCATGCCGAGCTGGTTGCCTGGATCGCCGGCAACGCTGCCGCCGTGCGGCGGGTCGCCGCCGTTTGCAGCGGGGCGTTCCTACTGGCCCAGGCCGGCTTGCTCGATGGGCTGCGCGCCGCTACCCACTGGGCCATGTGCGACGCGCTGCAACAGCGCTTTCCGAAGATCCGGGTGGACGCCGATGCGATCTTCGTCCGACAGGAACGAATATGGACCTCCGCAGGCGTGAGCGCAGGCATCGACCTGGCGTTGGCCCTTGTCGAGGAAGACTGCGGACGCGAGGTGGCGATGGCGGTGGCGCGGGAGCTGGTGGTTTACCTGCGGCGTCCCGGCGGCCAGGCGCAATACAGCAGATTGCTGCAGGCCCAGTCCGGCGAAACAGCCCCTTTCGATAAATTGCATCTGTGGCTCGCAGAGCATGCAGGCGATCCTTCGCTGTCCGTGGAGACACTCGCAGAACAGGCGTGTATGAGCACGCGCAATTTTTCCCGTCTGTACAAGGCCAGCACAGGGCGCACGCCGTCCAAGGCCATTGAGCTTTTTCGGCTCGAAGCGGCCCGCCGCCTGCTGGAGGATACGACTCTGGGGCTCGAACGAGTGGCGCGCCAGTGCGGCTTCGGAAACGAGGAGCGGATGCGTGGCGTTTTCCAGCGCAACCTGTCGGTGTCGCCGCGCGACTATCGGCAGCGGTTCACCCGCGACGATTGAGCGCCACGTCATGTCAGGCCACCTTGGCTTCGCGTTCAGTCTGCTCGCAGAGGTAGCGATACAGCCGCGAGCGCAACCAGCATTCCCGTGGGTCGGTATGACTGATGCCACGCCAGGCCATCGACAATTGCGGCGCAGGGAGGTCCAGTGGCGGGAAATCCGCCCGCAGGCCGGGATGCCGTACCATGGCTTGCGCGACATACTCCGGCACCAGCGCCACCAGCTCCGTACCCCGTAACAGAGCGGGCAAGGCGCTGAATTGCGGAACCGCCAGTACGACCTTGCGCTGCCGGCCCATCCGATCCAGGGCAAGGTCCAACTCGTCACTGATCTTGCCCATGGACGACACGACCACCTGCGGATGACTGCAGAGGCCGTCCAGGTCAAGAGGCCCGGATGCCGTAGCGCAGCTCAGGAGCATCGGCCGCACGGCGCGCAAGTCGCGACAATGGGCGTTGGCAGGCAGTTCCTGTGCTGGACTGATGGCGACCGAGACTTCCCCGCTCTCGAAAAGCCGTGCCAGCTGGAAATGCTCTACCCGCCGGACGATCAACGTGATGCCCGGTGCCTCCCGACGCAAACGCGCCAGCAATTCAGGCAGCAGTGCATACTCCACGTCATCGGAAAGCCCTACATGAAAGGACGCCTGACTGGTGGCAGGGTCGAACGCCTCGCTGAAGCTCAGGGCCACGGCAATTCCGTCCAGCGCCGGAGCAAGCCGGGTGTAAATCGCCTCGGCCCGCGCAGTGGGTTCCATCATGCGGCCGACGCGAACGAACAGCGGGTCATTGAACAGGGCGCGCAGTCGCCCCAAGGCACTGCTGATGGTGGTCTGGCTGACGAAAAGCAGCTCGCCGGTACGCGTGACACTGCGTTCGCGCATCATGGTTTCGAAAACCACCAGCAGATTGATATCCGTATGTCGCAACTCGTGTCTGTTCATGGTGTCCGCCGCCGGGTGATGTGGAATCGAACAAAAACCGCAAGGCAGAAAGGCAACGCCATCCGCCAGGGATATGTCGCAGGCTAGAAATCAGCTTGGAGGTTGTCTGTTGTACAAGCGGCTTGACGGGCCTATCCATGGACCCGGATACCCTGTCCACAGGTATGAGTACACTGCACCCGACGTATCGAATCATGCGCGAGGACGCGCTCGGCCACCGTCCCGAACGCCCTTCCGAAACGCGCTCATGGCGGTAGCGCAGAACCTGACTTCTATACCTAGGTATACTTCTTTGTTCCGGCGGTGGGCGTATCGTGACTGACAGAAGAGGCGCAGTCTCAAGCGAGCCAAGATGCCCCAGCAAACGCAGGTCCGCGCGACGCCCGTTGTCGCCATCGTCGACGATGACGAGTCGCTTCGCAGCGCACTGGAAAGTCTGCTACGCGCCAGCGGTTACCGGCCCCTGCTCTTCGCCGATGCCGCGCAATTCCTTGGCAGCGAAACCGCGCCGAGCTGCGCTTGCCTGATCTCCGATCTGCAGATGCCCGGTATCAACGGGTTGCAGATGCATACGCGCCTCAGGGCCATGGGGCTGCGCATCCCCACGATCTTCATCAGTGCCTTCATCGAGGCATTGCCGACTTCCGCTATCGGCCATGATGGCGTGGTCGCCTGCCTGCCCAAACCGTTCGACAGCGAGCACCTGCTCCAATGCGTGGCCATGGCTCTCGGCCAATGAGCCCCCAGCACTCGTTCAGACAGCAGCACGGACGTTATACCCAGGTATAGGTCCATGCCACCAACGCATCGGTTCACCGACTGCAGGTAGAAGTGTCGGACGACGCGCGCCCCCCTAGCATGACTCCCACAGCGGACCAGCCCACTGCGCGAAGACCTTCTTTCGTGAGCAGGACGCATCGGACCGGCTGCAACACAAACCTCACGCTCATTGTGCGTCTTCATCTTCGGGAGCAAATCATGCAACAGCGAATATTGGTCATCGGCGCAGGGTTCGGCGGATTGTGGAGTGCGCTGAGCGCAGCTCGCCTGCTGGACAAGCATGGTCGCCAGGACGTGCAGATCACCCTGCTTGCACCTCAGGCAGAACTGCGCATCCGCCCGCGCTTCTACGAACCCGATGTGCAGAGCATGTTCGCCCCGCTGGATGATCTATTCGAAGCGGTGGGCGTGCAGTTCGTCCAGGGCACTGCCGAGCGTATCGACCAGCAGGCCCGCAAAGTCGGCTACCGTGACGCATCCGGCCGAGTCGCCGAACTTACCTATGACCGCCTGGTGCTGGCCAGCGGCAGCCAACTGGCCCGCCCCTCGGTGCCGGGGCTGAAGGAGTACGCCTTCGACGTCGACCAGATCGAGTCGGCCGCGCAGCTGGAGAGCCACCTGCTGTCGCTGCGACAGCGGCCTGCCAGCCCCGCACGCAATACGGTAGTGGTGTGCGGTGGCGGTTTCACCGGCATTGAAACGGCCACCGAGATGCCTGCCCGCCTGCGCTCCGTACTGGGGGAAAACGAGGATGTGCGCGTGATCATCGTCGAACGTGGCGAGCGGATCGGCGCGGTGATGGGCGATGGTATCCGCCCGTCGATCATCGAAGCCTCCGACAGCCTGGGCATCGAATGGATTACCGGCGCCTCGGTAGTCGCTCTGGATGCCGAGGGTGTGACCCTTGATGACGGTCGGCACATCCAGAGCCACACGGTGATCTGGACCGTCGGCTTTCGCGCGAGCCCACTGACGGAGCAGCTCAGCGCCGAGCGTGATAGCCAGGGCCGCCTGCACGTGGACGGTGACCTCCGGGTGCGCGGCCAGGACGACGTATTCGCCGCCGGCGACGTGGCCTACGCGGCCACTGACGACCTCGGCAACTTCGCCGCAATGTCCTGCCAACACGCCATCAGCCTCGGTCGTCATGCTGGCAACAACGCCGCTGCCGACCTCCTCGGCCTCGCCCCGGTTCAGTACCGCCAACCCAAGTACGTCACCTGCCTGGACCTGGGCGCCTGGGGCGCGGTGTACACGGAAGGCTGGGACCGACAGCTGAAGCTGGTGAAGGCTGAGGCCAAGGAACTCAAGACGCAGATCAACACTGTGTGGATCTATCCCCCGGCTGCCGACCGCCGCTCCGCCCTGGCGGCCGCCGACCCGCTGATTCCCGTCGCGTGACCCGCGCTGCGCTCGCTCGCCAACGGCCAGTGCCTGCGCCTGATGACACGGTAAATAACAGGAGATCGACCATGACCACGTACCTGAATAGCTTCGCCCCATCCAGCGGCGCCATACCAGCCCAGGAGTTGGTGCCCTCGCGCTACGCCCTGCGCCTGGGCGACGTCGATGTGATGGTGATCAGCGACGGCGTATTGCCGCTACCGACCGAGACCATGTCCATCAATGCCACACCTGCCGAGCGTGCAGCCTGGTTCAAGGACATGCACCTGGGCCCGGACATGTTCGACTGGGCACTGAACGTGCTGGTGATCCGCAGTGGCGAGCAGATCATCCTGGTGGATGCCGGCCTGGGCAACCAGTTTCCTGGCTTCCCCCGCGCCGGCCTGTTCCCCAAGCGCCTGAAGGATGCCGGCGTTGAGCTTTCGTCAATCACTGACATCATCATCACGCACATGCACATGGACCACGTCGGCGGTCTGCTGGTCGACACGGTGAAGAACGGTCTGAGCCCCGACGTTCGCATCCATGTCACGGCCACCGAAGTCGACTTCTGGAAAATCCCTGACTTCAGCCTGACGGTAATGCCGCAGCCCGTGCCAGACGTCCTGCGTCGCACCGCCAACGAATTCCTCGCTCACTATGGGGATCGACTGCATATCTTCGAGCAAGAGCAGCACGTGGCACCTGGCGTAGTCGCCAAGCTGACCGGGGGCCACACGCCCGGCCACTGTATCGTTCAGGTGGACTCTTCCGGTGAGCGCCTGACCTTCGCTGGGGACGCTCTATTCCCAGTGGCCTTCGACCATCCGGAATGGCACAACGGCTTCGAGCACGATCCGGACAAGGCATACGAGGTGCGGGTGCGCCTGCTGCGCGACGCGGCGGAAAGTGGCGAGCTGTTCATCGCCACCCACCTGCCTTTCCCTTCCGTTGGCCGGGTTGCGGTCGATGGCGACGCCTTCCGTTGGATCGCGGCCTTCTGGGACTATTAAAAGCCCGAGCGAACCCCGGCCTCCCTTTCGTTGCTGCGCATTGCCGTTCTGCTGCGAAGTGGAGGCCACTTTGCCGAGCATGCCCCCTTGCTTGCCATCTGGTTAAGCAGACCAACCTGCCCAGCTTTAGCCGCCGGCTGTGGCAGATCAGTGTCGAAAAAGCCGTCGTTCAGAAACCATGTACAGCTTTGAGGCTACACGGCAGAAGGGCTGTGGAGGGCTCATGTATGTTCACGCTCGTGCCAGATCATCCCCTGGTCTGCGGCGTCATTCTCATCCTCATTGACCTGGCGTTGTGGCAAATGATCGATGCCTCACGGCGCAAGGTGCGGATGTCCGTGCGAATCAGCATATTCATCACCTTCAGCTGGGTCCTGACCAACGCCGGTATCAGCCCGCTGCAACCGCCACTGTGGCCGGAAGACCCTCTTCTCCAGCTGACGGGTACGGTACTGGGTATTGGCTGGTGGTTGTTCGCTGCCAGAACCGTGACCATTGTCCTCGGCAGTGGACTGGCGGCCCGTGGCGGCCACAGCGCACGACTGCTGCATGATGTGATGGGGGCGGCGATTTTCCTGATCGGGATCGTCGGCGCAGCAGCCTATGTCTTGCAATTGCCGGTCAAGGGCCTGCTGGCGACTTCTGGAGCCATGGCGATCGTTGTGGGGCTGGCAGTGCAGAGCACATTGAGTGATGTGTTTTCCGGCATCGTGCTCAACACCACCAAGCCGTATCACCTCAATGACCTGATTTCCATCGACGGTACGCAGGGCCATGTCGTGGAGATCGATTGGCGGTCGACGCATCTGATGACCGACGAAGGCGGCATCGCTGTGGTTCCCAACTCTGTCGCAGCGAAAGCGAGAATTATTAACCTGAGTCGCCCAGGTGATGTACATCGGATTCGAACAGTGATTGCGGTACCCAGCAGTGTGCGCCCGCGCGTCGCTATCGATGCCCTCGAAAAAACCCTACGCGGAACGAGGGCGCTGCTGTCGGCGCGCCCCGCCAAGGTCTCGGTCAAAAGCTCGCATCTGGAGTACACGGAGTACGAGCTGAAAGGATTTGTCGCATCGGCCAAGAACAAGAACGATGTCTCCAACATGATGTTCGATCTCGCCCACCGCCACCTCGAAGCCGCCGGCGTCACTTGGGCACATAATCCGGAAAATCCACGCTGGAGTCGCCAGCGCCGGCTTTTGGAGGAGGTCCGGGTTTTTCGTTCGTTGAGCAGCAATGAACGTGACCGTCTCGCTGACGAAATGACACCGATCGACTATCAAGCGGACGAGGTCGTTCTGGGCTTCGGAGAGGTAGCCGATTGCCTGATGATCATCAGTACTGGAGTCATGTCGGTGTCAATCCACGACGGTGAAAAGCTCATCGAGGCAGGCCGCATGGGGCCAGGTGAAATCATGGGAGAAGAAGGCATTCTCGCGGGCAACCCCTCGAGGGGAGAATTTCGCAGCATCACAAGCGGGCAGCTCTTCCGCATTGACAAAGATATGTTCGGCAGCCAGTTGGAACACCTACATGAATTGCAGTCCGCTCTCAGCCACTTGCAGGAACAGCGTGAAGAGATCCGGGAGGCGGTAATCCTGCAAAAGCCAGTGGAGACCAAGAAAAAAGGATTGCTGAGCTGGCTATTGCAGCGCAGATAAATTGAATAGGCCATTCGCCAATAGACAAACACGCGCCGCGCTATGTAGATCATCAGGAAGATCAAAGAGCTTACTGAGAGCTCACCTTAGAATGACAACTGCTCTATGCCCTTTTAGCGTCTGATAGTTAGGGTCACTGAAATCAACCCTAACCTTGAATAAGCCTTTCAGTCGGCGGCTCCTTCACGGCGCAGACGGTTGATAGAATATAAGCGGCCCACATACCCTAGCTTTATCGCCGTGGGCCCAAGAATCGTCATCGCATGCGCTATCAACAGGCTGGGCAATGAAAGATATTGTTCCATTCCGTAGGCCAGCACAGCCCCGGCCGCCGTTAGGACCGTACCGCAGCCCAGCAGGATATGGGATAAATTCAGAACCCGGCTTGGACTTTCGAAAAATGTAGTCATTTCAGTTCGGGACTCAGACTAACCGAAATGAAATCGTATTCCAAAAACGCAATCCTCACGCAACTACATTTGGCCGAACCGAATATAAACTCGTATCACCTGAGTATACTTAGGTATTGAAACGCACTTACCAGGGCTTATCCCAAAGCTTTGTATTTTCATACCTGCGACGCCACACTCGTAGCGCAGTCAAATAAGACAGACCAACCTGAAAAACTCTCTTTTCAGGCTTTCGGAATTGATTTCCATCGAGATAAACCACCTGGAGCGGCGAAAATGCCCCGGCGTTAACTCGTAGCGACGCGAACTGAGCCAACGTCCGCTATGGGTCGGTAGCTGCCTCTCACCTGGAGCAGCTACCGGCACAGCGCCCCGAGCTAATAACGATTAACAAGCTCTAACTCGCTCTCCTTCCTGCGCTTCGAAAGAATGGCTTCCAGTTCGCAGGGGAGGGACGAGCATGCTGCACAGACTTATCGGCCAGATTCCAGGGGAGGCCCCCAAGCGCGACCTGGCTCCCTGGCAGAAGGAGCGCGCCCAGGGCCTGCTGCTCAAGCACCTGGACACAGGCATTTCGGTGAGCGAACTGGCCGCGGCCTGCGCGCTGTCGCGCAGCGACTTCACCCGCAAGTTCAAGGTCACCACCGGCCATTCGCCCCAGGCCTGGATGCGACTCCAGCGGGTGGAAAAGGCCAAGCAACTGATGCGCGAATCGACCTTCGCCCTGGCGGAGATCGGCCTGCAATGCGGCTTCTGCGACCAGGCGCATTTCTGCCGGATCTTCTACCGCGTCGAGGGCATCACCCCCCTGGGCTGGCAGCGACGCTTCTTCGACGAGACAGGCGAATCCACCTGGCGACACGCCGGATAGTTCTTTCTGCCATACCGTGTTGTGACCGTTCTGAAAATGGAACGCTAGAGGCAGTTTTCGCCGTCTGGTGGAGCAAGGGTGTCGAAATTAATCTTTGCTCCATGCAGTGACGCACTGCACGACGAGTCCAAACCTTCCGGCCCGGCCGGCACCCACTGAAAGCAAATCGAGGATTTCACCATGACCAACGCCACCTACAACCGCCTGGACAAAGACAACGCCGCCGTACTGCTGGTCGACCACCAGGCTGGCCTGCTCTCGCTGGTGCGTGACATCGATCCGGACAAGTTCAAGAACAACGTGCTGGCCCTGGGCGACCTGGCCAAGTTCTTCAACCTGCCGACCATCCTCACCACCAGCTTCGAAACCGGCCCCAACGGCCCGCTGGTGCCCGAGCTGAAAGCGCAGTTCCCGGACGCGCCGTACATTGCCCGCCCTGGCCAGATCAACGCCTGGGACAACGAAGACTTCGTCAAGGCAGTGAAGGCCACCGGCAAGAAGCAACTGATCATCGCCGGCGTGGTAACCGAGGTGTGCGTGGCGTTCCCGGCGCTGGCGGCCCTGGCCGAAGGGTTCGATGTGTTCGTGGTGGCGGATGCCTCCGGCACCTTCAACGAGATGACCCGCGACGCCGCCTGGCGCCGCATGGAAGCGGCCGGCGCGCAGCTGATGACCTGGTTCGGCGTGGCCTGTGAACTGCACCGCGACTGGCGCAACGACATCGAAGGCCTGGCTGCGCTGTGCTCCAACCACATCCCGGATTACCGCAACCTGATCACCAGCTACAACGCGCTGACCGCTGGCAAATAACCATTAGAGCGTAGACCGGGGCCTTTGAGGCCTCGGTCTGTATTTGGTGTGTGGACCCTACAGTGACTCTATGACCTGAGTTCCGGAAGTTCGCGTGAACAGGCTGGAGCCTTTTTCAGACAGAAAGCATGGTCAGAGCTATGCCATGCAGTACGTCAATGCGGTATGCAGCCAGCAGACTATGCAGCCCAGGTAATCGAGATCTACCGTGCAGAGCTTGCGAAGGGACATCGACATGCACCGCCCGTTGATAACATCGCCTGACTTCCGCTTTGGGTCGGAAGCCGACTCTAGCTAAGCCCCATGAGCTCACTCCTGTGCGGCAAGTGAGCAAACTCGAACACGCTTCACGAACCAGTTCAGTGTCTCTTCCGGCGTTAGATACCCGTCTTCACTTTCGTTGAGGCAGACCATGCCCACCAAGGGACTAAACTCAATCCCCACGCGCCGACAAGCATGCTGAAACGCTCGTAGTGCCTCGCCCTCCACTTCATCGTCGAGCCCCATGATGAAATCATGCATCTGGTTTAGCTGAACGATTGAAATGGCTAGAGGTGTCGGCTGATAAAGGCTATCGCCGGCGCGATCATGAGAGACGTGGTAGGCCGGCTCGCTGCTGACCATGATTGCTTCAACGTAGCGCTCAATCTGGCGCTTGATCTCTGCCCGGAGCAAGAAATCAGAGAGGATGGCGGTGTGGCTCGACATGTAAATGCACCTAGCAGGCTTTAGTCATACCAGGAGCCAACTGGGTTAATTCCTACGAACCAACCAGTCCGAATACAAGGCTTGCTCACCCTGTCTCGATACGGTCAAACACCGCGCTCCATCGCAAGAGTTGAAGTGTCCGGACGATGCCCTTTCAGGGCTAACGAGCTGCTCCAACTGCCCCATCACGCAAACAGGGATGAGGCAGGTGCATTGAATCGACCACAGATGAAGATCGCTATAAGACGTGTCTGGAATGCAGCTATCCACGACTGCATCCGAATCCATGCTGACCATCCCCATAGTTTTTCGTAGCTGCCTTACAGAGGTAGCTCGCTCGACGGAACAGGTCAGCTAGCTCACCCTGATCACTAGCAGCTCGACTAACCAGGTATCCAGCCGCTCGGGGTATCTCCACCAGACCACCCACCTCCTCTACGGTGAGCCCCAGCGCACTGGCCCATGCCTCCTCCAGACGATGAAAGATGTTCTGCTCAGATGAGGTCTTCCTTCCCACGGTGAAGTAAGCATCTCCATTGAGCAGGATCAGCAGGTGGTAATGGGGTCGTTCTCCCCTGCTCTCTTCTCTCGCCCAGACATATCGGACCCTGCTGTCATGAGCGTATCGATGCCGAGCACGAGCCCTCTGTCGGTCATGCTCGATCTTGGCCTTGAAGGACTCCAGGAACCTACTGATGACCTTATTCGAATAAGCGTAGTCAGGCAGCTCTACGTTCAGTGGCAGACGTAGATCCACTCTGATGGCAAATACCCTGGAGTATTGCCTCAGGGAGTGGTCAATGGTGCTGTGCAAGCGAGATAGGTACTGCTCGATGAAGGGACCCTTCTCTGCCATGACAGGCAACCCCTGGAAGGTGTTGGCATGGTGCAGGTGGAGGTTGGTATTGCTGGGATGACGAGGCATGAAGGATGCTCCTGTGTGAGGTTCATATCCTCTGCACGGGGAGTAACTTTCTACTGGTCAATGGCTAGGGAAGACCTAGTGATTGGATGGACGAGCTAGGTTTAGGATGGATGTTGAATGGTGGGATTGTTTGAGGAGAGAGGACGGCTAGGGGAAGGTGGGTGGAGAGGGATAGGACGGGGTTGAATGGTAAGCGTCCGCCCAACTCACCTTGCGTAAGTCAGGCCGGCACCCACTGATGCGGTAGCAATTGCCCAATCTCACTGGCCCGCTGTGTCGGCAGCCGCGTCAGCACATCCTTGAGATAGGCATACGGATCATGCCCATTCATGCGTGCCGACTGGATCAAACTCATGATGGCCGCAGCCCGTTTACCGCTGCGCAGGGATCCAGCAAATAACCAGTTCGAGCGCCCGAGCGCCCATGGCCGTATCTGGTTTTCAACTTGGTTGTTGTCGATGGGCACAGCCCCATCGTCCAGGTAGCGCGTCAGCGCTACCCAGCGTTTCAGGCTGTAATCGAAGGCTTTAGCTGTGGCTGATCCGTTGGGCACCAAGCCGCGCTGGACCAACATCCAGTCATGCAGTGTTTTGATGATCGGCACCGCCATTTCCTGGCGTATTCGCCAGCGGTCTTCATCGCTCATGTCCCGCGCCTGGCGTTCAACCTCGTACAAGCCACTGATCGAGTGCAGGGCCTGTTCAGCCAGCTGACTTTTGTTCGCCACGTGCAGATCAAAGAACTTGCGACGGGCGTGGGCCATACAGCCGATTTCAGTGATGCCTTGCTCAAACCCGGCTTTGTAGCCAGCGAAGTCGTCGCAGACCAGCTTGCCGTTCCAGTCGCCCAGGAAGTTGCGCGCATGTTCGCCAGCACGACTTGGGCTGAAGTCGTAAACCACCGTCTTGAGCGCCGAAAACGGCGTAGTGCTGTAGGCCCAGACGTAGGCGCGGTGGGTTTTCTTCTCGCCCGGCGCAAGCATTTGCACGGGTGTTTCATCGGCGTGAATCACGCCTTGGCTCAGCACTGCTTCATGCAGTGCATCGACCAGCGGCTGGAGCCGCACGCCGGTTTGTCCGACCCACTGAGCCAAGGTTGAGCGAGCAATTTCCAGCCCGGAGCGGCCAAAGATTTTCTCCTGCCGGTACAGCGGCAAGTGATCAGCAAACTTGGCCACCATCACGTGGGCCAGCAAGCCTGCGGTCGGGATACCTTTGTCGATAACCTGCGCCGGCACTGGCGCCTGGATCAGGGTTTCGCACTGGCGGCAGGCCCATTTGCCCCGCACATGCTGCTCGACGGTAAACACGCCCGGCGTGTAGTCCAGCTTTTCGCTGATGTCTTCGCCGATGCGTTGAAGTTGGCAGCCACAGGCGCACTGGGTGTTTTCAGGTTCGTGACGAATCACCGTGCGTGGAAACTGCGGCGGCAAAGGCGCACGCTTCGGGGATTGTCGTGCTTCGGCCTGTGGCGCAGCTGGGAGGAGCTGTTTTAGCTCGGCCTCGATAGCTTCAAGGTCTGTGTCGAGCAGGTCATCCAGCAAGCTGCTTTGCGCTGGGCTGATTTGCTCGCTGCGCTTGGCAAACTTGTGCCGTTTAAGTAGGGCAATTTCGTAAGTGAGCTGCTCAATGACGGTTTGATCGTTCTGGATCTTTCTGCTCATCGCCTCGACCTGGGATTGCAACTGCAACGCCTGTGCCGCCAAGGCACGAAGCTGTTCCGGGGTCATCTGGTCGAGGTTGGGCGAGAAAGTCATGCCACCGATTGTGCCAGAGCAGGCTCGGGACGACGACAAGTAGACCGGCCAAATGGCCGGCGTTTACAGCATGCTAATCACACCGCCGGCGCCGACGCGCTGCCACGGCAGGCCCAGTACCAACGCCTGGAGTTGCTCGCTGTCGAGTTCGACCTCGCTGCCATGACGAATGCCGGGCCAGTGGAACTTGCCTTGGTTCAGTCGACGCGCTGCAAGCCAGACGCCGAGGCCATCGTGCACCAGCACTTTCATCCGGTTAGCCCGGCGATTGGCGAACAGATAAGCGCAGTGCGGCTTCGCCGCACCGAACACCGCAATCACCCGGGCTAATGCTGTCTCGGTGCCGGCGCGCATGTCCATCGGCTCGGTGGCCAGCCAGATGGCATCGATGCGGATCATTGAGCGACAGCTCGAATGAATTGCGCGCAGCCCTCGGGATCCGAGGTTGGCCATTTCACTGTGATCACTTGTCCGGCCATGGGCAACTCGATGATCACTGACGTTTCGGCGGGCCGTTTAGGTGCAGCCTTCAGCGGGACAAATGCCGGCAGCGAAGGCGTTGCGGACTGGTCTCGATAGAGCGGCAGCCATTTGCGGATGACATTGGCGTTGATGCCATGGCTGATGGCGACGCTGGACACGGTTGCGCCAGGTTGCAGACATTCCTGAACGACTTGGGCTTTGAAAGGTTTGGGGTAAGAGCTTCGTTGGCGCATGGAAATCCTGGCGATAAGGGTGATCGCGTCCGCTTAAAAATACGCGGACACCATCGCCCTTAAAGCTGGAGTTCGGAAGGTGAGTTCGCCGGACGCTTACGTTGAATGGCGGGATTGATAGATGGCTAGGGGTGGACAAGTAGCGTATGAGGGAGCGATGAATGATGTGAGGTTAGATGACGGATCTAAAGCATATTACCCGCACCGAAAACGCCCCCCTCAATGAGCTCGGACAGACTGAAGCTAAAGCCACAATGTCGATTGGGTATTTTCGGTTCTCGTCACTCCGGCAATAAATCACTCCCATCCCGATTGCGCTAGTTGAAGCGTATGCGCAAAAACAGCAGCAATCCAAGAAGCGGACCTTGGTTTGTCTGCTAAGGATGAACCTTGGTCATGCCCACCAACAGGGCTGCTATCGTCCAGTGGTCTGGCCCTTCGCTGAATGGGCCGGAGTTCAGGGGGCTTTTCAGTGGCTACCGCTGTGCAGCGGTTGAAGCTCTTGCTTCGATCGCCGCAAGTGCGTTGCGGGCATTCCATGAGAGCTCCACTTGATCTACGAAAGTACGAAGCAGCGGCAAGTCGTCTGGCCCACCGCAAGAACCAATCATGGAGATCGCAAATCGCTCGGCATCTCTGTGCTCGAAGAAGCGCGGACCGGAAAAATATCCCTCCATAGGGCCTCCTTGCTGGAGGGCTACGCGAGCAAGCATGACCATACGGGCTGGAAAGGCTGTAACCAACAAAGTGCCGCGCGGGTCATGGCCAATGATCGACTGGGAGATCTCGCATAGCACACCAATAGCGCGCGATGGGTCGGCGGAAAGAGCCTCGAGAGCAGCCATAACTGGTGGTTCCGCCTCTGCTGCTTCAAAGGTACGCCGCTGTAGCCAGTAGTAGATCATCCCGCATGCGGACATCGCATCCTCACGGGGGCCAAGCCCCATCGGGCACGACTCCTCCGGTAGATCTGATTGAAGTTTCCCCAAGGCCATCAGCGCGGAAATATAGATTTCAACCGCGTTCTGACGTACTGGAGTGGTCGGATCTGGCAAGCGTGCCCAGCGCGAGATCGCCGGAACCGCGAGGGCATCACCTTCACCAGCAAGCTTGTCCATTAGCGATCCCACAAAGAAGCTGTACTCGGACGCTCCCATGCAGGCCAATCGCATCAGTGTCAGTTGCTGCTCGTTTGAAAGGTCGTCGACAACGTTGATGTAGGCTATGTCGAAGGGATGATCGAATTGCCCGCTATAGATCTCCCAGGCGATTTCCGCCGCACCCTCCGCACCAGGGTCACCGAGGACTTCGGCAACTTGTAGTCGAATCTGTCTCTCGTGCCCCTTAACCTCGTCATCCATCGCTCCCAAACTACTGAGGGCTTCGAGGACAGTGCTTTGCAGAATCGGATTTAGCACGGGGAGCAGGCTTTCGAGCGCCTTCGACAGCTTTTCTTGTTGAGCCAAGTCATCCCGTGGAAGAAAGTGCACGAAATGCACGAGATCTAGTTGAACGTGATAAGGCAGATACTTCCAGCGCTCAATTTCGAACAGGGGCAGCGTTTGGTCGATCGCCAGGTTAAGAATGCTTCGCTCCAGCCTGCAGGTATCACGCGACAACGCCAGCGCAAAGTAGAGCTGTCCTGGCGTAGCTACGTTGAGCCATACGTCTCTCAGGGGCGCTTGCCGCTCAGGAAGCAAGGCTGAGCGCTCTAACCCCCCGCTGTGAAGAGTCGACATGACAAGTGAAACTCCAAGGTCGCGCTGGCCGAATACGTAGGCAGCTGCAAATAAGCTGGTCCTCAGTAGCTTGAAACCCTTCTCAACCGCCTCACTTTGAAGCCGCGCTCGCTCTTCGTTCAGCCTCTGATCGAGCAGTCGGAAAACATCGAGCAACTCCAGTGAGTATTGACCGAGCGCCAATGCAGCAGGCAATGCAGACAGCATTGCTCTTTCATGCTCTGTCCAGAGCATGCGACTAGTAGGCTCAACGCCAATCTGCCAATGCTGGTCGGGAGCGATGAAGAAACGAACTGTCTCAACCTCACTCCGTAATCGCCCCATTACGGCGTTCAAGTCCTGGGTCACGAACCTCTTAGCGTCGCTGCCACATTCTCCTTTTATGATTGCCCTCAACAACTGAGCATCTGTGGTCGAGCTGAGCAAGCGAGCGAGCAACCCCATATCCTCGATAGCGCCAACCACAAATGCCCGCAGCTCATGGAATCGCGGCAGCGCCAACGCCTGAGCCATAGCGTCGAAGTCGGAACCAAGCTGCCGCAGGATAGCCTCGGCCGCAAACGCATTGAGGTACATTTCATGAACGAAACTTAGGCGCTCTCCTCGCTGGATAAGCAGCCGCATCCGGAGACTTTCTTGGAGCACCTCAGCCCCGAGCCGCTCCCTAACCAGGATGCGATCAAGCTCGCGTATGGATAAGCTGAAAGTCATGCGCTCGAACAGCAGTCCAGCGACGTGACATAAGAGCGTTATGCCCTCGCTTGCATTAGCACCAAGGCGCCGCCGAACAAAGCCGTCAAACAGCGCGGATCTGCTAGAAACCAGATTCACTTCGCGCCCCATCTGACCAACAAGGCTGGCCTCAATACCGGTAGCGATTGTCTGTAGCAGGGGAGCCAGCAACTCCGCAGAGGCGGTATCAAGGGACGCTATCTCGACCTTGAGATCATGACTGGGAGCGGAAACGGTGACCTTCCGAAGCGGAAGCAAATCCGCCCTGTCGGTCTCGATCTGCGAACTCACGACAATTGCTGCGTCATACTTAATCGAAGCGGCGCGGAGCGCCCGGATCAGTTTAAATCTCAAGTGGGAAGGGCATTCGTTATACCCATCCACGATTATGGCTACCGGTCGCGATAGCGTACGAACTGCAGCTAATAGCTTCTTGGCTGATAGTACGTCCAGTAGCGCTGCTTCACGATCCAGCGCCGGGCCAAGCTGTCCCTCAAATAGCTTTCCCTCCACGATGATTGGTATCACATCTTTAGCGCACAAGCGGTTTGCCAACATCACCGACAGCAATGACTTACCGCAGCCTGAAGGACCTTGGATTAGAAGGTCCGTGCGAGCCTCCTGCAACAGATGCTCGAGAAATGGCAAATCTACGAGCTCCCCGTCGACGTCGTAGAGGTCCGTCTTGTACTCGGCTGCTGCCGAAGCATACGTAGCGGTGAAAGCAGCGTTGTAAGTTGCAAGTGTTCGCTGCGCTTCGAGCGAGCGAGGGTCCAGAGCGCTGGAAAGGTCGAACACCTGCTCAAGGCTATGCTGCATTGCAAACGCGCGCCATTGATCGGTAGTGCACCGGAGCTCGGTGCGCTTGGCCAGTTGTATAGCGAGCCCGCTTATCCCGCCATAGGTGACCTTGAAGTCAAACAACAACTCCGAGCCCGCGGCCAACTCGGGGACGAACACCACATGAGCATCCGGATATCCTTCAACGCTACCTAAAAAGTCTCGGAGAGCGTCGCAGAGAGCGTTTTTTTCGCCCAAGGCCTGGGCGTAGGCATTGCCCGTGGTTCTCGAACGCCCTGAACGGGGATGCGCGGCCCATGGGCCATTTGTCGTCCCTCTGAGCGGCACCGTACTGGCTTTGGCTTCAAGGACCAATGTTTGACGATCCGTCCCGACCACTAAGTCTAGCTGCCGCCCCTTCAGGTTTATGTTGACTAAAACCGTGGCCGTCTCGCCGGTCATCTCAAGCAATCTCAGCAGCTCGAGGAGTACAGCCCGCTCCGACTCATGCTCAACCGGAGAACCTATAAAAAGTGAAATCTGACTGGGGATCATGGGAGTGAGAGGAAATATATGAGGGTTGGCCGTCCGGCTAGCATAGCTGTAAACCAAACCGGAAAATCGAAAGTCCACCGGGTTCTCACGGCAGGCCGTTAGGCACTTCCTCATGGCGAGGCCTGGCGCCTTCTGCGCATGTGGGTACCCATCTCTGAAGCAACCGTTCATGTGCCAAGAATCGGCATCAAAGATCAGGCTGAGGCGGGCACTAACCGGTAGCGCTCGATGACTGCTGTTGGCGGTTGCTGCCTTGAATGTCCCTTCGATCGCTCCTCCCAGCGGCATAAACGCCGTGACTGGACACAGCCAGTCACGGCGTTTATGCCTTGCCGCTCTCTCACGCGGCTCTCAAAGCAGCGTCACGCTCTTCAATTTTCTCCATTACCCAATCGTGCACCTCTTCCTCTACCCACCCCACGCACCTCTCCCCCAATGAAACCGGCTTCGGGAAAGCCCCTTCGCTGATGTACTTGTAGACGGTCGATCTGGCCAGACCGGTCGTAGCCATGACTTCTCGTAAACGGATGATCCTCATGAACGGTCTCCTGGTGTTCGTTCAGAGAATTGGCAGGTCTCGTTTTTAATGACCGGGCCGAGCCCGGGAGCCCAGCTGGCAGCAACGGGCTTCAGTACCTCTATGAAGAAGACTAGCTGGAATGCAGATATGGATGAAACACGGCTATAGGCCGCGGAATTCCAGATATGTCTTATTAAAACGGCCTCTAGGCAGCTTCTAGAATCCCTCTATGTCACATCTACAAACCATCTATTCCGACTCTATTCCGCAGCTAGAAGCTTTAACCAAGGCAAGGAAGTCATGACCCAACGCCGTCGTCCTCCCACATCCGGCTTCTTCGTCGAGGACGCCCTCTCCGTCCTCCTAAAGGAAAAATCCCTCGACCGTCGCCGTGACATCTGGCTGTGGTTCTACCTGGCACTGCGCGACACCGCCGTCTACCACCCGGAAAACATCACTCCCGCGACCATGCGTGACCGAATAGCCGAGAGCATTGAAAAGTTCGGAGTAACGAGGGATCAGGTGAGGGGCCATCAGAACTACCTACTGATCCCTGAGAAGCACTTCTCCTGGATATCGGAGAGCGAACGCCAGCTGTCTTGGATCAAGCGCAGACTGCCCCGTGAAATGGCGGACGAGCGAATCTATTCGCCGGCGCTATCCGAGAGGGATCAGTTGATAGCCTCGATTGACTGCGCTGAATCGCCCCAAAGGGAAAAGACGTCACTTCTGGCAAACCTGAAGCGCGCATGGGGCGAGCAGCAGCAACTAGACGAGCAATTGGATTGGATTAAGGAAGGGGACGAACGAGAAGCCTGCTTGCACGTCTGGGAATGGCTGAGTAAACACCTCTCCACCCAGGTGTTCCCCAACCCTCGCCCTGAGAGCCATCAACGCCTGCTGATTACTCTCGACTCGTTTACGTGGAGGGCCATGGAGAGGGCCCATTGCATCACGACGGTCAGGCGACTCTGGAGGCAGAAGCTCCGTCGCAAGAATGCCAAAGGAAAGAAGCAGTACAACTTCATCCTGAGCGACAAAGCGATAAAGCGGCTGGATAGATTCTCCAAAGATCACGAGCTCTCCAGAGCCCGCGTCCTGGAAATCCTCCTGCAGATGGAGGATGAGAAGGACCTTTATCTCAAGGAGCAGATCCGTGTGCTGCGAGGGATCGAGCTCTGACATTCATAGCAAGCAGCTAGCGCTTAGGACCGAGAAAGCGACCTCGGACCGGAGATCTAGCAGATAGGCAAAATCCAAAGTGTGGGTAAAAGTGTGGGTAAACTCAGAACAAAATCGATCAACCCAGTCGTTACGCATCTTTCACGTCGAAAAAAGCCGGTCTGAGACCGGCGTTTTTCATTGTTTTCGATCTATCCGCCCTTCCATCTGACGCTTGGATATTGACGCTTTTCGCCATCCGTCGGATTCACCCCTGTAACTCGTCAAGTATCCGTCGAATCGACGAGCGCTTTGATGGCATTGAGCTAGCGTCCAACGGCAGTACAAATCCGTTTCAGGTGTAAAGCCAGAGCAACGTAAAGGTAGGCACCAAGTTATAGGGCGCAAACCTCTTATACCGATGGCTTCGAACACTCCATGCACCTGAGCGGTTTTGTAACCCAGCGGAGAATCAAGAAACCAATGACCTGATGGATGCATGGATGGGAGGTTTCGATGAGCGTTGCCACCGTAAAGTGCGCAGTTTTCCGGGACGACGAACAATCGACCAGCACTGACACCGGCACTCGCCATGCTTGCCGCGCCCCTTGGCGGCTCGGAAGACTCCCCACCTCCGAATCTGCAGGATCCCTACTCAGGAATTGATTGGCCGCGAGCTTGAAACAGAGGTTGTCCGAGGCATTTCAGCTTTGATGTGAGGGAAGGATCATGAGCGAGTATCAGTGGGATTTCGGTTCCGCCGCGTCTGGTTTGCAGTTCAAGGTTGTTTACGATAGCGCCGGCACCTTCACGGTGACCTGTACGACCGGGTACCTGGACCTCAATGCGCTCTGGTTCTCGGATGGCGACAAGCTCGTTGAAGGAACGGTCACCCTGGCCAAGTCCGACAACAGCCTCAACATGAACGGCACCGGTATTACCTGGGACGACGTCTACAAGGTTGCCAGCACCGGGCTCGGGTCGGCGGGTGAGAACAAGGCGAGCTTCCTCACCGCCGGCGAGTCGATGTCGTTCTCAGTGGGCACGCTCGACCTGCCTGCAGCCATCAGCTCGCTGCTGGCAAGCAACCCGACGCTCCTGACCATTGGCGTGCGGGTCACCAGCGACAGCTCGATCAGCGGCGAAGGCAAGTACGTCGACACCAGCGGCACGTTGATCACCAGCGTCAACCACGCGCCGACACTGAACACCGTCAGCAACGCCGACTTGAACGACACGGCGGGCGACGACAACTTCCCCAATGTGACCGGCACCCTGCACGGCAGCGACCCGGACGGCAATGTGGTGAGCTTCAAGCTGGCGGGCTCCGCGAGCACGAGCGGCACCGGGGATAGCGCAGGCTTCGACGTGCAGAAGGGTTCGGCCTACGGCACCTTCTACCTGAACACCACGAGCGGCGCCTACAAGTTCGTCGCCAACGATGCGGCAGTGGAAGGCCTGAAGACCACCCAGGGTCTGGACTTCGTGGTCAGCGCGACCGACGGCACAGCCGACAGTGCCACCCAGACCATCACCATCCACCTGAACGGCGTCAACGACACGCCCGAACTCAGCGCATCGCTGACCGCCAAGACCTACGTCGATACGTCGGCGGACAACACCTTCGGCAGCGTGACCGGCCAACTGACGACGGTGGATCGTGATGCCGGCGAGACGGCTACCTATGCGATCAACGGAGCGACCACTGGTTCGTTCGATGTCAACGGCCACACCTACCAGCAACAGCTGATCGGCAACTTCGGCACGCTGTATCTGGACACCAGCGGCGCCTATGAGTACGTCCCCAACGACAGCGCCATCGAGGCACTCGAAGCGAGCACCAGCGAAAACTTTACGCTCAAGGTGACCGACGGCTCGGGCGCGACCGATACGAAGACCCTGACCATCAGTTTGACCGGTGCCGAGGACGCACCGGTGGTGACGGCGGTCGTAGCCTCCTACACCGATACCGCCGCCGACGACACCTTCGCCGACACCACCGGCACCCTGAGCGTCAGCAGCCGCGACGGCGATACCAGCTTTACCTTCGCCCTGGACGGCAGCAGCGCCTCCGCCGAAACCGGCTACGATCTGCAGAACACCAGCAGCAGCTACGGCACGCTGTACCTCAACAGCACCTCGGGCGCCTACAAGTTCGTTGCCAACGACGCGGCCATCGAGGCCCTGGAAGGCGGCAACAATCCGAGTGCAGTGTTCCACGTCACCGCTGCGGCGGACGGCGCCACCTCGGCCAGCCAGACCATCACCATCAACCTGACCGGCGCCGAAGACGCACCGGTGGTGACGGCGGTCGTCGCCTCCTACACCGATACCGCCGCCGACGACACCTTCACCGACACGGTTGGCACCCTGAGCGTCAGCAGCCGCGACGGCGATACCAGCTTTACCTTCGCCCTGGACGGCAGCAGCGCCTCCGCCGAAACCGGCTACGATCTGCAGAACACCAGCAGCAGCTACGGCACGCTGTACCTCAACAGCACCTCGGGCGCCTACAAGTTCGTTGCCAACGACGCGGCCATCGAGGCCTTGGAAGGCGGCAACAATCCGAGTGCAGTGTTCCACGTCACCGCTGCGGCGGACGGCGCCACCTCGGCCAGCCAGACCATCACCATCAACCTGACCGGCGCCGAAGACGCACCGGTGGTGACGGCGGTCGTCGCCTCCTACACCGATACCGCCGCCGACGACACCTTCACCGACACGGTTGGCACCCTGAGCGTCAGCAGCCGCGACGGCGATACCAGCTTTACCTTCGCCCTGGACAACAGCAGCGCTTCCGCCGTAACCGGCTACGACCTGCAGAACACCAGCAGCAGCTACGGCACGCTGTACCTCAACAGCACCTCGGGCGCCTACAAGTTCGTCGCCAATGACGCGGCCATCGAGGCCCTGGAAAGCGGCAACAACCCGAGTGCAGTGTTCCACGTCACCGCTGCGGCGGACGGTGCGACGTCGGCCAGCCAGACCATCACCATCAACCTCACCGGTACCGAAGATGCACCGGTGGTGACGGCGGTGGTTGCGGGCTATACCGACACGGCAGCCGACGACACCTTCACCGACACGGTTGGCACCCTGAGCGTCAGCAGCCGCGACAACGACACCAGTTTTACTTTTGCCCTCGCGGGCAGCGGCGCGTCGCTATTGCCCGGCTACGATCGTCAGGACACCAGCAGCAGCTACGGCACCCTGTACCTGAACAGCACCTCGGGCGCGTACAAGTTCGTCGCCAACGACGCGGCCATCGAGGCCCTGGAAAGCGGCAACAACCCGAGTGCAGTGTTCCACGTCACCGCTGCGGCGGACGGCGCCACCTCGGCCAGCCAGACCATCACCATCAACCTGACCGGTGCCGAGGATGCTCCTGTGGTGACGGCAGTGGTGGCGGGTTATACCGATACGGCGGCGGACGACAGCTTTGCCGACACCACCGGCACCCTGAGCGTCAGCAGCCGCGACGGCGATACCAGCTTCACCTTCGCCCTCGCCGGCAGCAGTGCGTCGCTAATGTCGGGCTACGATCGGCAGGACACCAGCAGTAGCTACGGCACGCTGTACCTGAACAGCACCTCGGGCGCCTACAAGTTCGTCGCCAACGATGCCGCCATCGAGGCCCTGGAAGGCGGCAGCAACCCGAGCGCGGTGTTCCATGTCACCGCTGCGGCGGACGGCGCGACTTCAGCGAGCCAGACCATCACCATCAACCTGACCGGGGCTGAGGACGCACCGATAGTGGCACCGGTCGTCGCCTCCTACACCGACACCTCTGCCGACAACACCTTCGCCGACACCACCGGCACCCTGAGCGTCAGCAGCCGCGACGGCGATACCAGCTTCGCCTTCGCCCTAGCCGGCAGCAGTGCGTCGCTGATGTCGGGCTACGACCGGCAGGACACCAGCAGCACCTACGGTACGCTGTACCTGAACAGCACCAGCGGCGCCTACAAGTTCGTCGCCAATGACGGCGCCATCGAGGCCCTGGAGGCTGGCAATAACCCGAGTGCCGTGTTCCATGTCACCGCTGCGGCAGACGGCGCGACTTCGGCCAGCCAGACCATCACCATCAACCTCACCGGCGCCGAGGATGCGCCAGTGGTTACGCCAGTCGTCGCGTCCTACACCGATACGGCGGCCGACGACATCTTCACCGATACAGTCGGCACCCTGGGCGTGAGCAGCCGCGACGGCGACACCAGCTTCACCTTCGCACTGGCTGGCAGCAGCGCGTCGGGAGTGCTGGGCTACGACCTGCAGAACACCAGCAGCGGCTACGGCACGCTCTACCTGAACAGCACCAGCGGCGCCTACAAGTTCGTCGCCAATGACGGTGCCATTGAGGCGTTGCAGTCGGGCAACAATCCGAGCCTGGTGTACGGCGTGACGGCCACGGCTGACGGCGTGACCTCAGCCAGCCAGAGCATCACCATCGGCATTACCGGTGGCAACGATGCGCCGCGCGACCTGGCGATGACAGCGGCTTCCTTCGCCTCCGGCAACGGCATTCCCAGTTCCGGCGATACCATCGGAACCCTCAGCGTACCGACCGGTGCCGACCCGGACGCGGGCGGGAGTTACTCCTACAGTCTCGCCAGCGCCAAGGTCGGAGCCCTGGGCGCTGCGAGCATCACCACCGATGCGAGCGCACAGTTCGCGGTCAGCACCGCAGGCGTGCTCAGCACCACGACGGGGCTTGCCGGCGGCAACATCTACGAGGTGACGGTCAAGGTAAGCCAGGGCGCGGGGGCCACACTGGCCACCTACAACGAAACCTTCAGCCTCGTTACCGGTACCAACGCCGGGACGGAAACGTTGCCCGGAGGAGGTTACGACTTCAGCTCCGGCGACGATGTCATCTACGGGCGGCAGAACGTCGACATCATCTTCGCGGGCTCAGGCAACGACACCGTGTTCGGCCAGGACGGCAACGATGAGATCCATGGAGACAGCGGCATCGACCTGCTGTATGGCGGCAAGGACAACGACACCTTCGTGTTCTCCTCCGGGGACACCGGTATCACCCTGGCCACCGCGGATACCATCGGCGACTTCAACTCGGCGGACGACACCATCGCCACCTCGCTGGCTGCCGGCAACGTGACCATTGCCAATGGTTCGGCGCTGGCTGACTTCAATGCCTTCGTCAGCGCAGCAAACACCGCGCTGGCGAACGTCGCTGGCAACCACGATTCCTACATGGCCTGGAACGCAGCAGGCTCCGGCAACGGCTGGCTGGTCGTCGACGAGAACAACAGCGGTGCAGTCGACACCGGCGACAGCCTGATCGTACTGGTGGGGGTGAATACGGCGGCAGGGTTCACGCCGACCGATATCGCTTGAGCCATCTTGATTGAGCGAGCAAAAGCAAACGGGGCCGCAGTATGCGGCCCCGTTTTTTTCCGGCTGAAATCGGCGCATTGGAACGCACCGTGCTCGCGAGCAAGCTCGCTCCTACAGCACAGCCTGCGGGTAGATCAATCGAGCAGTTCGCTGAACGGAATGAAGGCCAACGCGTCGCCCTCGGCCAGCGTCGTCCCTTCGCGCACCTCCGCCAATCCTTCGGCCCAGGCCGCGCTACGCAACACACCGGAGCTCTGGTTGGCATAGGGCACCACGCGGCCATTTTCCAGGCGCGCGCGCAAGTACTCGCGGCGGTTGCCCGGTTTGCTCCAGCTGAACCCGGCGGGTACCTGCAAACGCAACGGCTCGACCTTCTGCATGCCGAGGCGGCGCATCAGGTAAGGCCGCGCCAGCAGCGCGAAGGTCACCAGGGTCGAGGCCGGATTGCCCGGCAGGCCGATCACCGGCACCTGCTGGTAATGCCCGACCGTGAGCGGCTTGCCCGGCTTGATCGCCAGCTTCCAAAGCGCCAGTTCGCCCGCCTCGCGCAGGGTCGCACCGAGGAAGTCCGCCTCGCCGACGGACACGCCGCCGGTGGAAAGAATCAGGTCCACCTGGGACAAACCGGTCAGCGCGCTGCGGGTCAATTCGAGATCATCCGGCAGGATGCCCGCATCCACCACCTCGCAGCCGAAGCGCTGCAGCCAGGTGCGCAGCAGGTGGCGATTGCTGTTGTAGATCTGCCCGAGCGCCAGCGGCGTACCCGGCTCGACCAGCTCATCACCGGTAGACAAGAGCGCCACGCGCGGGCGGCGGCGCACCTTCAGCTCGGCATGACCGAGCGAGGCCGCCAGGCCGATTTCGATCGGCCCCAGGCGCGTGCCGGCCGGCAGTACGCAGTCGCCCTTGCGGGTCTCCTGGCCTTGCGGGCGCACGTGCTGGCCCACCTTGAGCGCCTCGAGGAAGCGCACACGGCCGTCGTCCAGCACTTCGACGTTTTCCTGCATCTCGACGCAGTCGGCGCCCGCCGGCACTGGCGCGCCGGTGAAGATGCGCGCACAGGTGCCCGGCTGCAGCGGCCCGCCCGCCTGGCCGGCGAAGATCTTCTGGCTCACCGGCAGCGCCTCGCCCTGCCAGTCGGCCAGGCGCAACGCGTAACCGTCCATGGCGCTGTTGGGCCACGGCGGCAGGTCCAGCCCGGCCAGCAGCGGCTCGGCCAGCACACGTCCATCCGCCTCGGCCAGGGGCAAGGTTTCACTCTTGGTGATCGGGGACTGCTCGGCCAGGGTCAACAGACGCGCCAGGGCGTCCTCGACCGGCAGCAGGCCGGGCTTGTCGCAGCAGCTCATCCGCGGCTCTCGCAGGGCGCCGCCTTCTTCAGGTGCGGCACGAAGTTGCACGGACGGTGGCTGGCGTTGAGCTGTTCACCGAGGATGCCATCCCAGGCAGTGCGACAGGCGTTGGTGGAGCCTGGCAGGCAGCAGACCAGGGTGCCGTTGGCGAGGCCCGCCAGCGCGCGGGACTGCACGGTGGAGGTGCCGATATCGGCCACGGAAATCTGTCGGAACAGTTCGCCGAAACCATCCACCACCTTATCCAGCAGGCAGGTCACGGCTTCGGGGGTGCTGTCGCGGCCGGTGAAGCCGGTGCCACCGGTGATCAGCACGACCTGCACTTCATCCTCGGCGATCCAGGTCGCCACCTGGGCGCGGATGCGGTAGAGGTCGTCCTTGAGCAGGACGCGGGCCGCAAGGTTGTGCCCGGCGGCCTTCAGGCGGTCGACGAACAGTTGCCCGGAGGTATCGGTTTCCAGGGTGCGGGTATCGCTGACGGTGAGGACGGCGATGTTCAGCGGGACGAATGGCTGCTCGGCCTTGTGGCTCATGATGAGGGCCCTTGCTTGTGAGGTTGGAATGCGCGGTGTTATATCACAGGCCCGCCCTGGAGACCCTGACATGCCACACGCCTCGCTGCCGCCCTGTTCCGTGCTGATCCTCGCCGGAGGCCGTGGGCAACGCATGGGCGGGCAGGACAAGGGCCTGCTGCCCTGGCAGGGCCGGCCGCTGGTGAGCTACGCCGCCGCCCTCGCCCGCCCGCTGAGCGACGACCTGATCATTTCCTGCAACCGCAATCCGGACGAGTACGCCGCCTACGCGGACCGCCTGGTGCGCGACGACAGCCCCGACTTCCCCGGCCCCCTGGCCGGCATCCGCGCCGGTCTCGCCGTGGCGCGGCACTCGCACCTGCTGGTGCTGCCCTGCGACGCCCCGTTGCTCGACCGCGAATTGCTGATGCAGCTGCTACAGGCCTCGACCGCATCGCCGAACGAGGTCCAGATGCTGCGCAGCGGCGAGCAGTGGGAGCCGCTGTTCTGCGTGATCCCGCTCGCTCTGCGGTCGCAGATAGAAGCGGCCTGGCAGCACGGCGACCGCAGCCCGCGCCATGTCTTCTCGCACCTGGGCCTACAGGCCGTGGACTGCCCCGCCAATGACCCGCGCCTGGCCAACCTCAATACGCCTGAACTGCTCTATAACGCCCGATAGCGACAATCTCGAAAAGATTCCGGGAACTTTGGCGGAAAAATCTCTGTCCGAATCGTCGTACATTTTTGTTCGCTCATCAGGAGATTCACCCATGACCAACCGGATGCTTCCCGCCTTCCTGCTCGCCCTGGGCATTGGCGTGCTTGCAGGTTGCTCCACACCGTCCGTCATCACGCTGAACGACGGCCGCGAGATTCAATCCGTCGACAAACCCCAGTACGACGAAGAGTCCGGCTTCTATGAGTTCGAACAGCTGGACGGCAAGACCACCCGTGTGAACAAGGATCAGGTGCGGACCGTCAAAGAGCTCTAAGCGTTCTGCATACGAAAACGCCCCGCAGGCCCTGGCCGGTCTGCGGGGCGTTCGTTTTTTATGGGGGGGTGAAAATATTTCTGAAATTTTTTTCGCTAACCCCTTGTGCATCAAAAGTTTTTCGGTAGAATGCGCGCCATCAAACGGAGCGTAGCGCAGCTTGGTAGCGCGTCTCGTTCGGGACGAGAAGGTCGCTGGTTCGAATCCAGTCGCTCCGACCAAATCCCGAAAAACCCGCCTAACGGCGGGTTTTTTATTGCCTGCGATTTTTCCTCCCGGAAGGATTCACAGGCCCATGAAAAAGCCCGTCCAGTGGACGGGCTTTTTCATGGGCGGATCAAAGCTGCCCGGACTTGCGCATCGACACCTGCGACAGCGCGCTCCAGTCCCGCTCGCCGTCGCCATGGGCAATGGCCTCCAGCAGGTTGTCGCGCAGTACGCTGGCGAACGGCAGCGGCACCCGTTGCGCCTGCCCGGCCGACAGAGCCAGTCCTACGTCCTTCAGCCCCAGCACCAGGCGGAACCCGGCCGGATCGAAACGCCGCTCGGCGATCTGCGCGCCGTAATTGCGGTACACCGGCGCGTTGAACAGCGTGTTGCCCATGATTTCCAGCAGATCGGCCGGCTCGACGCCGAAGCTCTTCACCAGAGCGGCGCTCTCCCCCATCGCCTCGATAGCGCTGGCGATCATGAAATTGCCGGCGATCTTCACCACAGAAGCACGTAGTGGGTCATTGCCCAACGGCCAGGTTTTCTGCCCGAGCACATCCAGCACCGGCTGCACTTTCGCAACGGCAGCCTCGGGGCCGGCCACCAGGATGTTGAGCTTGCCGGCGGCGGCCACATCGGTGCGGCCAAAGACCGGCGCGGCGATGAATTCCACACCCTGTCGACGATGCAACTCGATCAGCTCGCCAACGAAGGCGGTGGACAAGGTCGCCATGCTCAGGTGAATCAACCCGGCCTTCGCCGACGCCAGCGCCCCGCTGTCGATCAGCACGACACGAGTGGAGGCGTCGTCGGCCAGCATCGAGATCACCAGCTCGGCATCGAACGCCTCCGCGGGCTCGCGAGCGGCCTGCGCACCGAGCGCCAGCAGAGGCTCCAACGGCCCCGGCGAACGGTTCCAGCCAACGACCTGGTGGCCTGCCTTGATCAGGTTGGTGGCCATGGCGGCCCCCATGCCGCCGAGCCCGAGAAATCCGATCTTCATGAGAAGCGCCTCACTGTGGTTGGAGCGGGAGATGGCCGCCGAAACATTCAGCGGCTGAGGAAGCTGGCGACCTGCTCGGCATCGAAGGGCCAGTTGAGCTCGGCGCCGTTGTCACAACGGCGCAGCACGGGGATGGTCAGACCATAGCGCTCGACCCATTCTTCGCGGTCGGCGATGTCCACCAGTTCGACCAGCAGGCCGTGCTCGACGAAGGGCATCAGCACCGCTTCCGCCACTTCGCACAGATGACAACCCAGGGTGCCGAAGAGCTGGCATTCAGGGGGCATGTTCGACTCCATGTGTTCAGACTCCGGCATGGCGCAACAGCACATCGGCCGCCGCGCGGGCTTCCAGGGCCTGGTTCGCCGGCCCCTGCATGTGCGCCATGACCAGCACCCCTTCCAGCAGGTATTGCAACTGACGAGCCAGCACCTGCGGCTGCGCAACCCCCAGTCGCTCCAGCAGGGTCACGTAGTAGCGTTCGATGAACGCCTTGTGCTCGGCGGCCTGGCGGTGGATCGGATGATCGCGGTCATGGAACTCGCCGGCGGCGTGGATGAAGGCGCAGCCACAGAAACCTTCCGCGCCGAGCATGTCCTGCAAGGCATCGAAGGTCACCAGGATCGCTGCGCGGGGCTCCATGTGCCGTTCGGCGACACTCATGCGTTCGAACATCCGGGCGTGGCGCTCTTCCAGAGCAGCCATGATCAGCTCGTCCTTCGACTTGAAGTGCTTGTACAGGGTCATCTTCGCCACGCCGGACTCCGCGAGAATGCGGTCGATGCCGGTGGCGTGGTAACCCTCGCGGTAGAACAGGTCCTGGGCGGTGCTGAGCAGCAGTTCGCGTTTGCTGGATGCCATGGAATTACCTCCTGACCCGACATTATGCGCGAGCGGCGAGTCCCTGGCGCGACCGACGGGCAATCTTTCCGCTTGAACTATACAGACCTGTCTGTCTATTATCTATTCCGAAGTCGCCACAACAATCAACGCAAAGGAATTCGCCATGAAACTGCACGACGTTCCGCTCTCCGGTAATTGCTACAAGGTACGCCTGTTCCTCGGCCTGATCGGCCGGCAGGCCGAACTGGTGCCGGTCGACCTGGTCGGCGGCGCGCACAAGCGTCCGGCTTTCCTGGCGATCAACCCGCGCGGCCAGGTGCCGGCACTGGAAGATGGCGAACTGCGCCTGGGGGACTCCCACGCCATCCTCGCCTACCTCGCCCGGCAGTACGCCGAGCCGCGCTGGAGCCCGCAGGACGCGGTGACCCAGGGCCGCATCGCCCACTGGATGAGCTTTTCCGCGAACGAAATCCAGCATGGCCTGGCCGCGGCGCGGGTGATACTGCTGTTCAAGCGCCCCGGCGACCTGCCGGCAGCCCAGGCCAAGGGCCGCCAAGCCCTGGAGTTGCTCGATGTCACCCTCGCCGAGCACCGCTGGCTGGCGCAGACCGACGAACCGACCATCGCCGACATTGCCGTCTATCCCTACGTGACGCTTGCGGAGGAAGGTGGTCTGGAGCTTTCCAGCTATCCCTATGTGCAGGACTGGCTCGCCCGCGTTCGCGCGCTGCCCGGCTATGTACCGCAACCCCGGCTCTAAGATCCTGGAGGCGAATGATGGATACCCCCTTCCACCCCGGTGAACTGGCGATTCAGGAGCGGGCCGGCGTGCGCGAGCAGGTCGCTGAATTCGGTGGTCGGGTGATCCGCAGCTTCATGCCGGACCAGCACCGCGCCTTCTTCGCCCAACTGCCATGGCTGCTGGTCGGCAGCGTCGATCCCGACGGGCATCCCCAGGCCTCCGTGCTCTGGGGCTCCCCCGGATTCGCCCATTCACCGGAGCCGGAGCGCCTGCGCATCGACGCGCAGGCCGAAGCGGACGACCCGTTGCACGCCAACCTGTACGACGGCGCCCTGCTGGGTCTGCTAGGGCTCGAACTGCCGACCCGGCGGCGCAACCGCCTCAACGGCCGTGTGGAAGCCTTGGACGAAGACCGCTTCAGCGTCCAGGTGCTGCAATCCTTCGGCAATTGCCCGAAGTACATCCAGGCGCGCCACTGGCAGGCCCAGCCCCGCACGCCCGGACCCAGCCTGAGCGGGGTCGGCCTCGACCCGCGCTGGGTGGAGCTGGCGACGCGTAGCGACACCCTGTTCATCGCCAGCCGACATGCCGGCGAGAACGGAGGCGTAGATATTTCCCATCGCGGCGGCCCGCCGGGCTTCCTGCGGCTTGGCGAGGATGGCCTGCTGTGGCTGCCGGACTACGCCGGCAACAACCTGTTCAACACCCTCGGCAACCTGGCGCTGGAGCCGCGCTGCGCCCTGCTGCTGATCGATTTCGACAGCGGCGACCTGCTGCACCTGCAGGCGACCGCGCGCATCCATTGGCCGCACGACGGCGCGCCAGCCTGGGCACCCGGCGCGCAACGCATGCTCAGCCTGCGCCCCGACACCTGGCGCTTGCGGCACGCACGCCTGCCCCTGGGTTTCTCCGAGTTGCAGTACTCACCCTTCCTGCCGACCGCTGACTAAAAAGGACTTCATCCATGCGCCTGTTCTCCCTGCTGCTGGCCGGGGCGCTCGCCCTCGCCTGCCTGAATGCCACTGCGGCCGATCTGCGCTTCGCGCTGGTCCGCACCGCCGGCGTGACCACCCTGGAGGCCTTCACTGTCGCCGGCGGCGACTGGACCCGCCCGGTACCGGTCAACCACACAGCCGTGCTGATCCAGCACCATGCCGCGACGCTGCTGTTCGACACCGGCCTGGGCAGCCAGGCGGACGCGCAGTTCAAGCAGGACATGCCCTGGTGGGACAAGCCACTGTTCCGCTATGAGGGGCTGAACCCGGTGCGCGATCAGTTGCAGGGCAGCGGCATCCGCATCGACCGCATACTGTTGTCCCATGCGCATTGGGACCATGCTTCCGGCCTGTCGGACTTCCCCGACGTACCGGTCTGGGCGCCCTACGAGGAGATCAACTACGCCCATATCGCCCAGCCGCCGGCCGTTTTCCCCAGCCAGTTCCGCCACCCGGTGAAGTGGGTGCCCTATCAGTTCGAGCCGAAGCCCTTCATGGGCTATGACGAGAGCCTCGACCTGTTCGGCGACGGCAGCCTGGTGCTGGTGCCCATGCGCGGCCATACGCCTGGTGCGGCAGGCCTGTTCATCACCCTGGACGATGGTCGGCGCTTCTTCTTCACCGGAGACACCACCTGGCGGCTCTCCGGCTTCACCGGGCCCCACGAGAAGTTCTGGATCAGCAGCAAGCTGGTGGACAACGACCGCGAGCGCACCCTGGCGGAAGTGGCGCATGTGCACCTGCTGATGCGTTCGCACCCGGAACTGACCGTCATTCCCGCCCACGACGCTCAGGTGCAGGACCGCCTCGGCTACTACCCGCACTGGATCGAAGCAAACCCGCACCAGTCGCCGTCCGGCGCTTCAATAGCCAGCTCACTAATCAACGACTAAGGTCTAAGAGTCGTCAACATTCCGTAATGATTTAGTAGGTAGGCTGTAACAGTTCGACATGCCGCCCCCATCCGGCATCACCGACCTGCCCAAAGCGCTCGAGGAGACAATAACAATGAGCATGACCCCGATCGCCCGTGCCGTGGCCCTGGCCACGCTGGGTACCAGCGTTACCGTTCCGACCATTGCCCATGCTGACTTCATCAAGGACAGCAAAGCCAGCGTTGAACTGCGCAACTTCTACTTCAACCGCGACTTCCGTCAGTCCAGCCCGCCACCGGCGCAGAACAAGGCCGAAGAATGGGCACAAGGCTTCATCCTCAAGTACGAATCCGGCTTCACTGACGGCACCATCGGCGTCGGTGTCGACGCCCTGGGCACCCTCGGCCTGAAACTCGACTCGTCGCCTGACCGCAGCGGCACCGGCCTGCTGCAGCGTTCAAGCAGCGACCACCGCGCCGAGGACAGCTACGGCGACCTCGGCGTCACCGCCAAGCTGCGCGCCTCCAAGAGCACCCTGAAGGCCGGCACCCTGCTGCCGAAGATGCCGGTGGTGCAGTACAACGACACCCGCCTGCTGCCGCAGACCTTCAGCGGTGCAGCGCTCAACTCGATGGAAATCGACGGCCTGACCGTCGACGCCGGCCGCCTGTATCAGGTGAACCAGCGCGATTCCTCGGACTACGAGGACATGACCATCACCAGTGGTGCCAAGCGCAACATCAAGCTCGGCGATACCACCAAGACCAACGAGTTCCTGTTCGGCGGCCTGACCTACAAGTGGACCGACAGCCTCAGCACCAGCTACCACTACGGCGGTCTCGACAACATCTACAAGCAGCACTACCTGGGGCTGCTGCACGTATTGCCGATCGCCGACAAGCAGTCACTGAAGTCCGACATCCGCTGGGCCAAGTCCGATGACGACGGTGGCAGCAACGTCGACAACAAGGCACTCAACGCCATGTTCACCTACGCCCTGGGCTACCACGCCTTCGGCCTGGGCTACCAGAAGATGAGCGGCGACACCGGCTTCGCCTACATCAACGGCACCGACCCCTACCTGGTGAACTATGTCCAGATCGGCGACTTCGCCATGAAGGACGAGAAATCATGGCAGGCGCGCTACGACTACAACTTCGCCGGTCTCGGCATCCCTGGCCTGACCTTCATGACCCGCTACGTGAACGGCGACAACATCGACCTGCTCACCAGCGACAAGGAAGGCAAGGAATGGGAGCGCGACACCGACATCGCCTACGTATTCCAGGACGGCCCGCTGAAGAACCTCGGTCTGAAGTGGCGTAACGCGACCATGCGCACCAACTACACCAACGACTACGACGAAAACCGTCTGATCGTCAGCTATACCATGCCGCTCTGGTAATCCCGGACGCGGAACGAAAAACAAAAGAAGCCCGGCACATGCCGGGCTTTTTTCTTGCAGCCCCGCTTAGTCCTGGTTGATCGCACCGATCTTGTGGATCGACAGGTCAGCGCCGTAGTACTCCTGCTCCTGGGTCAGACGGATACCCACCACCGTCTTGATCAGGCCATAGACCAGCAGGCCACCGGCGAACGCCAGCGTCACCCCGACCAGGGTGCCCACCGCCTGGCTGGCCAGGCTCACGCCGCCGATGCCCCCCAGCGCAGACTGGCCGAAGATGCCGCACGCAATGCCACCCCAGGCGCCGCAGAGGCCGTGCAGCGGCCAGACACCGAGCACATCGTCGATCTTCCAGCGCACCTGGGTCGCGGTGAATGCCCAGACGAACAAGGCGCCCGCCACCATGCCGCTGACCAGCGCACCGATCGGGTGCATCAGGTCGGAGCCGGCGCAGACCGCAACCAGCCCGGCCAGTGGACCGTTATGCAGGAAGCCCGGGTCGTTGCGGCCCACCAGCAGCGCGGCCACGGTGCCGCCGACCATCGCCAGCAGCGAATTGACCGCCACCAGCCCGCTGGCGCCGACCAGGGTCTGGGCGCTCATCACGTTGAAGCCGAACCAGCCGACGATCAGAACCCAGGACCCGGCCGCCAGGAACGGGATATTCGAAGGCGCAAAGGCCACCAGGCGCCCCTCGCGGTAACGGCCATTGCGCCGTCCCAGCAACAGCACCGCCGCCAGCGCCAGCCAGCCGCCGAACGCGTGCACCACGACGGAGCCGGCGAAATCGTGGAAGGTCGCGCCGAACTCGGCCTTCAACCAGTCCTGGAAACCGAAGTTGGCGTTCCACACCAGCCCCTCGAAGAAGGGATAGAGGAAGGCCACGATCAGCGCCGTGGCACACAATTGCGGACCGAATCGGGCACGCTCGGCGATGCCACCGGAGATGATCGCGGGAATCGCCGCGGCGAAGGTCAGCAGGAAGAAGAACTTCACCAGGGCATAGCCATTCTCCGTCGCCAGGCTCGCGGCGGGCTGCAGGAAGTTCACGCCATAGGCGATCCAGTAACCGACGAAGAAATAGGCCAGGGTCGAGATGGCGAAGTCCGAGAGAATCTTCGACAGCGCATTGACCTGGTTCTTCAGGCGCACCGTCCCGACCTCGAGGAACGCGAAGCCGGCATGCATGGCCAGGACCATGACCGCGCCCATCAGGATGAACAGCGTATTGGAGCCGTGGACAAGGGTTTCCACGGCGCTATTGAGGTTTTCCATCGCTACAGGTAGCCCCGAAGGTCAAGGAGAAAGCACCAAAACGGCCCGCGACCACCTCTATTCGCACCACCCTGAAGCAGCAGCGCACCAAGCGGGGGCCGACTGCCGCCCCGGATTCGCTCACAGGCGATCGGACCAGCACGGCTTTTTTCGATACTTCCTTTGGTTTTTCAGTGTGTTGAGCGGGCTTTCCCGGCCGTTCATCGCTCCGGAAGCGCCCCGCGACGGGGCATTCCGCTCTCCTTGCGCACCAGACAAATGCAAGCGGCATACCACCCGCCCGGAAAATCAGCGGCTAGGCTTTACCACGCACCTTTGGCATCGCCCGTGCACAACTTATGAGAAACTTCCCCGGCCTATGGGGCTCGAAAAACTAAGAACCTCAACCCGATCAAGGAGCATCACATGCCTCGCAAGACCGCAGTGAACGCCGCCAAGGAAGAACTCCTGGCGGAATTCCAGGCCCTCGTCAGCGACACCGAGAAACTCCTGCAGAGCTCCGCAGACCTGGCCGGCGCCGAAGCCGACCAGATGCGCGACCAGATCAACTCCAGTCTCAAGCGCGCCCGGGAAGCGATCTACTCCACCAAGGACGCCGTACGCGACCAGAGCAAGGCCGCGGCGGATGCCACCGAGGAATACGTCAACGAGCATCCCTGGCAGGCCGTGGGTATCGCCGCGGGCATCGGCTTCCTGCTCGGCCTGCTGGTGAGCCGGCGCTGATCCATGAGCGACGGAATGGACGCCGCCAAGGCCAACTCCCCTTCCCTGCGGCGCCTGGGCGCCGCATTCCTCGGACTGTTGCACGGGCACGTCGAGCTGCTGGGCATCGAACTGCAGGAACAGAAGGCGCGCACCGTGCAGATCCTGCTCTTGGCGGGGCTTGCCCTGGTGTTCGCGCTGCTCCTGCTGATCGGCCTGTCGACGCTGGTCCTGCTGCTGTTCTGGGACAGCTATCGACTGCAGGCGGCCATCGGCCTCTGTCTCTTCTATATCGCCGGCAGCCTCCTGAGCGCCTGGCGCCTGTACCAATTGCTCAGCGACGAGAGTTCACCCTTCAGTGCGACGCTCGACGAACTGGCCCGAGACCGGGAGCGCCTGCTGCCATGAGCGAACTGCCGGAATCCGCCCGTAACCTGTCACGGGCGGAATTGCGCAAGGCCATCGTACGGTTGCGCCTGGAAATGCAACGCCAGCAGCTCAAGCGCGAGAGCGACCTGCTGCTGCGCCCCCTGAAGAGCGCCCGCGATATTGGCCAGCGCCTGCGCGGCAGTACTCCCCTGTGGGCTGGCGCCGGTGGCGCGGCGGCACTGGCGCTGCTGCTGGGCAAACGCCGGTGGATTCGCCTGCTGCGCATCGGCATCGCCCTGGCCCCACTGCTGCTGCAACTGCGCAAACCGCGGAGCGAGACGCCACCGCCGTCCTGAGTGGCCGCATTCTTGCAACGTGACAACGACCCGCGCCGCTGGCGCCTGCTGTCACACCACTAAGGATGTGCCCCGTGACCGAAGGACAACCGATCGCCTGCTTCCAACCCTTCATCGACACCGCGACCGGCCTGGTCGCGGGCGTCGAGGCCCTGGGGCGGCTGCGCCAGGACAATGGAGAACTGCTTTCGGTCGGCCCGCTGTTCTTCAATCCGCGCGTGAGCTTGAGCGAACTGCGCCGACTCGATCGGCAGATCCGCGATGCGGCCCTGGCGCGTATCCACGAAGCACCGTCGGACTGGTTCCTCAGCCTGAACATCTCGCCGCGCTGGATCAGCCGCCTGCGTCCGAACCAACCGCTCCCCAGCCTCAAGCAGCTGCAACAGCAAGGGGTGCCGCCCAAGCGCGTGGTCTTCGAGATCACCGAACTGGGCGGCGGCCACCAGCGCCTGCCGGAAGTGGTCGCGCGCTACCGCGAAGCCGGCGCGCGCATTGCCATCGACGACTTCGGCGCCGGTTACTCACAGCTCGACCGCGTTCTGGCGCTGCAACCGGACATCCTCAAGCTCGACATGCGCCTGTTCCAGGCCGCCGCCCGCGGCGGGCCCAGCGGCGACGTGGTGAAGGCCCTGGCGCAGATGGCCGAGAGGACTGGCTGCTGGATCATCGCCGAGGGCGTGGAGACCGAGGAGGAAATGGACTTCGCCCTGGAGTGCGGTGCCCGCTACGTGCAGGGTTACCTGTTCGCCAGACCCGAACTGGAATTCCCGGCCAGCAACGCCTTCCGCGAAGCCTTCGCCCAGCACCGCGATCGCTACGTGAGCCGCAAACTACGGGAGCGCGCCAGCCTTATCCAGCTACGCCAGCAGCTAGCCGGACTGATGGACATGTTGCGCCCCTGGGCCGAGAGCGGCGCCATCCTCAGCAGCATCCCCGCGGCGCCGGAATCCTTCACCCGACTGCTGCGCATCTACCAGTGCGACCGCCACGGCACCCAGACCTCGCCCAACCTGGAGTGGAACGGGCTGTTCTGGAAAGAGGACCGGCGCTACCTGGGCCACAACTGGTCCTGGCGTCCATATTTCTACCAGCTGCTGGCCGAGGGTTGGGAGGAGCGCCGCCTGATGCTGTCCAACACCTATCGCGACGCCACCACCAACCAGTACTGCATGACCGCCGGACAGTTCATCGACCAGGGTCGACGACTGCTCCTCATCGATATCGACGCCGAGGGTCTGTAGCCCCGCGATTGAGATTGCCGGCGCGAACGGCTAGCGTTGCCGGTAACTCTCCAAGATTGCGGAACCACGAATGGACTGGCACACCCTGCTTCCCCGAGAACGCCTCGGCAAACCGGTACACAGCAGCGCCGAGCTCGGTCGCAGCGCCTTCCACAAGGACCACGACCGCATCATCTTCTCCGGCGCCTTCCGCCGCCTGGGCCGCAAGACCCAGGTGCACCCGGTATCGAGCAACGACCACATCCACACCCGCCTGACCCACTCGCTGGAGGTCGGCTGCGTCGGCCGCTCGCTGGGCATGCGGGTGGGCGAAATCCTCCGCGACCGCCTGCCGGAATGGTGCGACCCGGCCGACATGGGCGTGATCGTGCAGTCCGCCTGCCTGGCCCATGACATCGGCAACCCGCCCTTCGGCCACTCCGGCGAAGACGCCATCCGCCACTGGTTCCAGCAGGCCGCCGGACGTGGCTGGCTGGACGACATGAATGACGAGGAACGTTCCGACTTCCTGCATTTCGAAGGCAACGCCCAGGGCTTCCGCGTGCTGACCCAGCTGGAATACCACCAGTTCGACGGCGGTACCCGCCTGACCTACGCGACACTCGGCACCTACTTGAAGTACCCCTGGACCGCCCGCCATGCCGACTCGCTGGGCTACAAGAAACACAAGTTCGGTTGCTACCGCAGCGAGCTGCCGCTGCTGGAACAGATCACCCAGAAGCTGGGTATGCCGCAGCTGGAGGCCGAACGCTGGGCGCGCCATCCGCTGGTCTACCTGATGGAGGCGGCGGACGACATCTGCTACGGCCTGATCGATCTCGAAGACGGCCTGGAGATGGAGCTTCTCGACTACGCCGAAGTCGAAGCGCTGCTGCTCGACCTGGTCGATGACGATCTACCGGAAACCTACCGCCAGCTCGGCCCCAATGACTCGCGCCGACGCAAGCTGGCGATCCTCCGCGGCAAGGCCATCGAGCACCTGACCAATGCCGCGGCGCGGGCCTTCGTCGAGCAGGAGCCGGCGCTGCTGGCTGGCCAGTTGACCGGCGACCTGGTGGAGCACATGCATGGCCCCGCCAAGCGCTGCGTGCAGCGGGCCAAGGCCATGGCGCGGGAAAAGATCTTCCAGGACAAGCGCAAGACGCTCCATGAAATCGGCGCCTACACCACCCTGGAAATTCTGCTCAACTCCTTCTGCGGTGCGGCCCTGGAGCAGCATGGCGGACGAACCCCATCGTTCAAGCACCGGCGAATCCTCGATCTGCTTGGACAGAATGCGCCGGACCCGAGCTGGCCGCTGTATCGCTCCTTCCTGCGTGTCATCGATTTCATCGCCGGCATGACGGACAGCTATGCGACGGAACTGGCGCGGGAAATGACCGGGCGCTCCAGCCCGAGCTGAGCCTCATGCCACTCGCCCGGACCTGGCCAGTTGCTCACTGAGCCCTCGCTGCAGATCGGTCATCGCCGAGACGACAGCCCGTACCCTTGCGCAAATTTCCGATAGGTCCGGATGATTGCGGCAGGCCGCCTCCAGCTCGGCGCAAACTTCCTGCAGGGTTCTCGCATTCACCAGGCGGGCAGCACCTTTCATGCGATGCGCCAGATCACCCAGCTGCTTCCAGTCCTGCGCCGCCAGCAACGGTCCGACCTGTTCGATATCGGCGTCATTGCTGCTGTACAGTTCCTCCAACAGCCGCCGAATCAACGCAGGGTTCCCCTCCGTCATTTCCTCCAGCAATTGGAGATCGACGCCTTCCACTGCATCGCGCTCGGTGTCGGCCACAATGCTGGGCACGGACTCCAGACGCTTGCTCAGGTTCTCAAGACCGATGGGTTTGAACAGGCAGTCGTTCATACCGGCTCGGCGGCAGTTTTCCACCTCATCCGGTTGGGCGTTGGCGGTGAAGCCGAAAATCACACAAGGCTCCACATTCATTTCCACCTCCAACTCACGAATTCTGCGCGCCAGGTCGTAGCCGTTGAGCACCGGCATGCTGCAGTCCGTAATCACCAGGTCGAAATCACCGGGGTGCCATATCTGCAGAGCCTGTGCACCGTCAGGTGCCACGTCCACCTGGTGCCCGAGGTGCTCTAGCTGCTGCGTCAGCAGCAGACGGTTTGCGGCATGATCATCCACCACCAGTACCCGGAGCGACTTGCCCCGGACCTGTGGTTCCATCCTGGTGACCGTCTTCTCTTCAGGCAACGGCTCCAACACCTGCAACAGCAAACTCACGCTGACTCGCGTGCCACGCCCCAGCTCGCTTTCCAGGTGAACGCTGCCACCCATCATTTCCGCCAGCTTGCGGCAGATGGTGAGCCCCAGCCCTGTGCCGCCACGAGAGACATGGCTGTTCTGCGAGGCCTGGCTGAAAGGCTCGAAGAGCTGGGTCTGATCGCTGGCGGATATCCCGATACCGCTATCTTCGACCGCGACATTCAGCGCAATGCGTCCCCCCATGAGCAGTTCCCCGCCCACCTGAATCCGCACCTGGCCCTTGTCGGTGAACTTGATGGCATTGCTGACCAGATTCGACAGTATCTGCTTGAAGCGCAGCGGATCGATGAGAACCTCGCAGGCCGCATCAGCTTCTATCTCCACCTTGAGTTCCAGCCTCTTCTGCCGCGCCAGGCCATCGAACACCCGGGCGATGGATTCGACCAGCTCACGCAACCGGGCCCGCTCCGGCATCAGGGCCAGACGTCCCGACTCGATCTTGGCGACGTCGAGAATATCGCCGATCAGGGTCAGCAGGGACTTGGCCGAGTCATAGGCGACCTCGACCGGCTCGCGCTCCCAATGTCCCTGGTCTGCGCGCGTCAGCGCCAGCTCCAGCATGCCGATCACCGCGTTCATCGGCGTGCGGATTTCGTGACTCATGGTGGCCAGGAAGGTGCTCTTGGCGCGGCTGGCCTCTTCGGCCTGGTCCTTGGCAGCCTGCAACTGGTGATGCAGACGTTCGCGCTCGGTGACGTCGAGCCAACCGCTCACCACCCCCAAGACCTCGCCCTTTTCTCCCCGATAGGGCGTCACCCAGTGATAAACCTCCAGTTCATTGCCGCGTAAGCGGAAAACCCGGTCTGCCGTCAATGCCGTTCCCTGCTCCATGGCCTGCAATAGATCCTGATGCAAAGCTTGAGCTTCCTCGGCGGGCAGCCAGTCGCAATCGACGAGGCGGCTGCCTTGAGCAGCCTCTCGGGTCATGCCCGTAACCTCGAGAAAACTGCGATTACAGGTGAGCAGCCGCCCCTCTCTGTCCCTCACGGCAACCGGGTGGGGAATTCCGTCGATCATCGCGCGCTTGAATCCGAGCCGATAACTGAGCTCCTTCTCCGACAACCGACGGCGGCGAACCTTCACCTGCAAGTACCAGTTCCACAACAACACGAGGCAGAGCAGCACGATGCCGGCCGAAACCAGTTGCACGATCTGGGCACGATAGCCGTCCCAGACGCTATCGGGATTTTCGGCGTTCGCTGCCCAACGACTGATGACATTGGCCATATCATCCGGAGAGATCGCCAGTATCGCCTTGTTCAGGATGCTCAACAGTTCCGGGTCCGCCTGGGACACGGCAATGGAGAACTGGCCCGGCTCCCGATCCAGGGAAGCAGCCACACGCAGATCATGGTAATAACGTGAAATCAGGTAATTCGCCGACGTCAACAGATGGAGGCCCGCATCCACCTTGCCCTCACTGATCATCGACAAGTCGTCGACGTTGTTCTCTACTGGCACCAGCCGCGCCTGTGGATGCTGTTCACGCATGAAGCTTTCCAGAATCGACCCCTTGGGCACAGCGACACGCCGCCCGCGAAGATCGGCCAGGGAATGGAACCAATTGGCGTTCTTCCCTATCACGACCACGAAGGACGCCGTCATGTACGGACGGGTGAACGTCAACAACTCCTCCCGATCCAGGGTCGGAGTCAGTGCGCCAATCGCCTTCGCCTTGCCATTCCTGACATCGTCCATCATTGCCGTAATACCGGTCTCGGGCTGCACGTCGAAGCTGAGTCCCGTCCGCGCGTGGATGAGGTCCAGCAGGTCCGCGGTGATCCCCCTGAAATTCTGTTGCGAATCGAAGAAGGAAATCGGCGCCAGCGCTCGATCAACTACCAGCACCGGGTGCGGGTTGCGCTCCATCCAGCGCTGCTCCTGTGGGGTGAGGATCAGTCGCCGGTTGACGATGGAATAGGCCCCCCCTGGGCTCCAGCGGCGCTGGATGCTGTTGCCGACCTGCTGCGGCGTAGCTGCCAGTGCGTGATTGAGGATTCTCAGCAAGGGATCTTCGGCGATTCTGACGGCAAAGCTGAATCCCGCGCCGTTGAAGCTGGCGAAATTGAGCGACTTCAGATTGGCGAGATAACCCTGGCTGATCAGGTATTGCGCGCTGAATGCATCCCCCACGAATAGGTCCGCCTGGCCGAATGCCACCGCCTCGAGCGCCTTGCTCACGGACTGGAAAGGTATGATCGTGGCCTTTGGGAAATACTTGGCAATCTCCTCGCCGGAAAAGTAATCGCTGACCACCGAAATCCGCTTGCCAAGCAACTGCTCCGCGCTGTCCAGCCGCAGTCCCTGGGGACCGACGACGACCGGTTGATTGGTGAAGTAGGGGTGGGAAAGACTGATCCCCGGGATGTTCGACTCATAGTCGGTCGCACAACTCAGCAGGTCGATCTCTCCGTGCAGGAGTGCCTCGATCGCGGCATTTCTATCGGCATATCGGCGCACTTCGACACGGACGTTGAGAGCGTCGGCAAGCACTCCCATGTAATCGGCGGTGACACCCTCCAGGTCCGTGCCACTGGCGGTGATATCGAACGGCGCGTAATCGGGTGCAGTCACCCCCAGTACGAGGGTGCGCTTGCTTCGCAGCCACTGCCAGTCTGCCTCATCCAAGGAAACCCTGACCGGCACGTCCAGCGACCGAGCCAGCAGATTCATCGGGGACCAGGAGCTCAATTCCTTTCCCTGAGCCCCCAGGCAACCCAGCAGCAGTGCTGCCATGAGAGCCAAACGAAGGTGTCTACGCCAGTTGAACATCAGCCACCTCAGACCAAGGCGTTACGCTTGGCGAATTCGATCAGATCGACCAGAGAATGAGCATTCAACTTCAGCAGCAGTCGTGTCTTGTAGGTACTGACCGTCTTGTTGCTGATGAACATCTGCTCGGAGATTTCCTTGTTCGAATAGCCATTGGCCAGGTACTGGAGCACAGCCATTTCGCGGTCGGAGAGACGCTGGATGAGCTCTTGGTCATCCATTTGTCCGCTGTTTTTGCGAGTCTGCCGAATGGCCGTGCTGGGGAAATAGTTGTACCCCGCCACCACGGCGCTGACTGCGCTGATCAGCTCAGCCAGCCCGCCTTGCTTGCAGACGAACCCCGAGGCACCGGCCTGCATGCAGCGCATGGCGAACAGCGAAGCGCTCTGCCCGGTCAGCACCAGGATTTTCAGTGGCAGCTCGAAGGCGGAGATGCGGCTGATGACTTCCAGGCCATCCAGGCGGGGGATTCCGATGTCCAGGACAACCAGATCCGGGACAAGGTCCTTGACCAGGGAGAGAGCGTCCACGCCGTTGTCCGTCTCGCCTACGACGACATGGCCTTCTTTTTCCAGCAGCACCCGCATTGCCATGCGGATTACCGGGTGGTCATCGACAATCAGTACCTTGCTCACGGAATCCCTCCGACAGTTTTCATCAAGTGAAATATCTGCCGGTAAGATATCTTCTAAGCTTGTTCTGTCGAGACAAGCTCCCCTCGATATTTATCATCAAAGGAAATTCCTACAGAACAAGCGTAGATATCCTACAAAGCTCCTAAAGCCTTGATCGTCGAACCCCCAAAAAACACAACTACCACTCTCCATACCCGACTTCCAGGCAGATCCTTCTGACATCAAACAAGCAAAACACCGGCAGCGCTCTTCCCACAGGAGCAGCACCATCGAAAGCTCTCTTGACGAATTTCCAGGATGGCCACCCTCCAGTTGATGATCATCCGACTCTCAGGTAATCCACCCCGCCCGCCCTGAAAGCGCGAAGCTGCCGGGGTCTGCGAGCCGCAGCCACTGAATGGAAGGCATAATGGCCGCAGCGCCGTGGAGCAGGTATCGACATCTGCGAGGCGCCCCGCAACTGGTCGCACAGAAGAGCCTGATCGAGGCCTGGAGACCGATGTACGAAGTGTCTTCGGAACTGCACTGGACGATATTGCAACTGGCCGAAACGAACGGATTTCAGATACCAATGGAAATTGAAAACCTCCATCTCCCCATCGACATTCAAAGAGCCAATCAAAACCATAAACATGCAAGCGAGACATCCATCAATTCATGCTTTACCTCACTTCCAATGGAATAACCCATCAAACTCTTGCCCCCCGACGAGCGCCCCAACAAAGATAAACTTCAGAACCTCACTCGAAACATTAATACGTCGAAATCATTCCGAACACGGAACACTTTCCAAAACGAACTTTCTGAACCCGACAAAGCCCATAAGGCTCACCGCCAGGAGAAATCGTCATGCATGCCCCTGAGCTCGCCATTCTGGTCGTCGAGGATCATCCCTTTCAGCTGATCGCCATGCAGGTGCATCTCAACCGCACGGGTTTCTTCTGCCTGACCCCCGCGCTGGACGCCGAGGAAGCCCGGAAGGCCTGCCAACGGCGCGGAAAGCCCATCGACCCGCGGCTGTGCGACATCAATCTCCCGGCCACCAACGGCGTGGAGCTGCTTGGCGAAGTGGCGGCATACGGCAAGCGATACTGTTCAGTTGCAAGGAGGAAGACGGACTAGAGAGGCTGGAACAAAACCTCAAAGGCTGCGGTCCTCCCCTCCTTGTCTGCCTGTCCAACCCCCTGGACCAGCAGACGCGGCTGCAAACCCTGCCCCAGAAACGCACATGACGCCCCAGATGCACTGCCACCTTCAGCAGCGCATGCATCTCGGGCACACCATTACTACACCTTGACGTTGACGGGCTGATCCGGATACCAGGCGTCCATCAAAGGCCCCGCCGTATAGCCGGCCAGTTCCGGCTGCTGCTTGAGCCAACCGTCGACTGTGGCGCGCTGCTCTTCACTGACCGATCCCCGGTGCGCCAGGCAGATGAAGCCGTATTCGTCACAGCCGCCATACACCATGTCGTTGGGCTCCACCGCATCGGCCGCGAAGCGCTTCATGAACGCCGCGACAGCGGCTTCATCCAGCCCCTCCTTGTATTGGAAGCTCAATTCGAATCCCAACTCTTGCATTTGACTATTTATCACCCTTTGTCATTCTTTCCTAAACCCCCTTGGAATGGGCCATTCAGACGCTCAGAGCAACTCAATAAAAATGACAATTATCAAAGACACCCGGGCCATCCGCTTTCACCCATTCGCTGCAATCGACCCAGAAGTGGCGAATCTGATTATCCAAGGGGCTTCCCTCCATCAACGAGCCGTCGGCAAGAATAACTACACCATCCGTGTTCCCGTGCGGCTGCTGGAGGCCTATTGCGATATTGCCGCTCTGCGAATAACCATGGACACGCTCAGAAGCCCCGCCATCGAGGCAATTATGCAGAGCTTCTCCGCCGCGATGGCAGGCCAGGCTCTGGTGGAGCATTCGGGAGGAGTGAGCGAAGCATATTGTCGCAATCTTTATCAGGCGCTCACTACGGCACAAACGCTACTCCCCGACGCTCACGCTTTCTCATGGAACATCTCCCTGTTCAAACCCGACGCAGCCGTATGCGCAAAGATCTCCTCGACTAGTAATTACAAACGTTGGTACTGGAAAGGCTGGTCAATCATATTCCCGCGTCAACCGAGTATGTACCTACGACTAGCTCAGCTCGTAGCCCCTTATGGGCGGGCGTTTGTAGAGATCATCTACGCGGAGATTACTAAGTACTATCGAGGCCGAAATAACGAATTTCGACCCGAATGGAATCACATGTTCGACTATCTCGGTGAGCACCACACCCTGTGGCCCCTGAGCACCTTCAAAACCGAAGCTGGTGTGAAAAGCTTCATGCTCGACTTTACTGTAGCCCACTTCACCAAGGCAAAAGAAACCCGGCAAGACGCAAGTTCAAAAATAAAAGCCTGGAATCGCTTTATAAAATCTGTTGAAGAGTGTCTATGCAAAACAGGGGCATGGGCAAATATTACCTCTCCGATCAAACGGCCACCTTCGTCAAACAAACATGGATCTGAAACAAAATTGAAAGAGCGCGAAGACGGACTGCTTATCCAAGAGAAACTCCTCACTAGCATTCCCCTTCACGTAACTGACTCGGAAGCTGTAGATGTCCTGTTCTTCCATATCAAAAACCACCTTGCCACGGTTCGTAGTTGGGCAACCCATCAGGCCGAAAACCTAAAATACCGACAAACCCATCGCGTGTCGCTGGCTCAGAAAGGTAAGCCGATCATCGAGTACACAGGTAAACGTGCCGCGAATCGGTACACCCTGGCTGACGTCTGCGCGACACTTGAAGCCGCCGACACCAAGGTGCCATCAAGTTTCCTTTGCAAAGTCTACAGTCGAGTAACCGGCGAACCTTGCAAGTCTCTAGACCTTGCCAATATTTACGGACTCCCCATGGCAGGACAGCTGTTCCCTCTGCAGTGCTTGTTAGTGCTGGAGCATCCTGAAATAACGACGAGCTTTATAAAGAACTTCGAGCTTTACAACCAGCAAGGTCAATTGTCGGGGTTTGATGAGGAGAGGCGTCTGCTCACTGGATACAAAAACCGCAAAAAACCAAGTGAGCGAGAGCAGGTCATTGAACTCAATGACACATCATTCGAAATAGTGAAGGACATCATCGAGATCACCAGCGTTGGACGGAGAAAGCTTCGCGCTCAAGGGAATGACAGTTATCGTTACCTATTTATCACATCAGGCCAAAATATCACCCATTTTCGGCAGGCCAGTGTAACCGTCTGGAACAACACCACCCTTAATCATGTCGACAACCTTCGCGAGAAATTGATCGCGCAATTTAGACCCCACAGCGACCTGCCGTCTAACGAGTTATTCGAACTCATCAAACGGGTTCGATTAACGAATATCCGAGCCTCCAGAGCAGTTGAGGTTTTTATTCAGACAAAAAGTAGTGAGGCCATGTCTAAGGCCCTTGGTCATACACACTACTACCCAGACCTGCTCAGCCACTACCTCCCGGACGCACTAATGGCATTTATCAAAGCTCGGTGGATCCGAATCTTTCAGAAGGCACTCATCTGTGAAGCCATGAAGGATAGTCCTCACCTCCTTCGGGTGACCCGATTCAACACTATGGATGAACTGGATAGCTTTTTGGATAGCCACCGAATCAAAGAAATCCCATCCCAAGCTTCCGATCCTGAACGCACAGAACAGTGGGCAATCACCGAGATCAGTGAAGCTGTGCTCTCTATCGGCGTGCCGTTCCTGGCTTCTCTGCTCTCGCTCGAAGCAGCCGTCACGGCCTCCACCGATCGGGCTCGCGTATGCGGTAAAGCAGAATATTGGGCGTCTTTTGCAGACAAAATTAAGGCAGAAATCACGAGCGGCTATAGCCGTCTGCTTAAAAAACATCTGAATGCTGCGATAAAACTGATCGACGCAAAAAAAATGGAGTCATTGATCTATGTCCCCGGGCACTGGAAGTAAATCTATAACTGGATACGAGTTCCTCGATGATTTCGGGATCACAAATCTAGCGCCTCATACCTCCGCACCTTGGCTGCACAGTGACTTCCATGAGAACCGCTGGGCAGTTCAGATCAACCATAAAAATCCATACGAACTTGATTGGGAAGTTCCTCTGTGGGATGGCAGCCTATTGACTGATGATCAGAATGACACACTACTCCGGTCGCTGAAGCACCTACTAATAATCTCCACAATTGGAGTCAACGAAGAGTTTGCGACGCTCGCCCCACATTCCCATAACACGCGCCTGATACACATTTTAAAACTAATTGACTACCTGCTGATCCACGCTCAAAGTCTTGACCTAATCCAGTTTGGCCTTGGCGCCTTGAGCTCTGATGATTTAAAAAAAATACTCAACAATCTGGCCTCTTCCCCAAGATTTGAAGAATCCGTTTATGCATGGCATAAACGTGCATCCACTTTCTGTAACACTCAGTTGAGCAATCTCAGTGACAGCGAGGCTGAAGAAATCCTTGCCAAATATCCAAGTATGCTGGAGGTCAATGATGAGGAATGCGAGAGTCTTACGCTCGCTATCACCGTGACTGAGATCCCAAGGATTCGTGCCGCTCTCATGAAGGCCAAGGTGTATTACGGGAACAGCCACCATGGCTTCAAAGTAAATACAAAAGTGCTTTCTGAAAAAGTTTACCCGGACACGATTTTCGGACGGAAAACAGCGAAGTCAGCGCTGGAAGTTCTAAGTTTCTATCCACGCGAAATTAACTACAAGCGCGAGTACCCTGGGGTCAGAGTTACCACAGGTGAATCCGAGAACCTTACGAAAACCGCGTACTTTGACTTTCGCTACGCGCTCGTGAATAGCGCAGCACTCAATACCTTAGGGCTACCCGCCCCCGCAGATGCCAACACCCTCACAGAGTACACTCCGACGCTCAACGAGTCGTCGAGGTACAGAAGCGTGCCATCGGGCAACCTGTTGAGGTTATTCCGTTGCAGTATGGAGTTCCATGTCAAACATGGGAGGAATATCCTAAACGGCTTCATCAGGGTAGCAGCGTATTGCCGCAGTCAGAATCTCACAATCATCCGACTACCCGAAGCGGACTTTTTGAGGATCATCGGGCCGGAGCTTGTCAGCTTTGGCGTCAAAAAGTTAGGACTTTCCAGTCATCTAAGAGTGAAAACAATATCGCCTCGAAAAGGTAGCCGGGAGCAATACTACCAACACCTGCGCGCCAACCATGGGTTGCTTGAGTTGGTGAACGTCTATATTGGCAGCGTTCAATTAGTCGTCGGGATGATCATGGCTCGGCGCATTGACGAATTGATCACACTGGACGCCGCGAGATGCTTGGACAAAAGCAAATCATGGCTCGTCTTCAATCTAGCCAAATCCACACGTAACGCATTAGGGATTCGGCAGCGCGAGTCTAGGCCCATCGACGCCATTGCTGTCGAAATGATTGAGGAACTGCGCCGCTTTCAAAAGATACTCAAGCGACTTCATGTAATTGACGACCTGACCAGCCTGTTCGCAACTCCATGCTCCCTAGGGTACAGAGGATTGCAGGACTGTTCGCGGCACGTCTATAACCGCAATCTGAATTTCGCCTGTGATTACTTCGAAAGCGATGTCACTGCTGACGGGGAGCGTTACTACGTACGCCAACACCAGTTGCGCCGTTTTTTCGCGATTATGTTCTTCTATACCAACAGCTTCGGCGAGTTAGATACCCTTCGCTGGATGCTTGGCCACCGCGATCTCGAACACGTTTGGCACTACCTAACCGAGTGCCTGGAGTCCAAATATCTCAGGGGAGCGGCTGCCCGCTATTTCGCTGACCTCGCCAAACACGAACGGTTGGAAAATTACCAGAATCTGCAGGAACTACTATTCGCGGAGTTCGGCACTACTAAATTCTCCTTGGTCGACGAGCAAAAAATAGAAGATTACCTTTCAGCTATTCTTGAAGAAGGAAAAGCCCGGATTGAACCGCAATTCTTTAACGACGAAAGCGGCAAATCGATGAAAATTCTATTCATTGTCACCCGAGAATAAAATGAGCACTTCACCCAAGCATCAGCTTATAAATAACTCCATAATAAATATACTTGAATTACTTGAAGATATAGAGCGCTCCCCTGGAAATTATATCAACAACGCACAGATTCTGAACGCACTAAAGAGCCAAGGGGGCATCTGCGCACTAAACCTTGACCTCTTCATATTGAACAAACAGATCGCGATACGACCGATAAGCCTTAACACCCTCAAAAAGAGACTCTCCGACAATCACTCTGATACAAACTTTCAGCGCTTCAACAGACTGCGATTACAAGCACAGATGGCGATGAAAAAACTTAGTGAAGAGTTGATCGCTCCAAAGAAGACAGCCCGTTCCGCGATGAAAGATCAGATTGAGGAACTTAAGGCCTCCGTCGCTACACTCCATGCAGTTAACATGGTACTGATACAGGCATTAGAGGTTAACCGAAGGGATCTGATCACGATATCCGACACTGCCAACACCGGGCTGCGACAAAAAAGAATTAACGACGCAATCAATCGAATGATCAATATATTAAGCTTGAATCCGCCGCCCTTCGACGATATGGCTATTTCGTCCATGAGAAAACATTTGCAACTGGTGCCAAATGAAAAAAAGATTCGTTAGGTATCCTGAATCGTCTCAGCTGTTTACCCCCATCCCGAAGCTAAGACTCTACGACTATTTAACATATGACACGATCCAAACGCTTGACGGCAGCAACATGCCCTTCATGAAATGGCCGGATGGCTCTCCCTGTCTGCAAGCAAATTCTTACATGATCAAAATCCGTATGCAGTCCGGCCGAGGAGGGAACGGGCCGTCAAGGTTAGGTAGCAAAGGTGGCACGTTTGGAGAGTATGCGGGTCAGATTAGTCATTTGATCAGATTCTGCTACTACAACAAACTAAACTTCATCGCTCTTTCTGACGACGATTTCTGTGAGTTTATTGATGGGCTCCGCACGGAGTCCACCCCCAACAATACTAGACAACTTAAGAGAAACGAGCGCACAATTACCAGCATTGGCAGAAGATGCTTGAGCTTCCTATCACACGTTGGCGAAATTAACCGAATAAATAACTTCGTCGGCATTGGCGGAACCATTTCCATCCAAATGGTTGACTCGATTTTTTACCGGAACGGAAAATCCTTCAAACGATCCAGTGTTCACCACAGATCTTTCAGGACTGCCAGCGCTAAAAAGACTCGCAAGCCTATTGGTCAGGCGACTATCACAAAATTGCGTGAGGCGGTTGATGAGATTTCCAACTCAGAATTTCTATGCAATCGTCGGCACTTGATGATTTCTTTGTTCGAGGAGCTCGGTGCTCGACGGAGCGAAATTCAGCTTATTACTGTCTCTCAGGCACTGACTGCTAGCAAGTTGAAAAATCCAACAATCCCCATCACCACGCTAAAGCGAGGCGGGATTGGCTTGACGCGCGACCTACCGCTGAGTTCTCCACTGATTGAGGATCTATTGAGATACATTCGAGTCGACCGCCGCGAAATCATGAAACGATTTAGGGGCACTCCAGATCATGGTTTCCTTTTCGTTACTGAGAGAGGCGGACGTCCCTTAGGAATAGACACCCTGACGACCGAGTTTTCATTAATTCGACGCGCAACAGGCATAGAGGAACAAGCTTGTGCGCACCTTTTTAGACATGCATTTTGTACCAACATTGTCGCCAACCTTATTGCTGAAACACAGGCGCTCAGCCCCGACTCATTTAGACAAACTCTGATGACCAATAAGATGTTGGCAGAGCGAGCGATGTCCATGAGCGGCCATGCAACGTTGGAAAGCTTGCTCGACTATGTCGACGCCGCTTTTAGGGTTAAGTCCAAATTCGAACAAGTCATCCACAACGTTGAAATCGCTCGGCGCTATGAACTCTACGAACGTCGGAGAAAGCATCTTCTTCAGGCTTTCAAGACCGGAAAAATCAATAAGGAAGAGTACATTGAACGCGAGGAGGCCCTCACAGCGGCCATGGATCGTGACATTAAGACTGCCGCAACATCAGGCTCCAGCATCGATTAGCTGGTCTACAGCTCTGTCGTTGTAGGCAGAAGAGTGGTTGGCTCGCGCGCCAGCACGCTGGCAATACGGTATAGCTTCTCGACCGTGATGTTCACCTCGCCAAGCTCGAAGCACTCAATCACTTCCCATTTCTAGCCCGGGGGACTAATGGGCGCCACAAACCGAGGTCGTAGTCGCCCCAGCCAGGGCTGCGCCACAACGGCCCGTTTGACCTTCGCCCGCCTCCGCAGTGTGAACTTCAACAGCTTCATCCTTGAAGTCACCCAGACAGACGAGCCGGCAATCAACCTCGTCAAGGATGCACTTGTACTCACGCTTCGCTCGGATGTTTGGCGGGTCGAGATCGTCGTCGAGAATCTCATTGCAGCCGGAAACAATAGTCGCGCCATTACGAGCCCGACTAAGGGCTTTCCCCCGCCCTCGTTAAGCTTGGCGCCCGCCCCTTCTCCGATCAACTGCCAGAAGCAGGTGTGCCAAGAGCAGTGATGGGGTGCAAGGAGCAAGTCGTACTCAAGGGCCTCTGTACCCAAAGCCTATAGGGATGTGGACACTACGCCAACTAGCGTCCGATCTCCCGCAGCTCTTCCCGAATTCGAGCCAGAATGGCGTCGGTGTCAAAGTTCTCTTCAAGGGCGAGATATCCAGCAAGGATGATGCTCACTGGGTGGACTCCTAGTGCGCCGGCCATGCGATCGACTTTCTCCAGTGTGGCACTCCATCTACCGTTCTCCAGGTTGCTGATGTAGGACTGGCTGGGGCCAAGGCTTTCCTGGGGAATTTGTCGTTGGAGCCTATAGGCTCGAATAGCCGCCCCTAGAGCTCGCTTCAGTTCCGATTGCATTTTTAATGCTCGCAAAAGGAACGATAAAGCCGCTTGGGACCGAATTGCTCTATACTATATATAGTATTTTTGGAGTTTTTTTATGTTCCTTACCCCCCTCCAGGCTGAAATCGAGAACTTTGGGCTGTTCGGTGAGACGCCTTGCTGGCGATTTGTAGAGCACAGCATCCATCGCCCATGGTTTTACGTTGCGGCAGAAGAAGTGGATCAGTCGGACAAGGACGGGTTCACGAGACGGCCAATGCTTATGCTGACCGACGAGGATCTTCTGGAGTCATTGCTTGCCGAACAAGGAGAACAGATTAGAGTCGGGATGATTCTGCTAGTTACCCCTAATCACATGAATCAGGCAGGCAGATGGCTAATGGAGCCCCTGGATACTCTCGACCGCTATGAGACCTCGAGGGGACTCACGTTTACGTATCAGGTGCAGGGCGGCAAGCGATACGTTTGGGGAGATGAATCTATCATCAACAAGAAGGGGGTGAAGAAAAGGCAGGTTTTCAGAAACCCAATTCTGGACTGAAACAGCGCGCTCATGAGCTTTAGCGAGCTGAGAATCTGAGCAGCGCCGTCTCGACCTACAGTGTCAATCTTTGTGTCCAGCCTACCCCAGGCAACCATCTCAACTACCTGTACAGCGCGCCCGGGGGCTGCACAATGGTGCAAAAAGTCGCTAAACCCAGCGTTACCAGCAATAAGTACGACTGTGATAATGCCCCACCGAGCGCTGTCACGGACCTCGAGGAGCCCCCCGCAGTGGCCTTCCATACCCTTCCATGCCGAGTGGCATGACCAAGTCGCCGACGTCGTCCGACACACCGAGAGCTGAGGTCTGCAGATGTCCGATGATGCTGACAAACTGGAGAGAATGGAGACTGTGTTCAGCCTTGCCAAGGAGTGGACTCAAGACCAACGTGAGCACGATGTGCTCGACGAGGTGTTCCCCGAATGGTGGGAACCCGGCCACGAGCTGGAAATCACGCCCATTATTTTCTAGGGAGTAAGATTCGCCGCGGATGAGAACTGCTTGGGGGCGGTGGCCGCGCTGCCTCCAGTCAGAATCACACACTGTCCAAGGCAATTGCCCCATAGAGAGCGACCTGCCCTGCCGCACTTCATTGGGAACTACCCCTCCGAGCGCTTTCGGCCGCTACGCAAGAGGCTTGGACATATGCCGCCTTCGTTCGGGAGCGCCTGTGGCGGCGTAGAAGGACGATCACGCACCAGCCCCCCTGGTGCACAATACGGGCCCGCCCGAGGCGTGGGGGTTATGGTCTGCGCCATGGTTCCACAGTGGGGCGGCTGGCGATAGGGGTGGACCACACTCCTAATCCACGGGAAGCTCACTCATCTATCGCCTCCGCTGCTTTGTCTTCCACCTCATCAAGGGCTTTCTGTCGAGAAAAATAAACTTCCAGAGCCTTCTCAATTTGTCTAGCAAAAACAATATTTTTCAGCCAAAAAACAAGTTTAACCAAGAATCGATACTGAAAGATCATCTCCCTAGATCTATAGGAAAACTTGCTGCGCCCATACCTCCCCCCAATCAACCTATCCTGCTCGGCGCGAATCTGCATCTCAATAAATTCGAGATTGAAGATCTCACCCCATCGTTCAATGTCGCCTTTTTCTCTTCCTAAGTGCACCTCTAAGCGATCAGAGGGAGTCACATACCTGGTATGTCCATAGGAGCAGTCAATGCTGGAACCATCAGCGCGCAAACCTTCTAGAAGCTGAATTTTAATTCCGCGATAAGGAGTCTCAACAAACCTACCATCAAATCGTATATCTCGAAAAGGCAAGCTTCCCAATGCCGTCTGCACAGGCTTTTCTGAAAGATCAAACAAGGTAACCAGATCTTGATACTCGATTTTCTCAGCTTCGCCTTTTACTAACAAAACAACCTTTTCAAAGGCATGACCCTTTCGGGCCTTCACCCATATCATTGGGCTAACTAGTTTTCTTTTATAGTAGTAGCGTCGCCATAGCACCCTGAACTCAAGCTCGCCTCCTAGCTCACTGGGTTTCCAGACGAAAATTTCTCTGTAGCCACTGTACAGCGTTGAAAGACTGTAGGCTTTGTAAAAAAGTATTTTATCCATGAACTCAATTAATCCACCAAAAACCTTCTTTACAACCCCACCAATACCTATAGATAAATCCAAGACTTTCTCCCCTAGGTACTTCATCACACCTGAGAAAAGTACCATTTCATGCGAGACAGTTAAACGCTGCCAATTTCCCTTCTGAATTTATTAATCTATCGACATACAGCTCACGCGAAAATCCATCCCTCATCGAAATATCAATGATATAAACGCCAACTTCCAGAGAAAGCTCGGATCTGACACCCACCCTTGCTGAAGTTATTTTTAGCTATCTCCGTTTTTTTGCCTCACACTCCTTTCCGATAGTCCTCGTTGAATATTCTTGGTGCATAGCAGTGGAACGGCTTAGCAAGAAATCAATGCTGAGACCCACTTTTAGAAACACTCCGTAACGTCCCTTCACATTCACTATGAATTTGGATGAACTGCCAGTACGATGTCAGCAGCCTCCTCCACTCCGATGTCCCTAGAGAGCGAAATTGCGTATAGAGATCTCAGGAACCCTGGCATTTCTCCATGCATCACAAAGAGACGGTAGGCTAAGTCGACATCCCACTCTTTCCCGGTGGTCTCCTCGAACCTATCTCCCAAGTGGCAGGCAAATTCCATCCCAAGGCTTGGGAAATCCATTTCAAACCCGTACTGGTAGAAAGGTGCATCGTGGCGTCGAAACAGGTAAGCCTGGCCTCGCTGTGATGCTCCGGTGAATACGACTTGCACTCCACTTACCGGAGCCTGCAGGAGCGCTCTAAATTTAGCCGTGAACCTCTCGAATGCGGACCGGGTTGTCAGGTGTTCAGCAGCCTCAATGACGAGCAAAGCTCTGCCCTTTCCGGCCTGACGGAACTGCTCAAGCAACGCCTTGATGTCGCAGCTTTCGCCCGACGCGAATGGCGACCGGCCACGACAAGCACTCAAGATCGCTTTAGCCCTTCTCACTATGAGGCCCAAGCCTCGTAAGAGCACCAGATGTGGCCTCCGGCTCTGCTCATCGTGAACAGCCTCTTGGAGAGCTGTAGCGATAGCCCGCTCGGGACTATCCGGGTCGGTCAGCAAGTCCGCCTCAGCCACCAGGAAGCCGTGCTGTCTTGCGAGGGGAATGAAATCCTGCTGAAGGAAAGTCGTTTTGCCCTTCTGCTCTGGAGCGAAGATTCTCAAGGCAGGCTGAAGACGATGCTCAAGAATGAAGACCATTTGGCCAGCGAGCTCAGCCCGACAGAAATGAAGCGGGTCGACATCAGTCGTCACTGCCACTAGCCCCCAGGTAAACGGGTCATCAGTATCCCAGCCCCAACGTCTGCGCCTCTGCTGCCAACTGGTCCATAGCAGCTTGACTGGACTTCTCACGAGCCTGCTTGAAGGCAATCAGATCCGCGAGTTTCACTCGTCGGTGGCGCCCAGCCCTGGTATGTGGGATGACGCCCGCCTCCAATAGCTTCACCAGATGCGGCCTGGAAACATTGAGCAGGTCCGCCGCTTCCTGGGTCGTCAATTGGGCATGAATAGGAACAACCTTAACCGCGTTGCCAGATGCGATCTCATTCATCACATCTGCAAGCAGGCGCAGAGCCAGAGTTGGTACTGATATAGGTCGATGCCCCCCCGTAAGGGAAACCAGCTGCATGTCCAAGACATTCTCTGCCGAGAGCAAAGGCTCTAGAGCACGAAGCGCGTCAGCAGCCGCAGCAACCTCCGTCTCGGTAGGCAATGCTGCAGGTATAGCCGCAGATTTAGGCATGGATATCTCCGTCGATATCGGCAGGCGGTGCTCTGCCGCGCCCGCCCTTTTATTCGAAATAAACGAAAAACTCAACAACAGCGCGTAGTGGGCGGGACTTCACCCTATTCGCATCGCTATGCATCGACGACATCCAACAACACCCAAGGCCTGTAACCATCGGCTCGGGCGCTTTTCTCCGCTTCAAGGATTGCCTCGGTTCTGCTCAGTGACCGCGACCGAAACTCATACCGAAATGCGAGCCCATCCTGACGGCGGACGCTTAAGACAATTAGATACCCTCGCATCGGATTGCTAGCTTCGACTGACTTTTTCGCCTTTCTGGGCTGAACACCTAGGGCCTCACGCATCTGGCGCTCCAGATCTTCGTCTGTTCTCATTAAAAACCTCGTGGCAGTGGCCAACGTATCTGGAAAAAAGACAACCGCGACGTTGCTTGGGGAATTGGCTAGTGTGCGTCACACTAAGCATTTTCGACTGACACAGAATCGTGCCGTTCCCCATGCGGAGCTCGTTTCAAAATGAACCTTCAGGACGCTGTCCTTGCGCTTCTGCTTGCAGCCAAAATCCATGGCACCGACAGTGCTATCAAAGCCACTGCGAAACGCTGCGCCAAGCAACTACCTCGCAGCAAGCGCGACATCCTGTTTAGCATTGCGGCGAGCGCCGAGCCCTTGAAGCTTGTCCTGCATATTGCTCATAACCTCGATTGAGTTCTGAGCAACTCCAAAATGAACAGCGCGGGTTAAAGTGAACCAATACGCAAAACCCCGCATTAGCGGGGGCTTAGACGTATTGTTAAGCATCCGGAAAAGAGACCAACCGCTGCCTGGTCGCCCTGTTTTTTGCCCTTTACGAACTGACCGCAGTAGGTGCTACGCGGACCTCATCAGGATTTAGAGAGCGGGGAGGCTCATGCGCACTCTTGGAGATACATTACTCGAACTCCAATTCTTAGTCCAAAAAGCATTGGATACTAAGGATACATTCTCGGAATTAATCCACCAGAGCAGCCACCAAGGCATCAGTCAGCTCCGCAATACGTGTGCACTTGGTCACGAGTAGCGAACTTCCTCTCTAAGAGCCACAGCCCCGATGCGAGCTGCTGCGTCAACCGCTCAATCTCAAGTAAGAGACGAGCAAGCCACGGTTCGGGTAGCAGTCATATCACTGGTTTACCTACTTTAACTGTAATGCTTGCTTCCATTCGGGGGCCTGCCATTCCCACACATGAATTTCCTCGAACGTTTTAGGCAGCAACATCCGACCTATCTCAATACTCGCTGATAACGGTGTCGCGGGGTAGACGTGCACCACACGAGCTCCTGCTCCTGTCAGTCGCTGAAGGAAGCCATCGAACTCACGGCGGAAGTGCTGCAGGTGCGACTCCTTGCGGATGATGCCGCGGTTTGGCAATGCAGCGCGAAACTCAATGACCTCACGGCCGACAGGAGGTGTGACCTGCCCCGAAATACTGACGACCACCGACACCTCGCGTGGCAGTATTTTGGGGACGTCGTAGGTGTAGCTGGGTTCAGGGCATGTATCGCGCTTGTCCCATAGCCAGCCATCATTGGGAAGGTCCATGACATTGGCTCGGTTCTTGTCGCCAATCAATGCGCCGAGCTTCATCAGCATCGGTATCGGCGCAAAGCCGGCAATGGTTAAGTGCGCATTACCGTTACGTTCGACGAGCTCGGGCTGAATGCGCCGGTCGTAGTGGTCGGTCAGCGCTTTCTGCGCACGAGGCCAGAAGTTCGGGTCGTTGTCTTGGAAGTCGAAGTCGCTACGGTTGATGTGGATATGGCTGCCCTGGGGAAACAGCTTGTAGTCGCTGTTCTCCAGCATCGCAAAGTGAATCTGCTCCACGTCAATGTTGGGCACATGTGGCCCAATGGGGAACGTCATCAGCAGTGGCAAGCTCTCCACTACCCCCGTGGCGGAGTAGATGCGTTGAATACGAGCTTCATGTTCACGCTTCATGGCTTGGAGCTGCGGCGCGGTAAACCTGTTTTGCCTCCCGTGCCGGTCGATACGAGAGTGGCAATCATAGCAAGCTAGCATTAGGTTGTTGACGTCTTTGGCTAAGCGCTCCGACTCGCCTTTGACGCCCCGAGCACCTCCAGGACTGTCCGCAATGATGTGCGCATGCTCTCCCGTGAAGGCTCTTTCCTTGGTCAAGAAGTCGCGCCCCACAGGCTTGCAGCAGCCTCGGAATTCGCAGCGACCCGCAGCCGCTACCCAGAGGTCACGCCGCACATCGACGGGAATGCGAGCGCGATCCTGAGTTCGAGTTTCTTTCGTTTGAGCAGGCGCGTTTGCCGTCACCTTAGTCGACGTCCTTGTATTCTTCGTTGCCAATTTTCTTCTCCAGTTTCAGCTCTCGAAACGTACCTCGGCGACTCAGTGTCCAAATGCGGATTCTGCGTGTGCCAATGATGGGGAAAAACAGACGATCGCCTTCAAATGTGTCTCCGGACACGGCCTGCTGCCAGTCTCGCCGGTCGATACTACTGGGTGTCGGGTCGAGTTCAGGGTGTGTGTGCCACAGCCCGAGGTAGGCGGACGTGTGCCCCTTATCTAGCCAACGCTGGTGCGCGATGTACTCGTGAGTTGACGATCGAAAGAAACTGAACCTGCTGCGCCGATCGCTGCCTTGGGGCGTGGACACCTCGTCGACAACCACATCACGTGAGTCCAGTAGGTGGCGACCTAGTAGGACGCCTCCGGCCTCGCAGTGCCACCAGCGGTGCTGTGCGAACGCTTGCATCTGCCGCAATGCGTGTTCGACGATGATGAGCCGCTGAGTCGGCGTGACACGATAAACCAACCTCATGTCGACTCCACAGATACACGGCAGTGGCGGCACGCGCGACCGAACACTTGCCGCGTTGCATCTTCGGGGAGAGTTGTTCGTGCTGCCATGAACCAAGGCGTTGTGCGTAGACCATGCTGGTTAGCCGCCCGACCTTCTCCTACCCAGAACCGATAGGAAGGGGCCCGTTCCTGGCTGCCAGCGGCCACCGTAGTCATCGCTGAAATGACATGTTCAGCCGCCAGCAACCCCGTGCGCCTGGCCTGGATGGGGCCGAACGGGACGAATGCGCCGGCACAGCCTGTGAGACTCCGGGTGACGGGCTGGTCTGGTTCCAGAAAGGACGTGCGCGACGCCAAGCATCGTTGGCCCTCATCGTCGCGATAGGCGCAGTCGAGACACCCTTCACCCTTAGTCCACATCAGCACCGAGTGCCCACCCAGGTCTAGGGCTTCCAGCCAAGTAAAGACAATAGGTAAGTCAAACTGCTTGTCCTTGAGGACGCGCGAGAACGAGCGCTCAATGGACGGCGCTCCGAAGGCAATCACGACACCGTCATATTTGCTGATATCAGCAGTTTTGAGCCACTCTTGGGCTGTAGCGCAAACCGGAGTGATGTTTAGGCCGGGGTAACGTCGCTCCAGCGCTAGTCGGAGCCCAGTCGGCTTGCCAATGTCGACGTACAGGGGCTCTAGAATGTGCCGAAAGACGTTGTCTTCCGAATACTCATCGTGGTCTACCACCGTGATCTTGCCCACTCCTGCTGCTGCCAGAGTATCGACTACGACACCGCCGATAGCCCCCGCCCCCAGCACGACCACATGTTTCTCGATTAGGTCTAGAGACGCGCCGCCACGCTCGCGCATATAGCGAGGAGTATGGCGGCGCATGGTCAACGGGGTGACCGGCCACTTCTTGTCAACTACCCCGCGGTGCGCACCAAAGGCAACGCCAACCAGCGAGCGACCTCCGGCTTGGCGAGGCACCGACACCAGCAGGGCCAGCTGTTTGGGTGAGTTCTTGGACGGACCAAACAACTCGCTCCATAGCTTCAGTTGGTCGGGCGACAAGCTCTGATGAACATCCTCGATGAACGTGGTCGTCAGCACATCCGGTCGCGCAGGCGGCAATGCCAGCGCGTCGATGTGAACGTACAAGGCTCTCTGCCCCGCGAGCTTGTTGCTGTGGACTTCCCAGGGAAGCTCAGCGTCTCGCTCCACGAAGTACCACTTCGGCTTGCCATGCTTCGAATTCACGAACCCCTTGACCATACGCGAGTTGCCGTCGACCTCGAAGTAGGCGCGAGAGCGCAGTGAGTTCGGCAGGTTCAGCCAGTACCCCTCGAGCTCGTTGAAGAACTCCATGTGGCCCGTGGCTGCATCCGCGGCAGAGTTTTCGAGCAGGTCATAAGCTTTGAGGACTGTGTACGCAACGATATCGGCGTGACGGCTAGGGTCGAGTGAGAGTCCCTGGCCGTCGTCGATGCACACCATGCCGTTATAGCTGACGTGGGCCAGCGGCTCCTCCGGGGGCCGAGTCCAAACCATAGGCAGGCGCAACCTCTCCTCGTTGCAATCGACGAATACAGGCCAAGTGCGCGAATTGCCTGTGAGTTCAACCCCCAGACAATTCGGTGTAGGGCCGTCTAGGCGAACAACCGCAATGCCACGCAAGCCACAAACAGTCATGACAGCCTCGAACGCGGCATCGACCTTCGTGGGGGCAGTCGCCTCGACGGCGGAATCCGTCATGCGGAGTTGCCGGTGCTGATTACTGCGGCCGAAACCGTCCTGGCCGTGTCGGATTTCTCGGGTACCTTGAAGTCGTCGCCGAACTGCTTTTTCAATAGTTTGCAGGCGTCTTCTGGCAGATCCTCGGCGTAAGCCTTTTGCAGGGCATCGCGCAGCGCTTCGAGTTTCTCCTTGAAATTCTTCATCTGAGTGGCGGTTCGCATGGCCATCAGGTCGGAATATGGCTCAACTGGCAAGAGGACCTTCAGGCGCTGATGCGGGCCATCGTCGTGGATAAATTCGAAGGTGAATTGGCCGAGAATCGCATTGACCCAATCCAGCATCGCCAGCAAGTCGACCGGCTTTCCGGACGTGCCAAAGTTTGGCTTAAACCAGTAAAGTGCAGCCACGGTGAGGGCGATACTAAGCGGTGCGCCAGTGCCTTGGAGCTGAACATGCCGCCAGCGTTTAAGGTAGCGGATGCAGCGGCGGTACTGGGCCAACTTGTTGGGGTCCTCGAACGCACCGCAGACAAGTTTGGTCAGCTCCTTCGGGTCGGACACCTCCCAAAAGCGGTGTTCTTCGGCAGAATTCTCTTTGCCCTTGGCTAAATAGAGCTTGCCGTCATCGCCCTTGGTGTAGATGGCCAAGTCGACGTGGTATGCAATTTCGCCACCGCTCAAGTAGTTCACAGTCACACACGGCCGGCGGATGGCCACGGTGCGGAAGTTTGAGTTCACCGCATCGCGCACTTTCTTCTTCAGTGTCACAGGGTCTGGGTACTTATCCGTTGTGCAGTCGAAGATAAGGCCAACGTCAATATCGAAGTTGCCATCCAGCGGCACCACACCGGTGTGCATGGAGTAACTGCCTTGATTGAAGTTAGCAAATGCAGGCACATCGTTCCCAAGCTTCTCACATAGCGCCTTAACGATGGTATTCCGCTTCTCGCGAAGGGTTGCCTTCTCATCGTTCTCGTCGAAACAGATGGCGCTGTGAAAATCTTCGAACTGTTTTTGCACTGACGGCATGTGCTCTCCTGAATCGGTGATTTGTGGCTTCCTTGGACAATAGCGTCTCGTATGGTGTGGTCGTGCTGGAAGCGCAAAAAACCGGTGCGCTGCCCGGGGGAAAGGGAGCGGACACGGCTGCGGGAAATACTGGCGGAAGGTGATCCCACCAATGGCGCTAGCTCCTAACTGAAGCAAAGTCCGCTAGCTGAACGCCTACGACACTGACATCGAGCTCACTGACGACCTCAAATGCCCAAGAACGAGTCCACTCGATTCTGCGCGAGCAGCTTGCGCATTTTGGCCATGTCTGACGGCAACGGATTTTCTGACGCCGCGCAATCGGTAGAAGCCATCCTTGACGATGCACAATAAGCAATGCGGCGCATGGAAGATCTCCGCAACGATGCCTTCCCTGAGCGTTACCGGCGGTGGATCACCCTATACTGGGAGGCCCATTTCTTTACCAAATCTCTTCAGACCGATTTCCAAGCGGTACAGCAGTTCTTCAGTTTCGCGGGCCGAGATGACAAGGGGCGGAGCGAGGAGTGCCGAGTTATTGAGCGGCGCGATGCCGGCCGGGTAAACAATAAGACCCGCGTCGAAGCAGTGCTGCGTGAAGCGCATGTTCGGTTGCCGAGCCGCATCAATCGGCTCCTTCGTAGCAGTGTCCTTGACGAACTCAAAGCCCCAAAGAAGGCCGCGACCGCGTACGTCGGCCATCCAAGGATAACTATCCGAAAGCTCCTTCAACCCAGATTCAAGCTGGACTGACCGTGCTGCAACATTGTCAAGGATCGCTCGCTCCTTCATGTATCGGATCACAGCCAAGCAAGTCGCGGCACTCAGCGGATTGGCGCTGAAAGTGTGTCCGAACAGCTTAACCCTCTCACCTAACACGTCCACAATGCCGTCGCGAATTATCACTCCACCCATTGGCGTGTAGCCGGAGCTCATGCCCTTCCCGGTTGCGATGATGTCAGGAACAATCCCATCGTGCTCGCACCCGAACCACTTGCCTGTACGCCCCATACCTGTGATCACTTCGTCAGCGATGAGCAAGATACTGTGCCGATCGCAAATTTCACGTAGCTTTCTGAGGTATCCAATCGGTGGCGTCAATGCGCCCCCAGCTGCGCCTACAACGGGCTCTACGATCACGGCTGCAATTGTGTCCGCACCCTGCTCCTGAATGACCCTCTCCCAGACCGAGGCACCAAACGAGCCATCATCTGGTACCTCGAAGCGATAGGCGTATGGCGGTGGCGCAACGGCAAATTGATGGAGCAGATTGGAGTAGTCCCCGCGGCGTGCAGCGTGCCCTGACATTGATAACGAGCCCATCGTCATGCCGTGATAGCTTATGGCTCGGCCCAGAATTTTTGTCTTCGTAGGTTCGCCCCGCTCCCGCCAGTACTGAATGGCAGTTCGCATGGAGAGCTCAGTGGCTTCGGATCCGCTATTAACGAAGAAGACCTTGTTCAAATCGCCAGGCGCCAGCGCGACTATTTCCGCCGCCAACTCTTCTGCGGCGGCGCTTGTAAAATGTGTCCGATAGGTGAAACAAACTTGCTTCGCCTGGCGATTCATGGCTGCCAGAACTTCCGGCACACCATGGCCGATCGAGACCGTCATTGCCCCGCCTGATCCATCTATGTAGCCTTTGCCGAATTCGTCATAGATGAAAACTCCGCGAGCGTGGTGAACGACCGGAAGTGGATAATTAGAGGAGGAGATCAGTGCTGTCATAGTTTATTGAGTACGCATTAAAATTGAACGACCATACCGCAGATCAGCAAACGATATACTGAGTCTGTTTACCATTAGCGACCCATCGCGCTATGGAAAACCGGCACAAGCTGATCGGCGCTCCAATCCAGATTGACACCTACCGCAACCGCCTGCCCCTTACTTGATCAGCTCTGTGGCTAATCGATAAGTAGGCACGATCGGAAACCGAATTCATTTGGTCCTTCCCTGCTCCGGTTCGTGCATAGGGGAAGTCCCCACAACGTGAATAGCCAATCGCGTTATGCACTAAGCGGCTTTAAAAGCGATCAATGATCGCAACCCCTCGCTCTTGGAAGCTATCCATCCTCGGCAAAACAGCCGCTGCTTCTTCCAGAGTAATGGTCCGCCCAATCAATTTTTCCGGCTTCAACTTACCGGCCTCGATCATGGCCAGCATGTCACCGTATTTGTGTGGCTGCAGGCCATAGCTTCCCAGGAGCTGGAGCTCTTTGAGCACGACGCGCCCCATGGGAATGGCCGGCAACGCCTGATCGCCGGCCAGCAGACCGATCTGAAGATGCTTCCCTCTCTTCGCAAGACTTTCAATAGAGTTTCTGCAAGTCACAACGCTACCCAGCGCATCGACCGACACATGTGCGCCGCCGCCGGTCAAGTCAGCAATTGCACTTGGTACATTGTCGACCTGCCTGGCGTTGATTGTCCGGGCGGCGCCGAGCGCTCGAGCCAACTCCAGCTTGTCATCCGCAATGTCGATCGCAATTGTGTTGGCGCCCAACGCCTCAGCAATCATGATCGCCGATAGGCCAACCCCGCCGCAGCCGTGCACGGCGACCCACTGGCCAGGCTCGATCCGTGCTTGGAAGGCCATGGCGCGGAAGGAAGTGGCGAAGCGGCAGCCCAGCCCAGCGGCTGTTGTGAAGGCGACGGCCTCCGGCAACGCCACCAGATTACGATCTGCCATATCGATAGCAACATATTGCGCAAACGAGCCCCAGTGTTTAAAGCCAGGCTGGAACTGGTGATCGCACATTTGCTCGTTACCCGACGAGCACTCCCCGCATGATCCGCAAACGCCCATGAAGGGCATGGTGACGCGATCACCCACTTTCCACTTCGTTACGCCCCGTCCAACGGCCGCGACAACTCCCGCGAACTCATGGCCGGGAACATGCGGAAGCACGATGTCAGTGTCGTGTCCAACCCAACCGTGCCAATCGCTTCGGCAGACGCCGCTCGCCTTGACCTCAATGACAGCGCCGAATTCATAAACTTCCGGATCCGGCACGGTTTGAACGGTAATGTTGCCCTTGAATGACTCATAGACGGCGGCGCGCATTGTTCTTATTCCTGAAGCATGTGGATGAGGTTGAGCCTTGTGTTGCTTTGGCGATTGGGGCGCGTTATCTGCACGACAGCAAAAGCGTCAGTCAGCTTTTGATTCCTGATAGCGACGCACTGCATCTCCGAATGCCTCGAGCAGCTTCTGCGAGGAGCCGTCAGTTTCTGCCCAATATTCGGGGTGCCACTGGACGCCCAAGGCAAAGCCACGTGCCCCTCTGACTGAAACGGCCTCAATCGTGCCATCTTCGGCTCTAGCCTCGACGATAAGGCCGGGAGCCAGGCGCTCAATTGCCTGACGGTGCAGCGAATTGACCATCGCTTTATTGGCGCCTAGCACTCCTGCGATGCAGCTGCCCTCCTCGATGGAGATCGAGTGGCGAATGGCGAATCGCTCGTCGCGAGAACCTTCCGGCGGTCTATGGTCGAAAATGCCCAAATTTTCGTGAATGTCTCTACCGAGCGTCCCGCCTAGCGCGACGTTCAGTTCTTGTATGCCCCGGCAAATTGCAAGCAGCGGCATCCCGCGCTCGATGGCAGCGCGGATAAGAGGGATGCTGGTTGCATCGCGTGCCCGATCAAACGGTCCGTCAATCTCTTCTGCCGCTTCGCCATAGAGCGACGGATGAACATTTGTTGCCGACCCGCTCACGATGAGCCCGTCGACTCTATCGAGCAGTGCATCGGCATCATTGCCCTCTGCGAGCGCAGGAACGATGAGGGTCATGAGGTTGGCGACATTGGTCACTGCGCGAACATATTGAGTTTGCGCGCAGTGCCAAGCCGTATTCTCCAACTCACGAATGCAGGCGGGCATGGCAACAACTGGCCTTGGCATTTGTGGGGCGCTCCCATTTGTCGTTTGTATTTTTCTGCATTCTGTTGGTCAGACCTAGCTTGTGAGGTAGGTTGATCGAACCCTAACCAACGTTTCCATTTAAATCCCTATTTTCCAAAAAGGCAACACGGTTTCCAAAAAGAAATCACAATTGGACTGGAAGGCGACCGCACCCAGGAAGGCATGAAGGTCGGAGTCTCCGTCACTAGCGGAAACAACATGAATCGGCCTTCGGTGGCGGTGGGTATGAGCCTCCTCTGCGCCCTGTGCATATTCGCATCTGCGAAACATTCGCAGACCGCTCACCGGACCTCACGCGATGGCCCGTACCTAACCCGGTGGCGAGGTGTCTCTTCATGGCATCTCACGCATCCCCTTCATCAAGCGCCAGCTTTGCTGATGCCTGATCTAAGCCTCCCAGATCATCAGCCCCCCCTGATGCAGCGGTTTAAGCGCCCCACCAAGGAAATTCGTCTAGATCAGCGAACGATCTGTTCACTCCCTTCCACTACAAAGAGATGGCGCATTTCGGGGTTCGCGCCCCCCTAAGCGACGGCCTTACGCACCAGAAACGCCCATGGAACTGAAGCGCCCTCTATCACAAGGAGACGCAGAGACTGCGTTGCTACTGGTCCTGCATCTCAGCTGCTTGCAGGCATCGACTGCGATTCCTGATCGAAGCCACCCAAGGAAATCTCAAGGAACCCACCCGTGTTGACACGAGACAAATCGTACCATATAAATACACATGTTTCCTTTTTGGATACATAGAGCCCAAAGAGACAGCACGCACTACTTCAGGTGCATAAGTTCAAAACAACAAGCAAGCGGGAGTTCACATGATCAAATATGACTTCACTGGTCGCGTAGCCGTCATCACCGGTGCCGGCGGCGGCATGGGCCTGGCGCTTTCCCTGAAAATGCTCGAAGCCGGTGCGTCCGTGCTAGCGATCGACGTGAAGGGAAAGCCGGCAGAGCTGGAAGCAAGCGACAAGGTCATCTACGCACAGGGGGACCTGACTGACGTGCGCTTCGTAAACGAAGCGGTGGGTGCCGCCTTCACCAAGTTTGGTCGTATCGACTACCTGGCCAACATTGCCGGTGTACTCTGGTTCGGTAAGGACGTGTCGTTGCTCGACATCGACCTTGACGTTTGGGATCAGGTCATGGATATCGACCTGAAATCCCTGGTCCACACCATTCGCGCAGCAGTCCCCTACATGCGGAAATCGGGTGGCGGCTCGATGGTGCACTTCTCCACCGTCCAGTGCCTGCGTGGTGACACCGCGCCGCAGGACGCCTATGCGGCATCGAAAGCTGGCATCCCCGCGATCTCAAAGTCGATCGCGATGCAGCTCGCCGCTGAAGGTATCCGCTCCAACACCATTTATCCCGGTATCACCCAAACCCCCATGCAGGCACGCTGGGATACCGCGGACAAGGTCAAGAATGCCGGTAACTACGTTCCAATTGGGCGTGTAGGCGCTGCTGACGACATGGCAAATGCCGCCATGTTCCTGCTCTCCGACGCAGCCTCCTACATCACCGGTACCGACCTTATCGTCGACGGTGGTCTGATGCTCAAATACTGAGCAATCAAAAACCCCGGCGCCTCCTGCCGGGGTTTTCCCTTCAAAAAATTAAGACCCACCGCCCTACTATTGCAGCGAGAGATCGTTAATCCTCGAAAAGAAACACATTGACACTCTAGGTCACCCGCTGCACGAGGCGCCGCAGTGAACCGCCTGACAAGAGCGCCGAAATCAAATCAGGCATTTTTGCAGCCTAGGAGACACTAGCTCTTACTGCGGGCGAATGCCCCCCGAGGCTCACCGGTAGAGCCAAAAAGGCAAAAATCGTCAAAAAAAGACAACGACGTGTTCAAAATAGACACACTGTGCTATAAGGCCATACGTAAGGTACCAATACCTTTCGCTTAACACATCAAAAGGAAACACCTCAACGTGTCTATTGAGAATGAAATCAGAAATCAGCGCACTTTGAAGGGGATCAGCCTCAGGTCGCTGGCCCGCGAGCTTGGCGTTTCGGCTTCACAGCTGTCCAAGGTTGAAACCGGAAAAGCCAAGCTCACAGTTTCGGTCGCCCTCAAGATCGCAGATATCCTGCAGGTACCCGCATCTAAATTTCTTTCCACAGGCAAACCCCAAGCGACGGGGCGCCGAACCATTACGAGGAAGCACTCCGGCGCCGCTCAGAACACGCCAGGCATGCACCTTGAGAGCCTGTGTTCAGACTTCAAAGAAGATCATAATTTGTACTGGAACGTGACAGTCACAGCATCGAACATCGACGAAGTCGGAGGGTTGAGGCAGCATCCAGGACAAGAGTTCATCTTTGTAGTTTCGGGTAAGCTACAGCTGCTCAGCGCATATTACGACCCTGTGACGCTCGGTGCAGGCGACAGTATTTTGTTCGATTCAGAGCAGCCACATGCCTACGTAGCAGTAGACGGCCCAGTGAACATTCTCATGGTTAACACAGTTATATAGCGACCACAGGGTGTTCCGTCCATTTGAGCTGAGTACCAGCATTTCCTCCTCACGCCTCGTGTGTCCAAAGGCGCTGCTTTCTGCTCACGCAATTCTCTCAAGTCCTGCACCTACAAATTGTCGCCGATCGCCAAACGGACCAGGAAGCTCTAAAAGCGCTAGATGGTCTATCCCGGAATTATTGGACAGATAGTAGAGGGCGATTACTCGAAGATCGCCGCTTGACCTCCATCGGACGGATACAGCCTAGCGTCGAGTGACGCCGTGGGGAATCGCCCCTAGTTTCGTAGACACCTCCAAGCCTCATAATGAGGACCCTTAGGAGGTGCCATGAGCAACCAGCGTTAGCCCGAAGAATTCAAAATCGAAGCGGTCAAGCAAGTGACCGAGCGCTGCCTTTCCGTAGCCGAGGGCGGGAAGGCCAGGCATGTCGGCGCATAGCCTGAAGCCTGGATCAAGTGCTATAGCAAGCCCCAGGAACAACGGCAGCAAGAAGACGATCAGCAAGCCGAACTGCGTCGTCTGCGCGTTGAACTCAAGCGGGTGACCGAAGAGCGAGACATCCTAAAAAAGGCCGCCGCGTACTTCGCCACAGAGTCCGGCTGAAGTACGCCTTCATCAGCAAGCTGTCGGTGGAGTACCCGGTTCGACGTCTCTGCCAGCCCCTCAAGGTGCATCCCAGCGGTTACTACGCCTGGCTGGCCGAGCCGAAATCCGTACGCGCTAAGGAAGATCAGCGCCTGCTCGGATTGTTCAAACATACCTGGTTGTAAAACGGTGGGGTCTCTACTGGTCTGTCCCGGGCAGAGTGGACACTGACTTAAGGTGGATAATGTCCACCGCAAGGAGTGTTCATGACCCAGACCAGACGACGTTTTCCCGAATCCTTCAAACGCGAGGCGGTAGACCAGGTGCTTGCCGGTACGCCGCTTCGTCATGTAGCCGAGATGCTCGGCATCGCTGAAAGCCTGTTGGGCAAATGGAAGCGCCAATACGAGCAGCAAGGAGACGATGCCTTTCCGGGCAACGGCAAGCAGCGGGGCGAGAGCTCGGAGCTGCGTCGTCTACGCCAGCAACTGGCTCAGGTCACCATGGAGCGCGATGTTTTAAAAAAGGCGCTCGCCATCTTCTCGCAGCCCACGAAGTGAAGTTCCGCGCCATCGAGGCGTTGGCCGGTCGCTATCCCGTAGCGCCGATGTGCCGGCTGCTGCGAGTATCCCGCAGCGGCTTCTATGCCTGGCAGCAGCGACCACCTTCGGCGAGAGAGATGGCGAATCGGCGTCTGAGCAAGGAGATCCGCACCATCCACCACGAGGTGAACGGGATCTATGGCCATCGCCGCATCAAGGCCGAGTTGACGGCCATGGGGCATGCGTGTGGTCGGCACCGGGTCGCTCGCCTGATGCGCGAAGCCGGACTGCGCGTTCGCTCGCGCAAGCGCTGGCGGCTGGTTTCCAGCAGTCGTCATGCTCTGCCGATTGCCCCGAATCATCTGGATCGCCAGTTCGCCTCGGATCGCGCCAACCGGCATTGGGTCTCGGACATGACCTACGTGCGGACAGCCCAAGGCTGGTTGTACTTGGCCGTCGTGCTCGATCTCTATTCACGCGCCGTCGTCGGTTGGGCGATGCACCACCGCATGCAGCAGGCCCTGGTACACGCCGCACTGGAGATGGCCGTGGCACGCCGACAGCCGCAGGAAGAGGTACTGCTGCACTCGGATCGTGGCAGCCAATACTGCGCGTACGACTACCAAGCCTTGCTGCGGCGACATCGCATCGTGCCCAGCCATTCACGTCCGGGGAACTGCTGGGACAACGCCGCGATGGAGAGCTTCTTTCGTTCGCTGAAGGCCGAACGGGTATACCTGACGCGCTATGCCAGCTACCAGGAGGCGAAAGCCGACCTGTTCGACTACATCCGCTTTTACAATCACCGCCGTCGCCACTCGACGTTGGGCTATCTCAGTCCGATGGAGTTTGAGCGGCGAAATACGAGCAGTAGCTCTTAACTACCTGTCCACCGGTTCCGGGACAGACCACCCCATGAAGCCCGCGCCACTCATAATAGCGATGGCGAATACCATGCCTGGCACCTGGTTGATCTTCAATAGCTCCGTCGGCCTACAACGAAGGGGCTGATAGAACTGCTGAATGGGTCTCCACGCCAACTGTCAGTGATAGCGATGTCAATGAACCCGAGCTCACTCAACACAGAGGTGACTACTCCCACATTCGCCACGCGGAGCTCATGACGCTCTTCAAACTGCTCACCCGTGGAAATACACTCAAATTTATAGTCAGCGATCATCGTTTCAGGCCCCTCTGACCAGAAGCAGTAGCTCAATACGATATCGTCTGCCCCGCCGGGACCTGGTTCTCTATCGATATTGAGCGTCTGCTTCTGCGTGGGAGCGTTTGGGGCATGGGCGACTTGCAGGATCAAACCGCCACCCGGGCGTAATAGTCCATGGCAGCGGCGAAGAACGTCGCGCAATTCGGCAACGTCTTGGCTGTAGTTGAGCGACCAAGAAAGTGATGCGACACAATCAAATAACTGATTGAGTTCGAGTTCCTGCATGGGGATAAGCCGTGCCCGTTCATTGCCGACGCGCGCTTGTGCAAGCTCCAGCATCCTAGGCGCCGAATCAATGCCGACAGGCTCCAAGCCAGCCGCTAAAGCCTTTTCCAGCAATATACCAGTCCCACAGCCAAGGTCGAGAATCCGGCCTTGCCCCCCTAGACTTCGAGCCCACTCAATTACGAAGCTGTGGTCATGCGCATAGTGGTGCGGCGGGGTATGCATATCGTATCGATCACCGAACTCACCGTAGAGCTTGTAGATTCGATCGTCACTCATAGGCTCTCCTCTGTGAGCACCGGCATACTGGTGAAGGCACGCGCAACCGAAGCGCCTAGGATCGCATAGGGTCCATTAACTGCCAGATCGCATAATTTAATGGAGCTAAATCGCTCGTCATTGAGCGGGAAGAGCGTCTCGATTAGGCGTGCCTGTCTACGTTTACTGCGCTCATTGGGAGGGACTAAATGCTGCAGTGCCTGACAAAGCTCAGATACGGTCCCTACGTTTAGCCAATCGGCGTAGCTACGACCTGCAAATTCGAACAACCAAGCATGCTGACGCAATCCCCCCCCATCACACATAGGGCAACGGATCATCTGCTGCGAGGCCAGCACGTCTTTGCTCCATGCTTGCGAGCCGCGCGATAGATTGTCACGCACGTACGCAAACAACCCGTCCCAACGTAACCAGCTTGCGACTTCTTTCGGGTTGCTAGCTGGCGTTCGTAGAAATGCGCCGTGTCCAGAGTTTCCCCAGAAACCATGCAGCAGAATGTTGCGCTCAAAGTCAGTGAGTTGCCCAATGGGGCGGTCGGGCAACCATATATTCTCTTTCGTTATGCGTTTAAAGAAAGGCACGAGCACGTTGCGGTGAACACCCTTGAGGATGTTCAAGGCGTCCGGTTGCAGGAAACGGCTTTGCTCTACCGTCCATTGTCCAATGTTGATCAACAAGCTTTGGTCATAGCTGATCACCTGTCCGCGCCCCATGCAGCACGGGCATTGTCCTCGCACGGTGCTCCGATCAAAGTCGTAGGCAGATGCTGCTCGAGGACCAACCAGGTAACGCTCTAGATCTATCGCACGCTCAGTGTAAACCGCCAGCACTTCCTCCCCCACGACGAGCTCAACATAGCCGCCGCCGAGCAGGCGCGCCTGATCAAATAGACGAGTCCGTGCGCTGCGATCGTTCGCGCTGCCGGCGATAGGGCCTGCGCAGGCGCGGGTGCGAGATAGATCCGCATGTTCTATCCATCTCAGCCCCTGTTTTTGTAGCTGCTTTCGTTGCTCATTGATAACGCTAGATGGAATTCGAGAGCCCCATACGTAAAGCGCTTGAGTCAGTGGGAATATGCTCAACTCGGCGTCTGGAGCAGCCTCCCAGGCATCAAGCATGGCAGCGAAATCGGAGCCGCTTGCAGGCACGCACTCGAGCATAAGCAGTGCTAGCTCATGATCGAGTCCTCCGTACTCAAGCAAGCGCTGGTTACCCATGGCTCGCGCGTTAATGACTACTGCAGGCTGCCCCCCATCTTGCTCGAACTCCTTCTCCAACGGAGGCACATCGTGCCCAAGCAGTCCTCTCAACCAGCGAAGCGCACTGGTGACCTCATCGAGGCTGGGGACCTCGCTGGATTCAGCACACACCGACTGGCTTGCTAGCTCAACTGGTTTTGATGCGGCTCGGAGCATGCGACCGCTCGGGGTATCTAACTGACGTATGTACTGCGGGGGGCCTTCAGCAATTAATTGACCGCCCAGTGGGCCGCTGCCTGGGCCAAACTCAATGACCCAATCGGTCGCTGCTACTAGCTCAAGATTGTGCTCGACAAGTAGGACGGTGTGGCCGCTGTGAACCATGTGATCAAGCATCTTGAGCAGGCGCGCGACGTCATCCCGATGCAAACCAGCCGCGGGCTCATCAAGAATGAACAGCAGCCGCTCCGATGAGCGTTCACTCAGCTCTCTGGCAATCCGCAATCGCTGCAATTCCCCACCGCTGAGGGTGTCCAGCCGACGGCCTAGCGAAAGGTGCCCGACCCCCAACTCATCTATGGTTTGTAAAAGCGATAGCTTGTTGTTGAACGCTGGAAATGGTGTGGAGCAAAGGCTGGTGATCGAGCGATCAAGTATCTGAGCGATGTCAGATCCTTCGTCCAGAACAGTCAACACTGTGGAACTGAAGCGACTTCCTGCACAGCTTGAGCAAACGCTCCAGTGACCTGCCTCTTCTACTTCCCCAATCCCTAGGCACTGATCGCAGCGCCCTTGTCCTGCGTTAAGCCCAAAGTCGCTAGCCTCGATCCCAGAGAGGATGGCTGTCGACAGCTTGGCAAAATGGTTTCGCAGCTGTTCGGCGAGGCCCAGGAATGTGGAGACAGTACTTCGCCTATTCGGTGTCGGCGTTCGCTGCCCCAATGCCACGAACCCATTCAGGATTTTGGCACCCGATAGCGATGCCCAGCGCCCGTTACGAACATCCACTTCTAGGGTGTCATGTGAGGTTTCGAAAGCAGCTGCAAGTGCCGGCACTAGCGCTCCAAGCACGAAACTCGATTTCCCGGACCCAGAAACGCCCACCACACTCACCAGGTGCCCCAACGGAATAGCAACGTCGACACCCGACAGGTTGTGGATCTGAACGTCGTTGAGTTGAAGCCTTGGGGACTGTTCTTGGACGATGACTGGCACCCGCGTCAGCGCAGCACTATCTTGCCACCAAGACTCCGGGACCTTTCCCGAGTAAATGGCACGTCCACCATTGGGGCCTGCGCCAGGTCCGATCTCTACGAAAAAGCCAGCGGCTGTTGCTAACCGCCGTCGGTGATCATTGATGATGAGGCTGTGGATTCCACGTAGCTCCGCCAGCGTCCTGGACAAGCGCTCGACGTCTTCGTCATGTAAGCCACGCGCCGGCTCGTCTAGCAACAGGCAAAGGCCTGAATGATGGCCATCCAATGCTGCGGCCAAACGCAGCCGACGTGACTCTCCTTCGCTGATCTCAAGCATCCCACGAGCACCAGTTAGGTGGCCGAGGCCTGCCCCAACGAAACTCTTCACTAACCGCCGAAGCTGCTTGAGATATGGCGCGGCTTCCGCAGGAAGAGCCTTGGAGAATTCAGCCCCTGGAGCACAGAGCAAAATCAGCTCATCGAATGACAGAGCCAGAAGTTGATCGATCGAGTATCCACCAAGGTGTAAAGCTCGTGCCTGATCGGACCAACGGCTACCACGGCAGTTCGGGCACGGGCCGTTGCTAACAAGATTGGCTAGTCGCTCAGATGTCGCACCACGCTTGTTCACTCGCTCAATGATGGCGGACCGGAAGCCATTGAAATGACGCGGTGCACTAGTTTTTCGCCCACTCGCAAGATCGCGATCAACGATCAGCTGCTCGCCAGCCCCCTCAATGATCAGGTTGTGCGCATGCTCATCGAGCTTCGACCATGGGAGGTCAGGGTTAAAGCCATTGAGGCCTCGAAGCCCTTCGATCGTTTCATGCTGAATGTTGACGTACTTGTAGTTCTTTTCCGTCCAGAGCGAGAGAGCACCCTGGTGCAGAGATAGGTCGGGGCGAGTTACTAGAGCCTCTATGTTCAAGACCGTAGTTTCGCCAAGCCCACGACATACAGAGCATGCACCACTGGCTTCATGCTCTGGAGCATTGAACGACAAGAGATGCTCGCTCGCGGACCGATAGAGATTGGGGTCCTCTGGTGTCACCCAATGGTACCGGGAGTCCAGCACTACTACCTGGGAGGACTCGATCAATACCCGCCCACGACCAGCGTCGAAGGCGAGCGACATCAACTGTTGGAGTTGCGCTGCAGCACCAACTTTGCGGAGGTCCACGCTTCCGACTTCGGTCTCGACGATATGCCGTGTCCGCTCGGCAAGTGGTTTGAACTGATTCAGCTTGAGGATACGACCTTTCTCCCAAACCTTGAGGGAGTCGGTCTCGCTGCGCACGACAACGCTGGAGAAGCCCAAGCTACGAAGGCGATCCGCCATTATTAAGCCGTTCCCGGGCTCAAAGGACATCGGGATTGCCCACACGGTAAGCACGCCATGCTGATGCTGGAGTAGCCAGGAGGCATAACTATCGACACTAGGGGGGAGGACGGGGAAACCGCCACACTCAGAAACAGGGCTCGACCACTTTATGAACATGCGTCGGAGCAGGGGAAGGAGGTTACTCGACGTACCAACCGTCGTTCGTGAAGAACCCCGGAAGGCCCGTTGACCAATATGGAGGGTGGGCGGCATTCGGCCCACGAAGGCGTCGCTGTCGGGCGGAGAAAGATGGTCCTGGCTGATTCCCAAGAAGGACTTCAGACGCATCCCCCCCTCACGCGCGAGGGTATCTAGGAGTAGGGACGTCTTTCCCGATCCGGAGACACCAACGACCATCGACACTTCGCCGATCGGGAAGCTGATGTCGAGATCTCGCAGATTGTTGGCATTGGCACCTACTACGTCGATTGTCTCGGGTTTGATTCGGGCCATAAGGGCTCATGAAGTAAGTGAAGCACGTGTATCTGCCTGGCCTGGAAGTGCCGAGGAAACTCCAGATACTGAACTGTGCATTCCCCGCGGTAGTGAAGCGCGCGGGTATTCGATACCAACAACGCATCTCCCATCCCAAGCTCGATTGGCTGAGAAACTATCAGTGCTGCCTTATGTATTGCATTGAGCTGCTCCTCGAGGGGCTCGCTGAATCGAGCCCCTCTGCGTTGCGCGGCTCTTAAGGTTTCGGGATGAAAACGGATAGCCGACTCGCTCGCCATAACTCCCGACCAAGATCCTTGCGCACGATCATCGACCATATCGACGGTATCGGAGAGAAGGAGTCTGAGAGTTTCTTCGGCGCCCTGCTGACGGAGCTCCGCAAGCAAATCACAAAGCCTGGCAACACGCAGAACGCCATAGCCCTGAGTCGGGTCAGGCACACGACAATGGATCAAGGTAACGCGCGGAGGTTCTTGGGCAGTGTTCAGATCCGTGTGGAAGTGTCCGTCGCGCAGGCTTTGAGACAGCTCGGTGGTCCAGGGGGACATCTTAAAGTGCTTAACGATCTTGCATCCGCGATATGGCTTGAACTCAGAATCCAATGACAGAGCAAGAAGCAGTGCTGCGCGCTCGTCATTCAAAGCAGGGCAGCTACGCACAACAGCATGATCAAAGGCACTCCAGACGCGCGAAAGCTCGTCCAGAAATGCCCGCCATTGGAAGGATGAAAGCCCTTCGGCGAGGGCACGTCGCTGCGTAGTGTCAAGCGCACGTGCTTCGAGTGATTCGAGTGTGTTTCGTTCGGCAATCCCCAGCAGAGCCTCGCTCACGCTGGGCGGCAACATCAATTCAGGGCCCGTCATACACGGCACTCGAAACGGAAAAGCAACTTATGGCGGAATTGATGCTCTAGCAGCGCTTCGACGGATGGGTAGGAAAATGACTCCGAGGCAGTGGGATCGTGGTACGCCCAACCGGTGTCTCTCAGAGGACGAACCGACGGAGCCAGTCCTGCACGCGCTCCCGCAGCCATTATTTCAAGAGGAGAGTGATCGTAGACACGGTGCCCAAGCTCTTCCAGTTCGTGCCTCCAGGTGGCCCAGAGAGGATTTTCCGTGTGACACCCGAGAGCGAGGTACGCGAAGCCGCCAGGCGTGAGGCAGCGTCGGATACCAGTCATTAGCTGCGATAAATCACTGATGTATTGCAGGACCTCATGCCCCACAACAAGGTCGACTTCCGCATTTGGAATACTTGACCAGCCCTCTGCACCAAACAACAGGGTTTGCGATGTAAACCTGGACATGCGCTGTCCAGCCACTCGCCGGGCACTCACGAGTGGCTCCAAGCCTATGAGCTTCGCGGGTCTGAAACGCTCATGCAGTAACTCGAGAAGGCCGCCTCGGTGGCAGCCAATATCGAGCACTACACCACCGGGCAAGAGGGAGCGATCAGCCTGGACATGGCCGGCGAGCGCACGCCAGAAATGGATGTTGCGCTCTTCCAGACGGGAGTCTTCCTCATAGTCGAAGAAGTGGGTGCGGATGACCTCCGACACTCAAGGGCACCGCTGTGGGCGACAGCTCCGAGCCTCGGTATCACCAGCGGTAGGGTCCACACCAAAATGCAGTACGAAAAGGTTTAGAGATTCCTCGAAGGCAGCTTCAAGGTTTGCCCGGTCTTCCTTCCCACGCATACCAAAGTAAGGGTAATGATGAAGGTACTGACCGAACAAGGACTGGCAGTCAGCAAAATAGGCATGCGTATCGAGGATGTGAGCATGCCAAAAGTCGTCTACGGGGCCCGACGGGCAGATCTTCTTACCCGGATAGCGCACGTTGAGCGCCAGAAACTTGCGATACAGGCCTTCCACCTCTTCGCAATATTCCTGAGTCCAGCCTCGCTCCTCCATCAGCTTGCGTCCCAGCATGGAGAACTCAAGCTGAGTCACCTTGTCCATTGCCGCTTGCATTTCCTCATCCAACTGGAGCAGTTGGTGTGACTCCTCGTATGTGAGGGGGCGGCAGATAGCTTTCTGTTCCATAGATATCCCTGCTTAGCGTTTGAGCGTGGAGCCCGAGCTTATAGTATTAAAGAGCCATCTAGGAAGCGCTTTGGGGCAGCCCAATGCCGAGCGTCCTTGGCTCGATCCAGGGTCGAATTCCAGCAACGACCACATCGAGCTATGGCCGCGCAGCAGTCGCTGGTACAACTGATGCTGCATTCGCCAGACCAACCGCCGGATGGTGATCGAGCGCCTCCGCTCATTTCAACCACCTCTTTCTCCCCCCTCGTCATGGCGGAGACCAACACCTTCTCCTTGAATCGCACCTGGATTCGTAGACGCATCTAATTGTCCGCTCTTGGCCGTTCTCTGCCGGCCGCCTCCTCGGCGTGTACTGGTCAGGTCGGATGCAAACGGTGGTCAGCACGAATGCAATTGACTGGTCGGCGGCAATGCAATTGGGTGGTCAAGTGCGATGCAATTACGCAATCGGCGTCAGCTTGGGTATGAGCATGCGCAGTCGCGACCACACTGCCGTTCTAAACGGTCCACTGCCGCATTTGCGTCTACAAAGAAACCAGTCTTCCACCGTAGCGCAGACTGAGGCGTTTTGAGCAGCAACGTCGCGCAGACGAAATCCTCATTTCCTTTCGATCATGAATGGCTCTACCTAGCCACTCTCAAGTCTGCTTTAGAGCGATTTCATTCGAATTTTTGCACGATTAAGCGAGTAGGCCAGCAGTCACGCCATCACTGCCGCTTTCGCATGCGGCGAACCCACAATGCAGCGAGTGGCTACAGAATCGCTCAATCCCCAACCTACTGAGCACCCTCACTTTGCGCCGAAAGTGCGAATCGCTGCGACGCAAAGCCCTCGGAAACCAGGTCCCCTACTGATCCAATGAGCGAAAGTCAGGCAGACATTTGCTGGGAGAGAGGGATTCAGGACAGCAGGGAGATTTTGACAACATATCTACTATTTATTGCTAATTAGCAAAACCTGGAATTCATCGACACACAACTTCTTGCGCAAACGACGCGAACGGTTGGTGGCCATCTGACAATCTCCGGCGGACGAGGCGACGATTCGACCTCATCGTGATCATTCCAACTGTCCGGCGCGATCCGGACAGGCCATCCACAACTTTAACAGCTCCACCGCTCTCGCCCATGACAACTGGCATGTGTTGCCCAGCGCAACACGCAGCGGCTTGCGGCATAATGTCCGCAGCTCCGGGGGAACAAGGAGCGCTTATTCGTATTGTTGCGTTTCATCTTTTCATTTTTTCATGTCAATGCCCGACCACTGGGATGTCACCTTTCCTATGTTCAAATCGCTGCGTGTTATCGCCCTCGCCACATTGCTACCCTTCGCCCTGCCGGCCCTGGCCCAGATCAACACCACCCTGCCCGACCGCGTCGAAAAGGCCCTGAAGGCCAGCAAACTGACCAACGACGCGCTGTCGCTGGTGATGATTCCCCTCGAAGGCCCCGGCAACGCCACCTATTTCAATGCCGACGTATCGGTGAACCCGGCGTCGACCATGAAGCTGTTCACCACCTACGCCGCCCTGGAGATGCTCGGCCCTACCTACCAGTGGCAGACCGAGTTCTACACCGACGGCCAGCTCAAGGACGGCGTGCTCAACGGCAACCTTTACCTCAAGGGCGGCGGCGATCCCAAGCTGAACATGGAGAAGCTCTGGCTGCTCATGCGTGACCTGCGCGCCAATGGTGTCAGCAAGGTCACCGGCGACCTGGTGCTGGACCGCAGCTACTTCAACATCCCGCAACTGCCGGTGTTCAACGACGACGGCGGCGACGACAACAAGCCGTTCCTGGTCGGCCCCGACTCGCTGCTGGTCAACCTCAAGAGCGTGCGTCTGGTCGTACGTTCCGACGGCGGCAAGGCCAGCGTGCTGATGGACCCGCCACTGGCCAACGTGCGCATCGACAACCAGGTCCAGGTGAGCAAGGCAGCGCCCTGCCCGGCCTGGCCGAAGCTGCGTTTCAATCCCGTCACCCAGTTCGATGGCACCTCGCTGGTAGCAACCGGCCAGATTCCCCTGGGCTGCAGCGCGCAGACCTACATGTCGCTGCTCGATCACCCGGGCTACACCGCCGGCGCGGTGCGCGGCATCTGGCAGGAGCTGGGCGGCACCATCATGGGCAAGGACCGCGAAGGCAACGTGCCCAAGAGCGCCAAACTGGTCGCCCGCGCCGATTCGCCGGATGTGGTGGAAGTCATCCGCGACATCAACAAGTACAGCAACAACACCATGGCGCGCCAACTGTTCCTCTCCCTGGGCGCGCGTTTCCGTAACGGTGCCGACGCCGATGACGCCCAGGCCGCGCAGCGGGTGATTCGCCAGTGGCTGGCGCGCAAGGGCATCACCGCCACTCACCTGGTGATGGAGAACGGCTCCGGCCTGTCGCGTGACGAGCGCGTCAGCGCCCGCGAGATGGCCGCGATGCTGCAAGCCGCCTGGCACAGCCCGTACGCCGCCGAATACATCTCCTCGCTGCCGATCGTGGCGAAGGACGGCACCATGCGCAAACGCCTGCGCGGTACCCCGATGGCCGGCGAGGCGCACGTCAAGACCGGCACCCTGAATACCGTGCGCGCCCTGGCCGGCTTCAGCCGCGACGCCAACGGACGCTCCTGGGTGGTGGTAGCGATCCTCAACAGCAACCGGCCGTGGGGCGCGTCGTCCATCCTCGACCAGGTCCTGCTGGACCTCTACAGCACCACCAAGCGCGCCGGCGACTGATGGCCGTGGGCCCCGGCACCCGCCGGGGCCTTCAGTCGTCAGCGCGCTCCAGGCGATCCCGCCCCTGCCGTTTGGCCCGATACACCGCCCGGTCCACCTTGCACATCAGGTCATCGGCCGTTTCGCCGATACGCCAGCCGGCCACCCCGAAGCTCGCGGTCACCACGCCAACCCCCTCCATGGGCTGGCTACGTAGCGCCTGCCACAGCGCTTCGGCCAGTTGCATGGCCTGCTCCAGCGAGCTGCCCGGACACAGCACCACCAGTTCCTCTCCACCCAGACGGCAGAACACGTCCGTCTTGCGCAAGCGCAGGGCAACTCGCTGGCACAGCGTGACCAGGACAACGTCGCCAGCCTCATGGCCGAAGCGGTCATTGATGCTCTTGAAGTGATCGACGTCGAACATCACCAGCGACAGCGGCTCGCCGCTGCGCGAGCAGCGCGCCATGCTCAGTTCCAGTTGCTCCTTGAAGTACCGCCGGTTGTGCACACCGGTCAGCGCATCGGTCACCGAGAGCCGCCGCAACTCCAGCTCCGCTTCCTTGCGCCGGGTAATGTCCGTGGCGATGCCCAGGTAGCCGGTCATCACACCCGACGAATCCCGTACGCCGGTGATGATCAGGTTGATCTTCAATTTCTGGCCGTCGCGACGAATGCAAGTCCACTCATGCTCCTCGTGTCCTTCACCGACCAGCGCGCCGACCACTTCGAACCCTCGGATCTCGCGCCCCAGTACAGTAGACAGCTCATGTGCCCGGCGGCGGATCTCCTCCTTGACGAAGATACTCTCCGGCACCGGCCGGCCCAGCACTTCGCGCGCGCTGTAGCCGAACAGGCGCTCGGCACCGACGTTGAAGCTGCGGACGAACCCTCGCAGGTCGGTGGATACGATGGCCACCTGGGTTGCCGCATCGAGCAGCCCGTGCAGGCGACTGTTGACCTCCCCCAGCTCCAGCTCCACCGCCTTGCGCGAGCTGATGTCGGTCTGCGTACCGATCATGCGGCGCGCAGAGCCGTCACTCCTCCGTTCCACGACCTGACCCCGGTCCAGCACCCACAGCCAGCGCCCGCTCTTGCAGCGCAAGCGGTGCTCACTCTGGTACAGCGACGTCTCACCACGCAGGTGCCGCTGCAGCGCCTCGCAGCGCGCGGCCTGATCATCCGGATGAACCCGGCGCGTGCACTCGTCGGGGCTCGCGCCAACTTCTGCATCGCGGAATCCCAGCATGGCCTTCCAGGCGTGGGAGTAAAACACCTTGCCCAGGTCGATATTCCAGTCCCAGACGCCATGGCCGGCACTGTCCATGGCGAAATGCAGGCGTGCCTGGTTCTCCTGCAGCTCCAACTGATTCGCGCGCAGCTCGGCGGTACGCTCCTCCACCAGTTGCAGCGCCCTCTGGCGCTGCCCCAGGAGCGCCAGCACATAGCCCGCCAGCAGCAAGGAGGTCAGCAATCCGCCGAGCAGCACCCACAGCTGCGGATGCCCCTCATTGCGTTGCAGAAAGTCGCGGGAAGGTTCGATACGGACGAGATAATCCCGCCCGGCAAAGTCCAGGTGCCGCTCCATCACCAGCCCGGAATTCTGTGCGGCCCGCACCACGCTGCGATACATCGGCAAGTCCGCCCCCTGCTCGGCGCTATCGCGCAAACTAATCGCCAGTTGCGCCAGGCTATCCACATCCATGCCCTGCTCGATCAGCAGGCGGTAGCTGATCGCGGCCACCAGCATGCCCTGCAGACCACCCAGGCTCTCCTCCCCGGGACTGGTCATCACACTGCCCCGGTAGAAGGGAGCGGCCAGCAGGACGCCGGCCGCGTCCTCCGCCGGGGCGCCAGGCAGGATCACCGGCATCGAAGCGGTCAACTGTCTTCCGGTGAGCACCCGCTGCGTCAGTTCGCGCCCCGGCAGGGTGGAGCTCAGATCAAGTCCAAGCGGCAATTCCTGCAGATACTCGGATGCCCCGTAGAGCACGGGAAAGTAGCGTTCGCGGACCTGCGCGGGCACCGGATGGCTCTGCGAGTCGAGGTCATGGATCAGATAGTCGAGCAACCCGGACGCCTGGACCTGCTCTTCGAACGCCGCACGAGCGTTATGCTCGACCCTGGGTAGCCAGGCATACCCCAGGGCATCTCCCAGCAAGGGACTGACGAAATGCTCGAACTCCTGGCGCGATACCTCGTTGGAGTTCTCGAAGAAGCGCTGGATGGACTCCAGCTCGCTGCGCTGCAATACCAGCCGTTCGCGCACCCGATCGACCCGTTCGTTGGCCGCCAGGGCGAACTGTTGCTCCAGCGCCGTACGTGCGTTGCGCCAGACATTCCAACCCAGCAGTCCGGTCAGCAATAGCCCCGCAGCGAGTACCAGGCCGGCCGCACGCAACACCTTCTTTTGGCGAGCGATTCCCTGAGCGGCAGGCAACTGCCCAAAGGCCGGCAACTGAGTCATGGGGACTCCCGCGTCAGGACTGCGGAAAGGGTACTCAGTTCTTATAGCAGATGATGGCTTTTTGCCAAAAGCCACCCGGCGCAGGGCCTCGGAGGGCCGTGCGCCGGCCGACATCAGCGCACGGTTATGCGCCAGGCGCGGTGGATCTTGCTGTTGCGGGCGAAGTCCTGGTCCAGCGTCTGGGCGCTGATTTCCTCGACCTGATAACGCGCCGCCAGCCCTTCGTCCAGCTCGAACTTGCGGAAGTTGTTGGAGAAGTACAGCACCCCGCCTCTGGCCAGGCGCGCCATGGCCAGGTCGATCAGCTCGACATGGTCGCGCTGCACGTCGAACACTCCCTCCATGCGCTTGGAGTTGGAGAAGGTCGGCGGATCGATGAAGACCAGGTCATACTCGCCGCGATCCTCGCGCAGCCACTCCATCACGTCGCTCTGCACCAGGCGCTGCTTGTCGGAGAAACCGTTGAGCGACAGGTTGCGCCGCGCCCAGTCGAGATAGGTCTTGGACAGGTCGACGCTGGTGGTGCTGCGCGCATCACCCCTGGCAGCATGCACGGTGGCCGTGGCGGTGTAGCAGAACAGGTTGAGGAAGCGCTTGCCCCGGGCCTCGCGCTGGATGCGCAGGCGCATCGGACGGTGGTCGAGGAACAGGCCGGTATCGAGGTAGTCGGTGAGGTTGACCAGCAGCTTCGCGCCGCCCTCCTCCACTTCCATGAAGCGGCCTTCGGCGTTCTGCCGCTCGTACTGCTTCTTGCCGGTCTGGCGCTCACGACGCTTGATCACGATGCGCTCGGTGGGAATCCCCAGGGCCTGCGGCAACGCGGCCAGCGCATCGAGCAGACGGGCCTGGGCCTTGGCCGGATCGATGGACTTGGGCGCTGCGTACTCCTGCACATGCGCCCAGTCACGGTACAGGTCCACGGCCAGGGCGTATTCGGGCATGTCCGCGTCATACAGGCGGTAGCACTCGATCTTTTCCTTGCGCGCCCACTTGCCCAGCGCCTTGAGGTTCTTCTGCAGGCGGTTGGCGAACATCTGCCCGCCTTCGCTCAGGCGCGCCTGCTCGATTACCGCACTCCCCTGGGCCGGCGCCGATTCACCGCGATCGCCGGTCACGAACTGGCGCGGCTCCACGTCGAGCATGATCAGCTTGCACGGCAAGGCACCGTTGAAGAAGGCGTATTGCTTGTGACTGCGGATACCCATGCGCTTGCCCAGCTCCGGCGCACCGGTGAACACCCCGGCGCTCCAGCCCAGGCAACTCTGGCGCAGGCGCTCACCCAGGTGCTGGTAGAGGTACAGCAGGCTGGCTTCATCGCCCAGGCGCTCACCGTAGGGGGGGTTGCAGATGATCAGGCCCTTCTGGCCCTTGTCCGGACGCGGCTCGAAGGTGGCCAGTTCGCCCTGGTAGATCTTCACCCATTCGGCCAGTCCGGAACGTTCGATGTTGTTGCGCGCCGGCTGGATCAGGCGCGGGTCGGCCTCGTAGCCGCGAATCCACAACGGCGTCTTCGAAAGGCCGACGTCCGCCCGGCGCTGGGCTTCCTCGACCAGCTTCTTCCAGATCGCCGGGACGTGCCCCAGCCAGTTGCTGAAGCCCCAGCGCTCGCGCTTGAGGTTCGGCGCGATGTCGGCAGCGATCAGGCCGGCCTCGATCAGGAAAGTACCGACACCGCACATCGGGTCGGACAGCGCGCCACCTTCAGCGGCGATCTTCGGCCAGCCGGCGCGGATCAGAACGGCAGCGGCGAGGTTTTCCTTCAAAGGTGCGGCGCCCTGCTGCAGACGGTAGCCGCGCTGGTGCAGGCTGTGGCCGGAGAGGTCCAGCGACAGCACGGCCTGGCCGCGATCCAGGTGCAGGTGCACACGGATGTCCGGGTTGACCTTGTCCACCGTCGGGCGCTTGCCGAACTCGGCGCGCAGGTTGTCGACGATGGCGTCCTTCACCTTCAGCGCGCCGAAGTGGGTGTTGTCGATGCCCGAACCCTTGCCGCTGAACTCCACCGCAAGGCTGCCGCCGGCATCCAGGTGGTCGCTCCAGGGGACGGCGCGCACGCCCATGTACAGCTCTTCGGCGTTGTTCACCGGAAAGCGAGAAAGCACCAGCAACACCCTATTCGCCAGACGCGACCACAGGCACAGGCGATAGGCCGTCTCCAGGTCGCCCTGCCCGCGCACCGCCGACACCTGGGCGCGCGCCTCCTCAAGGCCCAGCGCCTGGGCCTCGTCCAGCAACAGGCCATCAAGCCCCTTGGGGCAGGTCAGGAAAAGTTCGTAGTGTTCCGCCATGTCAATCTTCCCGGGCCGCAGCCCTCTCTTTTTAATGAAGCTCCACCAGGGAGCCTCGTCGGCCATCCGCGCGTTTGGTTTTTCCGCGAACAGCAATCGGTGTTCATTTTCCGGGACGGAAGTTCAATCCATCTGCGACCTCGAGTCGCACATTACCGGCCCGCTCGTCGGAATGAGAGAAAGTCGCAATTAGACACACTTTCCCCTTGACCGGATACAACCCCGCGCCCCTGGTGGGTTACGCGATGGTGGCACTTTCCAACCGGGCAAATTCTTATGGCCTGATTCCATAAGAGTTAAGTCTTTATGACAAATTGGTTGTTCACAGCCCCAAGGGCTTTGGTTAGAACTCAGCTTAATCCGTTATCGCAATGATGACGGGCGGGGCGTGTCACGCCGGCAATGCGCCCCATTGGCGGAATTTTCCGCCCGGCCTCCCAGGGGGGCCAACGGGACATAACAGTCAACAAGTGAGGGCAACACCCTATGAGAAGACTTAAGCGTGATCCGTTGGAAAGAGCCTTTTTGCGCGGTTATCAGCACGGCATTACTGGAAAATCTCGCGACCTCTGTCCGTTTACTCATCCCACTGCCCGGCAATCCTGGCTCAATGGCTGGCGTGAGGGCCGTGGCGACAACTGGGATGGTTTGACCGGCACCGCCGGTATTCAACGTCTGAACCAGATGCAGCACGCAAACGGCTGAATCTACGAATCACACCGACTTCCCCAAGCCGCCCCATCCGGGCGGAAGGGCGCAAGCCCAAGGGCTCCGATAAGGAGCCCTTTTTAATTCCCCGCTGTTCTTCAGCCCCGCTTGGCCGCGGCGATGGCATCCACCGCCTCGCGGATCAGCGCCGGGCCCTTGTAGATGAAGCCCGAATAGATCTGCACCAGGCTCGCACCGGCCGCGATCTTCTCCGCCGCATGGATGCCTTCGGTGATGCCGCCGGCGGCGATGATCGGCAGACGCCCGCCCAGCTCACCGGCCAGCACCTTGACGATGTGGGTGCTCTTCTCGCGCACCGGCGCACCGGAGAGGCCACCCGCCTCGTTGCCGAACGGCAGGTTCTCGACGCCTTCGCGACCCAGCGTGGTGTTGGTGGCGATCACCGCATCCATGCCCGACTCGATCAGCGCGGCGGCAACCATGGCAGTTTCCTCGTCGCTCATATCCGGGGCGATCTTGATCGCCAGCGGCACGCGGCGGCCATGCTGGACGGCCAGGTCTTCCTGGCGCTGGCGCAGGGCTTCGAGCAATTGCTTGAGCGAGTCGCCGAACTGCAGGCTGCGCAGGCCGGGCGTATTGGGCGAGCTGACGTTGACCGTCACATAGCTGGCATGGGCGTAGACCTTGTCCAGGCAGATCAGGTAGTCGTCCACCGCGCGCTCGACCGGCGTATCGAAGTTCTTGCCGATGTTGATGCCCAGCACGCCGCGGTACTTAGCCGCCTTGACCCGCTCGATCAGGTGATCGACACCATGGTTGTTGAAACCCATGCGGTTGATGATCGCGGTGGCCTGCGGCAGTCGGAACAGGCGCGGCTTGGGGTTGCCCGGCTGCGGACGCGGGGTGACGGTGCCAATCTCGACGAAACCGAAACCCAGCTGCGCGAAGCCATCGATGGCGTCGCCGTTCTTGTCCAGGCCGGCCGCCAGCCCCACCGGGTTGGCGAATTCCAGGCCCATCACCTTCAACGGCAGGCTGGCCGGTGCCTTGGTGACCAGGCCATTGAGGCCGAGACGGCCGCCGGCACCGATCAGGTCGATGGACAATTCGTGGGAAGTTTCCGGGGAAAGCTTGAACAGGAGCTCGCGGGCCAGGCTGTACATGGTCGGGCATCGGTCGGCAAAATGGGGCGTTATTATAGCCGGCCGCACCTCGCTCAGGCGAGGCGACGCAGCGCCAGTAGCCGCCCGGCGTCATCGAATTCCAGCTCGAAGCTGCCCTGCACGCCCGAGTGGGTGACGAAAGGGCGCAGATGATGGGCCGGCAGACTGATTCGGCGACCGTCACGGCTGACGACCAGCACGCGATTGGCGTGCCCGCGGTAGACTGCCTGCAGCCTGTCCGACGGCAGGCAGATATCCAGCACCACGCAAGCCATGGAGGCTCCCCCGAGTGAAGGGAAGAATTTTGCCACAACGCATGCGCCAAACGGCGCCAGGGTTTTCTATGCTTAGGGCAATTCGCCGTGCATCCTTTCCGGCGCTTCCTGCACTGACCCTCCGGCCATCGGGAGTCTTGCGTCGCACATGAGTCAGCCCCCTCGCCACCGCAGCATGACCAGCCGCCTGGCCAGCCTCGCCCAGCGTCTGGGGCTTGGCGGCGCCGATGCGCATAACGTCGCGCAACGCAGCCGCACCCTGTCGCTGCCGTTCAAGGCCCCCGAAGCCTGCGCCAGCGGCATTGGCTGGCAATCCGGGACACCGCTCCATCGCCTGATCGACCTGCCACGTGGCGCCTTGTCCGGACCGGTACAGGAAGACAAGGCACGCGTCCATGCGGTACTCAAGCGCCTGGTCGGCAGCCACCGTGACGAACAGCCATCTCTCGACCTGCGCATGCTCGACGGCCTGTGCCAGCGAGCCCTGCAGGACTGTGCCCTGGAGACACTGGAGGAGCTGGCGCAGAGCGACAGCGGGCGCAAGGTGCGGATCATCAGCTACAACGACTTCACCCGGGTACTCGGCCAGGCGCTGCCCGGCTTCGAGCGCAAGGCCACCTTGCAGCTACGGCGCGCCAGCTGGCATGGCGACCGGCTGTTCTGGGACGACGACAATCACGCCTACGAGATGGCCAGCGCCGTGGTGTATGCCCGGCGGCGTGGACTGGAGATCACCCTGCCGGCAATCATTCAGTGCTTCGAGCTGCGCACAGCGGTACTGGATGAACTGGACCGCGGCTTCCATATGTTGGCGATGCCGGCGCAGGCCTGGAGCGACCCGGCGTTCATGGGCCTGCTGCTGGACACTGGCATGCCTTATGCGCGCTTCGGCCTGTTCAACACGGAAACCCCGGAAAGCCTGCTATTGCCCAAGGACCATCCGCAGTCCGACACCTTCGGCCAGGGTCTGCGGGAAGCAGGTGCGCCGGACGTCATCGAATACCTGCGGGGCACCTGCGCAGGCCGATAGCCGCAGCGCTGGCGGGCTGTTCGCCCTGCACTCCCATTACCGCTGGCTGCCGCCCCACATCGGCAGCTTTCGTCCGTCAGGGAGGACTTCGATCATTCCTGAGCGGCTTCCTGCGCAGCTTCCAGCGCCGGAGCCGCGGGAATGCCGATTTCCACGCAGAGCGCCATGACACGCTCAAGGTCCTCGCGGTAGACCAGCACGCACTGCAGCTCGTCATCCAGCGGCTCGCTGAAGTCCACCAGTACATAGCCGCCCTTTTCGGGATAGAGCGCGCCGAGCTGGGTCTGGATGCGGTTCAGCGCGGCGAGGGGTTCGGCCTTGCGCAGCTGCTTGGCCTGCAGGACGAAATTGACGCTCGGGTCGAAGGAGGCGCGAATCTCCGTGAACAGTTCCTCAAAGCTGTCACCCTGGAACAGCACGATTTCCGGCAGGCTGCCCACCACCACCCACTCCCCCAGGGGAATCGGGAAGCTGTCGTCGTAGTTGATTTCCGGGTTGGCCGCATGGAAGGCCTCCGGGTCGGCGTAGGCCTGGGCGGCCTCGTCGGCGATCTGCTCGATCTCCGCCTCGCCCAGGCAGCCCGAGCTGATCAGTGTGAGGAGTTCGACGAGTTGCGCTTTCATGGGGAAGTCCTGAGAAGGGATGAACAGCCGCGAAGGATATCCGCAATCGTTGGAAAACGCCGCAGGAAGGGAACCTTCTGACAGTTCCGTGAGTCGGAAGTCGCCATAACGATACTCACTATCAAACGGGATGATTTCTGCTCGATCCATGCGATTGCTAGCCTGACATCCGTCCCGAACCTCCCTGCGTGCATAAAACCATGAACCGTGCCCTCGCCCTCCTCACCCTGACCGTGCCCTTCTGGCTGGCAGGCTGCAGCAGCCAGCCGGCGCCGCAGCAGCCCTACAGCGATGCCGAAGTGAAATCCTTCGCGCTGAAAATGCTGGGTACCAGCAACATGTCCGACGACCTCTACGCCAAATATCGCCGCGCGCTGACCGAGCCGCACGACGGCGGGCGCAGCGGCAGCTGAGCGGGCGCATCGGTTACAGCGACGAAGGGCTGCTCGCTCAGATGCGCAAGGTCTGCACATAAAAAATCCGATGCCCGTTCAGGCATCGGATTCTGATTTACCACAGCTAACGCCAGGCCGAGGGAACCGGAACGGCTGGCCTCAGCCGCACTGCTGAAGAGATTGCTCTATCGGCTGTAAACGGTCTTTCCGCGAAACACCGTCTGCATGACCTGAGTCTCGGCGATCTTTTCCGGGGTGCCCCGCTGAACCAGATCGAACAGGTTCCGATCCAGGACGATGAAATCGGCGGACTTGCCCGGCTCGATCGAACCCATGAGCTTTTCCTGGCGAACAGCTCGAGCACCGTTGATGGTGTAGGCGTCCAGCATCTGCTCCAGCGTGGCGCTCTGCTCGGGGTTGTAGGCCGGCTTGCCGGGGATGGCGCGGGTGATGCCGGCGGCGATATTCACGAAGGGCCGCGGATCGCGCGTGTCGACCGGTGCATCGCTACCCGCCACCAGCACCGCACCGGCTTTAGCCGTATTGCCTACAGGATAGACCGCTCCCCAGGTGTAGTTCCTGGGGTTGTAGAGCAGGTCGTTGATGTCCTGGCCCTTCTTGCTCGGCTCCAGGAATGGGGTGATCAGGACGTCGTATTCGGGTTGCTGGTTGATCCAGGCGTAGGTGTAGGTGAGGTAGGTCCCCAGCTCGCCGAGGCGCTTCTGGTCGTCCGGGTGGACCATTTGCAGGTGAGCGATGGTGTGCGGAATGTGGCGGTCGCCATTGCGCTGGCGGGCCGCCTCAAGCGCGTCGATGGTCACACGGGTGGCACGGTCGCCAACGCTGTGGACATGGATGCTGAAGCCATCGGCATCCAGCGCAGTGGCGTAATTCTTGAAGTCCTCCTCCTTGTAATTGACGATGCCGTTGTTCTTCGTCTCCTCGCTGTCCTGGGTGACCGTGACGGCACCGGTCTCTTCGTCCTGCTTGAGATGGGGCTTCTGATAGTGATGCAGCATGCCGGCGTTGGGGGAGAACGGCGGCTTGCTGAAGGGGTCGCCTTCGAGCACACCGTCAGCAAAGATCTTCACCGCATCCGCCTTGATCAGCGGATTGCCGGCGAAGGAGTCGCGGACTTCCCGAGCCTTCTTCAGGTGCCCGGCGATATCCACCTTGCCCTTGTAGTCATCGGAGATGAAGCAGGTGGCGGCCGTGACGTGCATGTTCAGCAGGTTCTGCTGCTGCATCTTCACCAGTTGCTCGCGGATGAAATCGTTGGCGCAGGCATCCTGGATGCTGGTGATGCCGCTTTGCGCCATGACGTTCGCGACCTTCGGCAGGATGGCGCCGTAAATGGCTTCGCCGCGCGGATCACCCACTTCCTGGGCGAACATGTCGAAGCTGCCAACCGGAATCCTTTCCTTGGCCGCATCGCGGACCACCCCGCTGTCCAGGCTGACATAGGGCGCGAGCTCGGCGAACACGCCGCCCTTGCCCAGGCTTTTCGCGTTGAAGCCAACGACCTTGCCGCTGTCGTCCTGCGCCATGCTCAAGGCTTTCGAGTTGTAGGCGCTGGCGTGGCCGTCGACACCGGAAAGGACGATCGGGTGGCCGTCGGCCACTGCATCCAGCGCCTGGCGGATGGTCTTGTAGTTATCGGTCGGCTCGTTGTTCTCGTAGGGCACCCATTGCTCGATCTTCAGCCAGGCGTCCGGCTCGCTGGCGTAGCGCGGCAGGCACTCCTTCACCTTGCTGGCCAGTTGATCGAGGTTGACGCTCTTGCCTTCGAGGTCGCAGACATCCAGCGGGACGACACCCATGACGTGGATGTGGTTGTCGTGCAGCCCGGGCAGGACCATCTTGCCGCCCAGGTCGACCACGCGATAGCCCTGGCTGATGAAGCCTTCCGCGCCTTCCCGGGTGCCGGCATAGACGAACTTGTCGTTCGATACGGCAATGGCCTCGACCTTCCGACGCTGGGCATCCTGGGTATAGATCTGACCGTTCAGGTACACCGTGTTGTCAGGGTTGCCGGCATCCGGAGCTGGCGTCTGGCTGCATCCGGCGAGCCCGGAGAGCAGGACGAGGGAGGACAGCGTCAGGTGTTGTTTTGGTTTGAGCCGCATACATTCTCCAGTTAAATTACAGCAATTACTGTAATTTAAACTTCTACCAGCGTTGCCCCCGGAGCGTCAATTGTTCCGGTTTGACTCTCTCGGGCAGGTCAATGTGAAATGCGCGGCAGTGAAAGATGAGGCTGGGCATTGGATGACTCCGCAAGACTTGAAGATGCGCCGCGAGCCGCGCCAGCAGCGCACCCTGGAAATCGTCAGGAAGATCGAGCAGGCGACGCTGGCGTTACTCAAGGAGGGCGGCATGCCCCTGCTGAACACCAATGCCATTGCCGAACGCTCCGGCATCGACATCAGCTCGCTCTACCGCTTTTTCCCCAACAAGGAAGCGATCGTGTATCGCCTGGGGCAGCAATGGCTGGACGCTATCCGCAGCCGGGAGAGGGCGATATTCGAAGGCGGACTGGGCCTGATCGAAACCTGGGACGCGCTGGGTGAAATGATCGATGAGGTCGAGCAGGAGTTCTCCGGCTACGGCGCGCTCTGGCAGGCCATGGATGCGATTCCGGAGCTGTGCGACCTGGAGGCGGAGCATGAGGCCTTTCAGCTCGACAACATGCGGACACTGCTGAGAAAGCATGGTTGCCAGTGGCCGGAGAAGGAACTGCTGGAGTTGCTGCGCTACCTGTATCGCACCTGGGATGTGGTCAAGCAGGGCAGCATCGAACAAGGCGAAGCGCGCGGGCTGATGTGGCGCGCACATCAGAAGTGGCAGTACCGGCTGCTGCTGTTGGCGGTCAAGACTTCGGGAGCGGCCGAGTTCGAGCGCGAGCTGCAGGTGTGAAACACGCAGGGCGTAGAACCGTTCGCGGTTGTGCGCCCTGCGATAATCACCGGATCGCGGACAGAGTCCGCTCCTGCAGTTCGAGCCCCGCGCAGCTTCCTTCACGCACGAATCCGCAGCCGAAAAAAAGCCCCGCACTGGGCGGGGCTGGAGCATCAAAGGGTCAACGGGCGCTGTGCATCAAGGGATGCACACGCCGTGCTGGTTGCTTTGCGCCAGGTCGAGCAGCTCCCGGTTGGCGACGGCGTACATCGCATAGTCGGTGCTGTTGGAGGCACGCAGCTCGGTGAGCATGGTGCGCCAGCGCTCGACCATGGGGGCGTGCTGTGCCAGCCAGAGAAGCACGCGCGCATCGATCTCCGCCGGGCCATCCTGCATCTGCAGGACCGACACGGTGATCGCCCGCTGCTGCCAGTCCAGGTCGTCGCGGAAGGCTTCGCGGGCCAGCGCCTGCCAGTTGTTCTCCACCGGCAGGGAGCTGATCTGCTGCAGGTACCAGGTCAATTCCAGCTCGCTGCCCAGGGCGAAGTAGGCGCGCGCCACATCGGCCGGGTCGCGGCCGGTGACGTCCGCCGCCTCGATGATCGGCAGCAGGGTGTAGAGATGGCTGGTCCCGGCGACCATGCGCGCCAGCAGCTCCGGCACGCCGGCGTCGACGTAGCCCTGGTAGCGCGCCTGCCACAGCTCGCGGGTCGGACCTTCGAGCAGTTCGTTGAGCTTGAGACCGAGGGCGGCGATGCGCGGACCGAAGTGCGCCACGTCACGGGCGGCGTCCTGCTCGTTGCGGCGGCTGCGCAGGAACCAGCGGGTCGCGCGGCGGCCCAGGCGCATCAGCTCGTCCATCAGGGTCAGCTGCACTTCCGCCGGCACCTGGTAGTCCAGCGCCTCGATCTGGCGGAACCAGTGCGGCAGGTGGAAGACATCACGCACGATCACGTAGGCGCCGGCCACGTTCGCCGGCGTCATGCCGGTGGACTCCTTCAGGCGTTGCACGAAGGTGATGCCCATGTGGTTGATCAGGTCGTTGGCGATCTGCGTGCTGACGATCTCGCGCTTCAGGCGGTGCTTGCGCATGGCCGGGCCAAAAGTATCGACCAGGGTCTGCGGGAAGGCCGTCTCCATGTCGCGGGTCAGGTAGTCGTCGTCCGGCACCAGGGAGCCCAGCAGTTGCTCCTTAAGATCGATCTTGCTGTAGGAGATCAGCACGGACAGTTCGGCACGGGTCAGCCCCTGGCCTGCGGCGATACGCTCGGCGAGGGCATCGTCGGTGGGCAGGAACTCCAGCGCCCGGTCCAGCTTGCCGCGACCTTCCAGGTCGCTCATCAGCCGCTTGTACTCGGCGATGCGCTCGCGGGCGCGGCGCTCGGCCAGGGACAGCGCCTGGGTCTGCTTGTAGTTGTTGCCCAGCACCAGGCCGGAGACCTGGTCGGTCATTTCCGCCAGCAGCTTGTTGCGCTGCTTGCTGGTCATGTCACCGGCGGCCACCACCTCGTTGAGCAGGATCTTGATGTTCACCTCGTGGTCGGAACAGTCCACACCACCGGCGTTGTCGATGAAGTCGGTGTTGCACGCGCCGCCATTGAGGCCGAATTCGACCCGCGCCAGCTGTGTCATGCCAAGGTTGCCGCCCTCGCCCACCACCTTCACCCGCAGGTCGCGGCCGTCCACGCGCAGGCCGTCGTTGGCCTTGTCGCCGACGTCGGCGTGGGTTTCGTCACTGGACTTCACATAGGTGCCGATGCCGCCATTCCACAGCAGGTCCACCGGCGCCTTGAGCAGCGCGTGGATCAGCTCGGTGGGGGTCAGGCGCTCGGCGTCGATGTCGAAGCGCGCACGTACTTCCGGGGTCAGGGTGATGCTCTTCGCGCTGCGCAGGAAGATGCCGCCGCCGGCGGAGATCAGCGAGGCGTCGTAGTCCGCCCAGCTGGAGCGCGGCAGGTTGAACAGGCGCTGGCGCTCGGCGAAGCTCGCCGCCGGGTCGGGATTCGGGTCGAGGAAGATGTGCATGTGGTTGAAGGCCGCGACCATCTGCAGCTTGTCCGACATCAGCAGGCCGTTGCCGAACACGTCGCCGGCCATGTCGCCAATGCCGATGACGGTGACGCTGTCCTTCTGCACGTCGATGCCGCGCTCGCGGAAGTGACGCTGCACCGAGACCCAGCCGCCACGGGCGGTGATGCCCATGCCCTTGTGGTCGTAGCCGGCGGAACCGCCGGAGGCGAAGGCGTCGCCCAGCCAGAAGTCGTATTCGGCGGAAATGCCGTTGGCGATGTCGGAGAAGGTCGCGGTGCCCTTGTCGGCCGCCACCACCAGATAGGGGTCGTCGGCATCGTGGCGCACCACGTTGGCCGGCGGCACGACCTTGCCTTCCTTGAGGTTGTCGGTCACGTCCAGCAGGCCGGAGATGAAGATGCGGTAGCAGGCGATGGCCTCGGCCTGGATTTCATCGCGAGTGCCGCCCACCGGCAGGCGGCGCGGGATGAAGCCGCCTTTGGCACCCGTGGGCACGATCACCGCGTTCTTCACCTGCTGCGCCTTCACCAGGCCCAGCACTTCGGTGCGGAAGTCCTCCTCGCGGTCGGACCAACGCAGACCGCCACGGGCCACGTCGCCGAAGCGCAGGTGCACGCCTTCCACCCGCGGGCAGTAGACGAAGATTTCGAATTTGGGCGTCGGTCGCGGAATCTCCGGAATCGCCTTGGGATTGAACTTGAAGCTGAAGTAGCCCTTGTTCTGCCCGGCCGCGTCCGGCTGGTAGAAGTTGGTGCGCAGGGTCGCCTTGATCAGGTCGAGGTAGCGCCGCAGGATGCGGTCTTCGTTGAGCACCTGGACATTGTCCAGCGCCGCGAGGATGGCCTGTTCCAGCTTCTGCTGCTTGTCGTCCAGGTCCTCGGCGGTGAGCTTGCGGGCCAGGTAGAAGCGGGTCTTGAACAGACGCACCAGTTCGCGGGCGATATCCACGTGGGCGTTCAGCGCGCTGGCGATGTAGCCCAGGTCGAAGCCCAGGCGGATCTGCTTGAGATAGCGGGCATAGGCGCGCAGCAGCGCCACGTCGCGCCACGGCAGGCCGGCGGTCAGCACCAGGCGGTTGAAGGCGTCGTTCTCGGCATCGCCGTTGACGATATGGACGAAGGCGTCCTGCAGGGTCTCGTTGAGCTCCTGGATGTTGACGTCCAGGCCTTCGGCGTAGGTGAAGGCGAAGTCGTGGATCCAGTACTCGCGGCCATTGCTGTGGCGCAGGCGATAGGGGAACTCGCCGAGCACGCGCAGGCCGAGGTTCTCCAGGATCGGCAGGACGTCCGACAGCGCCAGCGGCGAATCGGCGTGGTACAGCTTGCAGTGCAGCTGCTGCTCACCCTGGGCCAGCGGCTGGTAGAAGCTCATCACCAGCGGACGCTTGTCCGACAGGCTGGACAGGTGCTGCAGGTCCACCACCGCGAAGTGCGGGGCGAAGCGCTCGCGGTAGCCAGCCGGGAAGCCTTTCGGGAAGTCTTCCAGCAGGTTGTTGCCCTGCCCTTCGCCGAAGTTTTCCAGCACCAGCGCGGCGTAGTCGTCCTGCCAGGAACGGCAGGCCTGGATGGCTTCCTGCTCCAGCTGCGCGGCGTCGACGTCGATGCGGTTCTTCGGATCGACGCGCAGGATGAACTGCACGCGGGCCAGGGTGGACTCGGAGAAGAAGGTCCAGAACTCGCAGTCGCTGGCCTTCAGGCGGTCACGCAGGACCTGCTCGATCTTGATCCGCGTCTCGGTGGAATAGATGTCGCGCGGCACGTACGCCAGGCAGTAGGCGAAGCGGCCGTACGGGTCCTTGCGCAGGAACAGGCGGATCTTGTTGCGTTCCTGGATCTGCACGATGGACATGGCGGTGGCGAACAGTTCGTCCACCGAGGTCTGGAACAGGTCGTCGCGCGGCAGCACTTCCAGCACCTGCGCCAGTTCCTTGCCCAGGTGGGCATTGGCGTCGAAACCGGAGCGGCGCTCGACTTCGAGCACCTTGCCGCGGATCGACGGGATCTGGGTCACGCTGTCGTTGTAGACCGAGGAGGTGAACAGGCCCATGAAGCGGAACTCGCGCAATACCTTGCCCTTGGCGTCGATCTCGCGGATCGATACGTAGTCCGGGTAGGCCGGGCGATGCACGCGGCTGGGGTGCGAGGCCTTGGCGAAGGACAGCAGCAGCGGCTCGCGCAGGTAGGCCACCGCGTAGTCCTCGATGTGCAGTTCCTGCTGGCTGAGGCCGGTGCGCAGCAGCTTGGCCACGCCGAGGAAGGACTTCTCGTCGTAGACCATGCGACCGCCATCGGTCTCGTCGGCGACGGTGAATTCCTCGTAACCGAGGAAGGTGAAGTGGTTGTCCAGCAGCCACTCGAGGAAGGCCCGCACCTCCGCGGTCTCTTCCGCGCGCGCCTTGGACTTGGACTTGCCCAGCCAGGCCAGCAGCTCTTCGGCCTTGGCGCGCATGTCCGGGAAGTCGGCCACTGCGAGGCGAACCTCGCCCAGTACTTCAAGCAGGCTCTTCTCCAGCGTGCGCAGCTCGCCAATGTGCGAGGCGCGGTCGATCTCCAGGTACATCAGCGATTCCTGATGCACATCCTTGCCATGGGTGCCCTTGGGCAGGATTTCCAGCAGTTCGCCCTTGCCGTTGCGGCGCACGCTCAGCACGTTGGTCTGCAGGGTGTGGATGCTGTAACCACGGCGGTTCAGTTCCATGCGTACCGAATCGACCAGGAACGGCTGGTCCGGATGCAGCACCTGCACGGCGGTGTGGGTGGACTGCCAACCGTGCTTCTCGTAATCGGGGTTGTACACCTGCACCTCGGGCTGGGCCGGGTCGAACCGCTCCAGCATGCGCCAGGTCGACAGGGTGCAACCGACCAGGTCGGACAGCCTGCGCTGGGTCAATTCGTCGAGTGCGATGAAACCGAAGAACTGTTCGGCGAACAGGGCCACTTGTGGCATGCCCTTGTCGTCGACGTGCTGCGCCAGGGCCGTCTGCAGTTGTTGCTGGAAGTCGGCTTTGCTGGCTGCGGTGAAGAACGCCATGGTGTTACTCCGCTGGGCTCGAATTATTGGATTGAGCGTAGTTCGCTTGTGCGTCTTGAGGGGATCACAGATGTAATTGGGCAGTGTGACCCTCGATCGACCGTCCCGACCGGGCGGTCATCGATTCGCCGAGCTTATCGGTAGTGGGCTATCGCTCGCTTACGGGGCTGCGACATATTCGTTCAACGGCTTGCTCCGGACCGCCACCGGAGCGCCCATCGGGCAATCACCGAAATACTTGTATGGTCGATGCGGGACGGGCGTATCAAATATCAGAGCGCTATCATGGCTCTCCCCCGCCTGGAATGGATGCCATGCAACGCCGACCGCCCCTGCGCCGCCCACTGCTACGCCACCTGGACAACCTGGTGGTCACCTCGCTCGGCGTTGCGCTGGTCACCCTGGCCTGGCTGTTTCTGCCGCTGGCGATCCGGCCGCTGCTGCTGGGCGCCCTGCCGGTCTACCTCGGTATACTGCTGCCGCGCTGCATTGGCCGCCAGGAGCGCCTGCGCCGGGTCGCCGCGGCCCGCCAGCGCTCGATCGAGCAGTGGGGTTTCTGCAGCCGCGACCGTAGCGGGCCATGGATCAACTACATCGACTTCCCCCTGGTGCGCGAGGACGCCGCCTTCAGGGGCCGCTTCTTCTATAGCGAGTGGCTGGTGGTGCACGACGGCCGCATCATCATCAACCCCGGCCCGGCCAGCGTGGACCTGGACGCCGGCACCGTGAGCTACGACCTCTCCTGCCAGCGCACCTACGCCTGGGACGGCTGCTCGCCCAAGGTACCCTTCTACTGGATCGCCACCTTCGGCACGCCCGACTGGTGGGACCACCTGGAGCCGGTGCAGTACCTGTGCCGCGGCCAGCAGAAGCAGCGCCTGATGTTCTGGCCGGTGGCCCACCACGCGAGCCTGGTGCATGACGCGCTGTACCAGTTCCTCAACGTCGCCCCGGTGACCAAGGCCGAGGCGGATGAACTCTTCCACCGCATGCTGCTCGAAGCCGGCATGCCGCGCCTGGTAGCCTGGGTCTACCGGTTCGCGGTCATCCATGGCGGCGCCCGCGAGATGCGCCGGGTGCGCAACCCGAACAGCGCGCTGCGCTGCCTGACGCCGTTGCCCGGCGACCCGAAGTCGCAGGCTGCGCAACCCCGGGTGAGAACCCCGGCGCTCCCCGAGCAACTGCCGATGCAGTAAAGTATGGGCCCCGACACAGCCCCACCCTCGTCCAGGAACCCCACGCGATGGAACATCGTGAGTCGCTGCTTGCGCTGCGCCAGTACCTCTCCAGCCAGATCCTCGGCCAGGAAAAGCTCATCGAGCGTCTGCTCATTGCCCTGATCGCCGACGGCCACCTTCTGGTGGAGGGCGCGCCGGGCCTGGCCAAGACCAAGGCGATCAAGGACCTGGCCGAAGGCCTGGAAGCCGAGTTCCACCGCATCCAGTTCACCCCTGACCTGCTCCCGGCGGACATCACCGGCACCGAGATCTATCGCCCGGAAAACGGCACCTTCGTCTTCCAGCAGGGACCGATCTTCCACCACCTGGTGCTGGCCGACGAAATCAACCGCGCCCCGGCCAAGGTGCAATCGGCACTGCTCGAAGCCATGGCCGAGCGCCAGGTCAGCGTGGGCCGCAGCACCTACGATCTGCCGCCGCTGTTCCTGGTGATGGCGACGCAGAACCCCATCGAGCAGGAGGGCACCTACCCGCTGCCCGAGGCCCAGCTCGACCGCTTCCTGATGCACGTGAAGATCGGCTACCCCGAGGCTTCCGTGGAGCGCCGCATCCTCCAGCAGGCCCGCGGCGAAGCGCTGCACGGCGAAACCAGACCCGAGCGTCAGGTGACCCAGGAATCCATCTTCGCCGCCCGCCAGGAAATCCTCGGCCTGTACATGGCCGACGCGGTGGAGGAATACCTGGTGCAACTGATCATGGCCACCCGCAACCCGGCCAAGTACGACGCCGAACTGGCCGAATGGCTTTCCTACGGCGCCAGCCCGCGCGGTTCCATCGCCCTCGACCGTTGCGCGCGCGCCCATGCCTGGCTGGCCGGCCGCGATTTCGTCAGCCCCGAAGACATCCAGGCGATGCTGTTCGATGTGCTGCGCCACCGCCTGATCCTGTCCTTCGAGGCAGAAGCCGCCGGGATCGACCAGGACCGCGTGGTCCAGCGCATCCTCGACGTGGTCGCCGTCGCCTGACATGCACAACGTCCTGGCGCCCGGCGTGGCCGTCTCGCTCGGCGAGCTGATCGAGATGCGCCATCGCCTGCGCGAAGCCCAGCTGTTCTCCACGCCGTCGCGCCGCAGCCCGCTGATCGGCCTGCACCACTCGCGCCTGCGCGGGCGCGGGGTGGACTTCGACCAGGTGCGTGTCTACCAGGCCGGCGACGACGTGCGCACCATCGACTGGCGCGTCACCGCGCGCACCCGGGAGCCCCATACCAAGCTGTTCCACGAAGAGCGCGAGCGCCCGGTGTTCGTCCTCGTCGAGCAGAGCACCCGGCTGTTCTTCGGCTCCGGGCTGTGCCTCAAATCGGTCCTCGCTGCCCGCGCCGCCGCCTTCATCGGCTGGTCCGCGCTGGCGCACAACGATCGCATCGGCGGGCTGGTGTTCACCGACAGCGAATGCCACGAGATCAAGCCACGTCGCAGCAAGCAGAGCCTGTTGCAGTTGCTCAACCTGGTCGTGCGCGCCAACCACGGACTGCTCGCCGGTACTGGCGTCAACCATGGCAGCGATGGCTTCAGCATGGCCCTGCGCCGCGCCCGTGAAGTGCTGCGCCCCGGCAGCCTGATCCTGGTGGTGTGCGACGAGCGCGCGCTGGGCGACCTGGCCGAGCAACAGTTGGCGCTGCTCGCACGCCACACCGACCTGGTGCTGCTGCCGGTGTCCGATCCGCTCGACCACGCCCTGCCGGCGGCCGGGCTGTTAAGATTCGCCGAAGGGCAGGCACAGCTGGAGCTGGACACCCATATCGACGAACAGCGCCTGGCCTACCGAGCCCTGGGCCAGGCCCGGCGCGAACGCTGGACACGCCTGGCCCAGCGCCTGGGCGTGCCGCTGCTGCCGCTGTCCACCCAGGAGGAACTGGTGGAACAGCTGCGCAACCTGCTGGAACAGCACCAGCCGGGGTACGCGCCATGAACCCGCTGGACCAGCTGGAACCGCTGATCACGCCCGCGCCGGTCGCCTGGTGGCCGCCCGCGCCCGGCTGGTGGGTGGTTGCCGCCCTGATTCCGATTGCCCTGTGGGTGCTCTGGCTGACGCGCCAGCACTGGCAGCCGCGGCGCAAGCCGAAGGAAGTCGCCGAGTCCCCGCTCGATCCCTTGCGCCAGGCGGCTCTGGAAGAGCTCGCGCGGCTGCCGCGACCCTATGACCGTGCTCCCGCAGGTCCCTGGCTGCAGGCGCTCAACGGCCTGCTCAAGCGCGTCTCGCGGGCGCGCTGGCCGGACAGCCACAGCCATACCCTGAGCGGCCGCGCCTGGCTGGCCTTCCTCGACAACCGCTGCCCCGCCGCCGGCCTGACCCGCTGGATGATCCTGGTCGAGGGCGGCTACCGCGCCGAATGCCAGCTCGACGACAAGGCCATCAACGGCCTCGCCGCCGCCGTGGAAACCTGGGTGCGCAAGCATGTTTGAGTTCGCCTGGCCCTGGGTCTTCCTGCTCGCGCCCCTGCCCTGGGTGATGCGCCTCCTCCTGCCTCCGGCGGACAGCGGCGAGGCCGCGCTCAAGGTCAGCTTCCTCCAGGAACTCGAAGGCCTCGCCGGCCGCCGCGCCCGTGCGCGCCTGCCGGCCTGGCGCCAACAGGCCCCCTTCGCTCTGCTCTGGCTCTGCCTGCTGATGGCGGCGGCGCGCCCGCAGTGGGTCGGCGACCCGCTGCCGATTCCCGCCACCGGCCGCGACCTGCTGCTCGCCGTGGACGTCTCCGGCTCCATGGACTACGCCGACATGCGCTGGGAGGACGACGAGATCAGCCGCCTGGAACTGGTGAAGAAGCTCTTTGGCGGCTTCATCGAGGCGCGCCGTGGTGACCGCGTCGGCCTGATCCTCTTCGGCACCCGCGCCTACCTGCAGGCGCCACTGACCTTCGACCGCGACACCGTGCGCGTCTGGCTCGACGAGGCGATGATCGGCATCGCCGGCAAGGACACTGCCCTGGGCGACGCCATCGGTGTGGCAGTCAAACGCCTGCGCCAGCGCCCGGCACAGAGCCGCGTGCTGGTGCTGATCACCGACGGCGCCAACACCGCCGGCGAGATCGATCCGCAGACCGCCGCCCGTCTCGCCGCCGAGGAACAGGTGAAGATCTACACCATCGGCATCGGCGCCGATCCCCAGCAGGGCGGCGTGACAGGGCTGTTCGGCCTGAACCCCGGCCTGGACCTGGACGAACTGACGCTCAAGGCGATCGCCGAAACCACCGGCGGCGAGTATTTCCGCGCCCGCAACGGGGAGGAGCTGCAACGCATCTCCGACAGCCTCGATACCCTGGAGCCGGTGGAGCAGAAACCCACCCAGGCCCGCCCAGCCCTCGCCCTCTACAGCTGGCCGTTGCTGCTGGCGCTGCTGATCAGCGTGGCGCTGGTGATCCGCGAACTCTGGCCGCCGGAGGACTGGCGCTGGCCGGCTCGCCCCGCCTGGCTGGCACGCCTGCGCCGGGAGCGGCAGCCATGAGCGCGTTCTTGCCCCATTTGCTGCGCCCCTGGTCGCTGCTTCTGCTGCCGCTGCTCGGCTGGCTGCTGTGGAAGCTCTGGCACCGCCAGCGCCGCGCCGGTCGCTGGCAATTGCTGCTGCCGGCGGCCTTCCACCCCTGGATGCTGTCCGGCGGCCACGGGCGTCACGAGCGACGCCCCTGGATTTTCCTCGGCCTGGCCTGGCTGCTGGCGGTGCTCGCGCTGCTCGGCCCGAGCTGGCAGTACCTGGAACAACCGGCGATGGAGCGCAGCGATCCGCTGGTGGTGGTACTCGAACTGACCCCTGAAATGCTCGCCACCGACCTGCCGCCCAGCCGCCTGGAACAGGCTCGGCGCAAGGTGCTCGACCTGCTGCGGGCACGCAGCGATGCACAGACCGCCATCGTCGTCTACGCCGGCAGCGCGCATACTCTCGTGCCCCTGTCGAACGATCTGGGCACCGCGCGCAACCTGCTGGACGCGCTCAAGCCGTCGATCATGCCGGCGCCGGGCCGCCGCGCCGACCTCGCCATCGAACAGGCACGCCAGTTGCTGAACCGCGGCGCCGAAGGCAACGGCCATATCCTGCTGATCACCAGCGCCCTGGACGCCCAGGAACGCCAGGGCATCCGCAAGGCGCTCAAAGGCAAGGGCAAGGACCTGCTGCTGCTCGCCATCGGCACCGCCGGCGGCGCGCCGATCGCCCTGGAAGACGGCACCTTCCTCAAGGACGAGCAAGGCAACATCCTGGTGCCACGGCTGGACGAGAACGCCCTGCGCCAGTTCGCCGGCGACCTCGACGGACGCTTCCAGCGCCTGCGCCCGGGCAACGCCGACCTGCGCGCCCTGGGCCTGCTGAACAACACACAGGGCCTGCAGGTCAGCGAGGAAGACGCCCTCCTGCGCCTGCAACGCTGGGCCGACCAGGGCTACTGGCTGCTTCTGCCCCTGCTGTTGCTCGCCGCCTGCGCCGGTCGCCGGGGCTGGCTGTTCAGCCTGCCGCTGCTCCTGCCCTTGCTGTGGTCGCCGCCGCAGAACGCCAACGCCTTCGAGCTGGCCGACCTCTGGCTGACCCCCGATCAGCAGGGCCAGCGCCTGCTGGATGCCCAAAAGCCAGCCGACGCCGCCGAGCACTTCGAGGACTTCCGCTGGCGGGGCCTGGCACTCTACGAAGCCGGCGACTACGCCGATGCCGCGCAGGCCTTCGCCCTGGGCGACAGCGCCGCCGACCACTACAACCGTGGCAACGCCCTGGCCCGGCAGAACGAACTGGAAGCCGCGATCGACGCCTACGACCAGGCCCTGGAGCGCGCCCCCGACCTGGCGGCCGCGCAACGCAACAAGGCACTGCTGGAGGACCTGCTGCGCCAACGCCAGAAAACCTCCGGCGAGGAAGAAAGCCAGTCATCCCAGCAGCAGAACCCGACCCAGGGCGAATCCAGCGACCCCCAGCCGGTGCAGCCCAGGGATTCGAAGCCCAAGGAGGAGCAGTCCGAGGAACAGGACTCGCAGCCCACCCCGTCGGCCCAGACACCGGAACAGCACGACGCCGACAAGCCGGCCGCCAGCCGGAGCAACACGCCGCAGGCGACCCACGGTGACGACGGCGAAACCAACCTGGCGACCACCGGTCCATTGAGTGACGAGCGCCGCCAGGCCCTGGAGCAATGGTTGCGCCAGATTCCCGACGATCCATCGGAACTGCTGCGCCGCAAGTTCTGGTACCAGCAACAACAGCAGCGCCAGGAACCCACGCAATGAAAAGGCTGATCTGCCTGACCCTGCTCTGCCTCGCCGCCGTCCGCGCCGAGGCCAGCTTCACCGCCAGCGTCGACCGCACAAGCCTGAACCAGGGCGAAAGCATCGACCTGACGCTGGAGTCCGACGACCCGACCCTGTTCGGCAAGCCGGACCTCAAGCCCCTGGACGAGCAGTTCGTGGTGCTCGGCACCCGCCAGGTCAACCGTCTCACCACGCTGAACGGCAAGACCCAGGCCACCACCCGCTGGATCGTCACCCTGCAGCCGCGCAACGAGGGCACCGTGGTGATTCCGCCGATCAGCCTGGGCGGCAACGCCACCGAGTCGATCAGCCTGCACGTGCTCAAGGCCGAGGAAAGCACCAGCAGCCAGAAGCTCGCCCCCGTATTCATCGATGCCAGCGTCGACCAGGAGGAGAGCTATGTGCAGGCCCAGGTGATCCTGACCTTGCGCATCTATCACTCGGTATCGCTGTACGACGACAGCAGCCTCACGCCGCTACAGATCGCCGATGCCCGTGTCGAGCCGCTGGGCGAGGCGCGCACCTACGAGAAGGAAATCAATGGCGTGCGCCATGGGGTCATCGAAGTTCGCTACGCGATCTTCCCGCAGAAGAGCGGCCCACTGGAAATCCCCGGCCAGACCTTCAACGCCACCCAGGCCTCCCAGCAGCGCAGCTCCGACGACAACCCCTTCGGCCCGCCGCCGGGCAAGCAGATCCGGGTGATCTCGCCGACCATCCCGCTGCAGATCAAACCCAAGCCCGCCGACTATCCCAAGGACGCGCCCTGGCTGCCGGCCCGCTCGCTGAGCCTGAGCGAAACCTGGAGCCCGCAGCCGGAACAGGCCCGTGCCGGCGAAGCGCTGACCCGCAACATCATGCTGCGTGTGGAGGGACTCTCCAGCGCCCAGTTGCCGCCGCTGCCGCAGACGCTGCCAGCCGAGCTGCGCCATTACCCCGACCAGCCGCAGTTGGCCAATCAGGGCACCGAACAGGGCGTGATCGGCAGCCGCGAAGAACGCGAGGCGCTGATCGCCGACCATGCCGGCCAGGTACAATTGCCCCCCGTCGAGGTGGTCTGGTGGAACACCCGGGACAATCGCGTCGAGCGCACCAGCCTGCCGGCGCGTACCCTGGAGGTCGCCGCCAACCCGCAGCTGGAAACCCCGGCCGATACGCCCGCCGCCGCCACCGACGCCTTGCTGCAACCCCAGCCCCGCCTGTGGCCCTGGCAACTGGCCTGCGCCGTTCTTGCCTTCACCACGCTGCTGGGCTTTGGCCTGTGGTGGCGCGCGCGCCGGCTGCCCGCGGTGGCCCGTGCCGCGGTCGCCGGCCCCAGCGCCCGCACCCTGCTCGACGAACTGCGCCGCGCCTGCCAGGCCAACGACCCACATGCCACCCGCCAGGCGCTGGATGCCTGGGCGCGCCAGCAACCGGAAACCCTGGCGGACATGGCGGCGCGCTTCGTGCCGCTGTCCGATGCCCTGGACAGCCTCAACGGCGCGCTGTACAGCGACAGCGAAGGCGGCCGCAACTGGCAGGGCGAGGACCTCTGGCGCGCCGTTCGCGGCCTGCCGGGCGCCGATCCGGAAGCCGCGCCCGCCACCGAGCCGGGCAGCCTGCCGCCGCTCTACCCGCGCTGACGCAGTGGCGGGGCTATGCTTGCTGGCAAGCCCCGCCAAGAGGCGCAGCAATGCCCCGCGTTCGTACTCCGAGACTTCTCCCGGCACTGGTCACCGGCCTGCTGCTGACCCGCATCCTGCACGCGGACCCCGCCCTGCCACCGACGCAACCGCTGCAGGGGCCCGGCGGCTCTGGCTACAGCCACGCCGACGTACGCCAATGGCACTTCAACGCCGATGGCAACGAGTACTGGGTCTTCACCCCCGCCCGCCCACAGGCGGAAAGCGCCCCGCTGGTGGTGTTCACCCACGGCTGGAGCGTGATGCAGCCGGACCTGTACCGGGCCTGGATCGAACACATCGTCCGGCGCGGCGCGATCCTCATCTATCCGCGCTACCAGGCCAACCTGAAGACACCGGCGGCGGACTTCCTGCCCAATGCCGCCGACTCGGTGCGCCGAGCCATCGGCGACCTGCTGGCAGGTCGGCTCGGGGTGAAACCGGAGCTGGGGCATGCGGCCTACGTCGGCCACTCCGCCGGCGGCCTGATCGCCAGCGGGCTCGCCGCCTCCTGGCAGCGCCTGGGCGTGCCGAAACCGAATGCGCTGATGGCCGTGGAGCCGGGCAGGAGCAGCGGCTCACGCTGGCGCCAGGTGCCGATGGAGCCGCTTTCGGACATACCCGCCGGTACCCTGCTGCTGGCCGTCTGCGGCAATGAGGACGGGGTCGTAGGCTGCGATGACGCACGCCGTATCTATCAGGAAAGCACCCAGGTCGCCCCGCGGGACAAGGACCTGCTGCTCCTGCACAGCGACCGCCACGGCAGCCCGTCCCTGCTGGCCAACCACGCCGCCCCCACCGCGCCGCGCTTCGATCCGCGCTATCCGCCCAGCGACTCCTCCAGCTGGCTGCTCAACCGCGTGCAGGAACGGGTGCGCCAGCGCCTCAAGCAGGGCCAGCCCTCCGCCCATAACGCCCTGGCCACCGATGCAATGGACTGGTACGGCACCTGGAAGCTGTTCGATGCGTTGTGCGACGCGGCCTTCTACGGTCAGGACCGCGACTATGCGCTGGGCGGCGGCGCAGCGCAGTTGTCCATGGGGCGCTGGAGTGACGGGACGCCGGTGAAGGCGATCCAGCGACTGTCGGCGACAGCGCCCTGAGAGCCCGTCTTCGGTCAGGGTTCGCGAGCAAGAACTAGGCGTCCCCCTCGCTCCTACAGGAGGAACACCGGCGCCCACTTGTAGGAGCGAGCTTGCTCGCGAACAGCCTCACTCAGTGACCACCCGTTTCCATCACCGCCCCCTTGAACACATCGTCCAGCGGCACCTGGTAGCCGATGGCGAGGCGGTTGGTCTCGTTGGCCATGGCCACCACCGCCAGCAGCTCGCCGAGCATGGTATCGTCCATCCCCGCCTTGCGCGCCGCGGCGCCATGGGAGCCGATGCAGTAGTTGCAGTTGTTGGTGACACTGACGGCGACGTAGATCAACTCCTTCATCAGCGGGTCGAGTTGCCCCGGCCCCATCACCTCCTTGAGACTTTCCCAGGTGCGCTTGAGGGTCTGCGGATGGTTGGCCAGGGCTTTCCAGAAGTTGTTCACCCAGTCGATCTTGCGGGTCGCCATGATGTCGTCGTAGACGGCGCGGACTTCGAGGCTGGCGTCGGCGTATTCGATGAGCTGGAAGGACATGGGCACTCCTGGTTCGTTCGTTTGAATAACAAGGCGGAATAAGAAAAGCAGAATTCGGAATTGGAAGGCAGGGCAGGCGCTGGAGAAAGATAAGGCGCGCCAACCCATCCCCGTCAAGGAATCAGACACATGCGCCACCTACCCGCCCTGCTCTGCTCCGCCGCTCTGCTGCCACTGCTCGCTCAACAGCCCGCCCATGCCGCCCAGCCCGGCCTGTGGGACACCTACGCCAGCCTCAAGCAGCACACCTGGGTCGACCTCACCCACGCCTTCGACAACGACACCCCGCACTGGAAAGGCTTCGAGCCCATGGGCCGCAAGACGCTTTATACCGTGGACAAGGACGGCTTCCAGGTGGAGCTGTACAGCCACGTCGGCCAGTGGGGCACCCATGTCGATCCGCCGGTGCACTTCCACAAGGGCCTGCGCAGCGTCGATCAACTGGAGGTGAAGGAGCAGTTCCTGCCGCTGGTGGTGTTCGACATCCACCAGCAGGTAGCGAAGAACCCCGACTACGTGCTGACCCTGGCCGACGTGAAGGCCTGGGAAGCCAAGCACGGCCCGGTGCCCGAGGGCGCCTTCGCCGCGCTGCGCACGGACTGGTCGCAGCGCTGGCCGGACCAGGCGAAGATGCAGAACCAGGATGCCAAGGGCGTGGCGCATTACCCGGGCTGGAGCAAGGAGGCGCTGGTGTACCTCTACGAGACGCGCAAGATCACCGCGTCCGGCCACGAGACCACCGACACCGATCCGGGCATCGCCACCAGCAAGGATGACTATTCGCTGGAGTCCTACATCCTGGGCACCAACCACTACCAGATCGAACTGCTCGCCAACCTCGACCAGGTGCCCGAGGCCGGCGCGCTGGCGGTGGTGAGTTTCCCGAAGATCGCCAGGGGCACCGGCTTCCCGGCGCGGGTGTTCGCGATCCTGCCGTGACAGCCCTACGAACAGCAAAAAAAACCGCGGCCCTTGGGCCGCGGTTTTCGTTTGTCGCTCGGCTGTCGATCAATGAACCAGGATCGACGCCTTCTTCTGACGCACCTTCTCCGGGTTGATCAGGAAGCGTGCCAGCGCCGGCAGCAGCCACAGGGCGCCGAACATGTTCCACAGGAGCATGAAGGTCAGCATCAGGCCCATGTCGGCCTGGAACTTGATCGCCGAGAAGATCCAGGTGGCAACGCCGATGGCCAGGCACAGACCGGTGAACAGCACCGCCTTGCCGGTGGACTTCAGGGTCTCGTAGTAGGCCTCCTGCAGGGACAGGCCCTGGCGCAGGAAGGACTCCAGGCGGGTGTAGATGTAGATGCCGTAGTCCACGCCGATACCCACGCCCAGTGCGATCACCGGCAGGGTCGCCACTTTCACGCCGATGCCGAGCATGGCCATCAGCGCGTTGCCCAGCACCGAGGTGAGGATCAGCGGCAGCACGATGCACAGGGTCGCGGCGAAGGAGCGGAAGGTGATCAGGCACATCACCGCCACGCAGATGTACACCAGGATCAGGATGGTCAGTTCGGACTGCTTGATCACCTCGTTGGTGGCCGCCTCGATACCGGCGTTACCGGCGGCGAGCTTGAACTTCAGGTCATCCTGATTGTTGGCCTTGGCGAACTCCTGGACCACGCCGACCGCACGGTCGAGGGTCTCGGCCTTGTGGTCGTTGAGGAACACCAGCAGGGGCGCCAGCGAGCAGTTGCTGTTGAACAGGCCTTCGGCACGGCTGATGGAGTTGTTCAGCACGTCCTGGTTGCGCGACAGCGACTCCCACTTCAGGTTGCCCTCGTTCATGCCCTTGATCATCTGCTTGGAGACGGTGACCAGGGAAATGGCCGATTGCACGCCCTCGGTGTTTTCCAGGCGCCAGGCGAGCTCGTCGATGGCGGCCATGGTCTTGTGGGTGGAGCAGCCTTCGGCGGCGGATTCCACCATCACCACCAGCACGTCGGAGCTGGTCGAGTAGTTGCGGATGATGAAGTCGTTGTCCAGGTTGTAGCGCGAGTCCGGACGCAGCTCCGGCGCGCCCTGGTCGAGGTCGCCGATCTTCAGGTGATGACCTTCCCACATGCCGACGGCGAACATCGCCAGGGCGATGACCACGGAAATGGGCGCCACGGTGGGGCTGGCGAAGTTGGACAGCGCGCGCCAGAACGGATGGTCGCGTACGGCGTCCTCCTTGCTGCGCTGCACCGCCTTCTTGCTGATGCCGATGTAGGAGATGGCGACCGGCAGCAGGATCAGGTTGGTGAACACGATCACCGCCACGCCGACGGAGGCGCCGATGGCCAGTTCACGGATCACGCCGATGTCGATCACCAGCAGGGTGATGAAACCGACGGCGTCCGCGAGGATGGCGATCATGCCCGGCAGGAACAGCTGGCGGAAGGTACGGCGGGCGGCCAGCAACGGGGTTTCCGCATCGCTGGACTGCAAGGCGATACCGTTGATCTTCTGCACGCCGTGGGAAATACCGATGGCGAAGATCAGGAACGGCACCAGCATCGAGTACGGGTCCAGCCCGAAGCCGATGGAGTGCAGCAGGCCGAGCTGCCAGATCACCGCCACCAGGGTGGTGGAGAGTACGGCGATGGTCGAGCGCACGCACTTGGTGAACCACAGCAGGAGCACCAGGGTGATCACGAAGCAGATGCCGAAGAAACCGACCACCAGCAGCAGGCCGTCGATCAGGTCACCGACCTTCTTGGCGAAGCCGGTGATGTGGATTTTCACGTTCGGGTTCTGCAACTGGTACTTGTCGCGGATCTTCTCTTCCAGCTCATGGGAGAACTGGCGGTAGTCCAGCTTCAGCAGCTTGCCCTGGTCCTTCGGGTCCGGGTAGACCTCCAGCAGCGGCACGTCGACGATGCTCGACTTGAAGTTGTTGGCCACCAGGCGGCCGATCTGGCCGGACTTGAGCACGTTGTTGCGCAGCAGTTCCAGCGCCTTGGGCGAGCCGTCGTAGGTCTGCGGGATCACTTCGCCGCCGGCGAAGCCTTCCTCGGTCACCTCGGTCCAGCGCACGCTCGGGCTCCACAGCGACTTCATGCCGGAGCGGTCGACGCCTGGGATGTAGAAGACCTCGTCATGGATCTTCTGCAGCGTCTCCATGTACTCCTTGGTGAAGATGTCGCCGTTCACCGCTTCCACCGAGATACGCACGGTGTTGCCGAGGTTGGCCAGGTCGTTGCGGTGCTCCAGCATGTTCTGGATGAACGGATGCTGCAGCGGAATCATCTTCTCGAAGCTGGTTGACGGCCGCACCTGGGTCGCCTGGTAGCCCAGGAAGATGGTCACCAGCAGACAGGCGATGATCACGAATGGCCGGTGGGTGAAGATGATGCGTTCCAGGAAAGTCGCCTTGTCCTGTTGGTGTTTGCTCAGAGCGTTCATGCAGGCTCCCCGGCTTATTGTTGTTCTGTCAGCTCGGCGCCGGTCGCCGAAGCCAAGTGGATGCCGCCCTGGCCGACCAGCACCAGGTTGCCGTTGCCGGCGCCGCTCACGCCCGCCAGAGACAGGCGGTCGGGACGGTTGTAGACCTTGAAGCTCTGGCCGTCGTCCTTGCTTTCCAGGACGCTGCCGCCATGCCCGACCACCACCACGGTGCCGTCAGCCAGCAACGAGCCTTCGGAAAGGCCGAACTCGAGCTCGCCGCCGTTGGCGGTGGGCAGGTTGACCTGCTGCCAGCTGTCGCCGAAATCGGTGGTGCGGAACAGGTGGCCGCGCAGACCGTAGACCAGCGCGGTGCCTGCCTGGCGGGTACCGATCGCGCCGAACAGAGAGCCTTCGTAAGGGCCTTCGAGTTTTTCCCAGGTCTGGCCCCAGTCCTTGGAGCGGAAGATGCTGCCGGCCTCGCCGACCACCAGCAGGCCGGAATCCTTCACCGCCGCGATGGAGTTGAGATGGTACTGGTCCTCGTTGTCCATGCGGTCACTGACGTCTTCCCAGTGCTGGCCGCCGTCGGTGGTTTCCAGCAGCGCGCCGTAGGCGCCCACGGCCATGCCGTGGTTGTCGTCCTGGAACCAGATGTCCAGCAGCGGCGCTTCGCGCTTGAGGTCTTCGAACTGGCGGGTCCAGGTAGTGCCGCCATCGGTGGTGACGAGGATCTGCGCGTCGTGGCCGACGGCCCAGCCCTTCTTGTCATTGAGGAAGAACACCGAGGTCAGCAACTGGCGGGTCGGCACCTTGGCCTGGGTCCAGCTCTTGCCGGCATCGTCGGAGTAAAGGATATGCCCGTGATCCCCTACCGCCACCAGGCGCTTGCCGGCCTCTGCGACGCCCAGCAGCAGACTGCTGGCGGCCTTGGCCGAAGGGATGGAGCTGGAGTCACTGGCCGCCTCGGTCGCCGCGACGGCATGCAAGGGAGCGACGGACAGCATCAGCAAGGAAAGTGCGCCGAGCAGGGAAATCGATTTGCGCGACATCGGGAAGGAGCGCGGAGTCTCCGACACGGACTGCTCGCTCGTAGTGCGCCACTGGGGCTCACGCATATGCCTTTACCTCTTTGTTCTTATTGCAGGCGGTATCGAGTGTGGTCGCTATATAGCCAGCGTTTTCCGGGGCTGACAATTAACGGCACGTTATCTTTTGTTAAGCAGCGAACACCTCCCCCAAAAGGATGATTGCACCTGGCCATGAACGCTGTAAGGCGCGCCACAGAAGGCTTTCAATGGGGTGTGAGGTAACACTTTGGCTCCGCCACCGGTCGGAGGCCGACAAGAAAAAGCCCGCCAGAAGGCGGGCTCTTTCGGACACGGGACGAACTCAGCGAGTGCCGCGGCGACGCAGTGCGGACGGGCTGAAGTAGGAGTCGTCCGGCACGGCCTGGGCGAAGTCGATGGTGGTCGGCTCTTCGTTGTCCAGGTTCTGCACGTGGTAGCGGCGGGCCTGCAGGTCGTGGAAGGTATCCAGGGCGGTCCAGGTGGTGGGCAGCTCGTAGTAGTTCTTCAGGTAGGCCAGCGACACGCGCCACAGCTCGCCACGGCCATCGTACTGGTCGACCTCGGCGGCGCCCCAGCTGTCCTCGTCGAGGAACAGCACGCGCTTGGAATAGATGTGGCGCGCGCCCGGCTTCAAGGTGCCCTCCACAACCCACACGCGGTGCAGCTCGTAGCGGGTGTACTTGGGATTGAGGTGGCTCGGGGTCAGCAGGTCCTTGTACGTAACGTCCGGGCTGGAGACCTTGTAGTTGTTGTACGGGATGTACATTTCCTTCTTGCCGATCAGCTTCCAGTCGTAGCGGTCCGGCGAGCCGTTGAACATGTCGGTGTCGTCGGCGGTACGCAGGCCGTCGGCGGCGGCGATCGGGGTGTCGTAGGCCAGGTTCGGCGCGCGGCGCACACGGCGCTGGCCGGCGTTGTAGCCCCAGGCCTGGCGCGGTTCCTTCACCTGGTCGAGGGTCTCGTGCACCAGCGCGGCGCCGCCGGCCAGGCGAGCCGGGCTCTTGGTGAAGGACAGGTAGTAGAACAGCAGGTTGTTCAGGTCGGCGAAGCTCTTGCCCTGCACGTAGTACTTGAACAGTGCTTCCTGCTGCGAGGTCACCAGGGAGTAGTCGCCGTTGCGCTGCACCGCGACTTCCGAGGCGCGGCGCACGACGAAGGTGCCACGGTAGCGGGCAATGTGGTTCCACAGTGCTTCCACGCCATTCTGCGGAATCGGGAACGGAATGCCGCCGAAGGCATCGACGAAGCCATTGCCGCCCTCGGCCAGCTTGGCGCTGGTGGCGTTCCTGAAGGTATTGTCATACACCCACTGCGGCGCCGAGCCACTGCGGCGGCTGGGGTACACCGGCATCTGGAAGGTGTCCGGGTAGGTGGCGAACAGCGCCAGGGTGCCCGGGGTCAGGTTGGCCTTGTACTGGTCCAGGTTGGCCTTGGTGATGGTGTACAGCGGCTTGTCCGCGGCGAACGGATCGATGTGGTGCTGGCCCGGCTTGTAACCGGCCGGCGCCTGGGTGATGCCACCGGTCCAGGCCGGGATGGTGCCGGCGGCGTTGCCGGCCTTTTCCGCGCCCAGCGGGGTCAGGGTCGATTGCAGCTTGGCCGCGTCCTGCGCGGAAACCGCTGCCAGGGCACTGCCGGCGGACAGGGCAAGGGCCACCGCCGCGCCGATCAGGGTACGCATGTTGCGCATGGTGTTTCTCCGTGAGGTTCACCCGCCGGGCGCTTCAGGCACCCGGCGCGTGCTTGTCGTTAGAAGGAGTACTTGACGTTGAAACCGACGTTGTCGCGGTCACGCCCGGCGTTGTTCTGCCCTGCGCCGTAGAACTCGGTGTATTGCAGCTCGGCTTCCAGGGCGTTCAGGTAGGTGGCCTTGACGCCCAGGGTGTAGGCCTTGCGGCCTTCGATGAAGTTGCCGGTCTGGTAGGAGTTGCCTTCGAAGTCGTCCTTGTAGACGGCGTACGGCGAGACGTTCACGCCGGCGAACACGTCGTTCCAGGTACCCGAGAGCAACAGGGTGTAACCGTAGGCGTTCTTGTTCACCTGATCGTCGCGGTCATAGCCGGAGATGTAGGCGCCGTTGCCACGGCCGGAGTAGTAGCGGGTGGAACCGTCGTAGGCGGTGTACTGCAGGTCGCTGCCGCGCAGGTGCTCGGAGGCCAGCTCCGCCACGCCCATCAGCGAGTCGAAGGACAGCTGCGGACCGAAGTTGTAGATGGTGCCCAGCGAGGTGTTGAAGGCCTCGACGCGCTCATAGTTGTGGATCTGGTCGGTGAGCGCCACATCACCGCCGCCGATGTTCACGGTCTTTCCGCTGGCCAGCTGCGGCGCCTGGACGAGCAGGTCGCCGAGCAGGTCGTTGGTGGTGGCGATGCCGATCGGCAGGTTCGGACGGTAGGCCAGCTCACCGAACACCGAGGCGTCGCCGACTGTGGTGTTGAAGCTGAAACCGTACATGCGGATGTTCTCGACGTACTCGCGACGGGCATTGACCTGGTTGGCCACGTCCACCGCCGCCGCGCCGTTGACCAGACCCAGCACCTGCCCGGCCATGGCGTTGCCGCTGCCGGCGGCAGCCATCAGCTGGTCATAGGAGGAGAAGCCGCCCAGGCCGGCCAGCTGGTCCATGTCCAGACCGGCGTAGCTGCTGTTCAGGTCGGCGTAGATGGTCGGTTCCTTGGCGTGGTAGTTGACGAAGTAGAAGCCGAACTCGGTGGAGTTCAGCTCTTCGGCAATGTAGTGGAAGGCCACGCCGAACTGGCCGTCGTTCTTGGCATTGATGTCCTTGCCGACGTTGGCGACCTTGAACACGCCGTTGGAGTCCAGGTACTGGGTGCCCTGCAGGCCGCCGACATGGGCCGCCGAGAGCTGCGGATAGAGGCTCTGGAACAGCGGGTTGGCCAGCGCACCGACGGTGGTGTAGGCGGTGTTGCCGCCATCCGCGAACAGGTCGGTTTCGGAGAAGTAGGTGCCGACCGGGTCGAGGCGGGTTTCCTTCCAGTTCCACTGGTAGAAGGTGTCCATCGACAGGTTGTCGGTCAGGCCGATGTTGAAGCTCACCGCCTCCACCGGCATCAGCACTTCCTTGAGCTCGGAGCCAGGCAGGCGGAACTTGGCGGCGTCCACCGGGTTGGTGGTGTTGACGCCACCGCGGTAGAAGAGGCCCTCGCCCCAGTTGAATACCTGGCGGCCCAGACGGCCGGTCACCGGATGCTCGGCCACGTCCCAGTTGCCATAGACATAGGCGTCGAGGATTTCCGCGCGGCTGCCGGCGGTATCGCGGGTTTCGCTGGTGAAGTGGTCGTTGTTGGGGTAGCTCTGGCTCGGCTGCGGCGGCTGGTTGTGGTCCAGGTAGTCGTTGCGCTTGTCCATGATCTGGGTGTCATAGAACGCCGAACCGCGCACGAACATGCCGTAGTTCTTGTAGGTCGCCTCCAGGTCGGAGGTGATCTTGTACACCTCGGAAACCAGGCCGGTATCGAAGTTGCGGTTGCCGTCGTTGCTGTTGATGTCGTTGTTGCTCTTGTCCTGGCCCTGCACACGCCACAGGGTGCCGTAGGACACAGTGGTATCCAGCGAGCCGCTCACCTCGCTGTCGAGGAAGCTGAACTCGACGGCAGCAGCTGGGACCGACATCAGCAGAGGCAGGACACCTGCCAGGGCAAAACCCGCGCGAGCAGGTGCGAAACGCAAGACGCTCTTGCGAACCGGGATTTCCATTAGGACTCACTCCATGGACTGATCATTGTAAGGGCGCCGCCACTGCGGGCGGTTCGCCTCGTCAGCCGTTATTCCACGGCCTTGTTGTCGCGCTCCCCCAAGGTGCTCGACACGCCCCCCGACCCAATGGCCAGGCAAAGGCTAAGCGGGATCGGCCGGTGCAACGCCGATGCCAATTGCTGTAAATGCGCTGAATCTGCTTACAAAATTTAAAGATGTGGCTCGCTACTTTTTGTGACTGATCATCCACTGACCAACCCACTGACCGATTGCGCCATCGCCCCCGCGAAATGGCGCGATCCGCCCCTGGAAGGCCCGGCGCAGACAGGGCGGCACCCTGGCGTCAATTCACCCCAGCGATAAGGCGACCATCGTTTAATTTCGATAAGTAACAAAAAGGTGTTACCAGTCAATGCTGGTAACACCTTCAGCGAGAGGGGAGGCGCCCCGGACGGAGCGCCTGAGGGAGGATCAGGCGAGACTCTTGCTGACCACCTCGAAGACGTCGCTGGACAGCTCGCCGGACGCCAGGATGCGTTCCAGCTCGGCCTTCATCAGCGCCTGGCGCTGGGGCGCGTACTTGCGCCAGCGGGTCAGCGGGGTGAGCAGGCGCGAGGCGATCTGCGGGTTGAGCGCATTGAGGGTGATGATCTGGTCGGCGAGGAAACGGTACCCCGCGCCGTCCGCACGGTGGAAGTTCACCGCGTTCTGGTTGGCGAAGGCGCCGATCAGCGCGCGGATCTTGTTCGGGTTCTTCAGGGTGAAGGCTGAATGATTCATCAGCGCCTGCACGCGTTCCAGGCCACCCGGCAGGGTGCAGCCGGCCTGGACGCTGAACCACTGGTCCATCACCAGTGGGTCGTCCTGGAAGTAGTCGGCGAACATCGCCAGCGCCTCGGCCTTCTCATTCTCGAAGGAGGAGTTGACCAGCACCGCGAGCGCGGTCAGGCGCTCGGTCATGTTGTCACAATCCTTGTACTGCTCCTGGCAGGCGGCGAGCACTTCGGCCTTGCCGCTCTGCATGAGGTAGGACAGCGCGATGTTCTGCAGACTGCGGCGGGCGATATGGGTCGCCTCGGCCACGTAGGCGGTCTCGCGGGACTGCTTGCGGTTGGCCTGGTAGCGCTCCCACAGTTGCTCGTGCAGTGCGGCGCCGATCTGCTGGCGGGCGAACTCGCGAGCCGCATGGATCGCCTCGACATCGGCCACTTCGCTGATCTCGGTGAGGTACGCCTCGCTGGGCAGCGAGAGCATCTCGGCGACCATGGCCTGATCGAGGCCGGTATCCAGCAGCAGGGTGCGGAAGGCGGTGATCAGGCGCTCATCCAGGACAAGCTTCTCGCCGCGCTGGTGCTGGCCGATCAGCTCCTGCAGGATCTGCACGGACTGCTGCTGGCCGGCTTCCCAGCGATTGAAGCCGTCCTCGTCGTGTTGCATGAGGAACATCAGTTGGTCGCGATTGTAGGGGAAGCTCAGCTTCACCGGCGCGGAGAAACCACGCAGCAGCGACGGCAGCGGCTTCTCGGCCAGGCCGACGAAGGTGAAGGACTGCTCGGCCTGGTCCACGGTCAGCACACGGTCGCTGCCATGGGCGTGCTCTTCGCCCTTGAGGCGCAGCGACAGGGCGTTGCCCAGCTTGTCGATCAGGCCCATCTGCACCGGAATGACAAAGGGCTGCTTCTCGCTCTGCCCCGGGGTCGCCGGGCAGCTCTGGCGGAAGGTCAGGGTGTAGCTCTGCGCTGCGGCGTCATAGCTCTCCTCCACCGCCAGGCGCGGCGTGCCGGACTGGCTGTACCAGCGCTTGAACTGGGTCAGGTCCACGCCGTTGGCGTCTTCCATGGCCTTGACGAAGTCATCGCAGGTCACGGCCTGGCCGTCATGGCGCTCGAAGTACAGGTCGGTGCCCTTGCGGAAGCCGTCGGCGCCCAGCAGGGTGTGGATCATGCGCACCACTTCCGAGCCCTTCTCGTAGACGGTCAGGGTGTAGAAGTTGGAGATCTCGATGAAGGAATCCGGGCGCACCGGGTGCGCCATGGGACCGGCGTCCTCGGCGAACTGATTGGTGCGCAGGAAAGCCACGTCCTCGACGCGCTTGACGGTGCGCGAGTTCATGTCGGCGGAGAACTCGCTGTCGCGGAACACGGTGAAGCCTTCCTTGAGCGACAGCTGGAACCAGTCGCGGCAGGTCACGCGGTTGCCCGACCAGTTGTGGAAGTACTCGTGGGCGACCACGCCCTCGACGCGCTGGTGCGCGGCGTCGGTGGCGGTCTCGGCCTTGGCCAGCACGCAGCTGGAGTTGAAGATGTTGAGGCCCTTGTTCTCCATGGCGCCCATGTTGAAGTCGTTGACCGCGACGATCATGAAGATGTCCAGGTCGTACTCGCGGCCGTAGACCTTCTCGTCCCAGCGCATCGAGTTCTTCAGGCTGTCCATGGCGTGCTGGACCTTGTCGATGTTCTCCGGTTCAACGTAGATGCGCAGCGTCACGTCGCGCTCGCTCATGGTGGTGAACTGGTCTTCCACGCACCAGAGATCACCGGCGACCAGGGCGAACAGGTAGGCCGGCTTCTTGAACGGGTCCTGCCAGGTCGCCCAGTGGCGGCCGCCCTCTTCCGAACCGCTGGCCACCGGGTTGCCGTTGGACAGGAGCACCGGATACTTGTGCTGCTCGGCCGACAGCGTGGTGGTGAAGCTGCTCATCACGTCCGGACGGTCGAGGTAGTAGGTGATCTTGCGGAAGCCTTCGGCCTCGCACTGGGTGCAGAACATCTTGCCGGACTTGTACAGGCCTTCCAGCGCGGTGTTGCTTTCCGGATGGATGCGCACGGTGCTGTCGACGGTGAAGGTCTTCGCCGTCGGCTGCAGGGTCAGGTGGTTCTCGTCGAGCTGGTACTGGCCGGTTTCGAGGGTCTGGTCATCCAGCGCCACCGACAGCAGCTCCAGCTGCTGGCCGTCGAGCACCAGCGGCGGCAGGCCGTCGCCACGCTCCGGGTTGCGGCGCATTACCAGCTGGGCGTGGACCAGGGTGTGGTCCTCGTACAGCTCGAAGGTCAGGTTGGTCTCGTCGATCAGGTACTCGGGCGCCTGATAATCCTTGAGGTAGATGACTTTCGGTTGCTCGGTACGCATGGCTTTTGGCCCCTTGGCAGGCGGCAGGCCCGATGGGCCGGCCGGAGGAATCTGGGTACTGACTCTAGCGAGCCAGAGCGAAGCAGGCGAGTCGGGACCGCATCTATCCCTAGATGCGGCCCCGGGCCGGAAATTCAATTCAGGTTATCAGGCGCTGACGGAAAGCTGGTACGCGGTGAACTTGCGTACATTGATCACGCCGGTATCGAAGATCAGGTACTGGCCCTTGATACCTTGCAGGGTCCCCTCCACCACCGGCGTCTTCTCCAGGTCGAAGCTGGTGATCTTGGCCGGGTAGGCTTCCACCGGGTACTGGATCTCGATGGGGTCCAGGTCGATCACCGGTTGGATCGCCTGCAGGCCGAAGCGCTGCTGCAGCGCAACGATGCCCTCGGCACAGGTGTCGAACAGTTGCTCGCGGATGGCAACCAGGTCCAGCGGCTCGGCCTCGCCCTTGAGCAGCGCGCGCCAGTTGGTGCGGTCGGTGACCTGGCTGCGCAGCAGGTCCTCGACGAAGCCGGACTGCTGGCGGGTGGCCACGCGCATGATCGGCAACGCCTGGCGCGCGCCCTGGTCGATCCAGCGGGTCGGCACCTGGCTGGCGCGGGTGATGCCCACCTTCACACCCGAGGAGTTGGCCAGGTACACCACGTGGTCGGTCATGCAGAAGCGCTCGCCCCACTCCGGCTCGCGGCACGAACCGTCGTCGTAGTGGCACTTCTCCGGGCTCATGATGCAGCTGTCGCACTGCGCCAGCTTGGTGAAGCAGGGGTAGCAGTAACCCTGGCTGAAACTCTTCCTGGTCTTGCGCCCGCAATGGCAGCAGAAGATTTCGCCCAGGTACTCCAGGCGCAGGGTCTTGCCGACCAGCGGGTTTACCGGGACCTCCGCCTCGCCGAGGCGGAAGGCGTACTGCACGGGGCTTTCCAGGCGCGCCGACATCTTGTCCAGGGCGCCGCGTCCAAGCTCTACCATCAGAAAGCGGCCATCAATGCAGGGTATTGGTCGAGAACAGGATGTTCGGGATCGGCTCGGCGTGGGACTCGCACTCCTGCGGGCCCATGTAGCCGGTGCGCTGGTCTTCGGGCAAGTTCTTCATCTCCCAGGCGATCACGGCCTGCAGCGACAGCTCCTTCTGCTCCTGGGACAGCTTGCGGCCATCGGGCCATTTGCCGATTTCCACGGCGAGCTTGAGGCTCTCGTAAAGCTCGGGGGTGATGTTCTGGATCATTTCGGCGAAGGACGACATGGGCCGGCTCCTGCTGGAGAAAAACGAAGCCGGCATTCTACCGGGCCGGAAGCGTTGGCGCACGAACAGAGGTCAGGCGGTAGGTGATTGATTCCGCTCCGGCGAGGAGGCAGCTTTTACGGCAGTTTCAATGTCCCGCGCGGCGCGCCAGCAATCCGCCGATCAGGCCGCTCAGGCAGCCCGCCACCAACCCGCCGACGTGCGCGCCGTTGGCGATGGAGCCGAAACCAAGCAGGTCGATCACCCCGGACAGGCACACCAGCAGCCAGATCAGCATCATCGCCACCACGCCCTTGGGCAACTGGTAGGCCGGGGTCGGCGCCATGCGCTGGAAGATCCAGCAGTGGCCGAGCAGGCCGTAGAGCACGCCGGAGAGGCCGCCGAACAGGCTCGGCCCGCTGACGCCGTACTGCACGACGTTGGAGACCAGGCCGAAGCCCAGGCTCAGGCCCAGCAGCATCCCGGCGCCCTGGCGGTACTCGATGCGCCGCCCCAGCTCCCAGTACCACATGCCGTTCATCGCCAGATGCAGCCAGCCGAAGTGGATCAGCATCGGCGTCCACAGCCGCCACCACTGCCCCGCCGCCAGGGTGTCGGTGAGCGGCAGGAACATCACGCGGTCCTCGCCGACCAGGCGGAAATCCTGGAAGGTCAGCCAGCGCAGGGTCTCCGGGTAGGTGCCGAGCAGGGTCACGGCGGCGACGATGCAGGTCACCAGCAGCACCGCGGCGGTCATCCAGCTCAGCTTCAGTTGCTCCAGGAACCCGGGCCCGCCACGCCGGCGCTCGGCCTGCACGCTGAACTGCGGGTCGCCCTGGGGATAACGCTCGTACAGCGTGCGCACCTGCTCGGCCAACTGGGCATTGGGCACCCAGAGCACCTGCTCGCCCGATTCCTCGCTGACCCGGAAGGGGACGTTCAGCCGCCGCAGCAGGTTGACGAACTCGCCCAGGTCGACCGCCGCCGGCAGCCGTATCGCTTCAACCACGCTCACGCATCGCCCTCCGGACGCTTCACGTCCACCCACACGAACTTGCTGCGCTCCAGCCGGGTCTCGTCGTCCAGCCGATAGGCCGCGAGCTTGCCGTACATCACCGCGCTGTAGTCCAGGCAGGCCAGGTTGGGCCGGATCGGCGCGGGCGTGCCGCGCCGCCAGTAGTGGCCGACGAACAGCAGCGGCTCGTCGGCGCCGTAGGTCAGAAGGCGGGACTTCTGCTCATCGCTCAGGCGCTCGCTGGCCACTTCGTCGGGCAGCGCGTCGGGCTGGAAGACGATGTCGCCGTAGGTTTCCGGCGCACGGTCCTCCTCCCAGAACTTGGTACGGAAGAACGAACGGGTGAAGCCGTCGCTGCCGGTCAGGGTCAGGCCATTGGGCAGGCGCATGTCGGTGCCGCGCAACAGGCGGTCGCAGGCCTGCTGGGCGAAGCTGCCCGGCTCGGCGGTGGCCTTGAGGAAGGCCTCGTCGATGCGGCCGTCGTGGAACTGCTGGCGCAGCGCGTCGATCACATCGTGGTCCCAGCAGGCGTGGACCATGCGGAAGCGTCCGGCGTCGAGGAACAGCGGCATGCTCTGGAACCAGCCGAGGAAATCCCGCCAGTCCGCCGGATGGCCTTCGAACTGGTCCAGCGTTTCCTTGATCAGCCGGGCGTGGCGCGGCGTGTGCTCGCGCACGTACTGCCGGCCGCTGCCGGGCGCCGCCGGGGTCGACCAGCCAAGGGCGTTGAACTCGTGGTTGCCCATGATGCACAGCGCCTCGCCCGCGGCGACCATGTCGTGCACCCGGTGCAGCGCCTCGCGGATGCGCGGCCCACGGTCGATGATGTCGCCCAGGAACAGCGCCTGTCGCCGGGCATGCCGCCAGACGCCCCCCTGCAGCCGGTAGCCCATGCGCTCCAGCAGGTAATCCAGGGTATTGGCGCAGCCGTGGATGTCGCCGATCAGGTCGTAGCCGCGTGAGGGGTCGAGTTCCATCACTCGCTGCTCCCGAGGCGACTGCCCCAGCCCAGCTTGGTCCGGCAGACCTCGTAGTAGTTATGGTCGATCGGGTGGATCAGGCGCAGCTTCTGCGGCTTCTTGCTCACCGTGACGGTGTCGCCGGGTGCGCAGGTGAAGTGGTTCTGGCCGTCACAGGACACCTGCGGGTAGATCTGCATGTTCGGCGAGACGACGATCTTCAGCTCGCTGTTGCCGTCGACCACGATGGGCCGCCCCGACAGGGTGTGCGGATACATCGGCACGACGACGATGGCGTCGAGCTTGGGGTGCATGATCGGCCCGCCGGCGGACAGCGCGTAGGCGGTGGAGCCGGTCGGGGTGGCGACGATCAGGCCGTCGGCCTTCTGGCTGCAGACGAACTGGCCGTCGATGTGCAGCTCGAACTCGATCATCCGCGTGGACTTGCCGGGGTGCAGCACCACGTCGTTCAGCGCATCGCCCTGGCCGATGGACTCGCCATGGCGGCGCACCTGGGCGTCGAGCAGGAAGCGGCTCTCGACGATGTACTGGCCGCCGAGCACTTCGGCGACCTTGGTTTCCAGCTCGTCCGGGCGGATGTCGGTGAGGAAGCCCAGGCTGCCACGGTTGATCCCCAGCACCGGCACCTTGTGCCGCGCCAGGGCGCGCGCCGCGCCGAGCATGCTGCCGTCGCCGCCGACCACTATCACCAGGTCGCAGATTTCGCCCATGATCTTCCGTGAACAGGTCTGCAGGCCGTGGCCGGGCAGCACCTCGGAGATGGTGTCTTCGAGGATCACGTGCAGGTGGCGTTCGATGAGGAAGCGCTTCAGCCGACGGATGGTTTCCAGGACCTGGGTGCTGCCCAGGCGGCCGATGATGCCGATGTTGCGAAAGGGTTCCATGGGACTCCGGGCGGCGTTGCGGTGCGGGGATATGGGAATACAGCAATACGGATATGCAGGAATTATGGGCGAAACGCCGAAGCAGCGGCAAACCGCAGCGCTGCTCGAGCGGCTAGGCTAGAGGAATGAGCGCTCTTACCCCCCTGCTGGATGAACTCCTGATCGAGCTGCGCCAGCCGCAGGTCCGCGACCTGGCCTGGACGCTGCTTTCCCCTCCGCTGCTCAATCCGGGCAGCCCTGCCCTGCGCCACCCACTGGCGGCCAGCCGCTGGCTGGCCGAACCAGAGCGGCTGGCCGACTGGCTGCGGGCGCAGGAGCACTCGCCCGCGCACCTGCTGGAGCAGTTGCAGAGCACGCCTCACCAGCGCCTCGGCCGTTACTACGAACGCCTCTGGCAATACGCCCTGGAGCAGGCGCCTGATCTGCGCCTGCTGGCCGCCAACCTGCCGGTGCGCGACAACGGCCACACCCTGGGTGAACTGGACCTGCTGCTGGAGGACGACGACGGCCTGCATCACCTGGAACTGGCCATCAAGCTCTACCTCGGCCCCAGCGAGGATGGACCCAACGCCTGGCTCGGCCCCGGCGCGGAAGACCACCTGCTGCGCAAGATCGAACACCTCTACCAGCACCAGCTGCCGCTCTCGGCCACACTCGAGGGCATGTGCGTGGTTCGCGAGTTCAGCGACGCCACGCCCTCGGCCGGGCTCTGGCTCGGCGGCTACCTGTTCTACCCCTGGCCGGCGCGCTGCCCGCCGCCCGCGGGCGCCAGCGAGCATCATCTGCACGGCCGCTGGCTGCACCGCCAGGAATGGCCGCGCTATCAGGCATTACACCCCGAGGGCTGGCAGGTGCTGTCGCGAAAACACTGGCTGGCACCGGCGGCATACGACGCCGATGAGCGCTGGAGCGCCGCGCAGTTCGACGACTGGCTGGCGGAACTGCCGGCGGACGGCTTCCCGCAACTGCTGGTCCGCCTGGCGTTCCAGGGCGGCCGCTGGCGCGAACAGGAACGGCTGTTCCTGGTAGGCAACCGCTGGCCGCGGGTACATAGCGGTTATTCGCGCTGAGCGGCCAGCGCCAGGAGGCGTTCCTGCATGGCCCGCCGCCCCTGCAGGCCACCCGTATGCACGGCAACTATGCGGCTACCACGCGCGACCCGCCCGGCGGCGACCTCATCGTGCAGCGCCAGCAGCAGCTTGCCGGTGTACAGCGGCTCCAGCGGCACGCCGCATTCGACTTCGCTGTCCAGGATGAAACGCGCCAGCGCCGGGTCGATCCGCGCAAAGCCGCCCCGGCTGGCGTCGATCAGCCGGTAGCCGCACGCCTCGACTCCCGCCTCCGCCAATAGCACGGGCACCTGTTCCTCGACGCCATGCCCCGGCGGTACCGCCAACGCCCCCACCAGCGGGTGCGCGCCGCTCTCGCCCAGCACCAGGCCGGCCAGGGTAGTGCCGGTGCCGCAGGCGACCCACAACTGCTGATAGTCGCCCCAGCCAATGCCCGCCAGTTGCTTGCGAATCTGCGCCACCAATGGCGCACAGCCCTGCGCACCGGGCAGACCGCCGCCGCCCTCGCCCACCGGCAGCAAGCCGGGATAGCGCTCGCGCCAGGGCATCCAGAAGTCCGGCTGATGGCGCCGGCGATAGCCGCCATAACCCAGCCAGTGCAGTTGCATGCCGAGCTGGCGCAGGTCGGCGACCGTGGGGTTGTCCTGCTCTTCGCCGCGCAGCAGTCCGACGGTGCGGAAACCGAAACGGGCGCCGGCTGCGGCCAGGGCGTGAAGGTGATTGGAATGGGCTCCACCCAGGCTCATCAGGCCATCGAGACCGAGATCGGCGGCCTGCTTCAGATAGGGCGCAAGCTTGAACCACTTGTTGCCGCAGATGAGGGCGTCGACCTGGTCCAGACGCAACAGCGCCAGCTCGACACCCGCGCGTTCCAGCCAGTCCAGGTGAACGGGTTGCAGCGGTGCGACGGGGCGCCAGTCCGGGTACTGCAAAGCGTCCGCTTAAGCCGTGGTCACGCTGCGCAGGCGGCCAGCGGTCTTGTGGCGCGCGCAGCAGTTGCTGTCGCCTTCGATGAAGCGGCCGGGTGTCTCCACGCGGTCGATCGGCAGGGCACAGCGGTCACCGTTGGACAGCCGCCCCTCGCAGGTCGGCTGCTGGTAATGCGCCAGCCACTGGCGGTACTGGTCCTCGGAGACGAAGCACTTGGCGGCGGCGAACGCCATCGGGTTTTCCTGATAGCGGGCGATATCGCCAAGCGAAAGGGTCAGATGACCGGCACCCGGGTGGTAGACCACGAAAACCACACCCTGGCTCGCCAGGCGTTCCAGCATCGAACCGTCCGCCACCCTGGTCGACTGCACAGCCAGTTCCTGGCGCAGGGCCTCGACGCTCTGCTGCAACTGCTCGGCCTGTCCGGCCTGCTCGCGTAATTGCAGACTCTCCTGGCGTAGCTGTTCGATGTCCCGACGCAGTTGTTCGAGCTCCTGTCGCTGCTTCTCAGTCTCCAGACGCAGCGTCTGGCTTTCCTGCTGAAGCCGCTGATTCTCCTGCTGCAACTGCTGATCCAGTTCGTTGCGATAGCCCAGTTCCGCATCGCGGACGGAAACCTGCTGCTGGTATTGAGCTTCCAGCATGGCGATACGGGCCCTGGCCTCTTCCTCGATCTGCAGACGAAGCTGATCCATCTCGTCACGGCCGCTCTGCTCGATCTGTCGCAACTGCGCAGTCAGCTCCTCGCGGCCACGCTGGAACCCGCTGAGCTGCCCGTCCAGTTCGCGGCGCAGGCCGGCGTTGATGTCTTCTTCGCGCTTGAGCCCTTCGCGCAGCGCCGAAACCTCGGCCTCCAGCACCTTGACCTGTTCCTGCGCACTGAGCTTGAGGCGATTGAGCTCCTGCTCATGCTGCTCGCTGATCTGCGACAGGCGGGTTTCATGCTGGTCGAGCAGTTCGGCGGTCTTCTGCTGGTGCTCCTGGAGCATCTCCCGCGCGAGCTTCTCGGCGGTTTCCCGGGACTCCTCCTCGGAAGGGGCATACCACTGGTGCTCGGCCGCCATCTGCAGGCGCTGCGGCTCGACGGCCGCCGGCTCCTCTTCGGCCAGCACGCCCAGGTTGTTGCGCTTCGCCGCAGCACGCAGCTGCGCCAGGTGATTGTTGTCCCCCTCAAGAACGGGGTCCCACAGGTGCATCTGGTGCCAGGACACCGGGCACTGGCTGCGGCAGGCCAGACGGATGGGGCCTGCACCCAGGTCCGGGCCACGACCGGCGCGCTCCGCCAGGTTGCGCAGGGGCAGGTTCCAGCCGCGATCGGCCTCGCCCTTCTCGTCGAAGTCCAGATAGAAGAAGACTGCCGTCTTGACCAGCAGGCGCGGGTTGATCAGCACATAGGCCAGGCGTACCTGCTGCTCGGCGAGGTCAGGCATCTGCACGACATTGTCGAGCAGCGCCTCGAATTCGGGGTAGAGCATTTCCTTGCAAACGCCATGGTCATTGAAGAAGACCACGGCTTCCACCATCTGAGGCTTCTTCTGCATGCTCATCGATTGACCTCTGGGCCTGTGCGGGAGGAAGTCCGGGAAATGATGCCGTAGCAAAGTGGCACCCTGATGGCAGGAATGCCCTGACATCCGGACCAGTCTAGGGGAAATAATGACGCAGGCAATGTGACTGGGTTGGCACCCGACCTGCCGGTCAGGTCAAGCAGGTGAGCGGCGAGATGAATCTGTGATGCAGTTTGTCATTCCGCAAAAAACACAGGCCCCGGAGGAGCTTTCCGGGGCCTGCTGTAAGCGGACTTGAGGTTCAGAGCTCGGCGGCGAGGCGCGAACCCTGATTGATGGCGCGCTTGGCGTCCAGTTCGGCGGCCACGTCGGCGCCACCGATCAGGTGCACGCGCTGCCCGGCGGCGACCAGGCCGTCATGCAGCTCGCGCAGCGGCTCCTGGCCGGCGCAGACGACCACGGTATCCACCGGCAGCACCTGCGGCTCGCCGCCGGCCACGCTGATGTGCAGGCCGTCGTCGTCGACCTTCAGGTACTCGACGCTGTTGAGCATCTGCACCTGCTTGTTCTTCAGCCCGGCGCGGTGAATCCAGCCGGTGGTCTTGCCCAGGCCGTCGCCGACCTTGGACTTCTTGCGCTGCAGCAGGAACACCTGGCGCGCCGCCGCATGCGGGTGCGGCTTGACGCCAGCAATGCCGCCACGGGCCTCCAGCTTCTCGTCGATGCCCCATTCCTCCCAGAAGGCGCGGCGATCGAGGCTGGTGGATTCGCCGGCATGGGTGATGTATTCGGAGACGTCGAAGCCGATGCCGCCGGCGCCGATCACCGCCACACGCTTACCCACCGGCTTGCGCTCGAGGATGGCGTCCAGGTAGCTAATCACCTTGGCGTTCTCGATGCCCGGAATGGCCGGGGTGCGCGGGGTGATGCCGGTGGCGAGGATGATCTCGTCGAAGCCGCCCCTGGCCAGGTCGTCGACGCTGACGCGGGTGTTCAGGCGCAGCTCCACGCCGGTGGTTTCCACCTTGCGCTTGAAGTAGCGCAGGGTCTCGTAGAACTCTTCCTTGCCCGGCACGCGCTTGGCGACGTTGAACTGGCCACCGATCTCGCCGGCGGCGTCGAACAGGGTCACCTCGTGGCCGCGCTCGGCGGCGACGGTAGCGGCGGACAGGCCGGCCGGGCCGGCGCCGACCACGGCGATCTTCTTCACGTGGGTGGTCGGGATGTAGTTCAGCTCGGTCTCGTGGCAGGCGCGCGGGTTCACCAGACAACTGGTCAGCTTGCCGCCGAAGGTATGGTCCAGGCAGGCCTGGTTGCAGCCGATGCAGGTATTGATCTCGTCGGAGCGGCCTTCGGCGGCCTTGTTGACGAAGTCCGGGTCGGCGAGGAACGGACGGGCCATGGAGACCATGTCGGCGTCCCCCTCGGCCAGCACCTGTTCGGCGACTTCCGGAGTGTTGATGCGGTTGGTGGTGATCAGCGGGATGCCGATCTCGCCACGCAGCTTGGCGGTAACCTTGGTGAAGGCCGCGCGCGGCACCTTGGTGGCGATGGTCGGGATGCGTGCTTCGTGCCAGCCGATACCGGTGTTGATGAGAGTGGCGCCGGCCTTCTCGATGGCCTTGGCCAGCAGGACGATTTCATCCCAGGTGCTGCCGCCTTCCACCAGGTCGAGCATCGACAGGCGATAGATGATAATGAAGTTCGGGCCTACGGCCTCGCGCACGCGGCGGACGATCTCGACCGGCAGGCGCATGCGGTTCTCGTAGCTGCCGCCCCAGCGGTCGGTTCGCTGGTTGGTGTGGGCGACCAGGAACTGGTTGATGAAGTAGCCTTCCGAACCCATGATTTCGACGCCGTCATAGCCGGCCACCTGGGCCAGGCTGGAGCAATTGACGAAGTCGGCGATCTGCTTCTCGATACCCTCTTCATCCAGCTCGCGCGGCTTGAACGGGTTGATCGGCGCCTGGATGGCGCTGGGCGCAACGGATTTGGGACTGTAGGCGTAGCGGCCGGCGTGGAGGATCTGCATGCAGATCTTGCCGCCCGCCTCATGCACCGCCTGGGTGACGATCTTGTGCTTCTCCGCTTCTTCCGAGGTGCTCAGCTTGGCCGCGCCGGAATACACGCCGCCTTCCTCGTTCGGACCGATGCCGCCGGTGACCATCAGGCCGACCCCGCCACGGGCGCGCTCGGCGAAGTAGGCCGCCATGCGCTCGAACCCCTGGGGCTTCTCTTCCAGACCGGTATGCATGGAGCCCATCAGGGTGCGATTGCGCAGCGTGGTGAAGCCGAGGTCCAGGGGGGCGAGCAGGTGCGGATAAGGGGCGGTCATACGTCCTCCAGCAGTCACGGTGGCGCCGCCCCCTCGGCTCGCTCGTGGAACGGGCGGCACGGGGTGCGGTCGGTATGGGGCAGACTCTAAGGAGCCACCCTGCCCCGCTCAATGATCAAAAGTAACAACTTACTGATCGAAGATGACACGACGACTTGGCAACGATCAGCCTAACCCCTACCCTGTGGTGCACCTACTGAATACAGGCTCCTGATGCGCAAGCTGATCTTCCTTATCCTGGTGATCCTGTTCGCCGGCTATGCCGGTTGGTCGGAGCGTCGCCCGGTGGGCCACTACCTCTCCGACCTGCGCAGCCAGGTCGCGCTCAACCAGGGCGACCCCTCCGAACGCGGCAACCTGTTGGGCGTGCAGCCGGAACTCTTCACCCAGGACTACCAGAGCGTCGAGCGCCTGCGCCTGAAATTCCACGCCTATCTGGCCAAGGCTCGCGACGAGGGTCTGATCAACCCACGCACCGTGGTGGTCTTCCCCGAGCACATCGGCACCTGGCTGGTGGCCGCCGGCGAGAAGCCCGAGGTCTACCAGACCGAGCACCTGGCCGAAGCCATGGAGTGGATGGTCGCCAGCAACCCGCTGAAAGTGGCGCGTGGCTGGCTCGGCGCCAAGAGCGAGGACCGCATGGCCGACGCCCTGTTCCGCATGAAGGCGGTGGACATGGCCCACGACTACCAGACGCTGTTCGGCGGCCTGGCCCGGGAGTTCGGCGTCACCATAGTCGCCGGCTCCATCGTCCTGCCCAACCCACGGATCGTCGAAGGGCAGATCCGCACCGGCAATGGCCGTCTCTACAACGTCAGCCAGGTCTTCGGCAGCGATGGCCTGCCGCTGGGCAAGCCGCAGCGCAAGCTGTTCCCCATCGACGAAGAGAAACGCTTCATCCGCGGCAGCGACGCCGACGATCTGCAAGTCCTGCAGACACCCGCCGGGCGCCTGGGCGTACTGATCTGCGCCGACAGCTGGTACCCGGCGGGCTACGCCGCGCTGGCGGCGAACAAGCCGGACTTCATCGCGGTGCCGGCCTTCCTCACCGGCAATGGCAACTGGAGCAAGCCCTGGGAGGGCTACAACGGCGCTGCCACGCCCTCCGACGTAACGCTCAAGCCCGGCGAGCTGAGCGAAGGCGAAGCCTGGGAGCGCCTGGCCCTGGCCGGTCGCATCGGCGAAAGCGGGGCCCGTGCCGGCATCACCGTGTTCCTGCGTGGTCACCTCTGGGACCTGGGTAGCGACGGCCGGAGCCTGGTGGTCAGCGGCGGCAGCCACACCCTGGCTCCCGATGGCCCCGGCGCCCGCCTGATCAACCTCTGGCTATGAGCCGTCCGACCATGCGTCTCGGCGATTTGTCCGTGGGATTCGTCCACAGTCTCGCCGACGCACTGGCGGAAAGCGGCGTCGCGCCACAACCGCTGCTGGAACAATACGGACTCGACAACGCACGCCTCGGCGAGCCCGGCGCGCGCCTGTCGATCCCCCGCTACATGCGCCTGGGCCATGCCGCCATCCAGCAGAGCGGAGACCCCGCCCTGGGCTTGCGCATGGGCCAGTTGAGCCGCCCGAGCCAGAGCGGCCTGGCCGGCGTCACCGCAGCGCAGGCGCCCAACGTCCGCGCCGCCGCTCGCGCACTGATCCGCTTCGAGACGTTGTACGCGCACAACTATCGCGGCCAGAGCAGCTTCATCGAGGACGCCAGCGGCGCCTGGTTGCGCTTCTACTCCATCAGCCCGTACAACGCCTACAACCGCTTCGTGGTGGATTCGGTGCTGGCCGGCTGGGTGAGCATGCTCGGCAGCATCGGCTCGCAGCCGTTGCGCCCGGAGAAGGTCGAGATCGAGTATCCGGCGCCCGCCTGGGCGTCGCGCTTCGAGGAGATGTTCGGCTGCCCGGTGGAGTTCGGCGCGGAGCACAACCAACTACGCCTGGACCAGTCAGCCCTGGCGCGCAGCAACCCGGACCACTGCCCGAGCACCTGGCGGCAATTGCTGGAGATCTGCGAGAAGGAACTGGAGCAGATGACCCGCACACGCAGCCTGCGCGAGCGTGTGGCGCAGTTGCTGGGGCCGATGCTCAATGGTCGCGAGCCGGACCTGGAGGAAGTCGCCGCACGCCTGAAGCTGCCGACCTGGACGCTGCGCCGCAAGCTGGCTGAGGAAGGCACGCAGTTTCGCAGCATCCTCAACGACACCCGTCGCGACCTGGCGATGATCTACATCCGCGACACCGACCTCGCCTTTGGCGAAATCGCCTACCTGCTCGGCTTCGCCTCGGCCGAGGCCTTCCAGCGCGCGTTCAAGCGCTGGAGCGGGCAGACGCCGGGGGAATTCCGCCGCGCCCAGCGCCACAGCGCCTGATCACATCTCCGTGGCGTCGTCGGCCGGCTCCGGCAGATCCTGTTCCAGAGCGCGCAGTTCCAGCAGTTCTTCCTGATAGTCGTCCATTGGCTTTCTCCTGACCGTTCGATCCGGTTTTAGCAAAGACCATGGGGAAAAAGCTAGACGCCAAAGGTGACCAGGCCGTGACAGTTTCTTACAGAGCGATGGCGAGGATGTTTCCGCGCGCAACGAAAAAGCCCTCAGGTATTGCTACCTGAGGGCTTTCGAATATGGCGCAGCGGACGGGACTCGAACCCGCGACCCCCGGCGTGACAGGCCGGTATTCTAACCGACTGAACTACCGCTGCGTGTCGGTTGGACTTGCGTCCGGTACAGCAACCTCCTTGCGCCTGGAGTGATTCACTCGACAAGCTGGTTCGGGGTAGGAACCAAGGAGGGGGAAATGGCGCAGCGGACGGGACTCGAACCCGCGACCCCCGGCGTGACAGGCCGGTATTCTAACCGACTGAACTACCGCTGCGCGTAACTTGCGAGAGTGGTGGGTGATGACGGGATCGAACCGCCGACCCTCTGCTTGTAAGGCAGATGCTCTCCCAGCTGAGCTAATCACCCTTCGTCTCGAAGTGGGGCGCATTCTACAGCCGGCGATTCCTAAGTCAATGCCCTGATTGAACTTTTTTTCATTTTCCGCGAAAAAAGTTCGGCGCACTGCTACGACCTCGGTGCAGACCGGGGTTCGCGAGCAAGCTCGCTCCTACAGGTGTGGCACCTGCGCTCTTCTGTAGGAGCAAGCTTGCCCGCGAACAGCCCAACGCCCAAACCGTCCACCCACGCCGCAAAAGAAAAAAGGGCGACCCTCGGGCCGCCCTCCTCTTCCACGCACGACACTCAGTCGAGGTAGATCATCTTGCACGTCATGCCGCCATCGATCACCAGTTCCTGCCCGGTGACGAATCCGGCCCCCTCGCCGACCAGCCAGGAAACCGCCGCCGCAACGTCTTCCACCGTGCCGACCCGGCCGACCAGGTGCTGGTCATGGTCCAGCTCGGTCAACGGCTCCGCCTCGCGTACGCGCAGGTCGCGGGCATCGATCCAGCCCGGAGAAATCGCGTTGACGCGAATCTCCGGCCCCAGGCTGCTGGCCAGGGCGTGGGTCAGCGACAGCAGACCGCCCTTGCTAGCCGCATAGGCTTCGCAATTCGGCTCGGACTGGTGCGCCCGGGTCGAGGCGATGTTGACGATGCTGCCGTTGTGCGCGCGCAGGTACGGCGCACAGTGCTTGGCCAGTAGCATCGGGCCGGTGAGATTCACCGCCAGGGCGCGGTTCCACTCGTTCAGGCCCAGGCCTTCCAGGGGCGTGTTGTGCGGCCGGGCGATGGCGGCGTTGCTCACCAGCGCATCGAAACGGCCGTACTGGCCGATCACCTCGGCGACCGCCGCCGCCACCTGCGCCTCGTTGGCCACGTCCAGCGCCACGAAACCGGCCCGCTCACCCAGTGCCTGGGCCACTTTCGGGCCGCGCTCGCGGTCGATGTCCGCCAGCACCACTTGCCAGCCTTCGGCGATCAGCCAGGCACTGACGCCCAGGCCGATGCCACGCGCCGCACCCGTTACCAGGGCGACGCGGCCATTGCCGAAGAGTTCCGTCGTGCTCACAGGGCAGCCAGGCCCCGCGCCAGGTCGGCCGTGATGTCGGCGACATCTTCCAGGCCCACGGCAACGCGGATCAGGTTGTCACGGATACCGGCGTTCTCGCGCTCCTGCGGCGACAGGCGACCGTGGGAAGTGGTGGCCGGGTGGGCGATGGTGGTCTTGGTGTCACCCAGGTTGGTGGTGATGGAGATCATCCGGGTGGCATCGATGCAGCGCCAGGCCGCGGCCTTGTCGCCCTTCACCTCGAAGCTCACCACCGCACCGAAGCCCTTCTGCTGACGCTTGGCCAGTTCGTGCTGCGGATGGCTGGGCAGACCCGCGTAGTACACGCGCTCCACGCCCGGCTGCTGCTCCAGCCACTCGGCCACCTGCTGGGCCGAGGCGCTGTGGGCCTGCATGCGCACGCGCAGGGTTTCCAGGCCCTTGATGAAGATCCAGGCGTTGAACGGGCTCAGGGTCGGGCCGGCGGTACGCAGGAAGCCGACGACGGGCTCCATCTGCGCGCGGCGACCGGCGACCACGCCGCCCATGGTGCGACCCTGGCCGTCGATGTACTTGGTTGCCGAGTGGATCACCACGTCCGCGCCCAGCTTAAGCGGCTGCTGCAGCGCCGGGGTGCAGAAGCAGTTGTCCACCGCCAGCAGCGCGCCCTTGGCGTGGGCGATATCGGCCAGGGCGGCGATGTCCACCAGCTCGGCCAGCGGGTTGGACGGCGATTCGACGAAGAACAGCTTGGTGTTCGGCTTGCAGGCCGCTTCCCAGGCCGCAAGATCGCTCAGCGGCGGGTAGTCCACTTCGATGCCGAAGCGCTTGAAGTACTTCTCGAACAGGCTGATGGTCGAACCGAATACGCTGCGCGAGACCAGCACGTGGTCACCGGCGCTGCACAGGCTCATCACCAGGGAAAGGATCGCCGACATGCCGGTGGAGGTGGCCACCGCCTGCTCGGCGCCTTCCAGCGCGGCGATGCGCTCCTCGAAGGTGCGCACCGTGGGATTGGTGTAGCGCGAATAGACGTTGCCCGGCACTTCACCGGCAAAACGCGCGGCCGCATCGGCGGCGCTGCGGAACACGTAGCTGGAGGTGGTGAACAGGCCTTCGCCGTGTTCCGCCTCCGGGGTGCGGCGCTGGCCGGCGCGCACCGCGAGGGTGTCGAAGCCGACACCCTCCAGGTCGCTGTCCAGCCGGCCGGCTTCCCATTCCTGAGCCATGCCCTGCTCTCCTTAGTCGTTATAGAGATCGATGATGGCGCTGACCGCGGCACCCTTGCTCTTGGTGGCGTCGTTGCGCGCCTGGTCGATCTTGTCCAGATAGGCTTCGTCGACGTCGCCGGTGACGTATTCACCGTTGAACACGGCGCAGTCGAAGTGTTCGATCTTGATCTTGCCGCCCTCGGTGGATTCGATCAGGTCCTGCAGGTCCTGATAGACCAACCAGTCGGCGCCGATCAGCTCGCAGACCTCTTCGGTGCTGCGGTTGTGGGCGATCAGCTCGTGGGCGCTTGGCATGTCGATGCCGTAGACGTTGGGATAGCGCACCGCCGGGGCGGCGGAGCAGAAGTAGACGTTCTTCGCGCCGGCCTCGCGGGCCATCTGGATGATCTGCTTGCAGGTGGTGCCGCGGACGATGGAGTCGTCCACCAGCATCACGTTCTTGCCGCGGAATTCCAGCTCGATGGCGTTGAGCTTCTGGCGCACCGACTTCTTGCGCGCGGCCTGGCCGGGCATGATGAAGGTACGGCCGATGTAGCGGTTCTTCACGAAGCCTTCGCGGAACTTCACGCCCAGGCGGTTGGCCAGTTCCAGCGCAGCGGTGCGGCTGGTGTCCGGGATCGGGATGACCACGTCGATGTCGTGGTCCGGGCGCTCGCGGAGGATCTTGTCGGCCAGCTTCTCGCCCATGCGCAGGCGCGCCTTGTAGACCGAGATGCCGTCCATGATGGAGTCCGGACGCGCCAGGTACACGTGCTCGAAGATGCACGGCGCGTACTGCGGGTTGGCCGCGCACTGGCGGGTGAACAGCTTGCCGTCTTCGGTGATGTATACCGCTTCGCCCGGCGCCAGGTCGCGGATCAGGGTGAAGCCGAGAACGTCCAGGGCCACGCTTTCCGAGGCGATCATGTATTCCACGCCGTTCTCGGTGTGGCGCTGGCCGAAGACGATCGGGCGGATCGCATGCGGGTCGCGGAAGCCGACGATGCCGTAGCCGGTGATCATCGCCACCACGGCATAACCGCCGACGCAGCGGGCGTGCACGCCGGCCACGGCGGCGAAGACGTCTTCCTCGGTGGGCTGCAGCTTGTTGCGCACCGCCAGCTCATGGGCGAACACGTTGAGCAGCACTTCCGAGTCGGAGTTGGTGTTCACGTGGCGCAGGTCGGATTCGTAGATTTCCTTGGCCAGCTGCTCGACGTTGGTCAGGTTGCCGTTGTGCGCCAGGGTGATGCCGTAGGGCGAGTTCACGTAGAACGGCTGCGCCTCGGCGGAGCTGGAGCTGCCCGCGGTGGGGTAGCGCACGTGGCCGATGCCGATCTTGCCGACCAGGCGCTGCATGTGGCGCTGCTGGAAGACGTCACGGACCAGGCCGTTGTCCTTGCGCAGGTACAGGCGGTCATCCTGACAGGTGACGATCCCCGCAGCGTCCTGGCCACGATGCTGGAGAACGGTGAGCGCGTCATAGAGCGCCTGATTGACGTTCGACTTGCCCACGATACCGACGATGCCACACATGCGACGCAACCCCTAGTTGGTTTCAGGCTAAAACAATCCGTTACTCGGCAGTATCCACCGGACCTGCCGTTACGGCGACGGCTTCCCGTCGCCTCCACCCGCCCCTCACTGGGCCGGCAGCAAAGTACCCGCTCCGGACGGCGGAGCGATGGTAACGCCGGACATCCAGTGCCCGGCAAAAGTCAGAATGGTGTTCTTCGACCAGTCGGCGACGATCAGGAAATGCGGCAGCAGCACCGATTGCTGCCACCACGGGTCCTGTTGCACCGGCGCCAGGCTCAGCAGCCCGACCAGCAGAACCACCAGCAGCACGCCACGGGCACCGCCGAAGACCATGCCGAGCACACGGTCGGTGCCGGACATGCCGGTCACCCGCACCAGCTCGCTGATGAGGAAATTGACGAGTGCGCCCAGCAGCAGCGTGACGACGAAAAGAATGGCGCAGGCGGCAATGACACGCCCGGAGGGCAGCTGGATGTAGGGTGCGAGATGCTCGGCCAGCGCGCCGCCGAACATCCAGGCGACCGCACCGGCCACGATCCAGGTGACCAGCGACAGGGCTTCCTTGACGAAGCCTCGGCTCAAGCTGATCAGGCTGGAAATGACGATGATGCCGATCATCGTCCAATCGACCCAGGTAAATGCCACGTTGCGGCCCAGAAACGGAAAGGCCCCGCATTTTAGCAGAGGCCTTCGATTTAGCAGAGCCCCAGTTTGACATGGGGCTGATTGAGTGAAGCTAACGACCCGGCTCAGCCACGCTCAGGCTGGAAGCGCACCACGAAGCCATTGAGCTTCTGCTGCTTGCCCAACTGGTCGCGCAGGCGGTCCGCCTCGGCGCGCTCGACCACCGGACCGACGAACACCCGGTTCATGCCGTCGAAGCTGCGCACATAGGCGTTGTAGCCCTGGCTGCGCAGCTGCTTCTGCAGTTCGTCGGCGCGGGCGCGGTTGGACAGGCTGGCCAGTTGCACCGACCAGCTGACCGGCAGATTGCTGGCATCCAGGCGCTGGGCAGGAGCGGGAGCCGGGGCCGATGCCTTGGGCGCGGCGCTGGCCTGGGCCTGCTGCGGCTGCGGTGCGGGAGCGGCAGGTTTGGGCGCCGGCGCAGCGGGTACCGGCTGCGCGGGAAGGCTGGCGATCGGCGCAGACGGCGCGGGAGTGGTTGGCGCAGGAGCGACTTCCGGCTGTGCAGCGGCGTCAGCCTCTTCCGCCTGCGGCTCCGGCACCTCGGTGGGCTGCACCTCGACGCTCGGCATCGCCGGTGGCTTGGGCATTACCGGCGCCTCGACCACGACCTGACGCATCTCGTCCTCGCGGGTAAACAGCATCGGCAGGAAGATGATGGCCAGCGCCAACAACACCAGCGCGCCGACAACCCTCTGCTTGAGCCCCTTATCGAGCAAGGCCATGGATCACTCCCCTTTTCCTTATCGAGCAGCCCTGACGAGCCACTCCAGGGCATCCGCCACGCTGTAGAACGAACCGAACACCAGAATCTCGTCGTCCGCCGAAGCCGCATTGCACTGCGCTTCAAGCGCCGCGGCGATGTCCGCGTGACGACTGACGCTCGCGCCACGGGCGCGCAGCGCAGCTTCCAGCTCTTCCGCCGGCCGACTGCGACCGGTGGGCAGCGGCGCGACGGCCCAATCCTGCACCAAGCCGAGCACGGGTTCCAGTACGCCGTCCAGATCCTTGTCCGCCAGCAAGCCGAAAACGGCGCGGCGCACACCCTTGGGCGGCGCAGAGCGCAGGCGGCCGGCCAGGTACTGCGCGGCATGCGGATTGTGCCCCACATCCAGCAGCAGATGGCGCTCTTCACCGCGCCATTGCACGCTGCGACGATCCAGGCGCCCGGTGACCCGGGTGCGCTGCAGGGCGGCGGCCAGTTGCTCGGGCTGCCACGGCAGGTCCAGCAGGGCGTAGACCTGCAAGGCCAGTGCCGCGTTCTCCGTCGGCAGATCGAGTGGCGGCAGGTTATGCAGGGTCAGGGCTTCCCCGGCGGCATTGCGACCGCGCCAGTGCCAGTCGCCCTCGCCCAGCGCCAGGTCGAAATCACGACCACGCAGCAGCAACGGAGAACCCAGGCTGCGCGCTTGATCCAGCAACGGCGCTGGCGGCTCCAGGTCACCGCACACGGCGGGCTTGCCGGCACGGAAGATACCGGCCTTCTCGAACGCCACGCTTTCGCGGGTATCGCCCAGCCAGTCGGCGTGATCGATACCTATGCTGGTAACCACGGCGACGTCGGAGTCGATCAGGTTCACCGCATCCAGACGGCCGCCCAGGCCGACTTCCAGCACCACGGCATCGAGGCCCGCGCGCTCGAACAGCCAGAAGGCCGCGAGGGTGCCCATTTCGAAGTAGGTCAGGGAGATTTCGCCACGGGCCGCCTCGACGGCGGCGAAGGCTTCGCAGAGTGCCTCATCGCTGGCTTCGACGCCCTCGATGAGCACACGCTCGTTGTAACGCAGCAGGTGCGGCGAGCTGTACACGCCGACGCGCAGGCCCTGCTCGCCGAGCAGGGCGGCGAGGAAGGCGCAGGTGGAACCCTTGCCGTTGGTGCCGGTGACGGTCACCACGCGGGGCGCGGGACGCCCCAGCCCGAGCCGGCCAGCCACCTCACGGGAGCGGTCCAGCCCCATGTCGATCGCGGTGGGGTGGAGTTGTTCGAGATAGCTGAGCCAGTCGGCAAGGGTACGTTGGGTCATCCTGCGAGCGCGGTACTTGGAGTGTGGGTGAACTTGGCGAGCAGCTTGGCCAGCCGCTCGCGCATTTCGGAACGGTGCACGATCATGTCGATGGCGCCGTGCTCCAGCAGGAACTCGCTGCGCTGGAAGCCTTCGGGCAGCTTCTCGCGCACGGTCTGCTCGATCACGCGCGGGCCGGCGAAGCCGATCAGGGCGCGCGGCTCACCGACGATCACGTCGCCGAGCATCGCCAGACTGGCGGAAACGCCGCCGTAAACCGGATCGGTCAGCACGGAGATGAACGGGATGCCTTCTTCACGCAGGCGGGCCAGTGCGGCGGAGGTCTTGGCCATCTGCATCAGGGAGATCAGCGCTTCCTGCATGCGCGCACCGCCCGAGGCGGAGAAGCAGATCATCGGGCAACGATGCTCCAGCGCATAGTTGGCGGCACGCACGAAGCGCTCGCCGACGATGGAGCCCATCGAACCGCCCATGAAGGAGAACTCGAAGGCACTGGCCACTACCGGCATGCCCATCAGCTTGCCGCTCATGGAGATCAGCGCGTCCTTCTCGCCGGTGTCTTTCTGCGCGGCGGTCAGGCGGTCCTTGTACTTCTTGCTGTCGCGAAACTTCAGGCGGTCCACCGGCTCCAGCTCGGCACCGAGCTCTTCGCGGCCCTCTTCATCGAGGAAGATGTCCAGGCGGGCACGGGCACCGATGCGCATGTGGTGATCGCACTTCGGGCAGACGTCCAGGGTCTTTTCCAGCTCGGGGCGGTACAGCACCGCTTCGCAGGAAGGGCACTTGTGCCACAGGCCTTCCGGAACCGAGCTCTTCTTCGCCTCGGAACGCATGATGGAAGGGATCAGCTTGTCTACCAGCCAGTTGCTCATGCTCTCGTCTCCAGTGCAGGGTCACGGCCTGAAACCATGCGCGTGTCCCTGAGCAAATTCATCGTCGCGGTTCCGGCCTCAAGGACCCGAACCCCTCGCAAACACAGGCGCCGCCAGAGGCGTCGCCACGAATACACCACTCGATGCGGGTCGCCGGCGATGAACACCAACGATTCCCAGCGCTGCCAGGCAGCGATTGGGTAGTGGACGGCGGCAGTCCGCTCGTCGTCACATGAAGATTCCGCGTCACGCCACCGACCGGCACTGGGCGATGAAGTCGCGGATCTTCTGCCCGTCCTTGATGCCCTTGCTGGCCTCGACGCCACCACTGACGTCCACCGCATAAGGACGCACCTGGGCGATGGCATCCGCCACGTTTTCCGGCGTCAGGCCGCCGGCCAGGATCAGGGGGCGTTTCACATCCCTGGGCACCAGCGACCAATCGAATGCCTGACCGGTCCCGCCGGGCACGCCTTCCACATAGGTATCGAGGAGGAAACCACTGGCCTGTGGATATTTCGCGATCTGTGCTGCTACATCGTCGCCCGGCTTGACCCGCAGCGCCTTGAGATAGCGTTTGTGCCAGCCCGAGCAGGCTTCGGGCGTCTCGTCGCCATGGAATTGCAGGATGTCCAGCGGCACCGCATCGAGGATCTCCCCCAACTCGCAACGACTGGCGTCGACAAACAGGCCGACCGTGCTGACGAAGGGCGGCAGCGCGGCGACAATCGCCCGCGCCTGCTGGATGCTCACCGCGCGCGGGCTCTTGGCGTAGAACACCAGTCCGATCGCGTCGGCACCCGCCTCGGCGGCGGCCAGGGCATCCTCGACTTGGGTAATACCGCAGATTTTGATGCGAACGGCGGACAAGATGCAGCAACCTTCAGGCAAGTGATCGATCGATGTTAGCAAATGCCCCCGGCATCGTCAGCCAAGGATATCGGGCAAACTTGAAAGGAAATGTGGCCCCAGATAACGCTCGGGCAGCTCGAACTCTTCCGGGTACTCCACGCGCACCAGGTACAGCCCGTAGGGATGCGCGGTGACGCCACCGGCGCGGCGGTCACGCGCCGCCAGCACCTCTCCCGCCCACTCCACCGGGCGCTCGCCGGCGCCGATGGTCATCAGCACGCCGGCGAAGTTGCGCACCATGTGGTGCAGGAAGGCGTTGGCGCGAATATCCAGCACGATGAAGCGGCCATGCTCGATCACCTCCAGGTGATGCACGGTTTTCACCGGCGACTTGGCCTGGCACTGCACGGCGCGGAACGAGGTGAAGTCATGGGTGCCGACCAGCGCCCTGGCCGCTTCGCGCATGCGCGAAACGTCCAGCGGGCGATGGTTCCAGGTGACTTCCTCGGACTGGTGCGCCGGGCGAATCGGGTCGTTGTAGATCACATAGCGGTAGCGCCGCGCCATGGCGGTGAAGCGCGCATGGAAATGCGCCGGCATCACTTTCGCCCAGGTCACGCTGATGTCGGCCGGCAGGTTGGCATTGCCGCCCATGATCCAGGCCTTCAGCGGGCGCTCGACAGCGGTGTCGAAATGCACGACCTGTCCGCTGGCATGCACGGCGGCATCGGTGCGCCCGGCGCAGATGACCGAGACCTGCTCGTCGGCCACTTTCGACAGGGCTTTTTCCAGCGCCGCCTGCACGGAGGGCACGCCGTCTTCCTGGCGTTGCCAGCCGCGATAACGGGCACCTTTGTATTCGACGCCCAGGGCAATCCTGGAAACGCCAGCGGCAGCCACTTCGGCTGCCGCTTGGGGTATTGCTTCACTCATCTATCTGGAGCCTTCCGGCTCAGGCGATGCGCCCGAGCAGTTCACGCGCTTCCTGCTGCTGATTGTCGTTACCCTCGGCGAGCACTTCGTCGAGGATGTCGCGGGCGCCTTCGGTGTCGCCCATGTCGATGTAGGCACGCGCCAGGTCGAGCTTGGTGGCGGCTTCATCGGCGCCGGAGAGGAAGTCGAACTCGTCATCCTCCTCCGCACTTTCGCCGGCAGCGTCGAGATCATTCGTCGCGAAGCTCGCTTCCGGCTCCAGCTCCGGCGTCGGCGCCTTGGGCTCCTCGACGTCGCCAGCCAGACGATCCAGTTCCGCACTCACCTCGTCGAGCTGGGCGGAGAAGCTGTCGTCAGCCGTGACCGGCTCGTGCTCCTCGCCAGGCAGGGAGAGATCGAAGTCATCCGGCAGGTCGGCCAGGGACTGCGTCACGCCATGAGCCTTGTCGAGGGAGAATTCCTGCTCACTGACACCGGACAGCGCCGTGGTGTCATCGTCCAGACCCAGCAGGAAGTCCTCTTCCGGGGACGACGGAGCGTCCTTTTCCAGGTCGAGGGTAAAGTCTGCCAGGTCATCGGACAGCGACACGTCCGCAGGCTTGGCGGCAGGCTCCGCACCCAGGTCGAGGTCGAAGGCGAAGTCGTCGTCCGCCTTGGCCGGCTCGGTGGCAGGCGCATCGAACGCCAGGTCGTCGTCCAGGTCGAAGGAGCTCAGCGACAGGTCGTCGGCCTTGCTCTCGACCGGAGCCGCAGGCTTGTCGTCGCCCAGCTCGAGATCATCCAGCGCCAGGTCGAAGGCGTCGTCGAGATCGCCCGCCAGAGGAGCCGGTTCGGCGGCAGATTCCGGCTGGACCGGCGAATCCAGGTGCAGGTCATCCAGGCCGAAGCTGCCGAGTTCGTCGGCAGCAGCCACGGCGGCGGCCCCCGCCGCACCCACGGCAGCCAGAGCAACCATGCCCGGATAGCGGGACTTCAACTGCTCGACCTGGCTGTCGGCGCCGCCCATCTCACGCAGTTCGTTTTCCTGACGGGCGAAGCCTTCACGGTCACCGATTTCGGCATACACCTCCATCAGCTTGAGACGCAGGTCGGCGCGCTGCGGCTCGTCGTAGATGGCACCCTGCAGGAGTTCGGCAGCCTGGTTGAAGCGACCGTAGGCAATGTAGATATCCGCCTCGCCCAGGGCATCGCTGGTCTGTGCGGCGACACGCTCGGGCGCCGACGCCGCCGGAGCGGCCACTTCGGCAGCCTGCGGGACGTCGAGGGAATCCAGCTCGCCATCACCCAGGTCGAAACCACCACCCAGGCCATGCTCGTCGACCTCGGCCGCGGCATCCAGTTCCTCGCGTTCCTTGGCGGCCCGACGGCGCGAAATCACCATCAACAGCACCAACAGCGCCAGCACGGCGCTACCGCCGATAGCGCCCAGCCAGATCGGGTTGGCCAGGACTTCATCGATGAAGCTCTCCGCGACGGGCTCGACAGGAGCGGGTGCCGGAGCAGGAGCTGGTTTCGCTGCTGCGGGCTTGGCGGCCGCGGGTGCCGGAGCCGGAGCCGGCGGGGTAGCCGGAACCGCAGGAGCGGCAGGAACTGCCGGCGCATTGGACTCGGGCGCGGCAGGCTGAGCAGGCAGGGTCGGAGCGGCGGATTGCTCAGGCGCTGCGGGCTGCGGAGCAGCAGGAGCAGCAGGAGCAGCGGAAGTATCCGCCGTCGGCGCCTGGGCTGCGCCTTGCGGCGCAGTACCGAGCTGGCTCTGCAGCTTCGCCAGTTGGGCATCCTTCAGCTCGATGAGCTTCTGTAGCTTGTCCATCTGGCTTTTCAGGTCGCCCATGCGACTCTGCAGCTCTTCGTTCTCGCGGCGGGTGGTATCCAGGCTTTCCTGGGTCACGGCGAGCTTCTCGGCAATGGCCTTGCCATCCTTGCTGCCCTTGTCGCCCCCCTTGGCCTTGCCGTTTTCGCCTGAGACCAGGCGCAGGCTGTCCTTCTCCTCGGCTTGCGAGGGAGCGGCGCCAGCGTTGGCGCGCGGCGTGGCATCCAGCTGACGGGCACCGCCAGTCGGCAGGCTGCGCCCTTCGCGCCAGGCGGTGTATTGCTGAGTGACTTCGGCGGCCGCGTCAGGCTGCGTACGGGACTTGATCTGCTCCGCATCCGGCAGGCGCAGCACCTGGCCGCTCTTCAGGCGGTTGATGTTGCCGCCGAGAAAGGCGTCGGGATTGAGATCCTGGATCGCCAGCATGGTCTGCTGGACCGAAACGCTGCTGTTCGGACGCGCACGCGCTGCGATTTCCCACAGGGTGTCATTGCGGCCGGTACGATATTCGTTGCCCTCCAGGCGGCGCGGAGCCGGCGCAGCTGCCGCAGCAGGACGCGGGGAGGGTGCAGCGGCCGGACGCGGCGCGACCGGAGCAGGCTGGCGGGAAATCGGTGCCGGCGCAGCCATGGGTGCGCGAGGCGCGGCGGCTGCGGCGGTCTGCGGGGAGTACAGCGGCGGGTCGAGCAGCACGGTGTATTCGCGCAGCAGGCGGCCATTAGGCCAGAGCACCTCGACCAGGAAGTTCAGGTAGGGCTCCTGGACCGGACGATCCGAGGTCACGCGAATGACACTCTTGCCATTCGGCTTGATGATCGGGGTGAACTTCAGACCGGTGAGGAAGTACTGGCGGTCGACACCTGCCTTGTTGAAGTCTTCCGGCGACGCCAGCTTGGGGATTACCTCGCCCTGGGCAAGATCACGAACTTCGACCAGGTCGATCTCGGCATCCAGCGGCTGGTTCAGGGCTGAACGCAGGTGGATGTCTCCCAACCCCAGTGCATGCGCCATGCCCGTGGTCAATGCCGAAGCAGCCGCGATTGCCTGCACCAGTTTACGAAGCCGGATCATAATTTAATCCCTTGTTTTAATAGCTTTTTCTGGATTAGAGCGAAGTCTATTAGGTTGCCGCTGCCCATGATGTCCGCCGTTTTCACGACGGGACCTCTCCCCTGCCAGCGCCAATCCCAGCCAGTATTGCCAAGCTAGAATACTTCTTCAAATATTCGGTAAGTATCTTTTACAGATAGTGTTTTATCAACAATTCGGCCAAGTTCACAGCATTCAGGCCTGCGCCTTTTCGCACATTATCTGACGCAATCCACAAATTCAGTTTGCATGGATTTGTCAGACCAAGACGCAGGCGTCCGACATAAACACTATCCTGCCCCTGCGCATCGCCGATGACAGTCGGGTAATCGTCCTCGACCCGCTCGATGCCAGGCGCGTCATCCAGGGCAGCCAGCGCCGCGTCCAGTGAAACCGGTGCGGCGGTGGTGATCGACAGCATCAGCGCATCGCCGAAGAACACCGGCGCCATGACACAGGTGACATCCAGCGCACCTTCCAGCTCCGGGAACAGCGCGGAGAGCTCGGAGGCCATGCGTCGCTCCAGGGCCGAATGCCCCTGCTCATCCACCGCGCCGACCTGGGCCAGCATGTTGAAGGCGTACTGCCGGTCAACCAGCTTCGGCTCCAGCGGGCGGGCGTTGAGCAGCTCGGCGGTTTGCCGCGCCAGTTCCTGAACCCCCTCGCGCCCCAGGACCGAGGCGGAAAGGCAGGCGGTGACGCTCAGCTGGCGAACTTCCAGCACGTCTCGCAGCGCGGCGAGCACTTCGGCGACTTCCGCCGCCGGCGCGCAGGGCGCGGCGATCCGCACCGGCAGGCTGAACTGTTCCAGCGCCTCGCCATTGGCCGCCGGCAAGACAACCAGGGATTGCTCCGCCAGCGCCGCCCCACTGAGGTCGATCACGCTGCAACCGGCCGCCAGCGCCCGAGCGGAGCACTCATGGGCAGCATCGGCGGTAGTGGAGAGGAAGGCCAGGCGGACCTTGGCGAAGTCGAAGTCGGACAGCTTGCCGACGCGCAGGTTGCGCCCACGGAACGCCACCGACTTGCCGGCCGATTCGCCCGTGGCCAGCAGATACAGGGTGCCTACGGGAAAGTCCCGCTCTTCCAGCAGCTCGACCAGTGCCTCGCCCACAAGTCCGGTGGCGCCTACTACGGCGATGTCGATGGTTTCAGGCATCCAGTGTCTCGCGATATCAGGGAAGTAAACTGCGCTGCACTTTACTTGCCCCCCAACGGCGAGGCAATCGAGTGCCTCGCCGCCTATCGCGACAGGACGGGCTACGGATGCGCGACGCCGTCCGAGGCCTGAGCGGCAACCACGGCCCCACCCTGGGCCGGGGCAGGAGCGGCAGCTGGCACTACGGGCTGGGCAGGCGCCACGGGCGCGCCGGCAGGCTTGCCAGCCCGGTCCTGCTCCGCCAGACGAGCGATCAGGCCGGCAATCTGCGCATCCTTCAATTCGACCAGCTTGTTCAGCTTCTCCATCTGGCTCTGCAGATCGGCGATCCGGCTGCGCATTTCATCGCCTTCGCGACGAGCGCTGTCGAGTCCCTCCTGCAGTACGGCGAGCTGTTCGGCGTCGGCCTTGTCCTTCTGGCTGGCGGCGCGCCCCGATACCAGGCGCAGGTTATCGCGCTCCTCGGCGCTGACCGGCGCCGCTCCCGCTTCGGTCCTTTTCGTCGCATCCATCTGCCGGGCCTGCGGCAGCGCAGCCTGGCGACGTGCCTGCCACTCACCGTTCTGCGCCTCGATACGCGCCACGGCCTGTGCATGACTCTGTGCCCGCACCTGCTGTTCATCGGGCAGGCGCAGCACCTGCCCCACCTTCAGCCGATTGGCGTTGCCATCGACGAAGGCATCCGGGTTCAGTTGCTGGATCGCCAGCATGGTCTGCATCACCGACACGCTGGACGAGGGACGATTGCGCGACGCAATGTCCCACAGGGCATCGTTGCGCTGGATGCGATAGCTGTCCGACGCTGGCGATGCCACTGACGGTGCCACTGCCTGCGCCGGCGCAGCCTGGCGAACAGGCGCGGCAGCCGGGCGGGTCGCAATGGCCGCCGGCGGGGTCACCGGTGTGGCGACGTAGCTCGGCGGGTCGAGCAGCAGCGTGAATTCACGCACCAGGCGTCCCTGCGGCCACACCACCTGCATCACGAAGTTGACGTAAGGCTCCTGGATCGGACGCTGCGAGGTCACGTGGATGACGCCACGACCGTTCTTGCCGATATCCGAACTGAAACGCAGGCCGGTCACCAGCTGGCTGCGGTCGACACCCAGGCGGTCGAAGTCCTGCTGGGAGGCGAGGCTGACCACCACCTCCTCCGCATTCAGGTCGCCCACGCCGCGCAGTTCGATGTTCGCCGACAGGGTCTGCCCAAGGACCGCACGCGATGAAATCTCGCCCAGCTCCAGCGCACTGGCGGTGCCTGGCAGGAAGGCCGAGGCGATGGCCGCCGCCAACAAGAAACTGTGAATCCGAGACATCCTCTCCCCCGCAGCAAGTATCCAATTGGCCGGCGCGAACGGGCGCGCCGAAACCCGGGCTGCGAGGATAGCGAGTGGTTCTCCACTGCTTTTCCGGGTCCGTCACAGAACACCGCGAAATCAAGGGAGAACACCGCCAACATCCCGGACTTCGAACGTTTTTGTGCGCAAGATCACTTGCCGCAGAAAGCACGACGCCGGCACAAGGCCGGCGTCGTGGGTATTACTCAGAAGCGGATCAACGCTCGAGCAGAATGCGCAGCATGCGACGCAGCGGCTCGGCGGCGCCCCACAGCAGCTGGTCGCCGACGGTGAAGGCACCCAGGTACTGCGAGCCCATGTTGAGCTTGCGCAGACGACCGACCGGAACGCTCAGGGTGCCGGTGACGGCTGCCGGAGTCAGTTCGCGCATGCTGATGTCGCGCTGATTGGGAACCAGCTTGACCCAGGGGTTGTGCTGGCTGATCAGGCCTTCGATGTCGGCCATCGGCACATCCTTGTTCAGCTTGATGGTCAGCGCCTGGCTGTGGCAGCGCATGGCGCCGATGCGCACGCAGATACCATCCACCGGGATCGGGCTCTTGAAGCGGCCGAGGATCTTGTTGGTTTCCGCCTGGCCTTTCCACTCTTCGCGGCTCTGGCCGTTGGGCAGTTCCTTGTCGATCCACGGGATCAGGCTGCCGGCCAGCGGCACGCCGAAGTTCTCGGTCGGCATGGCGTCGCTGCGAATGGCTTCGGCGACCTTGCGGTCGATGTCGAGGATGGCGCTGGACGGGTTGGCCAGGTCATCGGCGACGGAGGCGTTGATGGCGCCCATCTGCTTGATCAGCTCGCGCATGTTCTGCGCGCCGGCGCCGGAGGCCGCCTGGTAGGTCATGGCAGACATCCACTCGACCAGACCGGCTTCGAACAGGCCGCCCAGGGCCATCAGCATCAGGCTGACGGTGCAGTTGCCGCCGATGTAGTTCTTGGTGCCGGCATCCAGCGACTGGTCGATGACCTTGCGGTTCACCGGATCGAGGACGATGACCGCGTCATCCTGCATGCGCAGGCTGGAAGCGGCGTCGATCCAGTAGCCCTGCCAGCCGGCTTCGCGCAGCTTGGGGAAGACTTCGTTGGTGTAGTCGCCGCCCTGGCAGGTCAGGATGACGTCGAGGGTTTTCAGTTCCTCGATGCTGTAGGCGTCTTTCAGGGGGGCAATGTCCTTGCCAATGGACGGACCTTCGCCACCCACGTTGGAGGTGGTGAAGAACACCGGCTCGATCAGGTCGAAGTCCCGCTCTTCCAGCATCCGCTGCATGAGCACCGAACCGACCATGCCACGCCAACCGATCAGACCTACACGCTTCATCGCTACTACACCTTCATATATTTAGAGGGCCGTCGCTCCCGCATTCCAACAAGGGGCCGGGAGCGAGCGAGCCGGAGAGATTACAGATTCCGCAGCGCGGCGACTACCGCATCGCCCATTTCGCGGGTGCCGACCTTCTTGCAGCCTTCGGACCAGATGTCGCCAGTGCGCAGGCCCTGGTCGAGCACCAGGCTCACGGCCTTCTCGATGGCGTCTGCGGCAGCGCCTTCGTTGAAGGTGTAACGCAGCATCATCGAGACCGAGAGGATGGTCGCCAGCGGGTTGGCGATACCCTGCCCGGCGATGTCCGGCGCGGAACCGTGGCACGGTTCGTACATGCCCTTGTTGTTCGAATCCAGCGACGCAGAAGGCAGCATGCCGATGGAGCCGGTGAGCATGGAAGCCTCATCCGACAGGATGTCGCCGAACATGTTGTCGGTGACCATCACGTCGAACTGCTTGGGCGCGCGGACCAGTTGCATGGCGGCGTTGTCGACGTACATGTGCGACAGCTCGACGTCCGGGTAGTCCTTGGCGACTTCCTCGACCACTTCGCGCCACAGCTGGCTGGAAGCCAGAACGTTGGCCTTGTCCACCGAGCACAGCTTCTTGCCGCGTACGCGGGCCATGTCGAAGCCGACGCGGGCGATGCGGCGGATTTCGCTTTCGCTGTACGGCAGGGTGTCGTACGCCTGGCGCTCGCCGTTCTCCAGCACGCGCTGCTCGCGGGGCGAACCGAAGTAGATGCCACCGGTCAGCTCGCGGACGATGAGGATGTCCAGGCCGGCGACCACTTCCGGCTTCAGGCTGGAAGCGCCAGCCAGTTGCGGATAGAGGATGGCCGGACGCAGGTTGCCGAACAGGCCCAGTTGCGAACGGAGCTTGAGCAGGCCGCGCTCGGGGCGGATGTCACGCTCGATCTTGTCCCATTTCGGGCCGCCCACGGCGCCCAGCAGGATGGCGTCGGACTTGCGCGCGCGCTCCAGGGTCTCGTCGGCCAGCGGCACGCCGTACTTGTCGATGGCGGCGCCGCCCAGGTCGTCGTGGGTCAGTTCGAAGCCCAGCTGGAACTTGTCGCTGGCCAGCTCCAGGACCTTGATCGCCTCGGCCATGATCTCCGGGCCGATACCGTCGCCGGGCAGAACCAGAATCTGTTTGCTCATCTCTTCGCTCTCTTGTCTAAAGACGCTTGGCAAATAACGTATCGCCCCGGGAGGCTCGCACCACCCGGAGCGTTCAAGAAATATTCAGCGCTCGGCCCAGAGCACCAGCACGTCGGTGCTGAAGGAGCCCTCGGCGTCGATTTCGAAATACTCGCGCACCTCGTCGCCCACCGAAAGCTGCAGGGCGCGAATGGCCTGGCGCATCACTTCGGGGGTGCGCATGCGTTCGACCCAGGAGGTGAATTCCAGGCGCAGGCGCTGGCGCTTGGCGGCAGTTACCGCAAGACCCGCCTCGCCCACCAGACGCGCCCACTCCGAGGGGGAGTAGTCGCGCACATGGCTGGTATCGCGCAGGACTTCGACAGTCTGCAGATGGGTGTCCAGCAGAGGCAAGCCCGGCGCCGCCACATCGATGAAGCAGGCCACGCCGCCCGGCTTGAGCACCCGGCGCACTTCGCGCAGCGCCTGGCCGACATCCCGCCAGTGGTGCGCGGAATAGCGGCTGAAGACGAAATCGAACTCGCCATCCTCGAACGGCAGCTGCTCGGCGGCGCCACAACGGGTGGAGATGTTGCCCAACCCGCGCTCGGCAGCCGCCGAAGCCACCACGTCGAGCATCTGCTGCGACAGGTCGTAGGCCACCACTTCGCCGGCCAGCGGCGCGACGTTGAAGCTCACGTGCCCTGCCCCGCAACCCAGGTCCAGCACACGCGCACCGGTAGTCGCCGACAGTCGCTCGTGCAGCTGGGCGAATTCCTCGCCCTGGGCGTGTACGGCGCTGGTCAGGTAAGCGTTGGCCTGGGCGCCGAACTGGCGCTGGACCACTTGCTCGTGGCGACTCTCGGTCATGGTGCTCTCCTCTCGCGGTGGTGCGACGCCGTCAGGCGTCGCGGAACAACCAGGGCTGGCTCTTCTTGTAGCCGGTTTCGAAACTGCGGATGGCGTCGGCGTCCTGCAGGGTCAGGCCGATGTCGTCCAGGCCGTTGAGCAGGCAGTGCTTGCGGAACGCGTCCACTTCGAAGCTGTACTGCTTGCCGTCCGGACGGGTCACGGTCTGCGCGGCGAGGTCGACGGTCAGCTGGTAACCCTCGGTCGCTTCGCACTGGGCGAACAGCTCGTCCATCTCTTCATCCTTCAGGATGATCGGCAGCAGGCCGTTCTTGAAACTGTTGTTGAAGAAGATGTCGGCGAAGCTCGGCGCGATCACGGCGCGGAAGCCGTACTCGTCCAGGGCCCACGGCGCGTGCTCGCGGGAGGAGCCGCAACCGAAGTTCTCGCGGGCCAGCAGCACGCTGGCACCCTGGTAGCGCGGGAAGTTGAGGACGAAGTCCTGGTTCAGCGGACGCTTGGAGTTGTCCTGGTTCGGCTGACCCACGTCGAGGTAGCGCCACTCGTCGAACAGGTTCGGGCCGAAGCCGGTGCGCTTGATCGACTTGAGGAATTGCTTGGGGATGATCTGGTCGGTGTCGACATTGGCACGGTCGAGCGGTGCGACGAGGCCGGTGTGCTGAGTAAAGGCTTTCATCTATAGGTCTCCTCAGGCCTGCATCAATTCACGTACGTCGATGAAACGACCGGTCACCGCAGCCGCGGCAGCCATCGCCGGACTCACCAGGTGGGTACGGCCACCGGCGCCCTGGCGGCCTTCGAAGTTGCGGTTGGAGGTGGAAGCGCAATGCTCGCCGCTCTCCAGGCGGTCCGGGTTCATCGCCAGGCACATGGAGCAGCCCGGTTCACGCCATTCGAAGCCGGCTTCGATGAAGATCTTGTCCAGGCCTTCCTGTTCGGCCTGGGCTTTCACCAGGCCCGAGCCCGGTACGACCAGCGCCTGCTTGACGGTGGAAGCGACCTTGCGGCCCTTGGCCACGGCGGCGGCGGCGCGCAGGTCTTCGATGCGCGAGTTGGTGCAGGAACCGATGAACACGCGGTCCAGCTGGATGTCGGTGATCGCCTGGTTGGCGTTCAGGCCCATGTACTTGAGGGCACGGACGATGGAGTCGCGCTTGACCGGGTCGGCTTCCACGGCCGGGTCCGGCACGTTCTGGTCGACGGCCAGGACCATCTCCGGGGAGGTGCCCCAGCTGACCTGCGGCTTGATGTCCTCGGCACGCAGCTCGACGATGGTGTCGAAGTGCGCGTCGGCGTCGGAAACCAGGTCGCTCCAGGCTTCCACGGCCTTGTCCCAGTCACTGCCCTGCGGCGCGAACGGACGACCCTTCACGTATTCGATGGTTTTCTCGTCGCATGCCACCATGCCGACGCGGGCGCCCGCTTCGATGGACATGTTGCAGATGGTCATGCGGCCTTCCATGGACAGGTCACGGATGGCGCTGCCGGCGAACTCCAGGGCATGGCCGTTGCCGCCCGCGGTGCCGATCTTGCCGATCACCGCGAGGACGATGTCCTTGGCGGTCACGCCGAAGGGCAGTTTGCCCTCCACGCGAACCTGCATGTTCTTCATCTTCTTGGCGACCAGGCACTGGGTGGCGAGCACGTGCTCCACCTCGGAGGTGCCGATGCCGTGGGCCAGCGCGCCGAAGGCGCCGTGGGTCGAGGTGTGCGAGTCGCCGCAGACCACGGTCATGCCCGGCAGGGTCGCGCCCTGCTCCGGGCCGACCACGTGGACGATGCCCTGGCGGACGTCGTTCATCTTGAATTCGAGGATGCCGAAGTCATCGCAGTTCTCGTCCAGGGTCTGTACCTGGATGCGCGAGACTTCGTCGGCGATGGCGTCGATGCCGCCCTTGCGCTCGGCCTGGGTGGTCGGCACGTTGTGGTCCGGGGTGGCGATGTTGGCATCGATGCGCCACGGCTTGCGGCCGGCCAGGCGCAGGCCTTCGAAGGCCTGCGGGGAGGTCACTTCGTGCAGGATGTGGCGGTCGATATAGATGAGCGACGAACCATCGTCACGGCGCTTCACCTCGTGCATTTCCCAGAGCTTGTCGTACAGCGTCTTGCCGGCCATCAGAGAATCCTCATCAGCGTCTTTCTATGCCCCTTGGGCTTGTGGGGATGATGCTATGGAAAGGAACCGAATAACTCAAATTCATATTTTTTATTCAAAGGATTCCCAGAAGGAATACGGGTACGTTATAAGAGTCAGGCGCCGTTTTCAGCCCCTCCGGGAGTCGACATGGACCTCACCAGTCTCAACACCTTCCTCGCCATCGCCGAGTCCGGCAGCTTCTCCGAAGCCGGCGAACGCCTGCACCTGACCCAGCCTGCGGTGAGCAAACGCATCGCCGCCCTGGAGAGCCAGCTGGGCGTGCGCCTGTTCGACCGCGTCGGCCGTGAAGTGACCCTGACCGAGGCCGGCCGCGCCCTGCTGCCGCGGGCCTACCAGATCCTCAATGTACTGGACGACACTCGCCGCGCCCTGACCAACCTCAATGGCGAGGTGAGCGGCCGGCTGGTCCTGGCCACCAGTCACCACATCGGCCTGCACCGCCTGCCGCCGCTGCTGCGGGCCTTCACCAAGGCGCACCCGCAGGTCGCGCTGGACATCCAGTTCTGCGATTCGGAAGTGGCCTACGAAGAGATTCTGCATGGCCGCGCCGAGCTGGCCGTGATCACCCTCGCCCCGGAAACCGCCGAGCCGGTGCGCGCCGTGCCGGTGTGGGACGACCCGCTGGACTTCGTCGCCGCCCCCGAACACCCGCTGTCGGTGCAGGGCCCGGTATTCCTCGCCGACGTGGCGCGGCACCCGGCGGTGTTCCCCGGCGGCAATACCTTCACCCACCATATCGTGCGGCGCATGTTCGAGGCCGAAGGCCTGACGCCGAACATCGGCATGAGCACCAACTACATGGAGACCATCAAGATGATGGTCTCCATCGGCCTGGCCTGGAGCGTACTGCCGCGCACCATGCTCGACGACAGCGTCGTGCGCCTGCCGCTGCAGGACATCCAGCTCAGCCGCCAGCTGGGCTACATCCTGCATACCGAGCGCACCCTGTCCAACGCCGCACGCGCCTTCATGCGCCTGCTCGACGCCCAGGCGGCCGGGCTTGCGCCTGTCGCGGCCTAACCTCTATTGTTCTGACAGAACTAGAAGAACAAGGGGCCCGAATGCCCGTCCGCAAGCCAATTCGCGACCGCCTTGTGAGCGGTCTCGGTTTCTGCCCGGGGAGCGAGGCATGAACCAGCAAGCCCCCTCGTCCCTGCCCGAATCCGAAAGCCAGGATCAGTTCGCCAAGGCTTTTCATACCGGCCCCGACGCCATGGTCATCACCGACCGGAGCAGCGGGCGCTTCCGCGAGATCAACTCCAGCTTCACCGAGCGCTTCGGCTGGAGCCGCGACGAAGCCATCGGCCGGACCTCGCTGCAACTGGGCATCTGGCGTAGCCCGGATGAACGCCAGCGGATGCTCGACACCATCGACGCCGAGCAGCGCATCGACGGCTTCGAAGTCACCCTGCTCACCCGCGCAGGCGAAGAGCGCAGCGCCCGCGTCTACGGTTGCCAGATCGAGCTGCAAGGCCAGGCCTGCCTGGTCCTGACCATCCGCGACGTCACTCGCCTGCGCGCCCAGGAGCAGGCACTGCGCGACAGCCAGGAACGCCTCGACCTGGCACTGGACTCCGCGCAACTGGGCATCTGGGACTGGCACATCCCCTCCAGGATGATCTACGGCTCCACCCGCGCCGCCGTGCTCCATGAACTGCCGGCGCGGGACTTCCACGGCCCCTTCGGCGAATTCTTCGCCTGCGTCGACGAAGCCGATCGCCGGCGCATGCGCCAGGCCTACGCGCGCCTGGCCAAGGGACCGGACAACGACTACCAGTTCACCTACCGCGCCCAACTGCAATCCGGCGAGGTACGCTACCTGGAAAGCCGCGCCCGGCTCTACCGGAACGCCGACGGCAAGCCTCTGCGCATGGCCGGCACCCTGCTCGACATCACCGAGCAGGTGGTGCGCGAACGCAACCTGGAAGCCTCCGAGGAAAAGTTCGCCAGCCTGTTCCAGGGCAGCCCCGACGCGATCTGTGTATCGCGGGTGCGCGACGGCGAGTTCATCGAGGTCAACCCGAGCTTCTGCAGCACCTTTGGCTGGCGCGCCGAAGAGGTCATCGGCCAATCGTCGCACCTGATCACCTTCTGGGCAGATCACCAACTGCGCGAGCGGCTGTTCGAGCAACTGATGCGCGACCACTCGCTGCAGAACATCGAGGTGCAGTTCCTCACCCGCGAGGGACGGCCCATCACCTGCATGGTCGCCAGCCGGCTGATCTGGGTCGACCGCCAGCTGTGCATCCTCTCCACCTTCCGCGACGTCACTGGGCGCCTGCAGGCGGAGGCGGAACTCAAGGCCAGCCAGGAGAAGTTCTACAAGGCGTTCCACTCCAGTCCCGACGCCATCACCATCACCGAGCGCAACAGCGGCCGCTACATCGAGGTCAACGAAGGCTTCCACCGCCTGACTGGCTTCCGTCCCGACGAGGTCATCGGGCGTACGTCGGGGGAGCTCAACATCTGGGGTGATCCGGAGGAGCGGACCAAGCTGCTGGCGGCACTCGACCGGGATGGCTACGTACATCACCTGGAAATGCGCGGCCGGCATCGCGATGGCCAGATCAAGACCGTGGATGTTTCGGTCGAACCCATCGACCTGGGCGGCATCGCCTGCCTGCTGCTGACCGCCCGCGACACCAGCGAACTGCGCGAGGCGGAAGCGCGCATCCAGCACCTGGCCTACCACGACGCCCTGACCGACCTGCCCAACCGCGCCCTGCTGATGGATCGCCTCAAGCAGCAGATCGCCCTGCTGCAGCGCCACAACATGCGCGGCGCACTGCTGTTCCTGGATCTCGACCACTTCAAGCACATCAACGACTCGCTGGGGCATTCGGTGGGCGACGCCATCCTGCAGATGGTCACCGCGCGCCTGGAGGCCAGCGTGCGCCAGGAAGACACGGTGGCACGGCTGGGCGGCGACGAGTTCGTGATCCTCTTGACCGGCATCGACGGCAGCCGCCTGGAAACCGCACGCCGGGTGCGCCAGCTGGCCGAGAAACTGCGCGACCTGTTGGCCGAACCCATGCTGCTGGACGGCCACCGCCTGCAGATCACCCCGAGCATCGGCATCGCCCTGATCCCCGACGACGGCGCGACGCCCGAGGACCTGCTCAAGCGCGCCGACATCGCCATGTACCGCGCCAAGGACGCCGGCCGCAATACCGTGCAGCTGTTCCACGCCTCCATGCAGAAGGCCGCCAGCGAGCGCCTGCGCCTGGAGAGCGGCCTGCGCATGGCCATCGCCCGCCGCGAGTTCAGCCTGCACTACCAGCCGCAGATCGACTCCCGCGGCACGCGCATCGTCGGCGCCGAGGCGCTGTTGCGCTGGGAGCACCCGACGCAGGGGCCGCAATCGCCGGCCAGCTTCATCCGCGTGCTGGAAGACAGCGGCCTGATCATCGAAGTGGGCCGCTGGGTCATCGAGGAGGCCTGCCGTACCTGCGCGCGCCTGCTCGCCGAAGGACGGATCGACCCCGAGGACTTCTGCCTCAGCGTGAACATCAGCCCCCGGCAGTTCCGCCAGAACGATTTCGTCGAGCGCGTCCTCGACAGCCTGCACAAGGCCAAGCTGCCGGCCAGCCTGCTGAAGCTGGAGATCACCGAAGGCATCGTGATCCAGCAACTGGAAGACACCATCGCCCGCATGCAGCGCCTGCGCCAGGCCGGGGTGCGCTTCGCCATGGACGACTTCGGCACCGGCTATTCCTCGCTCACCTACCTGAAGCGCCTGCCGGTGGACAGCCTGAAGATCGACCAGAGCTTCGTGCGCGACGCGCCGAACGACAGCAACGACGCCGAGATCGTCCGCGCCATCATCGCCATGGGCCACAGCCTGGGCCTCGAACTGATCGCCGAAGGCGTGGAAACCCCGGAGCAGCTCGCCCTGCTGGAGGAGCAGGGTTGCCACCTGTACCAGGGCTACCTGTTCAGTCGGCCCGTGCCATTGGAGGCGTTCGTCGACCTGCTGTCGCGCCGGGACACGCACGGGGCGCCCTGAGGCGCCCGACCGGTCAGCCTGCCGGGCGCAACTCCGACATCACCACCATCACCTGCGCCTCGTCCGCCTCGCCGTCGTTCAGGTAGAGGTGGCCAACGCTGCTGTCGAAGTAGGCCGTCTCGCGCGGACCGATGCTCACCGACTCGCCCGTCTCGAATTGAATGCGCACGCGTCCGGAGACCACCAGGGCGAACTCCTGGCCGGGATGACGGACGAAGTCGTCGAACTCCCCCACCTCACGGGCAAAGATGCGCGCATACAGCGGGGTCATGCTGCGCTGCGGGAAGTCGCCAGCGATCGGGTAGTACTCGTAACCGCCGGTATCGTAGCCGGCGGCTTCATCGACACGCGTCTTCACGAAGGTTTTCAGCTTGACCTGAGCGCCGACGGACGGTAGCGGGCGGAACAACTGGGCGATATCCACCTGCAGCGCGCGAGCCGCCGCCGCCAGCTTGTCATAGCTCACCGCGACCTGCGCCAGCTCCATCTTCGACAGCGTGGAAACCGCCACGCCAGACAGGTCGGAGAGCTGCTTCAGGGTCAGTTTCTGCTGCTTGCGCACCGCCCGCAGGCGCGCGCCGACTTCGTTCCGATCCAGCTGCTGAGGCTTGGGCTGGGCTTGGGCGGTTTCGCTCATGAGGCATCTCGAATGGGAATGAGGAAAGTTTACCGGGCCTTGCCTTTGTCGCAAAAATTCTCATATCTTAGATTTCTCACATAAGAGAAAACCTGCGAAGGTGCTTGCCGTGAATCCATTCGACATCGTCATCATCGGCGCCGGCATCGCTGGCGCCTCCCTCGCCTACCGCCTGAGCGAAACCCACCGGGTGCTGGTGCTGGAGCGCGAAGAACAGCCCGGCTACCACTCCACCGGACGCTCTGCCGCCATGTTCATGGAGGCCTACGGCACCCCGCAGATCCAGGCACTGACCCGCGCCAGCCGGGCTTTCTACGAAACCCCGCCGGCGGGCTTCAGCGAGCACCCGATCCTCTCTCCGCGCGGCTGCCTGTATGTCGGCGGTCCCGAGCAGGTCGAACTGCTCAGACAGGCCGAAACCACGCCCGGGGTGCGGCGCATCAGCACCGAGCAGGCGCTGGAATTCCTCCCGTACCTGCGCGCCGACGCCATCGCCGGGGCGCTGTACGAACCCGATGCCCGCGATCTCGATGTCCATGCGCTGCACCAGGGCTACCTGCGTGGCTTGCGCCAGCGCGATGGCGAGCTGCGCTGCAATCGCGAGCTGCTGTCGGCCCGGTACGACGACGGCCTTTGGACGCTGGAGCTCAGCCAGGGCGAAACCGTGCGGGCCGGGCAGTTGGTGAACGCCGCCGGCGCCTGGGCCGACCACGTGGCCGAGCGCTGCGGCGTCCGTCCGGTCGGCCTGCAGCCCTGCCGCCGCACCGCCTTCACCTTCCCGGTCCCGGAGGGCGTCGACATCAGCCGCTGGCCGACGGTGATCGGCATCGACGAGAGCTTCTACTTCAAACCCGACGCCGGCCAGTTGCTCGGCTCGCCCGCCAACGCCGATCCGGTACAGGCGCAGGACGTGCAGCCCGAAGAACTGGACATCGCCCTGGGCATACACCACATCGAAGAGCACACCACCCTGACCATCCGCCGTCCCAACCACAGCTGGGCCGGCCTGCGCTCCTTCGTCGCCGATGGCGACCTGGTGATCGGCCAGGACGAGCAGAACCCCGCGTTCTTCTGGCTGGCTGCCCAGGGCGGCTACGGCATCCAGTCGGCCGACGGCGTATCGCGCCTGGCCCAATCGCTGCTGCTCGGCCAGCCGCTTCCCGAATCCCTGCGCCAGGAAGGCGTGGATCCCCTGCGCCTGAGCCCGGCGCGCTTGCGTTGAGTCCTACCGGAGGCACTTCCATGAGCGATATCCAGCGTTATCCCAGCACCCTGCCCTTCCCCTTCTCCCGCGCGGTCAAGGCCGGCGGTTTCCTGTTCCTGTCCGGGCAGATCCCGATGAGCGCCGACGGTCAGGTAGTAAAGGGCGACATCCAGGCCCAGACCGAAGCGGTGATGAGCCGCATCGGCGAGAGCCTGGAAGCCTGCGGCGCGAACTACTCCCAGGTAGTGAAGGCCACCGTGTGGCTGTCGGACATGGCGCATTTCGCCGGCTTCAACGAGGTGTACAAGCGCTACTTCGACCAGGGCCTGCCGGTGCGTTCCTGCGTGGCCTCCGCCCTGGCGCTGGGCGTGGACGTCGAAGTGGAAGTCCAGGCCTTCGTCGGCGAAGCCTGATCCTTCCTTTTGGCCTCGCCACAGGCGGGGCCGCCCCCATAACAACAAAAGGTTTCGATCATGAAAACCAGTCTCAAGCTCGGCGGCGCCTACATAGGCCTGGTGGTCGGCGTCGGTTTCGCCTCGGGCCAGGAAATCCTCCAGTTCTTCGGCGGCTTCGGCATCATGGGCCTCGCCGGCGCCCTGGTGGCGCTGGCGCTGTTCGCCTTCCTGCTGATGAACCTCTATCAGATCGGCAGCCGCCTGCAGACCCGGTCGCACAAGGAAGCCATGGAGTACATCTGTGGCAAACCGCTGGGCCGCATCGTCGACCTGATGCTGACCTTCTTCCTGTTCGGGACCATGGTGGTCATGTTCGCCGGCGCCAACTCCTCCTTCGAACAGCAACTGGGCATTGGCCACTCCATCGGCGGCATCGTCCTCGGCGTTCTGACCATCATCACCGTCTGCCTGGGCCTGAAGCGGGTGATCACCCTGATGAGCCTGATCACCCCGGTGCTGATGATCATCGTGGCGATCATCGCCATCTATGCGCTGACGCATATCCAGAAGCCGCTGGCGGAGCTGGAACAGATCGCCCTTGCCGTGCCACATCCGGCGCCCAACTGGCTGCTCGGCGCACTGCTCTACGTTTCCTACAACGTCGCCGCCACTGCGGCCGCCGTGGTAGTGATGGGCGGCAGCGTGGCCAACCTGCGCACGGCCGCTATGGGCGGCGTTTTCGGTGGTATCGGCGTCGGCATGCTGATCCTTGCCATGGCCCTGGTGATGCTGGTGCAGATCGACGTGATCGGCGGCAGCGCCATTCCCACACTGCTGCTGAGCAACAACATCGCACCCTGGTTCGGCGATGTGATGCTTGCCCTGCTGCTGGTGAAGCTGTACTGCACCACCAGCGGTTTCGCCTACACCCTGGCCGCGCGCTGCGCCGCCTATGGCGTGCCTTTCCGCGTGGCGACCGTGGTCGCCGTGGTGCTCGCCTTCATCGCCAGCCAGGTCGGCTTCGTCAAGCTGGTGGGACTGGTCTACCCGGCCATGGGTTACCTGGGCTTCGTGCTGATGGCCGCGATCGTCATCGCCTGGTGGCGCAATCGCTCGGCGCCGCTGCCGGAACGGCAGAACGTCTGACCGCCCCAGAAACGAAAACGCCCGTCTCCTGCGAGACGGGCGTTTTGTTATGCGGCTACGGCTCGGTCAGTGCCGAGGCGCTGCTCAGCCTTCGATGGCCGGGCGCTGGCCGTTGATGGCGATCCGCTTGGGCTTGGCTTCTTCCGGAACGATGCGCACCAGCTCGATGCTCAGCAGGCCGTTCTTCAGCGACGCGGCCTGGACCTCGATGTGGTCGGCCAGGCGGAAGGACAGCTTGAAGGCACGCTGGGCGATGCCCTGGTGCAGGTAGGTGACGCTCTCGGAAGCCTTCTCGCGCTTGCCGCCGTTGACGGTCAGCACGCCGCGCTCCACCTGCAGCTCCAGGTCTTCCTCCTGCAGGCCGGCGGCAGCGATGACGATGCGGTAGTTATCGTCACCATGCTTCTCGACGTTGTAGGGCGGGTAGGAACTGCCGCTTTCGCTGCGCAGGGCGGACTCGAACAGATCGTTGAAACGATCGAAGCCAACGGACTGGCGGAACAGCGGGGCGAGGGAAAGGACGTTGCTCATGGCGAATCTCCTGAATATTTCAGCAAGGTATGATCTGGAGCCTGATGTCAGAACTCCGGGGCGGGACCCGTCTTCGGCTTCCCGCAGGAACATAGATAGGGACGGCAGAATCCATTTCAAGCCCCCTTCGCAACAGGACGTTTTTCCATGAACAAGGTCATGCTGATCACTGGCGCCAGCCGCGGCATTGGCGCCGCCACCGCGCTGCTCGGTGCCGAACGCGGCTTCACCGTAGCGATCAACTACCGCCGCGAGCGCGAAGCAGCCGAGGCGCTGGTCGCTCGGATCACGGCGGCCGGTGGAAAGGCCCGCGCCTTTGCCGCCGACGTGGCGAACGAGGAAGACGTGTTGCGACTGTTCAGTGAGGTGGACGACGCCTTCGGCCGCCTCGACGTGCTGGTGAACAACGCCGGCATCCTGGAGCGCCAGATGCGCCTGGAAGAGATGGACGTGGCGCGCCTGCAACGGGTGTTCGCGGTGAACGTCACCGGCACCTTCCTCTGCTGCCGCGAGGCGGTGAAGCGCATGGCGCACAAGCAGGGCGGCAGCGGCGGGAGCATCGTCAACGTCTCGTCCATGGCCTCGCGCCTGGGCTCGCCCAACGAGTACATCGACTACGCGGCGGCCAAGGGCGCGGTGGACAGCCTGACCATCGGCCTGGCCAAGGAGGTGGCGGCAGAAGGCATCCGCGTGAACGCCGTGCGGCCAGGGCTGATCAAGACCGAAATCCACGCCAGCGGTGGTGAGCCGGGCCGTGTCGCACGCCTGCAAGCAGCGATTCCCCTGGGCCGGGGCGGCGAGGCGGAGGAAGTGGCGCGGGCGATCCTGTTCCTCGCCTCGGATGAGTCCAGCTACAGCACCGGCGGATTCATCGATGTCAGCGGCGGGCGCTGATTTGGCATGATCGCTGACCACGCTTTTGTAGGAGCGAGCAACCCGGCATCAGGCCGCTTCTTCGATCTCGACCTGCAGCATCCGGTCCAGCACCTCGCAGTCATTCTCCCGACGCACCTGGGCGAACAGCTCCACCGCTTCGGGGTAGCTGCGGGTGAGCATGCCCAGCCACTGCTTCAGGCGCCCCGGCGCATAACGCGGCGCCAGCTTGCGCCGCGCCTGGCGCCAGAAGTCGTCGAGCAGCACGCGCACTTCCGACCAGGGCATCGGCACCACGTCGCGACCATCGCGCCAGGCAGCGATCTGCCGCGCAAGGTCCGGCCGCGAGACCAACCCACGCCCCAACATGATGTCCGCCACGCCGCTGATGGAACGGCAGCGGTGGTAATCCTCCAGGGTCCAGACTTCGCCATTGGCGAACACCGGGACTTTCACTGCATCGGCCACCCTGGCCACCCACTCCCAGTGGGCCGGCGGCTTGTAGCCTTCCGCCTTGGTCCGCGCGTGTACCACCACGTGGGCGGAACCGGCATCGGCCAGGGCACGGGCGCAGTCGATGGCGCCGTCCGGGCTGTCGTAACCCAGGCGCATCTTCGAGGTCACCGGAATGTGCCTGGGAACCGCACGGCGCACTGTCTCGATGATGCTGAACATCAACTCGGGTTCCTTGAGCAGCACCGCGCCGCCACGGGAGCGGTTCACCGTCTTGGCCGGGCAGCCGAAGTTCAGGTCGACAACCGGCGCGCCCAGTTCGCAGGCCTGCACGGCGTTCTCCGCCAGGCATTGCGGATCGGAGCCGAGCAGTTGCACGCGCATCGGCACGCCGGCACGGGTGCGGCTGCCGTGTTCCAGTTCCGGGGCGAGCGCGAGGAAGGCCGACGGCGGCAGCAGTCGGTCATTGATGCGGATGAATTCGGTGACGCACCAGTCGATGCCGCCGACGCGGGTCAACACATCGCGGAGGATGTCATCTACCAGCCCTTCCATCGGGGCCAGGGCGATCTGCACGACAGGCGAGCCTCAAGCAATTGCGGGGCCGCGGATTGTAGGGAATGCGCCACGCCGGGAAAAGCGCGGCGCGACGGATCACGCGCCGGCAGCCACGGCTTCCGGGGAGAGCAAGGCGCGGCCGTAACCTTCGATGAACTCCGCCGGCATGCGCTTGGGCTTGCCGGTGGACAGTTCGATGCAGACGAAGGTGGTCTGCGCGCGCAGCAGGGTTACGGCGTCTTCCGGGCGGACCAGCTGGAAGTGACGGGTCATCTTCAGGCGCTGGTCGGACTCGACGATCCAGGTCGCCAGTTGCAACTGGTCGCCTTCATAGGCCGCCGCCAGGTAGTCCACCTCGTGGCGCACCACAGCCATGGCGCGGTCCAGCCGGCGGTACTCGGCCAGGTCCAGCCCGAGCCGCTGGGAGTGGCGCCAGGCGCAACGCTCCAGCCAACTGACGTAGACGGCATTGTTGGCATGGCCGAGGCCGTCGATGTCTTCGGCCTTGACCTCGATGTCGATGACGAAGGGATCGGGCAGCTGCCAACTCATGAGGAATGCTCCAGGCTTGCGGCCAGCTCGCGGGCTTCGATGGCCAGTTGGGTGATCTGATCCCAGGCGCGGGCGCGCACCAGGCTCGGCGGCGCGATCCAGGTGCCGCCGACGCAGGCGACGTTGGGCAGGCGCAGGACGTTGAGCAGGTTTTCCTGGGTGATGCCCCCGGTCGGGCAGAAGCGGATGCCGGTGAAGGGCTCCTTCAGGCTCTTGAGCATCCGGATCGCCGCATTGCCGTCGGCGGGGAACAGCTTCAGCGAGCGATAGCCGTACTCCAGCGCCACCAGCACTTCCGAAGGCGTCATCACGCCGGGCAGGAAGGGCAGTTTCGCATCATCGGCGGCAGCTACCAGACGCGGCGTGCAGCCGGGGCTGATGGCGAACTGGGCACCGGCATCACGGGCTTCCTGGAACTGCTCGGTGTGGATCAGCGTGCCGGCGCCAAGGATCATCTCCGGCAGCTCGCGGCGGATCTCCGCGAGGGCGTCCAGCGCCTGCGGCGTGCGCAGGGTCACTTCGAGCACCCGCACGCCACCGTCATACAGCGCGCGGGCCAGATCACCGGCCAGCGCCACATCCTCGATCACCAACACCGGCATGACCGGGCGCGCCTGCTGCAGCACCCAATCCAGCGAAAGATTCATGCGTTTCCCCCAATCGGCCACCCGCACGCGCAAGACCTCGCGCCCAGGCCGGGGCAGCCGGAAATGCCCGGAAGTCTACGCCAGGCCGCGAAGCCTGACGACCCGCAACGGGCCATCATGAAACGAAAACGGCGGCCTGCGGCCGCCGTCATCAGGCTGCTGAATGACTCAGGATGCCAGGGCCAGGGCGAGCGGCTCCTCGACGCCCTCCAGCAGCTCCAGCACCGCCTCCGCCAGCGCGGTGTCCGCCAGCACGCGGTGATGCCCACCGCTCGGCAGCCGCAGCAGCCGGCTGCCCGGCCAGGCCTCATGGATCGCGACGGACTCGGTCACCCGCACCTGACGGTCATCCTCGGCGTGCACCACCAGACCGGGCATGCCCAGCTCGTAGCGCGCCACATCCAGCTGCTTCGCAGGAATGCCCGCCTGTCGCTCGACCTGACGGATGAAGCTCGAACGCGCCGCCGGCGACAGACCGACATGGTTGGCGAAACCACGCAGTACGGTGAGCACCTTGCTCGGCGCGGCAATGGTCACCAGGGTTTCGGTGCGCAGGCCCATCTGGGTCGCCAGCAATGCACTGGCGCCGCCCAGGGAATGGCCGATCACCGCGCGCAGCGGCGGCAGCTCGCTGGCGGCTTCCAGCAGGGCGCGGGCGAACAGCACGACGTTTGCCTCGCTCCCCGGCGAACGGCCGTGGCCCGGGGCGTCGAGGGCGATCACTCCGTAACCGGCACCGACCAGCTTCTCGATCAGCGCGGCGAACTGCGTCGGACGCCCCGCCCAGCCATGCATCAACAACACCGCCGGACCTTCGCCCCAACGCAGCGCAGACAGGCCGAAGCGCAGGGTGATGCGCTCGGAGCTGGCCAGCAGCGGCAGCTCCCAGTCCCGCGGCGGCAACTCGTTGGGCGTCATGAACAGCTGACGCATGCGCCCCGCCGCCCATTGCGGCGCAACGCGGCCCAGGGTGGCGTTGATTCCACGAACCCAGCTCAGACTGCTCATTTCCATACCTCCTCAGATCACCGCTTTCTTCGCGGCACGCAGGACACGATCGGACAGGTCGCCCTTGCCCAGGGCACGGGCCAGCGCCAGTCCACCAATCATCAGGGCCATATCGCTGAGCACCAGATCGACTTCCTCCGGGCGCCCGGCGAGGCTCGCCACCATCAGCTCCACGTGCTCTTCCAGCGCCTCGCGGAACCCCTCCGGCAGGTGCGCCACTTCGCTCAGGGAACTGGGGATCGGACAGCCTTCGTCTTCGGTGTCGCGGTGCTTGCGCGACAGGTAGAACTGCGCCGCCAGTGCCCGGCGCTCGGCAAAACTGGTTTGCGGATCGAACATCTTCAGGCCGACCCGGCGCTTGCTCAGCAGCTGGCGGAACGCCTCCAGCATCAGCGCATCCTTGCTCTCGAAGTGCGCATAGAAGCCGCCCACCGTCAGCCCCGCCGCCGCCATCACCTCGCCCACGCTGGGATCGACCGGGCCACGCTTGAGCAGCGCGCTGGTGGCGGCGGAAAGAATGCGTTCGCGGGTCTGGGCCTTCTTGTCGTTCATGGCGTCGCTCCAAAAATATTATGATCAGAATATTATTCTCATAATAAAAATCGGCAAGCCGAAAGCGCGACCGCTGGTCGGGAGAAAAGTCTTCAGGAGGGAGAAAAACAAAAGGGCCACTGAAAGTCTCAGTGGCCCTATAGGCATCGCAGAGCGATAAAAATGGCGTCCCCTAGGGGACTCGAACCCCTGTTACCGCCGTGAAAGGGCGGTGTCCTAGGCCACTAGACGAAGGGGACATATCCTTCGAAGAAACCCGCTGAACCGCGGATTCTGGCTTCATCCCGAATGGGAAATTGGTGGAGCTAGACGGGATCGAACCGTCGACCTCTTGCATGCCATGCAAGCGCTCTCCCAGCTGAGCTATAGCCCCAGATGACTCTGGCTGACGACGCGAACGCATCGTCGCTGGATAGTGGCGTCCCCTAGGGGACTCGAACCCCTGTTACCGCCGTGAAAGGGCGGTGTCCTAGGCCACTAGACGAAGGGGACGCAAAACCTTCGATTTCAGCTTCGTCCGGACCGACGAAGCTTACTGGTAATTTGGTGGAGCTAGACGGGATCGAACCGTCGACCTCTTGCATGCCATGCAAGCGCTCTCCCAGCTGAGCTATAGCCCCAAAGTACCGCTGGATCTACCGTTCCGCGTCGCTCTGTCATTCAGTTCGTCGCTGGAACGGGGCGCATCTTAGGGGCGAGACGAAACCCTGTCAACAAGATTTTTTCAGATTTCTAATTTTTTTCTCCCAAAGAACAATCACTTATGTGACCACCCAGAATCCAGGCCAACGGCATAAGCAGCCCGCCAGCCCTCCTCCAGCCGCGTCAAACGGGCGGCGCAGGCATGAAAAAGGCCGGGCACCTGACGGCGACCGGCCTTCTCCAGTGTAGGAAAGATACTAGGCGCCGATGGCGTCGCGAATCTTTTCCCACTCCTTGGCTTCTTTCTTCGACGCACCGCCCAGCAGTTCCAGGGCCTGGCGCAGACGGTAGCGCGACAGGTCGGCACCGAGGATTTCCATGGCATCGAGCACCGACACCGAGCTGGCCTGGCCGGTGATGGCCGGGAACATCAGCGGCATCACGTCACGCAGCTTCAGGCCCAGGTGCTCGGCCACGGCCTGGATGGTCGCGGTGATCCTGTCCTTCTCCCACTGGCGCAGCGCTTCCAGTTTCCACAGCACCAGTTGCAGCACCTGGCGAACCTGGGTGGCATCGAGCTTCTTGTGCTCGAACAGCTTGGCGTCCAGCGGCACGCCACCACTGAAGAAGAAGCCGGCCAGCGGGGCGATCTGGCTGAAGTTCTCCACCCGGCCCTGCACGTGCGGGGCGATCTTCATCAGGTACTCGGGGTTGAGCGCCCACTTCTGCACTTCCTTGGCGAAGTCCTCGACGGACAGCTCGCGAATCCACTGGCCGTTCAGCCAGGAGAGCTTCTCGATGTCGAAGATCGGCCCGCCCAGGGACACGCGGGACAGGTCGAAGTGCTCGATCATTTCCGCCAGGCTGAACTTCTCGCGCTCGTCGGGCATGGACCAGCCCATGCGGCCGAGGTAGTTCAGCAGCGCCTGGGGCAGCAGGCCCATGCGCTCGTAGAAGGTGATGGAGGTGGGGTTCTTGCGCTTGGACAGCTTGCTCTTGTCCGGGTTGCGCAGCAACGGCATGTAGCAGAGCACCGGCTGCTCCCAGCCGAAGTACTCGTACAGCTTGATCAGCTTGGGCGCCGAGGGGAGCCACTCTTCGCCACGCAGGACGTGGGTGATGCCCATCAGGTGGTCGTCGACCACGTTGGCCAGGAAGTAGGTGGGCAGGCCGTCGGCCTTCATCAGCACCTGCATGTCCATGCGGTCCCACGGGATTTCCACGTCGCCACGGAGCATGTCCGGCACCACGCAGACGCCCTCGGTCGGCACCTTCATGCGCACCACGTGGGATTCGCCGGCGGCAATGCGCTTGGCCGACTCTTCCCTGGACAGGTGCATGCAGTGACCGTCGTAGCGCGGGGTTTCCTTGCGCGCCTGCTGCTCGGCGCGCAGCGCGTCGAGGCGCTCGGCAGAGCAGAAGCAGGGGAAGGCATGGCCTTTTTCGACCAGCTCGTCGCTGTACTGCTTATAGATGGCGCCGCGTTCGCTCTGCCGGTACGGGCCGTGCGGACCACCGACGTCCGGACCTTCGTCCCACTCGATGCCCAGCCAGCGCAGCGCGTCGAAGATCTGCTGTTCCGATTCGCGGGTAGAGCGCAGCTGGTCGGTATCCTCGATACGCAGGATGAACTGGCCGCCGTGCTGACGGGCGAAGCAGAGATTGAACAGCGCGATGTAGGCGGTGCCGACGTGCGGGTCACCGGTGGGAGACGGCGCGATACGGGTGCGGACAGTGGTCATGAAGGCTCTCATGTGAATCGGTGAGGACAGCGCGGGCCGGGACACGCGCTCATGGACGCGATGTTATCAGGCGGGCCGCCCCCGGCTCCAGCCAACGCTCCGCATCAATCGGCAGGTTGGTGATCAGGAAGTCGAGGAAGGCCTTCACCTTCATGGCCTGGAAACGCCGAGACGGGTAGACCGCATACAGCTCGCCAACCGGCAGTTGCACCTGCGGCAGAACCCGCACCAGACTGCCGTTGGCCAGTTGTCCGTCGACGATCAGTTCCGGCAACGATGCGATCCCGGCGCCGGCCAGCACCGCTTCGCGGGCGAAGGTGATGTTGTTGCACGACAGCACCCGATGGCAGGGAATGCTCTCGCCGCTCAGCGGCCAATAGCGTTGGGAATCGGACTGCAGCAGCACGGCGCGATGGCCGGCCAGCTCCTCGACCTGCCGCGGCTGCCCGTGCAAGGCCAGGTACTCCGGGCTGGCGCACAGGCAGCGGTTGGTGATCAGCATGCGTCGGGCGATCAGCGTGGAGTCTTCGGGCTGGCCGACCATGATGACGATGTCCACGCCCTCCTCCAGCGGATCGACGCTGCGCGACGTGAGCTCGACCTCAGCAGTGATCTGCGGGTAGAGCCGCATGAAGTCGCCCAGCACCTTGCCCAGGTACATCTGGCCGAACTCGATGGGCGCGCTGATACGCAACAAGCCGGACGGCGCCTGCTGCAGCTGCATCACCGCCTGCTCGGCCTCGGCGAAGTCGTGCATGATCTGCCGGCAGCGGTCGTAGTAGGCCTGCCCCACTTCGGTCAGGCGCAGCTTGCGGGTGGTGCGATTGAGCAGCCGCACCCCCAGGCGCTCCTCGAGCAGGACGATGCGCCGGCTCACCGTGGATTTCTGCATGCCCAGGCTCTGCGCGGCCTGGGTAAAACTGTGCAGTTCCACGACGCGGGTGAAGATCAGCGCATCATCCAGCCCCATGATTGTTCCCTATAAGCAACAAAGTTTCCGAAGTGTAGCGGCTACGTGCCGCCACGGAACACTGTTACATTGGCAAACATTTTTCCGTCAACCAAACGCTCGTTTAACTATGCCCGCCCAACTGCAACGTCGCCTGACCGTGTTCCTGACCATCCTCGTGGTGGTCGCCCTCGCCCTCCTGGCGCGCTGGTATTTCATCGGTCGCTTCGTCGAGACGACCGATAACGCCTACGTGCAGGGCGAGATCACCCGTATCGCCAGCCAGCTCGGTGCGCGCATCGACGAAGTGCTGGTGCAGGACAACCAGCATGTGGAGAAAGGCCAGTTGCTGGTCAAGCTCGAAGCCGACGACTTCAAGCTCGCCCTGGACCGCGCCAAGGCCACCCTGGCCACCCGCGAGGCGGAGCTGGAGCAGGCCCGCAGCAAGCTGAAGGGGCAGTCGAGCGCCATCGCCGCCAGCGAGGCTGACGTGAACGCCAGCCAGGCCACCCTCGGCCGCACCGAAGTCGACCTGGGCCGCGCCCAGGCACTGCGGGGCCCCGGATACGTCTCCGAAGAGCGCGTCACCACCCTTACCGCCGACTCCCGCGTCGCCCGCTCCCAGGTCGCCAAGGCCCAGGCCGACCTGCAGGCCCAGCGCGTCCAGCGCGACACCCTGGGCACCGATGTCCAGCGCCTGCAGGCACAGATCGAGAGCGCCCGCACCGACGTCGCCCAGGCCCAGCTCAACCTGGCCCGCACCGAGATCCGCGCACCGGTGAGCGGCCTGGTCGGCCAGCGCAACGCGCGCATCGGCCAGTACGTGCAAGTCGGCACCCAGCTGCTGTCGCTGGTGCCGGACGACGGCATCTGGATCCAGGCCAACTTCAAGGAAACCCAGATCGGCAAGATGCGCCCTGGGCAGAAGGCACGCCTGGTGTTCGACTCCTTCCCCGACACCCCCATCGACGGCGAAGTGCAGAGCCTGTTCGCTGCCTCCGGCGCACAGTTCAGCCTGCTGCCGCCGGACAACGCCACCGGCAACTTCACCAAGGTGGTGCAGCGCATCCCGGTCAAGATCACCTTCGCCGACGACAACCCGCTCAAGGGCCTGATCCGCCCGGGCATGTCGGTCGATGCCGAGGTCGAGTTGCGTGTCCGCTGACGCCCTGGTGCGGCCGGTCGGGGAACCGACCCGCCGCGACTGGATCGCCGTGTTCAGCGCCATGCTGGGCGCCTTCATGGCGGTGCTCGACATCCAGATCACCAACTCCTCGCTGAAGGATATCCAGGGCGCGCTGGCCGCCACCCTGGAGGAAGGCTCGTGGATTTCCACCTCCTACCTGGTGGCGGAAATCATCATGATCCCGCTCACCGCCTGGCTGGTGCAGCTGCTCTCGGCACGCCGGCTGGCCTGGATGATTTCCACCGGTTTCCTGTTCTCCTCCCTGCTCTGCTCCTTCGCCTGGAACCTGGAGAGCATGATCGTGTTCCGCGCCATGCAGGGCTTCACCGGTGGCGCGCTGATTCCCCTGGCCTTCACCCTGGCGCTGATCAAGCTGCCGGAGCACCACCGCCCCAAGGGCATGGCGCTGTTCGCCATCACCGCCACCTTCGCGCCGTCCATCGGACCGACCCTGGGCGGCTGGCTGACCGAGAACTTCGGCTGGGAATACATCTTCTACATCAACATCCCGCCGGGCCTGCTGATGATCGCCGGCCTGCTCTACGGCCTGGAGAAGAAGCCGCCGCACTGGGAGCTGCTGAAGAGCACCGATTACGCCGGCATCGTCACCATGGCCATTGGCCTGGGCTGCCTGCAGGTGTTCCTGGAGGAAGGCCACCGCAAGGACTGGCTGGAATCCAACCTGATCGTCAGCCTGGGCAGCATCGCGCTGATCAGCCTGATCCTGTTCGTGATCCTGCAGACTTCGCGGCCTAATCCGCTGATCAACCTGGGCATCCTGCGCAACCGCAACTTCGGCCTGTCGAGCATTTCCAGCATCGGCCTGGGCATGGGATTGTACGGCTCGATCTACGTGCTGCCGCTGTATCTGGCGCAGATCCAGGGCTACAACGCCATGCAGATCGGCGAGGTGATCATGTGGATGGGAGTGCCGCAGCTGTTCCTCATTCCGCTGATTCCCAAGCTGATGAAGATCGTCGAGCCACGCCTGCTGTGCGCCGTGGGCTTCGGCCTGTTCGGCATGGCGAGCTTCTTCTCCGGCGTGCTCAACCCGGACTTCGCCGGCCCGCAGTTCAACCAGATCCAGTTGTTGCGCGCCCTCGGCCAACCCATGGTGATGGTCACCATCTCGCTGATCGCCACCGTTTACCTGCAGCCGCAGGACGCCGGCTCCGCCTCCAGCCTGTTCAACATCCTGCGCAATCTCGGCGGCGCCATCGGCATCGCCCTGCTGGCCACGCTGCTGGATAGTCGCGCCAAGGTCTACTACGACTACCTGCGCGAAGCGGTGGTGCCGGTGAACGGCGCGGTGGACGAGCGCCTGGCGCAGCTGACCGCGCAACTGGGCACGCAGCAGGCGGCGCTGGGCAAGATCAGCGAGATCGTCCACCAGCAGGCGGCGATCATGGCCTACAACGATGCCTTCCATGCCATCGGCATTGTGCTGGCGGTCAGCATGGTGGCGGTGCTGCTGACCCGTCCGCTGCCGGCGGGCATGGGTGTCGGCGCGGGGGCCGGGGCGCACTGAGCGCCCAGGCCTTCAGTGGGCCAGCAGACAGGTTCGTTCCGGTTGGCTGCCTGACTGAGGGCAGCTAGTAGGATGGCGTAGAGCGTAGCGAAACCCATCGATTCCGAGCACCGACAGCATGGGTATCGCTTCGCTCCACCCATCCTACGGGCTACGCCACACCTTGTAGGAGCGAGCTTGCTTGCACCCCCTCATGCCGGTGCCTGAGGACGTCATGCGGTTCGCGAGCAAGCTCGCTCCTACGAAAAGCCGCCCAGCCGCCTTCACGACTCAGCCCATCGACACCATACGGTCGCGCAACTTGCCGATCTCGTCGCGCACCCCGGCGGCGGCCTCGAACTCCAGGTCGCGGGCCAGCTGGTACATGCGCTCTTCCAATTGCTTGATGCGCTTGGCGATCTCGTCCGGCGTGCGCAGTTCGTTCTCGTAGCGCCCGCTCTCCTCCGCCACTTTCGCCAGACTGCGGCGCTTGCCCTTGGCACCCGGCACCACGGCGCCTTCGAGGATGTCCTTGATGTCCTTCTTCACGCCCTTGGGCACGATGCCGTGCTTGGCGTTGAACTCCAGCTGCTTGGTACGACGTCGCTCGGTCTCGTTGATCGCCCGCTGCATCGAACCGGTGACGTTGTCGGCGTAGAGGATCGCCTTGCCATGCAGGTTCCGCGCGGCGCGGCCGATGGTCTGGATCAGCGAGCGCTCGGAACGCAGGAAGCCTTCCTTGTCCGCATCGAGGATCGCCACCAGCGATACCTCCGGCATGTCCAGGCCCTCGCGCAGCAGGTTGATCCCCACCAGGACGTCGAAGGTCCCGGTACGCAGGTCGCGGATGATCTCCACCCGCTCCACGGTATCGATGTCCGAGTGCAGGTAGCGTACCCGCACGTCGTGGTCGCCCAGGTAGTCGGTGAGGTCCTCGGCCATGCGCTTGGTGAGGGTGGTGACCAGCACGCGCTGGTCCTCGGCCACGCGCAGGCGGATTTCCGAGAGCAGGTCGTCCACCTGAGTGGTCGCCGGGCGGATTTCCACTTCCGGGTCGACCAGACCGGTGGGGCGCACCACCTGCTCGATCACACGGCCGGCGTGCTGCTCCTCGTAAGGGCCCGGGGTTGCCGAGACGAAGATGGTCTGTGGGCTGATCGCCTCCCATTCCTCGAAGCGCAGCGGCCGGTTGTCCAGCGCCGACGGCAGGCGGAAGCCGTATTCCACCAGGGTTTCCTTGCGCGAACGGTCCCCCTTGTACATGGCGCCGACCTGGGGAACGCTGACGTGGGATTCGTCGATCACCAGCAGGGAGTTGGCCGGCAGATAGTCATAAAGCGTCGGCGGCGGCTCGCCGGGGCCGCGCCCGGAGAGATAGCGCGAGTAGTTCTCGATGCCGTTGCAGTAACCCAGTTCGAGGATCATCTCCAGGTCGAAACGGGTGCGCTGTTCCAGGCGCTGGGCTTCCACCAGCTTGTTGTTGCTGCGCAGGTATTCCAGGCGGACCTTGAGTTCGGCCTTGATCTGTTCCACCGCCTCCAGCAGCGTTTCCCGTGGGGTCACGTAGTGGCTCTTGGGGTAGAAGGTGAAGCGCGGCAGCTTGGTGATCACCTCGCCGGTCAGCGGATCGAAGGCGGCGATGTTCTCCACCTCGTCGTCGAACAGCTCGACGCGGATGGCTTCCAGATCCGATTCCGCCGGGAAGATGTCGATGACGTCGCCACGCACGCGGAAGGTGGCGCGGGCGAAGTCCATGTCGTTGCGGGTGTACTGCAGGCTGGTCAGGCGGCGCAGCAGCTCACGCTGGTCCATCCTGTCGCCGCGGTCCAGGTGCAGGACCATCTTCAGGTAGGACGCCGGGTCGCCCAGGCCGTAGATCGACGACACGGTGCAGACAATGATGGCGTCCTCGCGTTCCAGCAGCGCCTTGGTCGCCGACAGGCGCATCTGCTCGATGTGGTCGTTGATCGAGGAGTCCTTCTCGATATAGGTATCGGAGGACGGCACGTAGGCTTCGGGCTGGTAGTAGTCGTAGTAGGAGACGAAGTACTCCACCGCGTTGTTCGGGAAGAAGGTCTTGAACTCGCCGTAGAGCTGCGCGGCCAGGGTCTTGTTCGGCGCCAGGATCATGGTCGGGCGCTGCACCTGGGCGATGACGTTGGCGATGCTGAAGGTCTTGCCGGAGCCGGTCACCCCCAGCAGCGTCTGGTGCGACAGGCCCGCTTCCAGCCCTTCCACCATCTGACGGATGGCTTCGGGCTGATCACCGGCGGGCTTGAAGCGCGAATCCAGCTGGAATAACGACATGGGAACCTCGCATTGGCGTGTGACGCTTCGGTCGCCAAAGCGTCATACCAGTCGAAAAGCATGCGCGATAACTCGCCGCCTGCCATAGAGGGCTATATAATACCGGCCCGTCGACGCAACCCCCAGCGCCGTGAGCGGGGGGTTGCAATTGCACTTCACTCCCGCCTTAGAGCTGCTGCCAAAATGAGTCTGTTCTCCGCTGTCGAAATGGCCCCTCGTGACCCCATCCTGGGCCTGAACGAAGCTTTCAACGCCGATACCCGTCCGGGCAAGATCAACCTGGGCGTTGGCGTGTACTACAACGAGGAAGGTCGCCTCCCGTTGCTGCGTGCCGTCCAGGCCGCGGAGAAGGCCCGCATCGAAGCCCATGCCCCGCGCGGCTACCTGCCGATCGAAGGCATCGCCGCCTACGATTCGGGCGTGCAGAAGCTGCTGTTCGGCGCTGACTCCGAGCTGCTGGCCGAAGGCCGCGTGGTGACCACCCAGGCCGTTGGCGGTACCGGCGCACTGAAGACCGGCGCCGACTTCCTCAAGCGCCTGCTGCCCAACGCCACCGTCGCCATCAGCGACCCGAGCTGGGAAAACCACCGCGCCCTGTTCGAAGCCGCCGGCTTCCCGGTGCAGAACTACCGCTACTATGACGCCGCCACCCACGGCGTGAACCGTGCCGGCCTGCTGGAAGACCTGAACGCCCTGCCGTCGCAGTCCATCGTTGTGCTGCACGCCTGCTGCCACAACCCGACCGGCGTCGACCTGACCATGGGCGACTGGAAGCAGGTCCTGGACGTGCTCAAGGCCAAGGGCCACGTGCCGTTCCTCGACATCGCCTACCAGGGCTTCGGCGACGGCATCGACGAAGACGCCTCCGCTGTGCGCCTGTTCGCCCAGTCCGGCCTGAACTTCTTCGTTTCCAGCTCCTTCTCCAAGTCGTTCTCGCTGTATGGCGAGCGCGTCGGCGCGCTGTCGGTCGTGACCAACAGCCGCGAGGAGTCGGCCCGCGTCCTGTCCCAGGTCAAGCGCGTGATCCGCACCAACTACTCCAACCCGCCCACCCACGGCGCCAGCGTCGTCGCTTCCGTGCTGAACAGCCCGGAACTGCGTGCGGTATGGGAAGAGGAGCTGGGCGAAATGCGCACCCGTATCCGCGCCATGCGCGAAGCCATGGTCCAGCAGCTGGCCGCCCTGGGCGCCAAGCGTGACTTCGGCTTCGTTGCCCAGCAGCGCGGCATGTTCTCCTACTCCGGCCTGACCGCCGAGCAGGTAGAGCGCCTGAAGAACGAGTTCGGCATCTACGCCGTCGGCACCGGCCGCATCTGCGTGGCCGCGCTGAACAACGGCAACCTGGACACCGTGACCCGCGCCATCGTCCAGGTGCTGTAAAAAATTAAGGGGAAGTCGTCGGGGCGATGTTGACTTCCCCTTTTTAATCAGTAAGATACGCCCCGTTGTTCCGCGATAGCTCAGTCGGTAGAGCAAATGACTGTTAATCATTGGGTCCCTGGTTCGAGTCCAGGTCGCGGAGCCAAATTCAAAGCCCTCGGCACATGCCGGGGGCTTTTTCTTTGGGGCCAGGAAAGTCGAGCCCCCTCCCCCGCACCAATAGAAAAGCCGGTCAACGACCGGCTTTCTTCCTTTCTCAGTTCCCTCAGAGCGAAATCCTGTCCCGATTCTTGTCCAGGGTACCTTTGCCAATCCCTTTCACCTCCAGAAGCTGATCGACGCTGGTGAACGGGCCATTGGTCGTACGGTAGTCGATGATCGCCTGGGCCTTGGCCTTGCCGATGCCCTTCAGCGACTTCTGCAATTCTTCTACGGTCGCGGAATTGATGTTCACAGTGTCGGCCTGCGCAACCGGCGCCTTGCTGGCGGGGGCGGTGGATTCAACGGCAGGCTTGGCAACGGGCTCAGCCTTGGCAGCGGCACCGGTGGCGCCAGCAAAGGACAGGCAGGCCAGCAGGATGATGCTTGCGGCAGAAAGCAGACTCTTCTTCATGGATCATTCCTTGATATTTCAGGTTTCGAGGCGGGCGCCATTGCGCCGCCCGGAAAACATATCGCCAGGAATACCCGTGAAAACGCCGGTTTAAAGAGTCGGCAGCAGTTTCCGCCGCCGCTGACAGATCGCAAGGAAAGGACTGACAACGCTCGCAGATGCGGCTCTTCCCACGCCTGCTAGGAACCCCCCCCGGTCAGGGTTCCGTACGTCGGTGCTGATGGATGAGGTCGACGATGTCGCCTTCCGGGCAATAGCCGTTGACCGTTTCGCGCAGCAACTGGCGCACCCGCGCATAGTTGCCCTGATCAACCGCCTTGAGCAGATCGACCAGCACCAGCTTGAAGCCCTCCCAGGGCATCAGCTCCTCGTTGGCCTTCATGATCATGGGATGCTCGGTAGCACTGACGTCGTCGCCGATCAGCAACTCCTCGTACAGTTTCTCGCCCGGCCGCAGCCCGCTGAACTCGATGGAGATATCGCCGTGAGGTGTCCGTTCCGAGCGCACGCTCAGGCCGGACAGGTGAATCATCCGCTCCGCCAGTTCGAGAATCTTCACCGGCTGCCCCATGTCGAGCACGAACACGTCACCGCCACACCCCATCGAGCCCGCCTGGATGACCAATTGGGCAGCCTCGGGAATCGTCATGAAATAACGGGTGATGCCCGGATGGGTGACGGTTACCGGCCCCCCGCGCTTGATCTGCTCGCGGAACAACGGGATCACAGAACCCGACGAACCCAGCACGTTGCCGAAGCGAACCATGGTGAAGCGGGTCTTGTTGACCTGATGCACGCCGGACTTGTCTGCGAACAGCACCGGCGCCGGCTCCCGACTCAGCGCCTGCAGGATCATCTCCGCCAGCCGCTTGGTGCTGCCCATGACGTTGGTGGGGCGCACCGCCTTGTCGGTGGAGATCAACACGAAGTTCTGGACCCCGGCCTGCACCGCCACCTGGGCCGTATGCAGCGTGCCGAGCACGTTGTTGAGCACACCCTCGGAAATGTTGTATTCGACGATCGGCACATGCTTGTAGGCCGCCGCATGGTAGACGGTGGCGACCCTCCAGGTGCGCATGACGTCGAGCAACCGCTCGGGGCTGCGCACGGAGCCCAGGATCGGCACCAGCTGGACAGCCAGGGACTCGCGCCTGACGCGCATGTCCAGCTCCTGGTGCACGCGGTAGAGGTTGTATTCACTGTGCTCGTACAGGACCAGCACCGTCGGCGACGAGGCCAGGATCTGGCGGCAGAGCTCCGAGCCGATGGACCCGCCCGCCCCCGTCACCATCACCGCCTGGCCACGAATGCAGTGCTCGAACAACTCCTTGCGCGGCTCGACCGCGTCCCGCCCGAGCAAGTCGGCGATGTCCACTTCCTGGATGTCGTCCACCCGCACCCGGCCATTGGCCAGGTCGATGAAGCCGGGAACGCTGCGCACATGGAGCGGATAGGGCTCCAGCAAGCCCAGGATCTCACGACGGCGCGCACGCGATGCGGACGGAATCGCCAGCAGCACTTCCTGAGCACCGGTCTCCTCGATCAGTTGCTGGATATGCTTGGGCTTGTACACACGAAGGCCGGCGATGATCCGGTTGGCAATCTCGTCATCGTCATCGATGAAGGCCACGGGGCGCATGGCCCGCCCCAGGCGCAAGGCGGCGACCAGCTGATTCCCCGACGAGCCAGCCCCGTATACGGCCACCTTGGGCAGACCGTCCTGCTTGTTGAAGAACGGCACGGCCTGTACGGCGCTGTACCAATCGTCCATGAAGTACTGGCGCATGGCCAGACGCAGGCCACCGACCATCAGCAGGCTGAGCCACCAGTAATTGAATACCAGGGAACGAGGGACAGCCACTTCGACCGCACGATGCCAGTACACTACCAGCGACAGCAGCAACGCCGACAGCGTCACCGCCTTCCAGATGGCGATCAGCGCGTCATTGCCAAGATAACGCATCACCGCCCGGTACATCCCGAAACGGATGAACAGCGGAATCGCCACCAGCGGTGCAGCGACGAACAGCCAGCTGTGCACGCGCAGCGGATACATCAGGTCCTCCGTCCCCAGGCGCACGATGAACGCCATCCAGAGCGCGAACCAGACCAGAATGATGTCAGTGGCGACCTGCAGGAGTCGCTTGTACCGTCGCGGAAGCCTCAGCAGGCGTTCTCGAAGCATTTGTGCTTGTCCTTCATCGAGAGCGGGAATAACGCACTCCCCCCGCTACATTGACCACCATTTCCAATGGAGTTCAGCTCACATCCTGATCATCCGGACGACCTGCACCCAGACGAGCTACGACAAGCACCAAAGGAGCATAGGCTGCAATCAGTGCCAACAAACCGGGAACCCGTCCCAGACTGACCAAAATCGCCAGCGGCATCAACCAGCACAGGTTGATACCGGTAATCGCCAGAGATACCCGCAAGTGGCTGCCATAACGCCGCGAGGCACGCTGGTAGGCGTGGCTGCGATGCGCTTCATAGACCCGCTCACCGCGAATCAGGCAATGGAGCAAGGTGTAGCTCGCATCCACCACGAAGACCCCGAGCAGGATCAGCCAACTCCAAAGCAAGAGCGGCGATACCCACCCCGCCTGCAGCCCCCCCCCCAGCACGACCCCGAGGAAACCACTGCCGGCATCTCCCATGAAAATACGCGCCGGGGGGAAATTCCATACCAGAAACCCCGCGGTCGCCATGGCCAGGATCAATGGAAGCCACGCCTGCGAGCCAGCCCCGACCAGCCAGTAGCACAAGGCCCCGGCCAGGCAGACGCTGATGGCCTCCAGGCTGGCGATGCCATCGATGCCATCCATGAAGTTGTACAGGTTGAGCAGCCAGACCAGAAACACCAAGGCTAGCAGATCCCCGACCGAACCCAGGTCCATCTCGCCCCAGGGCATGGACAACACCGGCAGGCCGCCCACCCAGTACATCGCCATCCAGCTCCGACGAAATGCCCCAGCAGTCGCCAGCGGACGGGAATATGCAGATGATCATCCAGCAACCGATAACGGCCACCCAGGCGCCGGCAGGCAGCAGGGTCGCCAGGCTCTGAATTTCGACAGCCCCCAGCACAGCCGTCAGCGCCAGGCAGCCGAGAAAGCCCGCCACGATGGCAACGCCGCCCCGGGGCGGCGGAACCCGGTGCGAACTACGAGCGTTGGGGATGTCTATGATGCTCCGCGCCAACGCCTAGCGCCCCCAGATCATGCCCCGGGACGCCAGGAAAACAGCCGCCAGCAATACCCCATGCTCATTGACCCTGGCACTTCCCACACCCTCGCGCGGTTTCCCGGATAGCCTGCTTCACCGACACCGGAGGCTGCCAGTCCAGAATCTGGCGAGTAGTGGAAATATCCACCTGCAGCGAGCCCAGCAGGCGCTGCATCTGCTGGCTGCGACCGGTGAGCAGCCCCAGTGCTCGCAGGATCAGGGCCGGCACCGGCAGCAAGCGCGGGCGTACGCCCAGCGCCTCGCTCAGTTCGCGGCAGAGTTGCGCCGTGGACAGGTCCTGTCCGTCGCCGGCCAGGAACACCCGGCCGGCCGCCGCGGGATGACGCGCACACTGCAGCAGCAGGTCAACCAGATTGTCCCGCGCCACCAGGCTACGGCGATTGTCGATGGCCGCGAAAGGCAATGGCAGCCGCCGTTGCAGCGCCCCCATCAGACTGGCGAAATTGGCCTTGACGCCGGGCCCGTAGACCAGCGGCGGGCGCACCGTCACCACTTCGAGCCCGGTCTCCCCGGCCATTGCGAACAGCATCTGCTCCGCTTCGAGCTTGGACTGCCCGTAAGGGTCCTGCGGGTGCGCGACCGAATCGGAGCGGTACGGCTGCCCCGGCTCGGTTTCCTCGCCATTGACCTTGATGGAACTGACGTAGACGAAGCGCTTCACGCCCGCCGCGACGGCCTGTCGCGCCAGCTGGCGAGTCGCCTCGACGTTCACCGCCCGGAACTCGGCCAGCAGATCGGCGGCGCGTTCGTTTATGACAGGCACCCGTGCGGCGGCATGAATCACCACGTCGATACCCTGCAAGGCCTCTTCCCAGCACTGGGAAGCGCTCAGGCCATCGATACGCACGCACTCGACGCCACCCGGCAGCTCATCCGGCGGCCGCCGCACAGCGATACGCACACGCACTCCAGGCTCCGCGCACAAACGCGCCAGCATGCCTCGACCGACAAAACCTGTCGCGCCCGTCAGTAAAACGTTCAATCCGGCACCTGCAGAATCTGACGCCCACGGGCGTCATCCAGAGTGTCGTGCGAATTCGCACTAGAGAGGCGAGATGACCGGCCGCAGCGCATTCCAGGCATGGCAGCTCGGGCATTGCCAGTGCAGTTCCCGCCCCGCGAAACCGCAGCGACTGCAGCGATAGCGCGGCATTGTCCTATACAAGCCGATGATAATTGGAGCAATTTTTTCGATGCCCGAGGGATTGCCGTCCGCCATGTGAAGCCCATCCAGGAACTCGCCAACACCCTGCCAGGAAGGGCGCTGCTCAACACGCCGCAACAGGCTGTCGCGCCAGTAGGTCGAAGCGCCATCGTCCTCGGTCTCGGCCAGGACCGCCAGAATCAGCGGCGGCACCTCTTCGGACTCCGCCAGGTCGCGGATGAACTCGCGAACCAGTGGCACACCCAGGCAATCGTAGCGTCGCAACAGCGGCACGATCTCCCCAACGAAAGCCTTGGCGTCCCGCGCCAGCTCGCCCATGGTGGCGACGGCTGCGGGATGATCCTGCCGCCAGAGCTCGCAACCCAGCCGCATCAGCAGTGCCCGCACGCAATGGCGATCCACCCGGCGGGCTTCGCGCAGCAGCTCCTGCATGCCGCTGCGGTCGCCACTGCGCCCCTTCTCCTGGGCCAGCTCGCAGTAGTAATTGGCCAGCGCCGCGACCAGCTCGGGCCGGCTGGGTACCAGCTGGGCCGCCAGCTCGATCGCCCGGGACCAATCCTTCTCCCGCTCGCAGATCAGTCGTTGCTCGTCGAGCGCTTCCAGCGAAATCGGCTCACCCTGCAGATGAACCAGCTCATCCAGCAGTTCCTCGGCACTGCCGAGCAAACCGCCTGCGATGAAGTCCCGCGCCAGTTCGAGGCGAACCTGCGAGGCCAGCGAAACATCCTCGCCAGCGCGGCCGAGAAGGTCCTGGTGAATATGAATGGCTTTTTCGATATCGCCCCGCCGGCGGAACAGATTGCCGACGTGCAGATGGCTTTCCAGCGTCTCCGGGCTCAGCACCAGGCCCTGGGAGAGATTTTCCAGCGCATCGTCGGAGTGGCGCTCCAGCAGGTTGTGCATGCTGTGGATGCGCGAGCGCAGGTCATTGCCTGCGCCGGGAATGGGCTGTGAACGCGAACGCCGCCCCATCCACCAGCCGATGGCCAGGGCGCAGAAGAAGAACAGCGTCGCGAGAACGCTAGGCATGATCCGTCAGCGACTTGTCACGCAGCGCGTCGTTCTCCTTGCGGAAGCGGGTAATTTCAGAGCGCATGCCTGCCATGCGGACGCGCGCCCGGGCGCGGACGGGAATGCTCAGCAGCAGGCCGATCAGCCCGCCGAGGACAAACGCCAGGGACACGAAGACAACCAGCGGCCATTGCGGCGACTGCCAGCCCAGGAAGGTCAGTTGCACAGTCTGGAGGTTTTCCAGGACGAAAACCACGACCACGGCAGCCAGAACGACCAGCGCCAGGATGAACAGGAAACGCTTTACCCGAAGCATGGAAACTCCTTCAAAACGGATACCCCGGGCTCACTCGGGCTCGTTGACGCGGTCGCGCAGCTCCTTGCCGGGCTTGAAGTGCGGAACGAACTTGCCGTCCAGGCGCACGGACTCGCCGGTCTTCGGATTACGGCCGGTGCGCGGGGCGCGATAATGCAACGAGAAACTGCCGAACCCCCGGATTTCGATGCGATCCCCAGTCGCCAGAGCCTGGGACATTTGCTCAAGCATGGTCTTGATCGCCAGCTCCACATCCTTTGCGGAAAGCTGCCCCTGATGGGTGACGATTCTCTCGATCAACTCCGACTTGGTCATGGTTTTCCCTTCTTTTTCAAGCGGCTAGATCAGCTCAAGGTTCTTTTAGCATGCTGATCAGACTTTGAACAGCCCGAAGGGAAAGGATGTGATCGCTCCCCCGCAGGGCCAACCTCGGGAATAAAAAATGGCCGGCCTCCGGGGGAAGGAGGTCGGCCACGGTCGCACCCAGGAGCGGAAGGGTGCGCAAGGGAAAAACGGATCAGGCGACGGCGGCGAGTTGAGCCTTGGCCTTGGACAGACCCTTCTCGGCGAATTCGGCGCCCATGTTCAGGCCTTCGGCGTGGATGAAGGTGACGTCATGGATGCCGACGAAGCCCAGCGCCTGGCGCAGGTAGGGCTCCTGGTGGTCCAGCGCACCACCGGCGTAGACGCCGCCGCGGCTGGTCAGCACGAAGGCGCGCTTGCCGGTCAGCAGGCCCTGCGGGCCGGTCTCGGTGTACTTGAAGGTGACGCCGGCGCGCAGCACATGGTCCAGCCAGGATTTCAGGGTGCTGGGAATGGCAAAGTTGTACATCGGCGCGGCCAGCACCAGCACATCGGCGGACTGCAGCTCGGCGGTCAGCAGATTGGAGCGCTCCAGCGCCGCCCGTTCGATCTCGGATTGCTCCTGCTCCGGCTTCATCCAGCCGCCCAGCAGGTTGGCGTCCAGGTGCGGCACCTGCTCGACGGCCAGGTCGCGCACCTGGATTTCATCCGCCGGGTGTGCGGCCTGCCATTGGGCGATGAATTCGCGGGTCAGCTGACGGGATACGGAACCTTGCTGGCGGGCACTGCTTTCGATAACCAGAACGCGGGACATGGATTCGACCTCCATCGGTCAGTGACTTGTCGATGGAGTGAATCCTAAAGATGGATAACTCGATAAAAAAGCGGAAATAATCGCTGCTAATTATCGAATAAATTGATTTCTAGCTGGACTGCTTCTAGTCTTGGCCCCGTAAGGAAACTATCAGGCCGGCGCACAGGTGAGCTTGATGCGCAGCTTGATGACCGCGCGACTGAAGCTCGAGGTCATGTTGGCCTCCTTGCCCGGCTCCAGAGTGGCCTTGCGCACATGGGGCGTTTCCGGGCCATTGACGAATACCGCGGTGCAGGTCACCGGCTGCTGACCGTTGTTGCGCAACAGGATCGCGCCCATCTGGTCGCCGATGTCCTGGGTGTCATAGCTGATCTCGGTGCCATTGAGCGACTTCTCGACCTCAATGGGATAGGCCAGTGCGGTCAGCGGCAACAGTGCCAGAACGGCACAACAGATTTTTTTCATGGCGGTCTCTTGTTGGTCTTCTGCGGACCGCCAGATTAGACAAGAGGAGGCGAGGATGAAAGCGCCCCGCGTTACCCTGGATCAGTGGAGAACCCTGCAGGCCGTGGTCGATCACGGCGGCTTCGCCCAGGCGGCGGAAGCCATGCACCGTTCGCAGTCGTCGATCAGCTACACCGTGGCGCGCATGCAGGAGCAGCTCGGCGTACCGCTGCTACGCATCGACGGACGCAAGGCGGTGCTCACCGAGGCCGGCGAAGTGCTGCTGCGGCGCTCCCGCCAACTGGTGAAGTCCGCCGGCCAGCTGGAAGAACTCGCTCACCACATGGAACAGGGCTGGGAGCCGGAGGTCCGCCTGGTCGTGGACGCCGCCTACCCCACCGTGCGCCTGGTCCGCGCCCTCTCCGCCTTCATGCCGCAAAGCCGTGGCTGCCGGGTACTGCTGCGCGAAGAAGTGCTCTCCGGCGTAGAGGAAGCCCTGGTGCAGGGCCACGCCGACCTGGCCATCAGCGGCCTGAACATCGCCGGCCACCTTGGGGCCGATCTCAGCGTGGTGGATTTCGTCGCCGTCGCCCACCCCGACCACCCGCTGCACCGCCTGCAGCGCGAGGTCACCCACCAGGACCTGGAAACCCAGATGCAGGTGGTGATCCGCGACTCCGGCCGCCTGCAGCCACGCGACGTCGGCTGGCTGGGCGCCGAGCAACGCTGGACGGTAGGCAGCCTGGCTACCGCCGCCACCTTCGTCAGCAACGGCCTGGGCTTCGCCTGGTTGCCGCGGCACATGATCGAGCGAGAGCTCAAGGACGGCGTGCTCAAACCGCTGCCGCTGACCCAGGGCGGCGTACGCGAGAGCCGCTTCTACCTCTACCCGAACAAGGAGAAGCCGCTGGGCCCGGCCACGCAGATTCTCGTCGAACTGCTGACCACCTTCGCCAGCGTCCCACTGGACGCGCACTTCGCCGCCCCCGAGAGCCCGACCTGAGGCCAGGGCCCAGAGCCAAAGCAAGGAGCCCGTCATGCCATTCTTCGACCACACCGGCCACCGCCTGCATTACGAGGAAAGCGGATTCGGCACCCCGGTGCTGCTGGTGCACGGCCTTGGCTCAAGCACCCGCGACTGGGAATACCAGGTGCCGGAGCTGGAGAAGCGCCACCGGGTGATCGCCCTCGACGTGCGCGGCCACGGCCAGTCGGACAAACCGCGCGAACGCTACAGCATCGGCGCCTTCGCCGAAGACGTGATCGCCCTGCTCGACCACCTGCACCTGGGCCGCGTGCACCTGGTCGGCATCAGCATGGGCGGCATGATCGGTTTCGAGCTGGCCACCCGCTGGCCGGAACGACTGAACAGCCTGACCATCGTCAACAGCGCGCCGGAATTGAAACCGCGCAGCCTTCGCGAATACCTGGAAGTGGCGCGCCGGCTGTTCCTCGCCCACGTGCTGGGCCTGGACACCGTGGGCAAGGCCCTGGGCAAGCTGCTGTTCCCCAAGCCCGAGCAGGCCGACCTGCGCCGCAAGATCCAGCAACGCTGGCCGCAGAACGACAAACGCGCTTACCTTTCCAGCCTGCACGCCATCATCGGCTGGGGTGTGCAGGAGCGCCTGGCGCGCATAACCTGTCCCACACTGGTGATCAGCGCCGACCGCGACTACACCCCGGTCTCGCTCAAGCAGGCCTACGTCGGGCACCTGCCCAACGCCCGCCTGGTGGTGATCGAGGACTCGCGGCACGCCACACCGCTGGATCAGCCGGAACGCTTCAACACCACTCTGCTCGACTTCCTCGAGCAGGTCGACCATCCCTAGAACCCAACGGAAACATCCGCCAAATGACTCTGTTCAAACGCTTCCTGCTCGCTGCCTGCTCCCTGGTCCTGGCCGGCTCGGTATTCGCCGCCGACGCCAACAAGCCGCACGTACTGCTGTCCACCACCTCGGGTGAAATCGAGATCGAGCTGTACGCCGACAAGGCCCCCATTTCCGTGAAGAACTTCCTGAACTACGTCGACAGTGGCTTCTACAACGGCACCATCTTCCACCGCGTGATCCCCAACTTCATGATCCAGGGCGGCGGCTTCACCGAGAGCATGAGCCAGAAAGACACCCAGGCGCCGATCAAGAACGAAGCCGACAACGGCTTGCTCAACGAGCGCGGCACCCTGGCCATGGCCCGTACCAGCGCGGTGGACTCGGCCACCAGCCAGTTCTTCATCAACCTGACCGGCAACGACTTCCTCAACCACGGTGCCCGCGACTTCGGCTACGCCGTGTTCGGCAAGGTGGTGCGCGGCATGGGCGTGGTCGACCAGATCGCCCAGGTCCAGACCGGCAACCGCGGCATGTTCCAGGACGTCCCGAAAGCCCCGGTCGTCATCCTCTCCGCCAAGCGCCTGTGATGTCCCGCGCACACGCCTGACGGAGGCCATATCCAGCGGGTCCAGGACGGACCCGCTACCAACCTGAGAAGAATCATGCTTTACCGTCGTTTCGAACGTCTGATCGATCCCTTCCGTGACGTCCCCGAGCGCATGCCGCCCTCCGACGTCATCCGCTTCTACGTCTATTACCTGCGCCAGGTCTGGCCGGTGTTCCTCGCCCTGCTCTTCGTCGGCCTGATCGTCGCGCTGATCGAAGTCGCGCTGTTCAGCTACCTGGGGCGCATCGTCGACCTCGCCCAGGGCACCGCCCCCGCCGACTTCTTCTCCCTGCACGACCGCGAGCTGATCTGGATGGCCGTGGTCGCGCTGATCCTGCGCCCGCTGTTCAACGGCCTGCACGACATGCTGGTGCACCAGAGCATCAACCCCAGCATGACCAACCTGATCCGCTGGCAGAACCACCGCTACGTGCTCAAGCAGAGCCTGGGCTTCTTCCAGAACGACTTCGCCGGACGCATCGCCCAGCGCATCATGCAGACCGGCAACTCCCTGCGCGACTCCGCCGTGCAGGTGGTGGACGCCATCTGGCACGTGGTCATCTACACCCTCAGCGCCCTGGTGCTGTTCGCCGAGGCCGACTGGCGCCTGATGATCCCGCTGGTACTCTGGGTGATCGGCTACGTCGGCGCGCTGGGCTACTTCGTGCCGCAGGTGAAGCGCCGCTCGGTGGCCGCCTCCGATTCGCGCTCCAAGCTCATGGGCCGCATCGTCGACGGCTACACCAACATCACCACCCTCAAGCTGTTCGCCCACACGCGCCAGGAAGAGGACTATGCCCGCGAGGCCATCGACGATCAGACCCGCAAGGCCCAGCGCGCCGGGCGCGTGGTGACTTCCATGGACGTCACCATCACCATCTTCAACGGCCTGCTGATCGCCGGCACCACGGGCCTGGCCCTGTGGCTGTGGAGCCAGTCGCTGATCTCGGTGGGCGCCATCGCCCTGGCCACCGGCCTGGTCATCCGTATCAACAACATGTCCGGCTGGATCATGTGGGTGGTCGGCGGCATCTTCGAGAACGTGGGCCAGGTGCAGGACGGCATGCAGACCATCGCCCTGCCCCGCCAGGTGGTGGACAAGCCTGAGGCCAGGCCGCTGACGGTGAATCGCGGCGAGGTTCGCTTCGAACAGGTGTCGTTCAGCTACGGCAAGGGCGGCGGCCTGATCGACGGCCTCGACCTGGTGGTGCGCCCCGGAGAGAAGATCGGCCTGGTCGGCCCCTCCGGCGCCGGCAAGTCCACCCTGGTCAACCTGCTGCTGCGCCTGTATGACCTGGAAGGCGGACGCATCCTGATCGACGATCAGGACATCGCCGGCGTGACCCAGGAAAGCCTGCGCGCGCAGATCGGCATGGTCACCCAGGACACCTCGCTGCTGCACCGGTCGATCCGTTCCAACCTGCTCTACGGTCGCCCGGATGCCGGCGAGGACGAATTGCAGGACGCCATCCAGAAGGCCCGCGCCTCGGAATTCATCCCACAACTGAGCGACGCCGAAGGGCGGCAGGGACTCGACGCCCACGTCGGCGAGCGCGGCGTGAAGCTTTCCGGCGGCCAGCGCCAGCGCATCGCGATCACCCGCGTGCTGCTCAAGGATGCGCCGATCCTGATTCTCGACGAAGCCACCTCGGCGCTCGACTCGGAAGTGGAAGCGGCGATTCAGGAAAGCCTGGAGACCCTGATGCAGGGCAAGACGGTGATCGCCATCGCCCACCGCCTCTCCACCATCGCCCGCATGGACCGCCTGGTGGTGCTGGAACACGGCCGCATCGTCGAGAGCGGCAGCCATGCCGAGCTGCTGGCCCATGGCGGGCTTTACGCGCGGCTTTGGCGGCACCAGACGGGTGGGTTCGTCGGGGTGGATTGATCGTTTGCCCTGAGATGCACCAAAGCATCCGTTATCTGTAGGAGCGAGCTTGCTCGCGAACAGCCCGAGCATCAGAGCCGCCGGGGAAATCCGTTCGCGAGCAAGCTCGCTCCTACGAAGAGCCGCTCGCCCCCATAAAAAAGCCCGGCACAGGGCCGGGCACGTCCAAACCGGGACAGCTCAGTGTGTGTCCAGTAACGTCAGCGCCTCTCGACTCAGGCGCTCGACCGTAGCCCAGTCGCCACTGTCGATGGCGCCCTTGGGCAGCATCCAGCTGCCGCCCACGCACATCACGTTGGCCAGCCGGTAGTAATCATTCAGGTTGTCCGGGCCGACGCCGCCGGTGGGGCAGAAGCGCACGTCCGGGAACGGCCCGCCGAAGGCCTTGAGCGCTTCCACGCCGCCGCACACCTTCGCCGGGAACAGCTTGAAGCGGCGCAGGCCGTGGCGGTACGCCGCCATGATTTCCGAGGCGGTGGCCACGCCCGGCAGCAGCGGCACCGGGCGAGTCACGGCGTACTGCAGCAACTCCTCGGTGCAACCCGGCGTGACGATGAACTTCGCCCCCGCCTCTTCCGCCTGGCGGAAGGTTTCCGGATCGAGCACGGTGCCGGCGCCCACCAGCAGCTCCGGGCGTCGCTCACTCAACTGGCGAATGGCGGTGAGCCCCAGCGAGGTCCGCAAGGTCACTTCCAGAACGGTGATCCCTCCAGCGGCAAGGGCATCCGCCATGGGCAGGATGTCCGCCTCGCGGTCGATGGTGATCACCGGCAGGATGCGCGCACGCTGCGCCAGGGCATCGATCTGCTGGATGTGTTGTTCAGACATTGCGGTAACTCCGTGCCTCAGGGGCACCAATGGATCGAAAGAGGTGCGCGCAGGAACGCGTTGACCGGCATGCGCTGGTCGTCGTTGTCGCTGAGCGCCTGGCTCAGGGTGGCCAGCTTGGCCTCGCCCTGGATGGCCAGCAGTTGCAGCCGCGCCCCCTGCAAGACGGCGCGGGTCAGGGTCAGACGCTGACGAGGCACGCTCGGCGCCCACATCGGCAGGCAGCGGCGCGTACTCGCCGGGTCGAGCGCTTCGGCCAGCCCGGCGCTGCCGGGGAACAGCGAGGCGGTATGGCCGTCGTCACCCATGCCCAGCACCAGCACGTCGATGGGCAGGCTCAGCTCATGCAGGAAACGGTCGGCCTTGTCGGCGGCCTCTTCCAGCGAGGCTGCCGACTGGTACAGACCGATGAAGTGCGCGCGGGCCGCCGCGCCCTTGAGCAGATGGCGACGTAGCAGGCCGGCATTGCTGTCAGGGTGCGACTCGGGCACCCAGCGCTCGTCGGCCAGGCTGACGGACACCTTCGACCAGTCCAGCTCCGCGCTACTCAGCGCTTCGAGGAAGGCGATCGGACTACGCCCACCGGATACCACCAGCAACGCCCGGCCACGTTCGGCCAGCGCCGCGCGCAACCCGTCGGCCACGGTAGCGGCCAGTCCCTGCGCCTGCTCGGCGGCGTTGTTCCAGGTGTTCCAGGCCATGCCTTCAGCCAGTTTCGGTTCAGTGATCGCCATACCAGTCCCTCCCGTCGCGTGCGATGAGGGCAACAGACGCCTGCGGTCCCCAACTGCCCGCCGGGTATGGCTTGGGTTCCTCGCCCAGGCGGCCCCAGCCGGCGATCAGGTGGTCACACCATTTCCAGGCGAACTCCACCTCGTCCTTGCGCACGAACAGGTACTGATTGCCTTGCATGACTTCCAGCAGCAGTCGCTCGTAGGCGTCCGGCGTACGGGCGGTGTGGAAGGTCTCGGAGAAATTCAGTTGCAGCGGGCCGGTGCGCAGTTGCATGCCCTTGCCCAGGCCCTGGTCCTTGGTCATCACCTGCAGGGAAATGCCCTCGTCCGGCTGCAGGCGGATGATCAGGCGGTTGCTGATCAGCGAGCGCTGCTCCGGGGCGAAGATGTAGTGCGGCGGTTCCTTGAAGTGGATGACGATCTGCGACAGCTTCTGCGGCATGCGCTTGCCGGTACGCAGGTAGAACGGCACGCCGGACCAGCGCCAGTTGCGGATGTCCACGCGCAGCGCGACGAAGGTCTCGGCGTCGCTGTTGGGGTTGGCGTTTTCCTCGGCGAGATAGCCGGGCACCGCCTTGCCGTCGATGAAACCGGCGGTGTACTGGCCGCGTACCACGCGGGTGGCCAGTTGCTCCGGCGCGATGGGCTCCAGCGCACGCAGCACCTTCACCTTCTCGTCGCGGATGCTGTCGGCGGTCAGGTCCGCCGGCGGGTCCATGGCGATCAGGCAGAGCAGCTGCAGCAGGTGGTTCTGCACCATGTCGCGCAGCTGGCCGGCCTTGTCGAAGTAGCCCCAGCGGCCTTCGATGCCGACCTTTTCGGCCACGGTGATCTCCACATGGGAGATGTGATTCTGGTTCCACTGGGTCTCGAACAGGCTGTTGGCGAAGCGCAGCGCGATGAGGTTCTGCACCGTCTCCTTGCCCAGGTAGTGGTCGATCCGGTAGATGCGGTTTTCCGGGAAGAAGCGCGCCACCGCGTCGTTCACCGCACGGGAGGACTCCAGATCGTGGCCGATGGGTTTCTCCAGCACCACCCGGGTGCGCTCGGCGAGGCCGACGGCGGCGAGATTCTCGCAGATGCCGCCGAATACCGAGGCGGCCGTGGCGAAGTACGCGACCAGGGTGCGCTCCTCGCCGACCTGTTCGGCCAGCGCCGTGTAGGAGCCGCCATCGAGGAAGTCCATGTTCAGGTGGGTCAGGCGCGCCTGGAAGCGCATCCACACCGCCTCGTCCCACTCCTTCGCGGGCACCGCCTGGCGCAGGCGTCGCTCGATGACGGCCAGCGGCGCCTCGCTGGCACCTTCGTCGCGGGCCAGGGTGAGAATGCGGGTTTCGCCGTGCAGCAGGCTCTCGCGATCGAGCTGGTACAGCGCCGGGAGCAGCTTGCGCAGGGCAAGATCACCCAGGGCGCCGAACAGCGCGAGGGTGCAGGGCAGAACGCGGACTTCAGGCATTTGTTGTTACCAACTAAATTTTGAACGATAGTTAGCCTTCTACGCCGGCATTAAGACAAATATGTAGTAATTAAACAACATATTTTTGCCGTTTCGCGTCCTTGTTGGTCGCTGCCGGCCTGAAAGTTAGGATAGCGCCGCTGATCGGCCCTACCCGGTCAACCGTCGATTACCTCAAGGAGCACGGATGAAAAACCTGCTGGAGCAGATCCAGAGCCGTCTGGAACAGCTGAACAAGGCCGAGCGCAAGGTCGCCGAAGTGATACTGCGCGACCCGCAGCAGGCCACGCGCTTCAGCATTGCCGCGCTGGCCCAGGCCTCCAGCGTCAGCGAGCCGACGGTGAACCGCTTCTGCCGCTCCTTCGGCATGAGCGGCTACCCGGAGCTGAAGATCCAGCTGGCCCAGAGCCTGGCCAGCGGCGCGGCCTTCGTCGCCCAGGCGGTGGCCGAGGACGATGGGCCCGAGGCCTACACCCGGAAGATCTTCAGCAGCACCATCGCCTCGCTGGACAGCGCCTACAAGCTGCTCGACCCCAAGGTGATCGACCGCGCCGTGGACCTGCTGATCCAGGCCCGGCAGATCCATTTCTTCGGCCTCGGCGCTTCGAGCTCCGTGGCGCTGGATGCGCAGCACAAGTTCTTCCGCTTCAACCTGGCGGTATCGGCCCACAGCGACGTGCTGATGCAGCGGATGATCGCCTCGGTGGCGCACACCGGCGACCTGTTCGTGGTGATTTCCTATACCGGGCGCACCCGCGAGCTGGTGGAAGTGGCGCACCTGGCACGGCAGAACGGTGCCTCGGTGCTCGGCCTGACCGCCGCCGACTCCCCGCTGGCCCGCGCCAGCACCCTGAGCCTGGACATCCCGCTGCCGGAAGACACCGACATCTACATGCCGATGACCTCGCGGATCATCCAGCTCACCGTGCTCGACGTACTCGCCACTGGCGTGACCCTGCGCCGCGGCGTGGACTTCCAGCCGCACCTGCGGCGGATCAAGGAGAGCCTGGTGCCAACGCGTTACCAGCTCGATGAGGAAGATTAGGAAAGCATCGCGCCTACAAAAAGCAATGCCGCACGCTGATCCGCTCTCGTAGGAGCGGAGCTTCTCCGCGATGCTCTAGTGCACGGCTGACTCTTCGCGGACAAGGTCCGCTCCTACGGGATAAGGCCGGCACGCAACGTGGCTTTCCGTAGGAGCGAGCTTGCTCGCGAACGCTCTCGCCGGAAACTTTGGAGCCAAGCGGTTCGCGAGCAAGCTCGCTTACACTCGTTCGGCCCGCCCTAGAAGCTCAGTCGATCAGACCAGCCCGGCGCGCAGGTTCAGCAACATCCGCTCGCCCTGCGCCAGGATCAGCCCGCCCGCGCGATAGCCGGCGGCGCCAATGCACAGGAAGCGATCCGCCTCGGCCGCCGCCACCTGCTCCACCGTGCGGCTGCCGGGGTGCCAGATCACGCTGCCGGCGCCGACGTTCTTGTCGATGCGCAGACGGCGCTGCCAGCCGGCATCTTCCAGCACCAGGGCCCCTGTGTTGTAGAGCACCTGCTTGACCGCCCCGCGCGGAGCCCAGGTATTGGGCAGACCGGTGGCCTTGCCGTCCAGCTCCATGCCATGGACCACCGAACGACGCAGCGAGCCCACGCGCCAGTATGGCTGCAGGGCGAAGCTGAACAGGCAGTCGCTGTCATCCTCGTGGTAGCTGGAGAGCTCGATATCCAGGTCCTGGCCCAGGCGCGCCTCCAGGCGCACGTGCCAATCCTCGACGTCCAGTTGCCAGCTGACCACCACCTTGCTGTCGTCGGCCCAGGCATCGAGCATCCGCCACTCGCGCTGGCGCGCCCAGCCGTGCTGGGGCCAGTCGGGCTCGACCGGGTGACTGCCGAACCAGGGCCAGCAGACCGGGATGCCGCCCCGAATCGGCGCGGTGCTCAGGCTCGGCCACTGGCTGGAACACCACAGCAGCGGGCGCGCACCGCGCGGCTGGAAGTGCAGCAACTGCGCGCCCTGGCGGCTGAATACCGCCTGGCACTGCGGGTGATCGATCAGCAGCAGGTCGCGACGCTGGAAGCGCACCCAGTCGAAGGGGCGCTTGGCCCGCATGGAATGAAAAAAGCGCTGCAGCGGATGCTCGAGCATTATCCGGATGTCCTGATCCAATCCCTGCCCGGACGCTCCGGGGCGTAAAGAGGCTGTAGTTTCACTACATTCGATGAAAAGCGGCGATTCTACTCGCAAAGCCTAGCCACGCGCAGCGCCCGCGCCAATGAAAAAAGGCCCGTCGCACGGACGGGCCAGATTCGCACCAGGAAGCAATCAGAAGCTGGACTGGATCTTCAGGCCGGCCACCACGGCGTTGTTGACCTCGTCGACGCCACCGGGATGCTTGATGTACTGCAGGTTCGGGCGCACGGTGAGCCAATTGGTCACATGCACGCCGTAGTACAGCTCGGCGTTGTACTCGGTGTCCTGGATGGGCTGGTACAGCGGGTTGTCGTAGTCGTCGATGCCGTTGACCTGGTTCACCAGGCGCTGGCGGTCCTGCACGTCATCGTTGACGTGGATGCGCGCCACGCCGAAGCCGATGTCGTCCTTGGGCCGCGCATCGAACGGGCCTTTGTAGACGACGCCCAGCTGCTGGTAGTTGTCCACCGTGTTGGTCGCCTCGTCATGCACGGTGAAGTTGGCGAACAGGCTGAGGCCGCGCGAGGCGTCGCCGTTGTGCGCAGTGATCTGTTGCTGCGCCACCACCCACCAGCCGTGCTTGCTGCTGTGGGACTTGAACGGCTCACCGGTGAGCGGCTGCGGGTTGCCGTTGACGTCCTCGAAGACGTCGTCGGCCTTGGCAGTGCTGTAGTAGTAGCCCAGGCGGTATTCGCCGGGCAGCTGCGCCGCGCCGACCTTGGGCATCCAGACCAGCTCCACCGGCAGGATGGTGCCTTCGGTGCCGCTGCCGTTGAGCTTGAAGCCGTTGCCGGTCTCCAGGTTCGAGGGGTTCTGGTTGTAGGCGCCGACCTGGGCGTACCACTGATCGTTGAAGTTCCACTTCACGCGGGCGGCCCACTGGCTGACCGGCCAGTTGTACCAGATGCCGCCGACCCAGTTGCCCACCTGCGAGCCGCAGAAGGCCAGGTTCTGGAAGTCGCAGGGGAAGCTGTTGAAGTCCTCGCCTTCGCCGAAGCGGCCGACCTTCACGTCCAGTGCGCCGTCGAAGTACTGCTGCTTGATCCACATCTGGGTCAGGCGCCAGGTCTGGCCACGGCCCCAGACTTCCTGTACGGAGCTGAACTGCCCGGCGCGCGGGTCGCTGATGCGGTCGTTGGAGAGGTTGCGGCCGCTACGCTCGGTGACGGTGAGCTGGAACTCGGTGGCGTCCCAGCCCAGGATCTTCTGCAGGTCCAGGTGGGTGCCGAGGGCGAACTGGTCGGAGTAACGCGCGGTGGTGTGCTGGTCGTAGCCGCCGCCCAGGTTGCTCGCGGCTTCGCCGACGTAGTCGAGCTTGAAGTCGTAGCCCTTCTCCAGCAGTTCGGTGCGCTTGCCGCCCCAGTCGCCCAGGCCCCACCTGGACTCGGATGAAAAGGCGTCGGCGGCATGGGCGACATTGCCCACGCAGCCCAGTGCGAGCAGGCAGCCCAGGGTTCGTGCGGCAGGCCGGTTCTTGTTGTTCTTGTGCATCTCCAGCGTCCTCGTTGTCTTGGTTTCTAGCGTAGTTGCAGGCAGGGGTACTTCAGGAATGCTTCTGCCGTGCCAGCGGCGTCACCTTGTTCGCGCCGTCGCCGCGCGGCTCGGCGCGCAGACGCTCGCCGCTCCGCGCGTCGAACAGCAGTGCGCGGGAAGGATCGAAACGCAGCTGCAGGGACGCCCCCGGCTGCGGCGCCTGGTCCGGCGCAAGTCGGCAGCAGACCTTGGCACCGTTGAGCGTGACGAAGGCCAGGGTGTCCGGACCGGTGGGTTCGACCACCTCGACTTCGGCGCGCAGGTCGCTCGGACCGTTGGCACCGTCGCTGGCCAGCTGCACCTGTTCCGGACGCACGCCGAGGATCAGCTCGCGACTCTCGACCAGCCCGGCGTCCAGTTGCAGCGGCAGCTCGCAACGGTCCTGGCCGCTGTCCAGCAGGCCGACCAGCCGGCCGCCCTGCTGCTGGACCTTGAGCGGGATGAAGTTCATCGGCGGCGAACCGATGAAGCTGGCGACGAACAGGTTGGCCGGATCGTTGTAGATCTGCTGCGGCGTACCGAACTGCTGGACGATGCCGTCCTTCATCACCGCCACCTTGTCACCCAGGGTCATGGCCTCGATCTGGTCGTGGGTCACGTATACCGTGGTGGTCTTCAGGCGCTGGTGCATCAGCTTGATCTCGGTGCGCATCTCCACGCGCAGCTTGGCGTCGAGGTTCGACAGCGGCTCGTCGAACAGGTAGATCTTCGGCCGCCGCGCCAGCGCCCGGCCCATGGCCACGCGCTGCTGCTGGCCGCCGGAAAGCTGCGAGGGCTTGCGTTCGAGCAGGTGCTCGATCTGCAGCAGCTTCGAGACGCGCGCTACTTCGGCGTCGATCTCGGCCCTGGGCAGCTTGCGGATCTTCAGGCCGAAGGCGATGTTCTCGCGTACGCTCATGGTCGGGTACAGCGCGTAGGACTGGAACACCATGGCGATGTCGCGATCCTTCGGGCTCATGCCGCTGATGTCCTGGCCGTCCACCAGGATGGCGCCGCCGGTCACGCTTTCCAGCCCGGCGATGCAGTTCATCAGGGTGGATTTGCCGCAGCCGGAGGGGCCGACCAGGATCAGGAACTCGCCCGAATCGATCGACAGGTTGATCGACTTCAGGGTGTCGGCCAGGCCGCTGCCGTAGGACTTGTGCAGGTTGCGCAGTTCGAGTGTGGACATCTGGGGGTTACCTCAACCTTTGACGGCGCCGGCGGTGAGCCCGCGCACGAAGTACTTGCCGGCCAGTACGTAGACCACCAGCGTGGGCAGCGCCGCGATCATCGCGGCCGCCATGTCAACGTTGTATTCCTTCACGCCCGTGCTGATGTTCACCAGGTTGTTCAGCGCCACGGTGATGGGCTGGGCATCGCCGCTGGCGAACACCACGCCGAACAGGAAGTCGTTCCAGATCTGGGTGAACTGCCAGATCAGGCAGACCATCACGATGGGCGTGGACATCGGCATCAGGATGCGCAGGAAGATGGTGAAGAACCCTGCGCCGTCCAGCCGCGCGGCCTTCACCAGCGCATCGGGAATCGCCACGAAGTAGTTGCGGAAGAACAGCGTGGTGAAGGCCAGGCCGTAGATGCAATGGACCATCACCAGGCCCGTGGTGGTGTTGGCCAGGCCGAGCTTGCCGAGGGTGAAGGACATCGGCAGGAGGATCACCTGGAACGGCAGGAAGCAGCCGAACAGCAGCGCGCCGAAGAACAGCTGCGAACCGCGGAAGCGCCACATCGACAGCACGTAGCCGTTCATGGCGCCGATGAAGGTGGAGATCAGCACGCCGGGCACGGTGATCTTCACCGAGTTCCAGAAGTAGTCCCCCACCGCGCCCCAGGCCTTCACCCAGCCGATCAGGGTGAACACGTCCGGCAGCGCCAGCAGGTTGCTGTTTCGGATGTCTTCCGGGGTCTTGAAGCTGGTCAGCAGCATCACCAGCAGTGGGATCACGTACAGCGCCACGGCACCCCAGAGGGTCGCGTGCACCGCCAGGCGGCTCAGGCTGAACGACGGTTTCAGGGTCGAGTCATGCATGGCGCTTGCCCCGCAGTTCGGAATACAGGTACGGCACGACGATGGCCAGCACGGCGCCCAGCATCAGCATCGCGCTGGCCGCGCCCAGGCCCATCTGGCCGCGGGTGAAGGTGTGGGCGTACATGAACATCGCCGGCAGGTCGGAGGAGTAGCCGGGGCCGCCGGCGGTCATCGCGGCGACCAGGTCGAAACTCTTGATGGCGATGTGAGCGAGGATCATCAGCGCGCTGAAGAACACCGGGCGCAGGCTCGGCAGGACGATACGCAGGTAGATGGTCGGCAGGCTCGCACCGTCCACCTGGGCGGCGCGCACGATGGCCGGATCGACCCCGCGCAGGCCGGCGAGGAACAGCGCCATGACGAATCCGGAGGCCTGCCACACGGCGGCGATCACCAGGCAATAGACGACCCGCTCCGAGTCCACCAGCCAGTCGAAGCGAAAGCCCGTCCAGCCCCAGTCGCGCAGCAGCTTGTCCAGCCCCAGGCCGGGGTTGAGCAACCACTTCCAGGCCGTGCCGGTGACGATCATCGACAGCGCCATGGGGTAGAGGTAGACGGTGCGAATGAAGCCTTCGCGGCGGATGCGCTGGTCCAGCAGCACGGCAAGGAACACCCCGAGCACCAGGCAGACGCCGATGAACAGGCCGCCGAACAGCAGCAGGTTCTTGCTCGCCACCCACCAGCGGTCGTTGCCCCACAGGCGCAGGTACTGGGTCAGCCCGGCCCAGCTGTAGGCCGGCATGAAGCGCGAGTTGGTGAAGGACAGCAGCAGCGTCCAGCCGATGTAGCCGTACACGCAGACCAGCACCACGAGCATGCTCGGGGCCAGCACCAGCTTCGGCAGCCAGGCCTGCAGGCCGTCGAGCAGCGAAACGCGGTGGGGAGTGAAAGTCGGAGATCGGGTCGCCATCTGCTTTCTCGAGGATGAGTGAGCCCACCCGGGCTGCCGTGGCGGCCCGGAGTCGTTCTGTCGGGAGGAAAGCCGGCCCCGTTACAGGGCCGGCGAGCGCCTTACTGCGCGGCGGCCTGGATGGCGGCGCCCAGTTGCTGTGCGGCCTTCTGCGGATCGGCGGCGGGGTCGTTGAAGAAGTTGGTGACCACGTCGAAGATCGCACCCTGCACGTAGCTGGAGGCGGCCATGCTGTGGGCCATGCTCGGCACCAGGTTGTTGCTGGCGGAGGCGGCCTTGAAGTCCTTCATGGACTGCTGGGCGCAGCTGTCGAAGGGCGTCATGTCGACGTCCAGGCGCACCGGGATCGAGCCCTTGTTCAGGCTGAAGTCCTTCTGGAAGGCCGGGGCGAGCACCGCGCGCGCCAGGTCTTCCTGGGCCTTGCGGTTCTCGGCGTTGCTGAGCTTGAACATCACCAGGGAATCGATGTTGTAGTCGAAGGCCTTCTGCGTGCCGGGGAACGGCAGGCACTGGTAGTCCTTGCCCGCCACCTTGCCGGCGGCGGTGAACTCGCTCTTGGCCCAGTCGCCCATGATCTGCATGCCGGCCTTGCCGTTGATCACCATGCCGGTGGCGACGTTCCACTCGCGGCCGGCAGCGTCGGCGTCCACATAGCTGTGCAGCTTCTTCAGCGCGACGAAGACGTCGGCCATCTGCGCGCCGGTAAGGGTGTCCTTGTCCAGCTCGACGAAGGCCTTGCGGTAGCCTTCCGGGCCCATCTTGCTGAGCACCAGGTTTTCGAACAGGGTGCCGTCCTGCCAGGGCTGACTGCCGTGAGCCAGGGGCGTGAAGCCGGCGGCCTTGAGCTTGTCGGCGGCGGCGAAGAGCTCGTCGAGGGTGGTCGGCGGCGTGGCGCCGGCCTTCTTGAAGACTTCCGGGTTGATGTACAGCCAGTTCACCCGGTGCACGTTGACCGGCACGGCCACGTAGTCGCCCTTGTACTTCATGATCTGCGCCACCTGCGGCGGCAGCAGCTGGTCCCACTTGCCCTCGGCGGAGACGTCGTCGAGGTCGGCCAGCAGACCGAGCTCACCCCACTCCTGGATGTCCGGCCCCTTGATCTGCGCGGCGGCCGGCGGGTTGCCGGAAACGGCGCGGGTCTTGAGCACGGTCATGGCCGCTTCGCCACCACCGCCGGCGACGGCGAAGTCCTTCCAGGTGTGGCCCTTGGCTTCGACGAGTTTCTTCAGGGTTTCGGCGGCGCGCTTCTCGCCGGGGGAAGTCCACCAGTGCAGCACTTCGACTTCACCGGCGTGGGCCAGCATTGGGGAGAGACAGAAGGAAGACAGACAGATGGCGGCCGACAGGCGACGGATCGCATTCATGGGGAGCACCTTGTTCTTGTTATTGGAGGCAAGTCTGCGCTTGCGATGGTCCGAGTCTATCCAAGGCATTCCGGTCTCCGGGTAACGAAGCGATCTTCGATTGTCACGAGGTGGTGACATTGGGGGCTTTGAGTGGGATTTGCGTGAAAGTATCTGGGGAGCTGGAAAGGCACTCTGGGATGTTTCCTGAATATTTGTGGCTTGGCCCACCACCCTCTCCCCAGCCCTCTCCCTGAAGGGAGAGGGAGCTTTCCGAGCTGCCTGTAGGTTCCTGCGCTTCAGATGGCCTTTGCATCAAGCTGACTCCGGCCTGAACGCACATGCCGGACGGTCCCCTCTCCCTTCAGGGAGAGGGTTAGGGAGAGGGAAACGGCACCGCCACGCGCCATACCCACCGGAGAAAACCAACCGCCCTACTCCACCTCCAACCGCGGCAACCTCAAGGTCACCCGCAACCCACCTTCCCGGCGGTTCTGCAAGGTGACTTCCCCGCCATGGGTATGCGCGATATTGCGCGCGATACCCAGCCCCAGTCCGTAGCCCTGGCCGCGCTCGGAGAGGCGGAAACGCGGTTCGAAGACCTTCTCCAGCCGCTGCTCCGGTACACCCGGCCCCTGGTCGTCGACATGCAGAACCACAGCGTCAGGATCATCCTCGATGCTCAACTGAGCGCGGCCGCCGTATTTCAGGGCGTTGTCCAGCAGGTTGCCGATGCAGCGCTTGAGCGCCAGCGGCTTGCCCGGATAAGGCTCGCGGGCGGCGCCGAGCACCTCGACTCGGCCATCGGCGATATAGGGCCCGGCGACGTACTGCAGCAGTTGGTTGAGGTCCACCGGCTCGACGTTCTCGTGGATGTCGGTGTCCTTCACGCATTGCAGCGCACCCTTCACCAGCAGTTCCAGTTCGTCGAGGTCGTGGCTGAACTTGTCCCGCGCCTGTTCGTCCTCCAGCAGCTCCACGCGCAGACGCAAGCGGGTGATGGGCGTGCGCAGGTCGTGGGAGATGCCGCTGAACAGCTGAGCGCGTTCGTTGACGTAGCGGTCGATGCGCTCGCGCATGGTGTTGAAGGCGCGGGAGACTTCCACCAGTTCGCTCGCCCCGCTCTCCTCCAGTGGCTGGTCCTGGCCGCCCAGGGCGATGTCACGGGCGGCGCTGGCCAGGCGTTTGAGCGGGCGGCTCTGCCAGTGCACCAGCAGGCCGGTGAACAGCAGCAACAGGAGACTGGTGAAGACGATGGAGATGATCTGCTGCGGCGGCAGGCTTTCAGGTTCCAGGGTCACGTAGGGTGCGGGCATCAGGCTGGCGATGTACAGCCATTCGCTTTCGCCGATGCGGATCTGCGTGACCAGCACCGGCGGGTTCACCGGCTCCAGGGTCAGCGCGTAGTGCGCCCAGGAGCGCGGCAGTTCTTCGAGCTTGAGCTCGCCATTGAACAACCGCAGGTCATCGGGGCTGACGAACTCCACCTGCAGCTCCACGTCCTTGCCCAGCTTCTGGTGCAGCACGTCCTGCACGATGTCGATCACCGCCTGCTTGTTGGTGGTGTCCGGCAGCGCGCGCATGTCCAGAGGGCGTTCGTTGAGCGAGACGAAGAAGCGCGTGCCGCCCATGCTGCGCAGCTGGTCGAGCACCAGCGGGCGGTAGCCGATGGGCAGCGAGCGGAAGTAGCTGACGCTCGCTGCCATGGAATAGGCCAAGCTGCGCGAACTGGTGAGCAGGCCGTCGCGCTGGCTGCTGCGCAGGTGGGAAATCCAGAACAGGCTCGACAGTCCCTGGGCAATCAGCACCGCCAGCAGGGTGAGCAGCAGCATGCGCCCGAGCAGCGAGCGCGGCACCAGGGCCCTGCGGCGGCGCTCACTCATGGCCGGCGAGGTGCGGGCGAACCTGGGCGGCCAGCAGGTAGCCGCTGCCGCGCACGGTCTGGATCAGCCGCGCCGGCTTCCCGGTGTCGCGCAGGCGCTGGCGCAGACGCGAGACAGCCATGTCGACGATGCGCTCCAGCGGCATCACCTCGCGGCCACGGGTGGCGCTGGCGATGGTGTCGCGGTCGAGAATCTGCCGGGGGTTGTCGAGGAACAGTTTGAGCAGGGCGAAGTCAGCGCCGCTGAGGAAGTGCTCCTCGCCGTCCTCGTGGAACAGCCGGTGGCTGATGGTATCCAGCCGCCAGTCGTCGAAGGCCAGCACTTCGCCGCCGCGCACCTGTGTGAACTGCGCGCGGCGCAGCAACGCCTTGATCCGCGCCAGCAGCTCGCGGGGGCTGAAGGGTTTGCCGAGGTAGTCGTCGGCGCCCAGTTCCAGGCCCACCACGCGGTCGGCCTCGTCGGAGCTGGCGGTGAGCATGATCACCGGCATGCAGGCGTGGCGCTGGTGCGAGCGAATCCAGCGGCACAGGCTGAAGCCGTCCTCGTCGGGCAGCATCACGTCGAGGATCGCCAGGGCGGCATCCTCCTCGCACAGCGCGCGGCGGAAGCTCTCGCCATCGGCAACGCTGCGCACCTGGAAACCGGCGCGGCTGAGGTAGGTTTCCAGCAGCTCGCGGATTTCCTGGTCGTCGTCCACCAGCAGGATGGATTTGGCGGGCTGGGTCACTTGGGGCGTCCTTCGTTCTTGTTGTTCTTCAGGGATGCAGCGTGGATTCAGCCTTCGTTGCGCAGGGCCTGCTCCAGGGCGACGCCGGCGCCGAACAGACCGGGGTGTTCGGCGGTCATGACCCACACCGGCACCGGCTCCAGGTAGGGCCCGCTGGTCTTGCCGCGGGCGCGGAACGCCTCGGCGAAGCCGCTGCGCTGGAAGCGCTCGAGGAAGCGCGGGACGATACCGCCGGTGATGTACACGCCACCCAGCGCACCGACCGTCAGCACGGCATTGCCGGCGACCCGCGCCAGCCAGAGGAAGAAGTGTTCCAGCACCGCGTCGGCGTAGGCGTCGCCGGCCATGGCGCGCTCGCCGATCTCGGCGGCGGTGGCGCATTTTGGTTCCACGCCATCGAGCTGGCAGCTCATGCGGTAGAGGTTTTCCAGGCCGCTGCCGGAGAGCACGCGCTCGGCCGAGACGTGGCCATATTTTTCGCGCAGCAGCTGCCAGAGGGCGAAATCACGCTCGGAAGTTACCGGCAGGTCGACATGGCCACCTTCGCAGGGCAGCACGTCCCAGCCGCCGCCCGGCAACGGCATCAGGCTGCCTACGCCCAGACCGGTGCCCGGGCCGATGATCAGCCTGGCGCGGCCTTCCAGCGCCTTGCCCGGGCGCACCTGCACCAGGTGTTCTTCCGACAGCCGCGAAGCCGCCCAGGCCATGGTGCTGAAGTCGTTCACCAGCAGCAGGTGGCTCAGGCCCAGTTCGGCGCGAAAGGCGTCGCGCTTGATCACCCAGTGGTTGTTGGTGAACTTGAAGTCGGCGGCGCCAACGGGACCTGCGCAGGCCAGGCAGACGTTGTCGATGGCCGACAGCGGCTGGCCAACGCGCTGCAGGTAGTCGCGCACGGCGTCTTCGGGCCGCGGGTAGTCGGCGCAGGCCAGGACCTGGACGGATTCGAGGACTTCACCGCGCCACAGGGCGAAGCGGGCGTTGGTGCCGCCGATGTCGCCGACCAGGGCGAAACCGTTCGAGGCGGGCTGAGCGTTATTGGAATTCATGGCGGGCTCTGGCCTGGAAATGGGTTGGAAGGATGCGGCGCGGGATCATGCCAGCATAGGACAGCGCCGAAAACGCCCCGTGCGACGAACAGGCAGTCCGTCACACGGGAGACCGGCAGGGTCAGCTCGGACCGTTCAGTTCGGCCGTGAAGCTGCAGGCGCCCTGCTCCGCCGGGCTGAAGGCGTTGCGCATGAAGGCGAACAACTCGCGGCCCATGCCAAGGTTATCGATGGCCGGGGTTTCCACCAGCGGACGGGCATCCCACTCCGCCGCATCCACCAGCACGCGCAGCTCGCCGGTCGTGCCGTCGACGCGCACCACGTCGCCGTCGCGCAGCTTGGCCAGCGGGCCGCCGTTGAGCGCTTCCGGGGAGACATGGATCGCCGCCGGCACCTTGCCGGACGCGCCGGACATGCGCCCGTCGGTCACCAGCGCCACCTTGAAGCCACGGTCCTGCAGCACGCCAAGGAACGGCGTGAGCTTGTGCAGCTCCGGCATACCGTTGGCGCGCGGGCCCTGGAAGCGCACCACGGCGACCAGGTCGCGCTCCAGCTCGCCGGCCTTGAAGGCGGCCGCCAGGCTCGACTGGTCGTGGAAGATACGCACCGGCGCCTCGACGACCTGGTGTTCCAGTGCCACGGCGGACACCTTCATCACGCCACGGCCAAGGTTGCCTTCCATCAGGCGCAGGCCGCCTTCGGGCGAGAACGGCTTGTCGATGGGGCGCAGGATGTTCTCGTCCAGGCTCGCCGCCGGGCCTTCGCGCCAGACCAGCTTGCCCTCTTCGAGGAAAGGCTCCTGCACGTAGCGGCGCAGGCCCTTGCCGACCACGGTCTGCACGTCTTCATGGAGCAGGCCGCCGTCCAGCAGCTGGCGGATCAGGAAGGACATGCCGCCCGCCGCCTGGAAGTGGTTGATGTCAGCCTGGCCGTTGGGATAGATACGCGCCAGGGTCGGTACGACTTCGGAAAGGTCGGCCATGTCCTGCCAGGTCAGCTGGATACCGGCGGCCTGGGCGATGGCCAAAAGGTGCAGGGTATGGTTGGTCGAGCCGCCGGTGGCGAGCAGCGCTACCACCGAGTTGACCATGGCCTTCTCGTCGACGATCTCCGCCATGCGCACGAACTGGCCGTTCTCCGGCGTCAGGCGCGCGGCCTGGCGGGCGGCTTCGCGGGTCAGCTCGTCGCGCAGCGGGGTGTTCGGGTTGACGAAGGAGGCGCCCGGCAGGTGCAGGCCCATCACCTCCACCAGCAGCTGGTTGGTGTTGGCGGTGCCATAGAAGGTGCAGGTACCCGGCGCGTGGTAGGAGGCCATCTCCGAGGCCAGCAGCTCCTCGCGGGTGGCCTTGCCTTCGGCGAACAGCTGGCGCACCGCGGCCTTCTCCTTGTTGGAGATGCCGGTGGGCATGGGGCCGGCCGGCACGAACACCACCGGCAGGTGGCCGAAGCGCAGCGAGCCGATCAGCAGGCCGGGGACGATCTTGTCGCACACGCCCAGGCACAGCGCGGCGTCGAACATGTTGTGGGACAGCGCGATGGCGGTGCCCATGGCGATCACGTCGCGGCTGGCCAGGGACAGTTCCATGCCCGGTTCGCCCTGGGTCACGCCATCGCACATGGCCGGCACGCCGCCGGCGAACTGGCCGACCGAGCCGATCTGCCGCAGGGCGTCCTTGATCAGCTCCGGGAAGCGCTCCAGCGGCTGGTGCGCGGAGAGCATGTCGTTGTAGGCGGAAACGATGGCGACGTTGGCCTGGTTCATCAGCCGCAGCGCCTGCTTGTCGGACTCGCCGCAGGCCGCGACGCCGTGGGCGAGGTTGCCGCAAGGCAGCGTGCCGCGGTGCGGACCCTTGGTGGCGGCTGCCTTGACCAGGTCGAGGTAGCGCTGGCGGGTTGCCGCGCTGCGGGCCTGGATGCGCTGGGTGACTTCGAGCACACGAGGGTGCATGGCAGCATTCTCCTACAGACTATCAGTTGTTGTTTTTACAACATAATCTTCGAATACAAAGCGTTTACTTTTCTTCGAAGCGGAAATTTAATGTTTTTTACCACAACAAAAGAAAAGAGACGACATCCATGACTATACGCCTGGCTATCAACGGTTTCGGTCGCATCGGTCGGAACGTTCTCCGCGCACTCTACTCGGGCCCCTATCGCCAGCACCTGCAAGTGGTGGCGATCAATGACCTGGGCGACGCGGCGATCAACGCCCACCTGCTGCAGTACGACAGCGTGCACGGGCGCTTCCCTGGCCAGGTGGAGCATGACGCGGAAAGTCTCAGCGTAGAGGGCGACCAGATCGCCGTCACGGCTATCCGCAACCCGGCGGAGCTGCCGTGGAAGGTGCTGGAGGTGGACATCGTGCTGGAATGCACCGGCCTCTTCACCAGCCGCGAGAAGGCCGCCGCGCACCTCGACGCCGGCGCACGCCAGGTGCTGATCTCGGCACCGGGCCAGGGAGTCGACGCCACGGTGGTCTACGGCGTCAACGAACACATCCTGCGGCCGACGCACCAGATCGTCTCCAACGCCTCCTGCACCACCAACTGCCTGGCGCCGGTGGCCCAGGTACTGCACCGCGAACTGGGCATCGAGTACGGGCTGATGACCACCATCCATGCCTATACCAACGACCAGAACCTGTCCGACGTCTACCACAGCGATCCATACCGGGCGCGCTCGGCGACCCAGTCGATGATCCCGACCCGCACCGGTGCCGCCGACGCGGTGGGCCTGGTGCTGCCGGAACTGGCCGGCAAACTGACCGGACTGGCGGTGCGGGTGCCGGTGATCAATGTGTCGCTGGTGGACCTGACGGTGCAGGTCGCCCACACGGCCCACGCCGAGGAGGTGAACGCATTGTTCGAACGTGCCAGCCAGGGCTCGCCGATCCTCGGCTTCAACCGCCAGCCGCTGGTTTCGGTGGACTTCAACCATGACTCGCGCTCCGCCATCTTCGACGCCAGCCACACGCGGGTGAGCGGCCGACTGGTCAAGGTGATGGCCTGGTACGACAACGAGTGGGGATTCTCCAACCGCATGCTGGATACGGCGCGGGCGGTGTATTTGGCGCAGGGATGAAGAAGGTTCGCGAGCAAGCTCGCTCCTACAGGTAGGGAGCGCAGGCTCTTCGTAGGAGCGAGCTTGCTCGCGAACAACCACTGCACCGCACTATCAATCAGCTTGCAGGATGGGCAGGGATCAGCGCGAAACCCATGCCGCCAGTGCTCGGGATCGATGGGGTTCGTTGCGCTCCACGCCATCCTGCATACGCGTGTCGGATTTCTCATCGCCGCCATCGAAGCCGCCAATCGCACCCAACCCCGCTCTTGCTAGAATCCGCCGTCACTTCTTGCTCGCCGCCTTCATGCTCGCCCTCAAGCTCACCCTGGTTCCGCTGTTCCTGCTGCTGGTCTCGCTCTCCGGGCGCTGGTGGGGGCCCGCCGTCGCCGGCTGCCTGGCCACCCTGCCCGCCATCACCGGGCCGATCCTCTGCCTGATCACCCTCGAACATGGCCGCGACTTCGGCGCCCAGGCCGCGCTACTGGCGCTGGCGGCGATCTTCGCCTCGGAGGCGTTCAACTTCACCTATGCCTGGATCTGCCGACGCCATCCCTGGCCGCTGGCGCTGGGCGGCGCGATGCTGGCCTGGCTGGCCGCCGCCTGGGGACTGACGCAACTGCCCACTCTGCCCGCCTGGGCCTTGGGTGCGGCGGCGCTGGGCACACTGACCAGCCTGTTGTTCATGCCGCGAGTGGAACTGCCGCCCACCCTCTCCCCCATCGGACGCTTCGAACTGGGCCTGCGCATGCTCGCCGGCGCCGCGCTGACGCTGGCCGTCACCGCCCTCGCCGGCTGGGCCGGGCCAAGCTGGAGCGGCCTGCTGGCGGTGTTCCCGCTGCTCTCCATCGTGCTCTGCGTATCGTCGCAGCGCCTGAATGGCGCGGGCTTCGTCATCGCCCTGCTGCGCGGCATGGTCACCGGGCGTCCGGCCTTCGGCGCCTTCTGCCTGTGGCTGGCCTTGCGCCTGCCGGAGACCGGCACCGTGCAGAGCTTCGCCGAAGCGGCAATGCTGTCCGTGCTGGTGCAAGGCGCATTGCGCTGGTTGATCGGGCGCAGGGCCAGGAAGCTGGCGAACCCGGCGACCTGAAAAAGAAAAACGCCACGACTCGATGAGCCGTGGCGTTTTCGTCTGGAACCAGCGCTTGTGGATAACGCTTAAAGCAGCGTGAAGCTCTGCTCCTTCACGTTATCCGAATCCAGGCCGACGTAGACCTTGAACTCGCCCGGCTCCGATGCGTAGCGCAGCTGGCTGTCGTAGAAGCGCAAGTCTTCCTCGCGGATCGGGAACTGCACCACCTTCGACTCGCCCGGCTGCAGCATGATCTTGCTGAAGCCCTTGAGCTCCTTCACCGGACGGCTGATGGAGGCGGCGACGTCGCGCAGGTAGAGCTGCACCACGGTCTCGCCGGCGACCTTGCCGGTGTTCTTCACCGTCACGCTGGCGGTCAGCTGGTCACCCTTCTTCAGCCTGCTGCCCGACATCTTCACGTCCGAGACGCTGAAGTCGGTGTAGCTCAGGCCGTAGCCGAAGGGGTACAGCGGGCCGTTCTGCGAGTCGAAGTAACGCGAGGTGTACTTGTTCGGGTGCTCGTGGTCGAACGGGCGGCCGGTGTTCAGGTGGTTGTAGTAGATCGGCACCTGCCCCACCGAACGCGGGAAGGTCATGCTCAGCTTGCCCGACGGGTTGTAGTCGCCAAACAGCACGTCGGCGATGGCATTGCCGCCCTCGGTGCCGCTGAACCAGGTTTCCAGGATGGCGTCGGCATTCGCGCTTTCCCAGCGCAGGTCCAGCGGGCGGCCGTTCATCAGCACCAGCACCAGCGGCTTGCCGGTGGCCTTGAGGGCCTTGAGCAGCTCGACCTGGCTCTGTGCGATATGCAGGTTGGTCTTGCTCGACGCCTCGTGGGCCATGCCCTGGGCCTCGCCGACCACGGCGACCACCACGTCGGCCTGCTTCGCCTTGGCCACGGCCTCGTCGATCATTTCCTTCGGGCTGCGGGAGTCGACGCTGACGTCCTCGTTGTACTCGTTGAGGTACTTGATGATCTCCTGGTCGTCGGTGACGTTGGCGCCCTTGGCATAAAGCAATGCGGCCTTGCCGCGGGTCGCCGTGCCCATGCCTTCGAGCACGGTCACCGCCTGGAAGGCCTTGCCGGCGGCGGACCAGCTGCCCATCACGTCGCGCTTGCTGTCGGCCAGCGGACCGACCAGGGCGATCACGCCATCACGCTTGAGCGGCAGCACGCCATCCTGGTTCTTCAGCAGGACCATGCCCTTGCGCGCGATCTCGCGGGCGTCGGCACGGTGCAGGCGCTCCTCGGCGTCGGTGTCCACCGGGTCCTTGCCCTGCAGGTAGCGGTACGGGTCCTTGAACAGGCCCATGTCCCACTTGGCGGCCAGCACGTCGCGGCAGGCACGGTCGATCTCGGCCTGGCTGATCAGGCCCGCCTTGAGCAACTCGGGCATGTGCTTGCCGTAGAGGTCGTCGTTCATGTTCATTTCGACGCCGGCGTTGATCGCCAGGCGGGTGGCGTCGCGCTCGTTGGCGGCCACGCCGTGCTTGATCAGCTCGCCCACCGCGCCGTGGTCGCTCAGGGTCAGGCCCTTGTAGCCCCACTGGCCGCGCAGCAGGTCCTGCAGCAACCACTTGTTGGCGGTGGCGGGCACGCCGTTGATGCTGTTCAGCGAGACCATCACCGCGCCGGCGCCGGCATCGATGGCGGCGCGGTACGGCGGCAGGTAGTCCTGGAACATGCGCTGCGGGCTCATGTCCACGGTGTTGTAGTCGCGGCCGCCTTCGCCGGCGCCGTACAGGGCGAAGTGCTTGACCCCGGCCATGATGGTTTCCGGCTGGTCCAGGCCCTTGCCCTGGTATCCCTTGACCACCGCGGCAGCGACCTTGCTGGTCAGCCAGGCGTCTTCACCGAAGCCCTCGGAGACACGGCCCCAGCGCGGATCGCGGGCGATGTCGACGGTGGGCGAATAGGTCAGGTTGAGGCCGTCGGCGCTGGCCTCGATGGCCGAGACGCGGGCACTGCGCTCGATGGACGCCAGGTCCCAGCTGGCCGCCAGGCCCAGGCCGATGGGGAACACGGTGCGATGGCCGTGGACCACGTCATAGGCGAAGAACAGCGGGATCTTCAGCCGGCTCTTCATCGCCGCATCCTGCAGGTCGCGGATGCCCGGACGCACCACGGTGTTGAACACCGCGCCAGTGGTGCCGGCGGCGATCTCTTCCAGCAACACCGGCTTGGGATGATCGGGACCGACGCTGACCAGGCGCAGCTGGCCAATCTTCTCTTCCTGCGTCATGCGTTGCATCAGGCTGTCGATGAAGGCGTCCTTCGACTGGCCGGGCAGCGGCACGGCGGGTGCCACGGCAGGAGCCTGGGCTGCGGAAAGCGAAGCGCTGCTCAGGCCCAGCAGAAGGCCGAGCCAGGAGATACGGCTGATTGGTGTTGTTTTCATATGGGTACTCAGCAGCCTGCGCGAAGCGCCGGGCCACTGTGGATTGTTATCGAGGGTCGTCGAAGGGACGGGGATTCCGGCGGCTCCCCCGGGTGTTGCCGCCAGCGCCTTTCGAACGCGGCACATAAGGTCGTCGCGCCGAAGGCGGAAGTCAATCACCGAACGGCTGGAAAGCGTCGGGGAAATGCCTTTAATGGTCGCGATTGCGGGCGTTGAACTCCATTTCCTCGCGCATGGCTTCGCGCAGGGCGCGTTCCTCGTCCCACTCCTCTTCCGCCTCGGCGGCCGGCGCGGTGACGGCAGGCTCGGGCTCAGGCGAAGCGGGCTCCGTCTCCGTGTCTTCCGGCGCCGAGCCTTCCGGCTGAACCTCGGGCAAGCCGAAGACACCACTGAAATCGGCGTCCACGCCATTGTCCTCGGCATCCGCCGGCGGCAGGTCGATGAGGTCGTCGAAATCGGTCTTCAGGCCCTGCTCCATCTCGTCCAGCTCGGCGAGCAGGCTGCGGAAGCTGGTCTCCTCGGGCTTTTCCTCCGGCGGAGCGGGCTCCGGCTCCTCGCCGGCATCGCGCAGCGCCTGGTCGGCCAGCGCCTGCAGCGACGGCGGAATGTAGTCCTCGTCGTATTCCTCGGGACTCGGCAGACTGACCGTCGGCGCCATGTCCTCGAGGATCGGCTGGGGCTCGGGCTCCATCAGTTTCAGCTCGGCCAGCGGCGGCAGCTCTTCCAGGCTCTTCAGGTTGAAGTAGTCGAGGAAGGTCCGGGTGGTGGCCAGCATCGCCGGACGGCCGGGCACCTCGCGGTAGCCGACGATGCGGATCCACTCGCGCTCCATCAGCGTCTTGACGATCTGGGTGTTCACCGCGACGCCACGGATCTCTTCGATCTCGCCACGGGTGATCGGCTGGCGGTAGGCGATCAGCGCCAGGGTCTCCAGCAGGGCGCGGGAATAGCGCTGCGGACGTTCTTCCCACAGGCGGCCGACCCAGGGGGCGAGCTTCTCGCGCACCTGCAGGCGGTAGCCGGTGGCCACCTCCTTCAGCTCGAAGGCCCGGCCGGCGCAGGACAGCGACAGCACCGCCAGCGCATCGCGGAACTGCTGCGGCTCCGGCCGCTCGGCCTCCTCGAACAGCTCGCCGAGGCGCTCCAGCGACAGCGGCTTGCCGGCCGCCAGGAGGATGCCTTCGAGCAGGGTCGCCAGTTCTTTGGGGTCGGACAGGTTCATCGAGTCGCTCAGTGGGTCAGCCGAAACGGGTAAAGGCCGGGTGGTAGGCCACTTCGCCGCGCACCGCCTGGGCCTGCGGGGTCAGGCGCAGGCATTGGCAGTACGGGGCGGGGATGCCGGGGAACACCAGGGTGTCATCGGCGACGAAGCCGAAGCGCGAATAGTAATCCGGATCGCCCACCAGCACACAGCCGGCTATGCCTTCAGCGCGCAGCTGCTCCAGGCAGGCCTGCGCCAGTGCAGCGCCAATACCGCCCTTCTGCCGCGCCGGCAGCACCGCCAGCGGGCCCAGGCCCAGCCAGCCGATGTCTGCGCCATCGAGGGTCACCGGCGAGGCGGCCAGGTAGCCGACCACTTCGCCGGCCTCCTCGGCCACCAGCGCCAGGCTGAGTGCGCCTTCCTCGCGCAGGGCCTGCACCAGCAGGTGCTCGGTCTGCCGGCTGTGCGGATGGTCGGCGAACGCCGCGCGCAACAGGGCGTCGATGGCGGCGTGGTCGCCGGGTTGTTCAGAGCGAATCTTCAAGGTCATCGAAAGTCGGCTCCGCAGGCACTGCCTCCTCGGGTTCGAAGGCCCCCTCGCCTTCCTCCTGTAAGGTTTCCGCGGACGGAGCGCCTTCCGTGGTCTCGGTCCGGGCGCGCACGTGGATCGGCGCGAAGGCGGCGTTCTGCACCAGCTCCACCAGTTGTTCCTTCACCAGTTCGAGCACGGCCATGAAGGTCACCACCACGCCGAGCTTGCCCTCCTCGACGCGGAACAGGCTGATGAAGGGCACGAAGCCCTCGCCCTTCAGGCGCTCCAGAATCTCGGTCATGCGCTCGCGGGTGGAGAGCATCTCGCGGGTGACCTGGTGGCTTTCGAACAGGTCGGCGCGGCGCAGCACCTCGGCCATGCACAGCATCAGTTCCTGCATGTCGACGTCGGGCAGCAGCTTGCGCGCCCGCGCATCCGGCGCGGCAACGGCTGGCAGGATGATGTCGCGGCCCAGGCGCGGCAGGGTGTCGAGGTCCTCGGCGGCCTTCTTGAAGCGCTCGTATTCCTGCAGGCGGCGGATCAGCTCGGCGCGCGGGTCTTCCTCTTCTTCCTCGGCCTCGGCCGAGCGCGGCAGCAGCATGCGCGACTTGATCTCGGCGAGCATGGCGGCCATCACCAGGTACTCGGCGGCCAGTTCCAGGCGCACCGACTTCATCAGCTCGACGTAGCCCATGTACTGGCGGGTGATTTCCGCCACCGGGATGTCGAGGATGTTGATGTTCTGCTTGCGGATCAGGTAGAGCAGCAGGTCGAGCGGGCCTTCGAAGGCTTCGAGGAAGACTTCCAGGGCGTCCGGCGGGATGTACAGGTCCTGCGGCAGCTCGGTCAGCGCCTCGCCGTAGACCAGCGCCAGCTGTACCGGGGCCCGGTATTCGGTGGCGCTGGAAGGATCGTCCGGCTCGGTCAGGTCACTCATCGGCCACTCGTCAGGGTCTGGGGGATACAGGCGGCATTATCCCTGCTTTTACCCCTCGTGGGTGGGGGAAATGGCTCAAGGGATGGGCGGTGTCAAATCACGTCGCGCGGCGGTGGGCATTCCTGTAGGAGCGAGCTTGCTCGCGAACCAGGCTCCGCAGCGGGGGCTTGTTCGCGAGCAAGCTCGCTCCTACGAAAAGCGTTTATCAGCGGTAGGACAGCCCCATGGCATGCCGAACCTCCACCAGCGTTTCACGGGCGGTCTCGCGGGCGTGCTCGGCGCCCTCGGCGAGAATGCTGCGCACCAGCTCCGGGTTGTCCTCGTAGTCCAGCGCGCGTTCCTGGATCGGCGCCAGCTCCTGCTGGATCGCCTCGATCAGCGGCCGCTTGCAGTCCAGGCAGCCGATACCGGCGCTGCGGCAGCCCTCCTGCACCCACTGCCGGCAGCCGGCGTCGGAGTAGATCAGGTGCCACTGCCACACCGGGCAAAGGTCCGGATTGCCGGGATCGTTGCGGTGCACCCGCGCAGGGTCGGTGGGCATCCGCGCGATCTTTTCCTCCACCTCCGCCGGGCTGTCGCGCAGGGCGATGGTGTTGCCGTGGGACTTGGACATCTTGTGGCCATCCAGCCCCGGCATCTTCGGCGCCTGGCTGACCAGGGTCTGGGGTTCGGGCAGCAGCAGCCGGCTGCTGCCTTCGAGGTAGCCCAGCAGCCGTTCGCGGTCGCCCAAGGTCAGGCTCTGCTGCTCCTTGAGCAGGGCCTGCGCGGTTTCCAGCGCTTCGGCATCGCCCTGCTCCTGCCAGGTGCGGCGCAGGCTGGAGTAGAGCTTGCCGGTCTTCTTGCCCAGCCGGCCGATGGCGGTCTGCACCCGTTCCTCGAAATCCTCCTCGCCGCCATACAGATGATTGAAGCGCCGGGCGATCTCGCGGCTGAACTCGACGTGGGCGAACTGATCGGAACCCACCGGCACCCAGCCGGCGCGGTAGATCAGGATGTCCGCCGCCTGCAGCAGCGGATAGCCGAGGAAGCCGTAGGTGGAGAGGTCCTTGTGGCTGAGCTTTTCCTGCAGTTCCTTGTAGGTCGGCACCCGCTCCAGCCAGGACAGCGGGCAGATCATCGACAGCAGCAGGTGCAACTCTGCGTGCTCGGGCACCTGGGACTGGATGAACATCGTCGCCGCGCTGGGGCTGACGCCCACCGCCAGCCAGTCGATGGCCATGTCGCGCACGTGTTGGCGGATACCTTCGGTTTCGTCGTACTCGGTGGTCAGGGCATGCCAGTCGACGATGGAGAAGAAACATTCATATTCGTGCTGCAGTTTCACCCAGTTCTGCAGCACGCCGTGGTAATGCCCCAGGTGCAGGCGCCCGGTAGGGCGCATGCCGGACAGCACGCGGCGCTGGGATTCGACGCTGGCCAAGGATCAACCTCGCGGAGTCAGGAACGAAGTGCGCAGTATAGGTGCCGAGCCAGTTCCCGAACTGCTGCGCGTCGGGTCTGCTGCATCAGGACAGGCTCAAGTTCGGGAACCGATGCTCAGGCGCTGACCATGAAGGGTTCCGGATCGCCGCAGCCGACGCGCACCACCACCGGGTCCTCGTCGGTCAGCGCGATCACCGTGGACGCCTCGCCGCCGCCGTAGCCGCCATCGATGATCAGGTCCACCTGATGCTCCAGCAGGTCGCGCATCTCGTACGGGTCGTTGAGCGGCTCGGTCTGCCCCGGCAGGATCAGGCTGACGCTCATCAGCGGCTCGCCCAGTTCCTCCAGCAGCGCCAGGGCGATGGGGCAGCTCGGCACGCGCAGGCCGATGGTGCGGCGCTTGGGGTGCAGCAACATGCGCGGCACTTCGCGGGTGGCGTTGAGGATGAAGGTATAGGGGCCGGGGGTGTGCGCCTTGAGCAGGCGGAACAGGCCGGTATCGACCTTGGCGTAGAGCCCCAGTTCGGAGAGGTCGCGGCAGACCAGGGTGAAGTTGTGCTTGTCGTCCAGCCGGCGAATGTGGCGGATGCGCTCCACCGCCGACTTTTCACCGATCCGGCAACCCAGCGCGTAGGAGGAGTCGGTGGGATAGGCGATCACGCCCCCCTGCCGGACGATCTCCACCGCCTGCTTGATCAGGCGCGACTGGGGGTTTTCCGGGTGGACCTGAAAGAACTGGCTCATTGAGTCTCCTTGTTCCCTGGGGCGGTGTCCGCATGGGCGAAACGCGGCCACAGCGGCGGCAGATCATCCGGCACCGTACGGTACAGGCCCAGTTCGGACCAGTCGCTGGGGCCGTGGAAATCGCTGCCGGCGGTGACCATCAGGCCGAACTCGCGGGCGAGGATGCTGAGCACGCCGACCTGCTCCGCCGGCTGCGGGCCGTTGACCACCTCGATGGCATGGCCACCGGCGGCGATGAAGTCGGCGACCAGCTTGCGCCGCTTGGTGCGCGTGAAGTCGTATTGGTAGGGGTGCGCCAGGCTGATCCAGGCGCCGGCGGCGCGCAGGGTGCCGACCGCATCGGCAAGGGCCGGCCAGTGCTGCTTGACGTCGCCCAGCTTGCCGGCGCCCAGCCACTTGCGGAAGGCTTCGGCGCGGTCCTTGACGTAGCCCTGGCGCAGCAGGAACTCGGCGAAGTGCGGGCGCGCCGGGGCATTCTCGCTGTCACCCAGCTCGCGCTGCACCGCCTGCGCGCCCTCGAAGGCGCCGGGCATGCCCTTGGCCTCCAGGCGCCGGCCGATCTCCTCGGCACGGGTCCAGCGGGCGCGGTGCAGGTCGTCCAGTGCCTCGACCAGCGATTCGGCGCGCGGATCGAAGCCATAGCCCAGCACGTGGATGGTCGCGCCCCCCCAGGTGCAGGACAGCTCGACCCCGTCGACCAGTTCCATGCCCAACCGACGCGCGGCATCGCGGGCCTCCGGCAGGCCGTCGAGGGTGTCGTGGTCGGTCAGCGCCAGCACACGCACGCCGCGCCCGTGGGCGCGCTCGACCAGGGCCGTCGGGCTGAGGAGTCCGTCGGACGCGGTGCTGTGGCAGTGCAGGTCAACTCGCATGCAGGGCTTCCGTAGGCTGGGGACGGCTTATTTCTGTATAGACGCTTATGTGCGCCCGCTCTCACGGCAACGGGTTGAAACCATGAGCGGGCGCAGCGTTGGGCGGATGAGGCTTTCAGTTCACCGGCAGGTTGGTATTATGCCGGCTCTACCAGGCTCTGGCTGCCGTAATGAAGCAATTCATCGATTTCATCCCCCTCATCCTGTTCTTCATCGTCTACAAGCTCGACCCGCGCAACGTCGAACTCGCTGGCCAGAGCTTCTCGGTCGGCGGCATCTACAGCGCCACCGCCGTGCTGATCGCCACCTCCGTGGTGGTCTACGGCGCCCTGCTGATCAAGCAGCGCAAGCTGGACAAGGGCCAGTGGGTGACCCTCGCCGCCTGCCTGCTGTTCGGCGGCATGACCCTGGCCTTCCACAGCGAAACCTTCCTCAAGTGGAAGGCGCCGGTGGTGAACTGGCTGTTCGCCCTGGCCTTCGCCGGCAGCCACTTCATCGGCAACCAGCCGCTGATCCAGCGGATCATGGGCCACGCGGTGCACCTCACCGATTCCCTCTGGGCGAAACTGAACATCGCCTGGGTGCTGTTCTTCCTGATCTGCGGCTGTGTCCAGCTGTTCGTCGCCTTCACCTTCCAGAGCATCTGGGTGGACTTCAAGGTGTTCGGCAGCCTGGGCATGACCCTGCTGTTCCTGATCGGCCAGGGCGTGTTCCTGGCCCGCCACATGCACGATGAACCTACCGGCGAAAAACCCAAGGACTGACATGCTCTACGCGATCATTGCCCGTGATATCACCGCTTCCCAAGAACGTCGCCTGGCCACTCGCCCCGCGCACATCGCCCGCCTGGAGCAACTGAAGGAAGAAGGCCGCCTGGTGCTGGCCGGTCCGCACCCGGCGATCGACAGCAACGACCCGGGCGCCGCCGGCTTCACCGGCAGCCTGATCGTCGCCGAGTTCGAGTCCCTGGCCGCAGCACAGGCCTGGGCCGATGCCGACCCCTACCGCGCCGCCGGCGTCTACGCCGAAGTCGTGGTCAAGCCGTTCAAGAAAGTCCTGCCGTAACCGCTCGCCCCGTTGCAGCCCCGCGGCAGGGACGTTCGCGGGGGATAGCAGCCGGACACCGCCGGGATGGCCGTGAACGGCGGTACATCATCGAACAAGGAGTCCCGATGCACCGTCTGCCCCTGCTCGTCTGTCTCGCCCTGCCCCTGGCCGCCCAGGCCGAAGAACCCGCTCCGGAACAGCCTCCGGCCGCCGCTGTCGAAGTCATTGACGCGTCGAGCGCCAGCGCCCACGCCGACCTCGAACGCCGCCTGGCCGAGAGCGAGCAGCAACGCCAGGCGCTGGCCGCCCAACTGGCCGCGCAATCCGCGGACCGGGACAACAGCCAGGACGAAGCCGTCATCGGTCGTCTGCGTCAGGAGAACCAGCGCCTGAAACTGCAACTGCGCGAAGCCCAGTCGCAACAGCCGCCGCGCCTGCTGACCGAGCAGCAGACCTGGTACGTCAGCGGCGGCGCCACCGCCCTGCTGGCTTTCCTCCTCGGTGCGCTGAGCCGTGGCAGCCGCCGCCGGCATCGCCGCGAATGGATCAACTGAAAGAACCGACTTCATGAGTGAACTGCTGCTGATCGACGACGACCGCGAGCTCTGCGAGCTGCTCGGCACCTGGCTGGTCCAGGAAGGCTTCAGCATCCGCGCCGCCCATGACGGTGCGCAGGCCCGCGCCGCGCTGGCCAGCCGCGCCCCGGACGCGGTGGTACTCGACGTGATGCTGCCCGATGGCAGCGGGCTGGAACTGCTCAAGCAACTGCGCGGCGAACATCCGGACCTGCCGGTGCTGATGCTCTCCGCCCGCGGCGAACCACTGGACCGTATCCTCGGCCTGGAGCTGGGCGCCGACGACTATCTCGCCAAACCCTGCGACCCCCGTGAACTCACCGCCCGCCTGCGCGCCGTGCTGCGCCGCAGCCACCCGGCGCAGCCCAGCGCACAGCTGGAGCTGGGCGACCTGGCGTTGAACCTCACGCGCGGCGTAGCAAGCATCGGCGAGCAGGAAATCAGCCTCACCCTCTCCGAGAGCCGCATCCTCGAAGCCCTGCTGCGCCAGCCCGGCGAACCGCTGGACAAGCAGGCCCTGGCGCAGCTCGCGCTGGGCCGCAAGCTGACCCTGTACGACCGCAGCCTGGACATGCACGTCAGCAACCTGCGCAAGAAGCTCGGCGGCCACCCCGACGGCCGTCCGCGCATCCTCGCCCTGCGTGGCCGCGGGTATTTCTACGCGCCCTGAAGCGCGCGGGCTGCAAGCCCCGAGCCGCCCTGGCGCGGGCTTTCGTAAAGTTCGGAGAGGCGCTTCACGTAATCTTTACCGAAGCTTTACCTGTGACTGACCGCCCTTGACCTTGCCGACCCTAGACTGGGCCCATCCGGTAACGACCGGTCCCTGAAAGGAGAAACACCATGCGCAAGACCCTGACCGCCCTGCTGATCGCCGCCGCCCTGCCGACCGTCGCACTGGCGGCCACTCCCGCGCCGACCGACGCCCCGCCGCCGGCCCCGTACATGAAAGACCACGACCACGGCATGATGCACGGCGGACGTGGCGGCATGTTCCGCGACCTGAACCTGAGCCAGGAGCAGCGCCAGCAGATCGGCAAGCTGATGGGCGACTCCATGAAGAATCGCCACGAGATCACCGAGAAGTACTGGAACAAGCTGCCCGAAGCCGACCGCAAGGCCATGCAGGCCGAGCTCAAGGCCAACCACGACAAGGCTGAATCCGGCATTCGCGGCATCCTGACGCCCGACCAGCAGAAGAAGTTCGACGAGCTGAAGAAACAGCGCGAACAGCGCAAGGCCGAATGGGCGGAATTCCAGACCTGGAAGGCCCAGAAGGACGGCGCCAAGGCCAACTGATCGCTCCCGCAAGTGCAGGCGCCGGGTTATCCCGGCGCCTTGCCGTGGGGCCCTGACAACGGATAGACCATGCGGCTGAACAGGAAGACCATGCGCTCACTCTTCTGGCGGATCCTCGCCGCCTTCTGGCTCGCCCTGCTGCTGGTGGCCGGACTGTCGATCCTGCTGGGCCGCGCCCTCAACCAGGACACCTGGGTCATCGCCCGCTACCCCGGCCTGCATGACCTCGCCCGGCAATGGACCCTGCTCTACGAAACCCGTGGTCCGGAAGCCGCCCAGGGGCTGCTGGAAAGTCGCCGGCAGCAGTACGAACTCTCGGTGCAGGTGCTCGACGAGAGCGGCCAGCGCCTGGTCAACGGCACCTACCTGCCGCGCCCGCCCCGACCGGGCGGCTCGTTCAACCGGGAAAACCTGCCGCGCTTCCCCTGGCGCCAACTGAGCCAGGAATACGTCAGCCCGCGTACCGACCAGACCTTCCTGTTCATCTACCGCATTCCCCACCCGGCGCTGCAGGCCTGGCATCGCGGCAGCCTGCTGTGGCCGCTCAGCGCTCTGGGCATCGCCCTGGTGGTGCTGACCGTATTCAGCCTGCTGTTGACGCTCTCCATCACTCGTCCGCTGAACCGCCTGCGCCGCGCCGTGCACGACCTCGGCCAGACCGCCTACCAGCAGGACAGCCTGGCGCGCCTGTCACGTCGTGGCGATGAACTGGGCGTACTGGCGCGCGACTTCAACCGCATGGGCGCCCGCCTGCAACGCCTGATCAGCAGCCAGCGCCAGTTGCTGCGGGACGTTTCCCACGAGTTGCGCTCACCGCTGGCGCGGCTGCGCATCGCCCTCGCCCTGGCCGAGCGCGCCACTCCCGAGGAACGCGCCAACATGTGGCCGCGCCTGGAGCAGGAGTGCGATCGCCTGGAGGCCCTGATCGGCGAAATCCTCGCCCTCGCCCGCCTCGACGCCGACCCCGGCCCGGCCAGCCGGATCGCCCTGCTGCCGCTGTTCGAGCGCCTGCGCGACGATGCCCAGTTGCTTTACCCGGACCAGCGGATCCAGCTGGACATCGCGCCGGACCTGGCGCTGGACGGCTGGCCCGACATGCTCGAACGCGCCCTCGACAACCTGCTGCGCAATGCCCTGCGCTTCAACCCCGTCGAGCAGCCGCTGGACGTACGGGCCCAGGTCGACGGCGAACGCCTGCACATCAACGTGCGCGACCACGGCCCCGGCGCCGACGAGGAACACCTGGCGCAGCTGGGCGAACCCTTCTTCCGCGCGCCCAACCAGAGCAGCCCCGGCCACGGCCTGGGCCTGGCCATCGCCCGCCGCGCCATCGAACGCCACGGCGGCCGGCTGCGCCTGGGCAACCATCCCGATGGCGGCTTCCAGGCCAGCATCGACCTGCCCCTGCACCGACCGGCCGCTTGAGCGACGCACTATTTTCCGGAGAACCCGAATGAGCCTTCCCGCCCTGGCCACCCCGTTCCCGCATGCTCCCGTGCCGCCCATCGCGCGGTCATTCGGCGCGCCGCCGGACGACCCGCAGAGCCTGGTGCTGGCGGTGGAACTGGCGCGCCTGGCCGAGCAATGGCGCGCGCGCTGGCCCGGCCTGCGCCTGAACCTGCCGCAGTCGGGCACCTGGCCGCTGGAAAGCTGGCCCGAAGCGCTGCGCGGGGCACTGGATGCGCTGTTGCAGGCCGCGCTGCAGAGACGGCCGAACGCCGCGCTGGAGCTGACGCTCAGCTCAACGCGGGGACTCTTGAGAGTGGATCTGCAAGGCCACGACCCGCTGGCGCGGGCCTGGCTGCCGGACGCCCTGCGTCCGGCTCAACGCCTTGCCGCCTGGCAGGGCGGACGCCTGCTTTGGCGCGCCCACGGCAAGGGCTGGAAGATTCGCCTGGGGCTGCCGCTCAGCCCTGCCAGGCGCTGACGAAGGCCGCCGGATCGAGCGGCGTCGGCCGGCGCAGCTCGCCGATCGGCGTGCCCAGGTAGATGAAACCGACGATGCGCTCGTTGGCCGCCAGGCCCAAGCCTTCCCGCACAAACGGATCGAACGCCATGGCGCCAGTGCGCCACATCGCGCCCAGCCCCTGGGCATAGGCAGCCTCGATGATGCCGTAGGCGGCACAGCCGGCAGCCAGCCACTGCTCGATTTCCGGCACCTTCGGGTGCTCCTGCAGGCGCGCCACGGCCACCACCAGGGTCGGCGCGCGCAGCGGCATGGCGCGCGCCTTGTCCAGCGCCTCGGGCGCCGCGTCGGGTTGCTGGGCCTGCAGCGCACGGGCGAACAGCTCGCCCAGGCGAGCGCGCGCATCCCCTTCCACGGTCAGGAACCGCCAGGGTCGCAGCTGGCCGTGATCCGGCGCACGCAGGGCGGCGCGGAACAGGCCGTCCAGCTGTTCGGCGGACGGCGCCGGCTCACCCAGGCGAGCGTGGGATACACGGTTGTGCAACGCGTCGAGAGCCTCCATGGGCTACCTCCAGACAAACTCGAAAGCGCCATTGTAGACGCAAAGGGTTCGCATTTGCCCAGCGCTCGCTGCGCCGTCAGGCCACCCGGTCCGGCGAAAGCGTCGGCATCACCGGTGGCGTCAGCGGCGGCAGCCCATAGGCGGCGCGGGCCGCGTCGCAGTTGGGGTTGTGGACGCCATCGGTCCAGGAGGCCTCGAATTCCCGGCAGGTCGAGGAACGCTGTTCGTACATCGTGCAGCGCACGCCGCAACCGACGTCACCGAGCAGGCCGACGCAGCGCACCGGGCGCACCTCGGTGCCGCGCATGGCGACCATGTAGGGGCTGACCTGGACGACCTGCTCATCCGGGACGACGCCACCGGAGGATTGGCACTCGCCAAAATAGAAGGACACACGGAAATGCGCGCAGCAGGCGCCACAATTCAGACACGGATTGTTATTGGACATGGATGCGAATGCACCAGAGAAACCGGCGAGCGCCGGCGGGCTGCGCAAGATTCTATCCATCCCGTTGCGCTTGTGAAGAGGGCAGATTCACTCGGTTTACACTTGCCCGACGGCAGGTAAAATGGCCGGTTCACCGATACCCGAGCGCCGCCGCATGGCCCTGCCGACACTACGTACCCTTGGATTCATCATCGGCATCTTCGTGATCACCTTGGCCGTCGCCATGCTGATCCCTATGGCCACCCTGCTCTACTACGGCCGCGGCAGCGAACTGCACCCCTACATCTGGTCGGCGATCATCACCTTCACCTGCGGGCTGGGCATGGTTCTCCCCGGCCGCCCGGAGCAGGTGCACCTGCGCCCGCGGGACATGTACATGCTCACGGTGTCGAGCTGGGTGATCGTCTGCTTCTTCTCCGCCCTGCCCTTCATGTTCGCCCGGCACATCAGCTTCACCGACGCGATCTTCGAGAGCATGTCCGGCATCACCGCCACCGGTTCCACCGTGCTCAGCGGGCTGGACAGCATGTCGCCGGGCCTGCTGATCTGGCGCTCGCTGCTGCACTGGCTGGGCGGCATCGGCTTCATCGGCATGGCGGTGGCGATCCTGCCGATGCTGCGCATCGGCGGCATGCGCCTGTTCCAGACCGAATCCTCGGACCGCTCCGACAAGGTCATGCCACGCTCGCACATGGTGGCCAAGTACATCGTCGGGGTGTACGTCGGCATCACCATCCTCGGCGCGCTGGCCCTGTGGTGGGCCGGCATGGGCCTGTTCGACGCGGTCAACCACGCCATGTCGGCGATCTCCACCGGCGGCTTTTCCACCTCCGACCAGTCGTTGGCCAAGTGGCACCAGCCGGCGGTGCACTGGGTGGCGGTGGTGATCATGATCCTGGGCAGCATTCCCTTCGTGCTCTACGTGGCCACCCTGCGCGGCCACCGCAAGGCGCTGATCAAGGATCACCAGGTCCATGGCTTCCTCGGCATACTGCTGTTCACCTGGGTGGTGATGGGGACCTGGTATGCGGTGAACTCCGACCTCGCCTGGCAGGATGCCTTCCGCATCGTCGCGGTGAACGTCACCTCGGTGATGACCACCACCGGCTTCGCCCTGGGCGACTACAGCCTGTGGGGGCACTTCTCGATCATGCTGTTCTTCTACCTGGGCTTCATCGGCGGCTGCTCCGGCTCCACCGCCGGCGGCATCAAGATCTTCCGCTTCCAGGTGGCCTTCACCCTGCTGCGCGCCAGCCTCTACCAGTTGATCCACCCGCGCGCGGTGATCAGGCAGAGCTACAACGGCCACCGGCTGGACGAGGAAATCGTCCGCTCGATCCTGACCTTCTCGTTCTTCTTCGGCGGCACCGTGGGCGTACTGGCGCTGGGGCTGTCGTTCCTCGGCCTGGACTGGATGACCGCGCTGACCGGCGCCGCCAGCACCGTGGCCGGCGTGGGGCCGGGCATGGGGCCGATCATCGGCCCGTCGGGCAACTTCGCACCGCTGCCGGACGCTGCCAAATGGCTGCTCAGCGCCGGGATGCTGTTCGGTCGCCTGGAGATCATCACCGTGCTGGTGCTGTTCACCCCGGCGTTCTGGCGGCATTGATCGTCCCTGCCACCAAATTTGCAGGATGAATACGCCGTAGGATGGTGTGGAGCGCAGCGATACCCATCATTCCCAGGCGCCGTCTACGCTAGCCCGCTGCGGCAGGCTTCTGTAGGAGCGTTGCGCCCGCTTACAACCCTTCCCGATACTCCCCCGGCGTCATCCCGAACCAGCGACGGAACGCCCGGAAGAAATTGCTCGGCTCGGAAAACCCCAGCAGGTAGGCGATCTCCAGTAACGTCATGCGCGGCGTGGCCAGGTATTGCTGGGCCAGTTCGCGGCGGGTGTCGTCGAGCAGTTGCTGGTAGCTGCTGCCCTCCTCCTGCAAGCGCCGCTGCAAGGTGCGCTCGGACAGGTGCAGTGCCTGCGCCACACTCTCGCGCTTGGGCTCGCCCTGGGGCAGCAGGCGGCACAGCACCTGGCGCGTCTGGTGGCTGAAGCGGCTGCTGACGAAACGCGCCAGGTACTCCCCGGCGAAGCGGTCGTGCAGGCGCGCCAGTTCCTCGTTGGCGGTGGGCAGCGGCGCGGCCATGTCCTCGTGGGAGAACAGCATGGCGCAGTGCGTGTGGCCGAAGACCAGCGGCGCCTGGAACAGCTCGCGGTAGGGCGCGGCATTCCGCGGCGGCTCGCCGGCCAGGTGGACTTCCAGGGGTTTGATCGGGCGTCCGGTGATCCAGCGCAGCATGCTGATCAGGCTGGCCAGCGAGCACTCGGCGCTCTGCCGCGGCACCGGCAGGCGGTCGCCATGCACGGCGATGCTGTACAGGCAGCCCTCGGGCAGGCGGCGGAAGGTCAGGTCGGCGCCCTCGGCGATGATCCGCTGGTAGCGCTCCAGGCGCTCGAAGCCCTCGCCCAGGTTGCGGCTGGACATCAGCGCATAGCCCACCACCGGAAAGGCCGGCGTGTGCACACGGGCGATGTTCAGGCAGATGGCCGGGTTGCCGGACAGCTCCACCGCGCGGTTCCACAGGCGGCTCATGGCGTCCTGTGGGTAGCGCGCGTCGGGGTCGTCGAGAGCGGCGTAATCCAGCCCCAGCTCGACGAACAATGCACGGCTGTCCAGGCCTTCCAGCTCCAGCGACTGCACGATCCCCCGCACCCAGCTCGACAGGGTTGTACGCTCAGGCATGCTCGATTCTTCTAGTTATGCTGATGACTCGCGCCAGCGGCGCGGCGTAGCGGGATACTAAACTGGCCCCCTATGTCATCCGCAAGTCCGCCGGCCCGCGCCTACACTGGGCCACCACAACAACAGGAGGTGCGCCATGAGCACCCGGACCGCTGATCGATTCCAGAGCTTTGCCGAGTTCTACCCCTACTACCTGCAGGAACACAGCAACCCGACCTGCCGCCGCCTGCACTACGTGGGCAGCCTGCTGGTGCTGTCGCTGCTCGCCTACGCCATCGTCAGCGGGCAGTGGCTGTGGCTGCTGGCCTTGCCGTTTGCCGGCTACGGCTTCGCCTGGGTCGGGCACTTCGTGTTCGAGAAGAACCGCCCGGCCACCTTCAAGTACCCGCTGTGGTCCTTCATGGGCGACTGGGTGATGCTCAAGGATGCTTTCACCGGGCGCATCCGTTTCTGATCCGGCGATAAGCCCTCAGCGTGCGGCGTTGCGCTGTCCCGCGCGCTCGAACAGCATCGCCTGCACTTCCCCGCCGGCATGCTGCGCCACCCGTCGCCAGTTGGCCGGCACGTCGGGAATCTCATTGTCGTTGTAGCGGCTCATCACCAGCCAGACGCGACCCTCGTCCTGCGGCAGGTCGGCCAGGCGATCGACGAAGGAATGCCGCCGGTCGTCGATCAGCGAGCCGAAGCCGTAGAGGGTCGGCCGCCCGGACGAGCCATCCTCCGCCGGCGCGGTATACAGCAGCGGCTGGCTGCCGGTGTGGTTGTAGTAACGGAAGGCCAGGTACCAGAGGATGTCGTCCACCACGATGCGGTCGCCACCGCGATAGTGCGCGTTGACGTAGGCAGCCATGCCGTCGAACTGTTCGTCCGGGTCGGCCTCGTAGAGACGCCCGAGGCCCGTGCACTCCAGGCCCAGCAGGGTCACCAGCAAGACGGCGCCCAAGGCCCGGCGCGATGCCAGCAGGCGATCCAGCCCCAGCGCCAGGAGCAGCGGCAGGCCAAGGGCGAAGGCGGTCAGGTAGCGCTCAACGAACACCGACGAGACGAACGACACGCCATACAGGATCAGCAGCGGCACGCCGCAGTAGAGCGCCGCCAGCACCCCGACGCGCAGGCGGCTGCGGTCCCGGCGCAGCACCAGCAGCAGTACCGCCAGCAGCAAGACCGGCACGCCCAGCAGCAACGGCCAGGGCAGCTCGTTGCCATCCGACTGCGCCAGCCACTGCCAGAGCATGGAGGGCACCGACAGCGCGTCCACGGGCGGCTCCCAGCCCACGTCGCCGCCCGCCACCAGGTCGGCCATGTGCCGGGCCAGGTCGAGCATCCCCGGAAGCCAGGGCAGGAACAGCACGGCCACGGCCAGATTGGCCAGCCACCAGTCGCGCCGCCGCAACGGGCTGTCCGGCAGCGAAGCCAGCCAGAGCCAGTGCACCAGCAGCCCGAGCACGCTGAAGTAATGGGTGTAGAACGCCGCCGTCATCAGCAGCGCATACGCCACCAGGTGACGGCGGCGCCCCGTGTCCAACCAGTAGAGCAGCGCCAGGGTCGCCGCCAGCAGCCAGCAGCCCAGCAGCGAATACATGCGTACCTCCTGGCTGTAGCGCACCGCCGTGGGCAGCAACGCCAGCAGCAAGGTGGCCAGGAAGGCCGCGCGGCGACTGGCGAGCCGCCAGGCCAGCCAGCCGCCGAGGAACACCGCCAGCGAGCCGAACACCGCGCTCAGCAGGCGCAGCGCCAGCACGCCTTCGCCCAGCACCTGCACCCACAGGTGCAACAGGAAGAAGTACAGCGGCGGATGCACGTCATGGGCGGCGTGATGCCAGAGCGCCGAGGGCGAATAGAGGGCCAGGAGCAGGCTGGAGCTTTCATCGCCCCAGATCGCCGATTCGGTCAGTTCGTGCAGGCGCAGGACAGTGGCGAGCACCAGCAGCGGCAGAAACCACCATTGGCGCAGCAAGGCGGACAGATGCGGCGGCTCGCGGGACGACATCTCGGTCTCATCGAAAAGAGGTTCGTGTCGCTGAGTGTAAGCCAGCCTTGACCCCGTTACCGGCGGATCAGCAACTCCCGCGCCCGCGCCTGGTCTTCCGCCGCCAGTTCCGCCAGCAGCTCCACCTCGCCGGCAATCAGGGCGCCTACCGGCGCACCCTCGCGGTAGAGCACCCGGTTGCCGGCCAACGCCGGCACCTTGCGCCCTGGCAGCAGGGTACCGGACAGGTTCAGCGGGTCCACCGCCGAAACCACCACCCATTCTCCGCCAGCCTCGCGGCGACGCACCTCGCGCAGCAGGCCGACAGCCTCGGGCAGGGCGAACTGCTCGCCGGTGAGCCCGGCGACGAAGCGTCCGCCACGGATTTCCCCGCGCGCCTCCAGGCGGTGATAGACCCGCAGCAGGTCGCGCCACGGCGGCAACCAGTCGGCCTCGCGGTCGAGCAGGCGCCAGCAGACCACACCGTAGCGGCGCAGCAGGGTCATGGCGACGTGTTCCAGGGTTTCCGCCGGCAGCCGCGTGCCCGGCTCCAGGGTGGTTCGGCGCAACAACGCCCAGCGTCCGGCGTCGGCCATGCCGAACAGCGGTGTGCGCGAGCGCCGTTGCGGGTGGCGTCTCGCCGCCGGCATCAGCAGCGCGCGCAGGCCGGCGAAGCTGTCGGCATTCACCCGCCCGGCCGCCACCAGCTCACCCAGCACGGCTTCCAGCTCGGTGCGCAGCAGGTGGCTGTCGCTGGCCAGTTCGTCGAAGAAGGACGCGCCGTGCTCCTTGAGCACCTCCAGCACCTTGTTGGCCTTGGCCGACAGCTCGGCCTCCGGCTGCGCCGCGCCCAGTGAGCTCCACAGCGCCATCTGCGCGCGCGGCAGCAGGACGATGGGCGTGCTCTTGAGCGGCCCGCTGCGGCCACGCGCCGAGCTGCGGCTGGGCAGGCGCGCCCAGACCAGCCGGCCGGCGCGGCACAGGTCGTCCAGCCAGTTGATGCCATAGTCGGCCACCCGCGCCGGCAGGATGTCGCTCTCCCAGGCGCCGGCGGCGGCCTGGAAGCCCTCCAGCTGGCTGAGCACGCCGGCCAGGGATTCCGCGCCACGCACCCGCGAGCCACTGGAAACCCGCTGCCAGTCGAACAGGAAGCGCATGAAGTCGGCGCGCGGTACCGGCTCGATCTCCCGGCGCAGGCGCTTGACCGTGTAGCGATGGATGCGCACCAGCAGGTGACGCTCGCACCATTGCTCATCGCTCACACCCGGCACGAAGCGTCCGCGCAGCACATAGCCCTCGCGCTCCAGGCTGGCCAGGGCGAAGCCGGCATCGCCGGTGGCAATGCCCAGGTCGTCGGCCAGCTCGCGTTGCAGACGCGGACCAAAGCCGGTCAGGCGAGCGCGTACCAGTTCGACTTGCGCTTCATCCGCCGCGCATGTCTCGCGCAATGCCGGCGGCAGGTCGAGCACAGGCGTCATGGCCACCTGCGGATGCAACGCCTGCCACTGGCTGAGCCGCTCCGCCGCTACCCAAACCTCTCCGACCGGCAAGGACAGACGCGTCGCCCTGCCCGCCTTGGCCAGCGCCTTGAGCAACTGGGGCCAGCCCTCGTTGGCCTGCGCCTCGCTGTCGCGGATGCCACCCAGTCCGGTCAACGCCTCGTGCATCTCGTCGGCATCGCGGGCTTCCGGCCAGGCTTCGGCGCGCACCGCGGCGATGGCCTGCACATCCAGCGCACCGAGGTCGTCGGCGCTTTCCGGATCGGTCCAGCGGCGGCTCTGTACGGCCTGGGTCCGACGCTCCTCCAGCGGCGCGTCGTCAAGGAAGGCGTAGGGGCTGGCCGTCAGCACTTCCGCCGCCAGCGGCGAAGGGGCCGGCAGGTCGCGCGCCAGCAAGGTCACCTCGCCGCGCTCCATGCGCCGCAGCAGGGCCAGCCAGCCCTCGCTGTCCATCGCCTCGTGCAGGCAGTCGTCGAGGGTCTGCGCCACCAGCGGGTGATCGGGAATCTCGCGCTCGCCGACGATGTTCTCCAGGCAGGCCACCTGGTCGGGGAACACCGAGGCCAGCAGGTCCTCGCTGCGCATGCGTTGCAGCTGCGGGGCGACCTTGCGTCCACCGGAATAGCGCGGCAACGCCAGCGCCGTGGTGGCGTTCCAGCGCCAGCGCACGCCGAACAGCGGCGCATCGAGCAGCGCCTGGATCAGCACCTGTTCGGCGCTGTTGGAGTGCAGGTAGCGCCAGACTTCCTCCAACGGGAAGCTGTGGCTGGTGGACAGCGAGAGGATGATGGCGTTTTCGGTGGCGGCGGCCTGCAATTCGAAATTGAAGGTGCGGCAGAAGCGCTTGCGCAGGGCCAGGCCCCAGGCGCGATTGAGACGGCTGCCGAAAGGCGAATGGATCACCAGCTGCATGCCGCCGGACTCGTCGAAGAAGCGCTCGAGGATCAGCGTCTTCTGGGTCGGCAGTGCGCCGAGGGCGTGACGGGCGCGGGCCAGGTATTCCACCAGTTGGCGTGCCGCGCCTTCGTCCAGCTCCAGTTCGTCCTGCAGCCAGCCGATGGCCCGCGCCAGGGGCTCGGCATCGCCCTCGCCCTGTGCCAGCAAACTATCCAGCCGCTCGCGCAGGCGCGCGACGCTGAACGACAACTCATCGCTGCGGCCCGGCGCTTCGCCGAGCCAGAAGGGAATGTTCGGCGGCTGGCCCTGGGCATCCTCGACGCGCACCCGGCCCGGCTCGATGCGCAGGATACGGTAGGAAATATTGCCCAGCTGGAACACGTCGCCGGCCAGGCTTTCCACCGCGAAGTCCTCGTTCACCGTGCCGACGCTCAGGCCCTGGGGCTCCAGCAGCACGGCGTAGTCGCCGGTATCGGGAATGGTGCCGCCGGAGGTCACCGCCGTCAGCCTGGCGCCGCGCCGTCCGCGCAGGCGCTGGTGCACGGCATCGCGGTGCAGGTAGGCGCCACGCTGGCCATTGCGGCTGGTGTAGCCCTCGGCCAGGGTGCGCAACAGCGCGTCGAAGTGTTCGCGGGGGAGATCGGCGTAGGGCTGGGCAGCGGTGAACAGCCCGAACAGTTCCTCCTCGCCCCACTCCCGGCAGGCCACTTCGGCGACGATCTGCTGCGCCAGCACGTCCAGCGGCGCGCGCGGAATCGTCAGCGCGTCCAGCTCATCGCGGCGCACGCTGTCGAGCAGCGCCACGCACTCGATCAGGTCGTCCCGCGAGGCCGGGAACAGCCGCCCCTTGGGCGTGCCGCCGACGCTGTGCCCGGAACGTCCGACGCGTTGCAGGAAGGCGGCGATGGAGCGCGGCGAACCGAGCTGGCAGACCAGCTCGACGTCACCGATATCGATGCCCAGCTCCAGCGAGGCGGTCGCCACCAGCACCCGCAGTTGGCCGGCCTTGAGCCGCCGCTCGGCGCCCAGGCGCAACTCCTTGGACAGGCTGCCGTGGTGCGCCGCCACCCAGCCGGCGCCGATGCGCTCGGCCAGGTGCCGGGTGACCCGCTCGGCCTGGCGCCGGGTGTTGACGAACACCAGAGTCGTGCGGTGTTCCTCGGCCAGTTCGGCGAGGCGGTCGTAGACCTTGTCCCAGACGTCGTGGGACATCACCGCTTCCAGCGGCGCCGGGGGGACTTCCAGGTTCAGGTCGCGCTGGCGGCTGTAGCCGATGTCGATGATCCGGCAGGCCGCCCGTTGCCCCACCAGGAACGCCGCCACCGCCGAAAGGGGTTTCTGCGTGGCGGACAGGCCGATGCGCACCAGCGGCGCCTCGCACAGCGCCTGCAGACGCTCCAGTGACAGCGCCAGATGACTGCCGCGCTTGCTCGCCGCCAGCGCGTGGATTTCGTCGACGATCACGCTGCGCGCCCCGGCCAGCATGGCGCGGCCGGAGTCGGAACCGAGCAGCACGTAGAGCGATTCCGGGGTGGTCACCAGGATGTGCGGCACCTGCCGGCGCATCGCCTCGCGCTCGCTGGAGGTGGTGTCGCCGGTACGCACGGCGGTGCGGATGTCCACCTCCGGCAGCCCCATCTCGCCCAGCACGGCGCGAATGCCGGCCAGCGGTTCTTCGAGGTTGATGCGGATGTCGTTGGACAGCGCCTTGAGCGGCGAGACGTAGACCACGGTGGTGCGGTCCGGCAGCGCGCCACCGTTGGCCAGTCCCTCGCGCACCAGCGCATCGATGGCGGCGAGGAAGGCGGTGAGCGTCTTGCCCGAGCCGGTGGGCGCGGCCACCAGGGTCGAATCGCCGGCCTGGATTGCCGGCCATGCCAGCACCTGCGCCTGGGTCGGCGCGGCGAAGTGGGCGCGGAACCAGGCGGCCACCGCCGGATGGAAGGCGGCCAGCGCGTCGTCCCGGCTGCGCGAGGAAAGCGAGGTGGAAGTCATGGCCTCAACTATGGTGGCGCGCGAAGCCGGTCACAAGGACCGCCGATCGTGGCTCGCCGCCAATCGCGCTTCCCGCTACGCTGCGCAGAACGGCATCCGGATACACCGACATGAGCGAAAAAGACCGCGACTGGTACTGGCAGCAGGTCAGGCAACAGAACCAGAAGCAGGCTGAGCAGGAGGCAAATCCCCGGCGCAACTGGCGCCTGTGGATCAAGCCATTGCTCTGGCTGCTCATTCCGCTGCTGCTCATCGCCGCAGGTACGGCGCTCTGGCGCGACCCGGCCAGCCAGCTCTGGCTGCAGCAGCGCTGGGTGCTGCTGCAAAGCCGCCTGGGCCTGGCGCCCACGGCGGAGACCGCCGCCCCTGCCCCTTCGCGCTACAGCGACAGCCCGCGCACGCTGGCCCAGTGCATCAAGCCTGGGAATGTGATCGACGATGAAGTGCGGGCGTGTGTGAAGGGGTATCGGCCGAAGACCTGGTGATTCACGACGGCATGGTTTTGTAGGTGCGGACTCCGTCCGCGATGCTCTTTGTAGGGGAAAGTAGCGCCTAAAGTGTTATCCGCCGTCTTGATCGGTGTTTCTGCGTCGCTTCGGTGTGTGTTGGGATATTTTGTTTCGCCCCCTCGGGCGAGTCACTTTCTCAAACGACACAAAAGTAACCAAAAGGTCTCGTCCCGACATCCGGGTCTTCGCTTCGCGAAGACTTCCCTCCTTCCGGCATTGCTCCGAGGGTCGGCGTAGAAGGGCCATCCCTGGCCCTCTACACCTCTCGCGGCATCCATGCCGCTAGCCCCTCTGCGCAATACCTCCACTCGGCCTCCTGACGGGACTCTGCGCGCGCCTGCAACTGTGGCTGCTTCGTGCATAGACTGCTTTTCATCCTGCAACCTGAGTGCGGTGATGAGACTTCTCGGACAAGGTCCGCTCCTACGAAAGCATGCGCACCGCTCTGGCTCTGGATTTAAAGACTTCCAGAGAAATATCCGCGCGCACCGGAGCGCCCCTTCAGGAGGCCGAGCGGAATCGGAGTTTCAGGGGTTGAGCGGCATGGATGCCGCGAGAGCCGCGATGGGCCAGGGATGGCCCTTCGCGGCGTGCCCCTGAAACTTCGATGGAGTGAGGGGAGTCTCGCGAAGCGAGACCCGGATGATGGGGCAAGACCTTTTGGTTCCTTTTGTGTCGTTTGACAAAAGGGACTCGCCCGAGGGGGCGAAACAAAATCTCTCAGCGCACGCCGAAGCGGCGCTGGACATCCAAACAAGAAACAAGCATCGCGGACAAAGTCCGCACCTACGGGACTGGGTCCCCCCAACAGAGCCCCAGAAACGCCCTACGACTCGTCGCTCTGCCCCAACCCATGCTGCCGCAACTTGTTGGCAATGGTCGTATGCGACACCCCCAACCGCTTGCCCAACTGCCGGCTGCTCGGGTGCTCACGATAGAGCCGCTCCAGCACCGCCTTCTCGAAGCGCCCGACGATGACGTCCAACCCGCCCTCCAGGGAGAAGTCGCCCAGCGGGTGCGGCGCGCCGTAGTCCGGCAGGCGGATGTGCTCGGGCTTGATGGTGCCGCCCTCGCACAGCGAGACCGCCTGGAACAGCACGTTCTCCAACTGCCGCACGTTGCCCGGCCAGTGGTAGCGGCCGAGGCGGTCCAGCGCTTGCGGCGCCAGCTTGGGCAGGCCACAGCCGATCTGGCGGCTGGCCTGGTCGAGGAAGTGCTCCACCAGCGGTTCCAGGCCGTCGAGGCATTCGCGCAGCGGCGGGATGTGCAGCGACAGCACGTTGAGGCGGTGGTAGAGGTCCTGGCGGAATTCGCCCTTGGTGCAGAGCTCGGACAGGTCGACCTGGGTGGCGCAGATCACCCGCACGTCGAGATATACCTCCTCGTCGCTGCCCACCCGGCGGAAGCAGCCGTCCTGCAGGAAGCGCAGCAGCTTGGCCTGCAGGCGCGGGCTCATCTCGCCCACGCCATCGAGGAACAGCGTGCCGCCGGCGGTCAGCTCCAGCAGGCCGAGTTTGCCTTCCGGGCGCGCGCCTTCGAAGGCGCCGGGGCCGTAACCGAACAGCTCGGTCTCGGCCATGGATTCGGGCAGGCCGGCGCAGTTCAGCGCCATGAACGGCGACTGCCCGCGCGGGCTGGCCAGGTGGCAGGCGCGGGCCAGCAGCTCCTTGCCGGTGCCGGTCTCGCCTTCGATCAGCAACGGTGCATCCAGCGGCGCCATGCGCCGCGCCTCGCGCACCACGGCGGCCATCACCCGCGAGCTCTGGAAGATGCTGTCGAAGCCGCGCAACTCCAGGCGCCGCACGTTATAAATGCGCTCGCCGACGCGGTCGGCGCGGTGCAGCGTCAGCACGGCGCCGGCCAGCGCTTCACTTTCATCGTTCTCGGATTGCAGTGGCGCGATGTCGGCCAGGAATACGTCGCCCTTCACCTTCACCCGCAGGCCATTGATGCGCGCCTTGTTGGCCCGCACCAGCTCCGGCAGGTCGAGGTCTTCCACGTAGCGCGACAGCGGGATGCCGGGCACTTCGTCAACGCGCACGCCCAGCAACTGCGCGGCCGCCCGGTTGCCCGCGACGATCTGCCCGGCCATGTCGATCGACAGCACCGGGAAGTCCAGCGCCGCCAGCAGCGCGTTCAGTTCCAGGTGACGGCGCTCGCTGGGCATCAGGCCGACGCGCTTGACGCCGAACACGCCGGGCACCGCTTCGAGCTTGGGCTTGAGCGACTGGAATTGCAGGTTGATGAGGTTCGGGCAGAGCAGGTAGATGGCGTTGCCCTGCTCGCCGCCGACTTCGCCGCGGTTGACGTTGATGCCGTAGTCGACCAGCAGGTTGAGGATGTCGCGCAGGATGCCGACGCGGTTCTGGCAGTGCACTTTGATACGCATGGCGGGCCCGTAGTTGTGGTTCTGATGGGCGTTCCGGCGTGGATTTTCACAAGGCAGCCGGAAATTTCCGTCAAGAATATGTGACACCCGGACGCACCTTCAAGCCGTGACCGGGTGCTTTTACGCCGAAGCGTAATCATTTCTTTACGAAATCAGCAGCTATCCGGGACGCCAAGGCTCTATCCGGGGGCTGTGCGCCGACATCAGCCGCGCTATTTCTTGGTCCATCACAACAACAAGGCCTCGAAGCCGGAGGACCCATGAAGACAACGCAGTACGTGGCCCGCCAACCTGACGAGAACGGTTTCATCCACTACCCCGAAGCCGAACACCAGGTCTGGAACACCCTGATCACCCGCCAGCTGAAAGTGATCGAGGGCCGCGCTTGTCAGGAATACCTGGACGGCATCGAACAACTCGGCCTGCCCCATGACCGCATCCCGCAACTGGACGAGATCAACCGGGTGCTGCAATCCACCACCGGCTGGCGCGTGGCGCGGGTGCCGGCGCTGATTCCCTTCCAGACCTTCTTCGAGTTGCTGGCCAGCCAGCAGTTCCCGGTGGCCACCTTCATCCGTACCCCGGAAGAGCTGGACTACCTGCAGGAACCGGACATCTTCCATGAGATCTTCGGCCACTGCCCGCTGCTGACCAACCCCTGGTTCGCCGAATTCACCCACACCTACGGCAAGCTCGGCCTGGCCGCCAGCAAGGAAGAGCGCGTGTTCCTCGCCCGCCTGTACTGGATGACCATCGAATTCGGCCTGCTCGACACCTCCCAGGGCGTACGCATCTACGGCGGCGGCATCCTTTCCTCGCCGAAGGAGACCGTCTACAGCCTCTCCGACGAGCCCGAGCGCCAGGCGTTCGACCCGCTGGAATGCATGCGCACCCCGTACCGCATCGACATCCTGCAGCCGCTGTACTTCGTCCTGCCGGAGCTCAAGCGCCTGTTCGAACTGGCCCACCAGGACATCATGGCGCTGGTCCGCGAGGCCATGCACCTGGGTCTGCACGCGCCGAAGTTTCCGCCCAAGCAGGCGGCCTGATCCGCTGCAAATCCCGCCATCTGTGCCTAGGATGAGGCGTGCTCGCGAGCCTAAGATGGTCCGCGAGCCCACTCCTATGCCCCCAACAAGGCCCCTATCTAGGAGAACCCCATGACTGCACTCACCCAAGCCCATTGCGAAGCCTGCCGCGCCGACGCCCCGAAGGTCTCGGACGAGGAACTGGCCGTCCTGATCAAGCAGATTCCGGACTGGAACATCGAAGTCCGTGACGGCCACATGGAGCTGGAGCGCGTCTTCCTGTTCAAGAACTTCCGTCATGCCCTGGCCTTCACCAACGCCATCGGCGCCATCGCCGAGGAAGAAGGCCACCACCCCGACCTGCTGACCCAGTGGGGCAAGGTCACCGTCACCTGGTGGAGCCACGAGCTCAAGGGCCTGCACCGCAACGACTTCATCATGGCCGCCCGCACCGACGAGGTGGCGCAAACCGCCGAGGGCCGCAAATGAGTCATTTTGCCAAGGTCACCCGCGTGCCGGGCGACCCGATCCTGGGCCTGCTCGACGCCTACCGGGCCGACCCGAACCCGGCGCGGCTCGACCTTGGCGTGGGCGTCTACAAGGACGCCCAGGGCCTGACGCCGATCCCCCGCGCGGTGAAGATCGCCGAGCAACGCCTGGTGGAGACCGAGACCACCAAGAGCTACGTCGGCGGCCACGGTGATGCGCTGTTCGCCGCCCGCCTGTGCGAACTGGTGCTGGGCGCCGATTCGCGCCTGCTGGCCACCCAGCGCGCCGACGCCACCCAGACCCCGGGCGGCACCGGCGCCCTGCGCCTGGCGGCGGACTTCATCGCCCACTGCCTGCCGGGCAGGAGCATCTGGCTGAGCGACCCGACCTGGCCGATCCACGAAAGCCTGTTCGCCGCCGCCGGCGTGCGCGTGTCGCATTACCCCTACGTCGATGCCGACAACCGTCTCGACGTGGAAGCCATGCTCAGCGCCCTGGAGCGCGTGCCCCATGGCGACGTGGTGCTGCTGCACGCCTGCTGCCACAACCCCACCGGCTTCGACCTGGCCTACAACGACTGGCAACGCGTGCTGGACGTGGTGCGCCGCCGCGAGCTGCTGCCGCTGCTGGACTTCGCCTACCAGGGCCTGGGCGATGGCCTGGAAGAAGACGCCCGCGCCGTGCGCCTGTTCGCCGACAGCCTGCCGGAAATGCTGATCACCAGTTCCTGCTCGAAGAACTTCGGCCTCTACCGCGAGCGGACCGGTGCGCTGATCGTCTGCGCCGGCAGCGCCGCCAAGCTCACCGACGTGCGCAGCCAGCTGGCGCTGATGGCCCGCAGCCTCTGGTCCACCCCGCCCGCCCATGGCGCCGAAGTGGTCGCCACCATCCTCGGCGACACGGACCTCAAGGCGCTCTGGCTGGACGAGCTGGACGGCATGCGCGCGCGCATCGCCGACCTGCGCCTGGGGCTGGTGGAAGCGCTGCGCCCGCACGGCCTGGCCGAGCGTTTCGCGCATATCGCCATCCAGCGCGGCATGTTCTCCTACACCGGCCTCACGCCGGAACAGGTGCGCCGCCTGCGCGAAGAGCACAGCGTGTACATGGTCGGCAGCGGCCGCGCCAACATCGCCGGGCTCGATGCCGAACGCCTGGGCGACCTGGCGCTGGCCATTGCCAGCGTCTGTCGCTGATACCGTTTTCTTCCCCCTCGACCGGCCAATGGGCCGGTCTTTTTTTTGCCGGAGCGAAAGGCCTAGGCAGAGACGGTGATATCCGTGCCCCTGGCTGCACTCCCCCTCTGGGAAAGGGTTGGAGTCAGAAACCGACCCGCATCACGAAGACTGGAGCGGCAGGCCGCCCCGGCGTTTCCAGCGCCCCGGCGCCTGCCCGGTCCAGCGCTGAAAGGCACGGGAAAAACTGGCCGCCTCGGCATAGCCCAGACACTGGGCGATCTCCTGCAGGTCCATGCGCGACTCCCGCAGCAGACGCTCGGCGAGCCGCTGCTTGATGCCATCGTTGAGCGCCTGCAGGCTCTGCCCCTCCTCCGCCAGGCGCCGCTGCAGGGTGCGTTCGGACAGCCCTAGTCGCCCGGACACCTCGGCACCGCCCAGCAGACTGGCGGACTCGCGCAGCAGCAGTTGCTGCACCTGCCGCGCAGTCGGTGTGGCGGCGAGGGTCAGCGCCAGCTCGCCGCATAGCTGCTCGCACAACTGCTCACCGCTGTCGCGGGCGCTGATGTGCGCCTGCGGCAACGGCGCGAGCAGATCCTGCATGGCGAACAGCATCGCGTTGCGTGGCGCGGCGAAGCTAGGAACCAGTCCGAACAGCTCGCGGAACGGCGTGAGGTCTGTCGGTTCAACGCTCTTCAACTCGATGGCCAACGGCTGTAACGAGCGCTGCAACAGCTCCCGCGACAGTTGCAGGCACCCGGCGATGCCGCGCTCCACCACGAAGGGCCGCGCATCCTCGGGCAGCACCGTGTCGTCGTAGACCAGCCAGACGCCACGTACCTCGGGCTCGCTGCTCACCGGGCAGAGGGTCAGCGCCAGGCTCTGGAAGCGCCCGAAGGTCTCGAACGCCTCCTGCAGGGTGCGGCTGGCGAGCATGGTGAAGCCCAGGTGGCCGAGGGAGGTCAGGTGGTAGCGCTGGCCAGCGACCAGCCCCAGGCCGGGACGCCCGATGTGCTGCAGCACATTGCGGATCACCGCCAGCTCCTGCCAGGCCTGGATGCGTACCGCGCGCGACTGCAGATCCGCCAGCGCGATCGCGCTGCCCACCAGGCAGGCCTCCGGCGCCAGCCCGCTGTCGCGGGCGGTATCGAGCAGGTAACGCACCCCGGTGATCTCGCGGACCTGACGCCAATCCATCGCGGTCTCCCTGGCGGCTCTCGTTGGCGGAGAAAATCAATTTTTGGCGCTGATCATCATGGAAGAAAGCGCGCACGCTGACCATCCTTGAGTGGCCAATAACACCCACAAGAGGCTTCCCCATGTTCGAGTTCTTCTACGCCTTGCCGAGCCAGAACCGAGCGGCCGAGTACCGCCACTTCAGCATCGTCCCCGCCACCGGCGCCATCGGCGCGGACGTCAGCGGCGTCGATCTGCGGCAACTGGGCGATGAGGGTTTCGCCGAGCTGCGCCAGGCCCTGCTGGCGCACAAGGTGCTGTTCATCCGCGGCCAGTCGCTCAGCGTGGAAGACCTCGAAGCCGTGACCCTGCGCTTTGGCGAGTTCGGCCGGGAACCCTATGTGGTCGGCATGGACGGCCACCCTCACGTGGTGCGCGTGGTCAAGGAAGCCAACGAGAAGACGCCGGTGGTGTTCGGCGGTGCCTGGCACACCGACTGGTCATTCCAGGAGCGCCCGCCGGCCTTCACCCTGCTCTACGGCCACGACATCCCGCCCTTCGGCGGCGACACCCTCTACGCCAACCTGGCGCTGGCCTATGAATGGCTGTCGCCCAAGCTGCGCGCCCAGCTGGAAACCCTCGACGCCATCCACAGCCCGGAGCGCGCTTACGGCGCCGAGGCCAAGCACAACGACCTGATGGAAAACATGGCGGTGCGCTATGGCAGCCACGACGGCGAAGTGCGCTCCCACCCGCTGGTCACCCGCCACCCGGAAACCGGCAAGAAGGTCCTCTTCATCAACCCCGCCTACACCAGTGGCATCATGGGCATGCGCCCCGCCGAGTCGCAGCCGCTGCTGGACTACCTGTTCGGCATCGCCACCCAGCCCGCCTTCACCTGCCGCATGCGCTGGAGCCAGGGGACCCTGGCGATCTGGGACAACCGCAGCACCTGGCACTACCCGGTGTCGGACTACCACGGCATGCGCCGCGAGATGTACCGCACCACCGTAGTCGGCGACATTCCCTGCCGCTGAGGAGACGCGCCATGAGCACCGACAACCACCAGGCCGCCGCCCGCGCCCTGGCCGACGCGCGGGCCAGCCGAACGCCCATCGCCGCTCCCGCGGCCACCTACGCCCTGGCCGGGCTGGAGGATGCCTACCGCGTGCAGGCGCTGGGCATCGACCTGGCGCTCACCGCCGGTCAACGCCTGGCGGGCGCCAAGGCCGGGCTGATCTCGCCGGTGATGCAGGCCGCGCTGAAGGTCGACGAGCCGGTCTACGGCCGGCTGCTCGCCGACCTGCGCTGCCAGAGTGGCGCGCGCATTTCCCGCGAGCGCCTGTTGCAGCCGCGCATCGAGGCGGAAATCGCCCTGCTGGTGGGCCGCGACCTGCCCTTGAAAGAGCCTGACCTGGCCACCCTGGGCGCCTGCCTCGACGGCGCCGTGCCAGCCATCGAGATCAACGACACCGCCGTGGCCAATTGGCAGATCGGCCTGCTCGACTCGATCGCCGACAACCTCTGCGCGGGCCTCTACCTCACCGGCAGCCAGCCGGTGGCGCTGGAGAAACTGCAGGGCGCGGCGCTGGCGGTGCAACTGCTGCGCAATGGCGCCCCAGCCTTCCCGCCTACCCAGACGAACATCGCGGCGGTGCTGGATATCGCCCTGTGGCTGGCTCGGCGCATGGCGCGCCTGGGTACGCCATTGAAGGCTGGCGATGTCCTGTTGTGCGGGGCGCTGGCACCGATGTCGCAGGTCGCGCCGGGGGATGTGTTCGAGCTGGAGATCGAGGGACTGGGGCGGGTGGGTTGCAGCTTCGAGAACTGACGGTTCTCGCGAGCAGGCTCGCTCCCAGGAAGAACCGTTATTTCCACCCCTCCAGGCGCAAGGTCGCGCGCACCAGGCGCTGCTCCTCCTGTTCGATCTCCCGCAGATTGTCCCTCACGCTGTGGATATGTTCGCGGGCGGAGCGTTGGGCCTGGTCGGGCTGGCGTTCGCTGATGGCGCGGTACAGCCGCGCGTGCTGGCGGTCGATCTGGCGCTTCTGCGGCGGCCGGTTGTAGAGGTTGTTCACCGAGGCGAACACGGTGCTGAGCATCAGTTCGTTGAGTGACTGCAGGGTGTGCACCAGCACCGGGTTGTGCGACGCCTCACTGATGGCCTGATGAAAGGCATGATCGCGCCGCGCATGTTCGCGCGGGTCCAGTGGCTGCGGTTCGTCGTAGGCGGCGTGCATTTCCTCGAAGCGTCGGCCGATCAGTACCAGGTCGGCCTCGGTGGCGCGCAGCGCGGCCAGGCGCGCGGACTCCCCCTCCAGCAGCGCGCGCACTTCCAGCAGGTCGTAGAGGGTACGCGGCTGCGAGCGGAACAGGTGCATCAGCGGCGACATGTCGTCGACGCCGGTGAGGTCGGCGACGAACGAACCGCGCCCCTGCTCCGTATCGACGATGCCGCGTCCACGCAGTGAGCGCAGCCCTTCACGCAGCGCCGAGCGCGAGCAGCCGAGCTTCTCCACCAGGCGCCGTTCCGAAGGCAATGCCTGGCCGACCTTGAGCACGCCGTCGACGATCAGCCGCTCGATCTTCTCCGCCACCTGGTCGGCGACGCGCTGCTTGCCCTGTGCATGAGTCGTCATCGGTACGCTCCCCCTGCCGTTACAAACTGGTCGGACCAGTAGGTATTCACCTGCCTCGCTGTCCAGAACCCTAGCACTCAGTACCGCGGCTTTCCAATGGACGCTCGTGCAAGATCTGGTAGGACCAGTGCAGAAGGCGATGGACGTGGCCTGACCGTCGGTCGCACTTTCACGGTGCCGTGGCTCCACGCGCCGCTCGCCGGGCGCGAACAACAACAAGACCAGAGCACCGTGAGCCTATGAACATCCTCTATGACGAGCGCGTCGATGGCGCGCTGCCTGCCGTCGACAAGGCCGCCCTGCTGGCCGAACTGCGTGCCGCCGTGCCGGACCTGGAACTGCTGCACCGCCCCGAAGACCTCAAACCCTACGAATGCGACGGCCTCTCCGCCTACCGCACCGTGCCGATGCTGGTGGCTCTGCCCGAACGCATCGAGCAGGTGCAGGCGCTGCTCAGGCTCTGCCACGGGCGCAAGGTGCCGGTGGTGGCGCGCGGCGCGGGCACCGGTCTCTCCGGCGGTGCACTACCGTTGGAGAAAGGCATCCTGCTGGTGATGGCGCGCTTCAACCGCATCCTCGAAGTGAACCCGCAGGGCCGCTTCGCCCGCGTGCAGCCGGGAGTGCGCAACCTGGCGATCTCCCAGGCCGCCGCGCCGCACGGCCTGTACTACGCACCCGACCCGTCCTCGCAGATCGCCTGCTCCATCGGCGGCAACGTCGCGGAGAACGCCGGCGGCGTGCATTGCCTCAAGTACGGCCTGACCGTGCACAACCTGCTGAAGGTGGACATCCTCACCGTCGAGGGCGAGCACCTGTCCCTGGGCAGCGACGCCCTGGACAGCCCCGGCTTCGACCTGCTGGCACTGTTCACCGGCTCCGAAGGCATGCTCGGCATCGTCACCGAAGTCACGGTCAAGCTGCTGCCCCGCCCGCAGGTGGCGCGGGTACTGCTGGCCAGTTTCGACTCGGTGGAAAAGGCCGGCCGCGCGGTGGCCGACATCATCGCCGCCGGCATCATCCCCGGCGGGCTGGAGATGATGGACAACCTGTCGATCCGCGCCGCCGAGGACTTCATCCACGCCGGCTACCCAGTGGACGCCGCCGCCATCTTGCTCTGCGAGCTGGACGGCGTGGAAGCCGACGTGCAGGACGACTGCGAGCGCGTCGACGGCGTGCTGCGCGCGGCCGGTGCCACCGACGTGCGCCTGGCCTGCGACGAGGCCGAGCGCGTGCGCTTCTGGGCCGGGCGCAAGAACGCCTTCCCGGCGGTGGGGCGCATCTCCCCGGACTACTACTGCATGGACGGCACCATCCCGCGTCGCGAGCTGCCACGCGTGCTGCACGGCATCGCCGAGCTGTCCGAGGAATTCGGCCTGCGCGTGGCCAATGTGTTCCATGCCGGCGACGGCAACATGCACCCGCTGATCCTCTTCGACGCCAACCTGCCCGGCGAGCTGGAGCGCGCCGAGGCCATCGGCGGCAGGATCCTCGAACTCTGCGTGGCGGCGGGCGGCAGCATCACCGGCGAGCACGGCGTCGGGCGCGAGAAGATCAACCAGATGTGCGCACAGTTCAACAGCGACGAGCTGACCCTGTTCCATGCGGTGAAGGCGGCGTTCGACCCGGACCGCCTGCTCAACCCCGGCAAGAACATCCCGACCCTGCACCGCTGCGCGGAATTCGGCGCCATGCACGTGCACCACGGTCAGCTGCCCTTCCCCGACCTGGAGCGTTTCTGATGCCCGATGCCAGCACCGACCTGCTCGACCAGGTGAACCAGGCGCTCGCCACACGCACACCGCTGCGCATTCGCGGCGGCGACAGCAAGGCTTTCCTCGGCCGCCCGGTGAACGGCGTGGAGCTGGACACGCGCCGTCACAGCGGCATCGTCAGCTACGACCCGACCGAACTGGTGCTCACCGCCCGCGCCGGCACGCCGCTGGCGGAGATCGAAGCGGCACTGGATGAAGCCGGGCAACTGCTGCCCTGCGAGCCGCCAACCTTCAGCGGCGCCACCTTCGGCGGCATGGTCGCCGCCGGGCTCTCCGGCCCGCGCCGACCCTGGTCGGGCTCGGTGCGCGACTACGTGCTCGGTACGCGGGTGATCACCGGTCACGGCAAGCTGCTGCGCTTCGGCGGCGAGGTGATGAAGAACGTTGCCGGCTATGACCTCTCCCGTTTGCTCGCCGGCAGTTTCGGCTGTCTGGGCGTGATCACCGAGGTGTCGATGAAGGTGCTGCCCAAGCCCCGGATGTGCGCCAGCCTGCGCCTGGAGATGGATATTCATCAGGCGCTGGGAGAACTCGCGGAGTGGGGCACCCAGCCCATCCCGATCACCGCCGCCTGCCATGACGGCACGGCGCTGCATCTGCGCCTGGAAGGCGGCGAAGGCTCGGTGTGCTCGGCGCGCCTGCGGCTGGGCGGCGAGGAGATCGACAGCGGCTACTGGCAGGACCTGCGCGAACAGCGCCTGGACTTCTTCTCCGGTCCCGGCGCCCTCTGGCGGCTATCCTTGCCCAACGCCACGCCATCGCTTTCCCTGCCGGGCGAACAACTGCTCGACTGGGGCGGCGCACAGCGCTGGCTCAAGTCCGAGGCGGACGCCGATCTGATCCGCCAAAGCGTCGCCGAAGTCGCGGGCCATGCCATGCGCTGCGCGCCGGGCGATGACAGCTTCCACCCGCTGCCCGCATCCCTGCTGCGCTACCACCAGAACCTCAAGCAGCAGCTCGACCCGCAGGGCATCTTCAACCCTGGCCGAATGTACGCGGAGGTCTGATGCAAACCAACCTGAGCGAACAGGCCAGGCACCTGCCCCGCGCCGAGGAAGCCGAGAGCATCCTGCGCTCCTGCGTGCACTGCGGCTTCTGCACCGCCACCTGCCCGACCTACCAGTTGCTGGGCGACGAACTGGACGGCCCGCGCGGGCGTATCTACCTGATCAAGCAGGTACTCGAAGGCCATGAGCCCGGCGCCAGCACCCGCGAGCACCTGGACCGCTGCCTGAGCTGCCGCAACTGCGAAACCACCTGCCCCTCCGGCGTGGATTACCACAACCTGCTGGACATCGGCCGCGCCGTGGTCGAAGAGCGGGTGCCACGCACCTTCGGCGAGCGCGTGCTGCGTCGCGGCCTGCGCGCCGTGGTGCCGAACGCCGTGCTGTTCGGCGCCCTGGCGAAGGCCGGGCGGGCCTTCTACCCGCTACTGCCGCAGAGCCTGCAAAGCAAGCTGCCGCGCCATCCGCCCCCGCCGGTGGAGCGTCCGAAACCGCGCCATGCACGGCGCATGCTGATGCTCGAAGGCTGCGTGCAGCCGGCGCTCTCCCCCAACACCAATGCCGCCGCGGCGCGGGTGCTGGATCGCCTGGGTATCAGCGTGATCCCGGCGGCGGACGCCGGCTGCTGCGGCGCCGTGGACTATCACCTGAACGCCCAGGAGCAAGGCCTGGCGCGCGCACGCCGGAACATCGACGCCTGGTGGCCGTCCATCGACGCCGGCGCCGAGGCCATCGTGCAGACGGCCAGCGGTTGCGGCGCCTTCGTCCGCGATTACGGCCATCTGCTGGAGCGCGATGCGCAATACGCGGCCAAGGCCCGGCGGGTCAGCGAACTGTCCCGCGACCTGTCCGAAGTGCTGCGCGCCGAGCCGCTGGAGGAGCTGAACCTGCATGGCGACCGCCGCCTGGCCTTCCATTGCCCCTGCACCCTGCAGCACGCGCTGAAGCTCGGCGGCGCAGTGGAGAGCGTGCTCACCCGCCTGGGCTTCAGCCTCACCGGCGTGCCGGACAGCCACCTGTGCTGCGGCTCCGCCGGGACCTATTCGCTGACCCAGCCGGAGCTGTCCAGACGCCTGCGCGACAGCCGCCTGCAGGCGCTGGAGAGCGGCGGCCCGGAGGTCATAGTCACGGCCAACATCGGCTGCCAGACGCACCTGGGCGGCGCCGGCCGCACGCCGGTAAGACACTGGATCGAACTGGTGGAAGAAGCCCTGGCCGACGCGCCGCAACCCGACAACCAAGGCGAGGTGGAAACATGCTCAACAAAGCCGTTCTGACCCAGCAGGAAGTGGGCCGCATCCTTGCCGCAGCGCGCGCCGAGGCGCAGCGCAACCACTGGGCGGTCTCGATCGCGGTGGTCGACGACGGCGGCCATCCGCTGGCGCTGGAGCGCCTCGACGGCTGCGCCCCGGCCAGCGCCTACATCGCCATCGAGAAGGCCCGCAGCGCGGCACTGGGCCGGCGCGAAACCAGGGACTACGAGGACATGGTCAACGGCGGGCGCGTGGCTTTCGTCAGCGCGCCGCTGCTCACCTCGCTCGAAGGCGGGGTGCCGGTGGTGGTGGACGGGCAGGTGATCGGCGCGGTGGGCGTTTCCGGGGTGAAGTCCGGCGAAGACGCACAGGTCGCCAGCGTCGGAGCGACAGCGCTTTGAAAGCGCTCACGCGGCCCTGCCGACAGGTGGCCACAGGCTTGGGCCTGGTCGCCGCCGGCCACAAGCGAGCCGACGGCGACACCCCTGAATGCTTGCCGGACCCCGCTCTCGAAAGCCCCGCTACGCGCCGCGTTCCGGGGCTTTTTCAATGGCTGGCGCCGGGCTCTCGCGTCCATGCGCCACCCAACCATTCACCACCGCTATCGCTCATCCACCGCTGACGCTTTTGCCTCCTACAACAACAAGGGACCCTCCCCATGCAAACCTGGCAGCAGCTCTATACCCCGCTTGGCAGCCTCGGGCTGTCGGCCCTGGCGGCCCTCGTGCCGATCATTTTCTTCTTCCTCGCCCTGGCGGTGTTCCGCCTCAAGGGACACGTCGCCGGGGCCATCACCCTGGCGCTGTCGCTGCTGATCGCCGTGTTCGTCTACCACATGCCGGTGGACAAGGCGCTGGCCTCGGCGGTCTACGGCTTCTTCTACGGGCTCTGGCCGATCGCCTGGATCATCGTGGCGGCGGTGTTCCTCTACAAGCTCACGGTGAAGAGCGGGCAGTTCGAGATCATCCGCAGCTCGGTGCTGTCGATCACCGTCGACCAGCGCCTGCAGGTGGTGCTGATCGGCTTCTCCTTCGGCGCCTTCCTCGAGGGCGCGGCGGGCTTTGGCGCGCCGGTGGCGATCACCGCGGCGCTGCTGGTGGGGCTGGGCTTCAACCCGCTGTATGCGGCCGGCCTGTGCCTGATCGCCAACACCGCGCCGGTGGCCTTCGGCGCCCTGGGCATCCCGATCATCGTCGCCGGGCAGGTGTCGGGCGTGGACGCCTTCAAGATCGGCGCCATGGCCGGGCGGCAGTTGCCGATCCTGTCGGTGATCGTGCCCTTCTGGCTGGTGGCGATGATGGACGGCTGGCGCGGCATCCGTGAAACCTGGCCGGCGCTGCTGGTGGCCGGCGGCTCCTTTGCGATCAGCCAGTTCCTCACGTCCAATTTCATCGGTCCGGAGCTGCCGGACATCACCTCCGCACTGCTGAGCATGGTCTGCCTGACGCTGTTCCTGCGCGTGTGGCAACCGGCGAACCTGCGCGAGACGGAGTTCTCGAGCATCAACGCCGACGGCAGCGCGACGCTTGGCGGAGTGGGCGGTGGAGGTCAGCGCGAATCCCAGTACAGCTTCGGGCAGATCTTCAAGGCCTGGTCGCCGTTCCTGATCCTCACGGTGCTGGTGACCATCTGGACCATGAAGCCGTTCAAGGCGCTGTTCCTGCCCGGCGGCGCGCTGGAGAGCTGGGTGGCGGTGATCAAGGTGCCATACCTCGATCAGTTGGTGCTCAAGGCCGCGCCCATCGTCGCCAATCCGACACCGATGCCGGCGATCTACAAGTTCGACCTGGTCTCGGCCAGCGGCACGGCGATCTTCCTCGCGGCGCTGATCTCCATGGCCATCCTGCGCATCGGCGTGAAGAGCGGTGCGGCGACCTTCCGCGACACGCTGCGGGAACTGAAATGGCCGGTGCTGACCATCGGTATGGTGCTGGCCTTCGCCTTCGTCACCAACTACTCGGGCATGTCCACCACCCTGGCGCTGGTGCTGGCCGGAACCGGCGCGGCCTTCCCGTTCTTCTCGCCGTTCCTCGGCTGGCTGGGGGTGTTCCTGACCGGTTCGGACACTTCGTCCAACGCGCTGTTCGGCTCGCTGCAGGCGACCACCGCGCACCAGCTCGGGGTCAGCGACACCCTGCTGGTGGCGGCCAATACCACGGGCGGGGTGACCGGCAAGATGATCTCGCCGCAGTCCATCGCCGTGGCCTGCGCGGCCACCGGGATGGTCGGGCGCGAGTCGGACCTGTTCCGCTTCACGGTCAAGCACAGCCTGATCTTCGCGGCGTTCATCGGGTTGATCACGCTGGCGCAGGCGTATGTGTTCACGGGGGTGCTGGTGCACTGACGGCATTCGGGCACAGGGGGTTCCTACGAAAAGCAAGTGCCCTTGAGCCCTTTCCGCCCCTCAGTAATCGACCTTCCCCCGCCCCGCCTTGATCGCCCCGCGCTTGCTCTTGCCCTCCAGGCGGCGCGTCTTCGAGCCCAGCGTCGGCTTGGTCGGGCGGCGCTTCTTCTCCACCCTGGCGACGCTGCGGATCAGCTCCGCCAGGCGGTTCAGCGCGTCCTCGCGGTTCTGCTCCTGGGTGCGGTACTGCTGGGCCTTGATCACCACCACGCCCTCGCTGGTGAGGCGCTGGTCGCTCAGGGCGAGCAGGCGCTCCTTGTAGAACTCCGGCAACGACGAGGCGCGGACGTCGAAGCGCAGGTGCACGGCGCTGGACACCTTGTTGACGTTCTGACCGCCAGCACCCTGGGCGCGGATGGCGTTCAGCTCGATCTCGGCGTCGGGAATCTGCACGGTGTTGGAAATCTGCAGCATGGCGAAGGGTCTGGCGGGAAATATCTGCAGCATATCGCGCCGGGGTGCATCTGTCCCCGGACTATCTGGCCCGCCGCGCAAAGCTCATTCCTGACTTTTGGATCAACTTTTGTATACGAAGTTGTGTACAAGTTTTTCTTGCAATGTCGTCAATTCGCCATTAGAACCCTCTCCTGTCACCGGTCGCAGCGCGAACTGCGGCACGCGGGCCCCATAACAAAAACAAGATGAGGTGCAGCATGTTTCCAACCCTGTTGGCGCCGGCGGCCATTGATGCCGCCCGCCTTCAATCGCGTTCCAGCCGCCGCCTGAGCAACGGCCGCTGGCTCGCCCTCGGCACCGCGCTGATCGCCGCCCCCTGGGGCGCGGCGCAGGCCGATGATGGTCGCATCTTCGAGTGGACCAGCAACACCCTCGGGTATCGCTACGGCAAGGACTTCACCAACCCGAATAACCCGAACGACATCAGCAAGAACATCTACAGCTTCAGCCACGCGGACGGTTACCGCTACGGCAGCAACTTCTTCCACCTGGATGTGCTGGAGTCCGACAACAACGACCCACGCAAGGGCACCAACGAGGGCAGCAGCGAAGTCTACGGGGTGTTCCGCAGCCAGCTGTTCGCCTCGCGGGTGTTCGACCTGCCGCAGGGCAAGGGGCTGGTGAAGGATCACGCCTTCACCTTCGGCTTCGACGCCAGCCGCAACAACAACCGCGCCTCGGCGAAGAAGCGCGCCCTGGTGTTCGGCCCCACCATCAAGTTCAACAGCCCCGGCGTGCTGGACCTCTCGCTGTTCTACTACCGCGAGAAGAACCACTCGGGCATTCCCAACGTGAAACACCCGGACCACACCTTCGACGCCACCTACATGGTCAACCTGACCTGGCTGCGGCCGTTCCAGCTGGGCGATCACGGAGCGAAGTTCCAGGGCTTCCTGAACTACACCGGGGAGAAGGGCGAGGACTACAACGACAACGACACGGCGCCGGAAACCCTGATCCGCACCTCGCTGATGTTCGCCACCCTGCCGGGCACCAAGCGGCAACCGAACTTCTGGGTCGGCGTGGGCTACGAGTACTGGCACAACAAGTTCGGCGTGGACGGCGGGCGCGGCAGCCGCACCTCGACGCCGACGGTGAACCTGGAGTTCACCTTCTAAGTTGGAGCGTAGGGCGTATAACGCTCCGTGTTATACGCCGCTTGACCTTGGCTACCACCCGCTCGGGGTCGACCTGGGATTCATTGACCAGGCTCGAATACGAAGCTGGCGATGGGACCGGTGTATCGGCGTACAACCGCGAACGGTTGTACGCTCTACGGAGTCACCTTCTCTGCCCAAGAAAAAGCCCGGCATCTGCCGGGCTTTTTCTTGGGGTCGCGGGAGAGCACTCAGTTCTCCTTGCAGGCCACGCCATCGGCGGGCTCACCGCCCTTCCAGTCCTTGTACAGGGTGGCGTCCTGGCCCTTGGTCCACCACACGTACTGGCCGGCGGCGTACTTGGCACCGGAGGCGGAGATGACGTTGGTGAACACCAGGGTCGAGGCGTCGGTCACCGGCACCACAGCCAGGCTGTTGTCGCCCTTGTTCAGGTACTGGACGCCAAACTTGCGGCCGTCCTCGCACTTGTACGAGACGCTGCGCGAATCCAGCTTGGCGTCGCCAGGCAGGACCAGCGCGTCGACCTGGGGCGCCTTTTTCTCTTCGCCGCCGCAGGCAACGAGCAGGACCGGCACGGCGGCCGCGAGCAGCCAAAGTGCGTTTTTCATGAGTATCCCTCTGACGAAAAATGGCCCGGTCACTCTAGGAAAGGTCGGACCGCGCGGTCAATCGCGCGCGGTCCGTGCCCAACCGGGGATCGGGTCAACGCGTCACTCGGCGAGCACCGCGCCGCGCTCGCCACGCAGCGCCGGCTGGCGCTTGAGGCGATAGCAGCCGTACATCACCAGCAGCCATACCGGGATCGCGTAGACCGACACCTGGATGCCCGGGGTGAGCAGCATGACGCCGAGGATGAACACCACGAAGCCCAGGCACAGCCAGTTGGCCGCCGGATACGCCACGGCGCGGAAGGCGGTGCGCTTGCCCTCGGCATCCATGCGTGCGCGGAATTTCAGGTGCGCCAGGCTGATCATCGCCCAGTTGATCACCAGCGCGGCGACCACCAGGGACATCAGCAGCTCCAGGGCACGGGCCGGGATCAGGTAGTTCACCAGCACGGCGAAGAAGGTCACCGCCGCCGAGACCAGCAGCGAACGCACCGGCACGCCGCGCGCATCCACCTTGGCCAGCGCGCGCGGGGCATCGCCCTGCTCGGCCAGCCCTACCAGCATGCGGCCGTTGCAGTAGGTGCCACTGTTGTAAACCGACAGCGCGGCGGTCAGCACCACGAAGTTGAGGACGTGGGCGGCGGTGCTGCTGCCGATCATCGAGAAGATCTGCACGAAGGGGCTGCCGCTGTAGGCGTCGCCGGAGGCATTGAGGGTCTGCAGCAGGCTGTCCCAGGGAGTCAGCGAGAGCAGTACGGTGAGCGCGCCGATGTAGAAGATCAGGATGCGGTAGATCACCTGGTTGATCGCCTTGGGGATCACCGTCTTCGGCCGGTCGGCCTCGGCGGCGGTGAAGCCGAGCATCTCCAGGCCACCGAAGGAGAACATGATGATCGCCATGGCCATCACCAGCCCGCTGATGCCGTTGGGGAAGAAGCCGCCGTGGCTCCACAGGTTGCTCACCGCCGCCTGCTCGCCGCCCGAGCCGCTGGCCAGCAGGTAGCAGCCCAGGACGATCATGCCGACGATAGCGGCGACCTTGATGATGGCGAACCAGAACTCCGCCTCGCCGAAGGCCTTCACGTTGAACAGGTTGATGGCGTTGACCGCCACGAAGAACAGCGCGGCAGTGGCCCAGGTCGGTACGTCCGGCCACCAGTAGTGGATGTACTTGCCCACTGCTGTGAGTTCCGACATGCCCACCAGGATGTACAGCACCCAGCAGTTCCAGCCCGAGAGGAAACCGGCGAACCCGCCCCAGTACTTGTGCGCGAAGTGGCTGAAGGAGCCGGCGACGGGCTCCTCGACGATCATCTCGCCGAGCTGGCGCATGATCAGGAAGGCGATGAAGCCGGCGATGGCGTAGCCGAGGATCATCGACGGACCGGCGGACTTGAGCACCCCGGCCGAGCCGAGGAACAGCCCGGTACCGATGGCGCCGCCGAGGGCGATCAGCTGGATATGGCGATTCTTCAGGCCGCGCTGGAGCTGGCCTGCGTGTTGAGTTTCACGCGTCATGCGTCACCTGTTGTTTTTATCTGTGACGTGAATCGGCCGCCCGGCTCGTGGCTGGGCGGTGCGGGCAAGGCAAGGCTAAAGAGCGGTGGAACGAGGGGATTACTGGGCGTCCGGCTGCACCTCCGGGGCGGCCTGCTGGAAGGCTTCGAGGGTCTCGCAGCGCGCGGCGATGGCGAGCAGGCGCGGGCAGCCGGAGAGGTCGCAGTCGAAGCGCCGGGCGTTGTACAGCTGGGGAATCAGGCAGGCCTCGAAGTACCCGGGGCGCTCGCCGAGGGACAGTGGGCCGGGCAGCACGTCCAATCCGGCCTCCACTGCGCGCAGGCCGGTCTCGACCCAATGGCGAATCCAGGCATTCTTCGCCTCGTCCGCCACACCCAGCGGGCCGCTGAGGTACTGCAGCACGCGCAGGTTGTTCAGCGGGTGGATGTCGCAGGCGATGTGCAGGGACAGCGCGCGGACCTGGGCGCGTTGCAGCGCATCGCGCGGCAGCAGGCTCGGTTGCGGGTGCGTTTCCTCGAGGTATTCGAGGATGGCCAGGGACTGGGCGATGCGCGCCTCGCCGTCCACCAGCAGCGGCACCAGTTCCTGCGGGTTGAGCGCCTTGTAGTCGGCGGCGTGCTGCTGGCCGCCGTCCTTCACCAGGTGCACCGGCACCTGGCGGTAGGCCAGGCCCTTGAGACCGAGGGCGATACGCACCCGGTAGGCGGCGCTGGAACGCCAGTAGGAATAAAGGGTCAGCATGACGGCTCTCCGGCGCCGACCGCGAAACGCGGCCGGCGCGAGTGACGGTTACTTGGTCTCGGAGATCACGCCACGGCGAATCTGGTCTTCCTCGATGGATTCGAACAGGGCCTTGAAGTTGCCCTCGCCGAAGCCCTGGTTGCCCTTGCGCTGGATGATCTCGAAGAAGATCGGACCGATCACCGTATTGGTGAAGATCTGCAGCAGGATGCCGTCATCGCCGGGTGCGCCGTCGATCAGGATGTTCAGATCGCGCAGGTCCTTCAGCGACTCACCGTGGCCGGGGACGCGGGTGTCGACCTTCTCGTAATAGGTGTCCGGGGTGGTCATGAAGTCCACGCCGTTGGCGCGCAGCTTGCGCACGGTTTCGTAGATGTCGTTGGTGGACAGGGCGATGTGCTGGATGCCTTCGCCATGGTACTCGCGGATGAATTCCTCGATCTGCGACTTGTCGTCCGCCGACTCGTTGATCGGGATGCGGATCTTGCCGCAGGGCGCGGTCATGGCGCGCGACAGCAGGCCGGTGAGCTTGCCTTCGATATCGAAGTAGCGGATCTCGCGGAAGTTGGCGATGCGCTCGTAGAAGCCGGACCAGACGTCCATCTGGCCACGCTTGACGTTGTGGGTCAGGTGGTCGATTGCCAGGAGGCCGACGGCGTTGTCGTTGGCGGTGCGGCCTTCGATGAACTCGAAGTCGACGTCATAGATGCTGTGACTGCCATAGCGGTCCACGAGGTACAGCAGCGAACCGCCGATACCTTCGACGCAGGGGATGTTCAGCTCGCCGAAGTTGGCGTGGCTGCCCACCAGCTTGGCGCCCTGGGACTCGACGTAGGCGGCGGCCTGGGCGGCGTTCTTCACCCGGAAGGCCATGGCGCAGGCGCTCGGGCCGTGCTTCTTGGCGAACTCGTGGACATGGCCGGTGGGGCTGCCGTTGAGCACGATGTTGATGTCGTTCTGCTGGAACAGGAAGACTTCCTTGGAACGGTGCTTGGCGGTCTCGGTGAAGCCCATGCCGGTGAACAGCTGGCGCAGTTGCTCGATGCCCTGGGCATCGGGGGCGGTGAATTCGACGAACTCGAAGCCGTCGGTACCGATGGGATTGTGCTGCTCGATCTTGGACACGGCGTTCATCCGGCCTCCTCATTGTCGTTATCGGCTGTACGGCGCGGGGCCGCCCAGGCGTCTGGAATGCCTTCATCTCAACCGTCCGCGGCGCTCTGGACAAGCCATCCCGGCGCCGCACCGCTCGGCCCGCCCCTGGTTGCGCGGCAAGAAATCCTTACGCCGGGCAAAGCCCCCTGCGGCGGGCTGCCGCACCGTAAAGAATTCGTTACAAGGCGGTGCGCCAGCGTGCCACCGCGTGCGGCCCGGCTCGCCAGCGGGCGCGGCCAGCGGCTACCATGCGGCGCATCTCCACCGCCGAATCCCGCCATGGCCCGCGCCGCTCCCCCTGACTTCGACGCCACCAACGCGTCCCTTCGCGCCCTGGCCCGCAGCTACCCGCGCGGCCTGCACATCGAACCGCACTCCCACGACTGGGGGCAGGTGCTCTACGCGATGTCCGGGGTGATGTGGGTAGAGACCCCGCAGGAAGCGCTGCTGGTGCCGCCCAACCGCGCCGTCTGGCTGCCGCCGCAAGTGCCCCACGGCATCCGGGTGGTCAGCGAACTGCAAATGCGCAATATCTACCTGCGCCCTGGCACCGCCGACTCGCTGGGCGAACAGGTGCAGGCGTTCGAGGTCGGTGGCCTGCTGCGCGAGCTGATCGTGCACTTGGTGGAGCATGAGCGCGAACCGGACACCGACTACTACCAGGCGCTGTCGCAACTGGCCGTGCTGGAGCTGCAGCGCGCCCGCAGCCTGCTGCTGCGCGTGCCGCTGCCGGACGATTCCGACCGTCGCCTGCTCAATCTCTGCCATGCAGTGATGGCCGAGCCATCCCAGGTAATCCCCTTCGAACAGCACGCCGCCGACGCCGGCGCCAGCGTGCGCACCCTCGCCCGCCTGTTCCAGCGCAGCCTGGGCATGGGCTTCGCCCAGTGGCGCCGGCAGGTGCAGTTGGCCACTGCCGTGGCACAGTTGAGCGAGGGCGTCCAGGTGAACCAGATCGCCCATGGCCTGGGCTACCAGCCGGGGAGCTTCAGCGAGATGTTCCGGCGAGAGTTGGGGATGGCGCCGTCGGAGTATTGCGCCAGGTAGCGCACCGTTCTTCGTAGGAGCGGAGCTTCTCCGCGATTCGCCGGCCGGGCGGGTACTGAGCGGGTTCGCGAGCGAGGACTGGGCATTCCCGACGGTCCAACAGATCGCGCATTGCTGCGGAGGTAATCCTGCGACAACGGATTCCTCCGCGATGGATTTCGCGGACAAGGTCCGCTCCTACGAAAAGCAGCGTCGCCCAGCACGGCCGTCCAATCCCCCACCACACATCTGTCCGATATTCCGAAGCCGATGACCGGCACCAGCCGATCCCGCGCCCTAGACTTCACTCATCCCCCTTCAACCGCCGAGCCTCGCGCGGAGGACACCATGAGCTACCTGATTTCCCTGGCCATCGGCCTCGCCGTCGGCCTGGCCTACCACTTTCTCGATTTCCGTTCGCCAGCCCCACCGCTCGTGGCGCTGGTCGGCCTGCTGGGCATGCAGATCGGCGAGAACGCCCTGCCGCTGCTCAACCGCTGGCTGCACTGACTAAACCTTCCTCTCACTGTTACGGACCCGTGCCATGAAAGCCCTGCAATTCGACCGTACCGGCGACCTCGCCGCCCTGAGCTTCACCGAACTGCCCGACCCGGTGCCCGCCGCCGACGAGGTACTGGTGGAAGTCCACGCCGCCGGCCTCAATCCCAGCGACGTGAAGAACGTATTGGGCCGCTTCCCCTACACCACCCTGCCGCGCGTGCCGGGCCGCGACTTCGCCGGCACCGTGGTGAAGGGCCCGGTCGAGCTGCTCGGCAAGTCCGTCTGGGGCACCGGCAAGGGCCTGGGCTTCACCCGCAACGGCAGCCACGCGCAGTTGATGAGCGTGCCAGCCGGCGGCGTGGCGCTGATGCCCGAGCGCATGAGCTTCGCCCAGGCCGCCAGTTGCGGCGTGCCCTACACCACCGCCTGGGACGCGTTGGAGCGCAGCCAGGTGGGCGCCGGCACGCGCCTGCTGGTGATCGGTTCCGGCGCCGTTGGCGCGGCGGCCATCGCCCTGGCCAAGGCCCGCGGCGCCGAGGTGCTGGGCGCGGTGCGCCGTGCCGAATCGCAGGCGGAGCTGCAGGCGCAAGGTGTCCGGAGCATCCTGCTGGGCTCCGCGGACGCGCTGGCCGCGCAGGTGGAAGAGCACTACTCCGGTGGCGCCGAGGTGATCTTCGATACCACCGGTTTCTGGCTGCCCGCCGCCGTCGCCGCACTGGCCACCTTCGGCCGCATCGCCATCATCGCCGCACCGGTGGACGGGCACGTCCATCTGCCGGCCCTGGCGCTGTACCGTCGCGGCGGCACCGTGGTTGGGGTCAACTCGCTGCTCTACGGCCCGGAGGCCTGCGCCAGGATGTTGCGCGAGTTCGGCCAATGGTTCGACGACGGCAAGCTGCCGCTGCCCGGCGGCCTGCGCGAGGTGCCGCTGAGCGAGGGGGTGCAGCGCTATCGGGAAATCAACGAGGGGAGCAGCGAGAAGATCATTCTGGTGCCTTGAGTGGTCTGGCGCGGCAGTGCAAGAGTCCCCTCACCCCAGCCATCTGACCGTCCGCAGGGGCTGCTGAGGCCCGCGCAATCCTGATAATTCGCTCGTGGCTTTCGTTCGGCAGGTTCCGGCGGGCACGTGAGGTGACCCCGCGCGCCGATCAGCCCCCTCTCCCTCCGGGAGAGGGTTGGGGTGAGGGCAAAGCCCCTGTGCCGATCCATCCCACTGCCAGCCCCTCTGATCCGGCCCGCCAAAGCCCGGCAATCCTCAAGGCAGCCAGTCCCGGCAGGCATATCCGATGGTTCGATCCGGCACCATTCTGGAAGTCGACAGCCTAGAAGCGCCAGCTAGATCGACGCCAATAGAGCCGGGGAAATGCCGCGAAAGCCTTCCCCGCCCAACCTACCCCGCCGCCTGTATCGACCGCCGCCGCGAGCCGCTGTGCACCTGCTCCAGCGCCATGCAATGGTCGAGGAACATGCGCATGTAGCCGTAGCTCTTGCAGATCGCCTCGCGCAGGGCCAGACAGCGCGGCACCGAGAGTTGCGGGCCGTAGAGGGTGCAGATGATATCCAGCGCCTCCCACGGATGATCGTCATCGTAGCGGGCGTGAATCCTAAGCCAGCGCATGGCGTCCTTGCGGCAGCCCGCCGGAAGGGTGCGCTCGTAGGTGTCGGTGGAGCACACCAGTGCCGACCACTCGCCGGTAACGCCTTCGATGGCGTAGTTGGTGGCCGCCATGGCCAGCGCCAGCTCGTCGCTGGAGCAGGTGTGCCAGCACCAGTGGCTGAGAGCGTGCAGTTCGCCCGGCACCAGTTGGGCCTTGAGCTCGGCCAGGGTCACGCCGTAGCTCTCGGCCCAGCGCAGCCAGTAGTCGGCGTGGTTGAGTTCGACGCGGATGTTGCGCATCAGCCAGCGCCGCGCCATGTCCTCGCCAGGACTGCGGCCGAAGCGGGTCTTGAGCAGGTTCTGCGACATGTACAGGGGGAACTGCTCCACCACCGGCCAGCCGCCTATGAGGAAGGCGCGCAGGGTCTGGCGACTGAGCTGGCCGTCACGCAGGCGGGCGTAGAAGGGATGGCCGACCACCGCCAGGCGACTGCTCTCGCAGTCCTGCACCAGGCGCTGGGCCCAGAGGGGGTAACTGGAAAGCTCCTTGAGCGGCCCACTACGAACAAAGGTCTCGTTCATCCAAGGCTCCGTTGCCGGTCAATCCATGCAAGCACCGGTAAAACTGGCCTCAGATTAGCCCTCCGCGCACCCGTCGTCACCGTCCGGAGGTTGTGTTCGCCCCAGCGGTCGCCATTTCCGCCTCGCGCAGGAAGCTGCGGTTGAATGGTTGCGGCCGGGCCAGGCCATAGCCCTGAGCATAGTCGACGCCGATTTCCCGCAGGACTTCGAGGATTTCCAGCGATTCGACGAACTCCGCCACCGTGCGCTTGCCCATGACGTGGCCGATCTGGTTGATCACCTGGACCATGGCCCGGTCGATGGGGTCGTCGAGCATGTCCTTGATGAAGCTGCCGTCGATCTTCAGGTAGTCCACCGGCAGGTGCTTGAGGTAGACGAAGGAGGACATTCCGGCACAGAAGTCGTCGAGGGAGAAGCGGTAGCCCAGGGCCTTGAGCTCCTGGATGAAGCGCGTCGCGTTGACCAGGTTGGCGATCGCGCTGGTTTCGGTGACCTCGAAGCAGATGCTCGCCGGGACGATGCCGTAGCGCGGCTGCAGGTCACGCAGGAAATCGAGGAAGGTGTCGTCGCCGATGGTCGCCCCGGACAGGTTGATGGCGCAGGTATGGATCGGCTCGTAATCGCCTTCCAGCGCGCGGGCGGCCAGGGTCTTGAAGGCGTTCTCGACCACCCAGCGGTCGATGTCCGGCATCAGCCCGTAGCGTTCGGCGGCGGGGATGAAGTTGATCGGCGCCACCAGCCGGCCGCACTCGTCGTTCAGGCGCAGGAGCAGCTCGACGTGGGCGCCCTCCTCCGCGTGCGGGTCGACCGGGAAGATCGGCTGCGCGTAGAGACAGAAGCGCTCCTCGTCCAGCGCCAGGCGGATGCGCTGGACCCACGCCATCTCGCCCACGCGGGTAGACAGCTCGGTATCGTCGGGGCGGAACACCTGGGCCCGGTTGCGGCCCTTCTCCTTGGCCATGTAGCAGGCCATGTCGGCACAGCGCAGCGCCTCCTCCACGGACACCAGCATCGACGACACATGCACCACGCCGATGCTGACGGTGATGTTGAAGGGCCGGGTTTCCCAGATGAAATGCAGCCCCTGGACGGTCAGGCGGATGCGCTCGCCGATCTGCTCGGCCATCTCCGGCGGGCAGTTCTCCAGCAGGATGCCGAACTCGTCGCCGCCCAGCCGCGCCAGGGTGTCGCCATCGCGCAGGCACTGCTGCAGGACCGAGCACACCTGGCGCAGCAGCTCATCGCCGGCGGCGTGGCCGCAGGTGTCGTTGACCAGCTTGAACTGGTCCAGGTCCAGGTACATCAGTGCGTGACGCTCATCCAGATGCACCGAGCTCTCCATCGCCTGCTTCAGGCGGAATTCGAACTCGCGGCGGTTGGTCAGGCCGGTCAGCGCATCGTGGGTCGCCTGCCACGACAGGCTGGCCATGTACTGGCGCTCGCGGGTCATGTCGTGCATCACCAGCACCACGCCGACCACCCGCCCGTCGGCGTGGATCGGCGTGCCCACCAGCGTCACCGCCACGCGGGTGCCATCCAGGCGCTGGATCAGCTTGCTAGACTCGCTGCCGCCATCCACCTCGCCACGCAGGATCTGCCCCACCAGCGGCAGGCCCTCCTCCTCGTTGGCCTCGTCGAATACCCGCAGCAGCGAACGCAGCGGAAGGCCGACCGCCATGGCGCTGTCCCAGCCGATCAGGCGCTCGGCGGCCGGGTTGAAGTAGGCGATGCACTCCTGGGCATCGAGGGTCACCACGCCGTCGCCGATCGCCGCCAGGGTGGTCTGGGCCCGCTCCTTCTCGGTGTCCAGCGCGCTTTCGTAGACCCGCTGCTGGCGCACCAGCTTGAGGGTGCGCCAGATTGCCAGGAGGATCAGCGCCAGCCCCGCCAGGCAGTTGACCACCAGCAGCACCCACATCAGCATCCGCGAACCCTTGCCCAGGGCGGCGGAGAAGGCCATCGCCGCAGGCGTCACGCCATCGTTGATGCCCTGGATGCGGCTGTTCCAGTAACTCAGGTCGCCGGGGTTGACGGTGCCGGCGCGGATGCTGCCGTGCATCTCGTCGGCCACTTGCAGGAGCTGGTCCAGGTAGGCGTCACCGACGATCCAGCGTTTCACCGCCTCGTCGAAGAAGCTGTATTCGTGGAAGTAGCGATACAGCCAGATCAGGCTGTTGACGTCATCCGGGTGATTGCCGCCCTCCAGCGCGCCGCGCCGCGCCTGCTCGATATCCGGCGGGTCCTGGTCGAGGGCCGCGCGGAAAGTGCGGTCGCCCAGCGGAATGGCGATGGCGGCCTGGTAGCGGCGGTAGTCTTCCGGGTCGCGGGTCTGGCCATAGCGCTGCAGGTAGTGGATGGCATCCTTCTGCCCCTTCGACCAGAGGCTTTCGCCCCCCACGTAGGCCCGCACGCCGGAAAGAATGTACAGGCTGCCGGCGGCAATCAGCGCCTGCAGCAGTACCACGGCCATGAACGGCCATATCAGCCGCAGTAGCCGGGTTCTTCGACGGTTCGGCACAAGCCCCAAGGCATCCATAATGTACTTCGACTTCCTTCTTCTTATCCCTGGCAAGCCATACCGGGCGGTTCTGGCTCGCGCCGCCGAAGGGAATTTCTGTGTTACCTACCTTTTACTCATAGTCGATCACGGAAAATCCTCAAACCGCATCGCAGGGCCCTTGGTCGGCTGACGAAGCACAGGTTGGGCCAAATGCAGATGGCACGATGTCATTTTCTGCCCACCACCGCCATTCGTCGGGAGACCCGCGCCCGACCAACGGCCTGCCACGGCGCTCCTTCCCGGTGCCTTGCGCGAATAGCGGCGATGAGCCATACATCAGCCAATCGTGCAGTCTGCAAGCCCGGAGAGACCCCATGCAGCGTCGGGATATGGAGGAGCTTTACGACCAGCTGGTGGGGCTTTCCTATGAATGCGTGCTCGACGAGAGCGCCTGGCTGCCCTTGCTCTCCGGCCTGATCGACGCCACCGGCCGCCAGCAGGGCGCCCTGCTGTTCTGGGACCAGACCCAGGACGGCGCCCTGGCCAGCGAGATCAACCTCTGTGATCCCGGCGCCATCGAGCTGTACAACCGCGACTATTGCAACATCGACCCGTCCAAGGGCTTCATGCTCCACCGCCCCGTCGGCAACTGGTACCACGACCTGGAGGAGTACGGCCCGGAGCGCATTCGCCGCGACCCCTACTACCAGGAATTCCAGCTGCCCAACGACATGCTCAACGTGTCGTGCCTGAAGCTCAACGAACAGTCCAGTGCCGGCATCTACCTGTCGGTGCTGACCAGTGTCGGCGCGCGCTATCCCACCTCGGACGAGCAGGCCCTGCTGAATCGCCTGAGCCAGCACCTGATTCGCGCGGCGCGGATGTTCGAGCGAATCGGCGACATGCGTGAGGAGCTGGCCAAACGCGACCTGCTGCTGGACCAGCACCCCACGCCGCTCTGGCTGCTCGATGGCGACACGCGGGTGCTCTACGCCAACCTGGCCGCACAGCGACAACTGGGGCAGGCCAAAGTGCCGTTCTACGAAGTCTTCGGTCGCCTGCACTGCCGCCAGCATAATGCCCGCCTGCAAGCGCTGGTGCGCTACGCCGCGCCGCGCCAGGGCAAGGGAAAAGCGGGTTGGCTGCCGCTGAGCGATGGCAGCGCGCTGGAGCTGCTGGTCACCCCGGTGCCGGCCGAGGCCGGCTTCAACCAGAACTTCCAGCGCCCACTGGCCCTGCTCGCCCTGCTCGACCCGCAGCGCCAGAGCCGCCTGCTCAGCGAACTGTTCGGCCTCACCCCGGCCGAGCAGCGCCTGGGCGACCTCCTGGTGCGCGGGTTGTCACCGGAGCAATGCGGCGAACACCTGGGTACCTCCATCAATACCGTGCGCAGCCAGCTGCGCGCGCTGTTCCGCAAGACCCACACCAGCCGCCAGGCCGAACTGGTCAGCCTGCTGGTGCGCGTTGGGCAGCGCTGATCCGGCGAGTTCATCATTCATTCAGATGATGGACTGAGGCCCCGAGCCCTCTAAGGTGGTGACTGGAGCACCGGCCCGGAAGGGGCCGGCCACGCAATCGGCATCCCAGGTGGACGGCAATGGACAATCGGACCCAGCAAAATCCGGCATCGATCGCACAGGCCATCGAAGAACTCGAACAGCAACTGCGCCGTATCAAGGACAGCAACACCGAACTGCTGGCGCTGGCCATCGGCCAGTCGACGCCCATGGCGCAGTCCCGGGTGCTGCCCTTTCCCCGCCGGCGGGAGCGGCCGATGGGTGAAGGCTCCGGCAATGCCGTGCTCATGGACTATCTCTACGGCATCGACAGCGCCCTGCCCTCGCTGCTGCCCGACGGCCCCACCGACGAGCTGTTCCGCTACGCCAGCTCCGCGCCAGCGGCGCGCGCCCTGCGCTCGCGCCGCCAGTTGCTGGCACGGGAGATCGACCGTACCTGCGAGCAGCTCGGCGGCCAGGCGCGCATTCTCTGCGTAGGCTGCGGCCACCTGCGCGAGGCCGACCTTTCAAGGGCCCTGCGCGACGGGTACTTCCGCGAGTTCGTCGCCCTCGACCCTCAGCTACAGACGCTGCAGACCGTGGAATCCTGCTACGCCTCGAAGGGCGTACGGGCGGTGCAATGCGGCCTCGACGAGCTGCTCTACAGCCGGACCGACCTGCGTCATTTCGATCTGATCTACTGTGGCGGGATCTATGAAGTCCTCAACGACCAGGACGCCCATGACCTCACCCGCAACCTGTTCGCCCGCCTGCTGCCGGGCGGACGCCTGCTACTGAGCAACTTCCTGCCGGACATCCCGGACATCGCCTACCTGGAAGGGCTGCTGGACTGGGAGCCGCACTACCGCAGCGACGCCGAGCTGATCGACCTGCTGCGCGGGATCGCCTACAACGACATCAGCCATACCCGGGTCTTCCACGACCTGGGCAACTGCGTGAGCTTCCTGGAAGTCACCCGCTACGGCTGATCAGTGCTGCTGCAAATGGCCGTACAGACGGGCATAGAGCCCGCCTTCGGCGATCAGTTGCTGATGGTCGCCGTCCTCGGCGATGCGCCCGCCATCGAACACCAGCACCCGGTCGGCCTGCTTAACCGCTGACAGGCGGTGGGCGATGATCAGCGTGGTGCGACCGTCGAGGAAACGCCCCAGCGCCTGGTGCAGGGCGTACTCGGTGGCCGCGTCCAGCGCCGAGGTGGCCTCGTCGAGGATCACCACCTTGGGTTCGGCCAGCACCATGCGGGCGATGGCCAGGCGCTGCCGCTGGCCGCCGGAGAGGCGCACGCCGGAGCGGCCCACCACGCTGTCCAGCCCCTGCGGCAGGCTGCGGATGGAGTCCGCCAGCTGCGCCACTTCCAGAGCGCGCCAGCAGGCTTCGTCGCTGCGCTCGCGGCCCATGGTCAGGTTGGCGCGCACCGTGTCGTTGAACAACGCGGGATGCTGCAGCACCACCGCCACGTGCTCGCGTACACAGTCGAGGCCGATCTCCTCCAGCGCCACGCCGCCGTAGCGGATGCTGCCGGATTGCGGCTGGTAGAGACCGAGCAGCAACTGCACCAGAGTGCTCTTGCCGCCACCGCTGGCACCGACGATGGCGACTTTCTCGCCCGCAGCGATGTCCAGATCCATGCCATCGAGCACCCGCTCGTCGCGATAGGCGAAGCTCAGGTCGCGCACCTGGATGCCGACGTTGTCCTGCCCGACGAAGGGATCGCGGCGGTGCGGGTACTGCGGCTCGTCCGCGCGGGCCAGCAGCTCGTTGATGCGGCTCAGCGCGCCACCGGCGGCGTAGAAGGCGTACTGCAGGCTCAGCAGCTGTTCCACCGGGCCGATCATGAACCAGAGGTAGCTGAACACCGCCAGCATCTGGCCGATGGACAGGTCGGAGAACAGCACGGTGAGCATCGCCGCGGCGCGGAACAGGTCGATGCCGAACTGGAACAGCAACCCACTGGCGCGCCCGGCCGCATCGCTCTTCCACTGCGAGGCCACGGCATAGTCCCGCACCTCGCGGGCACGCACGCCGAGGCGGCCGAGGAAGAAGCCCTGGCGGTTGCCGGCGCGTACTTCCTGGATCGCTTCGAGGGTTTCGGTCAGCGCCTGGGTGAAGCGCGAGGTGCTGTCGTTCTCCAGCTTCTTCAGGTGCTTGACGCGCTTGCCCAGCTGCACCGTGGCGAAGATCACCAGCGGGTTGAACAGCAGGATCAGCAGTGCCAGCTTCCAGTGCATCCAGATCAGGATGGCGGCGGTGCCGCAGAGAGTCAGCAGCGCCACCAGGAAGCGGCTCAGGGTGTCGCCGACGAACTTGTCGAGGGTGTCCAGATCGGTCACCAGGTGCGCACTGACCGAGCCGCCGCCGAGGGTTTCGTACTCGCTCAGGGCGATACGCTTCAGGCGTTCGATCAGGCGCAGGCGGATGCGGTACACCACGTCCTTGGACAGCCGTGCGAACAGGCGCGCCTGCAGCACGTTGAAGACCAGCGCGCAGCTGCGCAGCACCAGGGTCGCCAGCAGCATCAGGCCGATGTAGCCGGCCGGCTTGTGCCAGGCCTGGGGCAGCCACTGGTTCATAACCCGCAGCGCGGCGTCGCCCTTGCCCAGCAGCACTTCGTCCACCAGCAGCGGCAGCAGCAACGGGATGGGCACGCTGCAGGCGGTGGCCAGCACGGCGACGAGGTTGGCGAGAAGCAGGGCCTTGCGGTGACGGAAAGCGAGCCGGCGAATCTCCGCCCAGCTCAGGCGGTCAGCGGACAGCTCAGGCATGCCGCCCGCGCTCCAGCCAGCGCTCCAGCAATGGCGCGAGTTCGCTCAGAGGCTGGTAGCCGTTGGTCAGCAGGGCCAGCTGGCCATCGCGCTCGGCCAGCAACGTAGGGAAGCCGGCGATGCCCAGGTCACGGGCCCAGGAGAAGTCGGCCAGGGTCGCCAGGTGATTGTCCTGGCTGTCGAAGGCCTCGGCGAACTCGATGCGCGGCAGGCCCACGCGCTCGGCCAGCTCGGTGAGCACGCTGGCCTGGGTGACGTCGCGACCTTCGGCGTAGAAGGCCCGCTGGATCTCGCCGACCAGCGCCCAGGCGCAGTCGTCGTCGAGGCGACGGGCGGTGACCACCGCCCGGCAGGCCGGCTCGGTGTCGTAGACGAAGCCTTCGGGCAGCGCGCCCTCGAAGCGGAACGGCTGGCCGGTGGCGTCATGCACTGCCTGCCAGTGTTCGAGGATGTAGCGCTTGGTGGCCGGCTCCAGGGCCGCGCCCTGGCCGGTGCGCAACCCGCCCATCACCAGCGCCAGCGGCACGCCGGCGGCGCGCGCCTGCTCCACCAGCTTCCCGGCCACCGGGGCGAAGCCCCAGCACCAGGAGCACATCGGGTCCATCACGTAGAGCAGGCGGCTGGTCATGGATCAGTTCTCCGCGCGGGGATCACGGCCAATGGGATGCGGCTGGTTGCGCTCGCGCGCCAGTTCGATCTGCTTCTGCCGCTCGCGGGCGCTGGCACGGGTCTTCTCCGGCAGCGAATCCCAGCAGTGCGGGCAGCTGATGCCCGGCGCGTAGTGCTCGGAGGCACGGTCCTCGACCGAGATCGGGTTGCGGCAGGCATGGCACTGATCGTAGTCGCCTTCGGTGAGGTCGTGGCGCACGGTCACGCGGTTGTCGAAGACGAAGCAGTCGCCGCGCCACAAGGTCTCGGCCTCGGGCACCTCTTCCAGGTACTTGAGGATGCCGCCCTTGAGGTGGAACACCTCTTCGAAGCCTTCGCTGAGCATGTAGCTCGACGCCTTCTCGCAGCGGATGCCGCCGGTGCAGAACATGGCGACCTTCTTGTGCCTGGCCGGGTCGTAATGCTCGCGGATGTAGTCGGGGAATTCGCGGAACGACTTGGTTTTCGGGTCGATGGCACCCTCGAAGGTGCCGATGGCCACTTCGTAGTCGTTGCGGGTGTCGATCAGCAGCACTTCCGGATCGGAAATCAGCGCGTTCCAGTCCTTGGGTTCGACGTAGGTGCCGACCTTCGAATTCGGGTCCACGCCCGGCACGCCGAGGGTGACGATTTCCTTCTTCAGCTTGACCTTGGTGCGGTAGAAGGGTTGTTCGCCGCAGTAGGACTCCTTGTGGTCCACATCCGCAAGGCGCGGGTCATTGCGCAGCCAGGCCAGCAGGCCGTCGATGCCGGCACGGGTGCCGGAGACGGTGCCGTTGATGCCCTCTTCGGCGAGCAGCAGGGTGCCCTTCACGCCATTGTCCAGCAGGGTCTGCAGCAGGGGTTCGCGCAGCGCGACGTAGTCGGGCAGGGAGACGAACTTGTACAGCGCCGCGACGACGATTCGATCGGTGGTCATGCATCACTCCAGTGGTCGCCCGCGTAAAGGGCGGACCGGGTCTTTGAATTACAGCAGCTGAAAATGACAGCGCCGGCAGAAGCCGGCGCTGGGTATCGCATTCTACCGGAGCGGGACGAAGCCCGCATCCTGCCGCCTATCAGCGCGGCGCGCGGTCAATGCAGGTCATGCTTGCTGCCGCCACGGCAGGTCGGCGAGTCCGGCGCCTGTCCCTGCTGCGCCCACTCCTCGGGGGTGTAGGTATGCAGGGCCAGGGCGTGGAACTGCCCCATCAGGTCGCCGAGGGTGGCGTAGACCTTCTGGTGCCGCTTCACCGCGTTCAGCCCGGCGAACACCGGGCTGACGATCACGGCCTTGTAGTGCGTTTCCTGCCCGCGGCTGTGCATGTGGCTCTCGTCGTGTACCTCCAGGTGCTGTGGTTCGAGGGCGCCCAGGGCGGATTGGATACGGTCACGCATGCTCATGTCGGGTCTCGCTGGCAATCAGGCTGTCAATGCAGGTCGGGATGATCAGGGCTTCTTGGCCGGAGCGGCCGGGGCTTTCACGCCCAGTTCCTTGTCCATGTCGGCCATCAGCTTGTTCACCGGCTCCACGGCGGTCTGCAGCCTGGCCTGGGTCAGCTGGGCGGATTCGGCGGTCAGGCGCGGCATCTTCTCCAGCATCTTGCGGCCCACGGGCGAGGCGTAGAAGTCGTTGATCTGCTTGAGCTCGGATTCGCTGAAGTTGCTGGTGTAGAGCTTGACCAGTTCAGGCTTGAGCTTGTCCCAGCCTACCGCGCGGTCGAGTTCGGCATTGGCCTTGGCCTGGTAACGCTCCAGCACCGGCTTCTTGCTCTCGGGCGCCTTGGACTCGGCGAAACGCTGGGCGAGCATCTGCTGGACCTGCGCATAGACCGGCACGGTGAGCTTGTCGGCGTGAACCTGCTTGAGGAATTTCTCCGCCTCGGTGTTGGCGTCGGCCAGGGCGACAGAGCTGAAGCCCACCAGTAGAGCTGCGGTGCAGAGAGTACGAAGAGCGGTCATTGGGCGGTCCTTGAGTCTGAAGGTATGTCCCGGTGGGACCCGCCATTCTGCGCCTAAGTTCGGAAAGTGCTCAAGAGACCGCCGAACTGCACGGAAATGGCCCGCATCTCTTGTCGACCTTTCGGCAAACCGGCATGCTGCGTCCCGTTGCCACATGGATGTGTCCAATGAATACCTTCACCTACGTGCCGCCCTACGCGAATTCCCCTCCCCTGTGCGACCCGCGCGGCCGCCTGAACGACGCCGCCATCGGCTGGTCGAGCCGGCCGCAGACGGTCTGCAACCTGCCGGGCAACCCCGGACGCCGCAAACGCTGGAATCACTGGTGCATCAACGCACCGGGCTGGATGCTCTCGCTGACCATCGCCGACCTCGATTACCTGGGCTACGGCGCCATCTACTTCCTCGACCTGGAAACCGGTCGCTCGGTGCACCGCACCCAGATCACGCCGCTGGGCAGCGGCTGCGACCTGCCCGACGTGCCCAACCAGAGCCACAGTTTCCAGCATGGCGACCTGTGCCTGAACTTCGTCGAACAGCCCGGCCAGCTGCGCATCACCGCCAGCGCCCCCGACCTCGGCGGCCAGCCGCTGGACCTGGCGCTGGAGGTCAAGCGTCCCGCACACCTGGAGTCGGTCAACCTGGTTGTGCCCATGGCCGGCCAGTGCTTCCACGCCTGCAGCCGACAGATGGGCCTGCCGGTGCGCGGCAGCCTGCAGCTGGGCCAGAGCGTCTATCGGTGCAGCGCCGGCGAAAGCTTCGCCGCCCTGGACTTCGGCCGTGGCGTGTGGCCCTTCCGCACCCACTGGACCCGCGCCGCCTTCGCCGGACCCGGCGGTATCGCCGGCAATTTTGGCAGCGGCTGGACCGATCACACCCCGCTCAAGGAAAACGCCCTGTGGTTCGGCGGCGAGTTGCAGCGCCTGGAGCACGAGGTCGAGATCCACCAGGCGCCCCATGATCCCCTGGCGCCGTGGCACCTGCGCAGCCCCTGCGAACGGGTCGACCTCACCTTCACACCACGCAAGCTGCACCGTGCCTGCCCGCGCCTGGGGCCGCTGTTCGCCGAGACCAGCCAGTGGTTCGGCCACTTCGACGGCTCCCTGCGCAGCCTCGACGGCGAGCACGTTCCGGTACGCGAAGCCCTCGGCTGGGTCGGCGCCACCCGGGCACGCTGGTGAGATCGCTCTATCACGGTCATTGAGCCGACGCGGAACCCGGAGCGCCGACAACGGCCTAAACTGCCCGAGTCATTCCAGGAGGAACGCATCATGAGCCGCACCGAAACCGACAGCCTCGGCCCCATCGAAGTCCCCGACGATGCCTATTGGGGCGCGCAGACCCAGCGTTCGCTGGAAAACTTCGCCATCGGCGGGCAGCGCATGCCGCTGGCCGTGGTGCATGCCCTGGCGCTGGTGAAGAAGGCCGCGGCCCGTGTGAATGCGCAACTGGGCGAACTGCCGGAGAACATCACCAGCCTGATCGAAGAAGCCGCCGACGAAGTCCTCGCCGGTGAGCACGACGATCAGTTCCCGCTGGTGGTCTGGCAGACCGGCAGCGGCACCCAGAGCAACATGAACGTCAACGAGGTGATCGCCGGGCGCGCCAACGAGATCGCCGGCAACGGCCGTGGCGGCAAGAAGCCGGTGCACCCCAACGACCACGTGAACCGCGCACAGAGCTCCAACGACAGCTTCCCCACCGCCATGCACCTCGCCGCCGCGCGCGCCGTGCATGACGACCTGCTGCCGGCCATCGCCGAGCTGCGCGGCGGCCTGGCCCAGCAGGCCGCGCGCCATGCCGACCTGGTGAAGACCGGCCGCACCCACCTGATGGACGCAACGCCGGTCACCTTCGGCCAGGAGCTGTCCGCCTTCGTCGCCCAGCTCGACTACGCCGACCGCGCCATCCGCGCGGCCCTGCCTGCCGTCTACGAGCTGGCCCAGGGCGGCACCGCCGTCGGCACCGGGCTGAATGCGCCGAAGGAGTTCGCCGACGCCATCGCCGCTGAGCTGGCCGACCTCACCGGCCTGCCCTTCGTCTCCGCGCCGAACAAGTTCGCCGCCCTGGCCGGCCACGAGCCGCTGGTGATCCTCTCCGGCGCCCTGAAGGCCCTGGCCACCGCCCTGATGAAGATTGCCAACGACCTGCGCCTGCTCGGCTCCGGCCCACGCGCGGGCTTCGCCGAGGTGAAGCTGCCGGCCAACGAGCCGGGCTCCTCGATCATGCCCGGCAAGGTCAATCCGACCCAGTGCGAGGCCCTGTCGATGCTCGCCTGCCAGGTGTTCGGCAACGACGCGACCGTCACCTTCGCCGCCAGCCAGGGCCACCTGCAGCTGAACGTGTTCAAGCCGGTGATCATCCATAACCTGCTCGAATCGGTGCGCCTGCTCGCCGATGGCTGCCGCAACTTCAACAGCCACTGCGTGGCCGGCATGGAGCCGGACGCGGCGAAGATGCGCGAACATCTGGAGCGCGGCCTGATGCTGGTCACCGCGCTGAACCCGCATATCGGCTACGACAAGGCCGCCGAGATCGCCAAGAAGGCCTACGCCGAGGGCAAGACCCTGCGCGAAGCGGCCCTGGAGCTGGGTTACCTGACAGACGCCGAGTTCGACCAGTGGGTACGCCCGGAAACCATGCTGGAGGCAGGACAGAATGGTTGATGCAGCCAAGCATGGCGCCACCCCCATCGAGGGCGACGGCAAGCGCGTGCTGCTGGTGCTCGGCTCGCCCAAGCCCGGCGGCTTCTGCCATGCGGTGGCGGAAGCCTACGCCCAGGGCGCCCGCGCCAAGGGCCATGTGGTGCACACCCTGAAGCTCGGCGAGCTGAACTTCGATCCGGTGCTGCGCGGCGGCTACGAGCAGAGCCAGGCCCTCGAGCCGGACGTGCTCGAGGCGCAACGGCAGATCCACTGGGCGCAGCACCTGGCGTTCATCTATCCGGTCTGGTGGGGCGGCCTGCCGGCGCTGCTGCAGGGCTTCTTCGACCGCGTGCTGCAACCGGGCTTCGCCTTCCGCTACCGCTCGGCCGAATCCCGCGAGTTCGAACCGCTCTTGGGCGGGCGCAGCGCCGACCTGCTGGTCAGCCATGACCAGACCCACTGGCACTACCGCCTGCGCCAGGGCGCCCCGGCGCATCGCCAGATGACCCGCTGCATCCTCGCGCCCTGCGGTATCGAGCTTCACCATCTGGAAGAGTTCAGTCCGGTGCGAGGCTCCAGCGAGGAGCAGCGCCAGACCTGGCTGCGCCGGGCGGAGCAGTTGGGTACGCAGGTCTGACAGACCTGCTGGAGCGGAGCGAGCCTGCTCGCGAACAGATTCGACCGACGGCACCGGTATTGGATGGTTCGCGAGCGAGGACCGGGCACCCGCCTCGATCCCAGGAAACACAGTCCCCTCCCCTCGGGCCTCAATGAAAGAGGCCGCCCAATGGGCGGCCCTTGCTCAGGTATCCGCGAGGCGCTGGCGGCGGGCCCGGTAGCTGCGCAGCAGCGAGGGCGCCAGGGCGGTCAATGCCGAGCCGCTCACCACCAGCAGCGCGCCGACGTAAGCCAGGCCGTTGAGGTTTTCCGGGTACACGTAGTCGGGCCACAGCGAAGCGGCCAGCGCCACCGAGGCGAAGGTCACCAGCGGGGTGATCGCCAGGGTCGCGCTGACCCGCGAAGCCTCCCAGTGCGCCAGCGCCTCGGCGAAGGCACCGTAGGCCACCAGGGTGTTCAGGCAGCAGGCCAGCAGCAGCCAGCCCTGCAGCGGCGACAGGTCCAGCGCCTCCAGCGGATGCGCCCAGGGGGTGAGCAGCGCGCCGCAGCCCAGGTAGATCACCATCATCACCTGTACCGAGGTCCATTGGGTCAGCAGCTGCTTTTGTGCGAGACCATAGAAGGTCCAGATAAAGGCGGCGAAAACCACGATCAGCACACCGGTGGTGTATTCGCCGAGCGAGCCGAACAGTTCCGCCAGACGCTGGTTGAAGAACAGCCCGAAGCCTGCGATCAGCACCGCGAGCCCCAGGCCCTGGCCGAGGCTGAAGCTTTCCTTGAACACCAGCAGGCTGCCCAGCAGCAGGAGGATCGGCGCGATCTGGATCACCAGTTGCGTGGTGCCGGGCGTGAGCATGCGCAAGCCGATCAGGTAGCAGACGTAGTTGCCGGTCAGGCCGAGGATGGCGACCAGCACCAGCCCCTTGCCGCGCGTGCCCAGCGGCGCGAAGCGCGGCAACTGGCGGGTGAAGCCCAGGTAGACGAGCAGCAGACCGCCGGAGACCACCAGGCGAAACCAGGTCACGGTGACCGGGTCCATGGTCTTCAGGACTTCCTTGAGCTTGATCGGCAGGATGCCCCAGAGCACGGCGGTGATCAGGGCGAGAAACAGGCCGAATTGCCAGCGGCCGGAAGAAACGTGCATGGGAGCCTCGACGCGTGTGCGGTTCGCCATGCTAAGTCATGGCGGTATCACGCCATAGGAACAGTTGCGACACGCAACTGTTCCGGTCGCTCGGCGGCAACGCCGCGTCGCTCCCAATCAAGGCACTAGATCAGACCGGCCAGGCGCAGCAGCCACCAGATCAGGATCAGCAACTGGACGAAGAACGCGGCGAAGCGAATCCACACGGCCAGCGCCGAGGTGCTGATCAGGTGCACCACCGATTGCACGATGCGCGCGCCCAGCAGGGTCGGGGCCAACGGATCGGTCACCAGCGTCGCGCCGCTGACCATGGCGTAGAGCAGGACGGCGGCGTACAGCGGCACGTTCTCCACGCAGTTGGCGTGGGCCCGCACCAGCCGCTGGCCGAAGGCGCCGGGCGTGTTGCTGCCGTCGGCGGCGAAGACGTTGACCTTCATGCGGCCGGACATCACCAGCAGGCCACGCTGGTTGACCAGCAGCAGGACCAGCAGCACGGTCCAGGCGACCAGGCCGAGCAGGGTGAAGGCGGAGGGACTCAGGGACATGCGGGACTCCTTTTTCTTGTTGGTTTGAGAGGAGTCTAAGGGAAATAGAGTAATTGCTCTATCCGACACAAAGGTGGGAGGTTTTCGTAGGATGGGTGGAGCATGCGATGCCCGTCGGCCTCACCCACAGCATGGGTATCGCTCCGCTCCACCCATCCTGCAAAAGCCATGTGCGCGACCCGACACGCGCCTGCACAAAAGAAAACGGGCAGCCCGTCGCCGGACTGCCCGCCCTCCTCCATCACCGCACTTACAGCTTGGCGATGGAAACCTCGGTGGATTTGACGAAGGCGATCACTTCGCTACCGATGGCCAGTTCCAGCTCGCGCACGGAACGGGTGGTGATCACCGAGGTGACGATGCCGGCAGCGGTCTGCACGTCGATCTCCGACAGGACCGGGCCTTCGATGATTTCCTTGATGGTGCCTTTGAACTGGTTGCGGACGTTGATGGCTTTGATGGTCATGGCAATGCTCCTTGGGGGAATGTCGTGATACGGATGAACGTTGGATCAAAGCGCCCAGCGCAATTGCGTGGGCAATGGGGATACGGGTTCCGGCTCGGGCGGCTGCGCCGGCAGCGACAGCACGCGTTCGAGCACTTCGGCCTCCAGCGCGGCCAGGCGTGCCGAACCACGGGCGCGCGGCCGGTGCAGTTCGACATTGAGGTCCAGGCCGATCTCGCCGTCCTCGATGAGAATCACCCGGTCGGCGATGGCCACGGCCTCGCTGACGTCGTGGGTGACCAGCAGCACGGTGAAGCCATACTGCTGCCAGAGGCGCTCGATCAGTTGCTGCATCTCGATGCGGGTCAGGGCATCCAGCGCGCCCAGCGGTTCGTCGAGCAGCAGCAGGCGTGGACGGTGGATCAGGGCGCGGGCCAGGGCCACGCGCTGCTTCTGGCCACCGGACAAGCCGGCCGGCCACTCGTTGGCGCGATCGGCCAGGCCGACCGCCTCCAGCGCTTCCAGTGCCTGGCCACGCCAGTCGCCCTTAAGGCCCAGGCCGACGTTGTCGATCACCCGTTTCCAGGGCAGCAGGCGCGAATCCTGGAACATCAGGCGGGTGCCATCGCGGGCGCTCTCCAGCGGTGCCGCGCCGGCCAGCAACTGGCCTTCGCTGGCGTTGTCGAGCCCGGCCAGCAGGCGCAGCAAGGTGCTCTTGCCGCAACCGCTACGACCGACGATGGCGACGAACTGGCCGGCGGGGATGCGCAGGTCGATGCCCTTGAGCACCTCCCGCTCACCGAAGCGCTTGACCACGCCTTCCACCACCAGCGGGATGCCTTTCTTGAGTTGCTGGGGCAGCTGCTTTTGAGACAGAGAATTCACGGCGTTCATGCCGCACCTCCCTTGCTCTGGTATGCCGGGTGCCAGCGCAGCCAGACGCGTTCCAGGCCTCGGGCGGCGAGGTCGGCCAGCTTGCCGAGCACCGCATAGAGAAGGATCGCCAGCACCACCACGTCGGTCTGCAGGAATTCGCGGGCGTTCATTGCCAGGTAGCCGATACCGGAGCTGGCGGAGATGGTCTCGGCAACGATCAGGGTCAGCCACATGAAGCCCAGGGCGAAGCGCACGCCGACCAGGATCGAAGGCAGCGCGCCGGGCAGGATCACCTGGCGGAACAGCGCGAAACCGGACAGGCCGTAGCTGCGCGACATCTCCAGCAGGCCCGGATCGATGTTGCGGATGCCGTGGTAGGTGTTGAGGTAGATCGGGAACAGGGTGCCGAGGGCGACCAGGAAGATCTTCGCCGACTCGTCGATGCCGAACCACAGAATCACCAGCGGGATCAGCGCCAGGTGCGGCACGTTGCGGATCATCTGCACCGAGCTGTCGAGGAAGCGCTCGCCCCACTTCGACAGGCCGGTGATCAGTCCCAGCGCCAGGCCGATGCTGCCACCGATGAGGAAGCCGACGGCGGCGCGCCAGGTGCTGATCGCCAGGTGCTGCCAAAGCTCGCCACTGACCACCAGGTGGTAGCCGGCCTCGGCCACGGCGCTGGGCGCCGGCAGGATGCGGCTGGACAGCCAGCCGGTTTCCACGGCCAGTTGCCAGATCAGCACCAGGCCCACCGGCAGGGCCCAGGGCGCAAGGCGCTGGGCGAGGTTGTTGGAAATGCTCATCTCATCACTCCGGATTCGTCGTAGGACGCATGAAGCGGGAAGGCTTCATCCGCCGTTCGGGATCCACGGCGGATAACGCTGCGCGCTATCCGCCCTACGGTCAGGTCAGCTGGCGGACGCGGCTTTCGGCAGGATGTCGTTGGCCACCATCTCGCCGAACGGGCTGACGTAGCCGCGCGCCTGCGGTTGCTGCGGCTGGGCGATATCCAGATGCGGGAAGAGCAGTTCGGCGACCCGGTAGGACTCTTCCAGGTGCGGGTAGCCGGAGAAGATGAAGGTGTCGATACCGAGCTCCGCATACTCCTTGACGCGGGCCGCCACAGTCGGGCCGTCGCCGACCAGCGCGGTGCCGGCGCCGCCGCGCACCAGGCCGACGCCGGCCCAGAGGTTGGGGCTGACTTCCAGCTTGTCCTTGCTGCCGCCATGCAGGGCGGCCATGCGCTGCTGGCCGACGGAGTCGAAGCGCGCCAGGGACGCCTGGGCGCGGTCGATGGTGTCCTGGTCCAGGTGGGAGATCAGGCGGTCGGCGGCCTTCCAGGCTTCCTCGTTGGTCTCGCGGACGATGACGTGCAGGCGGATGCCGAAGCGCACGCTACGGCCCTGCCTGGCGGCCTTCTCGCGGACCTGGGCGATCTTCTCGGCGACGGCGGCCGGCGGCTCGCCCCAGGTCAGGTACAGCTCGACCTGCTCGGCGGCGAGGTCCTGGGCCGCATCGGAGGAGCCGCCGAAGTACAGCGGCGGGCGTGGCTGCTGGATCGGCGGATAGAGCAGCTTGGCGCCCTTCACCTGCAGGTGTTTGCCGTCGTAGTCGACGGTCTCGCCTTCCAGCACGCGGCGCCAGATGCGGGTGAACTCGACGGAGGCTTCGTAGCGCTCGGCGTGGCTCAGGTGCAGGCCGTCGCCGGCCAGCTCGTCCGGGTCTCCGCCGGTCACCAGGTTGAACAGCGCGCGTCCGCCGGAAAGCCGGTCAAGGGTGGCGGCCTGGCGCGCGGCCACGGTCGGGGAAATGATGCCCGGGCGCAGGGCGACCAGGAATTTCAGGCGCTGGGTCACCGGGATCAGCGAGGCGGCGACCAGCCAGGAGTCCTCGCAGGAACGGCCGGTGGGGATCAGCACGCCGCCGAAGCCGAGGCGGTCGGCGGCCTGGGCGACCTGTTGCAGATAGCCGTGGTCCACCGCGCGGGCGCCTTCGGCGGTGCCCAGGTAGCGGCCGTCGCCGTGGGTCGGCAGGAACCAGAAGATGTCGAGACTCATCGCAATTGCTCCAGATAAGCGCGCCGGCGTGGCGTAGCCGCGCGATGAAGGGATTCGGGTATTTCGTGTTGCTGCTGTTCTTCGTAGGAGCGAGCTTGCTCGCGAACAGATTTCCCGGCAGCGCTGGCGCTGGGCGGGTTCGCGAGCAAGGACCAGGCGTCCCCCTCGCTCCTACACAAAGCGGATCAGTTGCTGGTGGCCACCTTGGCCGGCGCCGTCCACACCACGTCCTTGATGCTCAGCTGCTTGGGAATCAGCTTCAGCTGGGTGAAGGTGTCGGCGATCTTCTGCTGCGCGGCGGTGACTTCCGGGGTGATCGGCTGGGCGCCGTAGCCCTGGCGTTTCACGGCGGTGAGGGTGATGTCCGCCGGCAGGCCGAGCAGCGGTGCGACCTGGTCGGTCACCTGCTGCGGGTTCTGCTGCGACCACTGGCCCACCGAACGCACTTCGTCGATCAGGGTGGTGATCACCTGCGGGTGATTGTTCGCGTAGGGGCGGGTCGCCAGGTAGAACTGGTGGTTGTCCACCAGGCCGGTGCCGTCCACCAGGGTGCGGGCGGAGAGCTGCTTCTCGGCCGCTGCCTGGTACGGATCCCAGATCACCCAGGCGTCGACGCTGCCACGCTCGAAGGCGGCGCGGGCGTCGGCCGGCGGCAGGTAGACGGGCTGGATATCGGTGTATTTCAGGCCGGCCTTCTCCAGGGCGCGCACCAGCAGGTAGTGCACGTTGGAGCCCTTGTTCAGGGCAATCTTCTTGCCCTTGAGCTCGGCGAGGGATTTGATCGGCGAATCCTTGGGCAGCAGGATCGCCTCACTGGTCGGCGCCGGCGGTTCGTGGGCGACATAGACCAGGTCGGCACCGGCGGCCTGGGCGAATACCGGCGGAGTCTCGCCGGTGACGCCGAAGTCGATGCTGCCGACGTTCAGGCCTTCGAGCAGCTGCGGGCCGCCGGGGAATTCTGTCCATTGCACCTTGACGCCCTGCTCGGCCAGGCGCTTCTCCAGCGTGCCGCGGGCCTTGAGCAGCACCAGGGTGCCGTACTTCTGGTAGCCGATACGCAGGGTACCGGGTTGTTCTTCTGCCTGGGCGTTATAGGACAGGGCCGCGATCAGCAGGGCCGCCAGTCCACTACGCAAAGTGAGGGTCCGCATGGGAGTGCTCCTTTATCGAGTGTGCTTGCCGGACCTGCGGTCCCGTTGACGGGACGGTGAGGGCCTTTTCGTGGTGTACGGGAGTCGTCGCCTGCCGGGTCGGGGCTTGGCGTTGGTATCTTGGGGATCAGATGCTCCAGCGGGCGTTGATCAGCCGCTCGTTGAGCAGGTTCGGGTCGATGGGTTTGGGGCGGCGTGCCAGGGCGCCATGGAACTGTTCCAGGGCGTCCAGCAGGCGATGTTCCAGGGCCGGGTCGAGGCGTGCCGGCTTACTGCCTTCGGCGTACTGCACCTGGTTGTCCTCGGCGAACACGCCGTGCAGGGTTTCCTGGGCCTTGAGCGCGGCGAGAACCGGCTTGAGCGCGTAATCCACCGCCAGCATGTGGGCGTTGCTGCCGCCGGTGGCCAGGGGCAGCACCACCTTGTGGCTCAGCGCCCGCTCCGGCAGCAGGTCGAGCAGGACCTTCAGTGCGCCGGCGATGGACGCCTTGTACACCGGCGTTGCGATCACCAGGCCATCGGCGCGGGCCACCTGTTCGATCAGCTCCACCACTCGCGGGCTGTCGAATCGCGCGTGCAGCAGGTCCTCGGCCGGGAAGTCGCGCACCCCGTAGGAACGCAGCTCGGCGCCACGCTCGTGCAGCCAGTTCCGCGCGACGTCCAGGAGGACGCCGGAACGGGAACGCTGGCTCGGGCTGCCGGCAAGGGTGACTACGTACATGTGCGCGATTCCTTATAACGATCTGAGCGATTCAGTCATCGCCCTGCTAACCAATGTGCATAGACCTTAACAGCCCATCTAATATTCCAATAAATGTTATTTATTCATTTAGTTATGCGATTTTGATTTAAATGTAGGAGCGAGCTTGCTCGCGAACGCTCTCCGGCTACTCCGGCATCAAGCGGTTCGCGAGCAAGCTCGCTCCTACGAAAAACCAGTCGTCTCGGCTGAAGACAGTCAGATGACGTGGGACTGGTGCAGCTCGGTCAGCGCTTCGCCGCGCAGGTAGGCCAGCTCCACCGCGCGGCGATCGCGCGGGCGCGGCAGGGGCACGGGGAGTTCGCGGCGCAGGCGGCTGGGGCTGCCGCCCAGCAGCAGGACGCGGTCGCTGAGGTAGAAGGCTTCGTCGAGGTCGTGGGTGACCAGCAGGATGCTGATGTCGTATTCCACCGCCAGGTCCTGGATCAGGTCCTGCAGGCGGATGCGGGTGAAGGCGTCCACGGCGCTGAACGGCTCGTCCAGCAGCAGTACCTGCGGCCGCCCGTAGAGACCACGGGCGATGGCCGCGCGCTGGGCCATGCCACCGGAGAGCTGCTTGGGCAGCAGGTCGCCCTTGCCTTCCAGCCCCACATCGCGCAGCAGATGCTCGATGCGGTGGTCGTCGGCCAGCCAGCCGTCGGCGAAGCCGATGTTCTGCGCCACCGTCAGCCAGGGCAGCAGGCGCGGCTCCTGGAACACCACGCCGATGCCACCGCCGCCACGGCCACTCTCGCCATCCGGGCCGAAGCCCAGCAGCGGGTTGCGCTCCAGGCAGCCGGCAAACTCGTCGTCCAGCCCGGCGGCGATACGCAGCAAGGTACTTTTCCCACAGCCGCTGGGACCGAGCAGGCTCACAACCTCACCCGGCGCCAGGCTCAGGCTGACGTCGTCCAGCACCCGCACGCCGGAGAAGCTCTTGCGGATATCCCGCAGTTCCAGCAAGGCGCTCATCAGCTGTCTCCGTTGCCGGCAAAGGTGTCGCGCCAGGCCAGCGCACGCTGTTCCAGCACCTTGAGCAGGCTGTCGCTGAGCTTGCCGAGCACCGCCAGCACCAGGATGGCGGCGATGACGATGTCCGGTCGTGAGGTTTCCCGGCCGTCGCTGAGCAGGTAGCCCAGGCCACGGGTGGCGGCAATCAGTTCGGCGGCGACCAGGAACATCCAGCTCAGGCTCAGCGCGCCGCGCAGGCCGGTGAACAGGCTCGGCAGCGCCGCCGGCAGGAGGATGCGCCGTACCAGGGCGAAGGGCGACAGGTGATACAGCCGGCCCAGCTCCACCCACTTGCGGTCGACGTTGCGCACGCCGGCCACCAGCGAGAGGTAGACGGGGAAGAAGGCGCCGAGAGCGATCAGCACGATCTTCGGCGTCTCGTCGATGCCGAGCCAGAGCAGCAGGAGCGGCACCCAGGCGAGACTGGGGATCGCCCGCAGCGCCTGGAAAGTCGGCTCCAGATAGGCCTCGGCGCGCTGGCTGAGGCCGACCCAGGTGCCGATCAGCACGGCGGCGGCCGCGCCGATGAAGAAACCCGCCGCGACCCGCGCCAGGCTGGCGGCGACATGCTTCCAGAGCTCGCCCTGGGCCAGTTGCCAGAGCGTCAGCGCGACGCTGCTGGGCGCCGGCATCTGGTGTTCGGCGAGCCAGCCGATGCGCACCGCCAATTCCAGCGCCACGCAAAGCAGCAGCGGCACCAGCCAGGCGCGCCAGCTCAACCGCGGCCAGCGCAGTATGAAGGCGCGACGCTGGCGGGCCAGGCGCAGGCTCTGGGTTGGCATGGACTATTGCTCCACCTTGGCGACGGCAGGCTTGCCGATCACATCGCCGGCCAGTTGCGGGTCGATCAGTTGATCGACCACGGCGGTGACATCGGTACCCGGTCGCACCAGTTGCTCATCGAGCAGAATCGGCGCGGCGGCCTTCAGCGCGGCAACCTGCTCGGCACCCGGCAACGGCTTGCTGAAGTCGGTGCGCGAGAGTTGCAGCTTGGCCACTTCCAGCGGCAGCTTGGCTTCCTCGGCGAGCAGCTTGGCGGTCTCCTCCGGATGCGCAACGGCCCACTGACGCGCCTCTTCATAGGCGGCGATGACCTGCTTGATCAGCGCCGGCTGCTCCTGCTCGAACTTCTCGGTGACGCTGAGCACGCCGTAACTGTTGAAGTCGACGTTGCGGTACAGCAGGCGCGAGCCGGCCTGCAGCTCGCTGGCGGCCATGTGCGGATCGAGACCGGCCCAGGCGTCCACCCTGCCCTGCTCCAGCGCGGCGCGGCCGTCCGGGTGCTGCAGATGGACGATCTCCACGTCGTTCTTGTCCAGCCCCGCCTGCTGCAGGCTGCGCAGCAGGAACAGGTACGGGTCGGTCCCCTTGGTAGCGGCGATCTTCTTGCCCTTGAGGTCGGCGACGGACGTGAGCGGCGAATCCTTCGGCACTACCAGCGCGGTCCATTCCGGACGGCTGGCGATGTAGACGGTCTTCAGCGGGCTGCCGTTGGCGCGGCTGAGCACGGCGGCAAGCCCGGCGGTAGACGCGAAATCGGTGCTGCCGGCGTTGAGGTATTCCAGCGAGCGGTTGCTGCCCTGGCTGAACACCCAGCGCACCTCGGTTCCCTGCGGCTTGAGGGACTTCTCCAGCCAACCGAAGTGCTTGAGCACCAGGCTGGTGGGCGCGTAGTAGGCGTAGTCCAGCCGCACTTCTTTCGGGGCGTCGGCTGCTTGGGCGGGAGCGTTGTAGGCGCCGATCGGCAGGCTCGCGAGAAGAGCGACGGCCAGGCTGCGGCGCCAGGTGGAATGACCCATGGTCGTTCTCCTTGGCGTGGGCTGACGTCTTCTCCCCGTGTGGCGGGCAAGTCAGAACAGATAAAAAAGCGCGGCGTGGTCCGCGCGTGAAAACTGAAAAAAATGGGCCGGCGAACCGGCCCCATTACCCTGCTCGAGGTTGAAACATCGAGACCCGGAGCGCGCGAGCCAGAGCCAGGCAAGGCACCAGCGGCAGTGCGAGCGGAGCGTGCTGAAGCACATGAGCATCTCGCTGTCGCTGGCAACGCAGGCTGGCCGACGCGCAGCCGCTTCGGATCATTTGTTCGGTTGGGGCGTCAGCCGCAGGTAAGGCTTGATTGCACGATAGCCCTTGGGGAAACGCTGCCTGATCTCTTCCTCGTCCTTGAGCGAGGGCACGATCACCACGTCGTCGCCGTCCTGCCAGTTGCCCGGGGTGGCGACCTTGTGGTTGTCAGTCAGTTGCAGCGAGTCGATCACCCGCAGGATCTCGTTGAAGTTGCGTCCGGTGCTCGCGGGGTAAGTGATGGTCAGGCGCACCTTCTTGTTCGGGTCGATGACGAACAGCGAACGCACGGTCAGGGTATCGTTGGCGTTCGGGTGGATCAGGTCGTACAGCTCGGACACCTTGCGGTCGGCATCGGCGATGATCGGGAAGTTGACCACGGTATTCTGGGTCTCGTTGATGTCGTCGATCCACTTCACGTGGGAGTCCACCGGGTCAACCGAGAGTGCTATCGCCTTGACGCCGCGCTCGGCGAACTGGTCTTTCAGCTTGGCGGTGAGCCCAAGCTCGGTGGTGCACACCGGAGTGAAGTCGGCCGGGTGGGAGAACAGCACGCCCCAGTTGCTGCCGAGCCATTCGTGGAAGCGAATGCGGCCTTCGCTGGATTCCTGTTCGAAGTCGGGGGCGATGTCGCCAAGTCGCAAGCTCATGGGTCTCTCCTTGTTCATGTTGAGGTCAACTATGCACAAGGTCTTTTTTAATTAAAAAGAATATATTTTGATTTTCTTATAACCAAAACAACAAGTCCGAGCCTGTCTGCCAGCGCTCGGTCCTGAAACGAAACCCTGCCGTTCGTCGCAAGCCTAGTGGCACGCAGGTTGGCTGCATACACTCCTAGGTAATTGATCCTTTTGCACAGGAGGCGACTTCATGGTCGGTCAACGGTCCAACGATGCCCATGCGGCAACCCACTACCGCAGCGACCGGATCACCTCGGTCAATGGCCAGTACTTCTTCTCAACGCGGGAAGGAACGCTGGAAGGGCCTTACTTCACTCGCTTCGATGCCGAACGCGAGGTTGCGAAGTACATCGACCGCATGAGGCTGGCAGCAGGCCTGTTCGTACGCGCCGCACGCTGATCCGGTACAGCGCAGGGCGTTTGCCGTTGCAGACGTCCAGGCTATTCGTTCAGCCGGAATACGCTGGTGGCGAGCAAGCTCGCTCCTACAGTTCCACATCTGTGCAACCTGGCCGCTCCAGGTCATGTGGTAGATATCTATTAGCGAGCAGCACTCCGCCGGAGACCCTCTCAATCCTGTCAAAATAAAATGCCCCCGGCATATTTGCCGGGGGCTTTTTCGTCGCTACTGGCCCGCTTGCGTGGAGCGGGCCGGAGGAACGCGGTATTGACGGAGGCTCAACGCACCGCTTCGAACAACCCCGTGGCGCCCATGCCGCCGCCCACGCACATGGTGACGATGCCGTAGCGCAGGTTGCGGCGTTGCAGCTCACGCACCAGGTGGCCCACCTGGCGCGAGCCGGTCATGCCGAAGGGATGGCCGATGGAGATGGAGCCGCCGTTGACGTTGTACTTCTCGTTGTCGATGCCCAGACGATCGCGGGCATAGAGGCACTGGGACGCGAAGGCTTCGTTGAGCTCCCAGAGGTCGATGTCGGCGACCTGCAGCCCCCTGGCCTTGAGCAGCTTGGGCACCGAGAACACCGGGCCGATGCCCATTTCGTCCGGCTCGCAACCGGCGACGGTGAAGCCACGGAAGAAGGCCTTGGGCTTGAGGCCCAGCTCCAGCGCTTTCTCCAGGCTCATCACCAGGGTCATGGAGGCGCCGTCGGAAAGCTGCGAGGCGTTACCGGCGGTGACCGAGCCATCCTCGGCGAACACCGGCTTGAGGGAGTTCAGGCCCTCGATCGTGGTGTCCGGGCGGTTGCAGTCGTCGCGATCGACCACGCCATCGAGCACTTTCTTCTCGCCAGTGGCCTTGTCTTCCACCAGGTACTTCACGTTCATCGGCACGATTTCATCGTTGAACAGGCCCTCGGCCTGGGCGCGGGCTGTGCGCTGCTGGCTCTGCAGGGCGTAGAGGTCCTGCTGCTCGCGAGTGACGTTGTAGCGACGGGCGACGATCTCGGCGGTCTGCCCCATGGGGTAGTAGATACCGGGGAACTCGGCTTCCAGGCGCGGGTTCACGAAGTTGTCGCGGTTCATCTTGCCCGCGGTCATGGTGATGGACTCGACGCCGCCGGCCACCAGGATGTCGCTGCAGCCCGAAGCCACCTGGTTGGCGGCGATGGCGATGGCCTGCAGGCCCGAGGAGCAGTAGCGGTTGAGGGTCATGCCGGCGACATGGATACCGAGCTTCGACAGCACCGCCGCATTGCGGCCGATGTTGTGGCCCTGGGCGCCTTCGTTGGAGCCGGCGCCCACCACGCAGTCGTCCACCAGCAGCGGATCGAGGTCGTTGCGCGCGAGCAGCGCGTCGATGCAATGGGCGACCATGTCGTCCGGGCGGGTCATGTTGAATTTGCCCCGGAAGGACTTGGCCAGGCCGGTACGGACGCTGTCGACGATCACCACTTCGCGCATGGGAAACCTCGTTCTGATTGTTCGTTGGGGAGGATGCTGTGGCCCCGAGCATAGGCGGCAGTGAGGACGCACCGCGACGATCATTCACCAGCCGTATAGGCCAGCCCTCACCCCCGTTGTGCGGCACGAACGAAACCGCCGCCCGGAGGCGGCGGTTTCAGGGGTGAAGCGACAGCGGTCAGACGGTATCGGTCTTGATCACGTGATCGCCGAGCAGGCCGTTGAGCACCTGCTGGGTATCGCCCGCCGAGAGCACGCCATTGCCCGCATGGCCGGCGTACTTGGCGGACAGGTCGACGTTGGCCAGGTCGATGGTCTGGGTCACCGGGCCGGTGCCGGTGGGCATGACGCCGATGCTGGTGGTGCCGGAGGTCACCGTGAAGTTCAGGTAATGCGCCAAGGACGAAGCCGTGGCGGCCTCTCCCTGCAACAAGTCGGTCAGGTTCAGCGTGTCGCCTTCGGCGATGCTGAAGTCCTTGATCACATCGTGACCGGTGTCCCCTGCCTTCCAGACGAACTCATCCGCGCCGGTACCGCCGAACATGATGTCGTCGCCGGGGCCTCCGATCAGCTTGTCGTTGCCACCCTGGCCGAACATCAGGTCATTGCCGGCCCCGCCTTCGAGGATGTCATTGCCGCCACGGGGATCGCCGGCGACATTGAGCTCCTGGGCATGGGCGGCGATGTAGTTGAGCAGTTGCCCGGTGGAAGGCGCCGTTCCACCGTTGGTGGCGGTCAGATAGTCCACCAGCCCCTGGAGGCCGGCACCGTTGTGCGTGCCCGCGGCATGGCCCGCCCAGCTCAGGTTGTCGGTGTTGATGGAGTCACCGAAGAGAATGTCGTTGCCGGCACCGCCCACCAGATGGTCATTCCCGACCGGCTGCGCAACACCGCCCTTGTCCCCCACCAGCACATCGCTGCCGTTGCCGCCCGCGATATCGCCGCTCTTGTCGGCATCGGTCGGGTTCGGAATGGTGTGCTGGGTCGTCGAGGAGCCGCTGTCGTCGGCATTGCTGCCCACCACCAGCAGTGTCGGGGTGTTCATTTCCAGGCCAAGATTCAGGTTGGCATGGTCGCCATCGCCGTCAGTCACGACAACGCCGAAGTTGAGCGCCAGGTCCGGCGGCAGCACGGCGCGATCGGCGGAAAGGGTCAGGACCCGGTAATCGCCATCGCTACTGCCCAGTACCACCGTGCTGAAGCCGCTCTCCGCCAACTGGGCGGCCGAACCGGTGATGAAGTGCCCATTACTCAGCAGGTTCCAGGTCGTGGAGGCGCTCTCGCCGGTACCCGCCGGAGGTACGAAGGTACCGCTGGCCAGTAGCGCCCCGGCCGCACTCAGCACGCTCCAGGTGAGAGTGTCCCCGGACGAGAGCTTCTGAACCTTGAAGCTCGCGTTATAGACAGTATCGCTGAAGGCGATCTTGAGGCTCTCACCGGTATCGATCGTGTTGTTGTCGATCCCCATGCCGTTGGTTGACGGGTTCACCAGGTGACCGGCGGTGGTGGTGAAGGTTGCGCTGAGTCCGGACGACGTCAAGGTGAACGAAGGTGCCGGCCCGCTGGCATTGATCGTGGTCAGGTCGTACCCCACCTCGGCAGTCGGCCGCGAGTTGACCACATCGAAGCTGTAGGTGCCGTTGCTGTTGATCTGGAGCGTGAAGAACGGCTGGTTGTCACCGTCCAGGGCGGTCAGCAGGGAGCCGCCCCCCGCCAGGCTGGTGACCACATAGTGCAGTCCACTGGGTGCCGTATTACCGCTCAGATCGAAGCCTCCACGACCGTCGGCACCGAAGTTGACATCCAGGATGCCCTCCAGGTGGAAGCCCTTGGCATCGAAGACGTTCTGGGTGAGCGGTTGGCTCACCACAGGGCCGTCGTCAGCGAAGGCCACTTTGCCGCCAAGATCAAGGTTGGTCGAGGAGGTGGAGGTGTCACCGTCGAAGTCGGTGATGCTGGCGGTACCGTGCAACTGCACCAGGCCCGTATTGAGCACGGCCTGTTGGCTGTCATAGTTGCTGTCGCTGCCCGGCAGCGCATGGTCGATCGCACTGTTCTGGGTCAGGGTGACTACCCCGGTACTACTGTTCGCCGAGAGCGAGAAGACGGTATTGCCGGCGCTCACCGCCCCCAGGCTATTGGCGGTGCTGCCGACGACCTGGCCGCCGATGGTGTAGAGGTAAATTGCCGCGCCGCCGCTGCTCAGCCCGGAGAAACTCCCCTGCGTCACGCCTGCACTCAATTGCAGTGCGTAGGTCCAGCTCACCGCCGAGGCCGGGGTATCGGCACCGGCATTTTGCTGGGTGACGGTAAAGGCACCGGAGAAATCGGCCGTATCGTGGTCGGCATTGACACCGATGGTCAGGGCATCATGGGTCTCCAGCGCATCGATCTGAGCGTTGCTCAAACCAACGCTGATGCTCGGGCCATCGTCATCGAAGGTGACCTTGCCGCCCAGGTCGAGACTGGTGGTAGAGGTCGCCTTGTCACCGTCGAAGTCGGTGATGCTCGCGGTCCCCTGCAAGCTCACCAAATCGCTGCCCAGGGAGATCTGCTGGTCACTGCCCGGCTTGGGATGATCGAGCTCGGCGTACTGGGTCAGGGTGACCTTGCCGCTGCCGTCGACGCTCAGGCCGAACACGGTGTTGCCGGCGGTCACGGCGCCCTGAGTGCTCGCCGTGCTGCCCACCACCTGATTGCCGATCTGGTACAGGTAGATGGTCTGGCCACCGCTGCTCAGACCGGAAGCGGTGCCGCCCGCCACGTCCAGGTGCATGGCATAAGTCCAGCTCACTGCCGAGGCCGGGGTATCGGCGCCGGCATTTTGCTGGGTGACGGTAAAGGCACCGGAGAAGTCCACCGTATCGTGGTCGGCATTGGCACCGATGGTCAGGGCATCATGGGTCTCCAGCGCATCGATCTGAGCGTTGCTCAAACCAACGCTGATGCTCGGGCCATCGTCGTCGAAGGTGACCTTGCCACCCAGGTCGAGACTGGTGGTAGAGGTCGCCTTGTCACCGTCGAAGTCGGTGATGCTCGCGGTCCCCTGCAAGCTCACCAAATCGCTGCCCAGGGAGATCTGCTGGTCACTGCCCGGCTTGGGATGATCGAGCTCGGCGTACTGGGTCAGGGTGACCTTGCCGCTGCCGTCGACGCTCAAGCCGAACACGGTGTTGCCGGCGGTCACGGCGCCCTGAGTGCTCGCCGTGCTGCCCACCACCTGATTGCCGATCTGGTACAGGTAGATGGTCTGGCCACCGCTGCTCAGACCGGAAGCGGTGCCGCCCGCCACGTCCAGGTGCATGGCATAAGTCCAGCTCACTGCCGAGGCCGGGGTATCGGCGCCGGCATTTTGCTGGGTGACGGTAAAGGCACCGGAGAAGTCCACCGTATCGTGGTCGGCATTGGCACCGATGGTCAGGGCATCATGGGTCTCCAGCGCATCGATCTGAGCGTTGCTCAAACCAACGCTGATGCTCGGGCCATCGTCGTCGAAGGTGACCTTGCCACCCAGGTCGAGACTGGTGGTAGAGGTCGCCTTGTCACCGTCGAAGTCGGTGATGCTCGCGGTCCCCTGCAAGCTCACCAAATCGCTGCCCAGGGAGATCTGCTGGTCACTGCCCGGCTTGGGATGATCGAGCTCGGCGTACTGGGTCAGGGTGACCTTGCCGCTGCCGTCGACGCTCAAGCCGAACACGGTGTTGCCGGCGGTCACGCCAGCCTGAGTGCTCGCCGTGCTGCCCACCACCTGATTGCCGATCTGGTACAGGTAGATGGTCTGGCCACCGCTGCTCAGGCCGGAAGCGGTGCCGCCCGCCACGTCCAGGTGCACGGCATAGGTCCAGCTCACCGCCGAGGCCGGAGTATCGGCACCGCTGCTCTGCTGGGTGATGGTGAAGGCACCGGAGAAATCGGTTGTATCGCTGTCGGAGGCGTTACCGATGGTCAGGTGATCCTGGGTTTCCAGACCGCCGACCTGGGCATTGCTGAGACCCACGCTGATGCTCGGACCATCGTCGTCGAAGGTGACCTTGCCGCCCAGGTCGAGACTGGCGGTGGAAGTGGCCTTGTCACCGTCGAAGTCGGTGATGCTCGCGGTACCCTGCAGGCTCACCAGGTCGCTGCCCAGGGAGATCTGCTGGTCACTGCCCGGCTTGGGATGATCGAGCTCGGCGTACTGGGTCAGGGTGACCTTGCCGCTACCGTCGACGCTGAGGCCGAACACGGTATTGCCAGCGGTCACGGCGCCCTGAGTGCTGGCCGTACTGCCCACCACCTGATTGCCGATCTGGTACAGGTAGATGGTCTGGCCGCCGCTGGTCAGGCCGGAAGCGGTGCCGCCCGCCACGTCCAGGTGCATGGCATAAGTCCAGCTCACTGCCGAGGCCGGGGTATCGGCGCCGGCATTTTGCTGGGTGACGGTAAAGGCACCGGAGAAGTCCACCGTATCGTGGTCGGCATTGGCACCGATGGTCAGGGCATCATGGGTCTCCAGTGCATCGATCTGAGCGTTGCTCAAACCAATGCTGATGCTCGGGCCATCGTCATCGAAGGTGACCTTGCCGCCCAGGTCGAGACTGGCGGTGGAGGTGGCCTTGTCACCGTCGAAGTCGGTGATGCTCGCGGTGCCCTGCAGGCTCACCAGGTCGCTGCCCAGGGATATCTGCTGGTCACTGCCCGGCTTGGGATGATCGAGTTCGGCGTACTGGGTCAGGGTGACCTTGCCGCTGCCGTCGACGCTGAGGCCGAACACGGTGTTGCCGGCGGTCACGCCAGCCTGAGTGCTCGCCGTGCTGCCCACTACCTGATTGCCGATCTGGTACAGGTAGATGGTCTGGCCGCCGCTGCTCAGGCCGGAAGCGGTGCCGCCCGCCACGTCCAGGTGCATGGCATAGGTCCAGCTCACTGCCGAGGCAGGGATGTCGGCGCCAGCGATTTCCTGGGTGATGACGAAGGCACCGGAGAAGTCCACCGTATCGTGGTCGGAGGCATCGCCGATAGTCAGCGCGTCATGGGTTTCCAGACTGCCGACCTGAGCATCGCTGAGGCTGATGTTGCTGCTCGGGGTATCGTCGTCGAAGGTGACCTTGCCGCCCAGATCGAGACTGGTAGTGGAGGTGGCCTTGTCACCGTCGAAGTCGGTGATGCTCGCGGTGCCCTGCAGACTCACCAGGTCGCTGCCCAGGGAGACCTGTTGATCATGATCGGGCTGGGTATGATCGATAGCAGCGTACTGGGTCAGGGTGACCTTGCCGCTGCCGTCGACGCTCAAGCCGAACACGGTGTTGCCAGGGGTCACACCAGCCAAGGTGCTGGAGGTGCTGCCCACCACCTGCGTGCCAACTTGGTACAGGAAGATGGCCTGGCCACCGCTGCTCAGACCGGAAGCGGTGCCCCCCGCCACGTCCAGGTGCACGGCGTAGGTCCAGCTCACTGCCGAGGCAGGAGTGTCAGCACCCGCGTTTTGCTGGTTGATGGTGAAGGCAGCGGAGAAATCGGTTGTATCGCTGTCGGAGGCATTACCGATGGTCAGGTGATCCTGGGTTTCCAGGTTACCGATCTCGGCATTGCTGAGCCCCACGCTGATGCTCGGACCATCGTCGTTGAAGGTCACCTTGCCGCCCAGGTCGAGACTGGCGGTGGAAGTGGCCTTGTCGCCGTCGAAGTCGGTGATGCTGGCGGTGCCCTGCAGGCTCACCAGGTCGCTGCCCAGGGAGATCTGCTGGTCACTGCCCGGCTTGGGATGATCGAGCTCGGCGTACTGGGTCAGGGTGACCTTGCCGCTGCCATCGACGCTGAGGCCGAACACGGTGTTGCCGGCGGTCACGCCAGCCTGAGTGCTCGCCGTGCTGCCCACCACCTGATTGCCGATCTGGTACAGGTAGATGGTCTGGCCGCCGCTGCTCAGGCCGGAAGCGGTGCCGCTCGCCACGTCCAGGTGCATGGCATAGGTCCAGCTCACCGCCGAGGCCGGGGTATCGGCGCCGCTGCTCTGCTGGGTGACCGTGAAGGCGCCGGAGAAGTCCACCGTGTCGTGGTCGGAGGCATCGCCGATAGTCAGCGCGTCATGGGTTTCCAGGCCAGCGATCTGGGCGCCGCTGAGATCGGCGGTAATGCTCGGACCATCATCGTTGAAGGTCACCTTGCCGCCCAGGTCGAGACTGGCGGTGGAAGTGGCCTTGTCACCGTCGAAGTCGGTGATGCTGGCGGTGCCCTGCAGGCTCACCAGGTCGCTGCCCAGGGAGATCTGCTGGTCACTGCCCGGCTTGGGATGATCGAGCTCGGCGTACTGGGTCAGGGTGACCTTGCCGCTGCCGTCGACGCTCAAGCCGAACACGGTGTTGCCGGCGGTCACGCCAGCCTGAGTGCTCGCCGTGCTGCCCACCACCTGATTGCCGATCTGGTACAGGTAGATGGTCTGGCCACCGCTGCTCAGGCCGGAAGCGGTGCCGCCCGCCACGTCCAGGTGCACGGCATAGGTCCAGCTCACCGCCGAGGCCGGAGTATCGGCACCGCTGCTCTGCTGGGTGATGGTGAAGGCACCGGAGAAATCGGTTGTATCGCTGTCGGAGGCGTTACCGATGGTCAGGTGATCCTGGGTTTCCAGACCGCCGACCTGGGCATTGCTGAGACCCACGCTGATGCTCGGACCATCGTCGTCGAAGGTGACCTTGCCGCCCAGGTCGAGACTGGCGGTGGAAGTGGCCTTGTCACCGTCGAAGTCGGTGATGCTCGCGGTACCCTGCAGGCTCACCAGGTCGCTGCCCAGGGAGATCTGCTGGTCACTGCCCGGCTTGGGATGATCGAGCTCGGCGTACTGGGTCAGGGTGACCTTGCCGCTACCGTCGACGCTGAGGCCGAACACGGTATTGCCAGCGGTCACGGCGCCCTGAGTGCTGGCCGTACTGCCCACCACCTGATTGCCGATCTGGTACAGGTAGATGGTCTGGCCGCCGCTGGTCAGGCCGGAAGCGGTGCCGCCCGCCACGTCCAGGTGCACGGCGTAGGTCCAGCTCACCGCCGAGGCAGGAGTGTCAGCACCCGCGTTTTGCTGGGTGATGGTGAAGGCACCGGAGAAGTCGGTCGTCGCAGTGTCGGAGGCGTTACCGATGGTCAGGTGATCATGGGTTTCCAGGTTACCGATCTCGGCATTGCCGAGGCCCACACTGATGCTCGGACCATCGTCATTGAAGGTCACCTTGCCGCCCAGGTCGAGGCTGGCGGTGGAAGTGGCCTTGTCACCGTCGAAGTCGGTGATGCTCGCGGTACCCTGCAGGCTCACCAGGTCGCTGCCCAGGGAGATCTGCTGGTCACTGCCCGGCTTGGGATGATCGAGCTCGGCGTACTGGGTCAGGGTGACCTTGCCGCTGCCGTCGACGCTGAGGCCGAACACGGTGTTGCCGGCGGTCACGGCACCCTGAGTGCTGGCCGTGCTGCCCACCACCTGATTGCCGATCTGGTACAGGTAGATGGTCTGGCCACCGCTGCTCAGGCCGGAAGCGGTGCCGCCCGCCACGTCCAGGTGCATGGCATAAGTCCAGCTCACTGCCGAGGCCGGGGTATCGGCGCCGGCATTTTGCTGGGTAATGGTGAAGACGCCGGAGAAGTTGGCCGTAGAACTGTCGAAAGCGCCTCCGATGGTCAGCGCATCATGGGTCTCCAGAGCCCCCGCCTGCGCACCATTGACGCCAACGCCAATGCTTGGGCGGTCGTCATCGAAGGTCACCTTGCCGCCGAGGTCCAGGCTCGCCGTGGAGGTGGCCTTGTCGCCATCGAAGTCGGTGATGCTCGCGGTACCCTGCAGGCTCACCAGGTCGCTGCCCAGGGAGATCTGCTGGTCACTGCCCGGCTTGGGATGATCGAGTTCGGCGTACTGGGTCAGGGTCACCTTGCCGCTGCCGTCGACGCTCAGGCCGAACACGGTGTTGCCGGCGGTCACGCCAGCCTGAGTGCTCGCCGTGCTGCCCACCACCTGATTGCCGATCTGGTACAGGTAGATGGTCTGGCCACCGCTGCTCAGACCGGAAGCGGTGCCGCCCGCCACGTCCAGGTGTACGGCGTAGGTCCAGCTCACTGCCGAGGCAGGAGTGTCAGCACCTGCGTTTTGCTGGGTGATGGTGAAGGCACCGGAGAAGTCGGTCGTCGCAGTGTCGGAGGCGCTACCGATGGTCAGCGCGTCATGGGTAACCAGGGAGCCCACCTGCCCCTCGCCAAGGCCGATTGCAATGCTCGGACCATCATCGGCGAAGCTGACGCGACCACCCAGGTCCAGCGTACTGGAGGAGGTAGCGGTGTCGCCGTCACGGTCGGTGACCACCAGGGTGCCCTGCAGTTGCACCAGGCCCAGGTCGAGCACTGCGCTCTGCCCGGCGAAGTTGCCATCGCTGCCCGGCAGCGCATGATCGATCGCGCTGAACTGGGTCAGGGTGACCACGCCGGTGCTGCCGTTCACCGACAGCGAGAAGATGGTGTTCTCCGCGGTGATGCCGGCCGCGCTGGCGGAAGTGGAGGCCACGATGACGCCACCGACGCTGTGCAGGAAGATCGCCGCACCACCGCTGGTCAATCCAGAGTTGCTGCCGTCGGCACCGACCAGCTGGAGGCTGTAGCTCAGCACGGTGCTGCCGGCGCCATCGGCGCCGTAGCTGGCGTTGACCTGGAAGGCCGCGCTGAAGTCGGCGCTGCTGCTATCGGAATCAGCCCCCAGGGTGGCGGCGTCATGGGTCAGCAACGCGCCGTCCACCCCACCGTTGGCGGCAAGCGCGGCACTCGGCAAGGCATCGACGATGCCGACGGCCAGGTTGCTGGTGCTGGTGCCCCCGGTACCGTCAGTGATGGTGTAGGGCACGTTGAGAGTCAGGGTGTCCTGCCCCGCCCCCGGATGGTCCACCGGCTGCAGCAGGTTGAGTTCGAAGGCGCCGGTGTTGATGTTGGTCAGCGTCAGGGTGAACACCGGAGTGCCGTTGGCACTGGCGGTGAGCGTATGGCCATCGGCGCTGACGGTGTAGGTCAGCGGCACGCCGCCGGACGTCAGGTTGGGCAGGCCGGCCGTCCCCCAGGTGAAGCCGCCGGCGCCATTGGTGCCGAAGTCGTAGTTCAGGCTGCCGCCCAGCGTAGCGCCGCCGGGGCCGCCCAGGGCATTTTCGCCGATACTGATGGCACCGGGACCGGAGCTGGCTGCCTCATCGAGTGGCGCGGCAACGCGGTCTTGCGGGAACAATGGGCCCCAGGTGAGCGGACCGGTAGGGAAGCCGATCTCCGGGCCGACATGCCCGGCAACCTCGGTCAGGAGCACGAAGGAGTGCCCACCGCCCGGCTGCCCATTGGCTCCGCCGGCAGTACCGGCACTCGGGCCGGCGGCGGTGGCTTCGGCTGCCTTGGTCGGGTCCACGCCGGCGGCGATTGCCGCTTGCAGGGCCTTCACGTCAGTGATGTCCTGCTTGGTCGGTGTCGCGGGCTGCTGGGTGACAGCCTGTTGCTGGCCGTCCTGCGAGTGGTGGGCGGCGGACTGCAACTGCGCGGTCATGGGAAGGGAGCTGTCACGCCCGAGGGTGATTTCACCCCCTCCGGCGATTTTCAGTACCACTGAGCCATGGGCACCGGTGACCAGCTGTTCACCAACGAACACCTTGTCTCCCTGGCTCAAAGGACGACGCGATCCATCGGCGGCTACCGCAAACACTTCGCCGACCACTTTACTGACGACACCCATCAACGTAGCCATGAGTCCTTCCTCCGCTCCACTGCCTGAACCGGTTCCACCGGCATGCAGCTATCCGAAACAGGCCAAGGCACGCTTGTGTATTCGGATGCGCGAAGAAAGTTGCGAAGGTGGCGAAAAGGACTGGTGGCGTCTCAGCATCAAAAAGCCAGCGACATTTTTTTGTCACTCTGACGACGCTTTTTCGTGTCCTTCTGCCGTAGTCCCCGCCCTAACTGCTCCAAACCGTACCTGGCTTCTATTGCAAGCACCGTCCTCGCCCATACCCGGGAAATACCGGGGCTTGCAGGCTTAAACAATGTGCTGCTTTTCAGATGTCTCATAAGATTTTTTCTGAATAAGTCTTGTGAAAAATTCTTCTGAGCTGTCTGGAAAGTTGTTCTTAGCTGTGATGTTACAGGCGTGAAACGCTTGATAAGAGAAAAAAGCCAAAAAATTGGCGACTCAAAGAGCATCACAGGTAAAGAGAACACCAGGAGCAAAGCCATGCGCAGTCGTAACGCGGCACTATGGAGCGGTGTATTTATCGCGGCATCATGCGCCCATGGGCAGGCCATGACGCTGACCGAGGCTATACAAAGCACACTGCAATACCACCCGGAAATCAGCCAGAGCGTGAACAGCCGCCTGACTGCGGACGAGGAACTGAAGTTTGCCAGGGGCGGCTATCTGCCAACCGTCGACCTTCTGCTCGGCTACGGCCGGGAGAACACCGACAGCCCCTCCACCCGCGCCCTCGGCGATCACAATGACGAAACCCTGACCCGCGGCGAGTCCGAGATCCGCCTGCGGCAGATGCTGTTCGACGGCTTCGGCACTCCCAACGAGGTCAAGCGTAACGAGGCCAACGTCAACTCCAAGGCCTTCCGTATCCTAGGCACCTCGGAGAACGCCGCCCTGCGCACCGTCGAGGTCTACCTCGACGTGCTCAAGCGCCGCGAGATGGTGGCCCTGGCGAAGAACAACCTGCAGGCCCACGAACGCATCGGTGACCAGATCCGCCTGCGCAGCGAGCGTGGCGTCGGCAGCACCGCCGACAACGATCAGGCCATCGCCCGTCTGGCCCTGGCGCAGAACAACCTCTACACCGAAGAGGTGAATCTGGCCGATGCCGAAGCCAGCTTCTATAGCGCCACCGGACGGATGCCGGACCAGCTGGAGGCCCCTTCCACCGTCAAGGCCGAGGTGCCGCCGGACCTGCTGGCCGCCCGGCAGAACATGCTTAGCGACAACCCGCTGCTCAAATCCGCCCAGGCCGACGTAAATGCCGCCGAAGCCCAGTACGAGGCTGCCAAGGCGCCCTTCTACCCGCGCTTCGACGCCGAACTGGCCAAGAGCGCCAACAACAACATCGACGGCGAGGAAGGCCACTTCAACCAGTGGCAAGCCCAAGTGGTGATGCGCTACAACCTGTTCAACGGGATGCGCGACAAGGCCCACCTGAACGCTACCTCGCACGAGATCAACGAGGCCCAGGACATCCGCAACAACGCCCTGCGCCTGATCAACGAGAACCTCTCGCTGGCCTGGGACGCGATGGAGAACGCCAAGAAGCAGACCCAGCCGGCCCGCGAATACGCCGACTACACCCGCAAGGTGCGCGAGGCGTACCAGCAGCAGTTCACCCTCGGCCAGCGCACCCTGCTCGACCTGCTGGACAGCGAGAACGAACTGTTCACCGCCAACCGCCGCTATACCGAGGTCCGCTACACCGAGGAATACTCGATGTACCGCGTACTCGCCAGCATGGGTTACCTGCTCAAGTCCCAGCACGTGGTGGCGCCGCACGAATCCGTGGCCCTCACGGATGTGAAGAACGAGGCACGCCTGCCTGATCTGAAATAAGAAAGTCGCACCCGACCGTCCTCCGTACCCCGTGCCATCCGGCCACGGGGTGACGGTCGTAAGGCGATACGACAGAGGGCACGGAACCGTCGTGCGGCGCAGGCCGGGCATCCCGCGGGGGGTGGCCGGCGGTGACCCGGCCCGGGAGGAAGTAGCGTGACCATGATCATCCAGGAGCGCGGCGCCCCCGCGCCCGGCGACCCACGCCTGAGCCATGACGACCCTCTGCTCGACGGCCTGCTGATCCTCTGCCGCCTGCACGGCTGCGCGGTCAGCCGCAACAGCCTGTCGGCCGGCCTGCCCCTGCCCGACCAGCGCCTGTCCGCCAGCCTGCTGCCCCGTGCGGCGGCTCGCGCCGGGCTGCAGGGCCGCCTGCTGCGCCGTGAACTGAAGAGCATCTCCAACCTCAACCTGCCGGTACTGCTGCTGCTCAACGACGGCCGCAGCGCCGTGCTGCGCCAATGGCGCGACGACGGCCAGGCGCTGATCCTGCCCTGCGAGACCGAAGGTGGCGAGCAGTCCGTCAGCGCCGAAGAACTGGCCGCCCAGTACAGCGGCCAGGCCCTGTTCGCCCGCCCGCGCCACGAACTGGAAGCCGCGCGCAAACCGCTGGTGCCGCGGGTGGAAGCCTGGTTCCGTGACACCCTCGGGTTATCACGCTGGCTCTACACCGACGCGCTGGTGGCCAGCCTGCTGATCAACCTGCTGGGCATGCTGGTGCCGCTGTTCGTCATGCAGACCTACGACCGCGTCGTGCCCAACCAGGCGCTCTCGACCCTCTGGGTCCTGGCCGCCGGCCTGCTGCTGGGAACGCTGTTCGAGCTGCTGCTGCGGGTGCTGCGCTCCAACCTGCTGGACATGGCTGGCAAGAAGACCGACGTGGTGCTGTCGGCGACCCTGTTCGAACGCATCACCGGCATGTCGATGGTCGCCAAGCCGGAAACCGTCGGCGGCTTCGCCCAGAGCATCCACGACTTCCAGGGCCTGCGCGAATTCCTCACCGCCCTGACCCTGACCAGCCTGATCGACCTGCCCTTCTCGCTGCTGATGATCCTGGTGATCGGCCTGCTCGGTGGCTGGCTCATCGCGATCCCGCTGCTGGCCTTCCCCATCACCATCGTCTTCGCCCTGATCATCCAGAGCCGCCTGCGCGACACGGTGCAGAAGAGCCTGACCCTGGGCGCCGAGCGCCAGGCGCTGCTGATCGAAACCCTGGGCGGCCTGGAAACCCTCAAGGCCTGCGGCGCCGAGAGCGAGCGCCAGTATCGCTGGGAAAGCACCCACGGCGCCCTCGCCCGCCTGGACAACCACGCCCGCTTCCTCTCCGCGCTGGCCACCAACGGCACCCTGTTCCTGCAGCAGTTCGCCGGCATGGCGATGATCTGCGCGGGGGTCTACAGCATCCTCGACGGCAACCTCAGCGTCGGTGCGCTGGTCGCCAGCTACATGCTCAACAGCCGGGTGCTCGCCCCGCTCGGGCAGATCGCCGGGCTGATCACCCGTTACCAGCAGGCGCGTCTGACCATGACCAGCACCGACGCGCTGATGGCCCTGCCGCAGGAGCGCCAGCCGCGCCAGCGTCCGCTGGAGCGCACGCAACTGCACGGCGCCCTGGAGGTCCGCCAGCTCAGCTTCAGCTACCAGGGCCAGAACACCCCGGCGCTGAACCACATCAGCCTGCGCCTGGCTCCCGGGGAGAAGGTCGGCATCATCGGCAAGAGCGGCTCCGGCAAGAGCACCTTCGGCCGTCTGCTGATGGGCTTCTACCAACCCGACGAAGGACAGATCCTGCTCGACGGCCTGGACCTGCGGCAGATCGACGTCGCCGACCTGCGCCAGCAGATCGGCTACGTCGCCCATGACCTGCCACTGCTGGCCGGCAGCCTGCGCGACAACCTGACCCTCGGCGCGCGCTACATCAGCGACGCGCGGATGCTGGAAGTGGCCGAATTGAGCGGCGTCAGCGAGCTGGCCCGGCAGCACCCGCTGGGCTTCGACCGTCCGGTGGGCGAGCGCGGCCAGCTGCTCTCCGGCGGCCAGCGCCAGGCCGTGCTGATGGCCCGCGCACTGCTGCTCGACCCGCCGATCCTGCTGCTCGACGAACCCACCAGCGCAATGGACAACAGCAGCGAGGAGATCCTGCGCAAGCGCCTGCACGAAGCCTGCCGCGACAAGACCCTGCTGCTGGTCACCCACCGCACCTCGATGCTCAGCCTGGTCGACCGCCTGCTGGTGCTCGACAGCGGCCGCATCGTCGCCGACGGCCCGAAAGACGCGGTCATCGAAGCATTGCGCAAGGGCCACGTCGGCCCGGCAGCGGGGTAATCGCCATGCAGTTCTCCCAATCGATCCGCGACTACCTGGGCGGCAACGGCGCCCGCGACACAGAGTTCATGCCGGAGGTCCAGGGTACGCTGCTGGAAGACTCGCCCAACGCCACCCGCATCACCCTCTGGGCGGCGCTCGGCCTGCTGGTGGCGGCCATCACCTGGGCCTACTTCGCCGATATAGAAGAAGTGACCAAGGGCGAAGGCAAGGCCATCCCCTCCTCCAAGGTGCAGACCATCCAGAACCTGGAAGGCGGCATCGTCTCGGAGATCTTCGTCCGCGAAGGCCAGGTGGTGGAGAAGAACCAGCCGCTGCTGCGCCTGGACGATACCCGCTTCGCCTCCAACAAGGGCGAGACCGAGGCCGACCGCAACTCCCTGGAAGCCCGCGTGGAACGTCTGAGCGCGGAAGCCGAAGGCCGCGAGCCGGTATTCACCGATGAGCTGAAGAAAGACGCGCCGCAGGTGGTGGAAGACCAGTTGGCCCTCTACCAGACCCGCCAGCAGCGACAGAACAGCGAGCAGAACATCCTCCAGGAACAGCTGCGGCAGAAGAGCCAGGAACTTCAGGAGTTCCGCGCCAAGGCGCAGCAATACCGCTCCAGCCTCGGCCTGGTGCAGCAGGAGATCAACATGTCCGAGCCGCTGGTGAAGAGCGGCGCGGTCTCCCCGGTGGAGCTGCTGCGCCTGCGCCGCAGCGCCGTGGAGATCAGCGGCGACCTCAACGCCACCAGCCTGGCCATCCCCCGCGCCGAGGCGGCGGTGAACGAAATCCAGCGCAAGATCGAGGAATCGAAACTGGGCTTTCGCAGCGACGCGCTGAAGGAGCTCAACGAGGTCCGCACCGACTTCAACAAACTCACCGCCACCAGCCGCGCCATCGACGACAAGGTCAACCGCACCCTGGTGGTCTCGCCCATGCGCGGCATCGTCAAGCAGCTCAAGGTCAATACCATCGGCGGCGTGGTGCAGCCCGGCAGCGACATGGTGGAGATCGTTCCGTTGGAGGACAACCTGCTGGTGGAGGCGCGGGTGCGTCCGCAGGACATCGCCTTCCTCCATCCCGGCCAGCCGGCGACTGTGAAATTCACCGCCTACGACTACACCATCTACGGCGGACTCAAGGCCAAGCTGGAACTGATCAGCGCCGACACCATCACCGACGACAAGGGCAACAGCTTCTATCTGATCCAGGTGCGTACCGACAAGAACCACCTGGGCACCGACGCCAAGCCACTGCTGATCATCCCCGGCATGGTGGCGACGGTGGACATCATCACCGGCGAGAAGAGCGTGCTGGATTACATTCTCAAGCCGGTGCTGAAGGCGCGTTGGGAGGCGTTGCGGGAGCGGTGAGTTTGTCCAGGGACTTCAGAGCTGGGGCTTACCCTCTCCCCAGCCCTCTCCCTGAAGGGAGAGGGAGCTATTCGTGCCGGCTGGAAGAATGATGCTCCCTCCACCCAAAGCGTCCGGCGAGCTATGTGGAATCACCTCACTCCGAACGGTCCCCTCTCCCTTCAGGGAGAGGGGCTCTTCAGTTCTTCCCCCGCCAGTGCGCCCCCGGCCCCTCCTCCGCCAACCGGTCCCCCGGATTGCGCAGTGGGCACGCCTCCATCGACAGACATCCGCAACCAATGCAGCCATCGAGCTGATCGCGTAACAGCAGCAGCTTCTCGATCCGCTCATTCAGATCATCCCGCCAGCGCGCCGACAGCCGCGCCCAGTCCGCCGCCGTGGGGTTGTGCCCGGTGGGCAGCGAGCCCAGCGCCTCGGCAATCTCGCCCAGCGGGATACCGACCCGCTGCGCCACCTTGATCACCGCCACCCGCCGCAGCGTATCGCGCGAATAACGACGCTGGTTGCCGGCATTGCGCGTGCTGGCGATCAGCCCCTTGGCTTCGTAGAAGTGCAGCGCCGACACGGCCACGCCAGCGCGCTTGGCCAGCTCGCCGACGCTCAGGTCGCGGTGCATCGAACAGGGAGAAGATTTCTTCATGGGCTATTGACCTCAACTTAAGTTGAGGTTTTACCCTCGCCTGGCATTCGGTTCAAGACAGGAGCCAAGAACCATGACCCAGCCCAGCCCGATCCACGCCTGCATCGACGCCCCGCACTTCGTCCTGCAGATCGAGATTGGCGTGACGCCACAGCAGCGCGCGCACATCGCCGCGAAACTGGGTGATTACCTGGAACACCTGCAGCAGCTGTTTCACCTGCGCCCCGGCTACCTCGCCAGCGAACTGCACGCCGAAGGCGAGCCGCAGCGCCTGGTCGGCCGCCTGCACTGGCGCCGCCGGGAAGACTGGGAAGCCGCCTGGGACTGCGGCAGCACCGCCAGCGACCTGTTCGCCGACAGCCTGCTCAGGCTCGGCGCGCGGAGCATCAGTTTCGGCAGTGGTGACACCGGGCCCTGAACGCCACGTAGGGCGTACAACCGTTCGCGGTTGTACGCCGATACACCGGACTCCATCGCCATCGCCGAACCCGGAGTGCGCTGGGAGCAGAGTCAATCGGCGTATAACGCGGAACCTAATACGCCCTAAGCCTCGGCCGTACGAAGAGCCGCTTATGCCTCGTCGGGCAGACTCATGTGCAGCAGCGGGAACGGCCGCCCTTCACCGTCGGTGGGCGAGCGCCCGGTCTGGACGAAGCCGTAGTGCAGGTAGAACCCCACCGCCTGAGGGTTCTGCTCGTTGACGTCGACACTCAGTGGGTCGCGCGACTCGCGCACGAAGTCGAGCAGCCGGGTACCGATGCCCTGTCCGCGCAACTCGGGGTCGATGAAGAGCATCTCCACATGGCACTCGTTGAGCCCGATGAAACCCAGTGGATGATCGTCGTTATCCACCGCCACCCAGACCTCGACGGCGGGCAGGTACAGGTCGCGGACCTGCGGCAATAGTGCGTCGATATCGGACGCCTGGAGGAAGTGATGGGTAGCGCGCACGGAGCGCAGCCAGATGTCGAGCAGGCGCGGATTGTCCGCGGCGATGCGTTGGCGAATGAGCATGAAATCATCCTGATTCAGCTGATCAAAAAGGAATGGCACGCCAGCGAAGGGCGGCCGTTGGAGCGTCGGCAGCATGAATGACCGCTTCGCGAATCAACGCCTGGGCGGTACACGGCAGAGGCAGCCGGGAAGGAAGGGAAGTCGATCCTAGCCAGCCCCGCCCGGCGGGTAAAGCCCTCACTCGCGATGCCAGCGCCAACTGCCGTCCAGGCACTCCAGACGCGCCTCCAGTTCCAGACGGTCCAGGAAGGCATCGTCGTGGGAGACCACCAGCAGCGCGCCCCGGTATTGCCGCAGGAGAGTCTCCAGCGCCTCACGGGATGGCAGGTCGAGATGGTTGTCAGGCTCGTCCAGCAAGAGCAGTTGCGCCGGTTGCTCCGCGTAGATCTCGCAGGCCAATGCCGCCTTCAATCGCTCGCCGCCGCTAAGCAGCCCGCAGGGCTGATCGACACGCGCCGCCGACAGGCCCAACTGTGCCAGCCGGGTGCGCAACACGGACTGATCCAGCGCCCGGTTGCGCGCCTGCAACTGCTCCAGCACCGAGCGTCCGGGCAAGAGCGCAGCCAGATGCTGGTCCAGGTAGGTGCTGCGTACCTTCAGCTCGCACGAACCGGAAGCGGGGTCCAATTCGCCGGCGATGACCTTGAGCAAGGTCGACTTGCCGCTGCCATTGCGACCGATCACCGCCACACGGCGCGGCCCTGCCAGTTGCAGATCGAGCGGAGCGGCATTGCCGAACGGCAAGCGCAATGCCTCCAAAGACAGCACGCCGCGCGGCTCGGGCAGCGCGCAGTCCGGTGCGTTGAGCGTCACTCCATCTTCCTCGCGCAACTGGCCGAACGCTTCTCGCACCTCACGCGCCAACTGCTCGCGGCGATCGCCATGCTGGGTGCTCAGGCGGGCAATGCTGGCCTGGCTGCGCTCCTTCTGCCGGTCGACGAGGATCTTTGCCTGGTTGGCCTCGCGGGCATCCTTCCGCCCTTTCGCCTGGCGATGCTCCTGGCGCTCGCGCTGCTCCTGCATGGCCCGTTGCTGGCGGTCGCGCTCCAGCTTGCGACGCTGCAATTCGCGCTGCGCATTGTCCTGCTCCTGCTCGCGAACCTCCCGGTAAAAGCCGTAGCCCCCGGCATAGCTGCGCAATCCGGTGGGAGACAGTTCGACGATGCGCGGCAAGTCGTCCAGCAGCAGGCGGTCATGGCTGACCAGGATCAGCCCGCCATGCCAGCGCTGCACCTGCTCGCGCAACGCTTCGCGCCCGGCGCGGTCGAGGTGGTTGCTCGGCTCGTCGAGGATCAGCCAGTCCGCCTCGCTGAGCCAGGCACCGAGCAGCGCCACTCGCGTGCACTCGCCGCCGCTCAAGTGTGCGGCCGGCGTATCGGGCGCCAGGTGCCCGAGCCCGCTGGCGGCCAGCTCGGCCTCCAGGCGCGCATGGATATCCCAGTGACCGTCGAGGCGCTCGAAGTCGGCGGGATCGACGCCGCCCGCCTCGACCCGCGCCAGCGCATCCAGCAGCGGCTGCACCCCGGCGAGGTCCGCCACGCTGCGAAACGCCTGCGGCTCGACGCGCTGCGGCAGGTAGTGCACCAGCCCGGAACTCAGGCAACGCCCGGCACTGGGCTGCAACTGGCCGGCCATGATCCGCGCCAACACGGACTTGCCCACGCCATTGCGCCCGACCAGCGCGGTACGGCGGTCGTCGAAGGTTTCGTTGAGATCGCTCAGCAGCGCTTCGCCGCTGGGCAATTGGAAAGAGACGCCTTGCAGCGCCAGGGTGAAGGGGCTCGTCATATGCCATCCAGATTGATGCCGGAAATCCCCCAGGCGGAACCTGGGACGGAAACGGGCCGTGAAACCACGGCGGCATCAATTGCGCATCGGACGAACACCTCGCGAAAAGGAATGAGGCGCGCAGTATAACGAGTCGACCGCAGTAAGCGAATCCGCCGGCCGGCTTTTCGTAGGAGCGAGCTTGCTCGCGAACCAACCCGGCGCCCGCGTGGCCGGAGGATCTGTTCGCGAGCAAGCTCGCTCCTACAGAAGAACGCTCAGGGCGAAGAACGCGGCCCGTGGTTGCGCAGGAAGGTCTCCTCGCCCATCGCGGCGATCTGTCCGTCGATCAGCGCCTCGAACGGCCGCAGCAGCTCCGTGTGGGACTGCGGCGCATCCAGCGCGTCGAGGGCATGCACCACCGCCTCGATGGTCGACAGCGCGCCTTCGGCCGGCGCCTTGCGCAAGCGGTAGCGGGAGCTCAGCCCGCCGGGCAGTGCCACACGGGGCAGCGCCGCCAGGCCGGGATTGAGATGCAGCAGCTTGCGCGCCTTGCGCCAGGTGCCATCGGGCACTACCAGCAGGCGTAGTTTATCCAGGGGGCGCGCTGCCAGATCGGCCAACGCGACAGCGGATTCACCGGGAAACAGCAGCCAGGCATCCCAGTCAGACAGGTCGAGACCACTGAAGTCCTCGCCCACCAGCAATTCCGCATTGGCCAGCCCAAGGGCCGCCAGCCGCGCGGTGTTCAGTGCATGGCCGACTTCGCTCGGGTGCTGCAGCAGCAACACGCGGGTGCGGTTCTCCAGGCGCGGGACCAGCGCGCACAGGCAATGCGTCAGCGGGCGCTCGCAGCGCGGGCAGCGGACGCGGCTCATGGCGTGTTCGGCTGCGTCCGCAGCAGGTCGCGGAAGTTCTGGATCAGCGGCTCGCGGGAGCGGCCACGGCGCAGGATCAGGGAGAACGGCGCCTGGTAGCCGAAGGTGGTCGGCAACAGGGCGCGCAGGCGCCCCTGCTCCACCCAGGGATGGGCGTAGTGCTCGGGCAGGTAGCCGATGTAGCCGCCGGAGAGGATCAGGATCAGCTGCGCCTCCATACTCTCCACAGTGCCGGCGCTGTGCTTGAAGCCGTGCCGCGCCAGTTCCGCCTGGCTCCAGTAGCCACGGCCGACCATGCGCTGCTGGGTGATCAGCTCGGCGGGAATGCGCCGGCCGTCGAACAGCGGGTGACGGTCGCTGCAGTACAGCCAGTGCTGCTCTCTATAGAGAGGCTGGTAGACCAGACCGTTCATCCGGCTGAAGAAGGAGCCGATGGCCAGGTCCAGGCGGTTGTCCAGCACCGCCAGCTGCAGCTCATAAGGACTTTGTACCTGCAAGTGCAGGTGCACCGCCGGGTGCAGGCTGCTGAAGGCGCCGATGACCTCGGCCAGTGGTAGCGCCGGATCGCTCACGGTGGAGTCCAGCACGCCGAGGTTCAGGGTGCCACGCAGCTCACCTTTCAAGGTCGCCGCATAACGCTCGAAGCCTTCCAGTTCGCCGAGGATACGCAGGGTCTCCTGGTAGAACAGCTCACCTTTGCTGGTTAGCCCGAAGCCGCCACGGCCGCGGTGGCAGAGCACGATGCCCAACTGGTTCTCCAGCTGGCTCATGTAGGTGCTGATCGCCGAGGTCGACAGGTTCAGCTCCTGCTGGGCCGCAGCAAAGCCCTGGCTGCGCACCACGCAGGCAAAGATCCGCAGCAGCTTGATGTCAGGCAATGCACTGGCGGTCATATGGACTCCGTAAAACGGCGGCAAAGCCGCTCTAGTTCAGTACTTTCTGCACCAGCGAAACGAACGATAGCAAGCTGCCTATCGATCCGCAGATCAGGTCCCATGCGCCCGGCAACCTTACCCCTGCGACGAGGTGGCGCAGTCTAGCGCTCAGGGAAAGTTTAGAAAACTCTGAAGTGATTATTTGTAGCCAGCGATTTTTCCCACTACCCAACCTGATGAGAATCCGGCCTCAGTATCAACAAGCCTGTTTCCACGAAGACAGCGATCAGCCTGAGGCCCTCCCCATGGACAAGAAACTTCACCAGCCCCTGGGCGGTAACGAAATGCCGCGTTTCGGCGGCATCGCCACCATGATGCGCCTGCCGCACATCCAGTCCCCCGAAGAGCTCAACAAGCTCGACGCCGCCTTCGTCGGCGTGCCGCTGGATATCGGTACCTCCCTGCGCTCCGGCACTCGTTTCGGGCCGCGCGAAATCCGCGCCGAGTCGGTGATGATCCGTCCGTACAACATGGCCACCGGCGCTGCGCCGTTCGACTCGCTGAACATCGCCGACATCGGTGACGTGGCGATCAACACCTTCAACCTGCTGGAAGCCGTGCGCATCATCGAGGAAGCCTACGATGGCATCCTCGACCACGGCATCATCCCGCTGACCCTGGGTGGCGACCACACCATCACCCTGCCGATCCTGCGTGCCATCCACAAGAAGCACGGCAAGGTCGGCCTGGTGCACATCGACGCCCACGCGGACGTCAACGATCACATGTTCGGCGAGAAGATCGCCCATGGCACCACCTTCCGCCGCGCGGTGGAAGAAGGCCTGCTCGACTGCGACCGCGTGGTGCAGATCGGCCTGCGCGCCCAGGGCTATACCGCCGAAGACTTCAACTGGAGCCGCAAGCAGGGCTTCCGCGTGGTGCAGGCCGAAGAGTGCTGGCACAAGTCGCTGGCTCCGCTGATGGCCGAAGTCCGCGAGAAAGTCGGCGGCGGCCCGGTTTACCTGTCCTTCGACATCGACGGCATCGACCCGGCCTGGGCGCCCGGCACCGGCACCCCGGAAATCGGCGGCCTGACCACCATCCAGGCCATGGAAATCGTGCGTGGCTGCCAGGGCCTGGACATCATCGGTTGCGACCTGGTGGAAGTCTCCCCGCCCTACGACACCACCGGCAACACCTCGCTGCTCGGCGCCAACCTGCTGTACGAAATGCTCTGCATCCTCCCGGGCGTAGAGCGCCGCTAAGCGCGCGAGCAAACACATGAATAACGATGCCTGCGTAGCACAGGTGCTGGAGGCTGCCCGCGATCTCGTGGCAGCCTTCGCGCGCACCGACACCGAGGCCTACTTCGCGGCCTTCAGCGAAGACGCCAGCTTCATCTTCCACACCTGGCCGCAGCCGCTGCTGTCGCGCGCGGCGTACCGCGAGGTGTGGGAAGGCTGGCTGGGTGACGACGGCTTCGAAGTCCTCGAATGCCAGTCCAGCAATACCTTTGTCAGCCTGCAGGGCGAAGATGTGGCCGTGTTCTGCCACGACGTCGCCACGCGGTTGCGCATCCAGGGAGAGGAGAGCCTGAACCACGAACGGGAGACCATCGTCTTCCGCCGTGATCCGAAACAGGGCCGCTGGCTGGCCACGCACGAGCACCTGTCACCGTCTCCGACGCCATAAAGACAGGGCATCCCGGGAGGAAGTCATGGATAACAAGAACAACGCACACGCCATCACAACGATCGAGACATTCGGGGTCGAACAGATCCCGGATCACGAACGCAACGCTACGCCCACCGATCTGTTCCGCATGATCTTCGGTGGCGCCAACACCTTCGCCACCGCCGTGCTCGGCAGTTTCCCGGTTCTGTTCGGGCTGTCGTTCCAGGCCGGCGTCTGGGCCATCGTCCTCGGCGTGCTGGTCGGTTCGATCATTCTCGCGCCCATGGGCCTGTTCGGCCCGCTCAACGGCACCAACAACGCGGTCTCCTCGGGCGCCCACTTCGGCGTGCACGGGCGGATCGTCGGTTCGTTCCTGTCGCTGCTCACCGCCGTCGCCTTCTTCTCTCTCTCCGTATGGAGTTCGGGCGATGCGCTGATCGGCGGTGCCAAGCGCCTGTTCGCCCTGCCGGAAACCGACCTGACCCTGGGGCTGGCCTACGGTCTGTTCGCCGTGCTGGTGCTGGTCGTGTGCATCTACGGCTTCCGCTTCATGCTGCTGGTCAACAAGATCGCCGTATGGGCCGCCAGCCTGCTGTTCCTGCTCGGCCTGTTCGCCTTCTCCGGCCCCTTCGACGCCAGCTACGCCGGCACCGTGCAGATGGGTAGCGAAGGCTTCTGGGCCGCCTTCATAGGCGCCGCCCTGCTGGCCATGAGCAACCCTGTGTCCTTCGGCGCCTTCCTCGGCGACTGGGCGCGCTACATCCCGCGCGAAACCTCGCAGAAGCGCATCATGCTGGCAGTGATCTGCGCCCAGCTGGCCACCCTGATCCCGTTCCTGTTCGGCCTGGCCACCGCCACCATCGTGGCCGTCAACGCCCCGGACTACATCGCCCAGAACAACTACGTCGGCGGCCTGCTGGCGGTCTCGCCGAGCTGGTTCTTCCTGCCCGTGTGCCTGATTGCGGTGATCGGCGGCATGTCCACCGGCACCACCTCGCTGTACGGCACCGGCCTGGACATGTCCAGCGTGTTCCCGCGCCTGCTCAACCGCGTGCAGGCCACCCTGCTGATCGGCGTGCTGTCCATCGCCTTCATCTTCATCGGCCGCTTCGCCGCCAACCTGGTGCAGAGCGTGTCCACCTTCGCCGTGCTGATCATCACCTGCACCAGCCCCTGGATGGTGATCATGATCCTCGGTCTGGTCATCCGCCGCGGCTTCTACCACGCCGACGACCTGCAGGTGTTCACCCGCGGACAGCAGGGCGGCGCCTACTGGTTCCACAACGGCTGGAACTGGCGCGGCATGGGCGCATGGATCCCGAGCGCGGCCCTGGGCCTGTGCTTCGTCAACCTGCCGGGCCAGTTCGTAGGCCCCCTGGGCAACCTGGCCGGCGGCATCGACATCAGCCTGCCGGTCACCCTCGGCATGGCCGCCGTGCTCTACGTCGCCCTGCTGCGGACCTTCCCGGAAGCAGCGGGCGTGTATGGCCCCAAAGGCCCGCGCTGGGTCGGCAGCCATGATCGTCCGGTGCTGGACATCAGCGAACCAGCCGCCTGATCGACCGCCAGCCTGAGGCGGAGCAATACCCCTAAGCCCCATCGGACCGACCTCCGTCGGTCCGGTGAATCACCGTACGCCACAAGCGTGCGGCAACAATGACAATGCAAGTGTGAGGAGCCGATCATGGCCTTGGATATATTCGTTGTTCTGATCTATGCCGCCGGCATGTTGATCCTGGGCTGGTACGGCATGCGCCGCGCCAAGACCCATGAGGAATTCCTGGTGGCCGGTCGGAACCTCGGCCCGTCCTTCTACATGGGCACCATGGCGGCAACCGTACTGGGCGGGGCGTCCACCGTGGGCACCGTGCGCCTGGGCTATGTCCATGGCATCTCCGGCTTCTGGCTGTGCGCGGCCCTGGGCGCCGGCATCATCGCGCTGAACCTGTTCCTGGCCAAGCCGCTGCTCAAGCTGCGCATCTTCACCGTGACCCAGGTGCTGGAGCGTCGCTACAACCCGATGGCCCGCCAGGCTTCGGCAGTGATCATGTTCGCCTACGCACTGATGATCGGCGTGGTTTCCACCCTGGCCATCGGTACCGTGATGCAGGTGCTGTTCGGCCTGCCGTTCTGGGTCTCCGTCCTGCTGGGCGGCGGCGTGGTCGTGGTGTACTCCACCATCGGCGGCATGTGGTCGCTGACCCTGACCGACATCGTGCAGTTCATCATCAAGACCGTCGGCCTGATGTTCGTGCTGCTGCCGATCTGCCTGTACCGCGTGGGCGGCTGGGATGAGCTGGTGGCCAAGCTGCCGGCCAGCGCCTTCAGCTTCCACACCATCGGCTACGACACCATCATCACCTACTTCCTGATCTACTTCTTCGGCATCCTGATCGGCCAGGACATCTGGCAGCGCGTGTTCACCGCCCGCAGCGAGAACGTAGCCAAGTACGCCGGCACCACCGCGGGCGTGTACTGCGTGATCTACGGCCTGGTCGGCGCCCTGATCGGCATGTGCGCCAAGGTGCTGCTGCCTGACCTGGACAACGTCAACAACGCCTTCGCCGCCATCGTCCAGTCCGCCCTGCCGGACGGCATCCGTGGCCTGGTGATCGCCGCCGCCCTGGCCGCCATGATGTCCACCGCCAGCGCCGGCCTGCTCGCCGCCTCCACCACCATCACCGAAGACCTGCTGCCCAAGCTGCGCGGCGGCAAGGAATCCAGCCTGGGCACCAGCCGCCTGTTCACCGCCCTGACCGGTCTGCTGGTACTGGCCATCGCCCTGGTCGTGAATGACGTGATCAGCGCCCTGACCCTGGCCTACAACCTGCTGGTAGGCGGCATGCTGATCCCGCTGATCGGCGCCATCTACTGGAAGCGCGCCACCACCGCCGGCGCCATCACCAGCATGGCCCTGGGCTTCATCACCGCCCTGGTATTCATGCTCAAGGATGGCTTCGACGCCAACACCCCGATCTACTACAGTCTGGCCGTCGGCCTGGTCAGCTTCATCGTCGTCAGCCTGATGTCGCCCCGCCCGGTTGCGGTCGCCGACGCAGCCTGATCGAGCACCACACAAAGAATGGGGCGCGGCGAGTCGATCACCGCGCCCCGTTTCATTTCACGACCTCTCCCTGTAAGGAAACTGCCATGACCACCTGCGGCGAATTCCTCGTCAAGCAACTCGAAGCCTGGGGCGTGGACACCGTCTTCGGTATCCCCGGCGTACACACCGTCGAGCTGTACCGCGGCCTGCCCCACAGCGATATCCGCCACATCACCCCGCGCCACGAACAGGGCGCCGGCTTCATGGCCGACGGCTACGCCCGCGTCACCGGCAAGCCGGGCGTGTGCTTCATCATCACCGGCCCGGGCATGACCAACATCCTCACCGCCATGGGCCAGGCCTATGCCGACTCCATCCCCATGCTGGTGATCTCGAGCGTCAACGAACGCTCGCGCCTGGCCCACGGCAACGGCTACCTGCACGAGCTGCCCAACCAGCGCGCCATGACCGCTGGCGTGACTGCGTTCAGCCACACCCTGATGAGCGTCGAGGAACTGCCGGCCGTGCTGGCCCGCGCCTTCGCCGTGTTCGACAGCGAGCGCCCGCGCCCGGTGCATATCGAACTGCCACTGGACATCATCACCGCCCCGGCCGACCACATGCAGGTGCGCCCGCGCGTGCAGCTGGCCCGCCCCGCCCCGGCCCGCTCGCCGCTGCATGAAGCCGCCGCCAAGCTGGCCAAGGCGCAGAAGCCGCTGCTGCTGCTCGGTGGCGGCTGCGTCGAAGCCCAGGCCGAAGCCCGCGCCCTGGCCATCGCCCTGGATGCGCCGACCGCGCTGACCATCAACGCCAAGGGCCTGCTGCAGCCGGAGCACCCGCTGCTGATCGGCAGCAACCAGTCGCTGATTCCCGTACGCGAGCTGGCCGAGCAGGCCGACGTGGTTCTGGCCATCGGCACCGAGCTGGGCGAGACCGACTACGACGTGGTGTTCGACGGCAACTTCAAGATCGGCGGCGAGCTGATCCGTATCGACATCGACCCGCAGCAGCTGATGCGCAACTACGTACCGAGCATCGCCATCCACGCCGACGCCCGCACCGCCATGCGCGGTCTGCTGGAACTGCTGCCGGCCCGCGAAGCCGACGCGGGCAGCCCTGGCGCCCAGCGCGCGGCCAAGGTGCGCGCGCAACTGGCCGAGGACTTCAGCGGCTGGGCGCACTATCGCGAGCTGTTCGGCAAGATCCTCGAAGTGCTGCCCGACGCGCGCTTCGTCGGCGACTCGACCCAGACCGTCTACAGCGGCAACCATCTGGTGGAACTGGACGGCGGCCGACGCTGGTTCAACGCCTCCACCGGCTACGGCACCCTGGGCTACGGCCTGCCGGCAGCCATCGGCGCCAAGCTCGGCGAGCCGGGCCGCCCGGTGATCAGCCTGATGGGCGACGGTGGCCTGCAGTTCACCATGACCGAACTGGCCAGCGCCGTGGAAGCCCAGGTGGGCATCATCGTCCTGCTGTGGAACAACCACGGTTACGGCGAGATCAAGCGCTACATGGAACGCCGCGACATCACCCCGCTGGGCGTGGACATCTACACCCCGGACTTCCTCGCCATCGCCAAGGGCTTCGGCTGCGCCGCCGAGCGCGCCCGCGACCACGCGCACTTGCAGGAACTGCTGCGCAACGCCCCGAGCGATCGCCCGCTGATCGTGGAAGTGATGGAAGCGGCGCCTTTCGCGCCGTAATCCCCTGTAGGAGCGAGCTTGCTCGCGAACCGCCCAGCTCGGGATTGTTCGCGAGCAAGCTCGCTCCTACCAAGAGCACCAAGCACTCCGAGCTTGGCCTTGGTGCCAATGAATGACACGGTGTATCGGCGCACAACCGCCAACGGTTGTACGCCCTAGGCCGCCGGAATAGGTCAGGGGTATTCCTCTCCGGCACGACATTTCCGTAGGAGCGGACTCTGTCCGCGATCATCGCCGTACCTTGGCTATCGCGGACAAAGTCCGCTCCTACGATCAGCTTTCAAGGCGCACACCATGAAAATCGTCACCCGCGACCGCTGGTTCGAAGTCCGCCACTGCTACGACGGCGTCAGCCTGATCCACGAGCCCTACGTCCGTCCCTTCTATCGCTGCAACCTGTGGCACATCCAGGGCCGCGACCGCGACGTGCTGGTGGACAGCGGCTCCGGCCTGGTCAGCCTGCGCGAACAACTGCCCTGGCTCACCGAGCGCCCGCTGCTGGCGGTCGCCAGCCACACCCACTTCGACCACATCGCCGGCCACCATGAGTTCGACGAACGCCTGGTGCATCCGGCCGAAGCCGACATCCTCGCCAACCCCGACGGCGAGCGCACCCTGGCCACCGCCTTCGTCGGCGACGAGATGTTCGACGCCCATCCCGACTGCCCGCTGTGCTACGCCGAATACCGGGTCAAGGCCGCGCCGGCCACCCGCACCATCGACGAGGGCGATGTGCTCGACCTGGGCGACCGTAGCCTGCAGGTGCTGCACACGCCCGGTCATTCGCCCGGCGGCATCAGCCTGTGGGAAGAGGAGACGAAGACGCTGTTCTCCGGCGACATCATCTACGACGGCCCGTTGATCGAGGACGCCTACCACTCCAACCTCGACGACTATGCGAAAAGCCTGGCGCGCCTGCGCGAGCTGCCGGTGCGCACCGTGCATGGCGGGCACTTCCCGAGCTTCTCCGGGGAGCGCCTGAAGTCGATGATCGACGACTGGTTCAAGGCCCACGAATAACGGGCAAGAAAAAACCCGCCATCAGGCGGGTTTTTCTTCAGCGGTAGGCAGGCGCGATCAGTAGCGCCGGCGCTGCTCCATCAGGCGACGCTGTTCGTCGCTGCGGATGGGGATGGGTTGCAAACGTGGAGGCTCGATCAGTCCGAGCGTGACAGCCAGTTTCCACGCGATGCCTTGCAGCCAGACTTTCATGGGATGCCTCCTCATTCCAATTCGGGTCGGGCGGCCCGTTACCACCATGGGCCGCCCTGGGAAAGAATAGCTCGGCGTCCCACTCTCCGCCCGCGCTACTCATTCCTTGATACAAAGCCTATCGGTTAGCGCCGGATCGACGCCTGACCTGAATCAACGGCGCGACACATCCGCCGCTCATCGACGCAGCTTGCTGCGTATCCACTGCTCGCTGCTGACCAGGGTGATGCCGGCCAGCACCAGCACCGCGCCGCCGACGAAGTTCAGGCTCAGCGGTTCGCCCAGGATCAGCACGCCGAAGGCGATGCCGAACATCGGCGTCATGAAGGAAAACACCGACAGATTCGACGCCAGGTAACGGCGCAGCAGCCAGAACCAGCAGAAATAGCTGAAGAACGACACCACCACGCCCTGGAACAGCACGCTGCCCACGCTCATGGCGGTGAAGCTGACCTCGTGGGTCTTGCCCAGCGCCAGTGCGGTGAGCGGCAACAACAGGGCGGCGGCGAACATCTGGTAGAACAGCGTCAGGCTCGGCGGCGCCTCGGACAGGCGCGTCGTACGCACCGCCACTGTGGTCATGCCCCAGGACAGCCCGGCGAGCACACCCAGGGCATCGCCGAGCAACATGCGGCTGTCCATCCCGGCGAGGTCGAATCCGCCGCCGAAGCACAGCAGGATGCCACCGAAGCACACCGCGATGCCCAACCACTGCAGGCGCCGCAGACGCTCGCTGGGCAGCAGGAAATGCAGGGCCAGCGCGGAGAAGATCGGCGCCGTGTAGAGGAACACCGCCATGTGCGAGGCGGAGGTGTAGACCAGCCCCTGGGCGATGAAGAAGAACTCCGCGGCGCACAGCACCCCGGCCAGCATGCCGCCCTTGAGGGTGCCCTGGCGCAGGCCTTCCCAGCCGCCGCGCCAGCACATCAGCAACGCCAGCAGCACGGCGGCGATCGCGTTGCGCCCGAAGGCCTGCATGATCGGCGCGATGTCCGGCGCCGCCAGCTTCACCGCAACCTGCTGGATGCCCCAGATCACGCACAGGCCGGTCATCGTCTGGATGGCGAAGGCATCCGCGTTCTTGCGTTCGGGAATCATGGGCGCCTCCGGTTGGCGGCGCGGTCGGCAGTCGGACTGTGCATGGCAAGACTCGTCAGTGAGAAGGGAGCGTCCTGGGAAAATCGGCGGCAATGAAAGTCCGCCGATTATTCCAGTTCCAGGCAGCTCACTGCCAACGGAAACCCGCTGTCCAGCCAGCCGCGAACGACATCACTTGCCCGACTTCACCTGGCTCCAGGTACGGGTGCGGATGCGCTCCAGCTTCTGCGGCAGCGGCTCCACCGAGTACAGCCGGGCCTGAACCTCGGCGGTCGGGTAGACGTTGGGGTTGTCGCGCAGCTCCGCCGAGATCAGCTTGTCCGCTTCCTGGTTGGGGTTGGCGTAGGCCACATAGTCGGAGATCGGCGCCACCACTTCCGGACGCAGCAGGTAGTTGAGGAAGGCATGGGCCTGCTCGACGTTCTTCGAGTCCTTCGGAATCGCCAGCACGTCGAACCAGGCCGCCGCGCCCTCCTTGGGAATGCGGTACTCGATCCTGACACCGTTCTTGGCCTCCTTGGCACGGTTGGCCGCCTGCATCGCGCCGCCGGACCAGGCCAGGGCCACGCAGACGTCGCCGTTGGCGAGGTCGGTGACGAACTTCGAGGAGCTGAAATAGGTGATGTTCGGGCGCAGTTGCATCAGCAGCGCCTCGGCCTTCTTGTAGTCCTCGGGATTGCGGCTGTTGGGCGACAGCCCCAGGTAGTGCAGCACCTGCGGGATCACCTCGGTGGGCGAGTCGAGGAAGGCCACGCCGCAGGATTTCAGCCTGGCCAGGTTCTCGGGCTTGAACACCAGGTCCCAGGAGTCCAGCGGCGCCTTGTCGCCGAGCACGGCCTTGACCTTGTCGACGTTGTAGGCGACGCCGTTGGTGCCCCACATGTAGGGCATCACGTACTGGTTGCCCGGGTCCTTGCTCTCCAGCACCTTGAGCAGCGCGGGGTTGAGGTTTTTCCAGTTCGGCAGCTGGCTCTTGTCCAGCGGCTGGAACACACCGGCCTTCAGGTAGTTGGGCAGGAAGCCGTCGCTGGGCACCACCACGTCATAGCCGGAATGGCCGGAGAGCAGCTTGGCCTCCAGCACTTCATTGCTGTCGTAGACGTCGTACTGCGGCTTGATGCCGGTATCGGCCTGGAAGCCCTTCAGGGTATCCGGGCCGATGTAGTCGAACCAGTTGTAGATGCGCACTTCCGGCGCGGCGCCGGCGGTGCAGGCAGTGGCGAGGGTGGCCGCGGCGAGCAGGCCGCGCAGCGCGTTATTCTTGTTCATGTCCTTCCCCAGGTGATGCGCCCGCGCAAAGGTTCGCGGGCCAAAATGCAATCGGGCGGACTCCCGTCCGCCCGATTGTGGCTGTCAACGTGCGCGGCCTTCGAAGCCCTGCAGCACGTTCACCGCGTTGACGCCGATGGCCTCGACCGCGTAACCGCCTTCCATGATGAACAGCGTCGGGATGCCCATTGCGGCGATGCGCTCGCCCATCTTCAGGTAGTCCGGGCTGTCCAGCTTGAACTGGGAGATCGGGTCGTCCTTGTAGGTGTCCACGCCCAGGGAGACCACCACCGCGTCCGGCGCGTAGGCGGCGATCTTGCGGCAGGCGTCCTCCAGCGCGGCGGACCAGCCGTCCCAGCCGGTGCCGTGGGCCAGCGGGTAGTTGTGGTTGTAGCCTTCACCGGCGCCTTCGCCGTGCTCGTCGGCATGGCCGAGGAAATAGGGGTACTCCACCAGCGGGTCGCCGTGGATCGAGGCGAACAGCACGTCGTTGCGGCGGTAGAAGATGTCCTGGGTGCCATTGCCGTGGTGATAGTCCACGTCGAGGATGGCCACGCGCTTGGCGCCCTGGTCGAGGAACGCCTGGCTGACGAGGGCGGCGTTGTTCAGGAAGCAGTAGCCGCCCATGAAGTCGCTGCCGGCGTGGTGGCCCGGCGGACGGCATAGGCCGAAGGCCATGTTGGCTCCCTGGCGCATGTGGTCCTGGGCGGTCAGCGCGACCTGGGCCGAGCTGTAGATGGCCTGCCAGGTGCCGGCGGTGATCGGCGCCTCGGTGTCGAAACTATAGTGACCCAGCTCGCCCATCAGCGCGGTGGGGATCGGACCGTCACGGCGCAGGCGGCGGCCCGGGAAGGTAGTGGAGACCAGGTCGCCGGTGTGGCCTTCGGCCGCCCAGCGGGCCCAGGCGCCCTTGAGGAATTCGACGTAACGGGTGTTGTGGGTGCGCAGGATCGGCTCGAGGCCGAAGTCCTTCGGCGCGATGACCTCGCCGAGGTTCTGCGACTTCACGCGGGCCAGCACGGTATCCGCGCGGCTGGGCATTTCGAAGCAGGGCTGGAGTTTGCCGTCGACCAGTTCGGACTGGCCGAAGTGCAGGCGGTGATCGTCGCTGTAGACCGTGAGCATGGGAGTAGACCTCGCAGGATTCTTGTTCTCGGGTGGCAGGATTCTGCCCAGCCTGGGCACGACGCAGAACAGCGTGAGCGGCCAAAAGGGGATCGATATGGCCAGAATTTATGACCCTTAACTAACCGTATCCGCCGACAGTTCACCACGAAACCCTCCCCCGGAGCACCCCGCCTCGCTATGCTTCAGGGAATTGCCACGGCGGGAACCGGTCTACCTCCGGTAACACGCCATGACCAGCGGCTGGGGGGAAGATGCGCAAAACCATCGCACGGGCATGCTGCCATGCCCTGTTGGCACTGATGTTGTCGCTGGTCGGCGCCACCGCCGCGCTGGCAGGCGAGCCAAACGCGACGACGCCGGCCTCCGCCTTCGAACTGCCGGACCTCCCCGACGAGGCGAGCCTGGACCAGTTGAGCGAACGTCTGGAGCTGATTCGCCAGCGCGTTTCCGCCGACAGCGACGACAGCCTGCTGGCCTCCCTGCGCCAGGCTGCGCTGCAGGTCCAGCTGCGCGCGGAGCAGAGCGCGGGCGACCTCAGCACCCGCCTGGCGCGCACCGGAGATCAGCTCAAGGTACTCGGTCCGGAAGTCGCCGGCGAAGCGGACAACCTCACCCGCCAGCGCAATGACCTGCTGGCGGAACAGAAGCAGCTTGCCAGTCAGGTACAGCGCGTCAATCAGGTGGACAGCGCCGCCCAGGACCTCGCCGCGCAGATCGTCAACCTGCGCCGCAGCCAGCTCAACTCACAGATCGCCACGCGCTCCCCGCCCCCCTTCAGCCCGCGCTTCTGGTCCAACCTGATCCGCCCCACCGACGACGACCTGGCACGCTTGAGCGCCGTCTACGCCCAGGTGGCCGACAGCCTCGCCCAGGCCTGGCAGCCCGGAAACCGCGCGCCCTTCATCGTCTGCCTGATCGCTGCCATGCTGCTCTGGATACCGGGACGGCGCCTGCTGGAGGGGTTGCTGACCAAGGCGATGATCCGCTGGATTCCCGTCGGCCGCCTGCGGCGCAGCGCCCTGGCCCTGTCGGTGAGCCTGGCGACCATCCTCACCCTGGGCGGCGGCGCTGCGCTGATCCGCGAAGGGCTGGACTGGCACGAACAGCTCGGCGGCAGCATGTCCAACCTGGCGGACCAGCTGCTTTCCCTGGTGATCTTCTGCACCTTCACCGCTGGCCTCGGCCGTGGCCTGCTGGCCGTACAGCGACCTTCCTGGCGCCTGCCCGACCTGCCCGATCCGGTGGCCAAAGCCCTGTCGCCCTTCCCCTGGCTGATGGCCTGGCTGCTCCTGCTGCTCGGTACCCAGGAGCGCCTGAACAGCGCCAGCGGCGCCAGCCTGGCCCTGACCGCAGCGGTCAACGGAATCACCGCACTGGCCACCGCGGTGCTGTTCGCCGCCGCACTCTATGGCTACCGCCGCCGCAGCCGCGAAACGGAGTACGAAAGCTCTCCGCTCACCGGCGTAATGGTGATGGCGATCCTGCTCACGGTGCTGCTGATCCTGCTCGCGCTGTTCAGCGGCTACCTCTCGCTGGCCTATTTCCTTGCCGGCAAGCTGCTCTGGGCCAGCGTGATCTGCGCCAGCGGCTATCTGCTGACCGCCCTGTTCGGCGACCTCTGCGAGGCCCTGCTGTCGCCCAAGCACCCTATCGGCGAGCGCCTGGCGCAGAACCTCGGGGTGAACCCGCAGCACCAGGCGCAGTTCACCACGCTGCTGACCGGCACGGGCCGCACCTTGCTGGTGCTGACGACCCTGCTGGTGGCCTTCTCCACCTCCGGCACCAGTCCGGGCGAGTTGCTGCAAGGCCTGGTGCAACTGGTGAAAAGCGGCCAGTCGCTGGGCCGCCTGAACATCGTCCCGCAGGACATCCTGCTGGCCCTGGCGACGCTCGCCGGCGGCCTGTTCGGCCTGCGCCTGCTCAAGCGCTGGCTGGCCGACGAGCTGCTGCCGGAAACCAGCATGGACGTGGGCATGCGCGCCTCCCTGGTGACCCTGGTCGGCTACATCGGCATGGTCATCCTGGTGCTGCTGGTGCTCTCGGCCCTGCGCATCAACCTCACCAGCCTGACCTGGGTGGTCAGCGCCCTGTCGGTGGGCATCGGTTTCGGCCTGCAGGCCATCGTGCAGAACTTCATTTCCGGCCTGATCCTGCTCACCGAGCGCCCGGTGAAGGTCGGCGACTGGGTCAGCCTGACCGGCGGAGTGGAAGGCGATATCCGCCGGATCAACGTGCGCGCCACGGAAATCCAGATGTCCGACCAGTCCACGGTGATCGTTCCCAACTCGCAGTTCATCTCGCAGAACGTGCGTAATGTGACCATGAGCAACGCGCTGGGGGTGGTCAGCATCAGCCTGACGCTGCCGCTGGATACCGATGTGCTGAAGGTCCGCGAGGTGCTGCTGGGCGCCTTCTCCGAGCACGAATCGATCACCTCCACGCCGGCCCCGTCGGTGACCTTCAAGGAGCTCGGTGTCACCGGACTGACCCTGGGGGTGTCGGGCTATGTGAACAGCCCGCGTGCGGTGGCGACCGCCCGCAGCGACCTGCTGTTCACCATCCTCGGGCGCCTGCGCGAACTGGGCATCCCGTTGTCCTCGCCGCAGAGCCTGGTATTGCAGCAACCGTTGCCGGTCCCGGAGCAGTCGCAGCAGAAGACCGAGGAATGAGGTGGGCGGTCGCGTCGGCGCAAGCCCGCGTCTGCTCCTCAGCAGACGGCGGCGCGCCCCGCGCAATGGGGCGCGCCAGCGCGCACAAATCGTTCATCTACCAGTCATCACTTCGTTACAAACGCTGGCGAAACTCCCTGGCTTTCAACCTGGGGAGGTAAACCGATGTTCAACAATAACCTATACAAAGCCGCATCCATCGCCCTGCTCGTCGCCGGCCTGGGTGCCTGCGCCATGCAGCCACCGGTCGCCAGCAAGGAAGTCACGCCGAACAACGATGACTGGTACCTGGTGCGCACCGACGAGACCCTCTACCTGTTCGACGACGCCAACGTCTACCGCGACTACCTGGTGACCGGCAAGACTACCTATACCAAGGACGTGGGCGAGAAGGACAAGTTCGGCCAGAACGTCGTCCTGGTCGTACGCGCCGAAGACAAGGACAAGGACGCGAAGAAGATCGCCTCCTACCAGTTCTACAAGCAGAGCCTGCCGCCGGCAGCCGGCTTCTACGGCGAAATCCGCAAGGACGGCGTGATCTACGTGGCCCAGCGCTACGGCGACATGGTCGACATGAACGGCCTGGGCGAGCCGATCTTCCGCCACACCGAGATCGCCAGCGGCCCCAATGGCGAGCGCGTGGTCTACCTGATGCAGAAGGAAGAGTCCAAGCCGGTCGCCCTGATCGCCAAGTTCCAGAAGATCTACGGCATCCCCCCGGCCAAAGGCTGATCCGTCAGCCTGCATCCGGCCCGACCGAGGGCCGGATGCGGGCTTCGCAGGGGCCTAGACTCTGCTCAGGGATATCCCTTGCGGAGGCGGCCATGAGCGTGGAACTGGATCACCTGCTGGTACCCGCTGCCGACAAGCTGGCCGCGGCACGGCAACTCGCGGAACTGCTGGACGTACCCTGGGCGCGCGAAGGCGTCGGCCCGTTCGTGCCGGTATTCGTCAATTCGGGACTGACCCTGGATTTCGACCAGTGGGAAGAACCCTTCCCCCGCCTGCACTTCTGCTTCCGGGTCAGCGAAGCGGAATTCGATGCGATCCTCGCGCGTCTGCGCGACGCCGGCATCGCCTGGCGCAGCCGGGTACACGGGCCGGTGGATCATCAGGTCGACACGGAAAACGGCGGACGCATCCTCTACTGGAACGAGCCGGACGGCCACCAGTGGGAAATCCTCACCGTCAGTTATGCGCGCCAGGACGGCGCGGCGTGAGGCGCTAGCTGGACGGCTCCAGCTGCACGGCAACCTTCTCCGGCACCTCGATGTTCCAGTCACCGAACTGGTACCAGTCGTCACCGAGCATTTCGGCCGGGTGCATGGTGCGGTCCGCGCCGTTGCCGCAGGCCAGGTTGGTGGACGGGCAATAACGGTCGCAACCCCAGCAGATGCGCTCGGGATGCGGTGGATTGAGGGGGAATTTCTTGGCCATGCTCAGGCCCTCAGGGGTTTCCTTGTGGGATCCCTGAAGGCTATGCCTGTAGGACTGGCCTGCTCCTTGATCTACGACAAATTCGCACGGATTTCAGGCGCAGCCTTTGTGCACGGCTTTCCATGCACGGCTTTATGCGCGGAAATGGCTCGGCGGCTGGCCACTCCAGCGCTGGAAGGCATGGCGCAGGCTGGCGGTTTCGCTGAAGCCGAGCTCCTCGGCGATGCGGTAGATCGGCATGTCGCCGTCCTGCAGCAGCTCCTTGGCGCGGGCGAAGCGCAGTTCGTCGAGCAGTTGCTGGTAGCTGGTCTGCTGTTGCTGCAGGTGGCGGCGCAGGCTGCGCGAGGAGCAATTGAGGCGGCGCGCCAGCTCTTCCAGGCCCGGCGGCTCCTGCAGGCGTTCGCCGAGGATCGCGCGGACCTTGTCCAGCCAGGCGCGGCGAGCGGCCAGGTCGATGTTCTGGCGGCGGCACTGCTCCAGCATCTCGCGATGGGTCACGGCGTCGGCCAGGGGCAGGCGCATCTCCAGCCAGGAGGCCGGGAAGCCAATGGCGCTGCGCTTGCAGCCGAAGTCCAGCTGGCAGCCGAACAGGGTGGCGTAGGCGGCGCGGCGGTCCTCCGGGCCGTCATAGTCGAACTCGGCGCGCACCAGCGGCAGCGGCTGGCCGAGCAGGTCGGCGCAGGCCACCTTCAACGAACCCAGGCACAGTTCGGTATTGAACGGCCGCATCGACTCGGTTTCGCCGTAGCCGGTGGCGCTCAGCCAGGCCATGTCGCCCTCCACTTCCAGCGCCAGGTGGAAGTAGGTGCCCAGCAGCACCGGGTAGCTCAGGCCGATGCGCAGCGCCTCGCCCAGGGTCGGCGCGGAAAGCAGCGCGTAGCCGAGCAGGCCGTAGGCGGTGATCCGCGTGCGCACGCCCAGGCGCAGGCCCAGGGCGGGCTCGCCGGCGAGGTTCTGCACGTTGACGAACACCTGCTGTTCCTGCCACGGGCTGACCAGCCGACGCAGGTCGAGCAGGTCGTCGCCGGTGATGCCGCTGCCTTCCAGGATCGACTCGCGGCTGTGCCCTTCCGACTCCATCAGCGCGACGGTCAGCGAGGTCATGTGCAGGGAATTGAGCCAGGTGGAGCGGGAGAAGGTCAGCGGATTCATGTCATGCCCAGGGTAGAAGCGATGGCGTGCCCGTTGCGTGTTACCGCGACGGGCACAGCTCAGGGGCAGGCAAGTTGCGTGCCGGCCACCCCACGTGGCCGGATCGATCCCCATGTTACGGGCCTTGGGACGCAGGGCGGAAGCTGATCCGCCCGATCGCAAGGTTACCTTTGCGGACACCGGGACGGTGCCTATGCACCGTTCCGGTACTCAACCACGGGAGAGGAAGCGCATGCCCTCTTCCAGGCCGCTCAGCGTCAGCGGGTACATCTGCTCCTTCACCAGCTCGCGGACAAGGCCAGTGGAGGCAGTGTAGTTCCAGGTGTCCTTCGGATACGGATTGATCCAGATGAGCTTCTTGTACTTCTCCATGAAGCGCTGCATCCAGACGTAGCCGGCCTCCTCGTTCCAGTGCTCGACGCTGCCGCCGGCCTGGGTGATCTCGTAGGGCGCCATGGCGGCGTCGCCGACGAACACCACCTTGTAGTCCGGCCCGTACTTGTGCAGCAGGTCGAAGGTGGCGGTGCGTTCGCTGGAGCGGCGCAGGTTGTTCTTCCACACCGACTCGTAGATGAAGTTGTGGAAGTAGAAGTATTCGAGATGCTTGAACTCGGTCTTGCAGGCCGAGAACAGTTCCTCGCAGACCTTCACGTGGGCATCCATCGACCCGCCGATATCCAGCAGCAGCAGGAGCTTCACGGTGTTGCGGCGCTCCGGGCGCATCTGGATGTTGAGCAGGCCGGCATCCTTGGCGGTGTGGTCGATGGTGCCGTCGATATCCAGTTCTTCCGCCGCGCCTTCGCGGGCGAACTTGCGCAGGCGGCGCAGGGCGATCTTGATGTTGCGCGTGCCCAGTTCGACCTGGTCGTCGAGATTCTTGTACTCGCGCTGGTCCCAGACCTTGGCGGCCTTGCCCTGGCGCTTGCCGGCATCGCCGACACGGATACCCTCGGGGTTGAAGCCGCCGGAGCCGAACGGGCTGGTGCCGCCGGTACCGATCCACTTGTTGCCGCCGGCGTGACGTTCCTTCTGCTCTTCGAGGCGCTTCTTGAACTCCTCGATGAGCTTGTCCAGGCCGCCAAGGGACTGGATCTGCGCACGTTCCTCGTCGGTCAGCAGGCGCTCGAATTCCTTGCGCAGCCACTCCTCGGGGATCAGCGCCTTGAGGTGGTCGTCGAGCTTTTCCAGCCCCTTGAAGTAGGCGCCGAAGGCCCGGTCGAACTTATCGAAATGGCGCTCGTCCTTCACCATGATGGTGCGGGCGAGGTAGTAGAACTCGTCCATGTCGGCGAACACGACGCGGTGCTTGAGCGCATCGATCAGGTCGAGCAGCTCGCGCACCGACACCGGCACCTTGGCCGCGCGCATTTCGTTGAACAGGTTGAGCAGCATGGCTGCATCCTCTCGTGGAGCATGTGCTCTTCGTAGGAGCGAGCTTGCTCGCGAATAAATTAACCGGCAGCTCAATCTCTGGACGGTTCGCGAGCAAGCTCGCTCCTACAACAAAAGAGCAGATTCGGAGATCAGCGCGAAGCGCGGCGGCTCATGAAGGCGAGGCGTTCCAGCAGTTGCACATCCTGCTCGTTCTTCACCAGGGCGCCGGCCAGCGGCGGGATGGCCTTGGTGGGGTCGCGCTCGCGCAGCACGGCTTCGCCGATGTTGTCGGCCATCAGCAGCTTCAGCCAGTCCACCAGCTCGGAGGTGGAGGGCTTCTTCTTCAGACCCGGCACCTTGCGCACGTCGAAGAAGATGTCCAGCGCCTCGCTGACCAGCGTGCCGCTGATCTTCGGGTAGTGCACGTCGACGATCTTCTGCAGGGTCTCGCGATCCGGGAAGGCGATGTAGTGGAAGAAACAGCGGCGCAGGAAGGCGTCCGGCAGTTCCTTCTCGTTGTTGGAGGTGATGATGATGATCGGGCGCTGCTTGGCCTTGATGGTCTCGTTGGTCTCGTAAACGAAGAACTCCATCTTGTCGAGTTCCTGCAGCAGGTCGTTGGGGAACTCGATGTCGGCCTTGTCGATCTCGTCGATCAGCAGGATCACGCGCTCCTCGGCCTCGAAGGCCTCCCAGAGCTTGCCCTTCTTGATGTAGTTGCGCACGTCGTGGACCTTGTCCACGCCCAGCTGCGAGTCGCGCAGGCGGCTGACCGCGTCGTACTCGTACAGGCCCTGGTGGGCCTTGGTGGTGGACTTGATGTGCCAGGTGATCAGCTTGGCGCCGAAGGACTCCGCCAGCTGCTCGGCCAGCATGGTCTTGCCGGTGCCCGGCTCACCCTTCACCAGCAGCGGACGCTGCAGGGTGATGGCGGCGTTGACCGCCAGCTTGAGGTCGTCGGTGGCGACGTAGGACTGAGTGCCTTCGAACTTCATCGGGAAATCCTCGAACGGTAGCGGCCGGGCCTGACCCGGGCGGAGAGGTGCGTTTGGGAGACTGCGACTATAACGCGCATGGCGCTCGACTGTGAACGCAGGACGGGCATTCAGTCACTGAATGCCCGGTCACCGCGCGCCCGGCCATTTCTCGCCAGGCGCCGCCTCCCGGAGATCCATTGAGGCCCGTTCCAGCCACCGCGGCGACCGATCTTTCCGCCGGTTCTGCGTCTGGACGCAGAGGCGGGCTGGGAATAGGCTTTCGGGTCTACTCAAGAGCGACAAGGACTCTCTCCCCATGAGCCGCATCTACGCAGACAACGCGCAGTCCATCGGCAACACGCCGCTGGTCCAGATCAATCGCATCGCCCCGCGCGGCGTCACCATCCTGGCCAAGATCGAAGGGCGCAATCCCGGCTACTCGGTGAAATGCCGGATCGGCGCCAACATGATCTGGGATGCCGAGTCGAGCGGACGCCTCAAGCCGGGCATGACCATCGTCGAGCCGACCTCCGGCAACACCGGTATCGGCCTGGCCTTCGTCGCCGCCGCCCGTGGCTACAAGCTGGTGCTGACCATGCCCTCCTCCATGAGCCTGGAGCGCCGCAAGGTGCTCAAGGCCCTGGGCGCCGAACTGGTGCTGACCGAGCCGGCCAAGGGCATGAAGGGCGCCATCGCCAAGGCCGAGGAAATCCTCGCCAGCGACCCGTCCCGCTACTTCATGCCGGCGCAGTTCGACAACCCGGCGAACCCGGCGATCCACGAGAAGACCACCGGCCCGGAAATCTGGAACGACACCGATGGCGCGGTGGACGTGCTGGTGGCCGGCGTCGGCACCGGCGGCACCCTTACCGGCGTATCGCGCTTCATCAAGAACACCAAGGGCAAGCCGATCCTCGCGGTGGCCGTGGAACCGGTCAGCTCGCCGGTGATCAGCCAGACCCTGGCCGGCGAGGAAGTCAAACCCAGTCCGCACAAGATCCAGGGCATCGGCGCCGGCTTCGTGCCTAAGAACCTCGACCTGTCGCTGGTGGACCGCGTCGCCACCATCGCCGACGACGACGCCAAGGCCATGGCCCTGCGCCTGATGCAGGAAGAAGGCATCCTCTGCGGCATCTCCAGCGGCGCCGCCATGGCCGCTGCGGTGAAGCTGGCCGAGGAACCGAACATGCAGGGCAAGACCATCGTGGTCATCCTCCCGGACTCGGGCGAGCGCTACCTGTCGAGCATGCTGTTCGACGGCGTGTTCGACGAACAGGAGCTGGTCCAGTAAGACGCCTGCGCCCCACTCGGGGCGGTTTCCCCCTGCTCGTTCCGTCACGGTGCGAGCCGGGGCATGGTGGCTGTCTGCGGACCCGCAAGCAGCCACCGCCCCTCGCCATGTTCCGGCAAAACGGTTAATTCTTGCGCAGCCCGTCACAACTGCCGACCGCACAAAGCGGACGGCGCCGGGCATCCCGCACCGCCGTCAGGAACACAAGAATGAAAATTTCCTCCCCGTTGCTCTCCACCCTCGCGCTTTCCATCACGCTGTCCGCGGGCGCCGCCCAGGCCGACAGCGTGAAGATCTACAACTGGTCCGACTACATCGCCCCGGACACCGTGCCGAGCTTCACCAAAGAGACCGGCATCCAGGCGACCTACGACGTCTACGACAGCAACGAGACCCTCGACGGCAAGCTGATGACCGGCAAATCCGGTTACGACATCGTGGTGCCGTCCAACCATTTCATGGCCAAGCAGATCCAGGCCGGCGCGCTGAAGAAGCTGGACAAGAGCCAGTTGCCGAACTGGAAGAATCTCAACCCGGTGCTGATGAAGGCGCTGGAAGTGAACGACCCGGGCAACGAGCACGGCTTCCCCTACCTGTGGGGTACCACCGGCATCGGCTATAACCCGGCGAAGATCAAGGAAGTGCTGGGCGACAACGCCCCGATCGATTCCTGGGACATCTTCTTCAAGCCCGAGTACATGGAGAAGCTGGCCAAGTGCGGCGTCGCCGTACTGGACAACGGTCCCGAACTGCTGCCGATCACCCTGAACTACCTGGGCCTGCCGCATCACAGCCAGAAGCAGGACGACTACAAGCAGGCCGAGGCCGCGCTGCTCAAGGTGCGCCCGTACATCCGCTACTTCCACTCCTCCAAGTACGTCAGCGACCTGGCCAACGGCGAGATCTGCGTGGCCGTCGGCTTCTCGGGCGACATCCTGCAGGCCGCCACCCGCGCCAAGGAAGCCAAGAACGGCGTGGAAATCCAGTACTCCACCCCGAAGGAAGGCTCGCCGCTGTGGTTCGACATGGTCGCCATGCCGGTCGATGCCCCCGACGAAAAGGCCGGCTACGCCTTCATGAACTACCTGCTGCGCCCGGAAGTGATGGCCAACATCAGCAACCACGTGCGCTACGCCAACGGCAACCTCGCGGCCGATCCGCTGGTGAACGCGGACGTCAAGGCCGATCCGGCGATCTATCCGCCGCAGGAGAAGATGGCCAAGCTGTTCGCCCTCGAATCCATGCCGCAGAAGATCGACCGCCTGCGCACCCGCATCTGGAACACCATCAAGACCGGCAAGTAAGCATCGTCTTGCCCTGCAACGCGCGGCCGAAGCCGCGCGTTGTCGTTTCTGTCGCAGGAGTCGCGCTTTGCCGCACGACTCGCACAGGGCTCGCCAGCGTCGATCCAGGCCGCTATAGTCAGCCCACGCAGCGCAGTTGCTGCCCCACTGAACAGGCTTCCATCCATGTCCCGATCCCCGTTGCCCGATCCGGCAATCATCGCTGCAGCCTCCCCGGCCCGCGGCGCGGGTATGGGTGCGGCCTGCCCTCCCCCTCCTGTCGTCGCCAGCGCGTCGCCTCCGCCTCCCGGCGCGGCCTATCCGCCGCCCGGTGTGAGCCTCTGACGCCCACGCATCAAGCGTATTCCAACACCCGGCTTGCCGCGCTCGTCTGACGCGGCGCCCGGTTTGTGGCTGGCCGCCTGAAGGCCGGCCGTGATCTGCCTGACGACAGGTATATGGCATGATTTCGTTCAATCGTTCGTCCCTGGCCGCCCTGGCCAGTACCTCGCTCTTCGTGCTGCTGTGGAGCAGCGCCGCCATCATCAGCAAGTGGGGCCTGGCCCATGCCTCGCCGATGGTCTTCCTCATCGCCCGCTTCGGCACCGCACTGGTGGCGCTGCTGATCCTCTCGCCACTGATCGGCCTGCGTTGGCCACGCGAACGCAAGCAGGTGCGCCATGCCGTGCTCACCGGCCTGGTGATGCTCGGCATCTACCCGATCTTCTACCTGATGGCGCTGGACCTGCACGTCACCCCCGGGGTCATCGCCACCGTGCTCGGCGTGCAGCCAATGCTCACCAGCTTCCTCCTCGAACGCCGACATTCGGCCACTCGCCTGGGCGGCCTCGCGCTGGGGCTGATCGGACTGGTCATGGTGGTCTACCAGAGCATCGGGTTGTCGGGCCTGACCTTCGCCGGACTGGCCTGCTCCCTGCTGGCGCTGCTATCGATTACCGGCGGGTCGATCCTGCAGAAGAACATCCGCGAAAACCCGTTGGGCACCCTACCCCTGCAGTACATCGCCGGGCTGACCCTGTGCCTGGCCGTGGCGCCCTTCCAGCCACTGCACGTCGAGTGGAATGCCGCGTTCATCCTCAGTGCACTGTGGATGGGGCTGATGGTCTCGGTGCTGGCCACCGTGCTGCTCTACCGGATGATCGCGGCGGGCAACCTGGTGAACGTCACCAGCCTGTTCTACCTGGTACCGGCGGTCACGGCGCTGATGGACTACGGGGTGTTCGGCAACCGCCTGTCCGCCCTGGGCCTGCTGGGGATGGGGCTGATCGTGGTGGGGTTGATGCTGGTGTTCCGCAAGCCGGCGCCGGTGCGGGCCGCAGAGGCAACGCAGGCCGTGGATAACGGCTGACCGGGCACGAAAGCCGGAGGCGGGGATGACTCCTCGCCTCCGGCTGAATCAACTGGCAGTCTCCACCTTCGACAACGGCGCCGGCCGCAACACCAGCCACAGCGCAACGGCAATCAGCAGCCCGCCCTGCAGGTGCGCCCATGACAGCGACTCGTCCAGCAACAGCGCGCCCCAGAGCACGCCGAACAGTGGGATGAGGAAGGTCACCGTCATGGTCTTCAGCGGGCCGATGCTGGCCAGCAGGCGGAAGTACAGGACATAGGCAAAGGAGGTGCAGAGGAAGCCCAACCCGGCCAACGCCAGAACCACCTTCGGCTCCAGCAACGGCGCCAGCGGCATGTCCAGGCTGGTACCGAGGAAGAACGGCAGCAGGCACAGCGTTGCGCCGATCTGGCTGCCCAGGGCGGACACGCCGAAGTCCAGGCCACCCTGGTCGTTGATCCAGCGCTTGGTGATGAACCCGGCGAAGCCGTAGCAGGTGGTCGCCACCAGGCAGGCGGCGGCGCCCCACAGCACGGCGGCATCCAGCGGCACCGGGCCGGCCCCGGTCAGCACCGCCACACCCGCGAGGCCGAGCAGCACGCCCAGCGCCTTGGAGCCGGTCAGCGACTCACCAAAGAACAGCGAGCCGATCAGTACCCCCATCAGCGGCGTGGTGGCGTTGAAGATCGCCGAATAGCCCGCCGGCAGGACCCGCGCCGCCAGGCTGTACATCAACACCGGAATGCCCGAGCTGATCACCCCGATCAGCAGGATGCGCCCGAACTTGCCCCGGAAGTCCCAGCGTGTGCGCAGCACCAGCAGAATCACCACCAGCCCGACGGCGGAGAGAAAGACGCGGAAGAACGCGGTCGGCATCACCCCGATGGCAGGTACCAGCTGGCGCATGAACAGGAAACTGGCGCCCCAGATGGCGGCCAGCCCGAGCAGGTTCAGGAGTGCGGCGGGACTCATCGCGAACGGATCCTTGGCGTGGGAGTCACCAGCCTACGCCGCAGGCGGAGGGCGTCCACCCGCAGCTGACTTTCAAACTCCATGTTCAGCTCCTGCGCAGGCGCGCCATGCTCAGCACGTCGGCAAAGGCGCCGTCGCGGAAGGCATAGTCTCGCAATTCGCCCTCCACCTCGAAGCCGAACTTGCGGTACAGCGCGATGGCCGGCTGGTTGTCGGTGTAGACGGTCAGTTCCACGCGACGCAGGTTCATCCAGTTGTCGGCGACCTCCAGCAGCTCCGCCAGCAACCGCGTCCCGAGGCCGCGCCCCTGCCAGGCGACCGCCACCCCCATGCCGATGGCGCCACAATGGCTGCGGCGCACGCGCGGGTACTGTTCCAGATTGGCGCTACCGACCACTTCGTCCTGGTGCAGCGCCACCAGGGTCACCTGGCGCTCGCTGTCCTGGCACAGCCGTTTGCGCCACAGCTCCGGCGCCTGGTAAGGCATCTGCAGCACCTGACGGGCCACGGCGGGGTCGTTGTAGAGGGCGGTCAGCCCGTTGATATGCTGCTCCGTGCAGCGTTCGATGCGGAGGGTGTCCATCGTGGCGGCTCCTTGCCAAGGCATCTGCCAAAGGCTCTCAATCTAAAGGAACAAGGGCAGCCCAGCATACGCAACTTGCCCCGGGCCGAGCGTTACGAATTCGCCCTTTCGCTCTCCGTTGTGCGTGGCTAAGCTCGCTGCACCAAGACTCCGCAGAGGCGCTCCCATGGCTGAGCACTGGCCGGCGACCGAGATCGCGACCCTGATCCTCGAAGGCTTCGACGACTACCGCGCACGCTTCCACCAGATCACCGACGGAGCGCCTGCGCGCTTCGAGCAGGCACTCTGGCAGGAGGCGCAGCGAGCCTCGACCGAGCGCATCAACCTGTACGAGGAAAAGGTCGCCGAGACCGTGGAACGCCTGACCCGCACCATGGCCCACATCGACCTGGTGGACGTGGAGCGCTGGCCCATCGCCAAGAGCGCCTACATCACCCTGATCGACCCGCGGCTGGACGACGAGCTGGCGGAGACCTGGTTCAACTCGATCTTCTGCGGCCTGTTCAGCCACGACAACATCAGCGACGGCACCATGTTCGTGCATACCACCCGGCCGTCCCTGCGCGCCCACGCCCGCGACCCGCACACCCGCCTGTACCGCCCCGCCGGCCACCTGCGCCATACCCTGGAGCAGATCTTCGACGACTACCGCTTCGCTGTGGACTACGACGACCGCGAGCGCGACCTGGAGCGCATCGACAGCCTGCTGCGCGCCAGCCTGCCGGACTGGGTGTGCAAGGACCCGACGCTCACCGTCGAGCTGATCGGCTCGGTGTTCTACCGCAACAAGGGCGCCTACCTGGTGGGCCGCCTGTTCACCCCGGACGAGCAGTGGCCGCTGGTGTTCCCGCTGGTGCACCACGAAGGGCGCGGCATCCAGTTCGACACGGTGATCACCGACGAAGCTGAAGTCTCGATCATCTTCTCCTTCACCCGTTCCTACTTCATGGTGGATGCGCCGGTGCCGGCCGAGCTGGTGGCCTTCCTCAAGCGCCTGCTGCCGGGCAAGCACATCGCCGAGCTGTACACCTCCATCGGCTTCTACAAACAGGGCAAGAGCGAGTTCTACCGCGCGCTGATCAACCACCTGGCGACCACCGACGACCTGTTCGTCATGGCCCCCGGCGTGCGCGGCATGGTGATGAGCGTGTTCACCCTGCCGGGCTTCAACGTGGTGTTCAAGATCATCAAGGACAACTTCAACCCGGCCAAGACCGTGGACCACGCCACGGTGATCCAGAAGTACCAGTTGGTGAAGAACCACGACCGCGTCGGCCGCCTGGCCGATACCCAGCAGTTCGCAGACTTCCGCTTCCCGGTGCGCAAGTTCCACCCGGACTGCCTCGCCGAACTGCTGGAAGTGGCGCCGTCCACCGTCGTGCTGGAAGACGACGTGGTGCTGATCCGCCATTGCTGGACCGAGCGCCGCATGACGCCGCTGAATATCTACCTGGAGCACGCCACCGAGGCGCAGGTGGAGGAAGCCCTGAACGACTATGGCCTGGCGATCAAGCAACTGGCGGCGGCGAACATCTTCCCCGGCGACATGCTGCTGAAGAACTTCGGCGTCACCCGCCACGGCCGCGTGGTGTTCTACGACTACGACGAGATCAGCTACCTGACCGAGGTGAACTTCCGCCACATCCCGCCGCCGCGCTACGAGGAGGACGAGATGTCTTCCGAGCCCTGGTATTCGGTGGGGCCGATGGACGTATTCCCGGAGGAGTTCCCGCGCTTCCTGTTCGTCGACCTGAAGCAGCGCCGGCTGTTCGCCCGGCTGCACGGCAACCTGTTCGACGCCGATTACTGGAAGGGTTTGCAGGAGCAGATCCGGGCAGGCAAGGTGATCGACGTGTTCCCCTATCGCCGCCATGAGTCGCCGGAGGAAGCGCTGGCGCGCTAGCCGCGGTGGGGAAGAGCAAAAGCTTCGCGGATAAGATCCGCTCCTACGAAGCGCGGGCAGCGCGCTTTTCGGCGATTGTAGGAGCGGACCTTGTCCGCGAAATCCATCGCGGAAGAATCCGTCCTCACAGGAAAAACCCTAGGCATTGCGCCTGCGTACCGCCCGCGATTCGCTACAGAGCGGAACCTATCGCGGACGAAGTCCGTTCCTACGACAAGCCCTCAGACATCAGTTCCAGTGCCGACGCGAAGCCCGGCGGTTGTCCCCCAGGCCGACCAGCGCCACCAGCGAGGCCATCAGCACCTCGGCGATCCACGCCAGCACCAGACCACCGGCCAGGCCCCAGGCGATGGCTTCGGGTTCCAGCACCACCTGGTAGCGGTAGTTCGCATACGTTTCCTGCAGCAGCTCGGCGTTCGGCGCCAGCACCATGTGCCAGGCGCGCTGGAACCAGCTGCCCTGCATGGCGCGCCATTCGTTATCGAACAACTGGGCGCGGCGCAGCAGGCGCTCGATGTTGTCGGCATCGCGCTGGAATATCGGGTCGGGGCTGCCGCGATAGTGCGCCACCAGCGCATTCAGATCGCCCTTGAAGAATTGCCCGGAGGTGTCCTTGAAGCCTTGCAGCGCCTGGGCGGCCTCGAGGCGATGGGCGTCGATGCGCTGGGTGTAGTCCTTGATGAAGCCCGGCACCTGTACCGCCACCATCAGGCCCAGTGCGAACAGCACCATGCGAATGTAGCTGCGCAACATCTTCTCCCCCCCTTCGTTCTTGTCTTATTGGAATCGCCCCCAGGGCGCCGCCGATTGTCGTCGAAGGCGTCCGTCGGGTCCGGGCCTGCGTCGCACGGATGCGCGCTGGCCGCTTCAGATACGTCCCTGGTCGACGATTTCTCCGCGCCACCAGAGCATCCACTCGCCGCCCTGCATCAGGGTCCAGTTCTCGTTGTCGGTCAGCGGTTCGGTGGCGATCACCGTCACCACGTCGTCAGGCGTGGTTTCGGACTGGAAGTCGACGGTCAGGTCGGCGTCCTTCAGACGCGCCGGGCCGAACGGTGCTCGGCGGGTGATCCAGGCCAGCTTGCTGCTGCAGAAGGTGAACAGCCAGTCCCCGTCGCTGAGCAGGCAGTTGAACACGCCCTGCTCGCGATAGGACGCGCAGGCGCGGACCAGCGTCGGCAGCAGAACCTCCACCGGCACCGGTTCGGGGAAGGCGCGGCGCACACGGTTGAGCAGGTCGCAGAAGGCCGCCTCGCTGTCGGTATCGCCCACCGGGCGGTACAGCCCCGGCTCGGGATGGAAATCGGCGAGCTGACCGTTGTGGGCGAAGGTCCAGTAGCGCCCGCCCATTTCGCGTACGAAGGGGTGCGTATTGGACAGGCAGACCTTGCCGACGTTGGCCTGGCGGATGTGGCCGATCACCGTTTCGCTCTTGATCGGGTAGCGCTGTACCAGCCGCGCCACTTCAGAGTCGATGCTCGCCGACGGGTCCTGGAACAGGCGCACCCCGCGTCCTTCGTAGAAGGCAATGCCCCAGCCGTCACGGTGCGGACCGGTGCCGCCGCCGCGCTGCATCAGCCCGGTGAAGCTGAACACGATGTCCGTCGGGACGTTGGCGCTCATGCCGAGCAACTCGCACATGAATCAGTTCTCCTCCAACAGTGCCTCGCGCAGCTGATGAAGCTCGCGTTCCAGGCGATTGTGCATCCTGCGCCGCCCCAGCGGCAGGAAACGTGTGAGCAAGCGCAGCACGATGGCCGGCAGATCGTTCAGCTCACGCGGAATCAGGTGCAGATGAAAATGTGGGACATGCTGGTTGGCCGCGGGGCCATCGTTGACCAGCAGGTTGATGCCAATCCGGCCATAACCGGCCCGGCGCAATACGCGCTGCATGCGATCGGCCAGCGGCATCAGGCTCTGCTGCGCGCCGTCCGAAAGCTGGTGCAGGAAGGTCACGTGCTCCCGCGCCACCAGCAGCAGATGCGCGGGCCGCAGCGGGTAGATATCCAGCAGCACGATGAAATGCTCGTCTTCGCAGAGAACGTGGGCCGGCACGCGACCGGCCGCGATGGCGCAGAACACGCAGTCCATGGGAACTCCTCGAAAGGCCGTTCAGTTCATGCTGGACGCGTGTCGGTCAGGACGCAAGGCGCGATTCTACAGGCGTGGTTCGATGCGCATGCGACGGTCGCCGCGCTCGTCGGTGCGGGTATCCACGTCGGGCATCAGCTCCGGCTGCATCAGCTTGCGCAGGGTCGGCTCGTCTTCCGCCGCCGGTGTCTTGCGGCGGTTCTTCAGCGCCCGCTCGATGGGCCAGCGGGCCAGCACGAACAGCAGGTACACGCCGAACGCCGCCAGCAGCACCAGCGCAAGGTCCGAGACCGCGCGCCAGGCGTTGTTGCCGACCTTGAACACCACGTCCAGCGCGGTGATGGCGATGGCCGGGGCGTACAGGTTGTTCGCCGGGTCCACGGGGGTCGGGGTGAACAGCAGCACGATGACGATCACCCGCAGGGGTTCGCGCAACCAGCGCCACATCCAGCCGGTCATCAGGAACCAGACCAGAGTCAGGCCGAGGCCGGCACCCAGATAGGCGCCCCAGGCGATCAGGTAATCGTGTTCGTTCATGCGCGTACGTGCGATAGCGGCAGAGGGGGGCTTATGATAGCCGCTTTTCCCCATGGGTGCGCAGCCGGGCGTCATCCATGCCCGCCACGTAAGGAGTCGCCATGACCGACCGTCAGCCCCCCATCGCCCGCCGCGAGGCCGCCGCCGATCCCTATGCCTGGCTGGAAAACCGCGATGCCGAAGACGTCCTCGACTATCTGAAAGCGGAAAACGCCTACCTTGAGGATCAGCTTCTTCCTCAGACCAAATTGCGCGAAACGCTGTTCCAGGAGATCAAGGGACGCATCCGCGAAACCGACCTGTCGCTGCCCACGCCCTGGGGCCCCTGGCTGTACTACCAGCGCACCACCGCCGGTGACGAATACCCGCGCCACTACCGCTGCCCGCGTCCGGCCGACGGCTCACTGACGGTGGATGAAGCCGCCGAGCAACTGCTGCTCGATCCCAACGCCCTGGCCGGCGACGGCTTCCTGTCAGTCGGCGCCTTCAGCATCAGTCCCGATCATTCGAAACTGGCCTACAGCCTGGATACCAGCGGCGACGAGATTTACAACCTGTACGTGAAGGAACTGGCCGACGGCAGCGTGACCGCCCTGCCCTTCGAGGACTGCGATGGCAGCCTGACCTGGGCCAACGACAACCGCACTCTGTTCTTCGGCGAGCTGGACGACACCCACCGCCCGCACAAGCTGTACCGCCACCGCCTGGGTGAGAGCGGTGCGGAACAGGTCTTCGAGGAGCGCGACGGGCGCTTCTTCCTGCACTGCTACCGCGCCAGCTCCGAACGCCAGCTGATCCTGCTGCTGGGCAGCAAGACCACCAGCGAGGCCTGGGTGCTGGACGCCAACACCCCCGACGGCGAGTTCGCCTGCCTGGCGCCGCGCGAGGAAGACCACGAATACTACCCCGACCATGGCCGCCTGAACGGCGACTGGGCCTGGCTGATCCGCAGCAACCAGGAAGGCATCAACTACGCCCTGTACCGCGCCAGCGAGGCGCAGCCGACCCGCGAGCACTGGCAGACGCTGATCGCGCACCGCGACGAAGTGATGCTCGAAGGCCTTACCCTGAGCGCCAGCGCCCTGACCCTGAGCCTGCGCGAAGGCGGCCTGCCGATCGTCGAGGTGCAACCGCAGGGGCAACCGGCCTACCGCGTGCAACTGCCGGACGCCGCCTACAACCTCTACGTGCAGGACAGCCTGGAGTTCGACAGTCCGGTGATCCGCCTGCGTTACGAGGCGCTCAACCGCCCGGCGCAGATTCGCCAGCTGGAGCTTTCCAGCGGTGAACAGCAGGTGCTCAAGGAAACCCCGGTGGAAGGTCCGTTCGACGCCGATACCTACGAGAGCCGCCGCCTCTGGGCCACCGCCGCCGACGGCGTACAGGTACCGATCAGCCTGGTCGGCCGCCGCGACGTGCTGGAAAACATCGCCCGTGGCCAGCCCGCGCCGCTCTACCTCTACGGCTACGGCGCCTATGGCGAGAGCCTCGACCCCTGGTTCTCCCACGCCCGCCTGAGCCTGCTGGAGCGCGGTTTCGTCTTCGCCATCGCCCATGTGCGCGGCGGCGGCGAGCTGGGCGAAGCCTGGTACCGCGCCGGCAAGCTCGCGCACAAGCAGAACACCTTCAGCGACTTCATCGCCTGCGCCGAACACCTGCTGGCCCAGGGCTACAGCAGCCCGGCGCAGCTGGCCATCAGCGGCGGCAGCGCCGGCGGCCTGCTGATCGGCGCGGTGCTCAACCAGCGCCCGCAGCTGTTCGCCGCCGCCATCGCCGAGGTGCCCTTCGTCGACGTACTCAACAGCATGCTCAACCCCGACCTGCCGCTGACCGTCACCGAGTACGACGAATGGGGCAACCCGCAGGAGCCGGAGGTCTACGCCCGCATCCGCGCCTACGCACCCTACGAGAACGTCAGCGCCCAGGACTACCCGGCGCTGCTGGCGGTGGCGGGCTACAACGACAGCCGCGTGCAGTACTGGGAAGCCGCCAAGTGGGTGGCCAAGCTGCGGGTCAGCAAGACCGACGACAACCTGCTGCTGCTCAAGACCGACCTGGGCGCCGGCCACGGCGGCATGAGCGGCCGCTACCAGGGGTTGAAGGACGTGGCGCTGGAGTACGCCTTCCTGTTCAAGGTGCTGGGCATCGAAGGCAATCGCTGATGCTCTACACCTGCCCGTGCTGCGGCTACTTCAGTTTCGGCGACCCGCCGGGGTCGTACGAGATTTGTGAGATCTGCTTCTGGGAAGACGACCACCTGCAACTGTGCTTCCCCGACGCCCGCGGCGGCGCCAACGCGGTCAGCCTGATCGAGGCGCAGGTCAACTACGTGCAATGGGGCGCCTGCGAACGGCGCTTCCGTACGCAGGTGCGCCCGGCGACCATCGACGACGAGAAGGACGAGCGCTGGTTCCCACTGTGGGAAAAGCGCGTGGAACTGCCGGACGACGCGGCTCCGCTACGCGGCGAGGAAGCCTGCTACTGGCTGCGGGCGCCGCGCTGAGCGCGAATCAGCGACGGCTGCTGAAGGCCAGGCCCACGCCCATCGCCATGATCAGTCCGCCCGAGGCGCTCTGCTGCCAGCGGCGCCAGGTAGGATTGCTGCCCACGCGGTTGCCGACACGCCCGGCGACCAGCGAAACCACGGCATTGACCAGGCAGCCGCCGATGTTGAACAGCAGACCAAGGCAGAGAATCTGCAGGACGAAGTCCGGGCTGCCGGCGGGGACGAACTGCGGCAGGAAAGCGAGGAAGAACAGCGCCACCTTGGGGTTGAACACGTTGACCATCATGCCCTGCAGGAACACCCGGCCCAGGCGCGCCGGTTCCAGCTCGGTGCGCTTCTGCTCGCGCCAGGCGCCACGGATCAGCTGCAAGCCGAGCCAGACCAGGTAGAGCGCGCCCAGCCACTTGAGCACGCCGAAGGCCACGCTGGACATCATCAGCAGCGCCGACAGGCCGAAGGCCGCCGCCAGCATGTACACCACGCAGCCGGCGCCGATACCAAGGGTCGACATCAGGCCGGCGGCCGTGCCCTGGGCCGCCGAGCGCGAGGCCACGTAGAGCATGTCCGGGCCGGGCGTGAGGTTGAGCGCCAGGGTGGCGACGAAGAACAGGCTGAGGCTTTCGAGGCTTGGCATGGCGCGGCTCCGGGGCGGGACGGCGGGCAGCATGCCACGCCGTGCCTTGCTGACGAAACCCGCCGGCGAAAGGGTCAGCCGGCGCGGAAGATCAGGTGTTCTTCCCAGTCGTCCTCGGCCACCGAACCTTCGGCGAGCATGCGGCCGGACTGGGAGATGCGTTCGTGGTGCACGGCGTCGGGATCGCCGCAGACCAGATGGTGCCAGAGTGGCAAATCCTTGCCCTCGGAGACCAGGCGATAGCCGCAGGTCGGCGGTAGCCACTGGAACTCGTTGGCCTGGGCCGGCGTGAGCTGGATGCAATCGGGTACCGTGGCACGGCGGTTGGCGTAGTCGGTGCAGCGGCAGGTCTTCAGGTCCAGCAGCTTGCAGGCGATGCGCGTGTAGTAGACGCTGCCGTCGTCCTCGTCTTCCAGCTTCTGCAGGCAGCACAGGCCACACCCGTCGCACAGCGACTCCCACTCGTCCTGATCGAGCTGGTCGAGGGTCTTGCGTTTCCAGAAGGGTTCGACTTTGGCGGCCATTTTTTGTACAGGTGCTGTTTCACGGGGCGCAAAGTCTAAGCCCGCGGAGCCTTGAGGCCAAGCGCAGGCGACCATTGACCGCGATGTGCTTGCCAGAGCGCGCCGCGCTGGTTAGTTTGAGCGCCCCACGGGCCCGGTCCGCCTGCTCCCCACCAGAGCCGCGCGCCCCGCCGACGGCCAAGCGCCGCCGCGCCGCCCGTTCCCACCGCGATGCCCGGCCGTCCACGGCACCATCGGCCTATTCCAAGTCATCAAGGAGCCACCATGAGCGCCAATCCCCGCGTTGCCGAGCACCCCATCGACCCGCAGTTCATCAATCGCTGGTCGCCCCGCGCCTTCAGTGGCGAAGCCATTCCCGAGGCCACTCTGCTGAGCTTCATCGAAGCGGCGCGCTGGGCGCCCTCCTCGTTCAACTCGCAGCCCTGGCGCTTCCTCTATGCGCGCCGCGACACGCCGAACTGGCAGCGCTATCTGAACCTGCTGGGCGAATTCAACCGTGGCTGGGCGCAGAACGCCTCGGCGCTGGTGGTCGTGCTGTCCAAGACCACCTTCGCCCCGCCCGGCTCCACCGAAGAGAAACCGGCCCTCTGGCACAGCTTCGACACCGGCTCCGCCTGGGGCTACCTGGCGCTGCAGGCAAGCCTGGCCGGCTGGCACACCCACGGCATGGCTGGTTTCGACCGCGACCTGGCGCGTAGCGAGCTGAAAGTGCCGGCGGACCATGAAATCCATGCGGTGATAGCCATCGGCAAGCTGGGCGACAAGTCGATCCTCTCCGAGAGCCTGCAGGCCCGCGAAGTGCCCAACGCACGTCGCCCGCTGGCGGAAATCGTCGCCGAGGGCGATTTCTCGCTCTGAATGCTTTTCGTAGGAGCGAGCCCGAACATGAAAAAGGCCCCATCCGGGGCCTTTTTCCTTGAAGCGAACGCGATCAGTAACCGCGGCTGAAATCCACCTCGCCGCGCATTTCCTGGCCGGCCCAGAATCGCGCGAGATTGTCGCGGAACAGTTCGATCAGCGGCCCCGGCAGCGTCGGCGCGGCCGTGTGCCCAGTGAGCAGCAGGCGCGGCGTGTGCCAGAACGGATGCTGCGGTTGCAGCGGTTCTTCGCGGCAGACATCGATCACCGCACCGGCGATCTGGTTGGCCTCCAGCGCCGATACCAGATCGGCGTCGACCACCGAGGTGCCACGCCCGGCGTTGATGAACAGGGCGGTCGGCTTCATCCGGCTGAACAGCGGCAGGTTGAAGATATCGCGGGTTTGCGGCGTATCGGGCAGCAGGTTCACCACATAGTCGGCGGTCTGCAGCAGGCGCGGCAGGTCTTCCAGCGCGCCCACGCGGCTGAACGGCAGCAGCGGCCGAGGGTTCTTCGCCACCCCCACCAGCTCCACGCCGAACGGCGCCAGCATGTGCGCCACCGCCTGGCCGATCTCGCCGGTCCCGACGATCAGCACCTGGCGGCCATTGAGCGTGCCGGGCAGGCGGTCATCCCATTGCACGCCGACCTGGCTGGCCAGGCGGCCGAGCATCTGCCGCTCATGGGCGAGCAGGTAGGTGAGCAGGTATTCGGTCATGACCTGGCCGAAAATGCCCACGGCGCGGGTCAGCGCGTAATCCTTGGGCAGGTCGTCCGCTAGCAGCGGGGTGATGCCCGCCCAGCTGGACTGGATCCACACCGGGTGTACGCCCTGGCGCAGCAGCTGGGCGGCGAAATCGGGCTGGGCGAGCCAGACGGGGCACTCGGCGGCGGCTTCGAGGAGTTTGTCCGGCTTGTCGCCGGAAATCACCGTAATCCGCGGTTCCGCCGCCATGATCAGGGCAGCGTAAAGGGCATGGTCGCGATCGAGAACGAGCAGGCGCATGATTCAGGCCCTTCGCTTGGATCGATGGAACGTTTCCGGCTGGCGCATCTGGACTCGCTTAAGGAGGGCTTCCCGTGGAGTTCGGTAGTAGTTCAGGGAAGTCAGGCGGCTATAGACACAGCCAGAGACCAAGCGTTCCGCTCCGTTGAACCCTTTTCTCCACGCATAATGCGCTCAAGCCGCGAACTTGCACAGTGCCAGCACTGCGCCCGTCCGCGGCTCGAAGGGTATTGTCCGCGAGCGAGGAATCAGAGCGGATCGTTCATCCGCAGCAGCTCCTCGGGCAGGTGCTCGATGTACTCCTCTTCGGCCGGCGGCATCTGCAGGTGGTAACCCTGCTTCTCGATGTTTTCCAGGACCTTGTTGATGTCCTCGCGGGCCAGTTGGCGCTCGGGGCTGAGCACCAGGTCGAAGGTGTGCTGCGGCGGACCGAACGCGGCGATCAGCCCTTCGGGGACGCGGGTCAGCGCCTCGCGCTTGTCGACGTACAGGTACATCTCGTTCTTGCGCGGACTCTTGTAGATGGAGCAGATGCGTTTCATGGTGTGTCTTCCGCGTTATTCGTGGGTCCGGACGGCGAGGCTGTCCAGCAGGGCCTGCCCCATCAGCTCGCGGCGCCAGCCCTGCAGCGATTCGGGCAATTGGTAGGGGCCGTTCGGCCAGCCGGTCTTGAGCAGCGCTTCGAGAACCTTCTTGCGCAGCATCAGTTCGGGGGCCATGTTCAGACGCTCAGCCTCCTTCTGGCCGACTTCGCGCAGCTGCTTGAGCACCGGCGTGACCTCGCGCGGCAGCGGTTCGGGCAGCGTTTCAGGCCATTCGGCTTCCGGCAGCTTCGCCGCGTGGGCGATCAGTGCGATCAGGGTATCGCCATCCTGGCGAACGGTGCGCGGGTGCATGTCGTCGATGCGCGCCAGGGCGACCTTGTCGGCGGGCTGGAAGCGCGCCAGCGGCCACAGGGTGTGCTCGCGCAGCACGTGGTTGCGCGGTTTGTTGCGCAGGCGCGCCTGTTCCTCGCGCCAGGCGCACAGCTCACGCAGCACGGCCAGTTGCTGGCGATTGAGCTTCCACGCCAGCTTTACATCGAGGTAAGCCTCCTGCGGGTCGCTGACGCGGGTCTGGTTGGCGACCAGGTCCGCGCCGTCGGCCAGCAGCCACTGCAGCTTCTCATCACTCAGGCGCGGCGCCAGCTTCACGTAGACCTCGGCCAGGTGCTGCACGTCCTCGGCGGCGTAGCGCACCTGCATCTCGGTGAGCGGGCGCTGCAGCCAGTCGGAGCGGGTCTCGTCCTTGGGCAGGTCGACGCCAAGGATCTCCAGCACCAGTTTCGAGTAGCCCATCGAGTGCGGCATGCCCAGGTAGGCGGCGGCCAGCTGGGTATCGAACAGCGGCTGCGGCAGGCTGCCGGTCAGACGCTGGAAGACTTCCAGGTCCTCGCCGCAGGCATGGAAGACCTTGACCACCAGCGACGACTCCAGCACGGCGGCGAAAGGCGACCAGTCGCGGATCAGCAGTGGATCGATCAGCCACACGCCACTGCCGTCGCCCACCTGCACCAGGCCGGCTCCGGGGTAGAAGGTATCGACACGCATGAACTCGGTATCGAGCGCGAGGTACGGCAGTTCTTTCCAGTCCTGGCACTTGCGCGCCAGGCTGGCATCGTCGCGAATCCACTGAATATCGAGAGCGGTCACGAACATCTCCTTCGTTTCGGTGCGCGCATTATATAGAGATGCAGGATGTGCGAGCATTCCGCTCGGCTATCGGTCTGTATCGCGTGCAATGCAGCGACTAGGCTGGGCCCGCCCCATAACAACAATTAGGCAACTCCCCCATGAAGAAGCTTCTCGGGCTGCTCGGCCTGCTGGTCGCCGCCCTGGCCGCCTACCTGGCGCTCACCCCCAGCCCCATCGACCCATTGGCCTGGACGCCACCCAAGGCCCCGCCGATGACCGGCGTGATGGAACCCAACGACACCCTGATGAAGGCCGAACTGATCGCCCGGGGGCAGATCACAGGTCCCGAGGACACCGCCGTGGACGCCCAAGGCCGCGTCTTCGCCGGCCTGGCAGATGGCCGTATCGTGCGCATCGGCGCGGACGGCAAGGTCGAGACCTTCGTCGATACCGGCGGTCGGCCGCTGGGGCTGGCGTTCGACAAGGCCGGCAACCTGATCGTCGCCGACGCCTGGAAGGGCCTGCTGCAGGTCGATCCGCAAGGCAGGATTCGCGTGCTGACCGATGCCGCCGACGGCATCCCCTTCGCCTTTACCGACGACCTGGACATCGCCAGCGACGGACGCATCTATTTCAGCGACGCATCCAGCCGTTTCCATCAGCCGGACTACCTGCTCGACCTGCTCGAAGCGCGCCCCCATGGCCGCCTGCTGCGCTACGACCCGGCCAGCGGCAAGACCGAGACGCTGCTCAAGGACCTGTATTTCGCCAACGGCGTGGCGCTGTCGCAGAACGAGGACTTCGTGCTGGTCAACGAGACCTATCGCTACCGCATCACCCGTTACTGGCTCAAAGGCGAAAAGGCCGGGCAGCACGAGGTATTCATCGACAATCTGCCAGGGCTGCCGGACAACCTCGCCGGCGACCGCAAGGGCACCTTCTGGGTCGCCCTGCCCTCCCCGCGCAAGGCCGACGCCGACCTGATCCAGCAACTGCCCTGGCTCAAGCGCCAGTTGACCAAGCTGCCGCGCGCCTTCCTGCCCAAGCCGGTGCCCTACGGCCTGGTGATCGCGCTGAACGAGAAGGGCGAGATCGTGCGCAGCCTGCACGACACCAGCGGTCAGCACCTGCGCATGGTTACCTCAGCCAAACCGGTGGGCGATGCGCTCTACCTTGGCAGCCTGGAGAACGACCGCATCGGCCGGCTGACCTTGCACTGAGGGCCCCGGCTCAGGCCGGCGCCTGCTCCTCGCGGGCAGGTGACCGGGCGGACGAGGCGGGGGGCTCCAGCAGTTCCTGCATGCGCCCGCGCACCTCGGCCATCAGGGCGTCCACGCCCTCCTCGGCAAACGCGGTGGAGTCGATCGGCGCGCCGACGTGCACCTCCACCGGCATGCCGAGGTTCAGCTTCAGGCCACCGGCCGGCAGCAGTTGCTGGATGCCGCGGATCGCCACCGGAACGATGACCGCATCGGTCTGCTGTGCCAGGCGGAAGCAGCCCTTCTTGAACGGCTGCAGCTTGCCATCCTTGGAGCGCGTGCCCTCGGGCGCGGCCCAGAGCACGATGCCGCTTTCCATCATTTCCCGCGCCTTGGCCAGGTCCGCCATGGCCTGGTGGCGATTGTGCCGGTCGATGGACGGGAACTCCGCCGCGCGCATCGCCGCGCCCCAGATCGGCACGGAGAACAGCTCCTTCTTCGCCAGCATGCGGATCGATCCGGGCATGGTCACGAAGATCGCCGGGATGTCGTAGAAGCTGGAGTGGGTGCAGAGGATCATGTAGCGGCGGCCATCGCCGAAGTCCGGCACCTCGCCGTGGCGGCTCAGGCGTACGCCGGTCAGGCGCAGCAGGCTGCCGGACCAGTCGCGGGTGAAGCCATCGACCTTGCTGCGGCGCAGCCGGCCAATGGCGCCGAGCGCCAGCACACGGACGCTGTAGCCAAGGGTGATCAGGACCGTCGCCAGCCCCACCAGGGCGACGCGCAGCGGGCCGGCCTTGCGCGGCTCCGATTGCAGGTTGAGCATTTTCGCCAATTCCCCACCGACAGTAACGTGTTCGCTATACAAGCCTTATGATGCACCCAAGCCCCGTCACGACACAGGAATGCGCCCATGCCCCATGCCCGCCTGCTCACGCCCGAGCAACTGGCCGCCCGCCTCGATGACCCGAACCTCGTGCTGCTCGACTGCCGCTTCTCCCTCGACGATCCCGCCTACGGGGCGCGCAGCTACCAGGAGAATCACATTCCCGGCGCCCACTTCGCCGACCTCAACAAGGACCTTTCCGCGCCCGTCGTTCCCGGCGTGACCGGCCGTCATCCGCTGCCCGACCCGCAACAACTGCTGGAACGCCTGCGTACCTGGGGCCTGAACGCGGAAAGTGAAGTGGTGCTCTATGACGACGGCCCCGGCGCCTTCGCCGCCCGCGCCTGGTGGCTGCTGCTGTGGCTGGGCAAGCGCGAGGGCGTCTACCTGCTCGACGGTGGTCTTGGCGCCTGGCGCGCCGCCGGCCTGCGCCTGACCACCGCCGAGACACCCGTGCGCCCCGGCGACTTCCAGGGCGAGCCGGACAACAGCCTGCTGATCGACGCCGACGCCCTCGGCCAGCGCCTCGGCGAGCCCGACCTGCCGCTGGTGGACGCCCGCGGCCTGCCGCGCTTCCGCGGCGAAGTCGAGCCCATCGACCCGGTCGCCGGCCATATCCCCGGCGCCCAGTGCGCAGCCTTCACCGACAACCTCGGCAGCGACGGTCGCTTCCTGCGCCCGGAACACCTGCACCAGCGCTTCGCCAGCCTGCTGCGCGGCCGCCCGGCGCAGGACCTGGTGGCCTACTGCGGCTCCGGCGTCACCGCCTGCCACAACCTGTTCGCCATGAGCCTCGCCGGCTACCCGCTGGGCCGCCTGTACGCCGGCTCCTGGAGTGAATGGATCACCGACGCGAAGCGTCCGGTGGCCAAGGGCGACTGATCAGCCGTCCCGCAGAGAAAACGGAAAGCAGGCCGTGTTGTACGCTTGAGTTCCGATGGATAGGTAACCGGGCATGCGTCAGACTCATGCCCATTTTTCAAAGGAGTGAATCCATGTCCACCCGCCTTCGCCACACCCTGCTCGCCAGCGCGCTGCTGTGCCTGTGGGCCGCCACGCCGGTCCAGGCCGCCACCCTGGAAGCCACGCCCTGCTCCATCGCCGACCAGTGGTCCGACCTCTACGGCGACGAACTGGTAGCGGCGGCCAACGCCGGCCACGCCACCGCCCAGTACAGCCTCGGCCTGGAATACGACGCCGGCAGCGACGAGTTCGAGCAGAACTACGAGCAGGCCGCGTACTGGTACCAGAAGGCCGCCGAACAGGGGCACGCCTGCGCCCAGTACAACCTGGGCAACGCCTACGACAGCGGCGATGGCGTGGAGCAGAGCGCGGAGAAGGCCGTGTACTGGTACCAGAAGGCGGTCGACCAGAACGACAAGGACGCCGAATACAACCTGGCGATCATGTACGAGAACGGCACCGGGGTGACCCGCAGCTACAAGAAGGCCTTCGCGCTGTACAAGAAGTCCGCCGAGCAGGGCGACGTGGATGCCCAGTTCGCCGTGGCCGAGGGCTACGCCAAGGGCCGTGGGGTGGCGAAGAACCCCGCGCAGGCCCGTCTCTGGTACCAGCGCGCCGCCGACCAGGGGCACGAGGAGGCCGGGGAAAAACTCGAGGCAATGCCCGAGCTGCCGTCCAGCATCTAATTTCCAGACGGAATATGGATTATTCCTGCGCCATCAAAACAATTTAAAAACAGGCCTTTACAGCACAATTATCGCACTACACTTCAAATCGAGCGGCTAAGTCCGCTTCCGGCGGGGCCAGGAAAATCACTAGAAGCTGCCAAGTCGCCCCGCCCCGCCGGTCACCGAGGACGAGGACGTCATGGGAATTGCTGCCAACGACCTGTGCCACTACGTAATCCGGCCCACCTTGCTCTACCTGGGGCGGCACAGTGTCGCGGCGGAAGCGCTGCTGCTGGGGGCGGCAGCCTGTCAATCGGCGCTGGGGAGCGCGCTGGGCGACAGCCATGGCCACGGGCTGTACCGCATCGGTGAAAGCCGTCACCAGACCCTCTGGGACTGCTATCTGGCCTGCGACCCGGAGTTGGCTAGCCGGGTTCGCGGGCTGGCCAGCCAGCACGCCTTCCTCGATGCCCCGCATCTGGAACTCACGGTCAACCTGCGCTACAGCACCGCCATCGCCTGGATGATGGTGGAGGCCGAGCGCATCCCGCTGCCCCATGCCGACGATCCCCTGGGCCTGGCCCGGGTCTGGCGTCGCGTATTCCACCCCCACGGACGCCTGCACGATTTCGTCGACGCCTGGCACAGCTACGTCGGAAATCTCAGTCAGGTGGCCTGAGCGGAGCCTTAAGTCCTCGAATGACCGATCGGTCAGTTTTTTTTGTTCATCGCGACGAACGGCGACGACGCCGATAGAACGCTTGTTTGAGCTATAAAGCCCAAAGTAGAGCGTTTTCCAGGCACTACCCAAGACTTTCGAATCTTGATAGCGTGCGCGCCGATCAACACAGGAGTTGCTCTAACAATGAAAACAACATGGCTCAAGACCACGCTCGCTCTGACCATTAGCGCCGCCTCTGCCCAGGCCCTGGCCAACGGCATCGCCATCAACGAGCAAAGCGCCAGCGGCGCCGGTACCGCCTACGCAGGCCGTGCCTCTTCCGCCCTCGACGCCAGCACCATCTACGGCAACCCGGCCGGCATGTCCAAGCTCAAGCGCACCGAAATCAGTGGCGGTCTCGCCATTGTCGACGCCAAGGACGACATCAGCCAGGCCCACAGCGCCGCCACCGGCACCAACAAGGGCGACTCCGTCCCGCTGGCCGCCGTGCCCTTCGGCTACATTGCCACCCCGCTGGACGACAAGGTCAGCGTCGGCCTGGGCATCTACGTGCCCTACGGCATCATCAACGACTACGAAGGCAGCTTCCAGGGCCGTTACCACGGCTCCTACAGCAAGGTCCAGGTGATCACCGTCCAGCCGACCATCAGCTACAAGTTCAACGACATGGTGTCCGTCGGCTTCGGTCCGACCTTCAACCGTATCGACGGCAAGCTGGAGAACAACCTGGCCACCAAGGGCCTGTTGGGCGCCAAGGACGACACCGAGATCAGCATCAAGGGCGACGATACCGCCGCTGGCTTCAACGTCGGCGTGCTGTTCACCCCGACCGAGATGACCTCTCTGGGCATGACCTACCACTCCAAGGTCAAGTACGAACTGGAAGGCCACACCACCGTATCCGGCTCCCCGATGGGCCTGTTCGACAAGCGCATGGATGCCAGCCTGGACATCACCCTGCCCGAGTCCCTCGACCTGTCGATCACCCAGAAGCTGGATGACCGCTGGACCGTCTACGGCGGCACCACCTGGACGCGCTGGAGCCGTCTGCAGTCCATCGAGGTGCAGAACGAGAACCCGCCGCTGCCGAACTTCGCCACCATCGGTGAAGACCTCAGCTGGCACGACACCTGGTCGGCCGCCATCGGTACCTCCTACCAGTACAACGACCAGTGGGTACTGCGTACCGGCTTCGCCTACGACCCGTCGCCGACCACCAACGAGCACCGCAACGTGCGTATCCCGGTGGGCGATCGCAAGATCTTCACCCTGGGCGCCGGCTACTCGCCGAACGCCGACATGACCTTCGACTTCGCCTACGCCTACCTGTGGGAATCCACCGCCGGCGTGAACCAGCCCAACGGCGAGAGCCTGGCCGGTGTGGAACTGCAGCCTGCCTACAGCGCCAAGTACGACAACAGCGCCCACGGCCTGACCGCGCAGATGACCTATCGCTTCTGATGGCGTGATCTTCGTGGCATGAAAAAGCCGGGCAAATGCCCGGCTTTTTCATGGTGTCACCACCGCAATCGGTGCATTCACGCCGCCTCGTCAGGCTCGGCGTGCTCGCGGCAGATCAACTCGCCTTCACGGGATTCCAGTCGCTCACCGGTCAGCCCGCAGAGCGAGCCCTCTTCCAGCTTCTGGTGGAAACGGCAGGTGCGGCACAAGCCGAAGCCCGGCACGTTCTCCTGGCGCTGGATGGTCGCCAACAGCTCGCGCAGCAGCGTCACCAGCAGTTCGCTATGTTCGCCCAGGACTTCTTCCGCGCGGTTCAGGAAAGCCGGCGGCACCAGCGACTCGATCAGCCCCCGCCCCGCCTCCGTCAGTTCCAGGTGCACGCTGCGCCGATCCTGCGCATCCGGACGCTTGCGGATCAGCCCCTTGGCCTCCAGCGCCTTCAGCGACTGAGACACCGTTCCCTTGGTCAGGCCGAGGTAGTCCGTGACCGCCAGCGGCGTATTCGAATAACGGTTGCAGCGCGCCAGGTAGTTCAGCGCGCTCAACTGGATCGGCTGCAGGTCGGCCATCAGCGGCTGTTCCCGAGCCCAGGCGCGCATCAAGCTGGCGATGCGTTCGAGGTAGTCGTACAGGGTCGTATCGGTCATGGGCACTCCTCCCGATAGATAGTATCGATCAAAAACCAGTTTGACAGAAGTCGCTGCTCGCCTGCAGACTGAACTGGTATCGATTCGATACCTAATTATTCAGGAGAAGGGTCATGAGCAAAACCGTCTATTACCACGCTGGTTGCCCCGTCTGCGTCGAAGCCGAACGCACGCTGCTGCCATTGCTGAACCGGGAAGTGGAAGTGGTGCACCTGGGCGAGCAGTCGCCGCGCATCGCCGAAGCCGAGGCCGCCGGGGTCAAGTCGGTGCCCGCCCTGGTGGTCGATGGCCAGGTGCTGCACCTGAACTTCGGCGCCGCCATCGCGGATCTGAAGTAAGGGCATGCCCAGCAGCATGGATACCTATCGGCCACTGCACTGCGATCTCCACGATTACCTGGAGATCGCCTGCCTCTACCGCTACTGGCTGCGTATCGAGTTGCGTGACGGACTGGTGTTCGATGCCCAGGCCTTCACCACGCACACGCGGCGAAGTGGGGATGGGACGCTGGAGGAATATCTGGAAGTACGTGTGGACGATGCCAGCCGGGAGCTCCGGCTGGATTGCCTGCACGCCATCACACCGCTGGCAGCGCAAGCGCGCTTCGCAAGGGTGGTACTGAATCCGGCCTGAATCAGGCCGGAAGACCTCACCACATGAGGTCGTCGGGCACCACGTAATCCTTGTACGGATCGTCCTCGTCCGGCTCGCCACTGGGCTCGTTGAGCAGCACGATGCGGCGTTCGTCCCGCTCCTTGATGCGCAACGCGGCGTCACGCGGGACGATGTCATAGCGACCGTCGTAGCTGACGATGGCCAGGCTGCCACGGCTGAGCTTGTCGCGAATCAGGTCGTTGACTGCAATGCGCTTGACCTTCTTCGCGTCAACGAAGTTGTAGTAGTCCTCGGTATCCAGCTTCGGCAGACGGGTGCCTTCGATCAGTTGTTTGATCTGGGCAGTTCTGGCTTTCTTGTCAGCCTTTTCCTGCTGCTGGCGGTTCAGCTCGGCATCGCGAGCCTGCTTCTCGGCCTGAGCCTGCAGGGCAGCCTGACGCTGGCTGTCATCCTTCTCCGCCTGGCCCTTGTGCTCCAGACGCTGCTGCTTCTGCTTCTGCTTGCCGGCCTGCTTGGCCTGCTTCTCGCTGACCAGCCCGGCTTTCAGCAACTGGTCACGTAACGACATGCTCATTCGATAAGACTCTCGACAGTCCTTGATTGACGCGGGGGAACTTTCCTGGTGGCACAAGGCTCCGCGCTCGCGCTCACAGGGGGTATAATCCTCGGGCCTGTGCGTGCGCTGCGCAAGTGCCCAGCTCGATTTCACTCATCCAGGGCCCTCATGATCAAGCTCATCGTTCTCGCGATTCTTGCCATCTTCCTTGTCGCCATCCTCTACGTGCACCTGCGCGGCAAGGTGCGGCTGCCCTTCCTGCGCCAGGTCGTGAACCACTCCGCGTGGTTCGCCCCGTACAACTCGCTGATGTACCTGAACTCCAGCGTGCCGCCCAAGCCCTACCTGGACCGCGAGCGCTTCCCCGAGCTCGACAAGCTGCGCGACAACTGGCAGATGATCCGCGAGGAGGCCGAGAAGCTGTTCGACGAGGGCTACATCCGCGATGCCCTGAACAACAACGAGGCCGGCTTCGGTTCCTTCTTCAAGAAGGGCTGGACCCGCTTCTACCTGACCTGGTACGACGGCCCCCTGCCCTCGGCCCAGCAGCTCTGTCCGAAGACCGTGGAACTGGTCAGCAGCATCCCCAACGTCAAGGGCGCGATGTTCACCCGCCTGCCGCCGCGCAGCCACCTGAACAAGCACCGCGACCCCTACGCCGGCTCGCTGCGCTACCACCTGGGCCTGGCCACGCCCAACTCCGACGAGTGCCGCATCTTCGTCGACGGCCAGCCCTATGCCTGGCGCGACGGCCACGACGTGATGTTCGACGAGACCTTCGTGCACTGGGTGAAGAACGAAACCGACGAGTCGCGCCTGATCCTCTTCTGCGACATCGAGCGCCCGCTCAAGTCGTCGCTGCTGACCCGCCTCAATCGCCGCGTCAGCGCCTTCCTCGGCCGCGCCACCGCACCGCAGAACGTCGAAGGCGAGCGCGTCGGCGGGATCAACCAGGCCTACTCGGTGCTGATCCGCGTCGGTAATGCCGTGGGCAGTCAGGTGAAGGTATTCAAGCGCCGCTACCCGAAGGCCTATCGCATTGGCCGGCCGGTGCTGGCGGTGATCCTGCTGGTGTGGCTGCTGCGCTGGATGTTTGACTGAGATACCTGTAGGAGCGAGCTTGCTCGCGAACAGAGTTTCCGGCAGCGCCGGCGCCAAGCGCTTCGCGAGCAAGCTCGCCGCTACGAAGAGCCACAAAAAAGCCCCGCGATTGCGGGGCTTTTTCATGGGTGCTGGAGCTTATCCGCAGCTGATCGGATTCTTCTCGTCACGCTTGGCCGCCCCCCAGAGTTCGTCCATCTCTTCCAGGCTGGTGCCTTCGAGGCTGCGGCCCTGGTCGCGCAGCGCCGTCTCGATGTAGCGGAAACGCCGCTCGAACTTGGCGTTGGCCGCGCGCAGGGCGGTTTCCGGGTCGACCTTGAGCTTGCGCGCCAGGTTGACCACCACGAACAGCAGGTCGCCCACCTCCTCTGCCTGGGCCTCGGTGTCGCCGCCAGCCATGGCTTCGAGCACCTCGTCCAGTTCCTCGCGGACCTTGTCCACCACCGGCAGGGCATCGGCCCAGTCGAAGCCGACCTGGGAAGCACGCTTCTGCAGCTTGTTGGCGCGGCTCAGCGCCGGCAGGGCGTGGGGCACGTCGTCCAGCAGCGACAGCTGCACCGGTTCGGCGGCCTTGGCGGCGCGCTCCTCGGCCTTCAGCTCTTCCCAGCGCTGCTTGACCGCGGCCTCTTCGAGCTTCGCCGGGTCCGGCTCGCCGTAGAGGTCGCCGTCGGGGAATACATGGGGATGGCGGCGGACCAGCTTGCGGGTGATGCCATCGACCACCGCATCGAACTCGAAGCGCCCCTCTTCCCGCGCCAGCTGCGCGTAGTAGACGACCTGGAACAGCAAGTCGCCCAGCTCCTCGCGCAGGTGGTCGAAGTCGCCGCGCTCGATGGCATCGGCGACCTCGTAGGCCTCCTCGAGGGTGTAGGGAACGATGGTCGCGTAGCTCTGCTTCAGGTCCCACGGGCAACCGTTCTGCGGGTCGCGCAGACGGGCCATCAGGTGCAGCAGGTCGTCGAGCTTATACATCCTTGCCACCCGCGCGGTCGCGGCGCGCCTCGATGATGTTGGGCAACTGCGAGACCCGCGCCAGCAGGCGTCCCAGCGCGTCGAGACCGGGGATCTCGATGGTCAGGCGCATCACCGCAGTGTTGTCTTCCTTGTCCGAGCGGGTGTTCACCGCCAGAACGTTGATGCGCTCGTTGAGCAGCACCTGGGAAACGTCACGCAGCAGGCCGGAACGGTCGTAGGCACGGATGACGATGTCCACCGGGTAGGTACTGACCGGCACCGGCCCCCAGCTGACCTGGATGATCCGCTCCGGCTCGCGCCCGGCCAGTTGCAGCGCGGTGGCGCAGTCCTGGCGGTGGATGGTCACGCCGCGGCCCAGGGTGATGTAGCCGACGATCGGGTCGCCCGGCAGCGGCTGGCAGCAGCCGGCCATCTGCGTGAGCAGGTTGCCGACGCCCTGGATCTGGATGTCGCCGCGCTTGCCGTGGCCGATCTTGCTCGGCTTGCGCGGGATCAGTTCGAGCTGTTCGGTGCCGCGCTCCGGCTCCACCAGCTGTTGCGCGTAGCTGACCACGTGGGCCAGGCGCAGGTCGCCAGCGCCCAGGGCGGCGAACAGGTCTTCGCCGGTCTTGTAGTTGGCCTTCTCGGCGAGCTTCTCGAAGTCCACCGGCGGCAGCGCCAGGCGACCCAGTTCGCGTTCGAGCATGGCCTTGCCGGCGGCGACGTTCTGGTCGCGTGCCTGCAGCTTGAACCAGTGGACGATCTTCGCCCGCGCCCGCGAGGTGGTGACGTAGCCCAGGTTCTGGTTCAGCCAGTCGCGGCTCGGCCCGCTCTGCTTGCCGGTGATGATTTCCACCTGCTCGCCGGTCTGCAGGCTGTAGTTCAGCGGAACGATGCGGCCGTTGATCTTGGCGCCACGGCAGTTGTGGCCGACCTCGGTGTGTACGCGGTAGGCGAAGTCCAGCGGGGTCGCGCCCTTGGGCAGGTCGATGGCGTGGCCGTCGGGGGTGAAGACGTAGACCCGGTCGGGCTCGATATCCACCCGCAGCTGTTCGGCCAGGCCGCCGATGTCGCCCAGTTCCTCGTGCCACTCGAGCACCTGGCGCAGCCAGGAAATCTTCTCTTCGTAGTGGTTGGAGCTGGCCTTGACGTCAGTGCCCTTGTAGCGCCAGTGCGCGCACACGCCCAGCTCGGCTTCCTCGTGCATGGCGTGGGTGCGGATCTGCACTTCCAGCACCTTGCCCTCGGGGCCGATCACCGCAGTGTGCAGCGAGCGGTAGCCGTTTTCCTTGGGGTTGGCGATGTAGTCGTCGAACTCCTTGGGGATGTGCCGCCAGAGGGTGTGCACGATGCCCAGCGCGGTGTAGCAGTCGCGCATTTCCGGCACCAGCACGCGCACGGCGCGCACGTCGTAGATCTGGCTGAAGTCCAGGCCCTTGCGCTGCATCTTCCGCCAGATGGAATAGATGTGCTTGGCGCGTCCGGAGAGGTCCGCCTTGATGCCGGTGGCAGCCAGGGCGTCCTTGAGCTGCTGCATCACGGTGGCGATGTACTGCTCGCGATCCAGCCGGCGCTCGTGCAGCAGCTTGGCGATCTGCTTGTACTGGTCGGGTTCCAGGTAGCGGAAGGACAGGTCCTCCAGCTCCCATTTGATATGGCCGATACCCAGGCGGTGGGCCAGCGGCGCGTAGATGTCGAACACTTCGCGGGCGACGCGGTGGCGTTTTTCCTCGTCGGCGTTCTTCACCGCGCGGATGGCGCAGGTGCGCTCGGCCAGCTTGATCAGCGCGACGCGCACGTCGTCGACCATGGCCACCAGCATCTTGCGCAGGTTCTCGATCTGCGCCTGGGTGCCGAGCACCAGCGACTGCCGGGGGTTGAGGCTGGTGCTGATCGCCGCCATGCGCAGCACGCCTTCGATCAGCTTGGCGACCACCGAGCCGAAGCGCTGCTGGACGTCTTCCAGCTTGACCTTGCCCTCGCGCACGCCACGGTAGATCACCGCGGCGACCAGGGACTCCTGGTCGAGCTTGAGGTCCGCCAGGATCTCGGCGATCTCCAGGCCCGTCTGGAAGCTGGAGGTGCCGTCGGCCCAGGCGTTGTCCACCTTGCTGACCGCCTTGTTTTCCACCTCGCGGGCGAATTCGCAGGCTTCCAGCAGGACCTTGCGATCCAGTACCGGGACCAGGGTCTGGACATGGTCCAGCCAGGCCTCGAGGTTGATGCTGCCGTCAGTGTTGACCGGCTGGTGCGCTCTCACCTGTACCATCGTGTCTACCCTTCCCCACGGTGCCCCACGGTGCACCGCTCACAGCGCCGGCCTTTCTTCTTGCTCGGGCCGGTCGGATTGCGCAGGCCGTCCTAGCCTGCCTCGAACAAAGCCATGGCCTCCACATGCGCCGTCTGCGGGAACATGTCGAGGATGCCGGCGCGCTTCAGGCGATAGCCCTGCCGGGCCAGTTCGCCTGCATCGCGCGCCAGGGTCGCCGGGTTGCAGGACACATAAAGTACCCGCTCGGCGCCCAGTGAACGCATCTCCCGTGCCGCCTCGAAGGCTCCGTCGCGCGGAGGGTCGAGCAGCACAGCGGTGAAATCCTCCGCCGCCCAGAGGGCGCCGGCAAGCGGTTTCGAAAGATCCGCCTGGTGGAATCGAGTATTCGCAAGGCCGTTGGCCCGGGCATTGGCCGCAGCGCGATCGACCATCGCCTGCACGCCTTCCACCCCGACCACTTCGCGCACCTGACGGGCCAGCGGCAGGGCGAAGTTGCCCAGGCCGCAGAACAGGTCCAGCACGCGCTCATCGGCCGCAGGCTTCAGCCAGTCCAATGCCTGGGCGACCATCGCCTCGTTGACCGGCGCGTTCACCTGAACGAAGTCGCCGGGACGGTAGGCCAGGGTCAGGTCCCAGGTATCGAGCCGGAAGCCGAGATCGGAGTTCCCGGAGTGCGGCGTCGGTTCTCCGTCGCCTTGCAACCACAATTGCACATCGCGTGCCGAACAGAATTCCAGCAGTCGCGCCAGGTCGCCATCGGACAAAGGTTCGATATGCCGCAGCAGCAACGCGCTGGCAGTGCCGTGGAACAGTTCGACGTGGCCGAGGACCTGCGGCTTGGAAAAACCGCGCAGCAGTTCCGGCAGGTCACGGGCCAGGGATTGCAGTTCGGGTACCAGCACCAGGCAGTCGTCGAACGCGACGATGGCCTGACTGGCGGCCGCGCGGAAGCCGACCTCCAGGCGCTTGGCCTTGACCTCCCAGCGCACGGCGAGGCGAGCACGGCGGCGGTAGCCGAATTCCGGCCCCACCAGCGGCGCGGCCCACTCCTGCGGGGTCAGGCCGGAGAAGCGTTCCAGTTGCTCGGCGAGGGTGCGCTGCTTGAGCGCCAACTGGTCGGCATGGGGCAGGTGCTGCAGGCTGCAACCACCGCAGGTGCCGGCGACCGGACAGGGTGGGTTGCGACGATTGTCGGCGGCCGTGAACACGCGCTCGCAGCGCGCCTCGACCACCTTGCTGCGCGCGGCAAGCACACGGGCTTCCACCGACTCACCCGGCAATGCACCGGCGACGAACCAGGTATGGCCATCCTGGTGGGCGATGCCGCGGCCGTCATGGGCCAGGCGCTCGATGTTCAGGCGCTGCTTCTTGCCCACCGGTACCGCGGGGCCACGCGCTCCGCCGCTGGGCTGGAAGCGCAGGCCGGTTCTCTGCTTGGCCATGTCAGTGGGGATCGAACACGCCCGAGGACAGGTAGCGGTCGCCGCGGTCGCAGATGATCGCCACCAGGGTCGCGTTTTCCAGCTCGCGGGACAGGCGCAGCATGGCCGCCACCGCACCGCCGGAGGACACGCCGCAGAAGATGCCTTCTTCACGGGCCAGGCGGCGCATCACGTCTTCGGCTTCGCTCTGCTGCATGTCGACCACGCGGTCGACGCGGGTCGAGTCGAAGATCTTCGGCAGGTACTCCTGCGGCCAACGGCGGATGCCGGGGATGGCCGAGCCTTCCATCGGCTGCAGGCCGACGATCTGCACCTTGGGGTTCTGCTCCTTGAGGTAGCGCGACACGCCCATGATGGTGCCGGTGGTGCCCATGGAACTGACGAAATGGGTGATCTCACCGCCGGTCTGCTGCCAGATTTCCGGGCCGGTGGAATCGTAGTGAGCGATCGGGTTGTCGCCATTGGCGAACTGGTCGAGCACCTTGCCCTTGCCTTCGCGCTGCATCTGGTCGGCGAGGTCGCGGGCGCCTTCCATGCCCTGCTCCTTGGTCACCAGGATCAGCTCGGCGCCGTAGGCGGTCATGGCGGCCTTGCGCTCGGCGGTGGAGTTGTCCGGCATGATCAGGATCATGCGATAACCCTTGATCGCCGCCGCCATCGCCAGGGCGATGCCGGTATTGCCGGAGGTGGCTTCGATCAGCGTGTCGCCGGGCTTGATATCGCCGCGCAGCTCCGCCCGGGTGATCATCGACAGCGCCGGGCGATCCTTCACCGAGCCCGCGGGGTTGTTGCCCTCGAGCTTCACCAGCAGCGTATTGGAAGTATTCCCGGGCATGCGTTGCAGGCGCACCAGCGGGGTATTGCCGACGCAATCGGCGATAGTCGGATACTGCACGGTCATGGAGGCACTCGGATCTGAAACCAGGCCACCTATGATAACGGCAAACCGCGGCGCGCCATACGAAGTTTCCGAATAAGCCGTGTGCAAATGCTCAGAGGCCGCTCGCGGCGGGCAACCGCAGGTGCACGCGCAGCCCCGCCGGCCCACGATCCGCCCAGAGTTCGCCGCCCTGCATGCGCACCGAACTGCGGGCGATGCTCAGGCCCAGGCCGAAGCCTTCGCCACTGCGCGCGGCGGACAATCGGGTGAAGGGCTGGAAGATGCGCTCGAGATCGGCCTCGGCTACGCCGGGGCCGTCATCTTCGAGCCAGAGATGCCAGCCCAGGCTCTCGCGGCAGCCGCCCAGGCGGATGCAGCCGTTCCCAGGCGAATGGCGGATGGCATTGCGCAGCAGGTTTTCCAGTGCCCGCGCCAGGCCGTTGAGGTGACCACGCACACGACACCCCGCCGGCACCTGATAAAGGAAGCGTTCCGGCGTCCAGCCGGCCTCGAAGCGGGCATCGTCCACCAGCAGCTCCCAGAGCGATTGCAGGTCGATGTCCTCCCGCTCCAGCTGCGGCCGCTCGGTATCCAGCCAGGCCAGTTCGAGGGTATCGGCGACCAGGCGCTGCATCACCTCCACCTCGCGTTCGACCCGCTGGCGCAGCGCCGCTTCGCTGATCGGACTGTCGCCCGCCACCCGCAGGCGGCTGAGCGGGGTGCGCAGCTCGTGGGACAGGTCGCGCAGCAACTGGCGCTGGAGGGTCACATGGCTGCGCAGGCGCTCCGCCATATGGTCCAGCGCGCGGCCCAGTTCACCCAGTTCATCGCGGCGCGCGCTGAGCTCGGGCCCCGCCACCGCCCCCAGGTCGTCGGCCTGCAAGGCGTTGGCGTGCTCGCGCAGGCGCGCCAACGGGCGCACCAGGTAGCGGTAGAGCAAGGCACACAGCAGCAGCGCCAGCACGGCCGGCACCAGGCCGTGGGTCAGTGACTGGCGCATGAACGTGAAACCACTGGGCAGGTAGCGCGCGGGCAGTTGCAGCACCAGGCGACCCGCCGTCGGCTCGCCGGGGAATGGGATGCCGATGTAAGGCAGGTCTATCGAGCGTGAACTCACCGGCCACTCCAGGCCTCGCTGGAAGGTCAGGTGGGCAACTTCTTCCCGGCTCAGCGGGACGCTGCCCAGGGTCTGCAAGCGGGCATCGACCACGGTCATCCAGCCCTCTTCGCGCTGGCGCATCCCCGCCAGCCAGGCATCGACCCCGGCCGCGCCACCCGAGCGCCAGGCCCGCTCCGCCTCATGGGCATATCCGCCAAGCACTTCCCGGGCCTCGGCGGACAGGTAATAGCTTTGCCGCTCGACCTGCTTGCCCCAGGACCAGGACAGCCAGATCAACAACAGACAGAACGCCACCAGCGCGACCGCCAGCCTCCAGAACAGCGAGTGACGCCCGGGGACTTCAGCCATCGCCGTCGCGGAACACGTAGCCCTTGCCCCACACCGTCTGCAACTGGTGGCGCAGGTAGCCGATGCCCTGCAGCTTGCGGCGCAGGTGGCTGACATGCATGTCCAGGGCACGGTCGTGGGGCGTGAAGGCACGATGCAGGACGTGCTGGTAAAGGAAGGCCTTGCTCAGGATCTCACCCTGGCTGACGAGGAAAGTCTCCAGCAGGCGGAACTCGGTAGCGGTCAGCCCTGCCCAGCGGCCATCGAGGCCAGCGTCGGCCTTTTCGCCATCCAGCTGCAGGCCATCGCTGCTCCCCACCGGCGCCTGCAGGCCACGCTCCAGCGCCACCCGGCGCAACACCGCATCGACCCGTACGCTCAACTCCACCAGGCTGAAGGGCTTGGGCAGGTAATCGTCGGCGCCCTGGGAAAAACCGGCGATGCGGTCCTGCTCGGCCCCCAGGGCGGACATCAGGATCACCGGCACCGAACGCTCGCGGCGTAGCCGGCGCAGGATATCCAGGCCGCCGATGCCGGGCAGCAGGATGTCCATCAGCACCAGGTCGTAGTCGCCGCCGCGCGCCTCGGCCAGGCCGGTGACGCCATCCTGGCACCAGGTGACGTCGAAGCCCCGCTCACTCAGATGGGAGGACAGGTGGGCGCCCAGGGTAGGGTCGTCCTCGATGGTCAGCAGGCGCAGCCCCGAGGAGGAAAATGCGTTCATATCAAATAAGAGTGATTAGCAATTGCGCCCAGTATTCCCGATTCGGCGCAATCTCGGCAAGGCAAAGGCCCCTCCCGCAGGCCCGAACCGCTACACTGCCGGGGAAAACCGCACCGGAGGAATCGCGTGTTCAAGGATCTCGGCATCAAGGGACGTGTACTGCTGCTCACCCTGCTGCCCACCAGCCTGCTGGCGCTGGTATTGGGTGGCTATTTCACCTGGGTGCAGCTGTCGGACATGCGCGCCCAGCTGATCGAGCGTGGCCAGCTGATTGCCGAGCAACTGGCGCCGCTTTCCGCCCCGGCGCTGGCGCAGAACAACACCGAGCTGCTGTCGCGCATCGCCACCGAGGCACTGGACCAGCCTGACGTGCGCGCCGTCACCTTCCTCAATCCCGAGCGGGAACGCCTGGTCCATGCCGGGCCCAGCATCCTCACCCCCATGCCCAGCGGCGACGGCTCGCACCTGAGCATGAACAGCAACCTCGACACCACCCATTTCCTCCTGCCAGTACTGGGCCGGCACCGCAGCCTGTCCGGCGAGCCCTACGGCGACGGCGACAAGCTGCTGGGCTGGGTGGAGCTGGAGCTGTCGCACCACGGCACCCTGCTGCGCGGCTACCGCAGCCTGTTCACCAGCCTGCTGCTGATTATCACCGGCCTGGTGGTCACCGCCCTCCTCGCCCTGCGCATGAGCCGCGCGATCAACGCGCCGCTGGGGCAGATCGCCCAGGGTGTGGCGCAGCTCAAGGAAGGCCGCCTGGAAACCCGCCTGCCGGCGCTGGGCAGTCACGAACTGGACGAGCTGGCCGGCGGCATCAACCGCATGGCCGAAGCCCTGCAGAGCGCCCAGGAGGAGATGCAGCACAACATCGACCAGGCCACCGAGGACGTGCGGCAGAATCTGGAAACCATCGAGATCCAGAACATCGAGCTGGACCTGGCGCGCAAGGAAGCCCTGGAGGCGAGCCGGATCAAGTCCGAGTTCCTCGCCAACATGAGCCATGAGATCCGCACCCCGCTCAACGGCATCCTCGGCTTCACCAACCTGCTGCAGAAGAGCGAACTGACCTCGCGCCAGCAGGACTACCTCGGCACCATCCACAAGTCCGCCGAAAGCCTGCTGGGGATCATCAACGAGATCCTCGACTTCTCGAAGATCGAGGCCGGCAAGCTGGTGCTGGAGAACATCCCTTTCAACCTGCGCGAACTGATCCAGGACACCCTGACCATCCTCGCCCCCGCCGCCCACGAAAAACAGCTGGAGCTGGTCAGCCTGATCTACCGCGACACCCCGCTGCAACTGGTGGGCGACCCGCAGCGCCTGAAGCAGGTGCTGACCAACCTGGTGAGCAACGCCATCAAGTTCACCCACGAAGGCAGCATCGCCGTGCGCGCCATGCTCGAAGACGAGAGCGACGACCGCGCGCAGTTGCGCATCAGCGTGCAGGACACCGGCGTCGGTCTCACCGACGCGGACCTGCGCGCACTGTTCCAGGCCTTCAGCCAGGCCGACAACTCGCTGTCGCGCCAGGCCGGCGGCACCGGGCTGGGGCTGGTCATCTCCAAGCGCCTGATCGAGCAGATGGGCGGCGAGATCGGCGTCGACAGCAGCTCCGGCGAGGGTTCCGAATTCTGGATCAGCCTCAACCTGCCCAAGGCCCGCGATGACGGCGACGACCTGCTGCCGGCGCTGGCGGGCGGGCAGCGCGTGGCGCTCTATGAACCCCATGAGCTGACCCGCACCGCCCTGCACCATCAACTGGAAGACTGTGGCCTGGAAGTCAGCGAGTTCCCCGACCTGGCGACGCTGGAGCGGGCGCTGGCGGCCGATCCGCAGGGCAAGCCGGCGATCGGCCTGGCCCTGCTCGGGGTGACCTCCGCCACCCACCCGCCGGAGCTGCTGCGGCAGTCCATCCGCGAACTCGAACAGCACGGCTGCAAGAGTCTGGTGCTCTGCCCGACCATCGAGCAGGCGCACTACAACGCGGTGCTGCCCGAATCCCAGGTGCAGAGCAAGCCGGCCTGCACCCGCAAGCTGCAGCAGGCGCTGAACGAACTGCTCCACCTGCGCCCGACCCGCAAGGAAAAGATCGCCAACGGCGTGCTGGAGCGTGCACCGCACCTGCTCTGCGTCGACGACAACCCGGCCAACCTGCTGCTGGTGAAGACCCTGCTCAGCGACATGGGCGCCCAGGTGGTCGCCGTCGACAGCGGCCTGGCCGCCGTGGAAGCGGTCCAGCGCGAGCGCTTCGACCTGGTCTTCATGGACGTGCAGATGCCCGGTATGGACGGCCGCCAGGCCACCGACGCAATCCGCCAGTGGGAAGCCGACCGCGAGGTCAGCCCGGTGCCGATCATCGCCCTCACCGCCCACGCCCTGGCCAACGAGAAGCGCGCCCTGCTGCAAGGCGGCATGGACGACTACCTGACCAAACCGATCGACGAGCGCCAGCTGGCCCAGGTGCTGCTGAAGTGGACCGGCCTGCACCTGGGCGCGCCACGCACGGAGCCGCACAGCTCCGAGACGGGCCTGAACGCCCTGAGCGTGCTGGACCCCGCCGAAGGCCTGCGCCTGGCCGCCGGCAAGGCGGAGCTGGCCGCCGACATGCTCGGCATGCTGCTCGCCTCGCTGTCCGCCGACCGCCAGGTGATCCGCCAGGCCCGCGAGCGCAACGACCGCAACACCCTGCTCGAACGCATCCACCGCCTGCACGGCGCCACCCGCTACTGCGGCGTGCCGATGCTGCGCGCCGCCTGCCAGCGCGCGGAAACCCTGCTCAAGCAGAACGACCCGGACGCTCCCACAGCCCTGAACGAACTCGACAGGGCCATGGCCGAACTTGCCAGGGCCACGGAGAACCGCGAGGCCGAGGCCGACAGCACGGCGCTACCGCAAGACACGCACTGAGACCGCAAGACGATGCGCATCATCCTGTTCAGCAACCAGCCCTACGACTACGACAGCTTCGTCGCAGCCAACCGCCACCACGGCTTCGAACTGCACTTCCAGCAGGCGCAGCTGCGCCTGGACACCGTGGCCCTGGCCAGCGGTTTCGACGTGGTCTGCCCTTTCGTCAACGATGACCTGTCGCGACCGGTGCTGGAGCGACTCGCCGCCGGCGGCACCCGGCTGATCGCCCTGCGCTCGGCCGGCTACAACCACGTCGACCTCAAGGCCGCCCATGCCCTGGGGCTGTCCGTGGTACGGGTTCCGGCCTATTCGCCCTACGCCGTGGCCGAACACGCCGTGGGACTGGTCCTGGCGCTCTGCCGGCAATTGCACCGCGCCTACAACCGCACCCGCGACGGCGACTTCTCGCTGCACGGCCTGACCGGCTTCGACCTGCACGGCCGCACCGTCGGCATCATCGGCAGCGGCCAGATCGGCGAAGTCTTCGCCCGCATCATGAGCGGTTTCGGCTGCCACATCCTCGCCTACGACCCCTACCCCAACCGCGCCATCGAGGCCCTGGGCGGCCGTTTCGTCGAGCTGAACGAACTGCTCGTCGAGTCCGACATCCTCAGCCTGCACTGCCCGCTCAACGACGCCACCCGACATCTGATCAACCCACGCAGCCTGCAGCAGATGAAGCGCGGCGCCATGCTGATCAACACCGGGCGCGGCGCGCTGGTGGACACCCCGGCGCTGATCGAGGCGCTCAAGAGCGGCCAGCTCGGCTACCTCGGCCTGGACGTCTATGAAGAGGAAGCCGACATCTTCTTCGCCGACCGCTCCGACCTGCCGCTGCAGGACGACGTATTGGCGCGCCTGCTGACCTTCCCCAACGTCATCGTCACCGCCCACCAGGGGTTCCTGACCCGCGAGGCGCTGGCCGCCATCGCCGAAACCACGCTGGACAACATCGGCGCCTGGCAGGCGGGCAAGCCGGTCAATCGGGTCGAAGGTTGATCGGCTGGCGCTCGCATCCGAGCGCCGCGCCGCCTAGAATGCCGCGCTTTCCCGGAGGATCCATGGCCCAGCACGATTTCCGCTACACCCTGCTCAACCCGCAATTCACCCTCAACGAGTGCCGTGCGCTGACTCCGGGCCGCTACCAGGTCACCGGCATCGGCGGCTCGATTAAGGCCGGCGACACCCTGCTGGTCAGCCTCAAGGGCAGCAAGAGCTTGAGCATGAACCTGGAAGTGGAAAAGGTGCGCCACCTGATCAACCCGCCGGGACAGTGGATGGCCGTGGCCAAGGGCCCGGTATTCCGTGAACTGGCGATCCACGAATGGACGGTCAACTGTGACGCTTGCGCGGCTACACTGACCTTCGAATTCGCCGTCGACGCCAGCCTCGGCAAGGCCGCCCAGCAGCCTGCCGCCGAAGCGCGCATCGGCGAGCTGGGTTGGGCGAAGGCCGGCACCCGCCACCTCTGCCCGGATTGCCAGAGCAAGGAGACTGCATGAAAGTCCTGTTCGCCGGCGCCTGCGTGGCGCTGGCCGTGGCCGGCTGCGCCAGCAAGCCGGTCCCTGAAACCGATCAGACCTACCGCATCGAATGGATCGGCGAGCGCCCGCTGATCGACTACAGCCACATCACCCTGACCCTCGACGGCAAGGGCCGCGCCTATGGCAGCGCCGGCTGCAACCACTGGTTCGCCAGCTACACGCTGGAAGGCGACAAGCTGACCTTCGGCCAGCCGGGCTCCACCCGGAAGATGTGCGCCGAGGCGCTGATGGAGCAGGAAGGACGCTTCCTGCAGATGCTCCGCGATGTCCAGCGCTGGGACTTCAGCGACCAGGGCGAGCTGCGCCTGTGGCCGGCCTCGGGCCGCGCCATGCGCATGTGGCCTGAAGGCTGAGAAACAGGACGGCCGTTTCGTCGTGGGAGCGCGTCGAAACGGCAACAATCCCGGGAACAGGCTGCCCCTAGAACAGACTGAGCTGCTCGTGCGCCCCGCGCAGGTCGACCAGACGCACCCCCACGCCAATCAGCCTTACCGCCTTGTTGCCGCGCTGGAAGGCCTGCCCCAGCAGCAGTCGGTAACTGTCCAGGTCCCGCGCAGCGCCGGCCTGCTCCAGAGTCGTCTGGGTGAAGTCATGGAATTTCAGCTTGATGAAAGGCTTGCCCGGCCGGTAGCTGGCGTCCAGGCGGGTCATGCGCCGTTCCAATTCACCCAGCAATGACGGCAACTCCTCCTGGCAGGCGGCAAGGTCAGGCAGGTCCTGATCGAAAGTGTTCTCCACGCTGATCGACTGGCGCCGGCTGTCCACCTGTACCGGACGCTCATCGATCCCCCGCGACAGCCCCCACAGACGCTCGCCGAAACTGCCGAACTCCTTCGCCAGCTGGATTCGCGACCAGTCACGCAGGTCCGCGCAGGTACGGATACCCAGGCGTGCCAGCTTCTCCGCCGTGACCTTGCCGACGCCGTGCAGCTTCTTCACCGGCAATTCGGCGACGAAGCCGTCCACCTCGTCCGGCGTCACCACGAACAGACCGTTGGGCTTGCGCCAGTCGCTGGCGATCTTGGCGATGAACTTGTTCGGCGCCACCCCGGCCGACACGGTGATATGCAGGGTTTCCCATACCCGTCGGCGAATCTCCTGGGCGATCCGCGTGGCGCTGCCGCCGCAACGCTCGCTGTCGCTGACGTCCAGGTAGGCCTCGTCCAGCGACAACGGCTCGATCTGCTCGGTGTAGTCACGGAAGATCGCGTGGATCTCGCGGGATGTCTCGCGGTACACGTCCATGCGCGGACGGACGATGGTCAGGTCCGGGCACAGCTTCACCGCCGTGCGCATCGCCATCGCCGAATGCAGGCCATAGGCGCGCGCCTCGTAGTTGCAGGTGGCGACCACCCCGCGCTTGTCCGGCGAACCACCCACGGCCAGCGGCTTGCCGACGAGACTCGGGTCGTCGCGCATTTCGATGGCGGCATAGAAGCAGTCGCAATCGATGTGGATGATCTTTCTCTGCCGAGTCACGAAGAAGGCGCCTGCATCACCATCGGAAGCCGCCTGGATAGGCGGCGGGAAACCTGTACATGGTAATGCAAAAAGCCGCCGCCCCGGTTATCCACAGCCGGCTGCCACCCACGCTGGGTGAACTGCCCCGCTGCCTTTCGTCGCAGCTAAATGTCTGATAGAAAATCACTTTTTCCCTTTTTCCATTGACACCCCGGCCCACCTGAGTAGAATAACGACCGCGGGATGGAGCAGTCTGGTAGCTCGTCGGGCTCATAACCCGAAGGTCGTAGGTTCAAATCCTGCTCCCGCAACCAGACACAAGAAAAAGGCCACTCTTCGGAGTGGCCTTTTTCGTTTGCGTGCGATTCAAATAATTGATCGAAGACTAAATATCGATTGACAATACCTTTCACCTGCGTAGAATGGCCGCCGCGGGATGGAGCAGTCTGGTAGCTCGTCGGGCTCATAACCCGAAGGTCGTAGGTTCAAATCCTGCTCCCGCAACCAGACACAAGGAAAAGGCCACTCTTCGGAGTGGCCTTTTTCGTTTGCGCGTAAATTTAAATTATTGATCAAAAACGAAATATTGATTGACAACAGCTTTCATCTCCGTAGAATGGCCGCCGCGGGATGGAGCAGTCTGGTAGCTCGTCGGGCTCATAACCCGAAGGTCGTAGGTTCAAATCCTGCTCCCGCAACCAGACATCAAGAAGAAAGCCACTCTTAGGAGTGGCTTTTTTCGTTGTGCCGAAGAAACTGCTTCAGCAAATCGTCGCCCCCAGGAAGAAATCCTCCCGAGGGACTTGGGAAATCGCGCCACTGCCCCTACTCTGTCGCGCAAATTCGATGAGGTGCCCGATGAGCGCCAACCCTGCCACCCCAGACAGCCCCGCGACCGGCGAGCAGCCACAGCGCAGCGGGCTTCTGCACTGGATCAACGCCAATCGCCAACCGATCGGCCTGGGCGTCACCCTGCTGCTGTTCAGCCTCGCGCTGATCGCCTGCTACCACCTGCTGCGCGACATCGACGCCTATTCCCTGCACGACGCCATCCTCGACGTCCCCACTGCATCGCTGGCAGGCGCCTTCGCCGCCACCGTCGCCGGCTTCATCACCCTGCTGGGCTACGAATGGTCGGCCACCCGCTTCGCCGGGGTGAGACTCTCCCCCTCGGCATTGCTGACCGGCGGCTTCTCCGCCTTCGCCATCGGCAATGCCGTGGGGCTGTCGATGCTGTCGGGCGGATCGGTACGCTATCGCCTGTATGCCCGCCAGGGCCTGGGCGCCGCCGAAGTGGCGCGAATGACCCTGTTCGCCAGCCTGTCCCTGGGTTGCGCGCTGCCGGTGCTGGCCGCGCTGGCCGCGCTGAGCGACCTGTCCGACGCCTCCCTGGCCCTGCACCTGCCGAGCTGGCTGGTGGCGGTGCTCGCCCTGGGCATCATCGCCTTCTGCATTCTGCTGGTGATCGGCATCGAGCGCCGGCGCCTGCCCGAACAACCGTCTCCCGACAGCCACCTGGTGCGCATCGGTCGCCGCACCGTGCGCCTGCCCGGCCTGCGCCTGTCGCTGCTGCAACTGCTGATCACCGCACTGGATGTCGCCTGCGCCGCCACCGTGCTTTATCTGCTGCTGCCCGAAGCCCCGCCCTTCGGCGCCTTCCTGCTGGTCTACCTGATCGCCCTGGCGGCCGGCGTGCTCAGCCACGTACCCGGTGGCGTCGGGGTTTTCGAGGCCGTGCTGCTGGCGGCCTTCGCCGGGCAACTGGGCGCCGCGCCGCTGGCCGCCGCGCTGCTGCTGTACCGCCTGATCTATGTGGTGCTGCCGCTGATCGTCGCCTGTCTGCTGCTGCTGTTCCTCGAAGCCCGGCGCGTGCTGGTGGCCAAGCAGGCGGTGCGGATCACTTCCGGTTTCGCCGCGCAGATCCTTTCCCTGCTGGTGTTCATCTCCGGCATCGTGCTGCTGTTCTCCGGCGCCACACCCTCCATCGACACCCGTCTGGAGGAGATCGGCTTCCTGGTGCCACACCGCCTCATCGATGCCTCGCACCTGGCCGCCAGCCTGATCGGCGTGCTCTGCCTGCTGCTCGCCTATGGCCTGCGCCGTCGCCTGTCCGCCGCCTGGGCACTGACCCTCGGCCTGCTGGTGGCCGGCGCGGTGCTGTCGCTGCTCAAGGGCTTCGACTGGGAAGAAGCGCTGATCCTGAGCTTCACCGCCGCGCTGCTGGTGATCTTCCGCAGCGCCTTCTACCGGCGCAGCCGCCTGATGGACCTGCCCTTCTCGCCGCTCTATCTGGGGGCCGCCGCCTGCGTCATCGCCGCGTCCATCTGGCTGCTGCTGTTCGCCTACCAGGACGTGCCCTACGATCAGGAACTCTGGTGGCAATTCGCCCTGGACGCCGACGCTCCGCGCGGCCTGCGCGCCGCCCTGGGCAGTTGTCTGCTGCTGGCCGCACTAGCGCTGTACTGGCTGCTGCGCACCGAGCCGCCGGCGATCCTCGAACCCAGTCGCGAAGACCTGGACACCGCCGCCGGCATCCTGGCGAACTCCTCGCAACCGGACGGCGGCCTGGCGCTCTCCGGCGACAAGGCGTTGCTGTTCCATGAAGGCAACGACGCCTTCCTGATGTACGCCCGCCGCGGCCGCAGCCTGGTGGCGCTGTTCGACCCGGTGGGTCCGGCGCAGTCCCGCGCCGAGCTGATCTGGCAGTTCCGCGACCTCTGCGACCTGCACCACGCGCGCCCGGTGTTCTACCAGGTGCGGGCGGAGAACCTGCCGCTGTACATGGACATCGGCCTGACCGCCCTCAAGCTCGGCGAGGAGGCGCGGGTCGACCTGCGTCGCTTCGACCTGGAGAACAAGGGCAAGGAAATGAAGGACCTGCGCTACACCTGGAACCGGGGTCAGCGCGACGGCCTGAGCCTGGAGTTCCACGAACCGGGCCAGGCGCCGATGGAGGAACTGCGGGCGATCTCCGACGCCTGGCTGGGCGGCAAGAACGTCCGCGAGAAAGGTTTCTCCCTGGGCCGCTTCACCCCCGAATACCTGAACTATTTCCGCATCGTGGTGATCCGCCACGAGGGCCGCGCCGTGGCCTTCGCCAACCTGCTGGAAACCGGCAGCAAGGAGCTGGCGAGCATCGACCTGATGCGCATGGTGCCCGACGCACCGAAGCTGACCATGGAATTCCTCATGCTCGGCCTGATCCTGCATTACAAGGAAAGCGGGCACACCCGCTTCAGCCTGGGCATGGTGCCGCTCGCCGGCCTCCAGCCGCGCCGTGGCGCGCCGCTGACCCAGCGCCTGGGCGCCCTGGTCTTCCGCCGGGGCGAGCAGTTCTACAATTTCCAGGGGCTGCGTCGCTTCAAGGACAAGTTCCAGCCCGACTGGGAGCCTCGTTACCTGGCCGTGCCCGCCGGACTGGACCCGCTGGTGGCCCTGGCTGATACCGCCGCGCTGATCGCCGGCGGCCTGAGTGGATTGGTGAAACGCTGAAATGCTGAAACGTCGCTGGCGGCATCTGCTCGCCCTGCTCCTCCTGATCATCATCGCGGTCGGCCTGCTGCTGTGGAGCCGCCCCGCCTCCCAGGCCTCCCTGGAACACCGCCAGTTGTCCGACGGCAGCGCCGCCACCCTGGCCATCCCCGCCAAGCAGCCCACTGCGCGCGTCCTGCTGGCGGTGCAGCCGGACCAGAAACTGGACGACGGCCAGTTGCTGGCCCTGGCCCACGACAGCGGCGCCCGCGTGGTGCAGTTCGTCTTCCCTGACAAGGATTGTGCCGCCCAGCAGCAGCGCATCCAGGCCGCCGGCGAGTTGCTGGACGGTCAGCCGACCCTGGTCGCCGGCATCGGCGAGGGTGGCGCCTACGCCTGGCGCTGGCTCGCCGGACAAAGCGACGACAAGGCCCACGCCCTGTCGGTCGGCTTCTCCCTGGAAAAGCCCGACTGCACCGCCACGCCCCTGCCGCAGAACGCCGCCCACGGCCACTGGCTGGCCGCATGGAACGACAACCCGGACGATGCCAGCGCGCGCTTCGCCCGCGGTCTGAAGAACGCCGAGACGGTGATCGCCGACTACGACACCCCACTGCCCAAGGTCCTCGCCGACCAACTGCGCCACCTGCTGCAAGGTGGCAACGACAATGTGCCGGTGGTCGAAGTCCCCGCCGCCAAGCCGTCGGAAACCGTCACCCTGTTCTACTCCGGCGATGGCGGCTGGCGCGATCTGGACCGCGATGTCGCCGCGCAGATGGCCGAGCTGGGCTACCCGGTGGTGGGCGTCGATGCCCTGCGCTACTTCTGGGAGCACAAGAGCCCCGAGCAGAGCGCCGCCGACCTTGCCGTGCTGATGCAGCACTACCGGCAGAAATGGGGCGCCAAGCACTTCGTGCTGGCCGGCTACTCCTTCGGCGCCGACGTACTGCCGGCGATCTACAACCGCCTGCCGGCCGATGCCAAGAAGGATGTCAGTGCGGTGATCCTGCTGGCCTTCGCCCGCAGCGGCAGCTTCGAGATCGAAGTACAGGGCTGGCTGGGCAAGGCCGGCCAGGAAGCCGCCACCGGCCCGGAAATGGCCCGTCTGCCGGGCCCCAAGGTGCTGTGCGTGTACGGCATCGAGGAAAAGGACGAGAGTGGCTGCACCCAGCCGCAATCGGTCGGGGAAAACCTCCAGCTCCCTGGCGGCCATCACTTCGACGAGAACTATCCGGCCCTCGCCAAGCGCCTGGTCGACGCCATCCGCTCCCGCCAGGCAGCCGACAACGAAGGTTGACCCTTATCAAAGGGCCGCGCGATGCGGCCCTTCCTCCACGGACTGGAGCTGCTTCAGGCTGGCTTAAGGCTCTAGACTGACACTGTCAGCCCCGTTGCCAGAGCGGGGCCCGCGAAGCCACACAAGGAAACGTCATGAGCCTGACAAAGAAACCCTCCCGCTACGGAAGCCTGTCCATCGCCATGCACTGGATCATGCTGCTGCTGATCGCGGCGGTGTATGCCAGCATGGAACTGCGCGGGAACTTCCCCAAGGGCAGCGAAGCCCGCGAGTTTCTCAAGCACTGGCACTTCGTGCTTGGCCTGAGCGTCTTCGTGCTGGTCTGGCTGCGCCTGCTCGGTCGCTTCATCTACCCGACCCCGCCCATCTACCCGGCACCGCCGAGCTGGCAGATGAAGCTGGCCAAGCTGATGCACGTCGCACTCTACGGCCTGATGATCGGCCTGCCGCTGGCCGGCTGGGTGATCCTCAGCGCCGCCGACAAACCCATCCCCTTCTGGGGCATGGAGCTGCCGCACCTGGTGGACAAGAACCCGGACCTGGCCAAGCAGGTCAAGGAGTGGCACGAGACCATCGCCGTGCTGGGCTACTGGCTGATCGGCCTGCACGCCCTGGCTGCGCTGTTCCACCACTACATCAGCCGCGACAACACCCTGGTGCGCATGCTGCCGGGCAAGGGCGAGGCACGCCCGGAGTAAGGCTCCGCGGCGCATCGTAGGGCGTACAACCGTTCGCGGTTGTACGCCGATACACCACTCCCGACCGGCAGTGCCAGGGCCAAGTGCGGAGTGCCCTGAAGCCAAGGCCAATCGGCGTATAACGCGGAGCGTTATACGCCCTACGCTCTCGGCACCAACTGCCAGTGGACCGCGGACAACGTCCGCTCCTACAAAAGACGCCCAACAAAAAGCGCGCCAATCGGCGCGCTTTTTGTTGGTCACGGGGCCTTAGATCTCCACCTGCGTCCCCAGCTCGATCACCCGGTTCAGCGGCAGGTTGAAGTAGCGCAGATTGCCGTTGGCGTTCTTCAGCAGGAAGGCGAACAGCCCCTCACGCCAGCGCGCCATGCCGATCAGCTTGGATGGGATCACCGTCTCGCGGCTGAGGAAGTAGGTGGTGCGCATCGGACTGAAGTCCAGCTCGTTGAGGTGGCAGAGCTTGAGCGCCAGCGGAATGTCCGGATCTTCCATGAAGCCGAAGTGCAGCACCACGCGGAAGAAGCCTTCGCCGTAGGCGTCCACCTCGAAGCGGCGATCCGGGCTGACCCGCGGACTGTCTTCGTTGACCACGGTGAGCAGCACCACCTGCTCGTGCAGCACCTGGTTGTGCAGCAGGTTGTGCAACAGCGCATGGGGCACGGCGTCGGAGCGCGCGGTGAGGAACACCGCAGTGCCCTGCACGCGGTGCGGCGGCTGCGAGCGGATGCTGGAGATGAACAGCGGCAGCGGCAGCGAGCCTTCGTCGAGGCGGTCCACCAGCAGCTGGCGGCCACGCTTCCAGGTGGTCATCAGGATGAACAGGCCTATGCCGGCGACCACCGGGAAGGCACCGCCCTGGACCACCTTGGGCAGGTTGGCGGCGAAGAACAGGCTGTCCACCAGCAGCATCATCAGGAAGAACGGAATGGCCAGCCACAGCGGCCATTTCCACAGCAGCCAGATCACCACCCCCATCAACAGGGTAGTCATCAGCATGGTGCCGGTCACCGCCACGCCGTAGGCCGAGGCCAGGGCGGCGGAGGACTCGAAGCCCAGCACCAGCAACACCACGCCGACCATCAGCGCCCAATTCACCATGCCGATGTAGATCTGCCCCTGCTCATGGCTGGAGGTGTGCTGGATCACCATGCGCGGCACGTAGCCGAGCTGGATCGCCTGGCGGGTCAGGGAGAAGGCGCCGGAAATCACCGCCTGGGAGGCGATCACCGTGGCCAGGGTGGACAGCGCCACCATCGGCAGCAGCGCCCAGCCCGGCGCGGTCAGGTAGAAGGGGTTACGCGCGGCCTCGGCGTTGACCAGGATGGTCGCGCCCTGGCCGAAGTAGTTCAGCACCAGCGCCGGCAGCACCAGTGCGAACCAGGCACGGGCGATCGGCTTACGGCCGAAGTGGCCCATGTCCGCGTACAGTGCTTCGGCGCCGGTCAGGGCCAGCACGGTGGCGCCGAGAATGGCCACGCCAATGCCGGGATGGGAGATGAAGAAGTTCAGCGCCCAGACCGGATTCATCGCCTTGAGCACTTCCGGTTGCTGCGACACACCGTAGATGCCCAGCGCCGCCAGGGCGACGAACCAGGCCACCATCACCGGGCCGAACAAGATGCCGATGCGCGCCGTGCCGTGCTTCTGGATCAGGAACAGGCCGACCAGCACGATCAGCGACAGGGGCACCACCCAGTGCTCCAGCCCGTCGAAGGCAATCTCCAGGCCCTCGATGGCCGAGAGCACCGAGATCGCCGGGGTGATCATGCTGTCACCGTAGAACAGCGCCGCGCCGATCAGGCCGGCGATCACCACCATCGCCTGCATCCGTCGGCGGCCGGTGGCGGCGCGGCGGGCCAGGGCCGACAGCGCCATCACCCCGCCCTCACCCTGGTTGTCGGCGCGCAGCACGAAGATCACGTACTTGATCGACACCACCCAGATCAGCGACCAGAAGATCAGTGACAACACGCCGAGCACACCATCGTGGTTGGCCTGCACACCATAACCGCCGACGAACACTTCCTTGAGGGTGTACAGCGGGCTGGTGCCGATATCGCCGTAGCAGACGCCCACGGCGCCGACCATCAGGCCGATCGCGGAGCTGGAATGGGGCTGTTCATGCTCAACGGTGCCGGCGCTTGCATCGGACATGTAACAAATTTCCTCTGAAAAATTCGGCGCATCCTGCTCCGACCCATTCGTCGATGCAAGAGCCGGGTGTGTTCGTTCTGAAAGACTATAGAGCCTGTTGCCCACAATTACCGGCTGGCACGCGCCTGCGGGGGGCCTGCGACAGCTTGTCCCAGGGAGACTGGTCAAGCGCGCGGGCTGCCGCTAGAATTGCGCACTTTTTGATCAGAGGCGCCACCAGCGCGCCCTTCGAGGTTAGCCGCACATGTCCACCGCCACACCCAAAGTCGGATTCGTCAGCCTGGGTTGCCCCAAAGCCACGGTCGATTCCGAACGCATCCTCACCCAGCTGCGCATGGAGGGGTACGAAATCGTCCCCACCTACCAGGACGCAGACGTGGTGGTGGTGAACACCTGCGGCTTCATCGATAGCGCCAAAGCCGAATCGCTCGACGCCATCGGCGAAGCCATCGCCGAGAACGGCAAGGTGATCGTCACCGGCTGCATGGGCGTGGCCGAAGACAGCATCCGCGACGTACACCCCAGCGTGCTGGCCGTCACCGGCCCGCAGCAGTACGAGCAGGTGGTCAATGCCGTCCACGAGGTGATCCCGCCCAAGGCCGAGCACAATCCGCTGATCGACCTGGTGCCGCCGCAGGGCATCAAGCTCACCCCGCGCCACTACGCCTACCTGAAGATTTCCGAAGGCTGCAACCACAGCTGCAGCTTCTGCATCATCCCGTCGATGCGCGGCAAGCTGGTCAGCCGCCCGGTGGGCGACGTGCTCAGCGAGGCCCAGCGCCTGGTCAAGGCCGGCGTCAAGGAGCTGCTGGTCATCTCCCAGGACACCAGCGCCTACGGCGTGGACCTGAAGTACAAGATGGACTTCTGGGACGGCCAGCCGGTGAAGACCCGCATGCTGGAGCTGTGCCAGGCGCTCTCCTCCATGGGCGTGTGGGTGCGCCTGCACTACGTCTACCCGTACCCCAACGTCGACGACGTGATCCCGCTGATGGCCGAGGGCAAGCTGCTGCCCTACCTGGACATCCCCTTCCAGCACGCCAGCCCGAAAGTGCTCAAGTCCATGAAGCGCCCTGCCTTCGAGGACAAGACCCTGGCGCGCATCAAGAAGTGGCGCGAGATCTGCCCCGAGCTGACCATCCGCTCCACCTTCATCGTCGGCTTCCCCGGCGAGACTGAGGAAGACTTCCAGTATCTGCTGGACTGGCTGACCGAAGCCCAGCTCGACCGCGTCGGCTGCTTCCAGTACTCCCCGGTGGAAGGCGCCCCGGCCAACGACCTGGGCCTGGACGTGGTACCCGACGACGTCAAGCAGGACCGTTGGGAGCGCTTCATGGCGCACCAGCAGGCCATCTCCGCCGCCCGCCTGCAGCTGAAGATCGGCAAGGAAATCGACGTGCTGATCGACGAAGTGGATGACGAAGGCGCCGTCGGCCGCTCCTTCGCCGACGCCCCGGAAATCGACGGCGCCGTATACGTCGACACCTTCGACGTGAAGCCGGGCGACAAGGTGCGCGTGCGCATCACCGACGCCGACGAGTACGACCTCTGGGCCGAACTGGTCTGATCCGCAAGAGCCCCGCCGATGCGGGGCTTTTCATTTGCCTGGAACGAACATGACCAACAACGACGTACTGCGCAGCCTGCGCTACCTGCTGGACATCCGCGACGCCCAGGTCGCCGAGATCACCGCGCTGGCCGGCTTCAACCTCAGCGCCGAGGATGTCGGCGCCTTCCTTGCCCGCGACGACGAGCCGGACTTCAAGCCCTGCAGCGACCGCGTACTGGCGCACTTCCTCGACGGCCTGATCGTGCATCGCCGCGGCCGCGACGAATCGCGCCCGCTGCCGCCGGTGGAATTGCCGCTGACCAACAACATCACCCTGAAGAAACTGCGCGTGGCCTTCGAGCTGCGCGACGATGACATCCTCGCGATCCTCGACAGCGTGGGCTTCATCGTCACCAAGACCGAGCTGGGCGCGCTGTTCCGCAAGCCCGGCCACAACAACTACCGCCCCTGCGGCGACCAGTTGCTGCGCAACTTCCTCAAGGGCCTGACCCAGCGCCAGCAGCGCTGAGGCCGTCGTGCTCTATCGCCTGGCCGCCGACGCCATGGTGCTGCTGCACCTGGGCTTCATCCTCTTCGTGCTGCTCGGCGGCCCGCTGGTGCTGCGCTGGCCGCGCCTGGCCTGGCTGCACGTGCCGGCGGCGGCCTGGGGCATGGCGGTGGAGTTCCTCCACCTCTATTGCCCGCTCACGCCGCTGGAGAACCGCTTACGCGCCCTGGCCGGCGATAACGGCTACGACGGCGGCTTCATCGAGCATTACCTGATCCCGCTGATCTACCCCGCCAGCCTGACCGAAGCGACCCAGGTCATCCTCGGCCTGGTGGTGCTGGCGATCAATCTGCCGCCTTACCTGCTCCTGCTGCGTCGGGTACTGCGCTCGCGCTGAGCGGCATCGCTGTCGGTATCGGCAGATAGGCCAGGCTGGCCTCGCTGACCGTCCTGTGCCCCAGGCGCTGGCCGTTGTTGGGCAGGGACTGGATCACCCGGTGATCCGCCGACAACCAGGTCGGGGGATGTTCGCCGTGGGCCGCTGTCTGGCTGATGATCAGGGTACGCGAGGGGTCCCAGTACTCGCCGGTACGCTGGCGCAGCCAGGCAAAGAGCGTCGCGCTGTCACGTTCCGGGTAACCCGAGCGGATATAGAGGAACGGATGTGCCTGCCGGGCACCAGTCTGCTCCAGGTACATCGGCAACCGCGCATCGTGGTCACCCAGCACCAGCACCCGCCATTGCGACCAGGGCGCCATCTGCCCGGCAGCCGCCTGCACATCGCGAGCAAAAGCAGGGACGCCGCCGCCCCCGCTGCTCCACGGGTAGGCCACGCCGAGGATCAGCAACATTGCCAGCGCACCGGCTCCGAGGGCTCGCGGCCAGGCACGGCCCAGGCCGGCCAAGCCGCGAGCCTGGCGCGACTCGACCACCCACCACGCGCCCAGCAATTGCGCGAACGGCACCAGCGGCAGCACGTAGTAACTGCGCCGGCTGCCGCTGGCAGTGAAGAACGCGAATAGCAGCGCCAGGGCCCAGACCAGCCAGCGCGCATTGGGCTCCAGCTGCTTCCAGCGGCGCGCGGCGAACCACAGTCCGAGCATCCACAACGGCGCCCAGGGCAGCGTGTAGGCCGGAAGATAAATCAGGTAGGTGTAGATCGGGCCCACGTGGTCGAAGGGGTGGAAGAAGCGCACCACGTTTTCCTTGAACACCAGCGCCAGCCCGCTCTCGCCATAGCTGGGCTGACCGTAGAGATGCGACAGCACGAAGGGAATCGCGTACACCCCGCCCGCCATCACCAGCGCCGCCGGCAGCCGCAGGTTCAAGTGCCGGCGCCAGCGCCCTTCGCTGAACAGGTGCGGCAGCAAGACCAGCACCGGCAGGATGAAGCCGATCAGCCCCTTGCACAGCGAGGTCAGTGACAGGATCAGGCAGAAGCCCAGGTAGCCTGAAAAGCGGGTGTCTTCCGGATCACGCCAGTAGCAGGCCAGCGCCGCCAGCACGCCGAACACCGTGAGCATGTCCGCCGTCGCCACCCGCGCCCAGAACAGGAAGTAGAAGGTGGTCGCCAGCAACCACCCGGCCAGCAGACCGGTGCCCTTGCGCAACAGGCGCTCGCCCAGCCAACAGGTCAACCAGATGCTGCCCAGACCGGCGAGCACGGTGCCGGCCCGCAGCGTCCAGGAGTTGAGACCGAACAGGCTGGCCGGTGCGGTGATCAGCCAGTACGACAGCAAGGGCTTGTCGTAATACGGCGCGCCGCGCAGGTAGGGGTCGAAGTAATCGCCCGACTGCAGCATCTGCAGCGCGATATCCGCCCAGCGCACCTCCGGCCCCCAGACCTCGCGGCTACCCAGCCCGAACACCAGCAGTAACGCCGACACGCCCATGAGCAACGCCAACGCCTTGCGCTCTCTGCTCCACCCCTGCATCACCCGGCACCCCAACCACTCGAATATCCGTGGACACTAGGGCAGCAGAGGTTATGCGTCGGTTAAGAAAGCGCAGTGCGGGTGTGATGCGTCGCCATTTGCGTTCTCGATAGTGCTCGGAGGCCCTCGGCGATCCCGCTACGGTGAGGCGAATTTCGCAGCCAGGAGAGGCTCATGCATCGCTATTTTTCCCTCGAAGGCAAGACAGCGCTGGTCACCGGCGGTACCCGCGGCATTGGCCGGATGATCGCCCAAGGGCTGCTCGAAGCCGGCGCCAGGGTCATCATCTGCGCCCGCGACGGAGCCGCCTGCGCCGAGACCGCAGCCGAGCTGTCGCAGTACGGCGAGTGCATCGGCCTGCCCGCCAACCTCGCCACCGAGGAAGGCGCCCGTGTGCTCGCCGCCGATCTCGCCGAACGCCTGGACCACCTCGACATCCTGGTGAACAACGCCGGCACCACCTGGGGGGCGCCGCTGGAAAGCTACCCGGCCTCGGGCTGGGAGAAGGTCATGCAGCTCAACGTCACCGCGGTGTTCAGTTGCATCCAGCAACTGCTGCCGCTGCTGAAGAAGGCCGGCAGCGCGCAGAGCCCGGCGCGGGTGATCAATATCGGCTCAGTGGCCGGCGTCACGTCCCACGGTGAGAACGCCTACGCCTATGGCCCGAGCAAGGCCGCGCTGCACCAGCTCTCGCGCATGCTGGCCCGCGAGCTGGTGGGCGACCACATCAACGTCAACGTCATCGCCCCCGGCCGCTTCCCCAGCAAGATGACCCGCCACATCGCCAACGACGAGCAGGCCATGGCCGAGGACACCGCCGTCATCCCCATGCGCCGCTGGGGTCGCGAAGAGGAAATGTCCGCCCTGGCCATCAGCCTGGCGAGTGCCGCCGGAGCCTACATGACCGGCAACATCATCCCCATCGATGGCGGCTTCCACCTCGGATAAACGCCGAATCGGGTACCATGGCGGCCCCAGCAACAGCCTGTGCCGCCATGTCCCACACCGTCTCGCCCATCGGCCACGTCCGCTCCTGCTTCAAGGAGAAGTTCGCCATTCCGCGCCAGCCGCAACTGGCCCCGGCCGCGACCGGCGTGCTGGAGCTGCTGCCGCCCTTCGACACGGGCGATGCGGTGGCGGGCCTTGAGCAGGTCAGCCACGTCTGGCTGCTGTTCCTCTTCCACCAGGCGCTGGAAGACAAGCCACGACTGAAGGTGCGCCCGCCGCGCCTGGGCGGCAACCAGTCCATGGGTGTATTCGCCACCCGTGCCACCCACCGCCCCAACGGCATCGGCCAGTCGGTGGTGAAGCTGGAGAAGGTCGAGCCCGGCCGCCTCTGGCTGTCCGGCATCGACCTGCTGGACGGCACGCCGGTGATCGACATCAAGCCCTACGTGCCCTATGCGGACATCGTCAATGAGGCCCGCAATACCATCGCCGACGCGCCCCCCGCGCCCATCGCCGTGCACTGGAGCGACGAGGCCCTGCGCCAGGCCCACGAGCATGGCCTGCGCCTCGGCCAGCCGGTGCGCGAGCTGGTGGAGCAGTGCCTGGCCCAGGACCCCCGCCCGGCCTACCAGAAGCCGCCGCCCGAGCGCCGCTACGGTGTGCGCCTGTGGGACCTGGACGTGCACTGGCACTACCCCGCCGACTGCGAAATCCGCGTGCTCGACCTCGCCCGCGGCGAAAACTGACGCGCCTCAGTTCACCGGGTTGAGGGCGATCACGTCGCTCTCGAAGCACTCCTGTTCGAGGATCAGCGGCTCCACCAGCGGGCGGCTGTCGCGGAAGTGCGCGGTCTGGGTGTGCGCGTCATAGGCCGCGTCGTCGCGGTAGATCTCGTAGAGGTAGATCACGTCCGGATCGATGCGGTCCTGGGACACATCGAACACCAGGCAACCCGGTTCGCTGGCCACCGAGGCGGCGGCATTGACCTTGATGGCGGACAGGAATTCATCGGCGGTTCCGGGCTTCACGCGGGTCTTGATAAAGAGACTGTACACAGGGCGTTCCTTTTGTTTTAAATTTGAAAATAAATTGTATACAAAAAAGGAATCCCATTCATGTCCGATCTCCCTGCCCGCCCCGGCCGCCTCAACGGCCTGCGCCACCTCGCCCTGCTGGTGCCCAACCTGGAAGAGTGCGAGCGCTTCTACGTCGACGTGCTCGGCATGGAGGTGCTCAACCGCGCCAACGAAGACCTGGTCTACCTCACCTGCGGCAACGACAACCTCTCCCTCGGACGCGGCGTTGGCGCGGCCAACGGCCTGCAGACCATGGATCACTACGGTTTCATCGTCGACAGCGTGGAAGAGCTGGAGGCCTGGTACCAGTACTTCAAGGCCCGTGGCGTGACCCTGCTGGACCGCCCCTTCGACCATGGCGACGGCGCACGCAGCTTCCACCTGCTCGACCCGGCGGGGAACAAGGTGCAGCCGCTGTACCACCCGGCGGTTTCCGGGCAACGCCTTCTGTAGGACCGAGGGGGGCGCCTAGCCCTTGCTCGCGAACCCGCAAGGCACGATGCGGTCCGGTTCGCGAGCAAGCTCGCTCCTACGAAAAGCATGCCGTGCCGGCTGGCGCCACAGTTTCCTCCTGCAGCGAACAGCCCCCTCTCCCTCAGGAGCGGGGCGCGCCGCCGGGGTTAGGGTGACGGCAATCCCATGCACCGCTCCTACGAAAAGCCCCCGCCGTCAGCGCTGAAATGCGGGGCATAAAAAAACGCCGCGACCCCAAAGGAATCGCGGCGTTCTTTCGAGCCGACAGCGCGGTTTACTTCTCGACGAAGGCGCGCTCGATCAGGTAGTCGCCCGGCTCGCCCATGCGTGGGGAAATCTGCAGGCCGAAGCTATTCAGCACTTCGCTGGTTTCGTCCAGCATGCTCGGGCTGCCGCAGATCATGGCGCGGTCGTCCTGCGGGTTCATCGGCGGCAGGCCGATGTCGGCGAACAGCTTGCCGCTGCGCATCAGGTCGGTCTGGCGACCCATGCTGTGGAACTCTTCGCGGGTAACCAGCGGGCAATAGATCAGCTTCTCTTTCACCATCTCGCCGAAGTACTCGTGCTCCGGCAGGACCTTGGTGATGAAGTCCGCGTAGGCCAGCTCGCTGACCCAGCGCACGCCGTGGACCAGGATGACCTTCTCGAACTTCTCGTAGACTTCCGGGTCCTGGATGACCGAGAGGAACGGCGCCATGCCGGTGCCGGTGCTCAGCAGGTACAGGTGCTTGCCGGGCTTGAGGTCGTCCAGCACCAGGGTGCCGGTGGGCTTGCGGCTGACCATCAGCTCGTCGCCTTCCTTCAGGTGCTGCAGACGCGAAGTCAGCGGACCGTCCGGAACCTTGATGCTGAAGAATTCCAGGTGCTCTTCGTAGTTCGGGCTGGCAATGCTGTACGCGCGCATCAGCGGACGACCGTTGACTTCCAGACCGATCATCACGAACTGGCCGGTCTTGAAGCGCAGGCCCGGATTACGGGTGGTCTTGAAGCTGAAGAGGGTGTCGTTCCAGTGGTGCACGCTGAGAACGCGCTCGGTGTACAGGTTGCTCATCAAGGACTCCTAGGAAAATCGTGGCGCACCCCAGCAAATCCCGGACGTAGCGCAATTGCGCGACATTTTATAGGCGGCGACAATATCCGCAAAATAAATTATCTGGATATTGCTAATCCAAAACGCAGATAAGGCCGTGTCATGTCGACGCGCAAGGATACCGTCAGGCCTTTCCTAGACCGGGGCGACCGAATGTCGCGCCGCCCTTCTGGAGTCCGTCCATGAAATTCACCCTGCGCCAGCTCGAAGTCTTTGTCGCTGTCGCCCAGCAGGAAAGCGTCTCCCGCGCCGCCGAGGCGCTGTCCATGTCGCAGTCGGCCACCAGCACGGCGCTGGGCGAGCTGGAGCGGCAGTTCGACTGCAAGCTGTTCGACCGCTCCGGCAAACGCCTGACCCTCAATGCCCTCGGCCGCCAGTTGCTGCCCCAGGCGGTAGCGCTGCTCGACCGGGGCAGCGAAATCGAAAACATGCTCAATGGCAAAAGCGCCTTCGGCTCGCTGGACCTGGGCGCCACCCTGACCATCGGCAACTACCTGGCGACCCTGCTGATCGGCCGCTTCATGCAACGCCAGCCGGACTGCCGGGTGCGCCTGCACGTGCACAACACCGCCCACGTGGTGCAGCGCATCGCCCACTACGAGCTGGACCTGGGCCTGATCGAGGGCGACTGCCAGCATCCGGACATCGAGGTGCAGCCGTGGATGGAAGACGAACTGGTGGTGTTCTGCGCGCCGCAGCACCCGCTGGCCCGTGAAGGCCGCGCGGACCTGGAACGGCTGATCGAGGAAGCGTGGATCCTGCGCGAACAGGGCTCCGGCACCCGACTGACCTTCGACCAGGCCATGCGGCACCACGTGGAGCCGTTGAACGTGCGGCTGGAACTGGAACACACCGAGGCGATCAAGCGCGCGGTGGAGTCGGGGCTGGGCATCGGCTGCATCTCGCGCCTGGCCCTGCGCGACGCCTTCCGCCGCGGCAGCCTGGTGCCGGTGGAAACCCCGGACCTGGACCTGCGCCGGCAGTTCTACTTCATCTGGCACCGACAGAAGTACCAGACCGCGACCATGCGCGAATTTCTCGACCTGTGCCGCAGCGAAACGGCGGGCGTGACGCGCAGCGACGAGATCGTGCTGCCGATGATTCCCTGAACAGAAACCGCACCTGGCGTAGGGCGAATAACCTGGAACAGGTTATCCGCCGGCTCTTCGCGGCGGAAAACGCTGGCGCGTTATGCGCCCTACGAAAGCGCCGGCTTCTCGTATGTGCGAAAACGCTCGAGGGAAAACACCGCGCCTTGCGGGTTCGCGAGCAAGCTCGCTCCTACAAGGATTAGCCCAGCAGGATGCCCGCCCAGGTCACGGTGATGATGGTCAGCGCCACGAACTGGGCGGCGCTGCCCATGTCCTTGGCGTTCTTCGACAGCGGATGGCGCTCCAGGGAGACGCGGTCCACCACCGCCTCGATGGCGGAGTTGAGCAGTTCAACGATCAGCGCCAGCAGGCACACCGCGATCATCAGCGCGCGCTCGCCGCGGGTGACGTCGCAGAAGAACGACAGCGGGATCAGGATGACGTTGATCAGCACCAGCTGGCGGAAGGCGGCCTCACCCTTGAAGGCGGCAGCGAAGCCGGCCAGGGAATAACCGGCGGCGTTGAAGATGCGTTTCAGGCCGGTCTGGCCTTTGAAGGGGGAAGCGGACACGAGCGATTCTCACAGGTAAAAGTCGCGGCACTCTATACCAGTGCGCGTCAAAAAGGATTCATGCGGTTTGACAGGATGTGACGAGGTCACGCTCCCGGGACCGACTCCATCTGCTGCAACAGCAGCGCCGCCTGGGTGCGGGTGCGAACGTTGAGCTTGCGGAAGATCGCGGTGACGTGGGCCTTCACCGTGGCTTCGGAGACATTCAGCTCGAAGGCGATCTGCTTGTTCAGCAGGCCTTCGCAGACCATGGTCAGCACGCGGAACTGCTGCGGGGTGAGGCTGGCAAGGCCGGCGCTGGCTGCACGCACTTCCTCGCTCATCTCGGTCGCCGCATCCACCTGCGGCGGCCACCAGACGTCGCCGTCGAGCACCGCGCGCACGGCCTGCTGCAGGGTGGTCATCTCGCTGGACTTGGGGATGAAACCGCTGGCGCCGAACTCGCGGGAGCGCTGCACCACGGCGGCATCTTCCTGGGCCGAGACCATCACCACCGGAATCTGCGGATACTGCCCGCGCAGCAGCACCAGGCCGGAGAAGCCGTAGGCGCCGGGCATGTTCAGGTCCAGCAGCACCAGGTCCCAGTCCGACTTTTCGTTCAGCCTGGCCTCCAGGTCCGCGATACTCGCCGCCTCGGACAGTCTCGCCTCGGGTCCCAGGCCGATGGTCAGGGCCTGGTGCAGGGCACTGCGGAACAGCGGGTGATCGTCAGCGATCAGGATCTCGTAGGAAGCCATGGAAATTCCTTGAAGGCCGCGCCGAAGCCCCGCTGTGGATAACAGCCAGACTTGCGCAGGAAAGGTCGGAGCCGGATACAGCACTGCTCGTCACATTGTACGCAAAGACAGCCCCCGATGTCCGCCGCGAATACGTCACCGCTCGGTACTTTCAGTGTGATCCGGACGCTCTGCCACTGTGCCCGCGGGCAAGCCGCTCCCCTTTCCAAAGCCCGGACGTTACGGCAGAGTTCCGCTCTTTTCCTGCCGTTCGAGAACAACAAATGAAAAGCCACGCGCTGCGCGCCGATATCCTGATGCTGTTCACCGCGATGATCTGGGGGGTCTCCTTCGTCGCGCAACGCCTCGGGATGGACGCCATCGGCCCCTTCCTCTACACCGGTCTGCGCTTCACCCTCGGCGCCGTGGCGCTGTTGCCGCTGCTGGCCTGGTCGAGCAAGCGCGGTGCGCAGCCCTTCAACCGTGGCCTGCTGCTGGCCGGCCTGGCCATCGGCACCGCGCTGACCGTGGGGATCAACCTGCAGCAGGTCGGCTTGCTGTTCACCAGCGTGACCAACTCCGGCTTCATCACCGGCCTGTACGTGATCATCGTGCCGCTGCTCGGCCTGCTGATCGGCCATCGCACGGGCATGGGCACCTGGATTGGCGCGGCGCTGGCGGTGATCGGCATGGCCATGCTGAGCATCGGCCCGGACTTCCACGTCGCCTCCGGCGACTGGCTGCAACTGACCGGCGCCCTCGTCTGGGGCGGCCACGTACTGCTGGTGGGCCTGTTCGCCAGCCGTTACGACCCGATCCGCCTGGCGTTTCTGCAGTTCGTCACCTGCGCGGTGGTGAGCCTGATCCTGGCGCTGATCTTCGAGGAAATCCGCTGGGACGCCATCGTCCAGGCCGGCCCCGCCCTGATCTATGGCGGACTGTTCGGCGTCGCCACCGGCTTCACCCTGCAGGTCGTGGCACAGAAGCACGCCATCGCCTCCCACGCGGCGATCATCCTGTCGCTCGAAGCGGTGTTCGCCGCCATCGCCGGCGCCCTGTTCCTCGAGGAATCCCTGCACCTGCGCGGCTACCTGGGCTGCGCGCTGATGCTCGCCGGCATGCTGGTGGCACAACTGTGGCCGAAGAAGGCCGAGGCACAGGCGGCCTGAACCTGTGGGGCCAGGGGCGAACCGGAAGCCCGTATGGCGTACAACCGTTCGCGGTTGTACGCCGTCAGTTGGCTCGCTGGTTGAGCGTAAAGCGCTCGGTGGCAGGCATCCTGGTTGAAGTCCGTACGGCCGGAAACCAAGGTCAAACGTCATACGCCTCGGACCAAGCCTGCAGGAACGAGCTTGCTCGCGAACAGCCCCGCCCCCACAGCATCGCGGACGAAGTCCGCTCCTACGAGATCAAGAGCCCCTCACCCTAACCCTCTCCCGCAAGCGGGAGAGGGAACCGTTCGAAACAGGATGAAGCCTTAGCGTCAGCCGGCACGATCTACCCCCTCTCCCTGAGGGAGAGGGTTGGGGTGAGGGGGAAGTGCCGGCACAGACTGTCCAGAAAAAGACAGTTGCTCCTACGAATCCGATCCCTTGGTAAAAGGCATCAGCGCCTGGTGCGCCAGGCTCTGCTCGTCCAGCGGCTGCTGGCGCTTGGAGCCCAGGTAGCGCTCGCTGAACACGTCCAGATAGGCATCCAGCGCATCCCCGGCACGGCGGTCGCCGGCCAGCCCCAGGCACAACGCCGCCACCTCCGCGGTGCACAGGTGTTCGTCGAACTTGGAGCGGCGCAGGCGGTAGCGCGACAGGGCATCGGGGGTGATGCTCAGCACCGGGAAACGGTCCAGGTACGGGCTCTTGCGGAACATCTTGCGCGCCTCGTTCCAGGTCGCGTCCAGCAGAATGAACAGCGGGCGCTTGCCCTCCTGTGGCAGCACCTCGGTCACCACCCGCTCCGGCTGGACGAACTCGCCGGGAAACACCACGTAGGGCTGCCACTGCGGATCGTCCAGCAGCGCCACCAGGGCCGGATCGACTTCGATGCGCGACCAGCCGAACGCCCAGGTATCAGGCACGGTCTCGGCGATCAGCCAACCGGTGTTGCTCGGCTTGAGCGGTTCGGTATCGAACATCACCAGGCACATCGCCGCGTTCGACTCGACCTGCGGACGCAGGCCGCACATGCAGTAGTTCGGCCGCAGGCGGCAGCCGGCGCAGCGCGGCGAGCGCGAGCCACGGGCCACGAACGGCTTGACGCAACGGGCCAAGCGCTCGTCGCGAAGACGGGCAACGGCGTGGCTCATGGCTGCGCCACCGGGATGGAGGGAAGGGATAGGAACATCGATGGCTCGGATAGAACGATGAAGGCGGACCGGCGATTGTACCAGAGCCGTCTCCGCATCCCGTCCCACGACGACCGGCGAATCGTCCACCAACGGCCATTCGCCGCCGGCATGACAAGTGTTTCTCGGCACGGACACGCTTTTCAGGGACAATGGCGGCCTGGAATTACCGGCGAACCCCAATCGGTCCGCACGGTCGAATCGGCACCATTGTCAGGAGATGCCCATGCTGCGCCTCACCGCCCTCGCCCTCTGTCTCGTCCTCCCCGCCGCGCACGCCGCCTCGAAGAAGGACTTCGAACTGTCCCAGATGCTGGACAAGGTCGCCAAGGAAAGCAGCGAGGGTACCCCGCGCGCGATCAACGAGGACATTCTCGACCAGGGCTACACCGTCGAGGGCAACCAGCTGATCAACCACCTCAGCGTGCGCGCCAGCCACGCCGAGCGCATGCGCGCCAACCCCGATAGCGTCCGCAGCCAACTGGGTGACAGCGTCTGCACCAACACCGGCTACCGCCAGCTGCTGGCCAGGGGCGCGATCCTCACTTACAGCTTCACCGAGTACAAGACCAACGCTCCGGTCGCCACCGAGCGCTTCGACGCCGGCAGCTGCAAGATCAAGCTGCAGAAGTAACCTCGCCCCGCCATGCTCGACAAACTGCAGTTGCTGAAGATCGCGCGCACGCCGATGCCCTTCGGCAAGTACCAGGGACGCATGCTGGTAGACCTGCCGGAAGAGTACCTGCTGTGGTTCCACCGCAAGGGCGAATTCCCCAAGGGTGAGCTGGGTCAGCTGATGCAGTTGACCCTGGAGCTGAAGATCGACGGCCTCGACGGTCTGCTCAAACCGCTGAAACGCTGAACCCCGCGCAACCGTCCTCCAACGGTTGCGCGCTGCGCCTCAGCGCATCCCGCTCTCTCAACGCAACAGCACCGGATCGCCCTTGCCCGCCACGGCCGCCGCCTCTTCGGGCGTCAGCAGCGCCGTGCGCGGCACGTCCATCAGGCGCGCGCAGGCAGCCAGCACATTGGCCCAGGAAGCGCGGTTGGCGAACAGCATGCCGGCCTCGTTCAGCGTGCCGCCCTGGTTGCGATAGCCCAGTACCGAGGTTTTCAGCGCGTCCGGCAGGATTGGCCAGAGATGCCCGCGCGCCACCTCCGGGCGCATGTGCGTCAGCAATACCCGGCGCTCGCAATGATCGGGGAACAAGCGGGCGGTCAGCGCCTCGTCGGCCACCGACTGCAGCTCCCAGTTGTCGCGTGGCGCACGGAACCGGCCAGGCTCCTGCAGGTACACCAGCCGATACGGATAGCCGGCCTCCTCCAGGCGCGATGCGGCGCGGCGCATCTCCGCCAGTTGATAGCTGCCGTTGGCGATCAGTAGCAGCGGATCGCTGCCCGGATGCTCCTCCAGCACCAGCGCCCCGTCGCGCGCCAGTTGCTCGGCCTGGGCGCGACTGAACTCCGAGGGACGCTCACGCTTGGGAATCACCATGCAGGTCAGTTGCCCACGGCTGCGGTAGATCTCCGGCAACAGCGCCAGCGCGCTGTTGTGGTCGGCGGGGAAGACCACCCGCACCATATCGCTCATCTCGCCCAGCAGCGCCTCGCAGAACGTGGTGTCCTGGTGCGATTGCTGGTTCTTGCCGTTCTCCCAGGTGTGCGAGGTGGCCACCAGTGGCCAGCCGAGCCAGCCGGCGGGGCGGCCGGCCTCCTTCTGCTGGCGGGCGAAGATGATCGTCTGGCGCACCGCGCCCAGCATCTTCACGCAGAAGGCTTCATAGCTCGCCACCAGGTTGAGACCACCCTGGTTGGCCAGGCAGGCGGAGACCACCGCCTCCTCGTTGAGCGCAGTGATTACCCGGCCGTCGACCGCCTCCAGTTCGCTCTCCGGCTCGCAGACCCGGTGCTTGAGCGCCTTGAGGACGCCCCCCAGGCGATTGCTCGCCAGTTCGTCCGGATTGCCGACGCGGGCCCGCAGGTCGGGGTTCGCCGCGCACAGGTCCACATAGAAACGATCCAGCGCCGCCATAGGCGAGCAGAAGTCGCTGCGGTAATGAAGTTCGGGGATCGACGGTTCGATGGGCCTGCGCACCGCCAGCGGGTTGTCCCGCTCCAGCCCTCGGCCGGCGCGGGAGGTGCTGAACAGCGCACAGGCATCGGCCAACGCCTGCGGCTCGACCCAGAGCGGCGCCACATGTTGGTTGAACAGCTCGCGTGCCTGCGCATCCTCGCTGGGGTTGCCTGGCAGCGGCAGGTTATGAGCGGCATTGCTGCCGGCGCCGTAGAAGCCGAAGCCCTTGACCGTTTCGGCAATGCCGTAGGGAATCGGCAAGGGATAGCGGAGGATGCCACGGGCCATTTCCTCCACCCGGTGCTCCAGCCGCTGCTCCATCTCCCACAAAGCGCAGACGAAGGCCGCCGGGTCGCGTCCGTCGAAGCTGACCGGGTCGAAACCGCAACGGCGCAGGTGCTGCTTGAAACCTTCCAGTCCTTCGTGGGTGCCGAGGTCCGTGCGCTGCTCGATGCGCCGGCCGTTGGCGATCATCACCGGTAGCGCCGCGCCGCAATCCTCGGCGCGCCACCAGCGGGGAATCCAGTCGCTGCCGCGCTGCTCCTCGGCGGCGCCGTCGGAGAGGAAGGCCACCAGGGTCTCGCCCGGCAGCGGCATGTGCGCATACATCAGCTCGGCGAAACCGAGGTAGCCGCCCTCGGCGATACCGCCCGCCGTGTGCGGATTGACGTGGCTGCCCAGCGGCGCGGCCACCTTGCCGTCCGCCGCCTGGACATAGCTGTAGAAGTCCTGCACCAGCCGATTCAGCCCCTGCTCGCCCTGCCCGTAGGCAGCGGCCTGTTCCGGATGCAGATTGCCGGTCAGCACGTTCAGCGCATCGATCGCCGCCACGCAGTGCCCCTGCCCCATCAACCAGCCTCGGGTCTTGCCGCTCAAGGCATTGAGGGCGAGGTAGCCTGCATAGGCCGGCACCATGTTCAGCGCGCCGCCGGTGTGCCCCTCGGGTTGCGCCTTGAAGTCCTCGGCCTCGAGCGGCACGCCGTCCAGGCGCACGCGCCGCGCGTAGGTCATGTGCGCCACCAGCCAGAGGCCGGCGCAGGTCAGTTCGTCCAGCGCGCTGAACAGCCGGTAGACGCTGGCCAGGTCCGGCTGCAGGCCGTACTGGACCAATTGATGAGCCATGCGAAAGACCGCCGCCCGGGTCTGCGCGCTATGCTGAAGCGGACCTCGGCCATGCAGCCACTGGGCATATGCCGGTTCGGCGACCGCGTGGGCGGCAAGTTCTTCCGGACTGGGCAGGATCTGGGACATATCGGCTCTCCTTGGATATGACAGGAAGTCTAGGTCGCCAGACCGGACGGGCGCTGACATGTATCAACGCCCCGCCCAACCATTCGGGCAAGGCTGAAAGAGAATTCCGACCAGGAGGCGATATGGCGTTACTCACCTTCATCGGTGCGATCCAGGAAGTCACCGGTTCCTGCTACCTGCTGGAGACCCACGACGGCGTTCGCGTGCTGCTCGAGTGCGGCATGCGCCAGGGACGCAGCCCGAGCAAAGGCACCCGCGACAACGAGGCCAGCAACCGCACGCCCTTCCCGTTCGATCCCAAGGCACTCGACGCGGTGGTGCTGTCCCACGCCCACCTCGACCACAGCGGCCTGCTGCCGCGCCTGGCGAAGGAAGGTTACAAGGGGCCGATCTACGCCACCGAATCCTGCTGCGACCTGCTGGAGTTGATGCTGATGGATTCGGCGCACATCCAGGAAAAGGACGCCGAGTGGGAGAACAAATGGCGCGCGCGTCTCAACCGGCCACCAGTGAAGCCGTTGTACACCCTGGAGGATGCCTCGCGAGCATTGAACCTGCGCCGCCCCGTCAGCTATGGCAGCACGGTCGATGTGGCGCGGGGCATTCGCGTCACTTTCCACAACGCCGGCCATATCCTCGGCTCGGCCATCGTCGAAATCGAGATCACCGAATTCGGCATGACCCGCCGCCTGGTGTTCTCCGGCGACCTGGGCAGCACCTGCTCGCCGCTGATGCGCACGCCGACGCCGCTGATCCGCGCCGACGTGGTGCTGCTGGAATCCACCTATGGTGACCGCGACCACCGCGACGCCAACGAAACGCTGCTGGAGCTGGCCGGTATCCTGGCCCAGGCCCAACGCGACGGCGGCAACGTACTGATCCCGTCCTTCGCCGTCGGCCGCACCCAGGACCTGATCTACTACCTTGGCCGCTTCTACCAGGAAGGCCGCCTGCCGCAGCAGGTGGTCTACCTCGACAGCCCGATGGCCGCCCAGGCCAACCGCATCTACCTGCGACATATTGGTGAAATCGCCGACGTCGACCGCGAGTACATGCGTGGCACCGGTACCGCGAAGATAGGAGAGTGGCTGCCGATCCTGCGCACCACGCAGAGCGCCGAGGAATCCATGGCGCTGAACCGCATCCAGAGCGGCGCGATCATCATCGCCGGCAGCGGCATGTGCACCGGCGGACGGATCGTCCACCACCTCAAGCACAACCTCTGGCGCGAGGAATGCCATATCGTCTTCCCCGGCTTCCAGGCCAAGGGCACACTGGGCCGCGCCATCGTCGACGGCGCCGAGACCGTCCGCATCCTGCGCCAGCGCATCGGTGTCAAAGCGCAGGTCCATACCCTCGGCGGATTCTCCGCCCATGCGGGACAATCACAATTAATTCAGTGGGTTGGCCACTTCGAGCACAAACCCGAGCTATACCTGATACATGGCGAACGAGAAAAAATGGATGCGCTGCAGAAAGCGCTCCACGAACGCCTGAACTGGAACGCGAACATTCCGGAACCGGGGGACCGGATAGCGATCTGAAGTGGAGGTCTCACGGACTGTCACACCCTGCGTGTCAGACTGCGCAGGCCTCCTGCGTTAGACCTGTGCATGACGCACGCGCTTTCCGTCCCGACGCCACCTTGCGTGACAGGCCGCGGTGCATGGACAGGCCAACAGGGGTTGATGAACAAGGAGTATCAACATGCCCTATGAGCCCGACGATTACCTCTCCAGACACTTCCAGACCAGCGGCACGGAGCTTGCCCAGAAGATCGAGGAGCTGGCCGAACTGGCCGCACCCGGCGATAGCCAGAACCTGCCGCTCTACCGCGAAATGCTCACCACCGTAGCCCGCATGGCCCAGGCCGACCGCAACCGCTGGGACGCCAAGATCATGATGCAGACCCTGCGCGAGATGGAGCATGCCTTCAGCACCCTGGAGCAGTTCAAGCGTCGCCGCAAAGTCACGGTATTCGGCTCGGCGCGTACGCCGGTCGACCATCCCGTCTACGCCCTGGCCCGCGAGCTGGGCGAAACCCTGGCCCGCTATGACCTGATGGTCATCACCGGAGCCGGTGGTGGCATCATGGCCGCCGCCCATGAAGGTGCGGGCCTGGAAAACAGCCTCGGTTTCAATATCACCCTCCCCTTCGAGCAACACGCCAACCAGACAGTGGATGGCACCAGCAACCTGCTGTCTTTCCACTTCTTCTTCCTGCGCAAGCTGTTCTTCGTCAAGGAAGCGGACGCCCTGGTGCTCTGCCCCGGCGGCTTCGGCACCCTGGACGAAGCGCTGGAAGTACTGACCCTGATCCAGACCGGCAAGAGCCCGCTGGTGCCCGTGGTGCTGCTCGACCAGCCCGGTGGGCATTACTGGGATCACGCTCTGGAGTTCATCAAGGAGCAACTCGAGGACAATGGCTACATCCTGCCCAGCGACATGAACCTGATGAAGCTGGTGCACTCGGCTGAAGAAGCGGCGGAGGAGATCGCCCACTTCTACAGCAACTTCCACTCCAGCCGCTGGCTCAAGGACCGCTTCGTGATCCGCCTGAACCATCCGCTGAGCACCCGCGCGCTGGAACTGCTGGAGCAGGAGTTCGGCAGCCTCTGCGTGACCGACGGCTTCCACCAGCAGCCCTACAGCGAATCGGAACTGGATGAGCCGGAGTTCTCCCACCTCACCCGCCTGGCCTTCGCCTTCAATGGCCGCGACCAGGGCCGGCTGCGCGAGTTGCTGAACTTCATCAACCAGCCGGAAAACTGGGCGCGCTGATCAACGGGAAATCACGGCCCCGAAACGAACAAGGCACCCTCGCGGGTGCCTTGTTTTCAATCATGAAGCTCAATCGTCCGATCGCCGGCCACTCAGGAGCCGGCTGATGGCTTCCATCGAGTATCCCCGATAGCTCAGGAACCGCCCCTGCTGGGCCCGCTCGCGGGCATCCTGCGGCAGTCGGGCGAACTTGCGACGCCAGACCTCCCTCAGGTTTTCACTCCAATCGACGCCCGATTCGCTCAGGGCACTGTCGATTTCGCCACGGGGCAAACCGCGTTGCGAAAGCTCCTCGCGAATCCGCACCGGACCGTATCCGGCCCGCGCACGACTGGCGATGTAGCTTTCCAGGTAGCGGCTTTCGTTGAGCAACCCCTCCTCGGCCAGACGGTCGAGGGCGGGGTCGATCAGTTCCTGCGCTGCACCGCGTTGCCGCAGCTTGCGCGAGAGCTCCGCCCGGCCATGCTCGCGTCGTGCTAGCAGGTCCATGGCGACCCGCCGCACCGCGACGGGGTTATCGAGCTCGACGGACATGGCGATCAGTAGTCGGCTTCAGCTTCCGCTTCGGCTTCCGCCGCCGCGAGTTCGGCCTTGGTCGGCGCCGGCTGGTTGGTCAGCAGCTGCTCGCGGATGGCCTTGTCGAGGGTGTTGCAGATTTCAGTGTTGTCTTCCAGGAACTTGGCGGCGTTGGCCTTGCCCTGGCCGATCTTGTTGCCCTGGTAGCTGTACCAGGCGCCGGACTTCTCGATCAGGCCCAGCTGCACGCCCAGGTCGATGATCTCGCCGGTGCGGTAGATGCCGCGGCCGTACATGATCTGGAACTCGGCCTGACGGAAGGGCGGAGCAACCTTGTTCTTCACGACCTTGACGCGGGTTTCGCTACCGACCACCTCGTCGCCTTCCTTCACCGCGCCGGTACGGCGGATGTCCAGGCGGACAGAGGAGTAGAACTTCAGCGCGTTACCACCGGTGGTGGTTTCCGGGTTGCCGAACATCACGCCGATCTTCATACGGATCTGGTTGATGAAGATGACCAGGCAGTTGGCGTTCTTGATGTTGCCGGTGATCTTGCGCAGGGCCTGGGACATCAGGCGCGCCTGCAGGCCGACGTGCTGATCACCCATCTCGCCTTCGATTTCGGCCTTGGGTACCAGGGCAGCCACGGAGTCGACGATGATCACGTCAACGGCGTTGGAGCGCACCAGCATGTCGGTGATTTCCAGGGCCTGTTCGCCGGTGTCCGGCTGGGAAACCAGCAGGTCGTCCACGTTGACGCCCAGCTTGCCGGCGTAGTCCGGGTCCAGGGCGTGTTCGGCGTCGACGAAGGCGCAGGTGGCGCCGGCCTTCTGGGCCTGGGCGATGACGGACAGGGTCAGGGTGGTCTTACCCGAGGATTCCGGACCGTAGATCTCGACGATACGGCCCTTCGGCAGGCCGCCGATGCCCAGGGCGATGTCCAAGCCCAGCGAGCCGGTGGAAATGGCCGGAATGGCCTGACGCTCATGGTCGCCCATGCGCATGACCGCGCCTTTGCCGAATTGGCGTTCGATCTGTCCCAGGGCCGCGGCCAGGGCGCGCTTCTTGTTCTCGTCCATTGAAGTCCTCGCGAAGTCAGGGGGCCGGACGGCCACGAACAACTGTATAAGTAGCCAGTATTATTCCACAGGGCAAGCCGCTCGCCTACCCCTGGAGCGGATTTTCCCCGTCCGCCAGTCGCAACAGCCCGGCCAGAGCGGTCGCCACGGTCTGCCGGCGCACCGCCTCCCGATCGCCGGCATACAGACGGCGTTCGCTGAACACCTGCTCGCCTTTCCCCCAGGCCAGCCAGACGGTGCCTACCGGCTTCTCGGCAGAACCGCCATCCGGACCGGCAACGCCGCTGACCGCCACGGCAATATCCGCACCGCTGCGCGGCAAAGCACCGGCCACCATGGCCTCCACCACTTCACGACTGACAGCGCCAACCTTCGGGAACAGCTCGGCCGGTACATCCAGCTGGCGAGTCTTCTGCTCATTGGAATAGGTGACGTAGCCCGCCTCGAACCAGGCCGAACTGCCGGGAATACGCGTGATCGCCTCGGCAATCCCGCCGCCGGTGCAGGATTCTGCGGTGGTGACGCGCAACTTGTTGGCAGCCAGTCGCGCGCCCAGTTGCGCGGAGAGTTCGGTGATCGAGGAATCGGTGAGGGGCACGGTGCGCTCCGGGGTTAAAGAAGGCCAGGCGGATACCGTACACTAGGCGCTTTTGCATGTTGAAGCCGGACAGCCAGAAGCCATGAGTCAAAGCGACCTCTCAGCTCACACTCCCATGATGCAGCAGTACTGGAGGCTGAAGAATCAGCACCCGGACCAACTGATGTTCTACCGCATGGGCGACTTCTACGAGCTGTTCTACGAGGACGCCAAGAAGGCCGCCAAGCTGCTGGACATCACCCTGACTGCCCGCGGCCAGTCAGCCGGCAATGCCATCCCCATGGCAGGCATCCCCTTCCACTCCGCCGAAGGCTACCTGGCCAAGCTGGTGAAGCTCGGCGAATCGGTGGTGATCTGCGAGCAGATCGGCGATCCGGCGACCAGCAAGGGTCCGGTGGAGCGTCAGGTCGTACGCATCCTCACTCCCGGCACCGTCAGTGACGAAGCGTTGCTCGACGAACGCCGCGACAACCTGATCGCCGCCGTGCTGGGTGACGAGCGCCTGTTCGGTCTGGCCGTGCTGGACATCACCAGTGGCCGCTTCAGCGTCCAGGAAATAAAGGGCTGGGAAACCCTGCTGGCGGAACTGGAACGCATGAACCCCGCCGAACTGTTGATCCCCGACGACTGGCCCCAGGGCCTGCCGGCGGAGAAGCGCCGTGGCTCGCGCCGCCGCGCGCCCTGGGATTTCGACCGCGACTCCGCGCACAAGAGCCTGTGCCAGCAGTTCGGCGTGCAGGACCTCAAGGGCTTCGGCTGCCAGGAACTGACCCTGGCCATCGGCGCCGCCGGCTGCCTGCTGGCCTACGCCAAGGAAACCCAGCGCACCGCCCTGCCGCACCTGCGCAGCCTGCGCCATGAGCGCATCGACGACACCGTCATCCTCGACGGTGCCAGCCGCCGCAACCTGGAGCTGGACACCAACCTTGCCGGTGGCCGCGACAATACCCTGCAGTCGGTGGTCGACCGCTGCCAGACCGCCATGGGCAGCCGTCTGCTGACCCGCTGGCTGAACCGACCGCTACGCGACCGCGCTGTCCTCGAAGCCCGCCAGGAGTCCATTGCCTGCCTGCTGGAACGCTATCGCTTCGAAATCCTCCAGCCGCAGCTCAAGGAAATCGGCGACGTCGAGCGCATCCTGGCTCGTATCGGCCTGCGTAACGCCCGTCCGCGCGACCTTGCCCGCCTGCGCGACGCCCTCGCCGCCCTGCCCGAGCTGCAGAACGGCATGACCGAACTGGAAGCCCCATACCTGGGCCAACTGGCTGGCAGCATCCGCACCTACCCGGAGCTGGCCGACCTGCTCGCCCGTGCGGTGATCGAGAACCCGCCGGCGGTGATCCGCGATGGCGGAGTGATCGCCCGTGGCTACGACGCCGAGCTGGACGAGCTGCAGATGCTCAGCGAGAACGCCGGCCAGTACCTGATGGACCTGGAGACCCGGGAAAAGGCCCGCACCGGCCTGCCGAACCTGAAGGTCGGCTACAACCGCATCCACGGCTATTACATCGAGTTGCCCCGCGTGCAGGCCGAGCAGGCGCCCGCCGACTATATCCGCCGGCAGACGCTGAAAGGCGCCGAGCGCTTCATCACCCCGGAGTTGAAAGCCTTCGAAGACAAGGCGCTGTCCGCCCAGAGCCGCGCCCTGGCCCGCGAAAAGCAGTTGTATGAAGAGCTGCTGGAACTGCTGATCGCCCAACTGGCGCCGCTGCAGGACACCGCCGCCGCCCTGGCCGAACTGGATGTGCTGTCGAACCTCGCCGAACGCGCCCTGAATCTCGACCTGAACCGCCCGCGCTTCGTCGAAGAGTCGGGCATCCTGATCGAGCAGGGTCGCCACCCGGTAGTCGAGCAGGTGCTGGATACGCCGTTCGTCGCCAACGACCTGAACCTCGACCAGGACACCCGCATGCTGGTGATTACCGGCCCGAACATGGGCGGTAAATCGACCTATATGCGGCAAACGGCGCTGATCGTGCTGCTGGCGCACATCGGCAGCTTCGTCCCGGCGGCCCGTTGCGAGCTGTCGTTGGTGGACCGCATCTTCACCCGCATCGGCTCTTCCGATGACCTCGCTGGCGGCCGCTCCACCTTCATGGTGGAGATGAGCGAAACCGCCAACATCCTGCACAACGCGACCGACCGCAGCCTGGTGCTGATGGATGAGGTCGGACGTGGCACCAGCACCTTCGACGGCCTGTCGCTGGCGTGGTCCGCTGCCGAGCATCTGGCCAGGCTGCGCGCCTTCACGCTGTTCGCCACCCACTATTTCGAGCTGACCGTGCTGCCGGAAAGCGAGCCGGCGGTGGCCAACGTGCACCTCAACGCCACCGAGCACAACGAGCGCATCGTGTTCCTGCACCACGTGCTGCCCGGCCCGGCCAGCCAGAGTTATGGCCTGGCAGTAGCCCAATTGGCCGGTGTGCCGGGTGCGGTCATTCAGCGCGCCCGCGAACACCTGGCCCGCCTGGAAACCACCAGCCTGCCCCACGAAGCCCCGCGCTCGAACGACCCGAAAAGCCCGGCGCCGCTGCAGAGCGACCTGTTCGCCAGCCTGCCGCACCCGGTCGTCGATGAGCTGATGCGCATCAGCCCCGACGACCTGACACCGCGTCAAGCTCTCGAATTGTTATATGCATGGAAGACGCGAGTCTGACGGACCGCGAAACAAGCTGTTAGAATCGCGCGCGCTTAGCCGCCCGCCTGAGGAGAGAATTAGAAAATGACCTTCGTCGTCACCGACAACTGCATCAAGTGCAAATACACCGACTGCGTGGAAGTCTGCCCGGTCGACTGCTTCTACGAAGGCCCGAACTTCCTGGTCATTCACCCGGATGAGTGCATCGATTGCGCCCTGTGCGAACCGGAGTGCCCGGCCCAGGCGATCTTCTCCGAGGACGAGGTCCCGGATGGCATGCAGGAATTCATCGAGCTGAACAAGGATCTGGCCGACGTCTGGCCGAACATCACCGAGAAGAAGGATTCGCTGCCGGACGCTGAAGAGTGGGATGGCAAGCCGAACAAGCTGCAGTACCTGGAGCGCTGATCTCCATCGCTGAAGACAAGAAAGGCCCGCCTCGCGCGGGCCTTTTCATTTCTGCGGCACTTTTCTGCGGGCAAAAAAAGGGGCGGGATAACCCGCCCACTCTTTCTTCCCTAGTTCATCATCCTGATGAATCGCCATCCTGCGATGTCCTGACCGGCATCCTTACCGGCCTGCGTCTTTCCGTGTACGCAGGGGTGATATTACTCGGCTGCCGCGTCGCAGCAACTGGGGCATTCTGCCCCACGCGCCCTTCTCTCAGGCTGACGCAGAGCAATAAATTCTTTATAAAACAACAAGATAAAAAACAATGAAGCTTGGACGAGCAGCATTTCAAGCTGAACGCTCACACGCCGTGTAAGCAAATGCTTACATCACGACGCATAAAAAAGCCCGGAATTATCCGGGCTTTTTCGAGGTCGACCGTTGTTACTGGAGCAAGGCGCTACTGGAACAAGGCGTCGCTGGAGAGACCATTCTTCTCGAGGATCTCGCGCAAGCGCTTGAGTGCCTCGACCTGGATCTGGCGAACCCGCTCGCGGGTCAGACCGATTTCCTGCCCAACCTCTTCCAGCGTGCTGCTTTCATGCCCGCGCAGGCCGAAGCGGCGAATCACCACTTCGCGCTGCTTGTCGGTCAGTTCCGACAACCACAGGTCGATGCTCTCACTGAGATCATCATCCTGCAGCAACTCGCAGGGATCGGTCGGCCGATCGTCCGTGAGCGTGTCGAGCAGCGTCTTGTCCGAGTCCGGGCCCAGCGAGACGTCTACGGAAGTCACCCGCTCGTTGAGGCCGAGCATGCGCTTGACCTCGTCCACCGGCTTCTCGAGCAGGTTGGCGATCTCCTCGGGCGAAGGCTCGTGGTCCAGCTTCTGGGTCAGTTCGCGAGCGGCCCGCAGGTAGACGTTGAGTTCCTTGACCACATGGATCGGCAGGCGAATGGTGCGGGTCTGGTTCATGATGGCCCGTTCGATGGTCTGTCGAATCCACCAGGTCGCATAGGTGGAAAAGCGGAAGCCACGCTCCGGATCGAACTTTTCCACAGCCCGGATCAGCCCGAGGTTGCCCTCTTCGATCAGATCGAGCAGCGAGAGTCCGCGATTGACGTAGCGCCGCGCGATCTTCACCACCAGACGCAGGTTGCTCTCGATCATTCTCCGTCGGCCGGCCGGGTCGCCCTTCTGCGCCAGACGCGCAAAATGAACTTCTTCTTCCGGGGTCAGCAGCGGCGAAAAGCCGATTTCATTGAGATACAGCTGCGTAGCGTCGAGCGCTCGCGTGTAGTCGATGTGTTTGTGTTGCTTGAGAGAGGAGAGTGCTGAGGCTTTGGGAGTGACTTGAAGCGATACCTGCTCTTCGGCAAGCGACTCTTCAAAAATGATGCCGGGCTCCAGAAGAAGCACTTCATCATCGACGTCAAACTCCGGCCCTTCTTTTTTAAGTGCCATGTCGTTATCCCTTGCTGAGTTCGACAACAAGCCCAGGTGCGTCCTTATCCTTAGGACACCAGGGCCCGCTCACCCACGCAGGGGAACAGCAAACGTCAACGACTTGGCAGGTATTGCAGAGGATCTACAGGCTTACCCTGGCGGCGAATCTCAAAGTGCAGCTTCACCCGGTCAGTCCCTGTGGAGCCCATCTCGGCAATGTTCTGCCCGACTTTGACCTGTTGCCCTTCCCGCACCAGCAACCTGCGGTTGTGACCGTAGGCGCTTACGTAGGTATCGCTGTGCTTGATGATCACGAGTTCGCCGTAGCCCCGCAAACCACTACCGGCGTACACAACCGTACCATTGGACGCAGCCAAGACAGGCTGGCCCAATTGCCCGGCTATATCAATCCCTTTATTCAAACTGCCGTTTGATGCAAAACGCCCAATCAGGGTGCCATTAGTCGGCCATATCCAGCCGCTCACACCACCACCTGACGGAGCCGGAGTTGCAGCGCCCGCGCTGGCCTGCGACGAAGGCGCAACGGTCGAGGTGGTCGGTTTACTGGCGCTGGATGTCGCAGGAGTCGATTTATTGACAACCACTGGAGCGACGGGCGTAGCATTTTTGGCGACGGACGGTTGTACCGACGCTGGCCCACCATCGAAGCGGATCGATTGTCCGGGGCGGATGGTATAAGGCGCGTCAATATTGTTGCGCGCGGCCAGGGCTTTCCAGTCCCAGCCGTAGCGGAAGGCAATGGAATACAGGGTGTCACCGCGACGTACCACGTACTGCCCGCTGGTCACTGCCGGCTTGCGCGCGGAGGCGCCGCCATCGACGACGGTGGTTCCGCTACGTGATGAGGTAGAACAGGCCGCCAGCAGAGAGCAAACGGCAATGGCCAGCACAGCGTGGCCCAGGCCCTTGATCCAGTTCCGTTGTCGCAGGGTCGCTGTCAAGCTCACCCATCCCCCTTATCCATGAATTACGTGCAGCCTGTCGGCCGATAGTGTATCCGCTGCCGCCTGGCTTGTTTCAGCCCAGCGGGCCGTTGAGCAGCGGAACGAAGCGTACGGAGTCCAGCACCTGGCGCTGGAAGCCATCCTCGGTGCGGACGATCAGCAGCAGTTGCTGGACCTCCCCGCCGCCCACCGGAATCACCAGTCGGCCGCCGGGCGCCAGCTGGTCCAGCAGTGCCTGCGGGACTTCGGCCGCTGCCGCGGTGACGATGATGCCGTTATAGGGCGCCAGAGCAGACCACCCTTCCCAGCCATCGCCCCAACGAAAGACAACATTTCGCAGGTTTAGCTCCGCAAGTCGCTCTTTCGCGCGATCCTGCAGGGCCTGGATGCGCTCGACCGAGAACACCCGCTCGACCAGCTGTGACAGCACGGCCGTCTGGTAGCCCGAGCCGGTGCCGATCTCCAGCACCTTGTCCAGGGGACCTGCCGCCAGCAGCAACTCGGTCATCCGCGCCACCATGAAGGGCTGCGAGATGGTCTGGTTGTGCCCAATGGGCAGCGCGGTGTCTTCATAGGCGCGATGCGCCAGCGCCTCGTCGACGAACAGGTGGCGCGGCGTGCGGCGAATCACTTCAAGCACATGGGCGTTGGACAGACCTTCCTCGTACAAGCGCTGGATCAGCCGCTCGCGCGTACGCTGGGAGGTCATGCCAATACCTCGGCGGGACAATTCATTGGCCATGGTCGAGCCCTCCGATCCAATCGCCAAGGATATTGAACGCCTCGCGGAAGGTCCGGTCCATCTGCAGCGGCGTGATGGACACATAGCCTTGCATCACCGCATGGAAATCCGTGCCCTCTCCACCGTCCTCGGCGTCGCCGGCAGCGGCGATCCAGTAGCCTTCCTTGCCGCGCGGGTTGACCACCTTGACCGGAGCGGCGGCGCGGGCACGATGACCCAGGCGAGTCAGCTGGATGCCCTTGATGCGATCGAGCGGGAGGTTGGGGATGTTCACGTTAAGCACGGTCCGCGGCGGCAGGGCGAGCTGCTCATGGGACTCCACCAGCAGGCGCGCGAAGTGCATCGCGGTGGGCAGGTTGTCCGTCAGGCGCGAGCACAGCGAAAAGGCGAACGCCGGGCGGGACAGGAAGCGTCCTTCCAGGGCAGCCGCCACGGTGCCGGAATACAGTACGTCGTCCCCCAGGTTGGCGCCGAGGTTGATGCCCGACACGACCATGTCCGGCAGCTCGTCCAGCAGGCCATTCAGGCCCAGGTGCACGCAGTCGGTCGGCGTACCGTTGAGGCTGATGAAGCCATTGCCGAGGCGATGGGGATGCAGCGGCCGGTCCAGCGTAAGCGAACTGCTCGCGCCGCTACGATCGGCTTCCGGGGCGATCACGACGCAGTCGGCATGATCGGACAGCGCGTCGTAAAGCGCGGCGATACCGGGTGCGGTGACCCCGTCGTCGTTGGCAATCAATATGCGCATGGGCTTTCCGTCTGCCCTGCCGGCACGAGTTCGATCAGCTCGCGCACGACCGCGGTGGCGAAGCAGCCAGCCGGCAGGACGAATTCCAGTTGCAGAATGTCAGGGGCGGGATAATGCCATGCCAGAGTCGGGATGGGGAGGCGCAGAATGCGCCGTTCGTGCGCCAGGTCCGCACTGGCAAGCCACTGGCAAAGCGCCATATCCGCTTGCTGGACGCTGCGCTCGATGTCGCCGGGAACGGCGGACGCCGGGGATTCGCCCTCGCCCCACATCGGTCCGGTTGGATGCAGGTCCAGCACTGCCAGCCGAGGATCGGCACATTCCGCCTCGCCGGCCGGGAAGAAGCTGCGGCTGTCGGTGAAGGCCAGCAGATCGCCGACCTGCGCCTGGTTCCAGGTGCCCTGCGCTACACGACGGGCCAGGACCTGGTTGAACAGATAGCTGCGCCCGGCCGAGAGCAGGCGCGAACGCATGTTGCGCTGCTCGGGCAGCTTGCCGCGCTCGGCGAAGCCCCGGGCATCGAAGACGTTGCCGCCGTCATGGCCGAAGCGTTGGGTGCCGAAGTAGTTGGGTACGCCGATCGCCGCGATGGCCTTCAGGCGCGTCTCCAACTGCGTCCGGTCCGCCTGCAGTTCGGTCAGGCGCAGGGTGAAACCGTTGGCCGAATGCGCGCCGCGCTGCAGTTTACGGCGATGGCGATTGCGCTCGAGGATGCGCAGGCTGCCGTCTTCGGCGGCGGACAGATCCGGATCGGCCTTGCCCGGCAGGTGCAGGCTGAACCACTGGCGGGTCAGTGCCTGGCGATCCTTGAGGCCGGCGTAGCTGATCATCTTCACCGGTACGCCGGCGGCGCGAGCCAGGCGGCGCGCCGCCTCTTCGGTGTTCAGGCCGCGTTTTTCCACCCACAGCCACAGGTGTTCGCCGTCACCCGCCAGCGGAATGTCCAGCACTTCATCGACCTGGAAGTCCTCGGCCACGGCCTTCAACACACCGTGCCCGCAAGGCTCTCCGTGGGCGCGCGGCCCCAGCAGCTCCAGTTCGGTCATGCGCGGCTCAGCAGGGCGACGGCGTGTACCGCGATGCCCTCTTCACGGCCGGTGAAGCCCAGTTTCTCGGTAGTGGTCGCCTTGACGTTGACCTGGTCGAGCTCGACCTTCAGGTCCGCGGCGATGGTCTCACGCATGGCCTGGATGTGCGGTGCCATCTTCGGCGCCTGGGCAATGATGGTGGTGTCGACGTTTTCCACCTTCCAGCCCTTGGCTTCCACCAGCGACAGCACGTGGCGCAGCAACACGCGGCTGTCGGCGCCCTTGAACTGCGGGTCGGTGTCGGGGAAATGCTTGCCGATATCGCCCAGTGCGCAGGCGCCCAGCAGCGCATCGGAAAGGGCATGCAGCAGTACGTCGCCGTCGGAATGGGCGATCAGCCCGAACTTGTGGGGAATGCGCACGCCGCCGAGAGTGATGAAGTCGCCCTCGCCAAAGCGATGCACGTCGTAGCCATGTCCGATTCGCATGAAAAAACGCCCTGTTGGAGTCAGGGCGTCGATTCTACCGGATCACTGGCATCAGGGTGTCAGCCACAGAGCACTGCAGCGTGGTGGCGCAGGTGATCTTCAATGAAGCTCGCAATGAAGTAGTAGCTGTGGTCGTACCCCGGCTGCAGACGCAGCTCCAGCGGGTGTCCGACCGCCGCAGCCGCTTCGCGCAGCGCTTCGGGCTTGAGCTGGACGGCGAGGAAGTCGTCCCGGTCGCCCTGGTCCACCAGGATCGGCAAGCGCTCGCTGGCGCCCGCCAGCAGTTCCACCGCATCCCATTCGCGCCAGGCGGACGGGTCTTCGCCGAGAAACCGACCCAGCGCCTTCTGCCCCCAGGGGCAATCGCTCGGGTGGGTAATGGGCGCGAAGGCCGATAGCGACAGATAACGGCCCGGATTGCGCAGGGCGCAGATCAACGCGCCGTGGCCACCCATAGAGTGACCGGTGATGCCGCGCCGCTGGGAGACCGGGAAATTGGCCTCGACCAGCGCGGGCAACTCCTGCACCACATAGTCGTGCATGCGGTAGTGGCGCGACCAGGGGTCCTGGGTGGCGTTGACGTAGAAGCCGGCACCCAGGCCGAAGTCCCAGGCGCCATCCGGATCACCCGGCACCTCGGGGCCGCGCGGGCTGGTATCCGGCGCCACGATCACCAGGCCCAGTTCAGCGGCCATGCGCTGGGCGCCGGCCTTCTGCATGAAGTTCTCGTCGGTGCAGGTCAGGCCGGACAGCCAGTACAGCACCGGCAGCCCTGCCTCGGGCTCGGCCTGGGGCGGCAGGTAAACCGCGAAGACCATGTCGCAACCGAGAGTTTCGGAGCGGTGGCGGTAGCGCTGATGCCAGCCGCCAAAACTTTTCTGGCTGCTGATCAGTTCGATGGAATCCGTCATGGAGTCCTCCTTTTCCGTGAGGCCGGGGCCGCGAAGCCCCGGCCACTCGATCAGTAATGGATGACGGAGCGGATGCTCTTGCCTTCGTGCATCAGGTCGAAGGCCTCGTTGATCTTCTCCAGACCCATGGTGTGGGTGATGAAGGTATCCAGCGGGATTTCGCCCTTCTGCGCCTTATCCACGTAGCTCGGCAGCTCGGTGCGGCCCTTCACGCCACCGAAGGCGGAACCACGCCACACGCGGCCGGTGACCAGCTGGAACGGACGGGTGCTGATTTCCTGGCCGGCACCGGCCACGCCGATGATGGTGGATTCGCCCCAGCCCTTGTGGCAGCACTCCAGCGCTGCACGCATCAGTTGCACGTTGCCGACGCATTCGAAGGAGTAATCCACGCCGCCGTCAGTCATCTCGACGATCACGTCCTGGATCGGCTTCTGGTGATCCTTCGGATTGACGAAGTCGGTGGCGCCCAGCTGCTTGGCAATGTCGAACTTGGCCGGGTTGATGTCCACCGCGATGATGCGCGAGGCCTTGGCCATCTTCGCGCCGATGATCGCCGCCAGGCCGATGCCACCCAGGCCGAAGATGGCGACGGTGGCGCCCTCTTCCACCTTGGCGGTGTTCAGCACTGCGCCGATGCCGGTGGTGACACCGCAGCCGAGCAGGCAGACCTTCTCCAGCGGCGCTTCCTCGGGGATCTTGGCCAGGGAGATTTCCGGCAGCACGGTGTACTCGGAGAAGGTCGAGCAGCCCATGTAGTGATAGATCGGCTCGCCCTTGTAGGAGAAGCGGCTGGTGCCGTCGGGCATCAGGCCCTTGCCCTGGGTGGCGCGCACGGCCTGGCAGAGGTTGGTCTTGCCGGATTTGCAGAATTTGCACTCGCGGCACTCGGCGGTGTACAGCGGGATCACATGGTCACCGACCTTCAGCGAGGTCACGCCCTCACCCACCGCCTCGACGATGCCACCGCCTTCGTGGCCGAGGATGCAGGGAAATACGCCCTCGGAATCCTGGCCGGACAGGGTGTAGGCGTCGGTATGGCAGACACCGGTGGCGACGATGCGTACCAGCACTTCGCCTTTCTTCGGCGGCGCCACATCGACTTCGACGATTTCCAACGGCTGGTTGGGAGCGAAGGCGACGGCGGCACGGGATTTGATCATCTGGAAACTCCTGAACGAAGGAAAGCGACAACGCCCGCAGCAGCGCGGGCGGGGTTCGGCAGCGGGGCCGAGGAAACCGGCGACGCGGCAGTGCCGCGTCGGAGATTGTCCGGGGCAGTTGGCGAAAAGCGTGCCCCAAAGCCTTAGAAGTGTAGAAAACCCCGTTTCAGGGAATAATCAGGCAATAATCAAAACATTATTGCCATACAGGGATAATCCAGATGCACCGCTGGGAAGGACTGGACGAATTCGTCGCCGTCGCCGAAACCGGCCAATTCACCGCCGCCGCCGAACGCCTGGGCGTGTCGTCGTCCCATGTCAGCCGTCAGGTGGCGCGACTGGAAGAACGCCTGCAGACCCGCCTGCTCTACCGCAATACCCGCAAGGTCACCCTGAGCGAGGCCGGGCAGACCTTCCTGCAACATTGCCGCCGTTTGCAGGATGCCCGCGAGGAAGCGCTGCGCGCGGTCAGCGACCTCTCCGCCGAGCCCAAGGGCCTGCTGCGCATGACCTGCGCGGTGGCCTATGGCGAACGCTTCGTGGTGCCGCTGGTGAACGAGTTCATGGCGCAGTTTCCGCAACTGCGGGTGGAGATCGAGCTGTCCAACCGCCAGCTCGACCTGCTGCACGAAGGTTTCGACCTGGCGATTCGCCTGGGACGCCTGAGCGACTCGCGGCTGGTGGCGACCCGCCTGGCGCCGAGGGTGATGTACCTGTGCGCCACCCCGGAATACCTGGCGCGCCACGGCTCGCCGCAGAGCGTCGCGGAGCTGGCGCAGCACAATTGTCTGGTGGGCAGCAGCGACCAGTGGAGCTTCCTCGAGGATGGCCGGGAAACCCAGCACCGGGTGCAGGGCAACTGGCGCTGCAACAGCGGCCAGGCGGTGCTCGATGCGGTGCTGCGCGGCTTCGGCCTGTGCCAGCTGCCGGACTACTACGTGCTGGAACATCTGCGCAGCGGCCGCCTGCTGTCCCTGCTGGAGGCACACCAGCCGCCGAATACCGGCGTCTGGGCACTTTATCCACAGCAGCGGCACCTGTCGCCCAAGGTCCGGCAACTGGTGGATCATCTGAAGGACGGTTTGCAGCACCTGCAGCCGTCCCCGTTGCCCTGACGCAAGCACCGAACAGTCGCCTTGGCTAGAATGGGCGGTTTTCCACCCTTTGGCTCAAGGACGACGAGATGTCAGCCCTTTCATCCTTCCGTGAGCGCTATCTCCTGCGCTTCTGGTCGCCACTGCCGACGCTGATCGCCCTGGGCGTCGCGTCCGCCTATTACTTCGCCATGACCGGTACCTTCTGGGCCGTCACCGGCGAGTTCACCCGCTGGGGCGGCCATGTGCTGTCCTGGTTCGGACTCCAGCCGCAGGAGTGGAGCTACTTCAGGATCATCGGCCTGCAGGGCACGCCGCTTGATCGCATCGATGGCGTGATGATCATCGGCATGTTCCTCGGCGCTCTGGTCTGCGCGCTCTGGGCCGGCAACGTCAGCCTGCGCTGGCCAACCAGCAAGCGGCGCTTGCTGCAGGGCCTGATCGGCGGGGTGATCGCCGGCTTCGGCGCGCGCCTGGCGATGGGCTGCAACCTGGCGGCCTTCTTCACCGGGATTCCGATGTTCTCGGTGCACGCCTGGGCCTTCATGTTCTCCACCGTGATCGGCGCCTGGTTCGGGGTGAAGATCAGCCTGCTGCCTTTCCTGCGCATTCCGCTGAAAGTCGGCGGCAAGGCCGCGGCACTGCCAAGCGCCGAAGCCCTGGCCCGCCGCGCCAAACTGCAATGGCGCCTTGGACTGGCCGTGCTGGTGATCGCCGCGCTGTTCGCTGCCTGGCGCTTCGAAGTTTCCCTGGTGCTGGGCATGGCCTGCCTGTTCGGCCTGTTGTTCGGTGGCCTGATCGAGCGCGCGCAGATCTGCTTCACCAGCGCCGCCCGTGACCTCTGGACCACCGGCCGCACCCAGGCGGCGCTGGGCATCCTGCTGGGCATGGCGGCCGCCTGCGTCGGCACCTTCGCGGCGATCCACAATGGCCTGCCGCCGAAGATCTTCTGGATGGGCCCGAACGCCGTGATCGGTGGCCTGCTGTTCGGCATCGGCATCGTGCTGGCCGGCGGCTGCGAAACCGGCTGGATGTACCGCTCGATGGAAGGCCAGGTGCACTTCTGGGTGGTCGGCGTCGGCAACGTGATCGGCGGCACCCTGGTCGCGGTGTTCTGGGACCAGCTGGGCACCAGCCTCGCCCTGCCCTATCCCAAACTCAACCTGCTGCAGGCGTTCGGTCCCGGCGGCGGCCTGCTGATCACCTTCGCCGGCCTCGCCCTGTGCATGCTGCTGGTGCAACTGAACGCGCAACGCTTCACTCGTAAACGGAAAGCCAACGATGTCCGACACCAAGACGCCGACGCTGTCGCTTGACCTGCGCGGCGAACACTGCCCGTACAACGCCATCGCCACCCTGGAAACCCTGGAGACGCTCAAGCCGGGCGATCTGCTGGAGGTGATCACCGATTGTTCGCAGTCGGTGCATGGCATTCCGGAAGACACCAAGCGCCACGGCTATCACTGCCTGGCAGTGGAGCAGCACGGGGCGCTGTTCCGTTTTCTGATCGAAGTGCCGTTGCTGGGCTGAAGCAGATTTCGTAGGGCGGATAACCTGTTCCAGGTTATCCGCCCTACGGTACCGGGATACGGCTGCTTTTGTAGGAGCGGGTCTTATCCGTGATTTCCCTGAGGGATTTCGCGGACAAGGTCCGCTTGTGTCTGCCGTCGCTCAACGGCATGAGCGGATGGCGAATAGCGCCCATAAGACGATTACGAAAAATCAGTGCTTGGCGAAATTGCGCTGCAGGCGCTGCAGGTCTTCCGGAGTGGTGACCTTGATGTTGTCCACCCGCCCTTCCACCATGCGCGGCGCATAGCCCGCCCACTCCATGGCCGAGGCTTCGTCGGTGATGGCCGCATCGGCCACCAGTGCATCGGCGAGCGCACGGTGCAGCGCGCCCAGGCGGAACATCTGCGGGGTGTAGGCCTGCCAGACCACGCTGCGGTCGATGGTTTCGAGCACGCGGCCGTCGGCGCCGACGCGCTTCAGAGTATCCCGCGCGGGCACGCCGAGCAGGCCACCTACCGCGTCATTGCCCAGCTCATCCAGCAGGCGGTCGAGATCGGCTCGCGCCAGGTTCGGCCGGGCCGCGTCATGCACCAGCACCCAATCGTCGGAAGCAGCGCCCAGCTCGGTCAGGCGCAGCAAGCCATTGAGCACGGAATCGGCGCGCTCGCGGCCGCCTTCGGCACGCTGGATCAGCTCATTGGAGGCGCTGGGCAGGGTCGGCCACCAGGGATCGTCGGCTGCCAGGCACACCACCAGGCCCTTGAGCCGGGGATGGCCAAGGAAACAGTCGAGGGTACGTTCGAGAATGCTGCGACCGGCGAGGTCGAGGTATTGCTTGGGGCGGTCGGCGCGCATCCGCGAACCGATGCCGGCGGCCGGGATCACGGCCCAAAAGGCGGGAGTGGTCATTGCGCGAGCTGGTAGAGGGTTTCCTTGTCCTTGACCATGCCGAGTTCGTGGCGGGCACGTTCCTCGACTGTCTCGGTGCCTTTCTTGAGCTCGGCCACTTCGGCCTCGAGGATGCGGTTACGTTCGAGCAGGCGCTCGTTCTCGCCCTGCTGGTCGGCGATCTGCTTTTGCAGGTCGCGCACCTGCGCCAGGCTGCCATCGCCGACCCACAGGCGATACTGCAAGCCGGCCAGCGCCAGGATCAGCACGACGAACAGCCAATAAGGGCTACGTAACCTCAAACCATCAGCTCCATATGCAAAGGGGTGGCTCCTGCCACCCCTTCACCGTACCAGACTAGGATCAGCCGCGGAATTCCGCGCGACCACGGTACGGCGCCTTGGCGCCCAGTTGCTCTTCGATGCGCAGCAGCTGGTTGTACTTGGAAACGCGATCGGAGCGGCACAGGGAGCCGGTCTTGATCTGACCAGCGGCGGTGCCGACGGCCAGGTCAGCGATGGTGCTGTCCTCGGTTTCGCCCGAACGGTGCGAGATCACCGCGGTGAAGCCGGCGGCCTTGGCCATCTGGATGGCTTCCAGGGTCTCGGTCAGCGAGCCGATCTGGTTGAACTTGATCAGGATCGAGTTGCCGATCTTCTCTTCGATGCCGCGCTTGAGGATCTTGGTGTTGGTCACGAACAGGTCGTCACCGACCAGTTGCACCTTCTCACCGATCTTGTCGGTCAGGACTTTCCAGCCAGCCCAGTCGGACTCGTCCATGCCGTCTTCGATGGAGATGATCGGGTAGCGCTGGGTCAGGCCGGCCAGGTAGTCGGCGAAACCTTCGGCGCTGAACACCTTGCCTTCGCCTTCGAGGTCGTACTGGCCGTCCTTGAAGAACTCGGAGGAGGCGCAGTCCAGGGCCAGGGTCACGTCTTCACCCAGCTTGTAGCCGGCGTTGGCGACGGCTTCGGCGATGGCGGCCAGGGCGTCTTCGTTGGAAGCCAGGTTCGGCGCGAAGCCACCTTCGTCACCCACGGCGGTGTTCAGGCCACGGGCCTTCAGCACGGCTTTGAGGTGATGGAAGATTTCGGCGCCCATGCGCAGCGCGTCGGCGAAGTTCTTGGCGCCAACCGGCTGAACCATGAACTCCTGGATGTCGACGTTGTTATCGGCGTGCTCGCCACCGTTGATGATGTTCATCATCGGAACCGGCATGGAGTACTGGCCCGGGGTGCCGTTCAGGTCGGCGATGTGCGCGTACAGCGGCACGCCCTTGGCCTGAGCGGCAGCCTTGGCGGCAGCCAGGGATACGGCCAGGATGGCGTTGGCGCCCAGCTTGCCTTTGTTCTCGGTGCCGTCGAGGTCGATCATCGCGTGATCCAGACCTTTCTGGTCAGCCGCATCCTTGCCCAGCAGCAGGTCGCGGATCGGGCCGTTGATGTTGGCCACGGCCTTCAGCACGCCCTTGCCCAGGTAACGGCTCTTGTCGCCATCGCGCAGTTCGAGAGCCTCACGGGAACCGGTGGATGCACCGGACGGGGCGCAAGCGCTGCCGACGATGCCGTTGTCCAGGATCACGTCCGCTTCAACGGTCGGGTTGCCGCGGGAGTCCAGGACCTCACGGCCCTTGATGTCGACGATCTTTGCCATTCTTGATAACACTCCGAAGATAGAGATAAACGGGGCGGCTGGTGAGACTCAGGCGGTCTCGATGGTGGGGAAACTCTTGACCAGGTCGTCCAGCTGCTTGAGCTGGGACAGGAAAGGCTCGAGCTTGTTCAGGCGCAGGGCGCACGGGCCGTCGCATTTCGCATTCTCGGGGTCCGGGTGGGCCTCCAGGAACAGGCCGGCCAGGCCCTGGCTCATGCCGGCCTTGGCCAGGTCGGTGACCTGGGCGCGGCGGCCGCCGGCGGAATCGGCGCGACCGCCCGGCATCTGCAGGGCGTGGGTGACGTCGAAGAATACCGGGTACTCGAACTGCTTCATGATGCCGAAGCCGAGCATGTCCACCACCAGGTTGTTGTACCCGAAGGAGGAGCCACGCTCGCAGAGGATCAGTTGGTCGTTGCCCGCCTCCTCGCACTTGCGCAGGATGTGTTTCATCTCCTGCGGCGCGAGGAACTGGGCTTTCTTGATGTTGATCACCGCGTTGGTCTTGGCCATGGCCACGACCAGGTCGGTCTGCCGGGACAGGAAGGCCGGCAGCTGGATGATGTCGCAGACCTCGGCCACCGGAGCGGCCTGGTAGGGCTCGTGCACGTCGGTGATGACCGGCACCTTGAAGGTCTTCTTGATCTCTTCGAAGATCTTCAGCCCCTCTTCCATGCCCGGACCACGGAACGAGGTGATCGAGGAACGGTTGGCCTTGTCGAAGCTGGCCTTGAATACGTAGGGGATGCCCAGTTTCTGGGTAACCGTCACGTACTCTTCGCAGACCTGCATCGCCAGGTCGCGCGACTCCAGCACGTTCATGCCGCCGAACAGCACGAACGGCAGGTCGTTGCCGATCTGGATATCACCGACGCGGATGATCTTCTGGGTCATGCTCAGGCCTTCCCGGCTTGCTTCAGCGCAGCGTTGACGAAGCCGCTGAACAGCGGGTGGCCATCACGCGGGGTGGAAGTGAATTCCGGGTGGAACTGGCAGGCGACGAACCACGGATGATCCGGGGCCTCGACCACTTCGACCAGCGCGCCGTCACCGGAGCGGCCGGAAATCTTCAGGCCGGCGGCTTCCAGTTGCGGACGCAGGTTGTTGTTCACTTCGTAGCGGTGGCGGTGACGCTCGACGATCACGTCCTTGCCGTAGCAGTCGTGCACCAGGGTACCAGCCTGCAGCAGGCATTCCTGGGCGCCCAGGCGCATGGTGCCGCCCAGGTCGGAAGCCTCGGTGCGCACTTCGGTGGCGCCAGTGGCGTCCTGCCATTCGGTGATCAGGCCGACGACCGGGTGGCCGCTGGACTTGTCGAATTCGGTGGAGTTGGCATCGGTCCAGCCCAGCACGTTGCGGGCGTATTCGATGACGGCCACCTGCATGCCCAGGCAGATGCCCAGGTACGGAACCTTGTTCTCACGGGCGTACTGCACGGCAGTGATCTTGCCTTCCACGCCGCGCAGGCCGAAGCCGCCCGGAACCAGGATGGCGTCGGCGCCTTCGAGCAGGCCGGTGCCCTGCTGCTCGATGTCTTCGGAGTCGATGTAGCGCAGGTTGACCTTGGTGCGGCTCTGGATGCCGGCGTGGGTCATGGCTTCGATCAGCGACTTGTAGGCGTCGAGCAGTTCCATGTACTTGCCGACCATGGCGATGGTGACTTCACGCTCGGGGTTGAGCTTGGCGTCGACCACGCGATCCCACTCGGACAGGTCGGCCGGGCCGCACTCCAGGCCGAAGCGCTCGACGACGAAGTCATCGACGCCCTGGGCGTGCAGTACGGACGGAATGCGGTAGATGGTGTCGACGTCTTCCAGCGAGATGACCGCGCGCTCTTCCACGTTGGTGAAGAGGGCGATCTTGCGGCGGGAGGAGACGTCCACCGGATGATCGGAGCGGCAGACCAGGATGTCCGGCTGCAGGCCGATGGAGCGCAGCTCCTTGACCGAGTGCTGGGTCGGTTTGGTCTTGGTTTCGCCGGCGGTGGCGATGTACGGAACCAGCGTCAGGTGCATCAGCATGGCGCGGCGCGAACCGATTTCCACGCGCAGCTGGCGGATGGCCTCGAGGAAGGGTTGCGACTCGATGTCACCCACGGTGCCACCGACTTCCACCAGGGCCACGTCGGCATCGCCGGCGCCCTTGATGATGCGACGCTTGATCTCGTCGGTGATGTGCGGGATCACCTGCACGGTGGCGCCCAGGTAGTCGCCGCGGCGCTCCTTGCGCAGCACGTCCATGTAGACGCGGCCGGTAGTGAAGTTGTTGTTCTGGGTCATCGTGGTGCGCACGAAACGCTCGTAGTGGCCCAGGTCGAGGTCGGTCTCGGCGCCGTCGTGGGTGACGAACACCTCACCGTGCTGGAACGGGCTCATGGTGCCCGGATCGACGTTGATATAGGGGTCCAGCTTGAGCATCGTGATCTTCAAGCCACGCGCTTCCAGAATGGCAGCCAAGGAAGCCGAGGCGATGCCTTTCCCCAATGAAGAAACAACACCACCCGTGACGAAGATGTAGCGCGTCATGAAAAGCCCTGAATGTCAGCGTTTAGGCGGCTCGGCCGCCGGGGAAGCGAAGGTGTCGGGTCTGGGACCCGGCTCACGACTTCGTCGTGAAAATAGCGAACTCCCGCTGATTCCACAGGGGATCGGCAGGAGCGATATAAGACGGGAGCGTAGTCTACCGGAAAGCGGCTATCAGCTCAAACCCGAGTCATTCGTCGGAGGTAACCAGCACAGGGTCCATGACGAGCATTCCTCGGCTCGCAGCTCCGGCAACAGCGCCACTCCCAGCAGTTCGTCGGCTCGCCAGAGCAGCGGCAGGCGGCCACGGAGAAAGGCCGGAATGCCGGCCTCGTTGAGCAGGCGCTTGAGATCGCGGCGGCCACGGCCGGGTAATGCCAGGACCTCCCCGCCCTGCCGGTAACGGACCTCCAGCAGCCCGAGCGGCGGCTCGCCCTCGAAGTGCAACGAGCCATTTCCGGGCAGCGCCAATGATTGAGAAGCATCCACCCAGGGCTGCGCTTGCGGTGCGAAGGCCAGCCAAGCATGCGAGAGCCACCAGAGTCGACCATTGGCGCGGCGCAGCTCGCCGTCGGCGAGGCGCCAGACCGGTTCTGCGTCCGCCCGGGCATCGCGCAGATCCCGCCAGCCGGCCCAGTGCGCGCTGTCGGGCAGGCGCGCGAGGGGACCCAGCCAGTGGCGCAGCACGTTGCGCTGGCGCGAATCGCTCAGGGAGGCCAGCGACCCGATCGCCAGGGAAGGCAGCGGCATTCCCCGATAGTGCATCTGTTGGTCCGCCCCCGTCAGATCGGCTTGGGCCAGCTCCGCCAGCAGATCGTCGGCCTCCGCGAGATGCTCGGCGCTACGGGCGATGGTTTCCCCCGCCGCCGGCCAGCGCCGGGCAATCACCGGCAGCACCTGATTACGCAGGTAATTGCGGTCGTAATCGTCGCTGGCATTGGAGGGGTCCTCCACCCAGGCCAGACCGTGGCTGCGGGCATAGCGCTCAATCTCGTCGCGAGAGACGCCCAACAGCGGGCGCAGCAGGAGCCCGGCTCCCAATGGACGGCAGGCAGACATCCCCGCCAGACCAAGCACGCCAGAGCCACGGAACAGGCGGAACAGTACGGTCTCCGCCTGGTCGTCGCGGTGCTGGCCGGTCAGCAGGCACTCGCCCGCCCCCAGCATCGCTGTGAATGCGGCGTAGCGCGCCTCCCGAGCTGCACGTTCCAGGCTGGCGCCGTCATCCACCCGCACATATTCGACATGCAACGGCACACCCAGTGCATCGCAGAACCGCTGGCAATGCTCCGGCCAGGCGTCGGCGACGGCCTGCAGACCGTGATGAACATGAATGGCGGAGATCGGCGGCAATGGCTCGCGACGGGCGAGTCGTACCAGCAGATGCAGGAGAACGGTGGAATCCAGCCCACCGGACAATGCCACGCGCCACGCCGGCGCGCAGCGCCAGGGTGCGAGCGCAGCTAGAAGTCGGTTTTCCAGGGACAGGGAGTCAAGGGACATGGCGCAGGAAGGCGGGACGGATGACGAGGCAAGGATACCTCGTCATCCACGCTGCGCCGAAGACGTCGATCAGGCGACGCCGTAGCTCATCAGGCGCTCGTAGCGGCGCGCCAGCAGCTCTTCGGTGCTCAGTTGCTTGAGAACATCCAGCTGGCCGAGCAGGGCCTTGCGGATCGACTGGGACATCGCGGCCGGGTCGCGGTGGGCACTGCCCAGCGGCTCGGGGATGATGTTGTCGACGATACCCAGGTCCTTCAGGCGGCTGGCGGTGATGCCCATGGCCTCGGCGGCATCCGGCGCCTTCTCGGCGGTACGCCAGAGGATCGAGGCGCAACCTTCGGGCGAAATCACCGCGTAGGTGGAGTACTGCAGCATGTTCAGCTGGTCGCACACGCCAATGGCCAGTGCGCCGCCGGAACCGCCTTCGCCGATCACGGTGGCGATGATCGGGGTCTTCAGGCGCGCCATGACGCGCAGGTTCCAGGCGATGGCCTCGCTCTGGCCGCGCTCTTCGGCGTCGATGCCCGGGTAGGCGCCGGGGGTATCGATAAAGGTCAGGATCGGCATCTTGAAGCGCTCGGCCATTTCCATCAGGCGGCAGGCCTTGCGGTAGCCTTCCGGACGCGGCATGCCGAAGTTGCGGCGAACCTTCTCGCGCACTTCGCGGCCCTTCTGGTGGCCGATGACCATCACCGGCTGGTCCTCCAGGCGGGCAACGCCACCGACGATGGCCGCGTCATCGGCGAAATGACGGTCGCCGTGCAGCTCTTCGAACTCGGTGAAGATGTGCTCGATGTAATCGAGGGTGTAGGGGCGACGCGGATGGCGCGCGAGCTGGGCGATCTGCCAGCTGGACAGGTTGCCGAAGATGTTCTCGGTCAGCGCCTTGCTCTTCTCCTGCAGACGGGAGATTTCGTCGGTGATGTTCAGGGCGTTGTCGTTACCGACCAGGCGCAGCTCTTCGATCTTGGCGTGCAGGTCGGCAATGGGCTGTTCGAAATCGAGAAAATTCGGGTTCATGGGCTATCCGTCGTAATGATGGCGGCAGGGCCTTTCCGTTTTCAGGCCGTTAAAACTACTGCGCTAGGCCAGGCAGCGTTGAAAGCGCTCTCAAAATGCTCATTTGCAGTCGCAAACTGCGCTTTTTCGAGCCCTTTCGCCTCGCTTGGCCGTCGCTCGTGACGTTTTCCACGACCTGAAAGCGCCCTACCTTACGGTATCGGGCGCCAAGGGTCGAGACTGGCGGGCGGGCGGCCTATGGCCACCGACCTCACTAGCGGTAGTTCAGGAAGACGTTGTCGCGGCCGAACTGGTCACGCAACGCTTGAATCAGGTTGTCCGCGGGGTCGATCCGCCACTGTTCGCCGAACTGCAGCAAGGCGCGCGCCTGCTCGCCGCTGTAGTCGACGGTGACCGGGCAACTGCCGCGATGACGGGTGCAGAGGTCGGCCAGCCAGCGCAGGCGGTCGCCCTTGAGCGCATCCGCGTGCACTTTCACCCGCAGGCTCTCCGCCAGCGAGGTGCGCGCCTCCTCCAGCCCCATCACACGCTTGGCACGCAGGCGCAGGCCGCCGGAGAAATCGTCCTGGCTGACTTCGCCCTCGATCACCACCAGCGCGTCGGTCTGCAGCAGCGCCTGGTTGGCGGCGAAGGCCTCGGCGAACAGCGAGGCCTCGATACGCCCGGAGCGGTCGTCCAGGGTCACGAAGCCCATCTTGTCGCCGCGCTTGTTCTTCATCACCCGCAGGTTGACGATCAGGCCGGCGACGGTCTGGGTATCGCGCGCGGGCTTGAGCTCGACGATGCGCTGGCGGGCGAAACGCCGCACCTCGCCTTCGTACTCGTCGATCGGGTGACCGGTCAGGTACAGGCCGAGGGTGTCCTTCTCGCCCTTCAGGCGTTCCTTGAGGTTGAGCGCCTTGACCTTGCGGTGGTTGGCGTAGACGTCCGCCTCGGGCTCGGCGAACACGCCGCCGAACAGGTCCATGTGGCCGCTGTCGTGGCTGCGCGAGGTCTGCTCGGCGGCCTTCACGGCCTCTTCCATGGACGCCAGCAATACGGCGCGGTTGATGTCGACGTGGGCGTGGTAGGCCTTGGGCTCGTCATAAAAATGCGGGCCGAGGCGATCCAGCGCACCGGCGCGGATCAGCGCTTCCAGGGTGCGCTTGTTGACGCGCTTGAGGTCGATGCGGTCGCAGAAGTCGAACAGGTTCTTGAACGGTCCGCCTTCGGCGCGGCACTCGGTGATGGCTTCCACCGGACCTTCGCCGACGCCCTTGATTGCACCCAGGCCGTAGACGATCTGGTCGTCGTCATCCACGGTGAAACGGAATTCGGAGTTGTTCACGTCCGGCGCGACGATGCGCAGTTTCATGTGGCGGCACTCTTCGATGAGCGTCACCACCTTGTCGGTGTTCTGCATATCCGCAGTGAGTACCGCGGCCATGAACGGGGCTTTCCAGTGGGTCTTCAGCCAGGCGGTCTGGTAGGACACCAGGCCGTAGGCGGCGGAGTGCGACTTGTTGAAGCCGTAGCCGGCGAACTTTTCCACCAGGTCGAAGATGTTGCCCGCGAGGTTCGCGTCGATCCCGTTGTTGGCGCAGCCTTCGATGAAGCCGCCGCGCTGCTTGGCCATCTCCTCGGGCTTTTTCTTGCCCATGGCGCGACGTAGCATGTCCGCGCCACCGAGGGTGTAGCCCGCCATCACCTGGGCGATCTGCATCACCTGTTCCTGGTACAGGATGATGCCGTAGGTGGGCTTGAGCACCGGTTCGAGGCCGGCGTACTGGTAATCCGGGTGCGGGTAGGAGATTTCCTCGCGACCGTGCTTACGGTTGATGAAGTCGTCCACCATGCCCGACTGCAGCGGACCGGGACGGAACAGCGCCACCAGTGCGATGAGGTCTTCCAGGCAGTCCGGCTTGAGCTTCTTGATCAGCTCCTTCATGCCGCGCGATTCGAGCTGGAAGACCGCGGTGGTCTCCGCCTTCTGCAGCAGGTCGTAGGTCTTCTTGTCGTCCAGCGGGATGCGGTCGATGTCGACCAGTGCGGTCTCGCCGGCTTTCTGCTGCTTGCGATGGATGATCTCCATCGCCCACTTGATGATGGTCAGGGTCCGCAGGCCGAGGAAGTCGAACTTCACCAGGCCCGCGGCTTCCACGTCGTCCTTGTCGAACTGGGTCACCAGGCCCGCGCCCTCTTCGTCACAGGCGATGGGGGCGAAGTCGGTCAGCTTGGTCGGGGCGATCACCACACCACCGGCATGCTTGCCGGTACCACGGGTGACGCCTTCCAGCTTGAGCGCCATGTCCCAGATTTCCTGGGCTTCCTCGTCGGACTTGAGGAAGTCGCGGAGCATCTCTTCCTGCTCGTAGGCCTTCTCCAGGGTCATGCCCACTTCGAAGGGGATCATCTTCGACAGCTTGTCGGCCAGGCCGTAGGACTTGCCCTGTACCCGCGCCACGTCGCGCACCACCGCCTTCGCGGCCATGGAACCGAAGGTGATGATCTGGCTCACCGCGTTGCGGCCGTAGGCGCCGGCCACGTAGTCGATCACCCGGTCGCGGCCTTCCATGCAGAAATCGACGTCGAAGTCGGGCATGGAAATACGTTCGGGGTTGAGGAAACGTTCGAACAGCAGGTCATAGGCCAGCGGATCGAGGTCGGTGATCTTCAGCACGTAGGCGACCAGCGAGCCGGCACCCGAACCCCGGCCGGGGCCTACCGGCACACCGTTGTTCTTGGCCCACTTGATGAAGTCCATCACGATCAGGAAGTAGCCGGGGAAGCCCATCTGGATGATGGTGCCCAGCTCGAACTCCAGGCGGTCGACGTAGATCTGCCGCTTCTCTTCGTAGTTGGGCGTGGTTTCCTTCGGCCAGAGCACGGCCAGGCGCTCCTCCAGGCCCTCGTAGGAGACATGGCGCAGGTACTGGTTGATGTCCATGTCGTCGTAGGGAATCGGGAAGTTGGGCAGGAAGTACTTGCCCAGCTGCACCTCGATGTTGCAGCGCTTGGCGATCTCGACGGAGTTTTCCAGCGCTTCGGGAATGTCGCTGAACAGCTCGGCCATTTCCGCCGGGCTCTTCAGATACTGCTGGTCGGAATAGTTGCGCGAGCGGCGCGGATCATCCAGCGCACGGCCTTCGCCGATGCACACGCGGGTTTCGTGGGCCTCGAAGTCGTCCTGTTTGATGAAGCGCACGTCGTTGGTCGCCACCAGGGGCGCACCACTGCGCTCGGCCAGGGCCACGGCCGCATGCACGTGCTCTTCGTCGTTGACCCGGTTGGTACGCTGGATGTCCAGGTAGAAGCGGTCCGGGAAGACTTCCAGCCACTCGGCGAGCAGAGCGTCCGCCAGGGCGTTGTCGCCTTCCAGCAGCGCCATGCCGATCTCGCCTTCCTTCGAGCCGGACAGCGCGATCAGACCCTCGGCCGCCTCCTTCACCCACTCGCGCTCGATGATGATCTCGCCATTGCGCTGGCCTTCCTGCCAGCCACGGGAGATCAGCTCGGTGAGGTTGCGGTAGCCCTTGGCGTTCATCGCCAGCAGGGTCAGGCGGGTCAGCGGACCGTCGTCGTCGCGGTTGGCCAGCCAGATATCGGCGCCGCAGATCGGCTTGATGCCGCCGCCCATGGCTGTCTTGTAGAACTTCACCAGTGAGCACATGTTGCTCAGGTCGGTCACCGCCACCGCCGGCATTCCCGAACCCGCAACCGCCTTGATCAGCGGCTTGACCCGCACCAGGCCGTCGACCAGGGAGAATTCGGTGTGCAGACGCAGGTGAACGAAGGTGGCGGTCATGGTGGTCCTTGGCAAACGCGAAAAACGGCAAGCCCCGGATTGTACCGGGGCTCTCCGCAAAGCTACAGGGATCAATGGGCCAGCCGTCGCGCCGGGTGGTTCAAGTCACCGGCGAGCCGCTGGCCGCGAGGAGTTCCAGAGTAATAACAGCGTGTTACAGGATGCCGGCGGGGTTTTCCAGCAGCTCGCGCACCGGACCGAAGGAGCGCCGATGGATCGGCGTCGGGCCCAGGCGCTTGAGCGCTTCCAGGTGCACCGGCGTCGGATAGCCCTTATGCCCGCCGATACCGTAGCCGGGGTACAGCGCTTCCATTTCCTGCATCTCGCGGTCACGGCTGACCTTGGCCAGGATCGAGGCGGCGGCGATCGCCGGGACCTTGGCATCGCCCTGCACCACCGGCGCAGAAGGCACCTTCAACTTCGGACAGCGATTGCCGTCGATCAGCGCCAGCTTCGGCATGACGCTCAGGCCTTCCACCGCGCGCTGCATGGCGAGCATGGTGGCGTGGAGGATGTTCAGCTGGTCGATCTCATGCACATCCGCGCGGGCGATGCACCAGGCCAGGGCCTTTTCGCGGATTTCGTCAAAGAGCTTTTCGCGCTTGGCTTCGGTGAGCTTCTTGGAATCGTTCAGCCCACTGATCGGACGGGCCGGATCGAGGATGACCGCCGCCGTCACCACGGGGCCGCACAGCGGGCCGCGGCCGACTTCATCGACACCTGCGACCAGCTCTTCCACCAGGGCGAAATCCAGGCCCATCTGCATCAGTGTTTCTCCACCAGGGCGAGCACCGCTTCGGCGGCCTGCGCCGACGCATCCTGGCGCAGGGCGCGGTGGATGGCGTCGAAGGATTCGGTCTGCACACTGCCATCATCCAGCAGTGGCAGCAAGGTAGTGGCCAGCGCCTCGGGTGTCGCCGCATCCTGGATCAACTCAGGCACCAGCAATCGGTTGGCCAGCAGGTTCGGCAGCGAGATGTACGGGCTCTTCACCAGCCGCTTGAGTATGCGGTAGGTCATCGGCGCCACCTTGTAGGCGACGACCATAGGCCGCTTGTACAGCAGCGCTTCAAGGGTGGCGGTGCCGGAGGCGATCAGCACGGCGTCGCAGGCAGCCAGGGCTTCATGGGACGCGCCGTCGAGCAACTGCACCGGCAGATTGCGGCCGGCCAGCATTTCCTCGATCTGTACGCGACGCTCGGGGCTGGCGCAAGGCAGCACGAAACGCAGGCCCGGACGCTCCTGAAGCAGGCGTTGAGCGGTATCGAGGAACAGCGCGCCGAGTTTGCCGACCTCCCCTCCCCGGCTTCCAGGCAGCAGCGCGACGACGCTGGCGCCCTGCGGCAGGCCCAGGCGCAAGCGCGCACCAGCACGGTCGGCCTCCAGTGGAATGGTGTTGGCCAGCGGATGGCCGACGAAACGCACCGGCACCGCATGTTCTTCGTAGAAGCGCGCCTCGAAGGGGAACAGCGCGAGCATCAGGTCGCAGGCTTCCTTGATCTTCAGCACGCGTTTCTGCCGCCAGGCCCAGACCGACGGGCTGACGTAGTGCACCGTGCGGATGCCCGCGCGGCGCAGCTTCAATTCGATGTTCAGGTTGAAGTCTGGCGCATCGATGCCGATGAACACGTCCGGCCTGGCCGCGATCAGCATCTGGACGAGGTCCTTGCGCCGGCGCAGCAGCTCGCGCAGGCGGCCGAGCACCTCGACCAGGCCCATGACCGCGAGGCGCTCCATCGGAAAATGCGACTGCAGTCCTTCGGCCTGCATGCGCGGACCACCGACACCGATGAACTCGATGTCGGGGTGACGTTGCTTGAGCGCCTGCATCAGGCCGGAGCCAAGGATATCGCCGGACGCCTCGCCCGCGACCAGGGCGACGCGCAGCTTGCGTACGGTCGGCTGCATGGTCAGCGGGTGATGCCGCGAGTGGAGCTCTGGATGGAGTCGCGGAATACCGCTACCTCCGGGAACTGCTCCGAAACCTCGACGAGCTCGGCGAGCGCTTCGTCCACGGTCAGCCCCTGGCGGTAAACCACCTTGTAGGCCCGACGCAGCGCCTGGATGGCTTCGGCGCTGAAGCCACGCCGGCGCAGGCCTTCGAAGTTCATGCTACGGGCTTCGGCGGGGTTGCCGAAGACGGTCACATAGGCCGGAACGTCCTTGCCGATCGCGCTGCCCATGCCGGAGAAGCTGTGCGCGCCGATACGACAGAACTGGTGCACCAGGGTGTAACCGGACAGGATCGCCCAGTCATCCACGTGAACATGGCCGGCCAGCGCGGTGTTGTTCACCAGAATGCAATGGTTGCCGATCACACTGTCGTGGCCGACGTGAACGTAGGCCATGAACAGGTTGTGGTCGCCGATGGTGGTTTCCGAACGATCCTGGATGGTGCCGCGATGGATGGTGACACCCTCGCGGATCACGTTATGGTCGCCGATCACCAGGCGAGTCGGCTCGCCCTTGTACTTCAGGTCGGGAGTGTCCTCGCCGACGCTGGAGAACTGAAAGATGCGATTGTGCTTGCCGATCTTCGTGGGGCCCTTGAGCACCACGTGCGGACCGATCACCGTACCTTCGCCGATCTCCACATCCGGCCCGACGATGGACCAGGGGCCCACCTCTACGTCGTCAGCCAGCTTTGCGCGCGGGTCGATGATGGCGCGAGGATCGATCAAACTCATAGTTTGCGTTCCGCACAGATGATTTCGGCCGAGCATACCGGCTTGTCATCGACGGTGGCATGGCAATCGAACTTCCAGATGCCGCGCTTGACGCTGATGAACTGGGCATGCAGCTGCAGTTGGTCGCCCGGCAGCACCGGCTGACGGAAGCGCAGCTTGTCGGAGCCGACGAAATAGTACAGGGTGCCGTCGGCCGGCTTCACGTCGAGCATCTTGAAGCCGAGGATACCGGCCGCTTGGGCCATGGCTTCGATGATCAGCACGCCCGGCATGATCGGGTGTTGCGGGAAATGGCCATTGAAGAACGGCTCGTTGATGCTGACATTCTTGTAGGCGCGAATGCGCTTGCCTTCAATGTCCAGCTCCACCACCCGATCCACCAGCAGGAAGGGGTAGCGATGAGGCAGGTATTCGCGAATCTCGTTGATGTCCATCATGTTCAGGGAAGCCTGTTCAGAAAAGGGAAACGCCAAAAAATGCGCTGATCACGCATCAGATGGAGCGTCTCCACTCGGGGTCACGGCAGCCACGCGCTTTTCCAGCTGCTGCAGACGACGGGCCATGTCATCCAGCTGGCGAATACGCGCGGCGCTCTTCTTCCATTCGCCGGCCGGCTGCATGGCAGTACCGGAGGAATAGGAACCCGGTTCGGTAATCGAACGGGTCACCATAGTCATCCCGGTGACGAAGACGTTGTCGCAGATTTCGATGTGGCCGACCAGGCCGACGCCACCGGCGAGCATGCAATGCTTGCCGATCTTGGCGCTGCCGGAAATCCCGCAGCAGCCCGCCATGGCGGTGTGATCACCGATCTGCACGTTGTGGGCGATCATGATCTGGTTGTCCAGCTTCACGCCATTGCCCACCAGGGTATCGGACAGCGCACCGCGGTCGATCGTGGTATTGGCGCCGATCTCGACGTCATCGCCCACGGTCACGCCGCCAATCTGCGCGATCTTCTGCCAGACGCCCTTCTGGTTGGCGAAGCCGAAGCCCTCGCCACCCAGCACGGCGCCGGACTGGATCACCACGCGCTTGCCGATGCGCACGTCGTGGTAAAGGGTCACTCTCGGGGCCAGCCAGCCGCCTTCGCCGATCACGCTACACGCGCCGACGAAGCAATGGGCGCTGACGGTAACGCCGGCGCCGATCTGCGCGCCAGCCTCGATCACCGCGTAGGGACCGATACTGGCGGTCGGGTCGACCTGGGCACCTTCATCGACCACTGCAGTGGGATGGATACCGGCAGGCGCCTTGGGCTTGCGGTCGAACTGATGCGAAAGGCCGGCGTACGCCAGGTAGGGGTTGGCCACCACCAGCGCGTTGCCGGTGAAACCTTCGGCATCGGCTGCCGTCAGCAGCACTGCACCCGCCTTGCTCTCAGGCAGGAACTTGCGGTACTGCGGGTTGGCCAGGAAGCTCAGTTGATCCGCGCCGGCTTCCTGGAGGGTTGCCAGGCCGCGAATGACTTGAGCGGGATCGCCGCGCAGCTCGGCATCGAGCTGCGCAGCCAGTTCAGCGAGGGTAAAGGACAGCTCGGTCATCATCAGCGCAGCTGGTTCATGCGCTCGATGACTTGACGGGTGATGTCGTACTGCGGCTTCACGTCCACCACGGCACCACGCTCGACCACGAGGTCATAGCCACCCTTCTTGATGGTTTCCTCGACGGCCTGGTCCAGCTTCGGCTTGAGCTTCTTCAGCATGTCGCGGTCGGCGACGGCCTTGGCCTCGTTCAGTTCCTTGGACTGGAACTGGAAGTCACGGGCCTTCTGCTTGAAGTCGTTCTCGGCCTTTTCCCGCTCGGACTGGGACATCTTGCTGCCCCCGCTGACCAACTTGTCCTGCAGCGCCTTGGCGTCGCTTTCCAGCGCCTTGAGCTTGTTCAGCTGGGGGCCGAATTTCTTCTCCGCGTCCACGGCGTACTGCTTGGCCGCGTCCGACTCGAGGAGTGCCATCTGATAGTTGAGCACCGCGATCTTCATATCGGCGAACGCAGGGCTCGCCATAAGGGCAGCGGTGATCAGAACGAACTGGGTCAACTTACGCACAATGCACTCCTGCACAAAGCATGGTTGTCTTTACAACGATACGGCCAATTAGAAGGTCTGCCCCAGGGAGAACTGGAAGATCTGGGTTTCTGCGTTGTCCGGCTTCTTGATCGGGGTCGCCAGGGCGAAGCTCAGCGGACCCAGCGCGGTGATCCAGGTCAGGCCCACACCGGCGGACATGGCCATGTCATTGAACTTGACGCCATCGCAGCCCTGGGTAGTCGAAGTCGGGCAATCGGAATCGAATACGTTACCCACGTCCCAGAACACCACGCTGCGCAGCTGACGCTGATCCTTCACGAACGGCAGCGGGAACAGGACTTCGGCGCCGCCGGTGATCAGGATGCTACCACCAAAGGCTTGCGGGTCCTGGTCCGGGTCGTACTCAGTCCCCGGATTGGTGCCCTTGCTCGGCGTACTGCGCGGGCCGAGGGTGCTGTCCTTGAAGCCACGCACCGAGTTGAAGCCGCCCGCGTAGTAGTTCTCGTAGAACGGCAGGCGGTCGGTGGACCCATAGCCATCACCGTAGCCGAGCTCGGTGTGGAAGCGCATGGTGTAGTTCTCGGTGAGCGGAGCGAAGATCTGGCCGCGGTAATCGAGCTTGTAGAACGACAGGTCGCTGCCCGGAACGGTGGATTCCAGCACCAGGCTCTGCGAGTGACCACGGTTGGCCAGCACGCCCTTGTTCAGGGTCGACTCGGACCAGCCGATGGAGGCCTTGAAGTTGGTGAAGCTGTCGCCTTCCTGCTGGATGAAGTTGAAGATCTCGTCGACGGTGTAGACGCCGGTATCGATCTCGTCCTTCTGCGCGGTCAGGCCGTAGGTCAGACGCGAGGTTTCGCTGATCGGGTAGCCGATGCTGACGCCGGCGCCGTAGCTGTTGACCGAGTAGCTGGAAACGTCGACATCCAGGTCGCTGTAGTCGGTCTTGCGGTAGAAGGCGTTGTAGCCCAGGCTCACGCCGTCGACGGTCCAGTAGGGGTCGACAAAGCCGAAGTTGTAGCGAGTCTGGTAGTCGGACTTGGTCAGGCCGAGGCTGACCTTGTTACCGGTACCCAGGAAGTTGTTCTGGCTGATCGAGCCGCCGAGGATCAGACCGGCGCTCTGGGCGAAACCGATACTGGCGGTAATGGAGCCGGACGGTTGCTCTTCCACGCTGTAGTTCACGTCGACCTGGTCATCGGTGCCAGGCACGGCCGGGGTCTCGACGTTGACTTCCTTGAAGTAGCCCAGGCGCTCCAGGCGCTGCTTGGACTGGTCGATCAGGTAGGTCGAAGCCCAGCCGCCTTCCATCTGGCGCATCTCGCGACGGAGTACTTCGTCCTCGGTCTTGGTGTTGCCACGGAAGTTGATGCGATTGACGTAGGCGCGCTTGCCCGGATCGACCACATAGGTGATCGAGACGGTCTTGTCGTCGTCATGGGGCTCCGGCACGCCGTTGACGTTGGCGAAGGTATAGCCTTCGTTACCCAGGCGGCGGGTGATCAGGTCGGAGGTGGTGGTCATCACCTTGCGCGAGAAGACCTGGCCCTTCTTCACCAGCAGCAGCTTCTTGATTTCGTCTTCCGGCACCTTCAGGTCGCCGGAGAGCTTCACGTCGCGAACGGTGTACTTCTCGCCTTCGTTGACGTTGACGGTGATGTAGACGTGCTTCTTGTCCGGGGTGATGGAAACCTGGGTCGAGGCGATATCCATGTGGATGTAGCCACGGTCCAGGTAGTAGGAGCGCAGGCGCTCCAGGTCACCGGAGAGCTTCTCGCGGGAATACTTGTCGTCGTTCTTGAAGAAGGACAGCCAGTTGGTGGTCTTCAGCTCGAACAGGTCGGTCAGGTCCTCTTCGGAGAAGACGGTGTTGCCCACCACGTTGACATGGGCGATGGCCGCCACGGTGCCTTCGTTGATGGTGATCTTCAGGGCGACGCGGTTGCGCGGCTGCGGCACCACCTCGGTCTCGATCTCGGCGGAGTAACGACCCTGGGCCACGTACTGACGCTGCAGTTCGTTGCGCACGCCTTCGAGGGTCGCGCGCTGGAAGATCTCGCCTTCGGCCAGGCCGGACTGCTTCAGACCTTTCATCAGGTCTTCGGTGGTGATGGCCTTGTTGCCCTCGATCTCGATGCTGGAGATCGACGGACGCTCGACCACGTTGACGATCAGCACATTGCCATCACGACTGAGCTGGATGTCCTGGAAGAATCCGGTCTTGAACAGGGAGCGGGTCGCTTCGACCAGGCGGCGATCGTCGATCTGCTCGCCGACGTTCAGCGGCAGCGCCGCGAACACGCTGCCAGCCGACACGCGCTGCAGGCCGTTGACCCGGATATCAGAAACAGTGAAGGACTCGGCGTGAACCTGGGCGATCATCAGCGCGGAAAAGGCCGCGGTTAGCAGAAAGCGTTTCATGGAGTCCTTTTATTCCAACTGACAAATAAAGAATCTGCCGCAGGTGGCGGCAGATCCGAAATTCAATGGCGGGTTACAGTCGACTCAGATCGTTGACCAGGGCCAACAACATGACCCCGACCACCAGGCTGATGCCAATTTGCATCCCCCAAGCCTGGACCCGCTCCGACAGTGGGCGACCTCGCACCCACTCGACCACGTAGAACAGCAGATGCCCGCCGTCTAGGACGGGAATCGGCAACAGGTTGAGAACCCCCAAACTGATGCTCAGGTAGGCGAGGAAATGCAGAAAATCCCCTACACCCGACTGGGCTGAAGCGCCCGCCACTTTAGCAATGGTTATCGGCCCGCTCAAGTTTTTTACCGAGAGCTGCCCGAGCACCATTTTCTTTAGAGAATCCAGAGTTAGCAGGCTCATCGACCAGGTTCGGGAGAGCGCCTCCCCGACTGCGTCCACCGGTCCGTAGCTGATTTTGCGAAGCATGTCCGCCGGCCACTGACCACCCGAGACACCCGCCCCCAGGTATCCGGCACGGGCCTTGCCCTCGCCTTTCGCCGCCAGTGTCAGGGTAATATCCTGCCGCTGGCCGTCACGCTCGATAGCCAGCACGACGCGTGCCTCGGGACGAGCCCGGACCTTGTCCACCACCTGCTGCCAGTCCTCCACCGCCTGCCCATCGACACTCAGCAGACGGTCCCCGACCTTGAGCCCTGCCGCCTTGGCCGGCCCCTTCTCATCCAGCTCCGCCAGGACCGGCGCGATGGCCGGACGCCAGGGCTGAATCCCCAATCCGGCGATGGGATCCGGGTTATCAGCGCTCTTGAGCCAGGCCTTGAGCTGCAATTGGTGGATGACCGGAACGGAGGAGCCCGGGTCGAGCACGGAGACGCTCAGCTCACCGGTTTCGCCGAGACGGCGCACCAGCTGCAGATTGACGCCATTCCAGCCTTCCACCGCCTTGCCGTCGACCGCCACCACTTCCTGCCCCGCGGCCAGGCCGCCCAAGGCAGCCGGGCTGTCAGCGATGATGGAGCCGATGACGGGCTTGATCTGCTGGCTGCCCAGCATGGCCAGCACCCAGAAGAACAGGATCGCCAGGAGGAAATTGGCCACGGGGCCGGCGGAGACGATGGCGATGCGCTGGAAGACCGACTTGCGGTTGAAGGCCTGGTCGAGCAGCTCCGACGGCACATCGCCCTCGCGCTCGTCGAGCATCTTCACGTAGCCGCCCAGCGGAATGGCAGCCACGACGAACTCGGTGCCCTGGCGATCATGCCAGCGCACCAGCGGGGTGCCGAAACCTACGGAGAAACGCAGCACTTTCACGCCACAGCGCCGCGCCACCCAGAAGTGCCCGAACTCATGGAAGGTAACCAGCACACCCAGTGCGACCACCAGGCCGACGATCATGTATAGGGCGCTCATCGCTACCTCCTGGGCGTCAACGCCCGCGTTCCTGCAACCACGCCTGTGCGGCGTCACGTGCACGCCGGTCGGCTGCCAGCACCGCATCGAGGGATTCGACCGGGGCATGCGCCTCGCGGTTCAGCACGTCCTCGATGATAACCGCGATCTCGGTAAAGCGGATGCGCCGCTCGAGGAAGGCCGCCACCGCCACTTCGTTGGCCGCATTGAGCATTGCCGGGACGCTGCCGCCGACTTCAGCCGCTTGTCGGGCCAGTCGCAGGCAAGGGAAGCGCCGCTCATCCGGCGGGCAGAAATCCAGCCGGGCAATGGCGAACAGGTCCAGCGGCGCGACACCGGAGTCGATCCGCTGCGGCCAGGCCAACGCATGGGCGATGGGCGTGCGCATGTCCGGATTGCCGAGCTGCGCGAGCACCGAGCCATCCACATAGTCCACCAGGGAATGAATGACGCTCTGCGGATGAATCACCACCTCGACCTTGGAGGGCGGCGCGTCGAACAGCCAGCAGGCCTCGATCAGCTCCAGCCCCTTGTTCATCATGCTGGCGGAATCGACGGAAATCTTCCGCCCCATCGACCAGTTGGGATGGGCGCAAGCCTGCTCGGGAGAAACGTCCGACAGCATTTCCAGTGGCGTCTCGCGGAACGGACCGCCGGAGGCCGTCAACAGAATCCGACGCACACCGACCTCGCCGAGACCGCGCGAGTAGTCCGCGGGCATGCACTGGAAAATCGCATTGTGCTCGCTGTCGATCGGCAGCAGTACCGCGCCACTGGCGCGAACGGCATCCATGAACAGGGCGCCGGACATCACCAGCGCCTCCTTGTTGGCCAGCAGCACTCGTTTGCCGGCCTCGACAGCGGCCAGCGTGGGCTTCAGCCCGGCTGCACCGACGATGGCCGCCATGACCGCATCCACCTCGGGATGACTGGCGATCTCGCACAACCCCGCCTCGCCGACGAGCACGCGGGTATCCAGCCCCGCCGCCAGCAACCCGCCCTGCAGGTGGCGGGCCTGATCGGCCTCAGGCACGACGGCGAAACGCGGACGATGCTTCAGGCAGAGGGCTTCCAGCTCGGCGAGCCGGGAGAAACCGCTCAGGGCGAAGACACGGTAACGCTCAGGGTGACGCGCGATGACATCGAGGGTGCTGAGACCGATCGATCCCGTCGCCCCCAGCACGCTGATCCACTGCGGACTGCTCACGGCGCCCCCCAACCCACGATCCACAGCAGCGCGGTGAATACCGGAATCGCCGCCGTCAGGCTGTCGATGCGATCAAGCACCCCACCGTGCCCCGGCAGCAGGTTGCTGCTGTCCTTGAGACCCGACTGGCGCTTGAACATGCTCTCGGTGAGGTCGCCCACCACCGACAGCGCCACCACGATCGCGGCACAGGGCAGCGCCAGAAGCAACTCACGCACCGTCCAGTCGCGATAGATCGCCACGGCGATGGTGATCGCCAGGCTCAGCGCCAGGCCGCCGTAGAAACCTTCCCAGCTCTTGCCGGGGCTGACCCGCGGCGCCAGCTTGCGCTTGCCGAAGGCCTTGCCGGAGAAATAGGCGCCGATATCGGCCGCCCAGACCAGCACCATCACGGCAACGATCAGCCAGTTGGCCAGCGGCCACTGCTTGAGCAGCACCAGCCCCTGCCAGGCCGGCACCAGGATCAACAGGCCGATCAGCAGGCGCCGCCAGCAGCCACCCCAGCTCGACGCGCTATCGGGGTAGGTCAGCACCATGACGGTCGCCAGCAACCACCAGAGCAGCGCCAGTACCAGCACCGCCCCGGCCAGCTGCGGCAGCCAGGAGAGGGTGAGCATCAGCGCAGCCACTGCGGCAGCGTAGCCAACCCGCGCGGACTGCTCGCTATATCCGGCCAGACGCGCCCATTCCCAGGCGCCGACACTGACCACCAGACCGATGAACAGCGAGAACGCCGCACCATCGAGGAGGAAGAAACCACCCAGCGCGACCGGCAACAGGATCAGCGCCGTGATGATTCGTTGTTTCAACATGTCGGGGGAGCCTCGGCCTCGACCTGCTCGCTGGTCTTGCCGAAGCGACGCTGACGAGAGGCGTAGTCGACCAGCGCGGCCTGCATGGCCTCGCGCTTGAAGTCGGGCCAGTAGAGATCGGAGAAATACAGCTCGGCATACGCCAGCTGCCAGAGAAGAAAATTGCTGATGCGATGTTCGCCGCCAGTGCGGATGCACAGGTCCGGCAACGGCTGGTCGCCCGTGGACAGACAGCCCTGGATCAGCTCCGGGGTGATCTCGTCCGGCGCCAGGTGGCCGGCCTGCACTTCCCGGGCGAGGCGCTGGGCAGCCTGGGTGATGTCCCACTGGCCGCCATAATTGGCCGCCACCTGCAGCAGCATGGTGGCGCCATTGGCCGTCAGGCTTTCCGCCTCGCGCATCGCCGTCTGCAACTCGGGAGCAAAACGGCTGCGGTCTCCGATGATGCGCAGGCGGATACCATTGGCGCTGAGCTTGCGCACCTCACGGCGCAGGGCCATGAGGAACAGCTCCATCAGCGCGCCGACCTCGTCGGCCGGGCGCTGCCAGTTCTCGCTGGAGAAGGCGAACAGGGTCAGCACTTCGACGCCCGCCTCGGCGCAGGTCTTGATCACCGCGCGGACGGCATCCACCCCCGCTTTATGCCCGGCGACACCGGGCATCAGGCGCTTTTTCGCCCAGCGGTTGTTGCCGTCCATGATGATTGCCACGTGCCGGGGCACGGGCGTCACCTGCTTGGTCTTTTCCATGACGAGAGCCCGACCGTCAGACGGCCATCAGATCCGCTTCCTTGGCCTCGAGGGCCTTTTCGATATCGGCGACGAACTTGTCGGTGATCTTCTGGATATCGTCACCGGCGCGACGCTCGTCGTCTTCGCTGATTTCCTTCTCTTTCTGCAGGTCCTTCAGCTGAGCCAGGGCATCGCGGCGGATGTTGCGCACGGATACCCGGGCCTGTTCGGCCTCGGCGCGAGCCTGCTTGGTGAAGCCCTTGCGGGTCTCTTCGGTCAGGGCCGGCATCGGCACGCGGATGGTGGTTCCGGCAGTCGCCGGGTTCAGGCCCAGGTCGGAGGTCATGATGGCCTTCTCGACTGCCTGGATCATGCTCTTGTCGAACACGCTCAAGGCCAGGGTGCGGGAGTCTTCCACGGTGATGTTGGCGACCTGGCGCAGCGGGGTGTCGGAACCATAGTAGGACACCATGACGCTATCCAGAATGCTCGGGTGAGCACGGCCGGTACGAATCTTGGCGAAGGCATGCCCCAGGGCTTCCAGGGTTTTGCCCATGCGATCCTGAGCTTCCTTCTTGATCTCGTTGATCATCTCAATCCTCCTCGATCAGGGTGCCTTCAGCACCACCTACAACAATATTCAGCAGCGCGCCGGGCTTGTTCATGTTGAACACCCGCAGCGGCATTTTCTGGTCCCGGCACAGGCAGATGGCGGTCAGGTCCATCACGCCCAGCTTGCGATCGAGCACTTCATCGTACGTCAGACGTTCGAATTTCTCGGCATTCGGGTCCTTGAACGGGTCGGCAGTGTACACGCCGTCCACCTTGGTCGCCTTCAGCACTACGTCAGCATCTATTTCAATGGCGCGCAGGCAGGCGGCGGAATCGGTGGTGAAGAACGGGTTGCCGGTGCCGGCGGAGAAGATCACGACCTCGCCGCTGTTCAGGTGGCGCATGGCCTTGCGGCGGTCGTAATGATCGGTCACGCCGACCATGGAAATGGCGGACATGACGATGGCGGTGATGTTGGAACGCTCCAGCGCATCACGCATGGCCAGGCCGTTCATCACGGTGGCCAGCATGCCCATGTGGTCGCCGGTGACGCGATCCATGCCGGCCGCGGACAGCGCCGCGCCACGGAACAGGTTGCCACCGCCGATGACCAGGCCGACCTGGACACCGATACCCACGAGCTGGCCGATTTCCAGGGCCATCCGATCGAGCACCTTGGGGTCGATACCGAATTCCTCGGACCCCATCAGGGCTTCGCCGCTCAGTTTTAGAAGAATGCGTTTATAGCGAGGTTGACGAGCGCTCAGCTGCTGAGCCATGACCTATTTCTCCTGCGGCGATTGAATGCTTGGCGCCCCACGGCGCCTTGGTTTGGAAGCATGGACCCGCCACGCTTACGACGCCCTTAACCCACCGTGCGGGCCTGCGTCGCGGAAACCGCCCCATTTGGCTTCCCCAGTTTGGCAAAGAGGCCGCGCGCGTTAGCGGGCAGCCTCTTGCGGGGCGACAGTCGTGAGACCGTCTATTACTGCTTGGAAGCGGCTACTTGAGCAGCAACCTCGGCAGCGAAGTCAGCTTCGACTTTCTCGATGCCTTCGCCTACTTCATAACGAATGAAGGAAACGATTTCGGCGCCGGCCTTCTTGGCCAGGTCACCCACCTTGACTTCCGGATCCTTGACGAAGGCTTGCTCGACCAGGCTGGCTTCGGCCAGGAACTTCGAGATACGGCCTTTGACCATGTTCTCGACGATGTTTTCCGGCTTGCCGGCGATCTTGTCGGCGTTCAGAGCAAGGAAGATTTCCTTCTCTTTGGCAACGGCTTCTTCGGAAACCTGCGACGGATCCAGGAACTGCGGGTTGCTGGCAGCGATGTGCATGGCGATGTCGCGAGCCAGGTCAGCGTTGCCGCCCTTCAGGGTGACCAGAACGCCGATGCGATGGCCGTGCAGGTAGGCGCCAACCACGTCACCTTCGGCGCGAGCCAGACGACGGATGTTGACGTTTTCGCCGCACTTGGCGACCAGGGCTTCACGGGCCGGCTCTTGTTCTGCGATCAGCGGAGCGGCATCGGTCAGCTTCTGGGCTACAGCCTTGTCCAGGCTGGCGGCCACGAAGCCTTTGAAGTCGTCCTGCAGGGCCAGGAAGTCGGTCTGCGAGTTGACTTCGATGATGGTGGCGGATTTGGCGTCATCAGCCACTTTAACGGCGATGGAGCCTTCGGCGGCGATGTTGCCAGCCTTCTTGGCAGCCTTGATGGCGCCGGAAGCGCGCATGTCGTCGATGGCCTTCTCGATATCGCCTTCAGCGGCTACCAGGGCCTTCTTGCACTCCATCATGCCCTGGCCGGTACGCTCACGCAGTTCCTTGACCAGTGCTGCAGTAATTTCTGCCATTTCGAAATCCTCTTGAGTTGCTCTCAAAACCAGATCGCCCGGCTGCCCGGGCGGAATTTGCAGGGTGGCAAAAAGGGGGCCTAGCCCCCTTCCTGCGCACCGTAGGACGTCTGGACGTCCTGGAATCAGCCTTCGGCGGACTCGGCCGGCGCTTCTTCTACGAACTCGTCAGCACCGCCAGTGGCGTTCTGCTTACCACGCAGAACGGCTTCGGCCATGGAACCCAGGTACAGCTGAACGGCGCGGATGGCGTCGTCGTTGCCCGGGATAACATAGTCAACGCCTTCCGGGCTGCTGTTGGTATCGACGATGCCGATGACCGGGATGCCCAGCTTGTTGGCTTCGGTGATGGCGATGCGCTCGTGGTCGACGTCGATCACGAACAGAGCGTCCGGCAGGCCGCCCATGTCCTTGATACCACCCAGGCTGCGATCCAGTTTTTCCAGATCACGGGTGCGCATCAGGGCTTCTTTCTTGGTCAGCTTGGCGAAGGTGCCGTCCTGGGACTGGGTTTCCAGCTCGCGCAGGCGCTTGATCGACTGACGGATGGTCTTGTAGTTGGTGAGCATGCCGCCCAGCCAACGGTGGTCGACGTACGGCATGCCGCAACGGGCAGCTTCTTCGCGAACGATCTTGCCGGCGGAACGCTTGGTGCCGACGAACAGGATCTTGTTCTTGCCCTGGGCCAGGCGCTCAACGAAGGTCAGGGCCTCGTTGAACATCGGCAGGGTTTTTTCGAGGTTGATGATGTGGATCTTGTTGCGCGCGCCGAAAATGAACTTGCCCATTTTCGGGTTCCAGTAACGGGTCTGGTGGCCGAAGTGCACACCGGCCTTCAGCATATCGCGCATGTTGACTTGGGACATGATAGTTCCTCGATAAGTCGGGTTAGGCCTCCATGCATCCCAACGGCCAACCCTCCGAACCAGTCGAAAGGCACCCAGGCCATCGTGTCGATGCATGTGTGGGTTTATGCCTCGAAACGGCCGTAGCCTTCGAAGCGGGGCGCTTTATACCACAACCTCGGCCCCAGCGAAACCCGAACAGATGTCCGGCATCCCGTCTCACCCTTAAAAGGAAGGCCCAAGGTCTGGTAGACTTGCGCATTCATCTCATTATCCGCGCGATCGCAGCGCCTCAAGAGAATTCGCATGACCGTCACCATCAAGACGCCCGAAGACATCGAGAAAATGCGCGTCGCCGGCCGTCTGGCCGCCGAAGTGCTGGAAATGATCGGCGAGCACGTCAAGCCCGGGGTCACCACCGACGAACTGGACCGTATCTGCCACGACTACATCGTCAACGTGCAGAAGGCCATTCCGGCGCCGCTGAACTACAAGGGCTTCCCCAAGTCGATCTGCACCTCGATCAATCACGTGGTGTGCCACGGCATCCCCAACGACAAGCCGCTGAAGGAAGGCGATATCGTCAACCTCGATATCACCGTGATCAAGGACGGCTACCACGGCGACACCAGCAAGATGTTCCTGGTCGGCAAGACCCCGGAATGGGCTGATCGTCTCTGCCAGATCACCCAGGAATGCATGTACAAGGGCATCGCCGTGGTCAAGCCGGGCGCGCGCCTGGGCGACATCGGCGAGGTGATCCAGAAGTACGCCGAGAAGAACGGTTTCTCCGTGGTGCGCGAGTACTGCGGCCATGGCATCGGCAAGGTCTTCCACGAAGAACCCCAGGTGCTGCACTACGGCCGCGCCGGCACCGGCCTGGAGCTCAAGGAAGGCATGATCTTCACCATCGAGCCGATGATCAACCAGGGCCGCCCGGAAACCCGCCTGCTGGGCGACGGCTGGACCGCCATCACCAAGGACCGCAAGCTGTCCGCGCAGTGGGAGCACACCGTACTGGTCACCGCCGATGGCTACGAGATCCTGACCCTGCGCAATGACGAAAGCTTCCCGCGCACCTCTGCCTAAGAAGCGGTTTGCAATCTTGCCGACGGCTGGGTAGAACATACAAATCCCGGCCCGGCATGCCCGGGCCCGGCGCCACGCGCCAGGCCCGTCGCACATCTTGCCCCTGCCCTCCCTCAATCCCTGAATCAGGAAGGCCGCCATGCCGCAGGTGGATCCCGAGTTGTTCGACCGTGGACAGTTCCAGGCGGAACTGGCCCTCAAGTCCAGCCCTATTGCCGCGTTCAAGAAGGCCATTCGTCAGGCCAACGAGGTGCTCGACGCCCGCTTCAACGGCGGCCGCGACATCCGCCGGCTGATCGAAGACCGCGCCTGGTTCGTCGACCAGATCCTGCAGCAGGCCTGGAGCCGCTTCAACTGGGGCGACGCCGCCGACATCGCACTGGTCGCCGTGGGCGGCTACGGGCGCGGTGAACTGCACCCGCACTCGGACATCGACCTGCTGATCCTGCTCGACAGCGAGGACCAGGAAAGCTTCCGCGAGCCCATCGAGGGCTTCCTCACCCTGCTCTGGGACATCGGCCTGGAAGTCGGCCAGAGCGTACGCTCCGTGGCCGAGTGCGCCGAGGAAGCACGCGCCGACCTGACAGTGGTCACCAACCTGATGGAATGCCGGACCATCTCCGGCCCCGACGTCCTGCGCCAACGCATGCTCCAGACCACCAACGCGCAACAGATGTGGCCGAGCGGCCAGTTCTACCTGGCCAAGCGCAAGGAACAGATTCACCGTCACACCAAATACAACGACACCGAATACAACCTCGAGCCCAACGTGAAGGGCTCGCCGGGTGGCCTGCGCGACATCCAGACCCTGCTCTGGGTCGCCCGCCGTCACTTCGGCAGCCTCAACCTGCACGCCCTGGTGCGCGAAGGCTTCCTGGTGGAAAGCGAATGCAGCGTGCTCGCCTCCAGCCAGGAATTCCTCTGGAAGGTCCGCTACGCCCTGCACATGCTCGCCGGACGCGCCGAAGACCGTCTGCTGTTCGACCACCAGCGGCGCATCGCCGGGATGCTCGGTTATGAAGGCAACGACGCCAAGCTGGCGGTCGAACGCTTCATGCAGAAGTACTACCGCGTGGTGATGGCGGTTTCCGAGCTGAACGACCTGATCATGCAACACTTCGAGGAAGTGATCCTGCGCGCCGGCGAGAACGGCCAGATCCAGCCGCTCAACAGTCGCTTCCAACTGCGCGACGGCTACCTGGAAGTCACCCACGCCAACGTCTTCAAGCGCACCCCGTTCGCCCTGCTGGAAATCTTCGTGCTGCTGGCCCAGCATCCGGAGATCAAGGGCGTGCGCGCCGACACCATCCGCCTGCTGCGCGACAGCCGGCACCTGATCGACGACGACTTCCGCCACGATATCCGCAACACCAGCCTGTTCATCGAGCTGTTCAAGTGCCGCGAAGGCATCCACCGCAACCTGCGGCGGATGAACCGCTACGGCATCCTCGGTCGCTACCTGCCGGAGTTCGGCCTGATCGTCGGGCAGATGCAGCACGACCTGTTCCACATCTATACGGTGGACGCCCACACCCTCAACCTGATCAAGCACCTGCGCAAGCTGCGCCGCCCGGACATGGCGGAGAAGTACCCGCTGGCCAGCAAGATCATGGAACGCCTGCCCAAGCCCGAGCTGATCTACATCGCCGGCCTCTACCACGACATCGCCAAGGGTCGCGGCGGCGACCACTCGGAACTGGGGGCGGTGGATGCCGAGCACTTCTGCCAGCGCCACCAGCTGCCGCCGTGGGACACCAGCCTGGTGTCCTGGCTGGTGCAGAACCACCTGGTCATGTCCACCACGGCCCAGCGCAAGGACCTGTCCGACCCGCAGGTGATCTACGACTTCGCCCAGCTGATGGGCAACCAGACCTACCTGGACTACCTCTACGTGCTCACCGTGGCCGACATCAACGCCACCAACCCGACGCTGTGGAACTCCTGGCGCGCCAGCCTGCTGCGCCAGCTCTACACCGAGACCAAGCGCGCCCTGCGCCGCGGCCTGGAGAACCCGGTGGACCGCGAAGAGCAGATTCGCCAGACGCAGAGCGCGGCCATCGACATCCTGGTGCGCGGCGGCATCGACCAGGACGACGCCGAACAGCTCTGGAGCCAGCTGGGCGACGATTACTTCCTGCGCCACACCGCCGCCGACGTGGCCTGGCACACCGAAGCCATCCTCCAGCATCCGGACGACGGCACGCCGCTGGTGCTGATCAAGGAAACCGCCCAGCGCGAATTCGAGGGCGGCACCCAGATCTTCATCTATGCCGCCGACCAGCACGACTTCTTCGCCGTGACCGTGGCGGCGATGGACCAGCTCAACCTGAACATTCAGGATGCGCGGATCATCACCTCCACCAGCCTGTTCACCCTCGACACCTACATAGTGCTCGACGCCGATGGCGGCTCGATTGGCGACAATCCCGCCCGTGTCGCGGAAATTCGCGAAGGTCTGGTCTACGCCCTGAAGGACCCGGACGAATACCCGACCATCATCCAGCGCCGCGTACCGCGCCAGCTCAAGCACTTCGCCTTCGCCCCGCAGGTGACCATTTCCACCGACGCCGCCCGCCAGGTCAGCGTGCTGGAAGTCATCGCGCCGGATCGCCCAGGCCTTTTGGCGCGCATCGGCGGTCTGTTCCTCGACTTCGACCTGTCGGTGCAGAACGCCAAGATCGCCACCCTGGGCGAACGCGTGGAAGACGTGTTCTTCGTCACCGATGCGAATAACCAGCCGCTTTCCGACCCCGAGCTGTGCAAGCGCATACAGACCGCCCTGGTCGACATCCTCTCCGACGGCGGCCAGCAGACCATGCCGGTGCGCATCAGCATTTAGTCAGCATTTGGAAAGAAAGAGCCTTGCCCATGAATCCTGCCCTCGACTCGCTCCAGCCCTACCCCTTCGAGAAGCTCCGCGCCCTGCTGGCCGGCGCCCAGCCGCCGGCGGACCTCAAGCCCATCGCGCTGTCCATCGGCGAACCCAAGCACCGCTCGCCGGACTTCGTCGCCAAGGCCCTGGCCGACAGCCTCGACCAACTGGCCGTCTACCCGACCACCCTGGGCATCCCCGCCCTGCGCGAAGCCATCGCTACCTGGTGCGAGCGCCGCTTCAAGGTGCCGGCCGGCTGGCTGGACGCCGCGCGCCACGTGTTGCCGGTGAACGGCACCCGTGAAGCGCTGTTCGCCTTCACCCAGACCGTGGTCGACCGTAATGCCAAGGGCCTGGTGATCAGCCCGAACCCGTTCTACCAGATCTACGAAGGCGCGGCCCTGCTCGCCGGCGCCGAACCGCACTACCTGCCCTGCCGGGAAGCCAATGGCTTCAACCCGGACTTCGACGCCGTGCCGGCCGAGGTCTGGGCACGCTGCCAGATTCTCTTCCTCTGCTCGCCGGGCAACCCCACTGGCGCGCTGGTGCCGCTGGGAACGCTGAAGAAGCTGATCGCCCTGGCCGACGAGCACGACTTCGTGATCGCCGCCGACGAGTGCTACAGCGAGCTGTACTTCGACGAACAGAACCCGCCGGCCGGCCTGCTGACCGCCTGTGCCGAACTCGGCCGCTCGGACTTCAGGCGCTGCGTGGTGTTCCACAGCCTGTCCAAGCGTTCGAATCTGCCGGGCCTGCGCTCGGGCTTCGTTGCCGGCGACGCCGAAGTGCTGAAGAAATTCCTGCTGTACCGCACCTACCACGGCTGCGCCATGCCGGTGCAGACCCAGCTGGCCAGCGTCGCCGCCTGGAAGGATGAGGACCACGTGCGGGCCAACCGCGACCTGTACCGCGAGAAGTTCGATGCCGTGCTGGACATCCTCGCCGGCGTGCTCGACGTGCAGCGCCCGGACGGCAGCTTCTACCTGTGGGCGAAGACGCCGATCGCCGACACCGAGTTCTGCCGCGGCCTGTTCGCTGCGCAGCACGTCACCGTGGTGCCGGGTTCGTACCTGTCCCGCGAAGTGAACGGCGAGAACCCCGGCGCCAACCGTGTGCGCATGGCACTGGTGGCTCCGCTGGCGGAGTGCGTCGAGGCGGCGGAACGGATCAAGCGTTACGTGCAGGGCCTCTAAGGTTGCACACCCTGTAGGAGCGAGGGGGACGCCCAGTCCTTGCTCGCGAACGGAGCTATCCGGCAGCTCCAGAGCCAAGCGGTTCGCGAGCAAGCTCGCTCCTACGAAAAGCCGATCTACACCCAGCGCCCCGCCTTGCTGGTCACCCAGGCCTCCTGGTTATCCAGCTCCCCCAGCACCCCGCGCAGGATTTCATCGTCGATCTCGTGCTCCCGGCGCATCCGGTACAGCTCCAGACGCTGGGCCCGCAGCGCCTTGATGCGTAGCGCCTGATCGGCCAGCTCAAGAGCACGGGCGCGCTCGCGGGCTTCCAGGCTGTCCGGAGCCGGGTCGAGCTCGTGTCGGTACTCGGCCATCAGCTTCGCCTTCACCTCCGCCAGCCGCGCCGTTTCCTCGGCGTCGCTGCTTTCCTTGGCCGGCAGATCCTCGTTCTCCAGCATATGGATCGCCGCCGCGGCGGTCTTGCGCCACACCTGCTGCACTTCCAGCTCACGCCGGTCGTTGCTGGCCGCGGGCAGCCCGCGCAGCAGGATCGGCAGGCCGATGGTCGCCGCCAGCAGCGAAATCAGGATCACCCCGGCGGCAATGAATATGATCAGGTCACGCTGCGGAAACGGCGAACCGTCCCCCAGCAGCAAGGGCACCGAGAGCACGCCCGCCAGGGTAACCGCCCCGCGCACCCCACCCAGTGCGGAAATCGCCGACAAGCGCAAGGTCGGCTCGCCCGGCCGACCGCCCAGCTCGACACCCCACCAGCGTTCGAAGCGCACCGAAACCTTCCAGTAGCACCAGACCCAGGCGAAACGCAGCACCAGCAACGCCGCGAAGACCGCCAGCACGTAGAACAGCAGCAGCGACGAGCGCCAGAGCATGTCATCGGAGTGGTGCGCCACCGACTTGAGGATGTCGGGCAACTGCAGGCCGAGCAGAAGGAAAACGACGCCGTTGAAGGCGAACTCCAGCATCGACCACACGCTGCGATTGAGCAGCCGGGTATTGGTCTGCCGTGGCAGCAGATCGACCCAGCTCTGCATCATGCCGGCCGCCACCGCCGCAAGAATGCCGGAGACGCCCATCTCCTCGGCGACCATGTAGGCAGCGAACGGCAACAGCAGCATCAGCACCACATGGGTCGCAGGATCATCCCAGCCACGGCGGATCATCCAGCCGCGGATGCGCCCCAGCAACCAGCTCAGCAGCACCCCGCAGGCCAGTCCGCCCACCGCAACCAGCAGGAAGGAGAGACTGGCGTCCACCAGCGAGAAGGTACCGGTCATGGCTGCGGCGATGGCGAACTTGAAGGCCACCAGACCCGAGGCGTCATTCATCAGCGCCTCGCCCTGGAGGACGTGCATCAGGCGTCTGGGCAGGCGATTCTGGGCGATGGCCGAAACCGCCAGCGCGTCGGTGGGCGACAGCACCGCCGCCAGAGCGAAGGCCGCGGCCCAGGGAATCTCCGGGATCAGCAGATGGATGAAGGCGCCGCCGACCACCACCGTGATCAACACCAGGGCGAACGCCAGGGCCAGGATCGGCCCGCGCATCTTCCAGAACTCACCCTTGGGCATGCGCCAGCCGTCGACGAACAGCAACGGCGGGATGAACAGGAACATGAAGAGCTCGGGGTCCAGCGCCACATGCAGCCCAAGACTCGGCCAGGCCAGCGCGGCGCCGACGGCGATCTGGATCAATGGCAGCGGCAGCGGGATCAGCTGCGCGGCGAGCCGCGTGCCCCCCACGGCCAGCAGCAGGATCAGCACGGTGTAAACGGTTTGCATCGACGAACTCCCGGCACAGCGCTCCATTGAACCATCGGCGTAGCGGCGGATCAGCCAGCGGATCGGCAACAGACTGTTGCAATCCGCCGACTTCCCACCGGCATCCCCCAAGGCATCGGGAAATGGCATAATCCCGCGCCTGAAGAAAAGCATGAAAAGGAGATGCGCCCCGTGAGTCAGCGGACGCTGTACGGCATCAAGGCCTGCGACACCATGAAGAAAGCCCGCACCTGGCTGGACGAGCATGGCGTCGACTACGCCTTTCACGACTACAAGACTAGCGGAATAGACCGCGCGCACCTGGAACAATGGTGCGGCGAGCACGGCTGGGAAACCATCCTGAACCGTGCCGGCACCACCTTCCGCAAGCTCGACGACGTGCAGAAAGCCAATCTCGACCAGGCCAAGGCGATCGACCTGATGCTCGCCCAGCCGTCGATGATCAAGCGCCCGGTGCTCGACCTGGGCGGCCGCACCCTGGTCGGCTTCAAGCCCGACAACTACGCCGCCGCGCTGGCCTGAGCCGTCCCGCCATGAACATCGCCTGGGCCCTGTTCCTCCCCGCCTGCTTCGCCCTGAACCTGGCGCCGGGGCCGAACAACCTGCTGTCGCTGAACAACGCCGCCCGTTTCGGCCTGCTGCGCGCGACCCTGGCAGGCAGTGGCCGCCTGCTGGCATTCGCCGGCATGCTGGCCCTGGCCGCCTCCGGCCTGGCCTTGGTGCTGCAGACCTCGGCCTGGCTGTTCCTGGTGATCAAGCTGGTGGGTGCCACCTACCTGCTGTGGCTGGCCGTGCAACTCTGGCGCGCACCCACCGCCGATCTGCAGGCGAGCAGCGCAGCAGCTCCGGCCAGCAGCCTCTGGCGCCTGACGCGCCAGGAATTCTGGGTCGCCGCCGGCAACCCCAAGGCGATCCTGATCTTCACCGCCTTCCTGCCGCAGTTCGTCGACCCGAACCAGGCCGTGGGCGCCCAGTTCGCCCAACTCGGCGCAGCCTTCCTGCTCCTGGAATGGCTGGCCATCGCCCTTTACGGGCTCGCCGGGGTCCACCTCGGCAAGCTGCTCGCCGGCGCTCGCGCCCGGCGCCTGTTCAACCGTGGTTGTGCCGCGCTGCTGGGCAGCGCCGGGCTGGGCCTGCTGCTCAGCCGCCGTCCGGCCTGACCTGATACTTTCTTCGAGATTTTCTTTTTTAAGGAAGCACCCACATGTCGAAATCCCTGTTCAGCCTGGCCTTCGGTGTCGGCACCCAGAACCGCCAGGGCAACTGGCTGGAAGTCTTCTACGCGCAGCCGCTGCTCAAGCCCAGCGCCGAACTGGTCGCCGCGGTCACCCCGCTGCTGGCCTATGAAGGCGGCAACCAGGCGATCGCCTTCAGCGCCCACCAGGCCTACCAGCTGGCCGACGCCCTGAAGGGCATCGACAACGCCCAGGCCGCCCTGCTCAACCGCCTGGCCGAAAGCCAGAAGCCGCTGGTCGCTACCCTGCTGGCCGAAGACGCCGCCCCCAGCTCCACCCCGGAGGCGTACCTCAAGCTGCATCTGCTGTCCCACCGCCTGGTCAAGCCGCACGGCCTGAACCTGACCGGCATCTTCCCGCTGCTGCCGAACGTGGCCTGGACCAACCAGGGCGCCATCGACCTGTCCGAACTGGCCGAGCTGCAGCTCGAAGCGCGCCTGAAGGGCAAGCTGCTGGATGTCTTCTCCGTCGACAAATTCCCGAAGATGACCGACTACGTGGTCCCGGCCGGCGTGCGCATCGCCGACACCGCCCGCGTACGCCTGGGCGCCTATATCGGTGAAGGCACCACCGTGATGCACGAAGGCTTCGTCAACTTCAACGCCGGCACCGAAGGCCCGGGCATGATCGAAGGCCGCGTCTCCGCTGGCGTGTTCGTCGGCAAGGGCTCGGACCTGGGCGGCGGCTGCTCCACCATGGGCACCCTGTCGGGCGGCGGCAACATCGTCATCAGCGTCGGCGAAGGCTGCCTGATCGGCGCCAACGCCGGCATCGGCATCCCGCTGGGCGACCGCAACATCGTCGAAGCCGGCCTGTACGTCACCGCTGGCACCAAGATCGCCGTGCTGGACGACCAGAACAACCTGGTGAAAGTGGTCAAGGGCCGCGACCTGGCCGGCCAGCCGGACCTGCTGTTCCGCCGCAACTCCCAGACCGGCGCGGTCGAGTGCAAGACCAACAAGACCGCGATCGAACTGAACGAAGCGCTGCACGCGCACAACTAAGCTTGTGCGCCCCGCTCGCGCGGGGTTCGCACTAAGCTTGAAAAACGGGGGCTGCGGCCCCCGTTTTCCATTTTCCGCAACCGGCCATACGTCCATGTCCATTCCCTCGCCCTGGCGCTCCGACTTCCCGGCCCTCGCCGCCTTCGAGGCCGAAGGCCAGACCTACCTCGACAGCGCCGCTACCGCCCAGAAGCCCCAGGCCATGATCGATGCCCTGGCCGGCTACTACGCCAGCGGCGCCGCCAACGTGCACCGCGCCCAGCACCTGCCCGGCGAACGCACCACCCGCGCCTTCGAGGCTACCCGCACCCTGGCGGCCAACTGGCTGAACGGCGGCAGCCCGGCGCAGATCGTCTTCACCCGCGGCGCCACCGAAGCGCTGAACCTGCTGGCCTATGGGCTGGAAAACCGGTTCCAGGCCGGCGACGAGATCGTCGTCAGCGCCCTGGAGCACCACGCCAACCTGCTGCCCTGGCAACAACTGGCGCTCAGGCGCGGACTGAAACTGGTGGTCCTGCCGCTGGAACGTAGCGGGCGCATCGACCTGGAGCGCGCCGCCAGCCTGATCGGTCCGCGCACACGGCTGCTCGCCGTCAGCCAGCTGTCCAACGTGCTGGGCACCTGGCAACCGCTGCCGGAATTGCTGCAGATGGCTCGGCAGCACGGTGCGTTGAGCGTGGTCGACGGCGCTCAGGGCGTGGTCCACGGCCGGCACAACCTGTCGGCGCTGGGCTGCGACTTCTACGTCTGCTCCAGCCACAAGCTCTACGGCCCGGAAGGCCTCGGCCTGCTCTGGGGCCGCGCGGAAGCCCTGGAGCGCCTGGCCCACTGGCAGTTCGGCGGCGAGATGGTGCGCGTGGCGGACTACTTCGATGCGCAGTTCCACAGCGCCCCGATCGGCTTCGAGGCCGGAACCCCACCCATCGGCTCCGTGATCGCCCTCGGCGCCACGCTCGAATGGCTGGCCCGCCAGGACAGCGCCGAAGCCAGTGCCCACGAAGACTTCCTCCATGCCCGCCTGCTGGCCGGCCTGCGCGCCCGCGACGGCGTGCGCGTGCTGGGCGAACCGGACGTGGCGCTGGCCAGCTTCGTGGTCGAGGGCGTGCACGTTGCCGACCTCGGCCACCTGCTCACCGAACAGGGCATCGCCGTACGCGCGGGGCACCACTGTGCCATGCCATTGATGAAGACCCTCGACGTCGCCGGCGCCCTACGCGTCTCCCTCGGCCTGTACAACGACGGCGCCGATCTGGAGCGCTTCTTCCACGCCCTGGACAGTGCCCTGGAGCTGCTGCGATGAGCCTGCCCGCCGCCGCTAACGAAGCGCTGCAGGCCTTCACCGCGCAGCAGGGTTGGGACCAGCGCGCACGCCTGCTGATGCAATGGGGCGAACGCCTGGAGCCACTAAGCGACGCCGAACGCAGCGACGAACACCGCGTACATGGCTGCGAGAGCAATGTCTGGCTGGTCGCCGACCCGCGCGGCGGCCTCTGGCACTTCCGCGCCTATAGCGATGCGCGGCTGCTGCGTGGGCTGCTGGCGTTGCTGCTGGTGCGGGTGGAAGGTCTGCCGGCCGATGAGCTGGCCAACATCGACCTCCCGGACTGGTTCAATCAGCTCGGCCTCGGTCGGCAACTGTCGCCATCGCGCAGCAATGGGTTGAATGCAGTTCTGAAGCGCATGCAGGAGTTGATCGAGGCATCGGGCGTATAACGTTCGACGTTATACGCCGTTTGACCTTGCCCCCCGACCGCTCGGATTCCAACCTGGAAACCTGCCGCGGAGCACTTCGAACTCCATCGGGACTCCAGCCGGCAACCGCGGTGTAACGGCGTACAACCGCGAACGGTTGTACGCCCTACGCCTCCGAAGCCAGCGCTTTTCGTAGGAGCGAGCTTGCTCGCGAACCGCTTAACGCTATTGCCGCCGGGTAGTCCAATTCGCGAGCAAGCTCGCTCCTACAAGAGCTTTAGCCCGCGACGCGCTCCGACGGCCGCCGCGCCCCGGCGACGATCTTGTCCACCGCCCGTGCCGCCGCGACCATGCCGAAGGTCGCGGTGACCATCATCACCGCGCCGAAGCCGCCGGCGCAGTCCAGCTTCACCCCTTCGCCGACGAAGCTCTTGGACTGGCACACGGTGCCGTCCGGCTTGGGGTAGCGCAGCTGCTCGGTGGAGAACACGCATTGCACGCTGTAATGGCGGCCCGGAGTGCGCGAGAAGTTGTAGTCGCGACGCAGCATGGAGCGGACCTTGGCGGCCAGCGGGTCATTGAAGGTCTTGTTGAGGTCGGCGACCTGGATCTGTGTCGGATCGACCTGCCCGCCCGCGCCGCCGGTGGTGATGATCTGCAGCTTGCGGCGCTTGCACCAGGCGATCAGCGCGGCCTTGGCGGCGACACTGTCGATGCAGTCGATCACGCAATCCAGCTCGGGGGTGATGTAGTCCGCCATGGTCTCGCGGGTGACGAAATCGGCGACGGCATGGACGACGATGCCCGGGTTGATCGCCTTCAAACGCTCGGCCATCACCTCGACCTTGGGCTTGCCCACGGCGCCCTGCAGCGCATGGACCTGGCGATTGGTGTTGGTGACGCAGACGTCGTCGAGGTCGAACAGGGAAATCTCGCCCACCCCGCTGCGCGCCAGCGCCTCGGCCGCCCAGGAGCCGACGCCACCAATCCCGACCACCGCCACATGGCTGGCCGCCAGCCGTTCCAGGCCCTCGCGGCCGTACAGCCGTGCGATACCGCCGAAACGCTGTTCATCCAGTTCCATTCACCACACCTCGCATCGAAACGGCCGGCATTCTATAGGGTCTGTTGCCGTTTTGGCGCCACCCTCAGCCAGCATGCAACAAAGCTGATTTTTGGCAGTCTCATACACGCGCCTACAGCCCATTCTAAACTGTCGGAAGCCAGCGTCCGACGCCCTGCTGCGGCGGACCGCCGGCAACCTGTACAGCCCCTGGAGTGCGGGGTAGGATGCGCCCCGACCGGACGCCGTTCCGGCCCCTCCCCGTTCCACCCTTTGGAACCCGATCGCACCATGCCTGCACGCAAGTTCGGCCTCAACCTGGTGGTCTTCGTCGCCCTCGCGGCGCTCTTCACCGGCTTCTGGGCCCTGTACAACCGTCCCGTCAGCGTTCCCGACTGGCCGGAGAGCATTTCCGGATTCTCCTTCTCGCCCTTCCGCCTGAACCAGAATCCGCAGAAGAACCAGTTCCCCAGCGACGACGAGATCCGTTCTGACCTGGAACTGGTATCGAAGCAGACCGACAACATCCGCACCTACTCGGTGAAGGGCTCGCTGGCCGACATCCCGCGCCTGGCCGAGGAGGTCGGCATGCGCGTCAGCCTGGGGATCTGGATCGGCCCGGACGAAGCCGAGAACGAGGCCGAGATCGAACGCGGCATCGAGATCGCCAACAACTCGCGCAGTGTGGTGCGGGTGATCGTCGGCAACGAAGCGCTGTTCCGCCGCGAGGTCACGGTCGAGCAACTGACTGGCTACCTGGACCGCGTGCGCAAGGCGGTGAAGGTGCCCGTCACCACCGCCGAGCAGTGGCACATCTACGAGAAGTACCCGGAGATGGCCAAGCACGTCGACCTGATCGCCGCCCACGTGCTGCCCTACTGGGAATTCACCCCGATGGACAACTCGGTGCAGTTCGTCCTCGACCGCGCCCGCGAGCTGCGCGCCAAGTTCCCGCGCAAACCGCTGCTGCTGGCCGAAGTCGGCTGGCCGAGCAACGGCCGCATGCGCGGCGGCGCCGACGCCACCCAGGCGGACCAGGCCATCTACCTGCGCCGGCTGACCAACGTGCTGAACAAGAAGGGCTACAACTACTTCGTCGTCGAAGCCTTCGACCAGCCGTGGAAGGTTGGCGATGAAGGCTCGGTGGGCGCCTACTGGGGCGTCTACAACGCCCAGCGCCAGCCGAAGTTCAACTTCGACGGGCCGGTGGTGAACATCCCGCAGTGGCGCGCCCTGGCGGTGGCCTCGGTGGTGATGGCGCTGCTCGCCCTGACCCTGCTGATGATCGACGGCAGCGCCCTGCGCCAGCGCGGCCGCACCTTCCTCACCGTGGTCGCCTTCGCCGGCGGCTCGGTGCTGGTGTGGATCGCGTACGACTACAGCCAGCAATACAGCACCTGGTTCAGCATGACCGTTGGTGGCCTGCTGGGCATCGGCGCGCTGGGCGTGTTCATCGTGCTGCTCACCGAGGCCCATGAACTGGCCGAGACCGTCTGGGTGCGCAAGCGCCGCCGGCCGTTCGACCCGGTGCTGACCGACACCAGCTATCGCCCCAAGGTGTCGGTACATGTGCCCTGCTACAACGAACCGCCGGAGATGCTGAAGAAGACCCTGGATGCCCTGGCCAAGCTCGATTACCCGGACTACGAAGTCCTGATCATCGACAACAACACCAAGGACCCGGCCGTCTGGGAGCCCGTGCGCGACTACTGCGAAGTGCTCGGCCCGCGCTTCCGCTTCTTCCATGTTGCGCCGCTGGCCGGCTTCAAGGGCGGCGCGCTGAACTACATCCTGCCGCACACCGCGCCGGACGCCGAAGTGGTCGCGGTGATCGACGCCGACTACTGCGTCGAACCGAACTGGCTCAAGCAGATGGTGCCGCACTTCAGTGATCCCAAGATCGCCGTGGTGCAATCGCCGCAGGACTACCGCGACGGCGAGGAGAACGTCTTCAAGAAGCTCTGCTACGCCGAGTACAAGGGCTTCTTCCACATCGGCATGGTCACCCGCAACGACCGTGACGCGATCATCCAGCACGGCACCATGACCATGATCCGCCGCACCGTGATGGACGAGCTGAAGTGGGCCGACTGGACCATCTGCGAGGACGCCGAGCTGGGCCTGCGGGTGTTCGAGAAAGGCTATTCGGCCGCCTACTCGCACCAGAGTTTCGGCAAGGGGCTAATGCCGGATACCTTCATCGACTACAAGAAGCAGCGCTTCCGCTGGGCCTACGGCGCCATCCAGATCATGAAGGGCCACGCCCGTGCCCTGTTCCAGGGCAAGGACAGCAAGCTCACCCTCGGCCAGCGCTACCACTTCATCGCCGGCTGGCTGCCGTGGATCGCCGATGGCATGAACATCTTCTTCACCGTCGGTGCGCTGCTCTGGTCGTCAGCGATGATCATCGTGCCCAAGCGGGTCGACCCGCCGCTCCTGATCTTCGCCATCCCGCCGCTGGCGCTGTTCTTCTTCAAGTTCGGCAAGATCATGTTCCTCTACCGCCGCGCGGTGGGCGTGAACCTGCTGCGCTCGTTCCAGGCGGCCGTGGCCGGTCTGGCCCTGTCGCATACCATCGCCAAGGCGGTGCTCTACGGGGCGTTCACCAAGACCATCCCGTTCTTCCGCACGCCGAAGATGGCCTCCAACCACGGCATCCTCGTAGCCCTCGCCGAGGCGCGGGAGGAAGTCTTCATCATGCTGCTGCTGTGGGGCGCGGCGCTGGGCATCGTGCTGGTGCAGGGCGTACCGAGCCGGGACATGATGTTCTGGGTGGCCATGCTGCTGGTGCAGTCCCTGCCCTACCTCGCCGCACTGGTGATGGCGCTGCTGTCCTCGGCGCCGGGCCCGCAGGAGGCGCCGGCAGCGGATGCCGCAGCGGCCAACTGATGCGGCCCCCTGTAGGAGCGAGCTTGCTCGCGAACGCTTTTGCCTGATACCAAGGCGACAGGCCTGTTCGCGAGCAAGCTCGCTCCTACAAGGTGAAACGTACCGCTGATCCGCTCCCAAGAACGCCGGCCAATCGCCGGCGTTTTTGCTTTAAGATGGGCGCCTTTTTCCGTTCCACCCCCAGGATGCCCTCAATGTCCCTCTCGCCGACACTGGCCCTCGCCTGCGAGCTGATTCGCCGTCCCTCCGTCACGCCGGTCGATGCCGACTGCCAGCAGCTGATGATGCAGCGCCTGGGTGCCTGCGGTTTCGCCCTGGAGCCCATGCGCATCGAAGAGGTGGATAACTTCTGGGCCCTGCGCCAGGGCCGCGACGGCGCCAATGGCCCGGTGCTGTGCTTCGCCGGCCATACCGACGTGGTCCCCACCGGCCCCGAGCAGGCCTGGCAGCACCAGCCCTTCGACGCGCTGATCGACGCCGACGGCATGCTCTGCGGCCGTGGCGCGGCAGACATGAAAGGCAGCCTGGCGTCGATGATCATCGCCACCGAGCGCTTCGTCGCCGACCACCCGGACCATCGCGGCAGCATCGCCTACCTGATCACCAGCGACGAGGAAGGCCCGGCCCATCACGGCACCAAGGCCGTGGTCGAGCGCCTGAAGGCACGCAACGAGCGCCTGGACTGGTGCATCGTCGGCGAGCCGTCCAGCACCACCCTTGTGGGTGACATCGTCAAGAACGGCCGCCGTGGATCGCTGGGCGCCACCCTCACCGTGCGCGGCAAGCAGGGCCACGTGGCCTACCCGCACCTGGCGAAGAACCCGATCCACCTCGCCGCCCCGGCCCTGGCGGAACTCGCCGCCGAACACTGGGACAACGGCAACGACTACTTCCCGCCGACCAGCTTCCAGATCTCCAACATCAATGGCGGCACCGGCGCCACCAACGTGATCCCGGGCGAGCTGAAGGTGATCTTCAACTTCCGCTTCTCCACCGAATCCACCGTGGAAGGCCTGCAGCAGCGCGTCGCCGCCATCCTCGACAAGCACGGCTTGGACTGGCACATCGACTGGGCGCTGTCCGGCCTGCCGTTCCTCACCCAACCGGGTGAGCTGCTCGATGGCGTGGCCGCCGCGATCCTCGCCGTCACCGGCCGCGAGACCACCCCGTCCACCTCCGGCGGCACCTCCGACGGGCGCTTCATCGCCACCATGGGTACCCAGGTGGTCGAGCTCGGCCCGGTGAACGCCACCATCCACCAGGTGGACGAACGCGTACTGGCCAGCGACCTCGAAGTCCTGACCGAAATCTACTATCAGACCCTGGTGCGACTGCTGGCATGAGTGGAACCAACAAGAACTTCTGCCTCGGCGCAACCCGCCCCGACACCCCGCCGCCGGCCCCGGCCGCCGAGCGCCGCTACGCCCTGCGCGTCTACCAGATCGCCCAGCGCCGCCGTTCGCTGCCGACCGTGCTGCGCAACGACCTGCCGCAGCCGCTGGGGCCGACCCAGGGGAAGAAGTGATGCTGATCTGCCCGCTGTGCCGCGAGGCGCTGACTGAGGTCGACAACGGAGTCGCCTGCCCGGCCGGGCATCGTTTCGACCGCGCTCGCCAGGGTTACCTGAACCTGCTGCCGGTGCAGCACAAGAAGAGCCTCGATCCGGGCGACAACGCCGCCATGGTCGAGGCGCGCCGCTACTTCCTCGGTGCCGGCCACTACGCGCCGCTGGCTCGCCGCCTGGCCGAGCTGGCCGCCGAGCGCAACCCCGGCCGTTGGCTGGATATCGGTTGCGGCGAGGGCTATTACACCGCGCAACTGGGCGAAGCACTGCCCCAGGCCGACGGCTATGCACTGGATATCTCCCGCGAGGCGGTGAAACGCGCTTGTAAACGCGCCCCGCAGCTGACCTGGATGGTCGCCAGCATGGCCCGCGTGCCGCTGGCCGATGCATCCTGCCAACTGCTGGCCAGCGTGTTCAGCCCCATCGACTGGAAGGAAGCCACGCGCCTGCTTACTCCCGGCGGCGGCGTGCTGCGCCTGGGCCCGGCCCGCGATCACCTGCTGGAGCTGCGCCAGCGCCTGTACGACGAAGTGCGCGAGTACGTCGAGGACAAGCACCTCGCCGACCTGCCCGAAGAGCTCAAGCCTGAGCACACCGAACAACTGAGCTTCAAGCTGCCGCTGGAAACCCGCGAAGCCCGCGAGCACCTGCTGGCGATGACGCCCCACGGCTGGCGGGTCAACGCCGAGCGACGCGAGCGCATCCTGGCCGAGCCCTTCGAGGTGACGGTCGCGGTACGCTACGATTGGCTTGAACGCCAAGAACCCTGACACCGGCCTGAAACCGGCTTACGAGGACGCCATGCGCCAACCGGATATCGAGATCTACATCAAGGATGCCGACCAGGCCGCCGTCGCCGCCTGGCTGGAAAAGGCACTTGGCCCCTGCTCCGAATGGCGCGCCCAGGGCGAGACCTTCAAGTGCAGCGCCGGCAGCATTCCGGTGACCTGGCTGCCCAAGGCCGTCGGCAAGTGGAACAGTCTGTTCCTGGACAGCGATGCCACGCCGTGGGACGACGATGTCGCCTGCGCCCGCGACGCCTGTGCAGCACTGGAAGTCGAAGTGCGCTGCGCACCGGGCAGCTGGAGCGAGGATCAGGGCGAGGAAGACGCGGACCGCTGGCTGAAGGTGACCGCCGCGGGCGTCGAAGAGATTACCTGGCGCACGGGCTGATATCGGCACCGGCAAGGCTTTAAAAACAAAGGCCCGTCCATTGGACGGGCCTTTGTTTTCGGGGGCTCAGACCTTGGCGACGTCTTCCGCCTGGAGGCCTTTCTGACCCTGGATCACCGAGAACTCCACTTTCTGGCCTTCGACCAGGGAGCGATGACCATCGCCACGAATGGCACGGTAGTGAACGAAAACGTCCGGACCGCTATCGCGTTGAATGAATCCATAACCTTTGGCGTCATTGAACCACTTGACGGTTCCGACCTCACGATCAGCCATTACCACACTCTCCAACTTGCCTATTATTTTTGGGTGGCCCCCGAAATGAGGACTTCAACGGTTCGTCCGACTGAACGTTTTCCTCATCATCCGACCCGGCCCAAGGCGCGTTGGAAGGCAATTCGAATAACGCCCGAAGGCGACCGCGATCCCGAGTATATAAATCAAAAGTTACAGCTGAAAAGCACTTTTTCATCAACTCCGCGAGCCTATGACCAAACAGGCCAAAGTGCCATTTTACGGGGCTTGCAGGGCCATTTTGGTGCTCGTTACCCTGCGTAACGAAAGTGTTTCGAACTTGGACTTCATCACAACTTTGCACGATGGTTCCGGGCGTTTTCGCAACACCCGGAACCTCTTTTCCGATCAGGGCTTGCACTTCTGCAAGTCAGCCGTACGCCTTGCCAGAATCTCCGCTGCAGCGAAACCCTCATCCAGCTGACCTGCCGGCAGCCGCGAGATTTCACTGGCTGACCTGGTAACCCCGCCCCTGCATGCAACTGCCGTAGGCCGAACTCTGTGTGGCCTGCTGGTTGCGACGATCCTGGCGGCGCTCCTGGCGCTGGCGCGAGGCCCCCACCACGGCCCCGGCGGCAGCGACTTCGCCTGCACGGTTCTGCCGGTACTGCTGCTTGGCGTCGTCGCTGGCCCGGTCGTAGATCTCATCGTGCTGTTGACCGCGTACTTCGGCGCCGACCGCGCCAGCCGCCGCGCCTCTCGCCGCGCCACGCACCCGCCCGCCGACATGCGGGGAGCTGGAGCCGCTCGCGGCATTGGCGGCAACGCCGTTGCAGTAATCCATGTCCTGTTGCATCTGCTGGCTGCTCTGGCCATTGAGCGGCACCACCGACTGTGCCCCCGCCGGCGTCACGCAAAACAGCGCCAACAGGCATCCAAAAGTCACGTTACGCATCGCTCCACCTCCATCGAATGGAACCCTGATCAAGCAGGATAGTCCCTGCCAACGCAGCGCTCGCTGCCGCCAGGCGGGCGACCGCGGCTTTGCCGCCTGCCCCCTGATCCGGCAAACTAACGCCCCTGAGCAATCGCTCGTTTTATTTCTGCCAGCCATAGGGCCTGTATGCCTCGTTACCCGTTCCGCCGCTTCGGTTTTGGTGCCCTGCGCCGCCTGCTCTACCTCTGGGTGCGCTCGGAAACCATCAACCAGTCGGCCTTCAGCCTGAAGATCGACCGCAGCAAACCGGTCCTCTACGTCCTGCAGCAGCCCTCGGTCAGCGACCTGGCGGTAGTCGACACCGAGTGCCGCAAGGCCGGCCTGCCGCGCCCGGTGATGCCGGTCGCGGTGGGCGAGTCCATCGAGCCCGCGGCCTTCTTCTACCTGACCCCGGAACCCGACTGGCTCGGCCGCCAGGACAAGCGCGGCGCACCGCCGGCGCTGGTGCGCATGCTCGGTGCCATTGGCCAGAACGGTATCGACGACGCGCAGATCGTCCCCGTCAGCGTGTTCTGGGGACAATCGCCGGATAGCGAAAAGAGCGCCTGGAAGTTGCTTTTCGCCGACAACTGGGCGGTGACCGGCCGCCTGCGCAAGCTGGCGCGCATCCTGATCCTAGGCCGCAAGACCCGCGTGCAGTTCTCCGCGCCCATCCACCTGCGCGAGCTGGTGGAGCAGGACAAGGGCCACGCCCGTACGCTGCGCATGGTGCAGCGCATCCTGCGGGTGCACTTCCGCAACCAGAAGACCGCGGTGATCGGCCCGGACCTCTCCCACCGCCGTACCCTGGTCAAGGGTCTGCTGCGCGCGCCGCTGGTGCGCCAGGCGATCCAGGAAGAGTGCGAGAGCCAGAAGATTTCCCAGGAGAAGGCCGAGGCCACCGCGCTGCGCTACGCCAACGAGATCGCCGCCGACGTCTCCTACCCGGTGATCCGCTTCCTGGAAGTGACCCTGACCTGGTTCTGGAACAAGCTCTACGAGGGTGTGAAGGTCAACCACATCGAGCGCGTGCAGGACGTCGCCCAGGGCCACGAGATCGTCTACGTGCCCTGCCACCGCAGCCACATCGACTACCTGCTGCTGTCCTACCTGCTGTTCCGCAACGGCCTGACCCCGCCGCACATCGCCGCCGGCATCAACCTCAACATGCCCATCGTCGGCTCGATCCTGCGCCGTGGCGGCGCCTTCTTCATGCGCCGCAGCTTCAAGGGCAACCAGCTGTACACGGCGGTATTCAACGAATACCTGCACACCCTGTTCAGCCGCGGCTTCTCCACCGAGTACTTCGTCGAAGGCGGCCGCTCGCGTACCGGGCGCATGCTGCATCCGCGCACCGGCATGCTGGCGATCACCCTGCGCAGCTTCCTGCGCGACTCGCGCCGGCCGATCGTCTTCGTCCCCGTGTACATCGGCTACGAGCGTGTGCTCGAAGGCCGCACCTACCTGGGCGAGCTGCGCGGGGCGGCGAAGAAGAAGGAATCGATCTTCGACATCTTCAAGGTCATTGGCGCGCTGAAGCAGCGCTTCGGCCAGGTCTGGGTGAACTTCGGCGAACCGATCCACCTCGACCGCTTCCTCGACCAGCAGCAGCCGGACTGGCGCAAGCAGGACCTGGGCCCGGAGTTCCGCCCGGCCTGGCTGTCGGAAACCACCCACCACCTGGCCCGCGACGTCGCCCGCCACCTCAACGACGCCGCCGCGATCAACCCGGTGAACCTGGTCGCCCTGGCTCTGCTCTCCACCACGCGCCTGGCGCTGGACGAAACCGCCCTGGCGCGGGTGATCGACCTCTACCTGGGGCTGCTGCACAAGGTGCCCTACTCGCCGAGCGCAACCCTGCCCGAGGGCGACGGCCAGCAGCAGATTGAGTACGTGAAGAGCATGAACCTGCTCAGCGAGCAGAAGGATGCCCTGGGCCGCATCTGCTACCTCGACGAGCAGAACGCGGTGCTGATGACCTACTACCGCAACAACGTGCTGCACATCTTCGCCCTGCCGGCGCTGATCGCCAGCTTCTTCCAGAACAGCGGACGGATCAGCCGCGAGCAGTTGCTGCGCTACACCCGCGCGCTCTACCCCTACCTGCAGGCCGAACTGTTCATCCGCTGGAACCTGGACGAGCTGGACGCCGTGGTCGACCAGTGGCTGCAGGCGCTGGTCGCCAGCGAACTGCTCAAGCAGGAAAACGACACCTTCATTCGCCCGGCGCCCAGCTCGCGCCAGTACGTGCTGCTGACCCTGCTGGCGCGTGCCATCACCCAGACCCTGCAGCGTTTCTACATGGCCATCTCCCTGGTGCTCAACGCCGGGCAGAAGCAGCTCACCGCCGAGGAGCTGGAAAACCTCTGCACCGTCATGGCCCAGCGCCTGTCGATCCTGCATGGCCTGAACGCCCCGGAGTTCTTCGACAAGAGCCTGTTCCGTCACTTCATCCAGACCCTGCTGGACGAAGACGTGCTGCGCCAGGACGAGCACGGCAAGCTGAGCTTCCACGAGCTGCTCGGCGAGCTGGCCGAAGGCGCGGCTAAACGGGTGCTTCCGGCTGAGATCCGCCTGTCGATCCGCCAGGTCGCGCTGGAGCGGCCCAGCCAGGAAGAGCCCCCCGCCGACGAGCAACCGCCTGCCACTCAGGCCTAGCGCGCCCGTCGGCGCATCACGCCGCCAGCTTGACGCCCCCTGCCGCGGTCGATAGTTTTTTTGACATATCACCTATCGATCGCGGCCAGGGACGCTTCCGTGTTCAACAGGATTCTGTTCGTCTGCGTCGGCAACATCTGCCGCAGCCCCACCGCCGAACACCTGCTTCGCGAAGCCCTGCCAGACAGCGGTATCGCCATAGCCTCGGCCGGGCTTTCCGCCTTGATCGGCCACCCCATCGACAGCACCGCGCTGGCGATCCTCAGCGGTCACGGCCATCGTCCGGTTCCCCACCGCGCCCGCCAACTGAACCGCGAAATGATCCACGAGGCCAATCTGGTGCTGGTGATGGAACACAGCCAGATCCGGGACGTCATCCGCCTGTCGCCCGAAGCGCGGGGCAAGACCTTCCTGCTTGGCAAATGGCTGCACAACCTGGAAATCCCCGATCCCTATCGCCAAGGCCCGGAAGCCTTCGAGCACAGCTATGGCCTGATCGAGCGCGCGGTGAAAAGCTGGGCAAACCGGCTGCCAAATCGACAATAATTTGACGAAAATAGAATGATCGTCAGATTTTTTACTCGCGCATGGAGTAAAAAAGTCTACTCTGACTTCAGCGTGACCCTATTCCCGCAGTCTGGTCCCTCCAGGTAGTCGCTCAACGGCCTCGGAGCCCGCCTCAGCTTATGAAGACTCTTCGGACCACCGACGTCCTTCGGCGACGCTGCGGTAGCCATGGCCCAGCGGCGGCAGGCGCGCGACGAAGTCGCAGCCCGGCGCGCAGGCCCCTCCCGGGCACGGATGCCTTTGCGCACCTCGCAGGGCGAGCTCCCTGAGAGCCTGTCGCGCGGCTCGTCAATACAACCTCTTCAACTGTTAATTACCCCGCATGAGGCCCGCCCCAATGAAGGTAGCCATAATCCACTATTGGTGGATGAGCAATCGCGGCGGCGAGGCTGTCTGCTCCGCAATCGCAGAGCTCTATCCCGATGCGGATCTCTTCATTCACGTTTGCGATGAACAGGTCGTGCGCCAGGCATTACCTGCAAACTTCAAGGGAAACCTATACAGGACGTTCATCTCGAAACTGCCGAAGGCGCGCAAGCACTATCAGAAATACCTGCCCCTCATGCCGCTTGCGCTCGAGCAGCTTGACCTTACCGACTACGACCTGATCATCAGTAGCGAGTCAGGCCCCGCCAAGGGCGTCATTACCCGTCCCGATTCCGTTCACATCTGTTATTGCCATTCTCCCATGCGCTACGTCTGGGACATGTACCACGAGTACCTGTCCGGCGCGGGACGCTTCGTTCGGACGCTATTCCCGCTCATCGCCCATTGGCTCCGGGTCTGGGACAGGCTCTCGGCGGATCGCGTCGACTACTTCATTGCGAACTCGACCTTCGTTGCCTCACGCATCCGGAAGTTCTACCGGCGTGAATCGGAGATCATCTATCCCCCGGTCAACGTCTCGGACTTCAACCCGAAGCTCGAACGCAGCGATTTCTACCTATGCCTGGGCCAACTGGTGGCCTACAAGCGCGCCGACATGGCCGTCGAAGCCTTCAACAGGCTCGGACTGCCATTGGTCGTGGTCGGCGAAGGCGAGCTACTTGAGCCGCTGAAAAAGATCGCGGGCCCGAACGTCAAGCTGATGGGACGTCAGCCTTTCTCCGTCATCCAGGATCTTCTGCAACGCTGTCGCGGCCTGATTTTCCCGGGGATCGAGGACTTCGGCATCGTCCCGGTCGAAGCCATGGCGGCAGGTGCTCCCGTGGTGGCCTATGGCAAGGGCGGCGCCCTGGACACCGTCATTCACGGCAAGACCGGCATCCTCTTCCATGAGCAGAGTGTCGAAGCGCTGATCGAGGCGGTTGGCCGGCTTGAGCGCGGCGAGTTCGACTTTTCACCATCGGAAATGCACTTGCATGCGCAGGGTTTCGCCAAGCCGGTGTTCCAGCGAAATATCAAAGCCTTCGTCGACAAGGCTCTGGCCACCACCAGCACGCTGCCTCCTGAAGAAGCACATGATGTGAATTCTTCTCACGCAGTCAGACAGCGCACTTGAGGACCGACACATGACTCTTCCCGTCATCATGACTGCGATCTGTCGGGTGATCGGCCATTTCAACACTCATCCATTGCAGGTCTGATATGTGCTGCGCCGTCATCTTCGGGGGCTCCGGCTTCATTGGCGTGTTCTTTGCCAAACATCTGCTTTCAACGGGAGCCTTTGAAAAGGTCTATCTGTTCGACAAGGAACAGGTCGCCGACAAGCCTTTCCCTTATCGCGCCCAACTGGTGCAGGAGTCCGCCGAAATCATCGAGATTGCCGGCGATGTCCGTCAGACGATCGACTGGGAGCCTCCGGAATCGGTTTCGCTCATTGCGAACTTCGCGGCCGTGCATCGTGAACCCGGACATGACGATTTCGAGTACTACGAAACCAACCTGCAGGGCGCCCAGCACGTATGTGCCTGGGCCGAGCGCGTGGGCTGCAATGAAATGGTCTTCACCAGTTCGATCTCGCCCTACGGGCCGAGCGAAGAACAAAAGGACGAGCGCTCGCTGCCGGTACCGATGACGGCCTATGGCGGATCGAAACTGGTGGCCGAGAAGATGCATCAGGCCTGGCTTGCGGCCGACCAGGAGCGGCGGCATCTGGTGATTGTCCGTCCCGGCGTGGTGTTCGGCCCCGGGGAAGGCGGCAATGTCTCCCGCCTGGTCAAGGCGGTGATACACCATTACTTCTTCTACATGGGCAACCGTGATACGCGAAAGGCCGGCACCTACGTGAAGGAGTTGTGCTCCGCCATCTGCTGGATGCTGGAACGGCAGAAGGCCCAGGGCGAGCACTTCTCGCTGTTCAACATGTCGATGAATCCCGGCCCATCGATCCAGGACTATGTCGACACCGTTTGCCAGGTAGCGGGCGTGAAACGGCGCGTGCCGGAGATCCCCTTCCCTCTCCTGCTGGGCGCCGCCCATTGCATCGACCTGGTCGCCCGCCCACTGGGCATTCGCCACCCCTTCAGCCCGGTGCGCATCCGCAAGCTCGTGCGCTCCAACAACATCCATCCCGCACGCCTCGTCGAACTGGGATATCCCTATCAGTTCGACTTGAAGTCAGCCTTCAGCGACTGGAAATCCAGCGCGCCCGAAGAGTGGCGCTGACCAGGGAACCCACCCCTCCCGGCGCGTTCCAATGCGTCGATCCTGTGCGCTGATTCACCACGCCCATGGGTTTTCCCCAATGGCCCGAGTCCGTTAATCTCCCCGCCTCATTCTCCACCTCGACGGCCACACCGGCCGCCGAGCTCCGTTCAAGGAAGTCTCGATGTTGCGAATTCCCGCTCTGCTGGCCGGCGCCCTGCTCTCGGTCAACGCCTTCGCCCTGTCCCTCTCCGACCTCAGCCAGAGTGACGCCTCCGCCGGCCTGAAGGATGCACTGACCCAGGGCGCCCAGGTCGCCGTGCGCCAGCTCAGCCAGCCCGGTGGTTTCAGCAATGACCCGCAAGTGCGGATCGAGTTGCCCGGCAAATTGGGCAAGGCCGCCAAGACCATGAAGCAGTTCGGCATGGGCGCCCAGGTCGACCAGCTCGAAGCGAGCATGAACAAGGCCGCCGAGGCCGCCATGCCGCAGGCTCAGGCGCTGCTGGTGGACGCGGTGAAGAAGATGACCGTGACCGACGCCAAGGGCATTCTCCAGGGCGGCGAGCACTCCGCCACCGACTATCTCAACCGCAGTAGCCGCGAGCAGCTGCGCGCCAAGTTCCTGCCGATCATCAAGCAGGCCACCGACCAGGTCGGCGTGGCCAAGCAGTACAACGCCTTCGCCAGCCAGGCCGCCGCTTTCGGCGTGGTCGACGCGAAAAGCGCCAACATCGAGAACTACGTGACCGAGGAAGCGCTGGACGGCCTGTTCAAGATCATCGCCGAGCAGGAGAAGACCATCCGCCAGAACCCGACCGCCGCAGCGACCGGGATGGCGAAGAAGGTGTTCGGGGTGCTCTGAGTGACGATGCGCCGCGAGCGAAAGAGCGCTCGCGAGGTAAAAAGAAAAGCCCGGCATCTGCCGGGCTTTTTCATGCCTGGGGATTTCAGGCTTCCTTCTTCACCCTGAACCACGCCGCATACAGCGCCGGCAGGAACAGCAGGGTCAGCGCCGTGGCGACGATCAGGCCGCCCATGATGGCCACCGCCATCGGCCCGAAGAACACGCTGCGCGACAGCGGGATCATCGCCAGCACCGCCGCCAGCGCGGTCAGCACGATGGGACGGAAGCGCCGCACCGTGGCCTCGATGATCGCGTGCCAGGTATCCAGGCCGTGGCTGCGATCCTGCTCGATCTGGTCCACCAGGATCACCGAGTTGCGCATGATCATCCCGGCCAGGGCGATGGTGCCGAGCATCGCCACGAAACCGAAGGGTTTCTGGAAGATCAGCAGGAACAGGGTCACGCCGATCAGCCCCAGGGGCGCGGTGAGGAACACCATGATCATCCGCGAGAAGCTGCGCAGCTGCAGCATCAGCAGGCTGAGCACCACCACGATGAACAGCGGGATGCCGGCGTTCACCGAGTTCTGCCCCTTGGCGGAATCCTCCACCGTGCCGCCGACGTCCAGCAGGTAGCCGTCGGGCAGCTCGGCGCGGATCGGGTCCAGGGTCGGCGAGATCTGCTTCACCAGGGTGGCCGGCAGCGAATCGTCGTAGATGTCGGCGCGCACGGTCACGGTGGGCAGGCGGTTGCGCCGCCAGATGATGCCTTCCTCGAAGCCGTACTCCAGGGTCGCCACCTGCGACAGCGCCACGCTGCGGCCGCTGCTGGTCTGCATCGACAGGCTCGGCAGCTGCGACAGGTCATGCCGCTCGCGCTCGTCGCCGCGCAGGAGGATTTCGATCAGCTCGTTGTCCTCGCGGTAGTAGCTGACGGTAGCGCCGGTCAGCGAGCTCTGCAGGAACTGCGAGATGTCTGCCGTGCTCACCCCGAGGGCGCGGGCGCGCTCCTGGTCGATGTCGAGGAACACCGCCTTGCTCGGCTCCTCCCAGTCCAGATGCACGTTCACCACGTGGGGGTTCTCGCGCATCTTCTCGGCGACCTTGCGCGCCAGCGCGCGGACTTCCGGGATGTGCTCGCCGGAGACGCGGAACTGCACCGGGTAGCCCACCGGCGGGCCGTTCTCCAGGCGGCTGATGCGCGTACGCAGCGTGGGGAAGTCCTCGTTCATGTGCTTGATCAGCCACTGGCGGATTTCCTCGCGGGCCTCCAGGTTCTTCGCCAGCACCACGAACTGGGCGAAGCTCGCCGCCGGCAATTGCTGGTCCAGCGGCAGGTAGAAGCGCGGCGAGCCAGTGCCGACGTAGGCCACGTAGTTGTCGATGCCCGGATGCTCGGCGAGCATCCTCTCCAGGCGGTTGACCTGCTCGGTGGTGGCGGCGAGCGAATCGCCCTCGGCCAGCTTCAGGTCCACCAGCAGCTCCAGGCGCGCCGACGGCGGGAAGAACTGTTGCGGCACCAGGCGGAACAGCATGATCGAACCGACGAAGGCCAGCACGGTGAGCAGGATCACCGTCTTGCGATAGCGCACGCACCACTCCACCACGCGGCGGAAGCGCTGGTAGAAGGCCGTCGAATAGGGGTCATGGCCCTTGTCGGTGCCGCCGTGCTTTTCCGCGTAGCGCTTGGCCAGGTCCGGCAGCAGCTTCTCGCCCAGGTAGGGCACGAACACCACGGCGGCGACCCAGGACACCAGCAGCGCGATGGTCACCACCTGGAACAGCGAGCGGGTGTACTCGCCGGTGCCCGACTGCGCGGTGGCAATCGGCAGGAAGCCGGCAGCGGTCACCAGGGTGCCGGTGAGCATCGGGAAGGCGGTGCTGGTCCAGGCGAAGCTGGCAGCCTTCAGGCGGTCATAGCCCTGTTCCATCTTCACCGCCATCATCTCCACGGCGATGATGGCGTCGTCCACCAGCAGACCCAGCGCCAGCACCAGCGCGCCGAGGGAAATCTTGTGCAGGCCGATGCCGAAGTAGTACATGGTGGCAAAGGTCATCGCCAGCACCAGCGGAATCGACAGCGCCACCACCAGGCCCGTACGCAGGCCGAGGGAGAAGAAGCTCACCAGCAGCACGATGATCAGCGCCTCGGCCAGCACGCGGACGAACTCGCCCACGCCCTCGCGTACCGCCGCCGGCTGGTCGGAAACCTTGCGCAGCTCCATGCCCGCCGGCAGCGTCTGCTGCAGGCGCTCGAACTCGGCGTCGAGCTTCTTGCCCAGTACCAGGATGTCGCCGCCGTCCTTCATGGCCACGGCGATGCCGATCGCATCCTCGCCCATGAAGCGCATGCGCGGCGCGGGCGGGTCGTTGAAGCCGCGATGCACGTCGGCCACGTCACCGATGCGGAATGTGCGGTCACCGACACGGATCGGGAAGGCGCGGATGTCCTCCACCGAATCGAAGCGGCCGGACACGCGTAGTTGCACGCGGTCGCTGGCGGTCTCGAAGAAGCCGGTGGCGCTCACCGCGTTCTGTTCTTCCAGCGCCTTCTGTACCGCCGCCAGCGGCAGGCCCAGGGTGGCGAGCTTGGTGTTGGACAGGTCGATCCAGATCTTCTCGTCCTGCAGGCCGACCAGTTCGACCTTGCCCACGTCCTTGATCCGCTGCAGGCGCAATTGCAGGCGGTCGGCATAGTCCTTGAGCACCGCGTAGTCGAAGCCCTTGCCCGACAGCGCGTAGATGTTGCCGAAGGTAGTGCCGAACTCATCGTTGAAGAACGGCCCCTGGATGCCCTGCGGCAAGGTGTAGCGGATGTCGCTGACCTTCTTCCGGATCTGGTACCAGAGCTCGGGGATGTCGCGGGAACGGAAATCCTCGCGGGCGATGAAGGTCACCTGGGATTCGCCGGGGCGGGAGAAGGAGACGATGCGGTCGTAGTCGCCGGTTTCCATCAGCTTCTTCTCGATGCGCTCGGTCACCTGGCGCGAGACTTCCTCGGCGGTCGCCCCCGGCCAGTTGGTCTTCACCACCATGGCCTTGAAGGTGAACGGCGGGTCCTCGCTCTGCCCCAGCTTGGTGTACGACAGCGCGCCGACGATGCCCAGCAGCAGCATGAGGAACAGGACGATCTGACGGTTCTGCAGCGCCCAGGCGGAAAGGTTGAATTGCATCGGGCGTTACTCCTTCGCCACCAGCTTGACCGAGCGGTTTTCCCGATCGACCGGCCGTACCTCCTGCCCTTCACGCAATACCTGCACGCCTGCGGCCACCACCCAGTCGTCGCTGCTCAGCCCCTCGAGCACCGGCACGCGGTCCTCGGCGAAGGGGCCGATGCGCACTGGGCGGCGGTGCAGGGTGGAACTCTTCGGATCGACCACCCAGACGAACGGCTGGCCGCCCTCGGCGGTCACCGCCGCCAGCGGTACCGCCAGCGGCACCGCGCCTGCGGCCTGAATATAGACTCGCGCACTCTGGCCCAGCTCGGCGGGCACCTTGGCGTCATCGAACGCGACCCGCGCGGCGAAGGTGCGCGACTGCGGATCGGCGGCCGGCGACAGTTCGCGGATCTTGCCGCCGAAGCGCTTGTCGCGCTGCGACCAGAGCTCGACGCTTACCGACTCGCCGATGCGGAAGCGATCGATGGCATGTTCGGGGAAGCTGATCAGCACTTCGCGGTCACCATCGGCGGCGAGGGTGAAGACCGTCTGCCCGGCGGCGACCACCTGCCCCACTTCCAGCCGACGGGTGGCGATCACGCCGTCCTGGGGCGCGCGCAGCACCGCGTAGTCCGCCTGGTTGCGGGCCACGTCGTACTCGGCGCGAATCTGTTTCACCCGCGCCTCGCCGGCGCGGTAGGTGTTCTCGATGTTGTCGAACTGCGACTGGCTGACCAACTGGCGTTCGAGCAGCGTCTTGTAGCGGGCGTATTCGGAACGGACGGTCTGCAGGTTGGCCTCGGCAGCCGCCACCTGGGCGCGGGTCGCCTCCAGTTGCAGGCGCACGTCCTCGGGGTCCAGCTCCGCCAGGGTCTGGTCCTTCTTCACGCGCTCGCCCACCTCGACCAGTCGTCGGCTGACCTTGCCGCCGATGCGGAACGCCAGCTCCGGCTCATGTCGGGCATGTACCTCGCCGGGATAGGCTTCGGTAACATCCCGGGCCGGCAACGGCTGCACCACCATCGCCGGGCGCACCGCCGGCTTGGGCGGCTCGCCGGTACCGCAGGCGGTCAGGGACAGGGAAAGGACGGCAGGAAGCGCGACAGACAGAGCATGGCGGAACATGATGTGTGACCTTTCGCAAAGCGCGGTTGAATTCTTATACTCCCCGGTATAGTAAAAATACAGAACCCACCAGTCCAGTATTAGAAATGTAAAATCATGTCACTCACGACTCCCTCCAATGGGCCGGGTCGTCCCAAGGACCCCGCCAAGCGCAAGGCCATCCTCGAAGCCGCGAAGGAACTGTTCATTCGCTACGGCTACGACGGCAGCAGCATGGAAGCCATCGCCGCCGAGGCTGGCGTGTCGAAACTGACCGTCTACAGCCACTTCACCGACAAGGAGACGCTGTTCGTCGAGGCGGTTCAGGCCAAGTGCGCCGAGCGCATGCCCGAGCTGTTCGCCGAGCAACCGGCCGACGCGCCCTTCGAAAGCCTGCTGCTGGCCCTGGCGCGCGGTTTCAACCAGTTGATCAACAGCCCGGAAGCCATCTCCCTGAGCCGGCTGATGGTGGCCCAGGGCGCGGGGAATCCGCACCTGTCGCAACTCTTCTTCGAGGCCGGCCCGCAGCGCGTGCTGGACCAGATGGAGCGCCTGCTGGAGCAGGCCCGCCAGCAGGGCAAATTGCAGATGGACAGCCCGCGCCGGGCCGCCGAGCACTTCCTGATGCTGGTGCAGGGCTGCGTGCACTTCCGCCTGCTGATCGGTTGCGAAACACCGCCCACGGAAGAGGAAGCCGAGGCGCATGTGCAGGAAGTGGTGGCGCTGTTCCTCAAGGCGTTCCGGCCCTGAAAGCGAACGGCGGACTATCCCTGTAGGAGCGAGCTTGCTCGCCAACGGGTTTCCCCGACCACTCCGATGCTGGGCGGGTTCGCGAGCAAGCTCGCTCCTACAAGTACGACTCGCGGGCTGGCGTAGGGCGTATAACGTTCGACGTTATACGCCGTTTGACCTTGGTCTCAGCGCACTCCGAGATCAGCCCTGGCACCCACGACGTGCCAAGGTGAATCGACGTACAACCGCGAAAGGTTGTACGCCCTACGACATCAACCCTTGAGGCTCTTCAGTGGGTAGATGTCGTAGCGGCTGGACTTGCCCTCAAGGCTGTAGCTCGGCTTCTGCCCTTCGATGATCGGCGCCTTGCGCGGGCGCTTGACCACCACGCGGTGACTGGCCAGCTTCAGGGCCGCTTCCAGCAGCGCCGGGGCGTCCAGGTCGTCGCCCACCAGCGGGCGGAACAGGCGCATTTCCTTCTTCACCAGCGCGCTCTTGTCGCGGTGCGGGAACATGGGGTCGAGGTAGATCACCTGCGGCGCCTCCCCTTCCCAGGCCGCCATGCGCTCGATGGCGTTGCCCCGCAACAGGCGCATGCGGGCGACGATGGCGCCCACCTCGAAATCCCCCGCCGCGCGGGCCAGGCCGTCTTCCAGCAGCGCGGCGATGATCGGCTGGCGCTCGGTCAGGTGCATTTCGCAGCCCAGGGTCGCCAGCACGAAGGCGTCGCGCCCCAGCCCGGCGGTGGCGTCCAGCACATGGGGGCGCACGCCCGGCTGGATGCCGACGGCCTTGGCGATCATCTGCCCAGCGCCGCCGCCGAACTGGCGGCGGTGAGCGGTAGCGCCTTCAAGGAAATCCACGCGCACCGGGCCGGGCGAGTCCGGTCCCAGTTGCAGCAGTTGCAGCCCCTGCTCGCCCAGTTGCAGAGCGAAGTCCGCATCATCACTCTCGCCCAATGGCAGCCCCAGGCGTTGCGCCCACTGCTCGGCGACAGTCTGCCAGGCAGGCTCCAGCGCCTGGACGACGATGCGCGGCGGAGTGAGGGTCTCGGTCATGGCGGGGCGATCCTGGAAAAAACCGCGATTCTAGCGCAGCGCACCTTGCAACGGGCTCAACAGCGGCTCAACCGCGAAACAGCTGGTTGATGCGGTCGAACGGCATCGCCCCGTTCATCGGTTTCAGATCCCCCTTGGCCAACGCCTCGGCAGCGCTGAAGAAGGCGCCGAAGGCCACGCGGGCCAGGTTGGAGCCGACGCTGACGCGCTTCACGCCCAGTTCGGCCAGCTCCTCCAGGCTCACCTGCAGCGCTGGCGACCCCACCAGTACGTTGACCGGCCGCGGCGTCACGGCGCTGACCACCGCAGCGATTTCCTCCCTGGTCTTCAGGCCCGGCGCATAGAGCACATCGGCGCCCGCTTCGGCGAAGGCCACCAGGCGACGGATGGTGTCGTCCAGGTCGTTGCGGCCATGCAGCAGGTTTTCCGCCCGCGCCGCCAGGGTGAAGGGGAACGGCAGCGCACGAGCGGCCTGCACGGCGGCGCTGACCCGCTCCACAGCCAGTTCCAGCGGGTAGATCGGCGCATCCGAACGGCCGCTGGCATCCTCGATGGAGCCGCCGACCAGTCCGCAGGCGGCGGCAAGGCGAATGGTTTCGGCGCAGTCCTCCGGCGCGTCGCCGTACCCGTTTTCCAGGTCGGCGGCCACCGGCAGCGGCGTTGCGTCGATGATCGCCCGAGCATTGGCCAAAGCCTCCTCACGACTGACCGCACCCTCGGCATCGGGCCGGCCAAGGGAGAACGCCAACCCCGCGCTGGTGCTGGCAAGCGCTTCGAAGCCCAGCTGGGCGAGCATTTTCGCCGAGCCCGCGTCCCAGGGATTGGGCAGAACCAAAAGACCGTCGCGCTGGTGCAGCGCCCGGAACGCTTCGCCGCGCTGTTGTTGAGTGGTCATGGCGACCTCCTTGCCGAATAGGGGAAGGAGCAGGTTAGTCCTGTCGCCGGCGGCGTGCCATGCACAGTTGGCCGCTCAGAGCAGGCCGAGCTGTTCCACTTCAGGCTTCGGCTCGGTAAGCGCCGGCAAGCCCGGCAGGCGCTCGCGCAGCAGCGCGTGGAAGCGCTGCGCCTGTTCGGCGGCGCGGTGGTTGTCCGGGGTGTGCAGGAAAACGTGGGGCGTCAGGCCCTGCTCGATCCACTCCGCCACCTTGGCGATCCACGGCGTGAGGAAGGCGGCGTTGGCCTCCAGGTCCGGCCCGCCGATGAAGCGCACCTGCGGGCTGTCGCTGAAGGCCGCCGGGCGCACCGGCACCTTCGGCTTCTTCGATTGCGCATGCAGCACCGCGGGATCGTCGGAACGGCAGGCGAACAGCGCACGGGAATCCAGGCAGATGCGCTCGACGCCGCGATCCAGCAGCAGCCGGTTCAGCGCCCGCTCCTCCTCGCCCCTGGCGAAAAACGCCGGATGCCGTACTTCCACCGCCAGCCGGCGTTCGGCGAAGGCATCCAGCCAGGCCGCCAGCTCGCCGAGACGATCCGGGCCGAAGCTCGCCGAGACCTGCAGCCACAGCGGCGCGACCCGCTCGCCCAGCGGCGCCAGCAGGTCGAGGAAGTCCTGGGTGTTTTCCAGCTGGCCGCGCAGGTCGCCTTCGTGGCTGATATCGCGGGGCAGCTTGGCGCAGAAGCGGAAGTTCGCCGGCATGGTCTGCGCCCAGCGCTTCAGGGTCTCGGCATTGGGCCGGGCATAGAAGGTGGTGTTGCCTTCCACCGCGTTGAAGACCTGGGAATAGAAGCCCAGCGTGTCGGCGGCGCGCAGGTCGGCGGGGTAGAAGGTGCCGCGCCAGGCCGGCTCGTTCCACGAGGGACAGCCCAGGTAGTACGGCAGACTCATGGAGTCAGGCGTAGAGGTCGAGACCCAGGACTTCCTGGCCCTCGTACTGGCCGCCTATGCTGGCGGTGCTGGTATAGCTGGCGAGCGCCTGGGCCGCGCGGGAGCTCAGCGGGCGCTGGTAATCGAGGTTGTCGCGCAGGGTGACCGGCACGCTGTAGCTGCTGGCGTTGCCGGCTTCGACGCGGCGGGCCTGCGGCTGCTGCTCGAAGCCCTGGCTGGCCGAGGTCGGCGCGGGCTGCTCGCGGCGGGACTCGACATCACGCTGCACGTCCCGATAGGGCGTGACCGCAGTGCCCGGGCGGGCAGTGCGCTCAGGCGCCTGGGAAGTGGAAACGAGACCGTCGATACGCATGGCGAAAAACTCGGTGGGAATACATTCACTCTAGCGAGCGGGTGCAATCCGGGTCAATTGGCTTGGATCAGACCTTCTTGGGAGTCGCCACATTGTCGCGCAGGTAAACCGGTTGGGCCTGCTCCGCGTCAACCGCCTCGCCGCGCGCCCAGGCGAACTCGGCCAGGGTCAGCAGGTCCTCGGCGTGGGGCAGCAGGCTGGCGTCGTGGGCCGCGACCTTCACCGCCAGGCGCGCTTCGAAGCCCCAGCCGGTGCCGGAGCCGAACCATTCGCCCTGGGCATCGCGCGGCAGCGCCACGCTTTCGGGCGGCAGTACCGCCTCGGCGCCGGCCAGGCGCATCTCGCCCTGCTCCAGGCGGTAGCATCCCCAGTACACCTCGTCCATGCGCGCGTCGATAGCCGAGGCCACCTGGGTCGCGCGGTGCTCACGGTAGGCGCGCTGGGCCAGCACGGCCAGGTCGGAGACCGGCAGCACCGGCTTCTGCAGTGCAAAGGCCAGACCCTGGACCACGCCGATGGCGATGCGCACGCCGGTGAAGGCGCCGGGGCCACGGCCGAAGGCGATGGCCTCCACGGCGGACAGTTCGATACCGGCTTCGCCGAGGATGTCCTGCACCATGGGCAGCAGGCGCTGGGCGTGCAGGCGCGGGATCACCTCATGGCGAACATACCGGCGGCCGTCATGCAGCAGCGCGACGGAACAGGCTTCGGTCGAGGTATCCAGGGCCAGCAGCGTGGGCATGGTTTTATCCAGCAGACGATGAAAAAGGGCGGGCATTATAAACGCCAAAGGCCCGCATTGTGCGGGCCTTTGGCGTTGCGCGGGGCAATCAGCTGAGGGCGGCGAACACCTTGGCGGTGATCTGCTCCACCGAGCCGACACCTTCGACGCAGGTGTACTTCGGGGTGCCTTCGACGGCGGCCAGCTTCTGGTAGAAATCGACCAGCGGCTTGGTCTGCGAGTGGTAGACCGACAGGCGGTGACGCACGGTTTCTTCCTTGTCGTCTTCGCGCTGGATCAGGTCTTCGCCGGTCACGTCATCCTTGCCTTCCACCTTCGGCGGGTTGTGCTGGATGTGGTAGACGCGGCCCGAAGCCGGGTGAACGCGGCGACCGGCCATGCGGCCGACGATTTCCTCGTCGTCCACGGCGATCTCGATCACGTTGTCGATGGTGACACCGGCTTCCTTCATGGCTTCAGCCTGGGGAATGGTGCGCGGGAAACCGTCGAACAGGAAACCCTTGGCGCAGTCGGGTTGAGCGATGCGCTCTTTCACCAGGTTGATGATCAGGTCATCGGAGACCAGACCGCCGGCGTCCATCACGCTCTTGGCCTTCAGGCCCAGTTCGGTGCCGGCCTTGACCGCCGCACGCAGCATGTCGCCGGTGGAGATCTGCGGAATGCCGAACTTCTCAGTGATGAAGCGAGCCTGGGTACCTTTGCCGGCACCGGGCGCCCCGAGCAGAATCACACGCATCGATATGCTCCTTAATACTTGTTAAGCGAAATCACGGATCCGCCTCGTGGGGCCAATCTCATCATGCTTTAAATGGCGCAAAGGCGCGCCGAAAGGTTGCTCACGATACACAGCGGCCCCCCACCACACAAGCCGCCCCTGGCGACCCTGAAAGCCGGTCGGGGGCCGGAGAATCACCCTCGATCAGCCATCAAATTACCGCCATTTCGCCCTTGTGCAATCCACCATTGGTGGGGGGTCGAACTGCTTCAGCCGGTGTTGCGCAGACCGGCGGCGATGCCTGCCACCGTGACCAGCAGCGCCTGCTCCAGACCGCCGCAGGCGTCGCCCGCGCAGCGTCGGGAGCGGGCAAGGAGTTCAGCCTGGAGCAGGTGCAAGGGGTCCAGGTAGGTGTTGCGCACGCCGATCGACTCGCGGGTCTCGGCGGCGTTGCCGAGCAACTGGGATTGTCCGGTCAGCCCCAGCACCACGCGCACCGACTGCGACAATAGGTCGCGTAAATGCGTACCTAATGGTCGCAGTTCCGATTGCACCAGACGCTCGTCGTAGAGTTGGGCGATTTCCCGGTCGGCCTTGGCCAGCACCATCTCCAGCATGTCGATACGGGTGGTGAAGAACGGCCACTCCTTGCGCATGCGACCCAGCAGCGCCCCTTCGCCCCGCTCGATGGCGTTGAGCAGCGCCTCCTCCCAGCCGAGCCAGGCCGGCAGCATCAAGCGCGTCTGGGTCCAGGCGAAGATCCACGGAATCGCCCGCAGGCTTTCCACCCCGCCCTCGCGGCGCTTGGCCGGCCGGCTGCCCAGCGGCAGGCGGCCCAGCTCCTGCTCCGGCGTGGCCTCGCGGAAGTAGTCGACGAACTGCGGGTTCTCCCGCACCACCGCACGGTAGGCGGCGAGGCCATCGGCGGCCAGCCGGTCCATCTCCTCGCGCCAGGCGGGCTCAGGCACCGGCGGCGGCTGCAGCGTGGCCTCCAGCACCGCGGCGAGATAGAGGTTGAGATTCTGCTCGGCGATACCCGGCAGGCCGAACTTGAAGCGGATCATCTCGCCCTGTTCGGTGGTACGGAAACGCCCGGCCACCGAGCCCGGCGGCTGCGAGAGGATCGCCGCGTGGGCGGGACCGCCGCCACGACCGACGGTGCCGCCGCGGCCATGGAACAGCAGCAGCTCGACGCCGTGGCTGCGGCAGATCTCCACCAGCGCCTCCTGCGCCCGGTACTGCGCCCAGGCCGCGGCCAGGGTGCCGGCGTCCTTGGCCGAGTCGGAGTAGCCGATCATCACTTCCTGCGGGCCGGCCAGGCCCATGCGGTAGCTGTCCAGGCTGAGCAGGCGGTCGATGCAGGGGCCGGCATTGTCCAGGTCATCCAGGGTCTCGAACAGCGGCACCACGCGCATCGGTCGCTGCAGTCCGCACTCCTTGAGCAGCAGTTGCACGGCGAGCACGTCGGAGGGCTGCCCGGCCATGGAGATGACGTAGGAGCCCAGCGACGCCGCCGGCGCCTCCGCCACCACCCGGCAGGTCGCCAGGACTTCGGCGGTTTCCGGCGATGCCGCGTAGTTCGCCGGCAGCAGGGGGCGGCGGCTGGCGAGTTCTTCCAGGAGGAATTCCTGGCGCACGGTTTCGTCCCACTCGGCATAGTTGCCCAGGCCGAGGTATTCGGTGATTTCGCTCATTGCCCTGGCGTGGCGCGTGGAGTCCTGGCGCACGTCCAGGCGCACCAGGAACAGGCCGAAGGTGGCCGCGCGGCGCAGGGAATCGAGCAATGCGCCCTCGGCGATCACCCCCATACCGCAGTCCTGCAGCGAGCGGTAGCAGAGCTGCAGCGGTTCGAGCAGCTCGCGGTTGTCCGTCAGCACCTCCGCGCCCGGCGCCTCGCCGCTGTGGATGGCCCGCTCGGCCCAGGCGCGGGTGGCGCGCAGGCGTTCGCGCAGTTGCTTGAGCAGTGCGCGATAGGGTTCGGCGACCTCCCCCACCTCGGCGCGCAGCTCGTCGCTGGCCTGCTGCATGGACAGGTCCGAAGCCAGGCTGTCGACATCGCGCAGGTACAGGTCGGCGGCCATCCAGCGCGCCAGCAGCAGGACTTCGCGGGTAATGGCAGCAGTGACATTGGGGTTGCCGTCGCGGTCGCCGCCCATCCAGGAGGCGAAGCGGATCGGCGCGACGGACAGCGGCAAACGCTCGCCCAGCGTCTGTTGCAGGGTGGCGTCGACGTGCCGGAGGAAAGCCGGCAGCGCCTGCCACAGGGAGTGTTCGATGACCGCGAAGCCCCATTTGGCTTCATCCACCGGGGTCGGCCGGGTACGGCGGATTTCCTCGGTGTGCCAGGCCTCGGCGACCAGCCGTTGCAGGCGCCCGCGCACCGCTTCGCGCTCCTCCGGCAGCAGGTCGGTGTGATCGTCGGCCGCCAGTTGCGCGGACATGGCGTCGTATTTCTGGATCAGGGTGCGCCGTGCCACTTCCGTGGGGTGCGCGGTCAGCACCAGCTCGATTTCCAGCGCCGCCACCTGCCGCGCCAAGCCTTCGGCGCCCAGGCCGGACTTGCGCAGGCGGCTGAGCAGTTCGCCCAGCACGCGGTTCTCGAAGGGCTCCGGCTCCTTGGGCGTGCGCCGGCGGATGCGGTGGTACTGCTCAGCGATGTTGGCCAGGTTGAGGAACTGGTTGAAGGCCCGCGCCACCGGCAGCAGTTCGTCCTCGCCCAGCGCGTCGAGGGTCGCCGTCAATTGCCGGGCGCCTTCCGCCGAGCCGCGCCGCGCAGCCTTGGCGCCGGTGCGGATGAGTTCGATCTTGTCGAGGAAGCCTTGTCCGTACTGGGCGCGGATGGTCTGCCCCAGCAACTCGCCCAACAGGTGAACGTCCTCGCGCAGGCGCGCATCGATATCCGGCATGACGGGTCTCCTTGTGCTGAGAGTTTTACAGTGCCGCTGGCGACACCGGCTGACAAGCGTGCGACGAACGCCAGCCATCCAGCTCGGACAGCGACTAGGCTCAAAGTGATCCCGAGGTCATCGGGAAAACCTGCCGGCGGACCCACGAGGCCCGTCCTACACGCCCGCCACGAACGGGCTACAGAGGTGAACATGAAAATCCGCGATCTGGTACGCCATTGGGAACAGAACGCCAGGGGGCGCATGACCAAGCATCACTACAGCATCCCGCTCGACGTGGAAACCGCCGCGCGGCTGGCCGCCCTGCATGACATGTATCCCAAGCGCAGCGTCGAGGAGCTTCTGGGGGAACTGGTCGGCTCGGCGCTGGAAGAGCTGGAAGCGAGCTTCCCCTATGTGAAGGGGCAGAAGGTGGTGGCGCAGGACGAACAGGGTGACCCGATCTACGAGGACATCGGCCCGACGCCGCGCTTCCTGCAGCTGTCGCGCAAGTACCTGCATGAGCTGACGGAGGCCAAGGAGTCGAACCACTCCTGAAAGAAAGCGCCCCGGCAATCGCCGGGGCGCTTTGCTTTAGCTGTAGGAGCCGTCAATGCCGGCCGTGGACGCCCGGCACGTGCAGATGCCCCGCCTCCGCGCAGGCATCCGGAATCACCGACGGCTCCGCCGGCTGCTCCAGCTCGCGCAGGATGCCGCAGTCCTCGCTGCTGCCATCGCCGCTGCAACGAGCGCGCAGGTCGCGCAATTGCTGACTGAGCGATTGCAGTTCGGCGATCCGCACCTCGACATGGTGCAAATGCTCGTCGATCAGCCGATTGGCGGTGCCGCAGTCGGATTCGGGGCGGTCGCGCAGGCCGAGCAGGATGCGGATTTCGTCCTGGGTCATGTCCAGCGAACGGCAATGGCGGATGAACGACAGCCGCTCCACATGGATCGCATCGTACTGCCGGTAGTTGCCCTCGCTGCGCGACGGCTCCGGCAGCAGGCCTTCGCGCTCGTAGTAGCGGATGGTCTCCACCGGGCAACCGGTCAGTTTCGCCAGTTCACCGATCCTCATCTTCGACCTCCTGGTTAAAGACAGTCTTGACTCTGTAGTTACTACAGGGTGTGCAATCAGTGGCAACTCGTCAAACAGGAACGGACGACATGACTGCCAATCGCCAGGGGCCGATCATCCACGGCCCCGTCCAGGATCAGCAACACAGCGACGCCGCGAGTTGCTGCGGCTGCGACAAGGGCGCGCTGCTGCGCGCGCCGGCAGCTGCACCTGCCCATCATGCGCATGACCATGGCCACGATCACGATCACGATCACGATCACGATCACGATCACGATCACGGCGAGGATCGCAGCGCGCTGGCCCTTGACGCTGCAACCGCGGTGAGCGGCGCAGCCAGCGGCGAGCTGCGCTGGACCAGCCTGCGCATCGAAGCCATGGACTGCCCCACCGAGGAACGCCTGCTGCGCGACGCCCTCGGACGCGTGTCGGCGGTGGAAAGCCTCGACTTCAACCTGATGCAGCGCCTGCTGCGGGTGCAGCACCGTTTCGACAGCATCGAACCGCTGCAGAAACTGGTGGCTTCGCTGGGCATGCAGGCCGAGCCGCTGGACGAGAATGCCCCGGCCGCGGCCCCCGCCGCCAGGCAGAAACCCTGGTGGCCGCTGGCGCTGGCCGGCGTGGCCGCGGCGGCATCGGAGTTCTTCGAATGGTTCGCCATCGGCCCGCAGTGGCTGGTGGCAGCGCTGGCGGTAGCGGCCATCCTCGGCGCCGGCCTGCCGACCTACCGCAAGGGCTGGATCGCGCTGAAGAACCGCAACCTGAACATCAACGCGCTGATGAGCATCGCCGTGACCGGCGCCATGCTGATCGGCCAGTGGCCGGAAGCGGCGATGGTCGCCGTGCTGTTTGCCATCGCCGAGCTGATCGAAGCCAAGTCCCTGGAACGCGCGCGCAACGCCATTCGTGGCCTGCTGCAACTGGCGCCGGAACAGGCCACGGTACAGGTGGACGGTGAATGGAAGGAGCTGTCCGCCAAGTCCGTCACCCTCGGTGCGCGGGTACGCGTGCGCCCCGGCGAACGCATCGCACTGGATGGCGAAGTGCTCGACGGTCGCTCCAGCGTCAACCAGGCGCCCATCACCGGCGAGAGCCTGCCGGTGGAGAAACAGGCGGGCGATACGCTGTTCGCCGGCACCATCAACGGTGAGAGCGCACTGGAATACCGCGTCACCCGCGTCGCCGACGACAGCACCCTGGCGCGGATCATCCACGCAGTGGAAGAAGCCCAGGGCTCGCGCGCGCCGACCCAGCGCTTCGTCGACCAGTTCTCGCGCATCTACACGCCGGTGGTGTTCCTCATCGCCATCGCCACCGCCCTGCTGCCGCCACTGTTCTTCGGCGGCGCCTGGCTGGACTGGGTGTACCGCGCCCTGGTGCTGCTGGTGATCGCCTGCCCCTGCGCGCTGGTGATCTCCACCCCGGTGACCATCGTCAGCGGCCTTTCGGCGGCAGCGCGCCTGGGCATCCTGATCAAGGGCGGGGTGTTCCTCGAACTGGGCCGCTCGCTGGACTGGATCGCCCTGGACAAGACCGGCACCCTGACCGAAGGCCGTCCGCGCCAGACCGACTACACGGCTCTGCGTGAACTGGCCGGAGCCGACGTGCGCATCCTCGCCGCCAGCCTGGCTGCGCGCTCCGATCACCCGGTCTCACAGGCCGTGGCCCGCGCCGCCGAAGCGGACAATCTCGCGCTCTACGGCGTCGGCGAGCTGACCGCCCTGCCCGGCCGTGGCGTGAAGGGCGAGATCGATGGCCGTCTCTATCACCTGGGCAACCACCGTCTGGTGGAGGAACTCGGTCTCTGCTCGAAAGCGCTGGAAGCCCGCCTCGACGCCCTCGAACAGCAGGGCAAGACGGTGATCGTGCTGCTCGATGCCGAAGGTCCGCTGGCCCTGTTCGCGGTGGCCGATGCGGTGAAGGAAACCAGCCGCGAGGCGGTTGCACAGTTGCATGAGCTGGGCGTGAAAACCCTGATGCTCACCGGCGACAACCCGCACACCGCCGCTGCCATCGGCGCCCAGGTGGGCATCGATGCGGCGCAGGGCAACCTGCTGCCGGAGGACAAGCTCAATGAAGTGAAGCAGCGTCAGGAGGGCGGCCGCCGCGTCGGCATGGTCGGCGACGGCATCAACGACGCTCCCGCCCTGGCCCGCGCCGACATCGGCTTCGCCATGGGCGCGGCGGGTACCGACACCGCCATCGAGACCGCCGGCGTGGCGCTGATGGACGACGATCTGCGCAAGCTGCCATCCTTCATCCGCCTGTCGCGTCAGACCCACCGCGTGCTGATCCAGAACATCAGCCTGGCGCTGGGCATCAAGGCGGTGTTCCTGGCCCTGACCCTGGCCGGCGAGGGCACCCTGTGGATGGCGGTGTTCGCCGACATGGGCGCCAGCCTGCTGGTAGTGTTCAACGGGTTGCGGTTGTTGCGTTATCAGGGCTGAGGAAAACCGCCGTAGGGCGTACAACCGTTAGCGGTTGTACGCCGATACACCGCGATCATCAGCGGGTGCCTGGGTCGAACTCGGAGCGCCCTATGGCTGGGGCTCGGGATGGAATCGGTACGCCCGGAAGCCAAGGTCAAACGGCGTATAACGTCGAACGTTATACGCCCTACGCTCCCGGCTCTGCTCCTGGAGGCCTGTAGGGCGAATTAACGCGCAGCGTTATCCGCCGCGATGGGTATCGCTGCGCTCCACGCCATCCTACGTACGAGACTCCTGCAACGGCGAATAGACCCTCAGGCCAACAACCGCCGGTACAGCTCCGCCATCTCGGCCGAGAACGCCACCAGCACCAGCGCCTCCAGCGAGCTCGTCGCCGGACGCGCACGACGCAGCTCATCGACGGCGATCTGCGCCGCCGCATCCGCGGGGTAGCCATAGATACCGGTGCTGATCGCCGGAAAGGCGATGCTGGCCAGGCCCCTGTCCTCGGCCAGTTGCAGGCTGTTGCGATAGCACTGGGCGAGCAGTTCCGGCTCGCCGTGGCCGCCGCCGCGCCAGACCGGCCCGACGGTGTGGATGACGAAACGCGCCGGCAGGCGGAAACCGGGGGTGATCTTCGCCTCGCCGGTCCGGCAGCCACCCAGCGGGCGGCAGGCGGCGACCAGTTCGGGGCCGGCGGCGCGGTGGATGGCGCCGTCGACACCACCGCCGCCCAGCAGCGAGCTGTTGGCGGCATTGACGATGGCGTCGAGGTCGAGACGGGTGATGTCGCCCTGCCAGACGCGGACTTCGGGGTGGCTCATGCTGCTTCCTCCCTTGTCAGCGGCGCCAGGGTTCTCCCGTCACTTCACTTGCTGGGGAGTCTCCTGACCCATGCAGCGTACGGCACGCTTGCGGCCGTCGACCAGCACGCCGGTCAGGCCCTTCTGGGTCATGTCGAACATCACCAGCACGCCGTCGATGCACTGCGCCTGCTGGTCGGCCGGGTCCAGCGCCAGCTTGGTGTCCTGGCCGGGAATGCTCTTCAGCATGGTGAACTGGCTCAGCTCCAGCGCATCCTCGGGTTTGGCGAAGTGCAGGTAACCGTAGTACCAGAGCGTGCCGACCGACACGAAGATGGTGGCGATGACGGTGAGAATGTACGAGATCGGATTGCGGTCGTTCATGGCTTGCCTTGTTCTGTGGAATCCGCTGGGGCGGGTTCCGGCGTTGACGAGTTCGGGACTTCGGCCAGCCGGCGCAATCCGGTGAAGCGCTGCGGATCGTCGAGGAAGCGCAACATCACTTCGCGCCAGACCGGTTCGCCGAAGGTTTCCACATGGTTGCCGCGGGTCAGCTGGAAGACTTTCGGCGGCGGCGCGGCCTTGTAGAGGCTCAGGCCGTTGTCCAGGGGCACGATGGTATCGTCGATGCTGTGAAAGAACAGCACGGGTGCGCCAGAAAGTCGCGGGATCGAACGAATCGCACTGTCGCCATCCGGCACCACCCAGGACAGCGGCACCTGCAGCGGCCAGGTCGGCCAGGCATTGCCCAGGGTGTAGCGCGCTACCTGCCGGTAGCTGGCCGGAACGCCGTCGAGCACCACGGCGTGCAACTGCTTCTGCCGCTGTGGGTGCACGCCCAGGTAGTGCACCGCCATGGCGCCGCCCAGGCTCTGGCCGAGTAGGACCAACGGTTTGCCCTGTACCTCCGGAGCCTTGTCCAGCCAGGCGAAGGCGGCGTCGATGTCCTGGTAGATCGCCGGCAGGCTCGGCTCGCCCCCGGAGTGGCCGTAGCCGCGGTAGTCGACCATCAGCACCTGGTAGCCCTGCTCCGGCAGCCAGTACGTACCGCCCAGGTGCCAGGCCATGTTGCCGCCGTTGCCGTGCAACTGCAGCACGGTGCCCTTCACCGGCACACCGGCCTTGGCCGGCAGCCACCAGGCGGAGAGTTTCACGCCATCGGCGGTGGTCAGCGTGACGTCGCGATACTCCAGCCTGGCGCGCGTGGGGGTGATGGCGACATCGGGGCTGGGATAGAACAGCAGCGAGCTGCAGCCGGCCAGCAGGGCCAGGCAGGTGACGAGGGAGAGACGCAGGGCGGTCATTCGGAGTTGGTCCTTACCTCTTCACGGGCACGGTAGGTGGCGTCGTAGATGCGCTCGGCCAGGCGCGAGAACGGCAGGCTCTGCAACCAGACGGTGCCGGTGCCCTTGAGGGTGGTCAGCAGCATGCCCTCGCCGCCGAACAGCATGCTGCGCAGGCCGCCGGCCAGCTGCACGTCGTAGTCGATGTCATCGGTGAAGGCCACCAGGCAGCCGGTGTCCACCCTCAGCGTCTCGTTCTTCAGCTCGCGGCGGATCACCGTGCCGCCCGCATGGACGAAGACCAGGCCGTCCCCCTCCAGCTTCTGCAGGATGAAGCCTTCGCCCCCGAAGAAGCCCGCGCCCAGGCGCTTGGCGAAGGCGATGCCGACTTTGGTGCCATAGGCCGCGCAAAGGAACGAGTCCTTCTGGCAGATCAGCTTGCCGCCGACCTCGCCCAAGCGCACCGGCACCACGCTGCCGGGATAGGGTGCGGCGAAGGCAACATGCTGCTTGTCCTGGCTCTCGTTGGTGAAGTGGGTCATGAACACCGATTCGCCGCTGAACTTGCGCTTGCCGGCGCTCCACAACTTGCCCAGCAGGCTGGAGTCCGAGCCGTCGCCCATGCGTGCGGCGAAGTGGATGCCGCCGGTCATGTAGTTCATGGCGCCGGCTTCGGCGATCACCGTCTCGCCGGGGTCCAGTTCGATCTCCACGGTCTGCATGGATTCGCCGAGGATGCGGTAGTCGAGGTCATGGCTGGGCATAGCGGGCACTCCTGGCCGCCCGTGCGAATCCGTGCGGGCGCGCCGTTCAGAGGATGTTGGCGTAATCCGCCTCGATGCGGTCGAGACTGAGGTGGTTGAGGAAGTTGGAGAAGCACATCCAGGCCGACAGCGCGTTGAGGTCGCGGAACTGCGGCGGCAGGTACTTGGGCGGCACCACCAGGCCTTCGTCCACCAGCTGGCGCAGGGTACGCATGTCCTCCAGGGTGGCCTTGCCGCAGAACAGCAGCGGGATCTGTTCCAGCTTGCCCTTGCGGACGGCGAGCTGGATGTAGTTGTAGATCAGGATGAAGCCCTTGAGATACGACAGGTCCTTGGTGAACGGCAGGCCGTCCGGCGTCGAGCCACGAAACACCCGGCTGGAGTTCTGGTAGCTGCTCTCCATGCTGTAGCCCTGCTCGCGGTAGAAGTGGAACACCTCGAGGAAGTCCGCCCCCTCCTCCGCCATGTGGATGGCGCGGGTGCGGTTGGTGAGCTTGCGCAGGCGCGTCGGGTAGGAGGCGAAGGCGATCACTTCCATCAGGATCGCCAGGCCTTCCTGGGTCACGGTGGAGGACGGCGGGCCCTTGGCGAGGAAGGTGCAGATCGGCTGGTTGAGCCCGTTCAGGGTGGTGCCCACATGCACCAGGCCCTCGTGGACCTCCAGCGCGCGCACGTCGCGCTCGTTGAACAGCGCGTCGGCGCGCACCTTGATGTAGTCGGCGCCGGCCGCGGCGTCCGCAACGATGCCGTCGGACTCGAAGACGCGAATGGTGTCTTCCTTGTCGTCGAACACCTTGTTCAGGCGCTCCTGCAGCATCCCCACCACCTGCGTGGCGGTGAGCGTCTTGGGCTCGTCCTTGAGGTCGCCACGGTCGGCGATGTTGTTCAGGTAGTCCGAGAGCATCAGGCCGAGGTCGGCCAGGGTCGGGTCGCCGGCGTGGAAGGCGTCGGAGGCCGAGCCATAGAGCTCCTGGGAAATCAGCCCGAAGTCCTGGGTGCCACGCGCTTCGAGCATGCGGATCACCATGCGGTATTCCTTGCACATGCGCCGCATGATCTGCCCGACCGGGTTGAACTGCCCCAGGTGGCGGGTGATGTCACGCTCGATGTTCTGGAATTCCTGCTTCTTGGCGCTGGCGTCGAAGGCCAGCGGGCGCCCGTCGTAGTAGCTGCGGTCGACCTTGGGCGCGTGCTTGCCGCGGCCCTTGAGGAAGTCGTCGCGGATGCCGTCGTCCCACTTGATGGCGTCGAGCACACGGATCGGCGTCTGCGCCTCGACGATGCGGTCGGACAGACCGCGGATGATCTGCTGGTATTCGGTGGGCGAGGTCTGCTTGCGGCGCGGCGTCATTGCCGTTCTCCCGGAGTCACGCGCGAATAGCGCAGGGCTTCGACGAACACGTCCGAGTTGGCCGGGTCGTTCAGGTAGGCGATCACCTGGGCCAGCGGACTGCTCACCAGGGCGCCCTCGCCCTGCTCGGTGTCCACCTTCTGCCCCTTCAGGGCGCCTTCGCCCATGTCCTGCAGGATGTGCTCGACATCCAGGTTATAGATCACCAGTTCGTCCTTGTCGGTGATCTCGAAGCCGGCCAGGGCGAAGTTGCCGCCCATGCTCTTGGGCAATCCGGCCGAGAGGTACCAGCGCTTGCCGTGGTGAGCGACGGTGAAGCCGAAGTCCTCGACGCTGTCGGTGTTGTCCTTGCTGTCGAGGTAACTGATCGCGCGATAGACGTTGGAGCCGGAACGGGTGACCTCGAGGAACTGCTCCTCGCCGTACTCGTTCACCCGCGACCACTGGCCCAGCAGATGGGCCGGCGCAGCCTCGTTGGCCGGAATCGGGTCCTTGAACGTCACCAGGCAGCCACTGAGCAGGCAGATGCTCAACAGCAGCAGTGCACGCCAGACTTTCATCACGCCCTCCTTAGGTCCCGCCGCCCCTCATATGGAAGGGAAAATCGCGTCGGGAGCAGAAAACCCCGCCGGATGGCGGGGTTGCAATGCTGTGGTGCTTACAGGCCCATCACCAGGTCGAGGTAGCGGCCAAGGATGGCACGCATTTCGTCGACCTGCAGGTGCTCGGCCCCGTCCAGCAGGCCCTGATACTCCATCTGCAGGATGATGGCCGTCAACACCTTGGCATCCTGTTCCGGCTGCTTCGAGCCGAGCACTTCGAAGAAATGCACGACGCCCAGGGAGAGGATGCGCCGGTGCCGTTGCGCCAGCTCCATCAGGCTCGGATTGAGCAGCGCCTCCTGGCGGAACGCCTGCTCGGCCAGCAGGTGCTCGCGGCGCGAGGTGAGTTGCGCCTGCACGTACTTGATCGCCAGCTCGACGATATTGTCGGTCAGCGCGCGGCGTGCGTGGGGGTCGTCCTGGCCGAGGCTCGCGGCCATCGCCTGCAGGTCGCCCTCGACGCTGGCCCAGAACGCCGAAAGCGCCTCGGCGCTGCGTTCGACGAAGAGCGCGAAGGTGTCGGTGATGAGGTCCTGGATGTCCTTGAAGTAGTAGGTGGTGGCCGATAGCGGCACACCGGCCTCGGCAGCGACGGCGCGATGGCGCACGGCGCGCACGCCGTCGCGGACGATGATCCGCAGCGCGGCGTCGAGGATCGCCTGGCGGCGCTGCTCGCTGCCCTGGCGGCTGGCCTTGCGGCCCTGGTATTTGACACTTTCGGCGATGGCGCTGGCGACTTGCGCGGCGCTGTCTCGCGGGGACACTGGGGTCACTGGCATTACCTCCGGCGGCGCGGCCTGATGGCGCATTGTTCGGGCTTTTCGATGGGGAATCAATCGCCGCCTTGCGCTTGTTTCATTGCAACAGCACGGGTCTGGCATGGCAGTGCGGGCGGCGGAATATCCGGTCTGGGGTGTATGACGTGCCACAGGGCGTTCGGGCCACTTCAACTCGTCGGACGAGCGCCGGAACCTGTAGGAGCGGACCTTGTCCGCGAAAGCCCCCGCCGCCAATCCGGAACTGAAGGATGAACACCCAGCGGAACCGGGCGCGACACCAAGGTGCTTACCGGTCGGCATGCATTCCGCCGCGACGGATTTCGCGGACAAGGTCCGCTCCTACGGTTCGTTTTCGCTGCGGAGCAGGAACGAAAAAGGCCGCCCGAAGGCGGCCTCTTTCCCAGTTCCAGCGCTTACGCCTGCGGGCGCATGTGCGGGAACAGGATCACGTCACGGATCGACGGCGAGTTGGTCAGCAGCATCACCAGGCGGTCGATGCCGATGCCTTCGCCGGCGGTGGGCGGCATGCCGTATTCCAGCGCGTTGACGAAGTCGGCGTCGTAGTGCATCGCCTCGTCGTCACCGGCGTCCTTCTCCTTGACCTGCAGCATGAAGCGCTCGGCCTGGTCTTCGGCGTCGTTGAGCTCGGAGTAGGCGTTGGCGATCTCGCGACCACCGATGAACAGCTCGAAGCGGTCGGTGACGCTCGGGTCGTTGTCGTTGCGGCGGGCCAGCGGGGAGACTTCGAACGGGTACTGGGTGATGAAGTGCGGCTGTTCCAGCTTGTGCTCGACCAGTTCCTCGAAAATCATCACCTGCAGCTTGCCCAGGCCTTCGTGGCCGAGAACCTTGGCGCCGGCCTTCTTGGCGATGGCGCGGGCCTTCTCGACGTCGTTCAGGTCAGCCGCGGTGAGTTCCGGGTTGTACTTGAGGATGGCGTCAAACACGGACAGGCGGGCGAACGGCTCGCCGAAGTGGAAGACCTTGTCGCCGTAGGGCACGTCGGTGCTGCCGAGCACGGCCTGGGCCAGCTCGCGGAACAGCTCCTCGGTCAGGTCCATGTTGTCTTCGTAGTCGGCGTAGGCCTGGTAGAACTCGAGCATGGTGAACTCGGGGTTGTGCCGGGTCGAGACGCCTTCGTTACGGAAGTTGCGGTTGATCTCGAAGACCTTCTCGAAGCCACCGACCACCAGGCGCTTGAGGTACAGCTCCGGGGCGATACGCAGGAACATGGCCATGTCCAGCGCGTTGTGGTGGGTCTGGAAGGGCTTGGCCGCCGCGCCGCCGGGGATGGTCTGCAGCATCGGGGTTTCCACTTCGAGGAAGCCGCGATCGGACAGGAAGCGACGGATGTGGGCGATGACCTGGGAACGCACGCGGAAGGTGTGACGGGTCTCCTCGTTGACCATCAGGTCGACGTAGCGCTGGCGGTAGCGCTGCTCGGTGTCGGTCAGGCCGTGGTGCTTGTCCGGCAGCGGGCGCAGGGACTTGGTCAGCAGGCGCACGCTGGTCATCTCGACGTACAGGTCGCCCTTGCCGGAACGGGCCAGGGTGCCTTCGGCGCCGATGATGTCGCCCAGGTCCCAGGTCTTGATCTCGGCCAGGGTCTCTTCCGGCAGGGTCTTGCGGTTGACGTAGGCCTGCAGGCGGCCGCTGCTGTCCTGCAGGACGAGGAAGGAACCGCGGTTGAGCATGATGCGACCGGCGACCTTGACCGGGATGGCTGCGGCTTCCAGCTCTTCCTTGGTCGCGGTTTCGTACTGTTTCTGCAGGTCCGCGAAGTAGTTCGCGCGGCGGAAGTCGTTGGGGAAGGCGATGGCCTTGGCTTCACGCACGGCGGCAAGCTTTTCCTTGCGCTGGGCGATCAGCTTGTTTTCTTCCTGTTGCAGTTCGGTAGCGTCGAGTTGTTGGTCGCTCATGGTCGTTCTATCTGCCTGGCGTCTAAATCAAATGGGGTTACTGGCAGGAGCGGGCCGCCCGGCCCGCCCCTGCGGGTGCGGATCACAGGCCCTGTTTCAGGCTGGCTTCCAGATATTCGTCCAGGTCGCCATCCAGCACCTTGTCGCAATCGCTGCGTTCCACGCCGGTACGCAGGTCCTTGATGCGCGACTGGTCGAGCACGTAGGAGCGGATCTGGTGGCCCCAGCCGATATCGGACTTGGAGTCTTCCAGCGCCTGCGAGGCGGCATTGCGCTTCTGCATCTCCTGCTCGTACAACCGGGCCCGCAGCATCTTCATGGCGGTGTCCTTGTTGGCGTGCTGGGAGCGTTCGTTCTGGCACGCCACCACGGTATTGGTCGGTACGTGGGTGATACGCACCGCCGAGTCGGTGGTGTTCACGTGCTGACCGCCCGCGCCGGAGGAGCGGTAGGTGTCGATGCGCAGGTCGGCCGGGTTGATCTCGATCTCGATGTTGTCGTCGATTTCCGGCGACACGAACACCGCGGTGAACGAGGTGTGACGACGGTTGCCGGAGTCGAACGGGCTCTTGCGCACCAGGCGGTGCACGCCGATCTCGGTGCGCAGCCAGCCGAAGGCGTATTCGCCCTTGATGTGCACGGTGGCGCCCTTGATGCCGGCGACTTCGCCTTCAGACAGTTCGACGATCTCGGCGCTGAAGCCGTGCTTGTCGGCCCAGCGCAGGTACATGCGCAGCAGCATGTTGGCCCAGTCCTGGGCTTCGGTACCGCCGGAACCGGCCTGGATGTCCAGGTAGGCGTTGTTCGGGTCCATCTCGCCGCTGAACATGCGGCGGAACTCCAGCTTCTCGAGGATCTCGCGCAGGCGCTGGACTTCGGTCTCGACGTCGCCGACGGCGCCTTCGTCGTTCTCCTCGACCGCCATGTCCAGCAGGTCGCGGGAGTCGGCCAGACCGCCGGTGAGCTCGTCGAGGGTTTCGACGATCTGCGCCAGCATGGCGCGCTCGCGGCCCAGGTTCTGGGCGTATTCGGGCTTGTTCCAGACCGCCGGGTCTTCCAGCTCGCGGTTTACTTCGATCAGACGATCATGTTTCAGATCGTAGTCAAAGATACCCCCGAATGGACTGGGTACGGTCGGAGAGGTCCTTGATGCTGTTGAGGATCGGTTGGATTTCCATGACGGGCATCTCTCACGGGTAAAGGGCGTAGAAAAGCCGGCAAGTATACGTGATTTTTCGCAAGCCTTTCAGGCTTTACGACAAAGCACCGCCGTCGTTTCCACCGCCCTCCTCCGTCGCTCAGCCCGCGATCCCCACCTGGTTGCGGCCGCCATGTTTGGCGTTGTAGAGCGCCTCGTCGGCCATCTCGATCAACTGGCGGTAAGGCTGGCCGGCCTGCGGCGTCATGGTGGCCACGCCGATGCTGATGGTCAGCGGCGCGCCGGGTTGCGGCAGTTCGTGGGCGATCCCCAGGTCCTCCACCGAGCGCCGCAGCTTTTCCGCCAGCAGGCGCGCACCGCCTGGCGAGGTACCTGGCAGCACCAGGACGAACTCCTCGCCGCCGTAGCGTGCCGGCAGGTCCGACGGACGGCTGCAACTGGCGCGGATCGCCGCCGCCACCTGGCGCAGCGCCTCGTCGCCCTGCACGTGGCCGAAGGTGTCGTTGTAGGGCTTGAAGTGGTCCACGTCGATCAGCAGGATCGATAGCTGGCTCTGCTCGCGCTGGGCGCGGCGCCACTCCATCTCCAGGTATTCGTCGAAATGGCGGCGGTTGGACAGCCCGGTGAGGCCGTCGGAATTCATCAGCCGCTGCAGCACCAGATTGGTTTCCAGCAGCTGCTGCTGGCTTTCGCGCAGCGCGCGATAGGCCTCGTCGCGCTGCAGCAGCGCCAGGTAGGAGCGCGAGTGGTAGCGGATGCGCGCCACCAGTTCGATGGCGTCCGGCAGCTTGACCAGGTAGTCATTGGCCCCGGCGGAGAAGGCCGCGCTCTTCACCGACGGCTCCTCCTTGGTCGACAGGACGATGATCGGGATGTCGCGGGTCGCCACGTTGGCACGGTAGTCGCGCACCAGCGCCAGGCCGTCGGCACCGGGCATCACCAGGTCCTGGAGAATCACCGTCGGCTTGATCTGGATCGCCAGGGCAATCGCCTGCTGCGGATCGGCGCAGAAGTGGAAATCGATGCTGGGATCGTCCGCCAGGGCGCGGCGCACGGCCTCGCCGATCATCGGCTGGTCGTCGACCAGCAACACCATCACGGCGGAATCGCCTGGAGTGGTCACGGGGTAGTTACTCTGTGTCGGGTTCATGAAAGCTCCTAGCCGCAGACGTCGGCGAGACGGCGAGCGATGTCGCCCAGCGCACGTATCTCCACGGCGGCGCCGATCGCCGCTGCGGCCTTTGGCATGCCGTAGACGGCACTGCTGCCCTGATCCTGGGCCAGGGTGAAGAAGCCACGCTCGCGCATGTGCTTGAGTCCTTCGGCACCGTCGCGGCCCATGCCGGTGAGCAGCACGCCAACGGCGTCGCCACCCCAGTTCTCCACCACGCTGTCGAAGAACACGTCGATGGACGGACGGTAGATATGGCTGCTCGGTTCGGCGGTGTAGGCCAGCTCGCCGTTGCCCAGCAGACGGATATGGTGATTGGTGCCGGCCAGCAGCACGCAGCCGGGCTGCGGCGGCTCGCCCTGGCGGGCCAGGCGCACCGGGATGCGTGACTGGGTCGAAAGCCACTCGGCCATGCCGGCGGCGAACACCTCATCGACGTGCTGCACGACGACCACGGCGGCGGGAAAGCTCGCCGGCAACTGGCTGAACAGTTCGGCCAGCGCCGCCGGCCCGCCGGCAGAGGAGCCGATGGCTACCAGCTTGCGCGCGCCGCCGCCCTTGCGCAGCGGCTCGATGGTGGTGGTCGGACGGGTATCGCGCGGCGCATTCAGCCAGACGAGGTTCTGCAGCTTGCGCAGCAGCGGACGGGCCGCCTCCTGGGCATCGCCGGCGCCGATGGCCGGGGTGTTCACCGCGTCCACCGCGCCATGGCCCATGGCGTCGAACACCCGGGTCATGTTCTGTTCCAGGTCGACGGTGACCACGATGATCGCGCAGGGGCTCTGGGCCATGATCCGGCGGGTGGCCTCGACGCCATCCATCACCGGCATCAGCAAGTCCATCAGCACCACATCGGGCCTTTGCGCGGCGCACATCTCGATCGCCTCGGCGCCATTGGAGGCGACCCAGATCACGCGGTGCGCCGGCTCGAACGCCAGCGCGCGGCGCATCGCCTCCACCGCCAGGGGCATATCGTTGACGATCCCTATCCGCACTATGCACCTCCGATCAGGTCGACCACCGCATCCAGCAGGGCCTCATCGTGGAAGCTGGCCTTGGCCAGATAATAGTCGGCGCCGGCGTCGAGCCCGCGCCGTCGGTCTTCTTCGCGGTCCTTGTAGGACACCACCATCACCGGCAGCGACTGCAGGCGGTTGTCGCGGCGAATCAGGGTCACCAGCTCGATACCGTCCATGCGCGGCATGTCGATATCGGTGATGACCAGGTCGAAATGCTCCGAACGCAGGGCGTTCCAGCCGTCCATGCCATCCACCGCCACCGCTACATCGTAGCCGCGGCCCAGCAGCAGCTTGCGCTCCAGCTCGCGCACGGTGAGCGAGTCGTCCACCACCAGCACGCGCTTGCGCGCCGAGCCGCTCAGGCGGCTGCTGGAGTCGATGCGTTCCAGGCGACCGGTAGCCAGCAGCTTCTCCACCGAACGCAGCATGTCCTCGACATCGAGGATCAGCACCGGTGTGCCGTCGTCCAGCAGGGCGCCGGCGGAAACATCCTGCACCTTGCCCAGGCGCGGATCGAGCGGCAGCACCACCAGGGTCCGCTCGCCGATGAAGCGCTCCACCGCCACGCCGTAGGCCATGTCGCGCTCACGAATCACCACCACGGCGATCTCGTCGTCGCTGGCGCCCCCCTCGGGGCGTTGCAGCAACTGGCTGGCCGCGACCAGGCCGAGGTGCCGGCCCTCGTGCCAGAACTGCTGGCGGCCTTCGAGCTGGACGATCTCGTCCGGCGCCAGGCGGCGCATGCGCTCGATGTGCGCCAGCGGGAAGGCATAGGCTTCGCCGCCGATGGTCACCACCAGGCTGCGCACCACGGACAGCGTCAGCGGCACTTCCAGGTGGAAGCGCGCGCCCTGCCCGCTCACCTGCTCCATGCGGATGCCGCCGCGCAGCTGGCGCACCATGTGCTGCACGGCATCCAGACCAACGCCACGGCCGGACACCTCGGTGACCTGCTCGCGCATGCTGAAGCCGGGCAGGAACAGGAAGGTCAGCAGCTCGTCCTCGGTCAGCCGCGCCACGGTCTCCTCGGTGGACAGCTGGCGGCGGATGATGGCCGTGCGCAGGCGGTCGAGATCCACGCCCGCGCCGTCGTCGTGCAGCTCCAGGACCAGCATTCCGGCATGGTGCCGGGCCAGCAGCTGGATGGTCCCCTCCTCCGGCTTGCCGGCCTGGCGCCGCGCCTCGGGGGATTCGATGCCATGGTCGACGGCATTGCGCAGCAGGTGAGTAAGCGGCGCTTCGAGCTTCTCCAGCACCTCGCGGTCGACCTGGGTGGAAACGCCCTGCACCTCCAGGCGCACGCTCTTGCCCAGCGAGCGGCCGAGGTCGCGGACCATCCGGGTCTGCCCGCTGAGCACATCGGAGAAGGGCCGCATGCGGCAGGCCAGCGCGGTGTCGTAGAGCGACTGGGCGCGCTGGCCCGCCTTGAAGCTGAACTCGTCGAGCTCGGCGATCTGTTCGCTGAGCAGTTGCTGGCACTCGCCGACCAACCTCCGCGCGTCGGCCAGGTAAGCCTGGGCCTCGGGATCGAGATTGGCGCCGCCGACGGCATCGCGGGCGCCGTCGAGCACGCGGCTGGCGCTGGCCTGCACGCGCTTCAGGCGCTGCAGCGAGTCGAGCAGCGGCTTCAGCCGCTGGGACTCCACCAGCGCCTTGCTGGAATAGTCGAGCAACTGGTTCAGGCGTTCGGCGGTGACCCGCAGGACGCGATCTCCGGCGTCATCCATGTCGTTGGCGCGACGGCGCGGCGGCGGCTCGCTGGCGGGCTCGGGCTCGACCGTCGGCTCGGGTGGAGGCGCCTCCAGGGGCACAGGGGTCGGCGACGGCGCGGGAGATGTGCTGCGGATCGGAGTCTGCCCGCTCACCAGCCCCTGCAGGCGTTCCACCATGGCCGGGACCGCCTGTTGGGCCTGCTCAGCGCGCTCAGCCTGGGCATCGGCGATGTGCAGCAGGATATCGGTGCCGGCCAGCAGCGCATCGATGTGCTCCGGCGCCAACAGCAAGCGCCCTTCCTGGGCGCCGACCAGGCAATCCTCCATCACGTGGGCGACCTGCACGCCGGCATCCAACCCGACGATCCGCGCCGCGCCCTTGAGCGAATGGGCGGCGCGCATGCAGGCTTCCAGCTGGTCGGCCTGGGTCGGGTTGCGCTCCAGCGCCAACAGGCCCTGGTTGAGCACCTGCGTCTGGGCCTCCGCCTCCAGGCGGAACAGCTCCAGCATCGAGGCATCCTTCATCTGGTCCGGCGTCATGCAAGGCTCCGGGTGGCGGCTTCGAGCAACGCCTCGGGGTCGAGCAGGCGGACACTGCGTCCGCTCCACTGCAACACGCCGTGGGTGAAACGATCGTTGGCCGCCAGCGACTGCCCGGAAGCAGCGATCACGGCATCGCTGTCCAGGGTGTGAATGCCGTCCACTTCATCCACCGGCGACAGCACCGGACCGCTGGCAGCCGCCAGGATCAGCATGCGCGGCACCACCCGCCGGCCTTCGGTGGCGGCGGTGCGACGGTCGAGGCCGAGCAGTTCGCCCAGGGAGATGCAGGCCACCAGGGTGCCGCGCACGTTCGCCACGCCCAGCAATGCCGGCGAGCGCTGGTGCGGCAGCGAGTGCACCGCCGACTCGGAGGCGACCTCCGCCAGGGCGCGGGTCGGCAGCCCCAGCCATTCATCACCGAGGCGGAAGATCAGGTAGGCACGCCCCTCCGCCGGCGCCGCGTCATCGGCCTGCGGCGCCCCCACGGTGGACTCGTCGCCCAGCGAATAACGGTCCAGCAGGCGAATGGCGGCTGCCGCGTAGACCGGGCAGTTGCGACAGTGGATGTGCTCGACCAGGCGCGGGCAGGATTTGTCGCCGCGCACGCCAATGCGATTCCAGCAGTCGTCCACCGGTTCGGCGCGGGCATCCAGTTGCAACTCATAGTCGTGCTCAGGCATCGCGCTTCACTCCTCGCGCGGCGCGCTCCTGCAGGCGCCGGGCTCCCTCCGTGTCGCCCTGGGCGGCGAGCAGCGCGGCCAGATGCAGGAGGCTTTCCTGATGATCGGGTTGCAGGTACAGCGCCTTGCGGTAGTAGCCCTGCGCCTGCGCCCCCTGCCCCTGAGCGTCGCTGAGCAGCCCCAGCCAGTAGAAGGCTTCGGCGCTGGGCCCCTGCTCCGCGAGCAACGCCTCGCAACGCTGGCGGGCCTCGGCGGTCTGCCCGGAATTGGCCAGCCGGGCGATGTCCGCCAGACCGCTGCTGGCCGGCACGGCGCGCTGGGGCGGGACCGGAGCGGGCACCGGGGTGCTCGGCCTCGGATGGCGCGGGCGGGCCGGCGCGGCGCCTGGACTGGGCGGCATCGGTGTGTGCTTGGGCGAGGGCGGCACGAAGGCCGGCCGCGCCGACGGCGCCGGATTGTCCAGCGGAAAGGCGAAGGACTGCGCCACGCCCAGCGGTCGCAGCCCCTGGCGAGACAACAGGCTGGCCTCGGCGGGGCCAATGAACAGCACCCCGTCCTCGCGGGCCAGGCGGCGCAGCACGTCCACCACCCGCTCCTGGGTAACGCGGTCGAAATAGATCAGCAGGTTGCGGCAGAACACATAGTCATAGGGCGCCTCGTCGGCCAGCAGCGCGGGCGCCAGCAAGTTGCCCACTCGAAACTGCACCTTCGCCCGCACCGCCTCGCTGATCTGGAAGTCACCGTTCTCGCCGGCGAAATAGCGGTCACGGAAGCTCAGGTTGTCGCCACGGAAGGAGTTGCGGCCATAGCGGCCCTCCTCGGCGCGCTCGAGCACCGAGCGGCTGACGTCCAGCGCGTCGACCTGGAAGGCCGAAGGGGCCAGCCCCGCATCGAGCAGCGCCATGACCATCGAATAGGGCTCCTCGCCCGACGAACACGGCAGGCTGAGCAGGCGCAAGGGGCGCGCCCCGGCCAGCTCGCAGACGCGGCGACCGGCTAGCTGGGCCAGCGCGGCGAAGGACTCCGGGTAGCGGAAGAACCAGGTTTCCGGGACGATCACCGCTTCGATCAGCGCCTGCACCTCTTCGGCGGACGCCTGCAGGCGTTCCCAGTAAAGCCCGACATCCCCCCCGGCAACCTTGGTGCTGCGCTGGCGTATGGCGCGGCCGATCACCGCCTCGCCGACGGACTCCGCATCCAGGCCGATGCGCTCCTTGAGCAGCTGGGCGATGCGCGGGTCAGTCATGCCGCACTCCCCGCGTCGCGCAGCAGACGCTCGCGCGCCTCTTCGGTGAGCAACTGGTCGACCCGCACGCGCTGCAACAGCCCCTGCTCGTCCTCCAGCACCGGGCCGAGGTAACGGGCGCCGCCGTTATCCAGTTCATAGTCGCGAAACGCCGCCGGATCACGACGCAGGGTATGGGTGGCCTGCTCCAGGATCAGTCCCAGGTGCTGCTCGACGGCCTGCACCGCCGCGCGATAGCGCACCAGCACCAGGCGTGTGCTGGTGCGCCGGGGTGCGCTGTGGCCGAAGGCGAGCTGACTGAGGTCGAGCACCGGCAGGAGTTCGCCTCGATGGGCGTACAGCCCGGCGACCCAGGCCGGTGCCTCGGGCAGACGCTTGAGCGCCGGCAGGGGCAGCACTTCGAGGACGTCCTGCACGTCCAGCGCGTAGCGGTCCGCACCGAGGCGGAACTGCAGGTAGAGCCTGCCCGCCACCGCTGCGTCAGACTTTGAAGCGGGAGACGCCATTGCGCAGTCCGTTGGCTACCAGGTTCAACTCATCGATGGCGAAGCTGGCCTGGCGCAGCGATTCCACGGTCTGCCCGGTGGCCTCGCCCAGTTGCACCAGTGCCTGGTTGATCTGCTCGGCGCCGGTGGCCTGGGCCTGCATGCCCTCGTTGACCATCTGCACGCGCGGCGCCAGCGCCTGCACCTGCTGGATGATCTGCGACAACTGCTCGCCGACCTGGCCCACTTCGGCGATGCCGCGGCGTACTTCCTCGGAGAACTTGTCCATGCCCATCACGCCGGCGGACACGGCAGACTGGATCTCGCGCACCATCTGCTCGATGTCGTAGGTGGCCACGGCGGTCTGGTCGGCCAGGCGGCGCACCTCGGTGGCCACCACGGCGAAACCACGGCCGTACTCGCCGGCCTTCTCCGCCTCGATGGCGGCGTTGAGCGAGAGCAGGTTGGTCTGGTCGGCCACCTTGACGATGGTGGTGACCACCTGGTTGATGTTGCCGGCGCGCTCATTGAGGATCGCCAGCTTGGCGTTGACCAGCTCGGCGGCGCCCATCACGTGGTGCATGGTCTCTTCCATGCGCGCCAGGCCCAACTGGCCGGAACCGGCCAGGGTGGAGGTCTGTTCGGCAGCCGAGGAAACCTCGGTCATGGTGCGCACCAGGTCGCGCGAGGTGGCGGCGATCTCCCGCGAGGTGGCGCCGATCTCGGTGGTGGTGGCGGCTGTCTCGGTGGCGGTGGCCTGCTGCTGCTTGGAGGTCGCTGCGATCTCGGTCACCGAAGTGGTGACCTGGATCGCCGAGCGCTGCGCTTGCGCCACCAGCGACTTGAGCTCCTCGGCCATGCCGTTGAAACCGGTCTCGATCACGCCAAACTCGTCGTTGCGCTCCAGCGCCAGGCGGGTGGTCAGGTCGCCACTGCCCATCGAGCCCAATCCGCGTACCACCTGCCGAACCGGCTCGGTAATGGCGCGCATCAGCATGAGGCCGCAGATTGCCGCCACGACGATGGCCAGCAGCAGCGACACCAGCATGATGAGCTTGGCCCGCTGCACTTCGACGACGATGTCCTCAGCCGCCACATCGGCAATCCGCTTGTTCAGGTCGATCAGCTCGTTGAGCGTCTTTCGCCCCGCATCCCAAGCCGGGTCCAGCTTATCCAGAATCATCTTGCGTGCCGCGGCGCGGTCCTCGCCGTAGGTATTCAGCATCTGGTCCAGTATCGTTTCGTAGCTCTGCGCCTCCTGCTTGAAGCGCCCCAGCAGCTGACGATCGTCATCCTCATGGATGGTCACTTCGTACTTGGCGATGCGCTCGAACAGCACGTCACGGTTGGAGATGAACGCCTGGCGGTCCGTTGCGTCGAGCGGCTTGTCGTCGTTCAGGCCGACCAGCATGTGCACCATCAGGATACTGTCGGTCCAGGCCGAGCGTACGGTGGTCAGGGCGTAGGTACCCGGCATGGCGTCCTCGCTGACCCGCTTCGTGCTTTCTTCCACGTCCAGCAGGCGGATATAGGAGATCACCACCATCAGCAGCATGATCGCGATGACGACAGCAAAGCTGGCCAGGATGCGTTGGCGTAGAGTCCAGTTCTTCACAGCGTTCCCCAGAGATGTTCGAGACATGCCGATGGAAGTGCATCCGAAAGAGCTTAGGCTCGCAAATGCAAATTCCTACTAATTCCTCAGCAAGATAGGACATATAGTATCTGGAGACGCATAAAGCTCACCTCTTTATTCCAAATTTCCAGCACATTTATTCCAAAACCCCCCCTGCATTCTTTCCCGCCACGGAAGGTCGTCGAACGTCATCCATGCTGTCCCTCGCCCTGGCCGCCCATGCCGGCCTGTTCCTCTCGGCCTTCGGCGCCGCCACCCTGCTGCCCCTGCAATCGGAAGCCGTGCTGGTCGGCCTGCTGCTCGGCGGGCAGTACCCGCCCTGGTCGCTGCTGCTGGTCGCCAGCCTGGGCAACGTGCTCGGCTCGCTGGTCAACTGGTTGCTGGGGCGCGGCATCGAGCGCTGGCACGACAAGCGCTGGTTCCCGCTCAGCCGGCAAGCACTGGAAAAGGCCCAGGCGCGCTACCGGCGCTTTGGCTGCTGGTCGTTGCTGCTGAGCTGGGCGCCGCTGATCGGTGATCCGCTGACCCTGATCGCCGGAGTGATGCGCGAGCCGCTCTGGCGTTTCCTGCTGCTGGTGACCCTGGCCAAGGTCAGCCGCTACGCCGTGCTGGCCTGGCTGACGCTGGACTGAAATGCCCGCCCACCGCGGGCTGACAGAATTCTCTGTCCGTTCGTCTTGTTGTGCCGGCGCCCTGAAGAAAGGCGTCAATAATGTCACTGCGCCATTATTTTGTGCCAACGACAGAAAGGGAATTCGCTATGTACAGAAGCATGAGTATCGGTCGTCGTGCGTCGCTGGGTTTTGCCGTCATGGGCCTGTTGCTGGTGTTCCTCGGCGCGTTCTCGCTGCTCAAGCTGTCCACCCTGCGCGCCGCCTCGGAAGAGATCGACAACAACTGGCTGCTGAGTCTCAACCACATGACCCAGTTGTCCAACGACGTCGCCCGCATCCGTCTGGAGTCGATGCGCCTGCTGGTCAGCCAGGACGCCGCCGCCCGGCAGCGCAGCCTCGACCTGATCGCCGACGCCCGCCGGAGCAAGGAAAACGTACTGCGCGACTACAGTCGCCTGATCCTCAGCGCGGAGGAACAACAGCACACTGATGAGCTGACGCGCACCCTGGACGCCTATCTCGGGCACATCGACCAGTTGCTGGAAAAGGTCAGCCGGGACGACCGCGAAGGCGCGTTGCAAGTGCTCAACGGCAACATCGCCCAGCAAGGGAAAGAGCTCAACCAGCGCCTGACCACGCTGATCGAATTCAACCGACACGGCGCCGCTGCCGCTACCGAGCGCGCTGTTCAGCAGTACCGGAACAGCCGCCTGGTGGTCGCCGGCGTCCTGCTCCTGAGCATCGCGCTGACCGTGGTACTGGCCTGGCAGCTCACCCGCAGCATCGTGGTGCCGATTGCGCAGGCGGTGCGGGTGGCGCAGACCATCGCCGGCGGCGACCTCAGCCAACGCTTCAGCGTCGAGGGCCGCGACGAGCCGGCGCAACTGCTCAATGCCCTCGCCGACATGCAGGGGCAACTGCGCGAAACCATCCGCGGCATTGGCAACTCCGCCAGCCAGCTCGCCTCCGCCGCCGAAGAGATGAACAGTGTGATGGAACAGAGCAGCCGTGCGCTACAGCAGCAGAGCGACCAGATCGAGATGGCCGCCACGGCCGTCAACCAGATGACCAGCGCCGTCGAGGAAGTGGCAAACAATGCCGCCTCGACCTCCGCCGCCTCCCGCGAGGCCATCGAGGCCGCCCGCTCCGGGCAAGGCCGGGTACATGAGACCTCCAACTCCATCGGCGCCCTGGCCGGCGAGGTCGGCAGCGCCTCGCAGCAGGCCGAGACGCTGGCCAACCAGGCCCAGAACATCGGCAAGGTGCTGGAAGTGATCCGCAGCGTCGCCGAGCAGACCAACCTGCTGGCGCTCAACGCCGCCATCGAAGCGGCGCGGGCGGGCGAAGCCGGGCGCGGTTTCGCGGTGGTCGCCGACGAAGTCCGCTCGCTGGCGCAGCGCACCCAGAGTTCCACCCGTGAAATCGAGGAACTGGTCTCGGCCATCCAGACCGGCAGCGACCAGACCGTGGCCGCCCTGCTCAGCAGCAGCGCCCATGCCGAACGCACCGTAGCCCGCACCGAGGAAGCCAGCGCCTCGCTGGAGGTGATTCTGGAGCGCATGTCGCAGATCAACGAGCGCAACCTGGTGATCGCCAGCGCCACCGAGGAGCAGGCCCAGGTGGCTCGTGAGGTGGACCGCAACCTGCTGGCGATCCGCGACCTGGCCACCCAGACCTCCGCCGGCGCCACCCAGACCAGCGCGGCGAGCCAGGAACTGTCACGCCTGGCGGTGGACCTGAACGGCATGGTGGCGCGATTTGTCGTCTAATCAGGGAATTTTTCCTACGCTGACGTATCTAATGGCCATCATGGAACGCCACGGGGTGGATAGATGAAGGTATTGAAATTGTCGGCCGTGCTGGCTGCTGCTGCGCTGTTGAGCGCCTGCGGTGGCAGTAACCAGGCCAAGGTCTGCGGGTCGGACGACGTGAAGAACCAACTGGTGAAGATCTTCCTCAGTGGGGCGCTGTCCAGTCAGGCCGATGCCCTGACCAAGGCCGAGCTGAAGGACGTGGCGATCATCGAGAAGGACCCGGACAGCGGCGTGCTGGAATGCGTCGGCACGCTGTCGGTACCGGTGGTTGGGCAGGTGGCGTCCGGCACCCTGAAATACCGCATCGCCCCGGCGGCCAAGTCGGATCACGACTACCTGCTGCTGCTCGCCGACGGCGACCTGGCCAATGCCTTTGCCAAGCGCATCGAGGGCATGATCCCGCGGCAGTGAGGGTCATCCACAGCCAGTAAAAAACCGGCCCGTGTGGCCGGTTTTTTATTGGGCGCGTTTTGTCGATGCGTCGAGGACAGAGCCCGCAATTGCGCGGGCGTACGACGCCGGTGTTCACCAGGGGACACCGAGTCATCCGCGATGGATTTCGCGGACAAGGTCCGCTCCTACGAAGAGCACTCCCGTTCTGGCTCTGGCTCTGGCTCTGGCTCTGGCTCTGGCTCTGGCTCTGGCTCTGGCTATTGAGGATTTCCAGCGAAGTATCCGCGCACTCCGGAGCGCCCCTTCAGGAGGCCGAGTGGAATCGGAGTTTCAGGGGTTGAGCGGCATGGATGCCGCGAGAGCGTCGTTGGGCCATGGATGGCCCGTCGACGCGGGCCCCTGAAACTTCGATGGAGCGAGGGGAGTCCCGCGAAGCGGGACCCGGATGATGGGGCAGAGACTTTTGCCCACTTTGGGTCGTTTGCCAAAGTGGGTCGCCCGAGGGGGCGAAACAAAATCTCTCAGCCCACGCCGAAGCGGCGCAGAAACACCCAACTCAGAAGAGCATCGCGGACAGAGTCCGCTCCTACGGGAGCCGTGCCGGGCCTGACCGGTATGCCCCCCAAGGCCCCCGTTGAGGACTCAGAACCCTTCCAGATCGATCAACTCTCCCTCGAACGTCAGCCAACCGCCCTGTTCGTTCGCCGCGCCATCGCGGATTTCGCCGTAGTAGGACAACCCGTTGTCCAGCGTCACGCAGACATGGGTGGGCTCCTCCGGCGCATCCAACTGGCCGTCGAAGCTCAGCTTGATGATGCCCGGCTCCGGCGCGCTCAGGCTGGCCGGCACGCGCGGGTTGTCCACCGCCTCGGTTTCACGCCCCCAGTGCTCGGCGCTGACGGTAACGGTGAGGAATGCCTGACTCATGTTCGCTGGATCTCCGCAAAGGGCCCCGGCGCAACGCGCACCGGGCAATGCGGCAAGGGTATTCCAGCGGCGCCGCCCAGGCGAGCCCGGATCGCGCCGGATGAACACGAAGGGCGCCCGCAGGCGCCCTTCGTGAAAAGCTCACCGATCAATCGGCATGGATGTCGTTGTGGCGCGTCTCGCGCAGGAACAGCAGCGCACAGACCAGGCTCACCGCCGCGATCAGCACCGGGTACCACAGGCCGTAGAAGATATCCCCGGTGTACACCACCAGCGCGAACGACAGGGTCGGCAGCAGGCCGCCGAACCAGCCGTTGCCGATGTGGTACGGCAGCGACAGCGAGGTGTAGCGGATGCGGGTCGGGAACAGCTCCACCATCAGCGCCGCCAGCGGGCCGTAGCAGAGGCAGGAGATCAGCACCAACGCCACCAGGATGGTGATCACCATGCCCTTGTTGACCATCGACGAATCCGCCTTGGCCGGGTAGCCCGCCTCCTTCACCGCGGCGCTCAGGGCGGCGGCGTCGAAGCCTTCGATGCGTTTCTCGCCTACCGTCACCACCACGCCGCTACCGGCCGGCGCGGCCTCGCTGCTGTAGGGCACGCCGCTCTTCACCAGCAGCGTCTTCACCTGGTCGCAGGGGCTGTCGAATTTGGCCTTGCCCACCGGGTCGAACTGGAAGGTACAGGTCGCCGGGTCCGCCATCACGGTGATCGGCGCCGTGCGCGAGGCCTGGTCGATCTGCGGGTTGGCGTAATGGGTCAGCGCCTGGAACAGCGGGAAGTAGCCCACCGCCGCCAGCGCCAGGCCCGCCAGCAGCACCGGCTTGCGGCCGATCTTGTCGGACAGCCAGCCGGCCACCACGAAGAACGGCGCGCCGATCACCAGGGCGACGATCAGCAGTTCGTTGGCCAGGGCGCCGTCCACCTTCAGCACCTGGGTGAGGAAGAACAGCACATAGAACTGCGCGGTGTAGAAGGTCACCGCCTGCCCGGCGTTGATGCTGAACAGCGCGGTAAGGACGATGCGCAGATTCTTCCAGTTGGTGAAGGACTCCTTGAGCGGCGATTTGCTGGTCTTGCCCTCGGCCTTCATCTTCAGGAACGCCGGAGACTCCTGCATCGACAGGCGAATCCAGGTGGAAATGCCCAGCAGCACGATCGACAGCAGGAACGGCAGGCGCCAGCCCCAGGTTTCGAACTCATCGCCGGTCAGTTGGCGGCAGGTGAGGATCACCAGCAGCGACAACAGCAGGCCGCCGGTGGCGGTGGACTGGATCCAGCTGGTGTAGCTGCCGCGCTTGTTCGCCGGGGCGTGCTCGGCCACGTAGATCGCCGCGCCGCCGTATTCGCCGCCCAGCGCCAGGCCCTGGAGCATGCGCAGCGCGATGAGGATGATCGGCGCGGCCACGCCGATGGTGGCGTAGGATGGCAGCAGGCCGACGGCGAAGGTCGACAGGCCCATCAGCAGGATGGTGGCGAGGAAGGTGTACTTGCGCCCGATCATGTCGCCCAGGCGACCGAACACCAGCGCCCCGAAGGGACGGACCAGGAAGCCGGCGGCGAAGGCCAGCAGGGCGAAGATGAAGGCGGTGGTGTCGTTCACCCCGGCGAAGAACTGCTTGCTGATGACCGCCGCCAGCGCGCCGTAGAGGAAGAAGTCGTACCACTCGAACACCGTGCCGAGCGACGAGGCGAAGATCACCTTGCGCTCTTCGCGGCGGGACGACACATGCCGCTCGTAGGAACTGGATTGCGCTACATCGGTCATTGCGGGCTCTCCTGCCCCTTCTGGGGCTCTTATTGTTGTTTCGGCCTCGACTGCCGCGGTTTTCACACCGCGCGATAGCGTTTCGGTGTTGCTCCTTGTAGGAGCGCTTGCTCGCGAACCGCCTGACACCTCGGCGGCAGGGAGCGGAGTTTCACGTCACAGCAGTGGGCGACGGGATCGCCGTCACGCCACGGGAGCTTGTTGCTGCGCTTGCGCACTAGAGGGGATGACCTCCGGGTTGCGCGCGGGTTCGCTCAAAATCATCTGCGCCGCCTTCTCGGCGATCACCAGCACCGGCGAACAGCTGTTGCCGGAGGTCAGGCTGGGCATGATCGAGGCGTCGGCGATGCGCAGGCCGGGAATGCCGTGCACCCGCAGCTGGCTGTCCACCACCGACCCCGCACCCTGTCCCATGCGGCAGGTGCCGGCGGGGTGGAAGATGGTGGTGCCGATCTCGGCGGCGGCGCGGTGCAGGTCTTCCTCGCTCTGGTAATCCGGGCCGGGCTTGAACTCCACCGGGTTGAAGCGCGCCAGCGCGGGCGCCGCGGCGATGCGCCGGGTCAGGCGGATGGCGTCGGCGGCCACCCGCAGGTCTTCCGGGTGGCTCAGGTAATTGGGCTGGATGATCGGCTTGTCGCGCGGGTCGAGCGAGCGCAGCGTCACCGAGCCCCGGCTCAGCGGCCGCAGGTCGCAGACCGACGCGGTGAACGCCGGGAAGCTGTGCAGCGGCTCGCCGAAGCGTTCCAGGGAGAGCGGCTGCACGTGGTATTCGAGGTTGGCCGAGCGCTGGCCCGGGTCGGACTTGGCGAAGGCGCCGAGCTGGCTGGGCGCCATGGACAACGGGCCGCTGCGCTTGAACAGGTACTCCAGGCCCATGCCCATCTTGCCCCACAGCGTCGAGGCGATCTGATTCAGCGAAGGCGCGCCGCTCATGCGGTAGATCAGGCGCAGTTGCAGGTGATCCTGCAGGTTGCCGCCGACGCCGGACAGCTCATGGCGCACGCCGATGCCGTGCTTCTCCAGCAGGTCGCGCGGGCCGATGCCGGAGCGTTGCAGCAGTACCGGCGAGTTGATCGCGCCCGCGCAGAGGATCACTTCGCGCCTGGCCCGCAGCTCGCGGCGCGCACCCTGCCAGTTCACTTCCAGCCCGGTGGCGCGGCCGTTCTCCAGCAGCACGCGGAGGGCCTCGACGTGGGTCAGCACGGTGAGATTCGGGCGGTTGGCGATAGGTCGCAGGAACGCTTTCGACGCATTCCAGCGCACGCCGCTGCGCTGGTTCACCTGGAAGTAGCCGCAGCCTTCGTTGTCGCCGCCGTTGAAGTCCTCCACCGACGGAATACCCGACTGCGCCGCCGCCTCGCGGAAGGCATCGAGAATCGTCCAGGACAGTCGCTGCTTCTCCACCCGCCACTCACCGCCGGAGCCATGCAGTTCGCTGGTACCGGCGAAGTGGTCCTCCATCTTCATGAACAGCGGCAGCAGGTCGTTCCAGCCCCAGCCGGGATTGCCCTCGGCAGCCCAGCCATCATAGTCCAGCGCCTGGCCGCGCATGTAGATCATGCCGTTGATCGAGGAGCAGCCGCCGAGCGTGCGGCCACGGGGGTACTTGATGGCGCGACCGTTCAGGCCCGGCACCTGCTCGGTGTCGAAACACCAGTCGGTGCGCGGGTTGCCGATGCAGTAGAGGTAGCCGACGGGGATGTGAATCCAGGGGTAGTTGTCCGGCCCGCCGGCTTCGAGCAGCAGCACGCGGTTGGCGGGGTCGGCGGAGAGACGATTGGCCAGCAGGCATCCGGCGGGGCCCGCGCCGACGATCAGGTAGTCATAAGCATCCAGTGCCTGGGGCATGGAAAGTCCCTCGTCGTACTTGTTCTTTTTGTATGACGACCGAGCCTAGTCGTTCGTTCGTGATAAAAGAACAATCGTTTCGAGTCAGCTGCTGTGCGTTTTCTAACAACAAGGACCGCCGAGATGTTCGACTGGAATGACCTGCGCTACTTCCTGGAGCTGCACCGCAGCGGCCGCCTGCTGACCACCGCCAAGCGTCTAAACACCACCCACGCCACGGTGGCGCGGCATATCGAGAACATCGAGCGCGACCTCGGCACCCAGCTCTTCGCCCAGCACACCGGCGGCTACCAGCTCACCCCCGCCGGGCAGGCGCTGCTCAAGCACGCCGAGGCCATGGAGAACACCGCCCTGCTCGCCCAGGAGGAAATGAGCCAGGCCATCTCGCCGCTGGGGCAGATCCGCATCGGCGTCACCGAAGGCCTGGGCACCATGTTCCTCGCCCCGCGCATGGGCGAACTGATGCGCCGCTACCCGGGGCTGGAAGTGGAACTGGTCTCGGTGCCGCGCTTCGTCAGCATCACCAACCGCGAGGCGGACATCGCCATCACCCTGGAACGCCCCAGCGCCGACCTGGTGATCAGCCGCCGCCTCACCCGCTACCGCCTGAGCCTGTTCGCCAGCCCCGCCTACCTCGCCTCCGCCCCGCCCCTGCGCGACCGCGAGGACCTGAGCCAGCATCCCTGGATCGGCTACGTCGACGACCTGCTGTTCAGCCAGGAACTGCTGTTCCACCACAGCTTCTGCCGCCACCCGCAGGTGGTGTTCCGCAGCACCAGCGTGGTCGCCCAGCAGCAGGCTGCCCAGGCCGGCATTGGTATCGCCATCCTGCCGCAGTACATGGGCCTGAATGACCCGCTGCTGGTGCCGGTGCTGCCGGAGGAATTCATCGAGCGGGAATACTGGATGTGCACGCGGCGGGAGTTGCACCGGTCGGTGAGGCTGAGACTGGTGTGGGATTTTCTGCTCGCGCTGTGCGAGCGCGAACAACAGATGCTGGTCGGCGGCAAGGGCGCAACGCTGACGTAGGGCGCCGATGCGCCTCTGCTGATCGACGGCTTCAAGGTCGAAAGCTGGGAGAGGATTAGGGTGTGAAGCTCTTGATCTCGTAGGAGCGTAGCTCTACCGGTGCATCCAGAGCGGAGATCGCTGTCGTCCTACAAAGAGCAAGCGACATCACACCCGCAACACACCCCGGAACCCACGCGCGGCGTAATAGGACTGCGCGCCGTTGTGGTAGACGAACACGGTGTCGTAGCGGCGGTCGCAGAACAGCGAACCACCGAGCTTGCGAATGGCCGGCGGGGTCTGCACCCAGCTGGAGGTCTTGAGGTCGAACTCGCCGAGCGTTTGCAGTTCGCGGTACTGCGCTTCGCTGAGCAGTTCGATGCCCATGGCCTGGGCCTGCTCCAGGGCGCTGCCGGCGGGCTTGTTCTCCTTCCGGGCATCCAGCGCCTCGCGGTCGAAGCAGAGGCTGCGACGGCCGGCGGGACTTTCCGCGGAGCAGTCGACGAAGAGGTATTCGCCAGTGGACTCGTCCTGCCCGACCACGTCCGGTTCGCCGCCGGTGTTTTCCATTTCCTGCAGCGAACGCAGCTTCTCCGGGCTGGACTCCAGCCGGGCCTGGACCCGGGCCCAGTCGATATCGGGATGACGGCTGGCGTGCTTTTCGAAACGTGCTTGCAGCACGCTCACCAGGTCGGTGCGTTGTTTGGCGTTCATCGGGGTCTCCATTCGAGCAGCCAGTCCTTCGAGGGGTCGGCTCAGCGTAGCGGCAATGCTCGTTCGGCGCCTTCTCAGGAGACGGGGCGGCGCCGGGTGCTTGCTCGCGAACGTGTCAGGCTTCGGGGCCGACGAGGCGTTTGTTCGCGAGCAAGCTCGCTCCTACAGGGGATGCCCCGCAGGGAGTCGGGTTACTCGGCGCGGGCGTGCTGGACCGTATCGGACGCCGACCAGATGCGATAGCGCACTTCCACGTCCTTGGGCGCGTAGACCACGATCGGCAGCTTGCTGTTGTAGCGCAGCACGAAGCCGTCGCCGACCACCGGCACGAAGTCCTTGCGGGTCTTGCCGTCCGGGCAGGCCATCAGGGTGCTCGCCGGGCCGCTGACCTTGTCCAGGCGGTAGTAGGAGTAGCCCCAGCCTTCCAGGGTCTTCTCTTCCAGGGTGCCGCCCAGACGCTGGCGATTGCAGTCGACGGTCAGCGTCTTGCCGGCCAGCACTTCGACCTTGAAGTCTTCTTCATGGGCCTGCCTGGGCAGGTGGATGACCTGGCGGACAAAGCCATCCTCGGCCTTGGGATAGGGCGCGACGTCTTCGAGCTTGGCCGCATTGGCCAGGGTGGCGGTGGCGCCGAGCAGCAGCGCGGTGGGGAGGATGAATCGAATGAACGGCATGAAGCCTCCTTGCAGAATTGAAGAACGAACGCACCGCATGGGTGCGTTCGTCGAAGCCCTCTGACCCTGAAACTGTACGAATGCTCCTACAGCTTTGCCCTGAGTTGTATCAAGCTACTTCGCCACCAGCCTTCGCCTGCTGCTCCAGATGCGCCTGCAGCTCGGGAGCGAGGTTGAGGTTGTAGGCGAGTTCGTCGAGGTAGGTACGTTCGGCGTCCTGCTGGTCGTCCACCAACATCACGCTGACCAGATACATCTCCGCGGCCACGGCGGGATCACCCTGAGCGGCCTGGGCGACTTCGGCGGCATCCAGCGGCTTGCGCATCTCGGCGTCGATCCACGCTTGCAGTTGCGGCTCGCCGGCATGGCGCTGCAACTCGGCCCGGATGGCGGCCTGTTCGCGCTGGTCAATACGGCCGTCCGCCTTGGCCGCCGCCAGCATGGCCTGCAGAATGGCGTGGCTGTGGGCTTCGGCCTCCGGACCTTCGAGCTGGTCGACGGTGGTCAGCGACGGCTGCTGCGCGACGTTGGCGCTCTGCTGGCGTTGCCAGTTCTGGTAGGCCTGGAAGGCCATCATGCCCAGCGAGGCGAGCATGGCGTAGTTGACGCCACCAGCGCTGGAGCGGCCTTGCGGCATACCGCCACCACCGCTGTTGCCACCGCCGAGCATGCTGCCCAGCACACCACCCAGGCCGCCAGGACCACCCGCGCCACCGCCACTACCGCCGCCGAGGATCGAACCCAGGCCACCGCCGGCGCCGCCACCCAGCAGCCCGCCGAGCAGACCACCCAGGCCACCCAGCGGGTCCGCGCCGCCCTGTTGCTGTTGCGCCGCCGAGCCCTGCCCGGCCCGCAGCAGTTGTTCCAGTAGATCGGTTGTGTTCATGACAAGTCCCTCGCCTTCGCGCGGTGTGCGTTGGGCAACGATAGTCCTGCCACACCGATGCGCCAGCGCTGTCCGCCGGCCGGCCCGCAGTGGTCGGCCCCCCCGGCGACGGAGCCTATCGGGCCGACGCGCTCAATACCGGAGCCAGGCGTCCCGGCGCGAGCCATTGCGGGCGATTGCGAGGGGGATCACGCCTTTCATGCCGGCACGGCTTGCAGGGCCTTGTGCGCCTGGGCTTCCAGTTCGACCTTGAGGCCGGCGTCGAGGCTCAACTGGCGGGCCAGCTCGTCGAGGTAGGCGCGTTCCATGAAGTTGGTTTCGTCGATCATCAGCAGGCTGGCCAGGTACATCTCGGCGGCCATTTCCTCGCTGGTGGCGGCGCGGGCGACTTCGGCCGGATCCAGCGGCTTGGCCAGTTCGCGGTCGAGCCAGCCCTGCAGCTCGACATCGCCGGTGAGCTTGGCGATCTCGCCGTCGATCAGCTGGCGTTCGCGATCGTCGATATGGCCGTCGGCCTTGGCGGCGGCAACGATGGCCCGCAGGATCGCGTGGCTGTGCTGTTCGGCCTGGGCCGGCGGCAGGCGGTCGACGGTCTGCGGTTCGCCGCGCGGAGCGCTGGCCTGCTTCTGCTGCCAGTCGCCGTAGGCCTTGTAGGCGAGCACGCCGAGTGCCGCGAGGCCGCCGTAGGTGACGACCTTGCCGCCGATCTTGCGCGCCTTCTTGCTGCCCATCAGCAGGCCCAGCGCGCCCGCCGCCAGGGCGCCACCACCGGCGCCGGAGAGCAGACTGCCGAGGTCCAGGCCGCCCTTGCCGGACGAAGAGGGTTGGCCGCCGTCCTGCCGGGCCACGCCCTTGTTCTGCAGGAGGTCCTGGCCGGATCTGAGCAACTGGTCGAGCAGGCCGCGTGTGTTCATGGCGATCTCCACTGTCTCTTGGAATCGAAAAATGTGGATTCCGACTCTAGCCCGACGGGCGATTCAGACGGAGCTGCAGTGTGCTTCCGAATATTGCGAGCCTTTCCCAGCGGACCCGCAGTGCGATAAGCGGCTTTCATTCGATAAAAAAGAATGCTCCTATAGATTTTCGATAATCAACAATGAAAATCGCTGGAGTGCCGTCCTAGACGCACGCACTCTGCCATCACCGACTCGCAAGCGGCCCACCGCCCATGATGACGCTCCGCCAGATCCGCCACTTCATCGCCGTCGCCGAGACCGGCTCGATCTCAGCTGCCGCCCAGGCCGTATTCATTTCCCAGTCGACCCTGACGCTGGCCATCCAGCAACTGGAGGAGGAAATCGGCGTACGCCTGTTCGACCGCCACGCCAAGGGCATGACCCTGACCCACCAGGGGCACCAGTTCCTGCGCCAGGCACACCTGATCCTGGCCACGGTGGAGAACGCCAAGCGCAGCCTGCAGCAGAGCACCGACCAGGTGGCCGGCAGCCTCACCATCGGCGTGACCAGCCTGGTGGCGGGCTACTACCTGGCGGACCTGATCAACCGTTTCCAGCGCGCCTACCCCAACGTGCAGACCCGCGTGGTGGAGGACGAGCGCCCGTACATCGAGCACCTGCTGGTCAGCGGCGAGATCGACGTCGGCGTGCTGATCCTCTCCAACCTGGAAGACCGCCACGCCCTGCAGACCGAGGTGCTGACCCACTCGCCGCACCGCCTCTGGCTGCCGGCGCAGCACCCTCTGCTGGAGCGCGACAGCATCGGCCTGGCCGATGTGGCCGGCGAACCCTTGATCCAGCTGAACGCCGACGAGATGGGCCTGCATACCCAGCGCATCTGGTCCCGCGCCGGACTGGTGCCGCAGGTGACGCTGCGCACGGCGTCCGTGGAAGCGGTACGAAGCCTGGTGGCGGCAGGCCTGGGGCTTTCGATCCAGCCGGACATGACCTACCGCCCCTGGTCACTGGAAGGCGACATCATCGAGGCGCGGCCGCTGGTGGACCTGTCCGAACCACTGGACGTGGGCCTTGCCTGGCGTCGCGGCACCGCGCGGCCGCCACTGGTGGACCCGTTCCTCACCGTCGCCCGCGAGCAGCCCAACGCGAAGAGGCTGTCCATTTAGACGTAGGGCGAATAACCGCTTGCGGTTATCCGCCGATAAGGTTTGGCGCTGAATCTGCGGCGGATAACGCCTGGAGCGTTATGCGCCCTACGACTTCCAGCCATTCGATTTAATCGAATGGCGCTTTCAGTAATTAGAATTTGTCGACCCCACGCCCGGACTCTAGTCTCTCGTCCCATACCAAAGGGCCAGTTCCGGGCAATGCCCCTACGCCGGAGCACGCACATGGCCCCCGAAAACAAGACAGATAAAAGACGAGTTTCCAAGATGACCGGTGCCACCCTGCATACCGCCTTGCTGATCGACGGCCAACTGGTCGCCGGCGAAGGCATGGCCGAACCGATCATCAACCCGACCACGGGCGAAACCCTCATCAGCATCGCCGACGGCTCCATCGACCAGGTCGAGCAGGCCATCGCCAGCGCGCACCGCGCCTTCCCCGCCTGGGCTCGCACCACGCCCGCGCAGCGCGCCACCGCCCTGCTCGCCATCGCCGATGCCATCGACAAGCGCGCCAACGATCTCGCCCAACTGGAATCGCTGAACTGCGGCAAGCCGCTGCACCTGGCGCGCCAGGACGACATCCCGGCCACCGCCGACGTGTTCCGCTTCTTCGCCGGCGCCGTGCGCTGCCAGCAGGGCCAACTGGCCGGCGAATACGTGCCCGGACACACCAGCATGGTGCGCCGCGACCCGGTGGGCGTGGTCGCCTCCATCGCACCGTGGAACTATCCGCTGATGATGGCGGCGTGGAAGATCGCCCCCGCCCTGGCCGCCGGCAACACGCTGGTGTTCAAGCCGTCCGAACACACGCCGCTGAGCATCCTGGCGCTGGCGCCGGCCCTGGCGGAAATCCTCCCGGCCGGCGTGATCAACATCGTCTGCGGCGGCGGCGAAGGTGTCGGCAGCCACCTGGTCAGCCACCCGAAGGTGCGCATGGTCTCGCTCACCGGCGACATCGTTACCGGGCAGAAGATTCTCCAGGCCGCCTCGCGCACCCTCAAACGCACCCACCTGGAACTGGGCGGCAAGGCGCCAGTGATCGTCTGCAACGACGCCGACCTCGAAGCCGTGGTCCAGGGCATACGCACCCACGGTTACTACAACGCCGGGCAGGACTGCACTGCCGCCTGCCGCATCTATGCCCAGGCCGGCATCCACGACCGTCTCGTCGCCGAACTGGGCGACGCCGTGGCGAGCATCCGCTTCGCCCGCAAGCGCGACGCCGACAACGAGATCAGCCCGCTGATCAGCGCCCGCCAACGCGACCGCGTGGCCAGCTTCGTCGAGCGCGCCCTCGGCCAGCCGCACATCGAACGCGTCACCGGCGCCGCCGTGCACTCGGGCCCCGGCTTCTACTACCAGCCGACCCTGCTGGCCGGCTGCAAGCAGCAGGACGAGATCGTCCAGCGCGAAGTGTTCGGCCCGGTCGTCACCGTGACCCGCTTCGACCAGCTGGAACAGGCGGTGGACTGGGCCAACGACTCCGAGTACGGCCTGGCCTCCTCGGTGTGGACGCAGAACCTGGACAAGGCCTTCCAGATCGCCAACCGCCTGCAGTACGGCTGCACCTGGATCAACACCCATTTCATGCTCGCCAGCGAGATGCCCCACGGCGGGCTCAAGCGCTCGGGCTACGGCAAGGACCTGTCCAGCGACTCGCTGCAGGACTACAGCGTGGTGCGCCACATCATGGCGCGCCACGGCCAGCAACTGGATTGAACGACCCCGGCGGCGCCCCGCCGGCCCATAAGAAAACACCCCGGCGAATCGGCGCGCCCGCTCGCACGAGGGTGGTTGCTCGATTGAACTGCCCCACCAATAGAGACAACAACGAGAGGGAGACACCCGATGCGCAAGACCGCACTGCTCAGTGCCATCACCACCGCCCTGCTGGCCAGCGCCGGCGTCCAGGCCGCCGAGGCCCTGAAGGAAGTCGGCAAGGGCGAAGGCCGCCTGGACATCATCGCCTGGCCCGGCTACATCGAACGCGGCCAGTCCGACAAGAACTACGACTGGGTCACCCAGTTCGAGAAGGACACCGGCTGCCAGGTCAACGTGAAGACCGCCGCCACTTCCGACGAGATGGTCAGTCTGATGGCCAAGGGCGGCTACGACCTGGTCACCGCCTCGGGCGACGCCTCCCTGCGCCTGATCTACGGCAAGCGCGTGCAACCGATCGACCCGTCGTTGATCCCCAACTGGAAGAACATCGACCCGCGCCTGAAGGACGCCGCCTGGTACGTGGTCAACGGCAAGACCTACGGCGCGCCGTACCAGTGGGGCCCGAACCTGCTGATGTACAACACCAAGGTCTTCCCCACCGCGCCGGACAGCTGGAAGGTCGTCTTCGAGGCGCAGAACCTGCCCGACGGCAAGCCGAACAAGGGCCGCGTGCAGGCCTACGACGGCCCGATCTACGTCGCCGACGCCGCGCTGTACCTGAAGGCCACCCAGCCGGAACTGGGCATCACCGACCCGTACCAGCTCGACGAGAAGCAGTACGCGGCCGTGGTCGAACTGCTGCGCAAGCAGCATGAGCTGATCCACCGCTACTGGCACGACACCACCGTGCAGATGAGCGACTTCAAGAACGAAGGCGTCGCCGCTTCCGGCGCCTGGCCGTACCAGGCCAACGCCCTGAAGGCCGAAGGTCAACCGATCGGCACCGTGTTCCCGAAGGAAGGCGTCACCGGCTGGGCCGACACCACCATGCTGCATGCCGAAGCCCAGCACCCGAGCTGCGCCTACAAGTGGCTGAACTGGTCGCTGGAACCCAAGGTGCAAGGCGACGTGGCGGCCTGGTTCGGCTCCGTGCCGGCGGTGCCGGAAGGCTGCAAGGCCAGCACCCTGCTGGGCGGCGAAGGCTGTGCCACCAACGGCTACAACCAGTTCGACAAGATCGCGTTCTGGAAGACCCCGGTGGCCGAGGGCGGCAAGTTCGTCCCCTACAGCCGCTGGACCCAGGACTACATCGGGATCATGGGCGGCCGCTAAGCCGCAGAGCGTTCGCGAGCAAGCTCGCTCCTACAGGGAGTCCGGCTCTTCGTAGGAGCGAGTTTGCTCGCGAACCCGCCCCGTGCGGATCGCCTCCCGGCGAACCACGGCATCCATCCGATCGCATCGATTCACCCGTATCTCAGATTCACGGGCAGGGCTCCCCTACGCCGGATTCCTGCCCCCTGGAGCGTGCACCATGACCACCCCCGCTGTTCAATTCACCCAGGTCTCCCGCCAGTTCGGCGAGGTGAAAGCCGTTGACCGGGTGTCCATCGACATCAAGGACGGCGAGTTCTTCTCCATGCTCGGCCCGTCGGGCTCGGGCAAGACCACCTGCCTGCGCCTGATCGCCGGCTTCGAGCAACCCAGCGCAGGCTCCATCCGCATCCATGGCGAGGAGGCCGCCGGCCTGCCGCCCTACCAGCGCGACGTCAACACCGTGTTTCAGGACTACGCGCTGTTCCCGCACATGAGCGTGCTGGAGAACGTCGCCTACGGCCTGAAGGTGAAAGGCATCGCCAAGGCCGAGCGCCTGAAGCGCGCCGAAGAAGCCCTCGGCATGGTCGCCCTGGGCGGCTATGGCGTGCGCAAGCCGGTGCAGCTCTCCGGCGGCCAGCGCCAGCGCGTGGCCCTGGCCCGCGCCCTGGTGAACCGTCCGCGCGTACTGCTGCTGGACGAACCCCTCGGCGCCCTCGACCTCAAGCTGCGCGAGCAGATGCAGAGCGAACTGAAGAAGCTGCAGCGCCAGCTGGGCATCACCTTCATCTTCGTGACCCACGACCAGAGCGAAGCGCTGTCCATGTCCGACCGCGTCGCGGTGTTCAACAAGGGCCGCATCGAGCAGGTCGACACCCCGCGCAACCTCTACATGAAGCCGGCCACGCCGTTCGTGGCGGAATTCGTCGGCACCTCCAACGTACTGCGCGGTGACATCGCCCAGCATCTCACCGGCAACGCCCAGCCCTTCTCCATCCGCCCCGAGCACATCCGTTTCGCCACTGGCGAGCGCGCCGCCTCGGACATCGAGATCAGCGGCCTGCTGCACGACATCCAGTACCAGGGCGCGGCGACCCGCTACGAGATTCGTCTGGACAACGGCCAGAACCTCTGCCTCAGCCAGGCCAACAGCCAGTGGGCCGACGTCGACCTCGCCCACCAGCCCGGCCAGCGCGTGACCGCTCGCTGGTCCCGTGAGGCCATGGTGGCGCTGAACGAGGGCGCGTGACATGGAACTGACGATGAATGCACCGGTACAGGCGGCTGCCAATGGCCCGCTGCGCCGGCTGTCGAACCTGCTGTACCGCAAGCCGACGCTGTACCTCTCGCTGCTGCTGATCCCGCCGCTGCTGTGGTTCGGCGCGATCTACCTCGGCTCGCTGCTGACGCTGCTGTGGCAGGGCTTCTACACCTTCGACGACTTCACCATGACGGTGACGCCGGACCTGACCTGGGCCAACTTCGGCTCGCTGCTGAGCGGCTCCAACTTCGACATCATCCAGCGCACCGTGCTGATGGCGGTCGCGGTGTCCATCGCCAGTGGCGCGGTGGCCTTCCCCATCGCCTACTACATGGCGCGCTACACCACCGGCAAGACCAAGGCGTTCTTCTACATCGCCGTGATGATGCCGATGTGGGCCAGCTACATCGTCAAGGCCTATGCCTGGACCCTGCTGCTGGCCAAGGGCGGCGTGGCGATGTGGTTCGTCCAGCACCTCGGTCTCGAGCCCGTGCTGAACCTGTTGCTGGGCCTGCCGGGCGTCGGTGGCAACACCCTGTCCACCTCCAGCTTCGGACGCTTCCTGGTGTTCGTGTACATCTGGCTGCCGTTCATGATCCTGCCGATCCAGGCCTCCCTGGAACGCCTGCCGCCGTCCCTGCTGCAAGCCTCGGCGGACCTCGGCGCGTACCCGCGCCAGACCTTCTTCCAGGTGATCCTGCCGCTGTCGATTCCCGGCATCGCCGCCGGCTCGATCTTCACCTTCAGCCTGACCCTGGGCGACTTCATCGTGCCGCAGCTGGTGGGCCCGCCCGGTTACTTCATCGGCAGCATGGTCTACGCCCAGCAGGGCGCGATCGGCAACATGCCGATGGCCGCCGCCTTCACCCTGGTGCCCATCGTGCTGATCGCCGTGTACCTGTCCATCGTCAAACGTCTGGGGGCCTTCGATGCACTCTGAGAAAGCATCCTGGGGGCTCAAAGCGGCCGCCTGGGGCGGGCTGGTGTTCCTGCACTTCCCGATCCTGATCATCTTCCTGTACGCCTTCAATACCGAGGACGCGGCCTTCAGCTTCCCGCCCAAGGGCTTCACCCTGCACTGGTTCAGCGTCGCCTTCGCGCGCCAGGACGTGCTCGAAGCCATCGAGCTGTCGGTGAAGATCGCCAGCATCGCCACGCTGATCGCCATGCTGCTGGGCACCCTGGCCGCGGCCGCGCTGTATCGCCGCGACTTCTTCGGCAAGGAAGGCATCTCGCTGATGCTGATCCTGCCGATCGCCCTGCCCGGCATCATCACCGGCATCGCGCTGCTGTCGGCGTTCAAGACCCTCGGCATAGAGCCGGGCTTCCTGACCATCGTCATCGGCCATGCCACCTTCTGCGTGGTGATCGTCTACAACAACGTCATCGCACGCTTCCGCCGTACCTCCCACAGCCTCATCGAAGCCTCGATGGACCTGGGCGCCGACGGCTGGCAGACCTTCCGCTACGTGATCCTGCCGAACCTCGGCTCGGCGCTGCTGGCGGGCGGCATGCTGGCGTTCGCGCTGTCCTTCGACGAGATCATCGTCACCACCTTCACCGCCGGCCACGAACGTACCCTGCCGATCTGGCTGCTCAACCAGCTGGGCCGCCCGCGCGACGTGCCGGTGACCAACGTGGTGGCGATGCTGGTGATGATCGTGACCATGCTGCCGATCCTTGGCGCCTACTACCTGACCAAGGGTGGCGAGGGCGTGGCGGGCAGCGGCAAGTAAGCCAACAGAACCCCTCAGGCCCGCCGCCCCAAAACCGGCAGGCCCCTAAAAAGAAACACCCCAACCGAATTTGCACCACGCTCCTGAACAAGAGGACCCAACCATGCAAACCAAACTGCTGATCAACGGCCAACTGGTCGCTGGCGAAGGCGAGAAACTCGCCGTCCTGAACCCATCCCTGGGCACCACCCTGGTAGAGATCGCCGAGGCCACCCCGGCCCAGGTCGACGCCGCCGTGCTGGCCGCCGACGCCGCCTTCGACAGCTGGTCGCAGACTGCGCCCAAAGACCGCTCCCTGCTCTTGCTGCAACTGGCCGACGCCATCGACGCCAACGCCGAGGAACTGGCCCGCCTGGAATCCAACAACTGCGGCAAGCCCTACACCGCCGCGCTGAACGACGAACTGCCGGCCGTGGCCGACGTGTTCCGCTTCTTCGCCGGCGCCTGCCGTGTGATGCAAGGCTCCGCCGCCGGCGAATACCTGCCGGGCCACACCTCGATGATCCGCCGCGACCCGGTGGGCGTGGTCGCCTCCATCGCGCCGTGGAACTACCCGCTGATGATGGTCGCGTGGAAACTCGGCCCGGCCCTGGCCGCCGGCAACACCGTGGTGCTCAAGCCCTCCGAGCAGACCCCGCTGACCGCCCTGCGCCTGGCCGAGCTGATGGCCGGCATCTTCCCCGCCGGCGTGGTCAACCTGGTCTTCGGCCGCGGCCCGAGCGTCGGCGAGCCGCTGACCACCCACCCGAAAGTGCGCATGGTTTCCCTGACCGGTTCGGTCGCCACCGGCAGCCGCATCATCGCCGGCACCGCCGACACCGTGAAGCGCATGCACATGGAACTGGGCGGCAAGGCTCCGGTGATCATCTTCGACGACGCCGACATCGACGCCGCCGTGGAAGGCATCCGCACCTTCGGCTTCTACAACGCAGGCCAGGATTGCACCGCTGCCTGCCGCATCTACGCGCAGAAGGGTATCTATGCCAAGTTCGTGCAGAAGCTCGGCGAAGCGGTGGCCAGCATCCAGTACGGCGAGCAGGACGACCCGAACACCGAGCTGGGCCCGGTCATCACCGAGCAGCACCTGGAACGCGTCATCGGCTTCGTCGAGCGCGCACGCCAGGTGCCGCACATCGAAGTGGTCACCGGCGGCAAGCGTGCCGACCGTCCGGGCTTCTTCTTCGAGCCGACCGTACTGGCCGGCGCCCGCCAGGACGACGAAGTGGTCCGCCGCGAAATCTTCGGCCCGGTGGTTTCGGTCACCGAGTTCGACGACGAAGCGCAGGCACTGGCCTGGGCCAACGACTCCGACTACGGCCTGGCCTCCTCGGTGTGGACCAGCGACATCGGCCGCGCCCATCGCCTGTCGGCCCGCCTGCAGTACGGCTGCACCTGGGTCAACACCCACTTCATGCTGACCACCGAGATGCCCCACGGCGGCATGAAGCTGTCGGGCTACGGCAAGGACATGTCCATGTACGGCCTGGAAGACTACACCGCGATCCGTCACGTGATGATCAAGCACTGATCCTGACCACAGTCAGTAGAACCCGGCGCCACGCCGTGCGTGGCGCCGCACTCATCGGCCGCCCGGCCGACAACCCGCGGGCACGCCCGCAACGGAGGCAAGCATGCGTCACCTCGTCAGAGCGTTTTACCTGCTGTCGCTGTTCACCCTCGCCGGCCTGGCCCAGGCGGCAGAGTCGCCCAAACAGATCGTCGACGCCTACATGGCCGCGTGGAACGCCCACGATGCCGAGAAGGCCGCCGGCTACCTGGCCAAGGATGCGGAGTATTTCGACGTCACCGTCGGCACCCCGCAGAAGGGCCGCGAAGCCGCGCGCGACAACGTGATCAAGGTGTTCGTGGGGGCCGTGCCGGACCTGAAATGGAAGATGAATGGCAAGCCGATCGTCGACAAGGACGGCATCGCCTTCCAGTGGACCTTCAGCGGCACCAACACCGGCGCCTGGGACGCCCAGACCCCGGCCACCAACAAGCCGCTGTCGTTCGACGGCGTGAGCTACGTGAAGGTGAAGAACGGCAAGATCGTCTACCAGGGGGATTACTACGACGCCCTGGGCCTGCACAAGCAGCTCGGCTGGTAAGGCCGCCACAGAAACGCAGGGCGCATAGCCCGGAACGGGCTATCCGCCCGCTGTGCATTATTCGCCCTGCGTAGCGACCACCAGCGCCTCGCACAGCCGCGCCTCCGGGCGCGGCTGACACTAGAAGAAAGCGGCCCTCACCTTCCCATCTGCCCTCACCCGTCACAGCAGTCGCAAGCCATGCAAAGCACACTCGAAAAACGGCCCGCCAAGGCCGAGGACAGCTCCAGCACCCGCTCCACCATCGACCAGGTCAAGCAGCTGATCGCCGACCTCAACGTGCGCTGGACGCAGATCAGCAAGGTCTCGGAAGTCATCAAGCAGATCGCCAAGAACACCAACCTGGTGGCGCTGAACGCCGCCATCGAAGCCGCCCGCGCCGGGGAAAGCGGGCGCGGCTTCGCGGTGGTCGCCGACGAGGTGCGCCGCCTGGCCACCCAGTCGGCCAACGCCACCGCCGACATCGGCAACGTCGTCGCCTCGATCAAGAGCGAAAGCGCCAAGGCCCTGGCCGACGTCGAACAGGCCGAACATTCCAGCCTGCTGGACACCGCCCGCGTCGTCCTGGCCAGCGAGACCCAGCGCCTGGAGGCGCGCTTCGCCGTGATGGCCACCGCGCTCTACGGCCTGAAGAACTTCCTGATCGGCATGAAAACCCGCAACCTCGGCCCGCAGCGCGAGCAGATCGACGCGGTGATGCACGAATACCTGACCCGCAATCCCGACCTGCTGGCCTTCGCCTGCGGCTGCGAGCCCAACGCCTTCGACGGCCGCGACGCCGAGTTCGTCGGCGCGCCGGGGCACGACGCCAGCGGTCGCCTCATGGCCTACTGGCACCGCGGCAGCGGCGTAGCCCAGCGCGAATGCCTGGTCGGCTACGACAAGGCCGACGGCAGCGGCGACTGGTACCAGATTCCCCGCGACAAGGGCCGCGACGTGTTCATGGAGCCCTACGAGTACAGCGTCGGCGGCAGCACCGTGCTGATGACCTCGTTCATGTCGCCGATGTTCGCCAACGGCCGCTTCCTCGGCATCCTCGGCGCCGACTACACCCTGCACCAGTTGCAGGAAAGCCTCGGCAAGCTCACGCCCATGGGCAACGGCCACTACACGCTGATCTCGAATGCCGGCGTCTACGTCACCCACCCCGACGCCCGCCGTCTGGGCGACAAGGCCGGCGAACTGTCACAGGAAGCGCGCGCCGCCATCGCCCAGGGCAAGCGCTGGGAGCAGGTGAAAGGCCGTCGCGTGGAATTGCTGGAGCCCATCCGCGTGGGCGACAGCGATGCCCCCTGGGCCCTGATGATGAGCTTCGAGCTGGCGCAGGCGGGGGAGTGAAAGTCGGCAGGGGCGCCCTTAGGGCGCCTGGACACATGGGGCGTATAACGTTGGACGTTATATGCCGCCTGACGACTGTCTCAGGGCGCTCCGAACCTGGCTGCGGGGCCGTCGATACGTTCGGTGTACCGGCGTACAACCGCGAACGGTTGTACGCCCTACGCCCTGTCCGGCAACTCGGTAATATGGATTTCCGTCACCAGCGTCGGCTTCACCAGCGGCGTCCGCGCCAGCAGCGGACAATAGCGCGCCAGGGCGCCGATCAGTTCCCACTGGGTGTCCAGCGACTTCGACAACACGTCCACATCCGCCAGCACCCGCTGCCCCACGCGTTGCAGGTGCGGGTCCGGACTGTGGCCGAGCTCCACCGACAGCTGGGTAATCAGGGTGCTGAGGTTGGTCATGTTGCGGGTGGCGAGCGCAAGGATGTTCGCCAACAAGGCGATCTCGGATTGCGGGATGGCGACGGGCGTGGCAGGTGCGTCCATGCGTGCTCCGGTGGGTGATTGCGCAGTCCTTGCGCGAGCAGTGCAAGCCTAGCACCGGAATGGCGAGCTGTGACACACATCACATTTCATTTTTTGCATGACCGGGTCACGCGGAGCCAACCCCGCGTGACCCGGTGAGGCGTCAGACCTGCCCGAACGCCTTGCGCTGCGGCGTACCACGCTGGGCGGCACGCAGATACTGCGGCGGCCACGGGACCGGCTGGCCGCCGAGCTCGTCGGCGGCGTGCAACGGCCAGTAAGGATCGCGCAGCAGCTCGCGGGCCAGCAGGATCAGGTCGGCCTGGCCGGTACGCAGGATGTGCTCGGCCTGGACCGGCTCGGTGATCATGCCGACGGTGCCGCTGGCAACCCCGGCCTCCTTGCGCACGCGCTCGGAGAACTGCGTCTGGTAGCCCGGCCCTACCGGAATCTCGGCGTTCACTGCCGTGCCGCCGGAGGACACGTCGATCAGGTCCACGCCCAGGTCCTTCAGGCGGCGCGCCAGTTCCACCGTCTCGTCAGGGTTCCAGCCGTCCTCCACCCAGTCGGTGGCGGACAGGCGGACGAACAGCGGCAATTCCTGCGGCCATACCGCGCGCACAGCCTCGGTGACCTCCAGGAGGAAGCGGATGCGGTTCTCGAAACAGGTGCCGTACTGGTCGCGGCGCTGGTTGGAGAGCGGCGAGAGGAACTGATGCAGCAGGTAGCCGTGGGCGGCGTGCACCTCGACGATCTTGAAGCCGGCGGCCAGGGCGCGCTCGGCGCCGCGCACGAACTGCTGCTTGATGGTTTCCATCTGCTCTTCGCTCAGGGCGATGGGCGCGGTGTGCTGCGGGTCGAAGGCGATGGCTGACGGCGCCACCGGAGTCCAGCCGCCCTCGCTGATCGGCACCGAGCCGTGCTTGCCCAGCCAAGGCGCCCAGGTGCTGGCCTTGCGCCCGGCATGGGCCAGTTGCACGCCGGCCACCGCGCCCTGGGACTCCAGGAAGCGGGTGATGCGGCGCAACGGTTCGATCTGCTCGTCATTCCAGATACCCAGGTCCTCGGCGCTGATCCGCCCTTCCGGGGCGACAGCCGTGGCCTCGACTATCACCAGCCCGGCGCCCCCCACGGCGCGGCTCCCCAGGTGGACCAGGTGCCAATCGTTGGCCAGCCCGTCCTGGGCGGAGTACTGGCACATGGGGGAAACGGCGATGCGGTTGGACAAGGTCAGCTGGCGCAGGGTCAAGGGCTCGAACAACTGGCTCATGGCGAAACTCCCTGTGGTCTTCAGTTCTTGTACTACAACTGTAGACCGGGTTCGCCGGACGATGCAGGCAATCGTCGCCTGCTGCCGCGCTTCAGCCGTCGGCCAGCGCCGGCGCCCTGGCCGGCACGGCGCCATCGAAGGCGGGAGCGAGGCTGTAGCGCTTGCGCGTGTCGCGTACCAGCATGCCGCTCTGGTGCAAGCGGCGCAGGCTCTGGCTGACACAATCGAAGCCGATCGACGGACCGCAGCCCTGCAGGTGCGCATGCAGCTCGGCGGCGGTGCTGCTGCCCAGCACCGACAGCGCGTCGAGCAGTTTCAGGCGCGGCAGGCTGCAGCGCAGCCCGGCCAGCGCCAGCAACTGGCGGGAGCGGCGCTGGGTACGGCGGGCGGAGAGCTCCGCGACGACGGTCATGGGCGCACCTCCAGCGGGATGGCACGCACGGGTTCGTAGCGAGGGGAAACAGGCATTCGGGCCTCCGTTCTTGTCGTCTGCGTGGCGCCTCGCCGCAACGAAGCGCACGCTCCTGACTAACAAGACGAATGAGCGGGGCAAAACCTGCAAAGGGATTTCACATCGGCATGCTTCCCTTGCCGGCTCAGCTCGCCGGGTCGCCCGCTTCCGGCGAGATCAACCGCGCCGGCACATGCCCCTGGCTGTTGCGCGCCAGCAGGTAGTAGGCCAGCGCCGGCAACACCAGGCCGACCAGCCAGGAAATGTCCACCCCGCCGAGCGTCTCCACCATGGGCCCGGTGTAGAAGCCGCTGTCGATGAAGGGCATCTGCACCAGCACGCCGAAGCAGTAGACGCCGATGCCGGTCCAGTTCCAGCGGCCATAGCGCCCGTCCGGGTCGGACAGCGCCGGGATGTCGTAGCGCTCGCGGGTAATGCAGTAGTAGTCCACCAGGTTGATCGCGCTCCAGGGGGTGAAGAACGCCAGCAGGAACAGCAGGAACGACTTGAACGCGGCGAGGAAGGAGTGTTGCCCCGCCAGCGCCAGCCCGGTGGACAGGCCGACGATCAGCAGCACGAACAGCAGGCGCTGCAGCCGCGTCACCTCCAGGTGGCCACGGAAGCCGCTGATGATGGTGGCGATGCACATGAAGCTGCCGTAGGCGTTGAGCGTGGCGATGGTGACCTTGCCGAAGGCGACGCTGAAGAACAGTGCGGCGGCCATCATGCCGCTGGCGCCCAGGCCGACCACGTAGGCCACCGGTTGGCCGGAGAAGGCCTTGCCGGCCAGCGCCGCGGCGAATACGCCGAGCACCATCGAGGTCTGCGAGCCGAGCACCGAGCCCAGTCCCACGGCGAGGAAGGTCTTCGGCGACGAGGTCTGGCTGGGCAGGTAGCGCGAGTAGTCGGCGACATAAGGGCCGAAGGCGATCTGCCAGGACGCCGCCAGGGAGACCGCCAACAGGAAGGTGTTCCAGGCGAAGTGGCGGTTCTCCAGCAGCACGCCGATGTCGTTGACCGACAGCAGCCGCACGAACAGGTAGGCGAAGGCGACGATGCCGAGCACGCTGGCGGCCTTGCCCAGCCAATGGATCACGCGGTAGCCGCAAACCGTCACCACCACGATCACCGCCGCGAAGACCAGGATGCCGACGGTATCGCTGACCTGCGCCAGCTGGCCGACGGCCTGCCCCGCCAGCACCGTTCCGGTGGCATTGAAGCCGACGTACATCACGCACACCAGCACCAGCGGGATGACCGCGCCGAACACGCCGAACTGCACGCGACTGGAGATCATCTGCGGCAGGCCCAGCTTGGGCCCCTGGGCACCATGCAGGGCCATGACCACGCCGCCGAAGACCTGGCCCATGAGCAGGCCGATCAGCGACCAGAACACGTCGCCGCCCAGCACCACGGCCAAGGCGCCGGTGACGATCGCGGTGATCTGCAGGTTGCAGCCGAACCACAGGGTGAACTGACTGAACAGCCGGCCATGCCGCTCGGATTCGGGGATGTAATCGATGGAACGGGTTTCGATCAGGGACTTACCAGCCATGAAGCGTTCTCCTCGCGGCCGGAGATGCACCCGGCCGCGCTGTTGTTGTTATGCACAGCGTTTCCTGATTCGCCGGGGCGGCCAGGACAGCCGCCCCGTACCTGCCGTCAATGGCGGGCGGCATCCAGAACGGCGCGGGAGATGATGATCTTCTGCACCTCGGAGGTTCCCTCGAAGATCCGCAGGATCCGCGCATCACGCACGAAGCGCTCCAGCGGCAGATCGCGGATGTAGCCGTAGCCGCCGTGCAGTTGCAGCGCAGCATCGGTGATGAAGCCGCAGGCCTCGGCGGCGAACAGCTTGGCGGTGGCCGATTCGAGGCTGAAGCGTTCGCCGCTGTCGCGACGCGCGGCCGCCTGCATGGTCAGCAGGCGCGCTGCCTGGAACTGCGCGTGCATGTCGGCGATGCGCCACTGGGTGCCCTGGTAGGCCGACAGCGGCTTGGGTCCGATCTGCCGCTCGTCCACCCACTTCAGCGCATATTCCATGGCCGCACGGGCGATCCCCAGCGACATGGCGGCGACTTCCACGCGGCCGCGATCCAGCACTTCCATGGCGGTGCGGAAGCCCTGGTTCTCCTCGCCCAGCAAGGAATCCGCCGGCAGCCAGCAGTCCAGCGCCAGCTCGTAGATGGTGCTGCCGCGCAGCCCCATGGTCTTTTCCGGGTTGGCGAAGGTGACGCCGGCGGTGCCCTTGGGAATCAGGAAGGCGCTGATGCCACGGGCACCGGCGTCCGGGTCGGTCTTGGCGTAGAGCACGATGAAGTCGGCTTCGCGGGCGTTGGTGATGTAGTGCTTGCTGCCACGGATGCGCCAGCCGTCCTCCTCGCGCACGGCGCGGGTACGCATGTCCGCCGGGTTGGAGCCCGCAGCCGGTTCGGTCAGACCGAAGGCGCCGAGCAGTTCACCGCTGGCGCAGCACGGCAACCATTCCTGGCGCTGCGCCTCGCTGCCGCCAATCAGGATCGAATCGGTGGCGAGGAAGTGCGCGGTCAACGCTGACGCGGTGGAGGCGCAGGCCGCCGACACCGCCTCGACCACCCGGCTCATGGCCAGGCTGCCGATGCCGAAGCCGCCATAGGTTTCCGGCAGGTTGATGCCCATGAAGCCCAGCTCGCCGAGGGCCCGCAGGCTTTCCGCGCAGAAGCTTTCCTCTTCGTCATAGCGCTGGGCGTTGGCGGCCAGTACGTCGCGGCAGACCCGCTCGGCGGAGTCGACGATGGCCAGTTCGGTGGCGTCGATGTCGAAGTTCATTGCACAGCTCCTGCTTTTTTCGTGAGGCCGAACGCGGCGTTGGCTTCGCCCAGTTGCGGGGCGCGCGTGGCGGCGTGGGGCTTGCGCCCGTTGAAGTAGACCGGTTGCGGCACCAGCGGCGGCTGGTCGTCGGCGCCCTGCACCAGCAGTTGGCGCACCTGCGCCTGCTCGCTGCCGGTGGCCTCGGCGAGGTTCCACACCGGGGAGGCCGGCACACCGGCATCCAGCAGCAGGTCGCAGGCCTGCTCGACACCGCGTTGAGTAGTCCAGGCCTCGATCTCGGCACGCAGTGCCTGCTCATTGCGGGTACGCGAGGGGTCGTCGGCGAAGCGCGGATCGTCCGCCAGTTCGGCGCGGCCGATGCTTTCGCAGAAGCGCCGGAACAGCTTGTCGCTGGCCACCGCGATCACCACCAGGCCGTCGGCGGCGCGGTAGGTGTCGAAGGGCGTCGATACCGGGTGGCGGTTGCCCACCAGGCCCGGAGCCCTGCCATGGGCGAACAGGTTGGAGAGGCCGGTCATCTGCAGGCTGACCAGCACATCGAACATCGCCACGTCGATGTACTGCGCGCTGCTGCCCTGATGCTCGCGGGCGAACAGCGCGCTGCTGATCGCCCAGGCCGCGTAGACGCCGGCGCACAGGTCGCCGAGCGCCTCGCCGCTGCGGGTCGGGCCGGTCTCGGGGAAACCGCTGACGCTCATCAGCCCGGACATCGCCTGGGCGACGATGTCGTAGGCCGGGCGGCGCGACAGCGGGCCGTTCTGGCCGAAGCCGGAAATGCTCGCGTAGATCAGCTTCGGGTTGTGCCGGCGCAGGCTATCGAAGTCGATGCCCAGGCGCTGGGTGACGCCGGGCCGGAAGTTCTCCACCACCACGTCGGCATCGGCCACCAGTTGATAGAAGCGCGCCAGGTCCTCCGGCGCCTTGAAGTCCAGTTCAACGCTACGCTTGCCGCGGTTGATCAGGCCGAAATAGACGCTCTCGCCATCCTTGAATGGGCCGAGGTGACGGCTGTCGTCGCCATGCCCGGGCACTTCGAACTTGATCACTTCGGCGCCGAGGTCGGCCAGCATGGCGGTACAGTGCGGGCCGGCCAGTACGCGGCTCAGATCCAGTACGCGCACGCCGTTGAGCGGCTGCGGTGTGGGCAGTTCAGTCACATTGCTCATGCGCGATTCCTCAGGCGGTGATCATCGGCAGGTTCAGGCCCTGCTCCTTGGCGCAATCAATCGCAATCTGGTAGCCGGCGTCGGCGTGGCGCATCACGCCGGTGCCCGGGTCGTTGGTCAGTACGTTGGCGATGCGCGCGGCGGCCTCGTCGGTGCCGTCGCAGACGATCACCATGCCCGAGTGCTGGGAGAAGCCCATGCCCACGCCGCCGCCGTGGTGCAGCGAGACCCAGGTGGCGCCGCTGGCGGTGTTCAGCAGGGCGTTGAGCAGCGGCCAGTCGGACACGGCGTCGGAGCCGTCGCGCATGGCCTCGGTCTCGCGGTTCGGGCTGGACACCGAGCCGGAGTCGAGGTGGTCGCGGCCGATCACGATCGGTGCCTTCAGCTCGCCACGACGGACCATCTCGTTGAACGCCAGGCCGAGCTTGGCGCGCTGGCCCAGGCCGACCCAGCAGATGCGCGCCGGCAGGCCCTGGAAGCTGATGCGTTCCTTGGCCATGTCCAGCCAGTTGTGCAGGTGGGCGTCGTCCGGGATCAGCTCCTTGACCTTGGCGTCGGTCTTGTAGATGTCCTCGGCATCGCCGGACAGCGCGGCCCAGCGGAACGGGCCGATGCCACGGCAGAACAGCGGGCGGATGTAGGCCGGAACGAAGCCGGGGAAGTCGAAGGCATTCTCGACGCCCTCTTCCTTGGCCATCTGGCGGATGTTGTTGCCGTAGTCGAAGGTCGGCACGCCCTGCTTCTGGAACGCCAGCATGGCCTTGACGTGCACGGCCATGGACTGCTTGGCGGCCTTCACCACGGCGGCGGGTTCGGTCTGCGCGCGGTCGCGGTACTGCTCCCAGGTCCAGCCGGCCGGCAGGTAGCCGTTGAGCGGGTCGTGGGCGGAGGTCTGGTCGGTGACCATGTCCGGGCGCACGCCGCGCTTGAGCAGTTCCGGGAGGATTTCCGCAGCATTGCCCAGCAGGGCGATGGAGATGGCCTTGCCTTCGGCGGTGTATTTCGCGATGCGCGCCAGGGCGTCGTCCAGGTCCTTGGCCTGCTCGTCGACGTAGCGGCTGGCGAGGCGGAAGTCGATGCGGCTCTGCTGGCATTCGATGTTCAGCGAGCAGGCACCGGCCAGGGTCGCGGCCAGCGGCTGGGCGCCGCCCATGCCGCCCAGGCCGGCGGTGAGCACCCAGCGGCCCTTGAGGTTGCCGTCGTAGTGCTGGCGGCCGGCCTCGACGAAGGTTTCGTAGGTGCCCTGGACGATGCCCTGGCTGCCGATGTAGATCCAGGAGCCGGCGGTCATCTGGCCGTACATGGCCAGGCCCTTGGCGTCCAGTTCGTTGAAGTGTTCCCAGTTGGCCCAGTGCGGCACCAGGTTGGAGTTGGCGATCAGTACGCGCGGGGCGTTGGCGTGGGTCTTGAACACGCCGACCGGCTTGCCGGACTGCACCAGCAGGGTCTCGTCCTCATTCAGCGCTTTCAGGGTCTCGACGATCTTGTCGTAGCACTCCCAGTTGCGCGCGGCGCGGCCGATGCCGCCGTACACCACCAGCTCCTTCGGGTTCTCCGCGACTTCCGGGTCGAGGTTGTTCATCAGCATGCGCAGCGGCGCTTCGGTCAGCCAGCTCTTGGCGTTCAGTTGGGTGCCGCGCGGGGCACGGATTTCGGTATCGCGGTAACGGCCGGTGGAACTCATCGGGTCTTCCTCGCTTGCGGGTGGTGTCGCCAGGGGATCGCCAGGAGCCATCCCGGCGTGGCGGAAAAGGGTGCGCAGAAGAGGCTCCGCTGCCCTGGTCGGCAACTTGGTCATCTACTGTCACCTGATATGTATATAGCCTTATATCAACCTGTATATACAAGATAATGCAAAGCAAGGGCCAGAAGAGACAGGTAGCCGCCTACAGGTTCCCAAGACCGGATAAAAGTTCTTTTATTTCAAATAGATGAAGTCGCCAAAAAACTTCAGGAAGGAAGCTGCAAGAGGTGCAGGTGGCGAACTACGACGCGGGAAGGAAAGGAGAAAAAGTAACAGCGCGGTGCGCGAAAGTAACAAAACGGTGCATCCGGAGCGGCGATTCCGCCCCGGAACGGCCACGGAACGGTTACTGCCCGAAGCGGCCTTCGAGGCGATAGCGCGATCCCGGATAGACCAGCCGTGCCGCGCCCACCTGCCCCTTCGCCGACCAGGTACGCCGGCGAATCAGCAGGCAAGCGTCGCCACGCTTGATCCGCAGCAGCTTGCAGTCCGCCGCCTCGGCATTGATCGCCTCCACCACGTGCTCACCTTCGGTGAGCGGCGCCAGCTGGATCAGGTAGGCGTAGGGCGTGATGCGGGTGAAGTCCTGCTGCAGGTACTCGGGCGCCACTTCGGCATTGACGAAGCGCTCCTCCAGCTGCACCGGCACTTCGTTCTCGTAGTGCACCACCACCGAATGGAAGATACGGCTGACGTTCTCCAGTTCGAACGGCATGGCCAGGTCCGCCCCTTCGGGGAGCGGCTCGAGCAGCACCACCTCGCAACGGTGCTCGTGACCGCGAGCGGCGATCTCCTCGGCGATGTTGTGGATCTCGAAGAGCGCAGCATGGCCCTTCTGCTCGGCGACGAAGGTGCCGACGCCCTGCAGACGCACCAGCACCCCCTCGATGGTCAGCTCGCGCAGCGCACGGTTGATGGTCATCCGGCTCACCCCCAGCAGGGTGAACAGTTCGCTCTCCGACGGCAGCTTGGAGTTGGGCTTCCAGACACCGTTGCGGATCTGCTGCAGGATGATCTCCTTGACCCGCGCGTACAGCGGAGCCGGGGTTTCCAGCGCGAACGCGGCCAGGGAGGAATGATCTTGGGACACGGCAGCTCCTGCTCACGGGTGGGGACGACGGTCAGTTTAACCTTCCACCATGGCGCCGCCTACGCGGCGCCACCACAGATCAGCGCGGCGCGATATGCGCCACCATCAGTTGCACGCTTTCATTGCCGCGGAACTCGTTGACGTCGAGCTTGTAGGCCACCTCCGCCCAGCGCACGGTGGGGTTGGGCCAGACTTCACGGTCGATGTTGAAGGCGATGGCATCCAGCTGCAGCGAGCCGCATTCGGTCTTGAGCACCAGCTTGAGGTGACGCTCGCCGACCACGCGCTGCTGGACGATCTGGAACACGCCGTGGAACAGCGGTTCGGGGAAGTGCTGCCCCCAGGGGCCGGCCTGGCGGATCGCCCGCGCCAGCTCCAGGTGGAACTCCTCTGCACCGAGCTGGCCGTCGGAGAGCAGGCGACCGGTGAGGTCCTCCTCATCCAGCTGGCGGCGCACCTCGGCGTCGAAGGCGGCGGCGAAGGCGCCGAAGTTTTCCTGCGGCAGCGACAGGCCGGCAGCCATGGCGTGGCCACCGAACTTGCTGATCAGCCCCGGATGGCGCGCGGCCACGGCGTCCAGCGCATCGCGGATGTGGAAACCCGGCACCGAACGCGCCGAGCCCTTGAGCGTGCCGTCGCCGGCGTCGGCGAAGGCGATGGTCGGACGGTGGTAACGCTCCTTCAGGCGCGAGGCGAGGATGCCGATCACGCCCTGGTGCCACTCCGGGTCGAACAGGCACAGGCCGAAGGGCATCTCCTCCATCGGCAGCTCCTTGAGCTGGGCCAGCGCCTCGCGCTGCATGCCCTGCTCGATGGCCTTGCGGTCCTGGTTGAGCGCGTCGAGCTGCACCGCCATCTCGCGGGCGAGGCCCTCGTCCTCGCAGAGCAGCATTTCAATGCCCAGGGACATGTCGTCCAGGCGGCCGGCGGCGTTCAAACGCGGGCCGAGGATGAAGCCCAGGTCCGTGGAGGTGATCCGCCGGCAATCGCGCCCGGCCACTTCCAGCAGCGCGCGCAGCCCCGGACGGGCCCGGCCGGCGCGAATGCGCGCCAGGCCCTGGTGCACCAGGATGCGATTGTTGGCGTCCAGCGGCACCACGTCGGCGACGCTGCCCAGGGATACCAGGTCGAGCAATTCGGCGAGGTTCGGTTCGGCGATGCCGCGCGCGGCGAACCAGCCGCGCTCACGCAGGCGCGCGCGCAGGGCGAGCATCACATAGAAGATCACCCCAACGCCGGCCATGGCCTTGCTGGGGAAGTCGCAGCCGGGCTGGTTCGGGTTGACGATGGCATCGGCGGCGGGCAGCTCCGGCCCCGGCAGGTGGTGGTCGGTGACCAGCACGCGCAGGCCGGCGGCCTTGGCGGCGGCCACGCCGTCGATGCTGGAGATGCCGTTGTCCACGGTCACCAGCAGGTCCGGGCGCTTTTCCAGCGCCACGGCGACGATCTCGGGAGTCAGGCCGTAGCCGTATTCGAAGCGGTTCGGCACCAGGTAATCGACCCAGGCCGCGCCGAGCATGCGCAACGCCAGCACGCCAACGCTGCTGGCGGTGGCGCCGTCGGCGTCGAAGTCGCCGACATAGAGAATCCGCTGGCCCTTCTCCAGCGCATCGACCAGCAGCGCCACCGCCGCGTCGATGCCCTTGAGCTGCTGGTACGGAATCAACCGCGCCAGCCCCTTGTCCAGCTCGGCGGCGCTCTGCACGCCACGGGCGGCGTAGAGACGGGTCAGCAGCGGCGGCAGGTCGCCGAGGTCGGGCAATTGCTCCGGGAGCGGGCGGGATTCGATGCGCATGGAGGTTCCGGTTATTTCGTCTCAGGCGCCGATCCCGGCGCCCTGGTTACAGCGGGTAACTCTGGCGATCAACGCTCGCCCATCAGCCACTCGACCTGCAGCTCATGCTGGCCGCGTTCGTCGGTGACGAAGATGGTTCCTTCGCTGATCATCACGGTCCAGTTGATCGAGCGCGGCAGGTCGCGGGAGATTTCCTCCAGCGGCTCCTGGGGCATGGCGACGACGTTGAGGTTCTTCAGGTGGCGCACGGTGTCGAGCACCTTGGTGGTCCACACGCGCAGGTTGCCGTAGGCGACCAGGGTCAGCTTCTCGCAGCGGCGCGAACACCAGGTCAGGCGCTCGGCGTCCGGCTGGCCAACTTCGATCCAGTGCAGGACGCGATCATCCAGGCTCTTTTCCCACAGCGAGGGCTCTTCCACGTCCGACAGACCGCGACCGAAGGCCAACTGCTCGTTGTACCAGATGACGTAGGCCAGCAGACGCACCGCCAGGCGCTCCTCGGTTTCCGAGGGATGGCGGGCGACGGTGAAGCGCAGGGTCTCGTAGACCCCACGGTCGAGGTCGGTCAGGCTGATATCGGCTTTGTAGGGCGTGGCGGACAGGGCCATGGGGATTCCCGGCGAATTTTGGAAGGCGGCAAGTCTACCGCGAAAGCGCAGGGATGGTGGTTCAATCCCGACTACGGCGGTCGGTTCCCGGTTCCGGGGCGGCCAGTTCGATGCGGTTGCGGCCCTTGGCCTTGGCGGCGTAGAGCGCCTGGTCGGCCAGCGCCAGCAGGCGCGTCAGGTCATGCCCGGCCTCGCGGGTGGTGGCGATGCCGATGCTCACGCTGAGCTGCCCTTCGGCCATGAACGGCAGCTCGGCGAACTCGCGGCGCACCCGCTCGGCCACCTGGCAGGCGCCTTCGGTATCGGCGGCCACCAACAGGCAGGCGAACTCTTCCCCGCCGATGCGCGCGAACAGGTCCTGCTTGCGCATGCGCGAGGCGGTAATGCGGCTGAACTCCACCAGCACCCGGTCCCCGGCGGGATGGCCGAAGGAGTCATTGAGACGCTTGAAGTTGTCCAGGTCGCAGAGCAGCAGCGAGGCCTGCTCGCCGCGCTCGGCGCACAGGCGCAAGGCGCGCTCGCCGGAATCCATGAAGGCCCGGCGATTGCCGGCGCCGGTCAGCGGGTCGCTCAGCGCGGCGCTGCGGAAACCCAGCTCTGCGCGCTCCTTGACCATCGCCAGGGTCGCGAAGGCGATGCCGATGGCGTAGAGCATGGTTTCGAAGACCAGCAGGGTGAAGAAGGTGCTGCCCTGGCCATTGTTGCTGGCACTCTCGAAGGGCATGCCGCGGTCGACCGCCAGGCGCACCATGTAGAAGCCGCCGTGGAACAGCATCAGCGCCAGGGTCGGACGCAGCTCCACCTCCAGCTTGCGCCGGCTGCGCAGCAGCTCGCCGACGGAGGCCAGGCAATAGGCAATGGTGATCGAGGTGCTGACGAAAACCCGCGCCTCCAGCGACTCGTAGAACGTCGGCCAGAGGCACAGCAACGCCCACAGGGCTGCGCCAGCGCCGATCAGCGGCCAGTGCGGGCGGCGCCCGGCGAACACCCGCATGGACGTCCAGTTCATCGCCGCGCAAAGGTGCAGGATGACGTTGCCCAGCAGGATCGGCACCAGATCGATGCCCATTCCCCGCAAGGTCCCCAGGAAGGTGCCCAGCGCCCCCAGCAGGAGCATCGCGCTCATGTAGCCGAGCGTCGGCTCGCGGCGACCGCTGTGCCAGGCGAACGCCATCAGCACCCCGACCAGGGTGAGCACGTAGAGATCGACCAGGACCAGCGTCGGCAGGCTCAGGACCATGCCACCCCCTTGCCATCCGCCTGCACGCATCCCGCTGGGAGCGCCGGAGGGCCGGGAAAGTGGAATGACGGAAGCGCGCGCATCGGGGGTTACCCTGCCCAGAGTCGGACGAGCAGACAGAAGTGTCCTTGGATAAGGTTACTCTACGCGTGCCCATCGCCGGCGCAAAGCTCCGATGGCAGGCGGTCGGCCCGGCGGCCTGTTCGAACGCCCGCGTGGGCGGTAAAGTCCGCCGACCACCCGCCGAACGGACCGACCGATGAACACCACCACCAAACCCCTCGCCGGCCTCAAAGTGATCGAACTGGGCACGCTGATCGCCGGTCCCTTCGCCTCGCGCCTGTGTGCGGAATTCGGCGCCGAGGTGATCAAGGTCGAATCGCCCGACGGCGGCGATCCGCTGCGCAAGTGGCGCAAGCTCTACGAAGGCACCTCGCTGTGGTGGTTCGTGCAGGCCCGCAACAAGCGCTCGCTGACCCTCAACCTCAAGCACGAGGCCGGGCGCGAGGTGCTGAAGAAGCTGCTGGCCGAAGCCGACATCCTGATCGAGAACTTCCGTCCCGGCGTGCTGGAAAAGCTCGGCCTGGGCTGGGACGTGATCCACGCGCTGAATCCCAAGCTGGTGATGGTGCGCCTCTCCGGCTTCGGCCAGAGCGGCCCCTACAAGGACCAGCCGGGCTTCGGCGCGGTGGGCGAATCCATGGGTGGGCTGCGCTACATCACCGGCTTCGAGGACCGCCCGCCGGTGCGCACCGGCATCTCCATCGGCGACTCCATCGCCGCGCTGTGGGGCGTCATCGGCGCGCTCATGGCGCTGCGCCACCGAGAGGTCAACGGCGGCCAGGGCCAGGTGGTGGACGTGGCACTGTATGAAGCGGTGTTCGCCATGATGGAGTCGATGGTGCCGGAGTTCGACGTGTTCGGCTTCATCCGCGAGCGCAGCGGCAACATCATGCCCGGCATCACGCCCTCTTCCGTGCACACCACCGCCGACGGCAAGCACGTGCAGATCGCCGCCAACGGCGACGCGATCTTCCGCCGTTTCATGCTCGCCATCGGCCGCACCGACCTGGCGGAGGACCCGCAACTGGCCGACAACGCCGGACGCGACCAGCGCCGTGACGAACTGTACGGCGTGATCGACCGCTGGGCGCGCTCCGAGCCCCTGGACACCGTGCTGAAGGTACTGGGCGAAGCCGAAGTGCCAGCCAGCCGCATCTACTCCGCCGAGGATATGTTCGCCGACCCGCAGTTCCTCGCCCGCGAGATGTTCCTCTCGGCCAAGCTGCCGGACGGCAAGCCCTTCCGCATGCCGGGTATCGTGCCCAAGCTCTCCGACACGCCCGGCTCGGCCGACTGGATCGGCCCGGGCCTGGGTGAGCATACCGATGAAGTGCTCGGTGGGCTGGGCTATGACGCGGCGGCCATTGCGGCGTTGCGTCAGCAGGGGGCGGTGTAGGGCGCGCCGTTACACCCACTTTTTCGCAGCGCCGTAGCCGATCTCGAGGAACACAACCTGCGTAGGAGCAACTGTCTTGTCCCGGCTGAGTCTGTGCCAGGGCTTTCCCCCTCCCCCTAACCCTCTCCCGCAAGCGGGAGAGGGAACCGTTCGGTGCAGGATGAAACCATGACATCAGCCGGCACGATCCGCCCCCTCTCCCTCCGGGAGAGGGCTGGGGTGAGGGCATGCGCGGGCTCGGGCTTCCAAGAAGACAGTTGCTCCTACGAAAGCACACCCCGTAGCAGCAGGCCAGTAACGCAAACGCCGCCCCTGGGGGCGGCGTTTTACTTTGCGCAGACCTGGAAAAATCACGTCCCGTAGCTGAGCACCTGCGCCCGCTGCCGCAGAGCAGCAATGACATCGTCCTCCATCCGCCCCTCCTGGATCAGCAGGTCGCGGCGAACCGACTGGATCGCGTCCTCGCGCTGGTTCTCATCGGCCAGTTGCTGGCCGTCGATCACCCGGCGCAGGACAACCTCGCCGTCATCGTTGGTCAGGGTCAGGATACGGCCGCCATCGGGGCGCGCCAGGCCCAGGGACGGAATATAGGGAGCGAAGGTCTCGGTCAGCAGTACGCTCAGCCGGTCCATGTCATATCTCCTTGTTGCGAAATGAAAAACCTGAAGAGAAGACATCGCCGCCGGCGATTAAGTTCGTCCTGCTTATTACCGCTGGTCCATAAAGCCCTGAGCGTCGCCCCAAGAAAAAGCCCGCCATGAAGGCGGGCTTTTTCATCGATCCGTCACGGATCAGAGCGGCTTGCCACGGTTGCCGTGGGCGCTGACGAAGGCCTGGACCTTGGCCAGTTCGTTGGCCAGTACGGTGCAACGCTCTTCGCGCTGGAACAGGTCGGCCAGGTGCGCCGGCAGCGCCGGAACGGCCTCGATGCCGGCCTTCTCCACCGCTTCCGGGAACTTGACCGGATGCGCGGTGCCCAGGGTGACCATGGGCACGGCGAGGCTGCGGCGGCATTCGCGGGCCGCGCGCACGCCGATGGCGGTGTGCGGGTCCAGCAGTTCGCCACATTCGGCGTAGACCTGGGCGATGGTTTCGCAGGTCTCTTCGTCGCTCACCGCCAGGGAGTCGAACAGGCGGCGGGTCTCGGTCCAGCGGTCATCTTCGACGGCCAGCTTGCCGGTGGCCTTGAAGTTGTCCATCAGCTCGGCGACGGCCTTGCCGTTGCGGCCATGCAGGTCGAACAGCAGGCGCTCGAAGTTGGACGAGACCATGATGTCCATGGACGGCGACAGCGACGCGTGCAGGGTGTCCTTGTCGTAGCGGTTGCCGGACATGAAGCGGTGCAGGATGTCGTTGCGGTTGGTCGCGACGATCAGTTGGCTGACCGGCAGGCCCATGTTGCGCGCCAGGTAGCCGGCGAAGATGTCGCCGAAGTTGCCGGTGGGCACCGAGAAGGCCACGGAACGGGCCGGGGCGCCGAGCTGGATGGCAGCGTGGAAGTAGTAAACGATCTGGGCCATGATCCGCGCCCAGTTGATCGAGTTCACCGCCACCAGACGGGTACCCTTGAGGAAGCCCTGGTCGGCGAAGCTGGCCTTGACCATCTCCTGGCAGTCGTCGAAGTTGCCTTCGATGGCGATGTTGTGGATGTTTTCGCCGAGGATGGTGGTCATCTGACGGCGCTGCACCTCGGACACACGGTTGTGCGGGTGCATGATGAAGATGTCGACGTTCTCGCAGGCCTTGCAGCCTTCGATGGCGGCCGAGCCGGTGTCGCCGGAGGTGGCGCCCATGATCACCACGCGCTCGCCGCGCTTGGTCAGCACATGGTCGAGCAGGCGGCCGAGCAGTTGCAGGGCGAAGTCCTTGAAGGCCAGGGTCGGGCCGTGGAACAGCTCCAGCACCCACTCGTTGCCGTTGAGCTGGCGCAGCGGCGCCACGGCGTTGTGGGCGAAGACACCGTAGGTCTCTTCGAGGATCTTCTTGAAGTCGGCGTCGGAGATGCTGCCGGCAACGAACGGGCGCATCACGCGGAAGGCCAGCTCGTGGTACGGCAGGCCGGCCCAGGAGGCGATCTCTTCGACGGTGAAACGCGGCAGGTTTTCCGGCACGTAGAGGCCGCCGTCGCTGGCCAGGCCAGCCAGCAGCACGTCTTCGAAGTTCAGCGCGGGCGCCTGGCCGCGGGTACTGATGTAACGCATGGTGTGAAACCTTCGGGTGGGCGGCGGCGCGCAGGCGCCGCCGCGATCGATTCAGTTCAGTTGTTCGACGCGGATGCGTACGACATTGCCGACCACGTCATCCAGCGCTTCCAGCGCGGCGATGGCTTCGATGATGCGGGACTCGAGCACGCGGTGGGTAACCAGGATCATCGGCACCAGACCGTCATGCTCTTCGACTTCCATCTGCATGATCGATTCGATGTTGATGCCGCGCTCGGAGAGGATGGTCGCCACCTGGGCCAGTACGCCCGGATGGTCCTTGGCCTGGATGCGCAGGTAGTAGGCGCTTTCGCAGGCGTCGATCGGCAGGATCGGGTGGTCGGAGAGCGAGTCCGGCTGGAAGGCCAGGTGCGGCACGCGGTTCTCCGGGTCGGCGGTCATGGCGCGAACCACGTCCACCAGGTCGGCGACCACCGAGGAAGCGGTGGGCTCCATGCCGGCACCGGCGCCGTAGAACAGCGTGGAACCGGCGGCATCGCCGTTGACCATGACGGCGTTCATCACGCCGTTCACATTGGCGATCAGGCGGTCGGCCGGGATCAGGGTCGGGTGCACGCGCAACTCGATACCGCTGTCGGTACGGCGCGCGACGCCCAGGTGCTTGATGCGGTAGCCCAGGGCCTCGGCGTAGTTCACGTCGGCAGTGGTCAGCTGGGTGATGCCTTCGGTGTAGGCCTTGTCGAACTGCAGCGGGATGCCGAAGGCGATGGACGCCAGGATGGTCAGTTTGTGCGCGGCGTCGATGCCTTCCACGTCGAAGGTCGGATCGGCTTCGGCGTAGCCCAGCGCCTGGGCTTCCTTCAGCACGTCGGCGAAGGCGCGGCCTTTCTCGCGCATTTCGGTGAGGATGAAGTTGCCGGTGCCGTTGATGATGCCGGCCAGCCAGTTGATGCGGTTGGCGGCCAGGCCCTCGCGGATCGCCTTGATCACCGGGATGCCACCGGCCACGGCGGCTTCGAAGGCGACGATGACGCCCTTCTCGCGGGCCTTGGCGAAGATCTCGTTGCCGTGCACGGCGATCAGCGCCTTGTTGGCGGTGACAACGTGCTTGCCGTTCTCGATGGCCTTGAGCACCAGTTCGTAGGCCAGGGTGTAACCACCGATCAGCTCGATGACGACGTCGATTTCCGGGTTGTTCGCCACGTCGAAGATGTCGGCAGTAATGGGGGTACTGCCGGTATCACACTTCGGATTGGGGCGACGGGCGGCAATCTGCGCAACCTCGATACCACGCCCGGCACGGCGGGCAATCTCCTCGGCGTTGCGTTTGAGTACATTGAAGGTACCGCCACCGACGGTCCCCAACCCACAGATTCCCACTTTCACCGGATTCACGCTGAAACTCCCCATGATTACAGCATCGGGGCGCCTGACGCACCGAAGCCCGCAACGAGGCGGGCATGGGAGCAGGCACCAAATCAGAACAGGCGGACTGCCTGTTCCATAGTCAAAAGGAACCGAACATTACGAAGCGGTTCCCCATTAGTCAATGCAAGCGCAGCCCGCGGCTTACTTGGCTTCCAGCGCCAGCTTGGCGATCTGGCCGGCCGGCTGGTAGCCCGGCAGCATCTGGCCGTTGGCCAGGATGATCGCCGGGGTGCCCTGCACACCGACCATCTGGCCCAGTTCCAGCTGCTTGTTCACCGGATTGTCGCACTTGGCGGCCTTCACTTCCTTCTCGTGGAACATGTCGCTCATGGCCGCCTGGCGGTCCTTGGAGCACCACACGGCCTGCAGCTGCGCATCGCCCGGCGAGTTCGGGCCCTGGCGCGGGAAGGCCAGGTAGCGCACTTCGATGCCGCGCTTCTGCAGCTCCGGCACTTCGGCGTGCAGCTTCTGGCAGTACGGGCAGGTGGTGTCGGTGAAGACGGTGATGTGCGCCTTGGTCTCGCCCTTGGCCGGGAAGACCACCATGTCGGCGGTCGGGATAGCGTTGATGGTCTTCGCCACGCCCGCGCTTTCGGCCGCTTCGGTCAGGTTGGTCGGCTTGCCGTCCTTCACCTGATAGATGTTGCCCTGAACGACGAACTGGCCGTCGGCACTGGCATAGAGCACGCGGCCGCCCTTGAGCTGCACCTGGTAGATGCCTTCGAGGGGGCTCTTGGCGATAGCCTCGATGGGCAGGTCAGGCTGCAGGGACTGCAGGGTGGTGCGGATTGCCTGGTCCGGCTCGGCGGCCAGGGCAAGGGTGCTGACGAGGCCAAGGGCCGCGGCAGCCAGAAGTCGGGACAAACGCATGGAAAACTCCTGATGTCGGTCGGCGAAGACTATCACACAAGCCCTCGCGGGCCGAGCCGTGGGCTTGTAGCTGAAAGCTACAGGTTTTGTAGGAGCGAGCTTGCTCGCGAACGCTTGACTCCGTGCCTGCTCGGTTCGCGAGCAAGCTCGCTCCTACAACGTCCGGATCACCCCCGGGGGTGATGCTGGGCATGCAGGTCCTGCAGGCGCGCACGGGCAATATGGGTATAGATCTGCGTGGTGGAAAGATCACTGTGCCCCAGCAGCATCTGCACCACCCGCAGATCGGCGCCGTGATTGAGCAGATGGGTGGCGAAGGCATGGCGCAGGGTGTGTGGCGACAGGCTCTTGCCTATGCCGGCGACTTTCGCGTGCAGCTTGATGCGGTGCCAGAAGGTCTGGCGGGTCATCTGCTCGCCGCGCAGGCTGGGGAACAGCACGTCGCTGGGGCGCCCGCCCAGCAGGTCCGCCCGCGCTTCGCGCAGGTAGCGCTCGATCCACAGGATGGCTTCCTCGCCCAGCGGCACCAGCCGCTCCTTACTGCCCTTGCCCATGACGCGCACCACGCCCTGGCGCAGGTTGACCTGCTCCAGGGTCAGCCCGACCAGTTCGCTGACCCGCAGCCCGCAGGCGTAGAGCACCTCCAGCATGGTGCGATCGCGCAGGCCAAGCGGATCGTCGGTCTCCGGTGCCGCCAGCAACGCTTCGACATCGGCCTCCGAGAGCGACTTGGGCAGCGGCTTGCCCAGTTGCGGCAGTTCCACCAGCAGCGTCGGGTCCTCCTCGATCAACCCTTCTCGCAGGCAGTAGCGGTAGAAGCCGCGCAGCCCCGAGAGGAAGCGCGCCGTGGAGCGGGCCTTGTAGCCCTCGCCCAGGCGCCAGGCCAGATGATCGAGGATCACCTCGCGCCCTGCCGACTCCAGCGCCACCCCGCGCTCGTCGAGCCAGCCGTTGAACAGCGCGAGGTCGCTGCCGTAGGCGCTGCGAGTGTTGTCGGAGAGGCCCTTTTCCAACCAGAGGGCGTCGAGGAATCGGTCGATCAGTGAATGTGAAACCGGCATCATGTCAGGCTATATCAATAGAAAAGCGTGGAACTAGTCTTCCACAGCCCCCCCCCGCAACTCCACCGTCAACAGCGCAAGGACCCGGCTGCACCATGGACGAACACAGCACTTACTTTGCCTTCGCCGGCATTGGCATCGCCTCCCTGCTCAGCCAGTGGCTGGCCTGGCGCCTGCGCCTGCCGGCGATCCTGTTCCTGCTGCTGAGCGGTATTCTGATCGGCCCTGTCCTGCACCTGCTGACCCCGGAACAGCTGTTCGGCCCGCTGCTGTTTCCGGTGGTATCCCTCGCAGTGGCCCTGGTGCTGTTCGAGGGCAGCCTGACGCTGCACCTGGACGAATGGAAGGAAATCGGCACCGTGGTCCGTCGCATGGTCACCCTCGGCGCGCTCACCACCTGGGGGGTGATCGCCCTGGCGACCCGTTACCTGCTGGACTTCACCTGGGAAATGGCCCTGCTGTTCGGCGCCCTCACCCTGGTCACCGGCCCCACGGTGATCGTGCCGATGCTGCGGGTGGTACGGCCCAACGCGACCATCGCCAACATCCTGCGCTGGGAAGGCATCGTCATCGACCCCATCGGCGCCCTGCTGGCCGTCGTGGTCTACACCTTCATCGCCGCCAGCGACGCCGGCCAGGGCTGGGCCGACAGCCTGCTGACCTTCGTCAGCGTGATCGGCTGCGGCATCGCCTTCGGCCTGGCCGGCGGCCAGGCGCTGGGGGTCGCCCTGCGCCGTCACTGGCTGCCGGATTACCTGCACAACCTGGCTTCCCTGTCCGTGGTCCTGGGCGTGTTCGTGCTGTCCAACAACGTCATGTCGGAGTCGGGACTGCTGGCCGTGACCGTGATGGGCCTGCGCATGGCCAACATGCAGGGCGTCGACGTGAAGCACATCCTGCACTTCAAGGAAAACCTCAGCGTGCTGCTGATATCCGGGCTGTTCGTGCTGCTGGCCGCGCGCCTGGACATGTCGGCGCTGCTCGGCCTCGGCCCGGTGGCACTGCTGGTGCTGGCGCTGATCCAGTTCGTCGCCCGGCCGCTGAGCGTGATGATCTCCACCGCCGGCTCCACGCTGAACTGGCGCGAACGCGCGCTGCTGAGCTGGATCGCCCCCCGCGGCATCGTCGCCGCGGCGGTGTCGGCGATCTTCGCCATTCGCATGGTGGAAGCCGGCCACGCCCAGGCCGGCGTACTGGTACCCCTCACCTTCCTGGTGATCATCGGCACCGTGGTCCTGCAAAGCGCCACCGCGCGCCCGCTGGCCCGCCTGCTGAAGGTCGCCGAGCCGGTGCCCACCGGCTTCCTGATCGTCGGTGCCAACCCGGTGGCGCGGGCCATCGGCGTCGGCCTGCAGAACGCCGGGGTGCAGGTGCTGCTCACCGACTCCAGTTGGGAGAACACCCGCGCCGCGCGCATGGAGAACCTGCCAACCTACTTCGGCAACCCCGCCTCGCAACATGCCGAGGCGCACCTGGATCTGATCGGCCTGGGACATCTGCTGGCGCTGTCCCCCAACGCCGAGCTGAATGCCCTGATGTGCATGAGCTTCCGCCACGAATTCAGCCCCTGGCAGCGCTTCATCCTGCCCAGCAGCCAGGACAGCCGTCGCAACGAGAAGCATCGCGTCAGCGACCGCCATCGCGGCCATCCCCTGGGCCAGACGCCCATCACCTACCCACAGATGGCCGGCTTGATCGCACGCGGCGCGGAAGTCCGCTCGACGCTGCTCAGCGACAACTTCGGCTGGGCGGAATACCAGGCCCAGCACGGCAGCAGAGCGCTGCTGCTGTTCGCCCGCGACACGAACGGCCGCCTCCACATCGCCAGCCCGGACCGGCCGCTGACGCCCGGTACCGGCTGGACGGTGATCTCGCTGGTGGAGGAAGCCCCGGAAAATGCCGCGGGTACAAATGAAACGGCGCAAGCCGCAATAACCTGACAATCGGCCGCGTCAGCCTATCTTTAGGTGGGTGACAGAATTCGCCTGACAGACAATGATTGCATCACGCCATCATTGCACCAATGAAGCTCAACGCCATGCCCAGTCAGCAGAACTCCCGCCTCGGTCAGATCCTGGTCAGCAAGGGCCTGATCACCCCCCAGCAGCTGGACCACGCCATCCAGCTCCAGCTCAGCAACGGCTTGCGCCTGGGCGAAACCCTGATCCAGCAGGGCTGGATCAGCGAACGTCAGCTCGGGCGGGCCCTGAAGAAGCAGAACAACGTGCGCCTGGCGGCGACGCTCCTGGCGGCATTGCTCAGCCCATTCCAGTTGGCCAGCGCGGACGTGCAGCGCCAGGCTCCGGCCAGCATCACCCGACACGAAGCCCCCCACGGCCTGAAACCGCTCAGCGACCATGAGATGAGCAACATCAACGCCCAGGGCTTCGATGACACCCTGCAGAGCCTTCTGGTCAGCGCTGAAAGCGGTGACGGCGTGGGCACCGTCAAGCAGCTCGCGCGCCTGGTGCTACCGGTGGTGGACAGCCTGGACGCCGAAACCTCCATGCGTGACGTGCAGTACGACACCGAGCACGCGTCCTCGACCTTCAATGCCGACGGCTCGATCAACGTACGCCTGCCCAGCTCCATCGGCGAAGTGCGCTTCGACAACATTCGCGTCGCCGGCGCGCCGAAAACCCAGAGCATGGGCAGCCTGAGCCTGCAGAACATCGACCTGTCCCAGGCTTCGCTGAAGATCAGCCTGCGCCACTGAGTCTTTGGGTAGGAGCGAGCTTGCTCGCGAACCATTTCACCGGCCACATCGGAGTCAGGCAGTTCGCGAGCAAGCTCGCTCCTACAAAATACTGAGAAGGCGCCCACGGGCGCCTTCTTCCATTTCAGGCCTCGAAGCCAGGCAGAACCGGTACCGGGCGCTTCTCGTCATCGATGGCGACGAAGCTGAACAGCCCGTGAATGGCCTTCTCGCGTCCGTCGGCGGACATGCTCTCGACGAATACCTCCACCTCGACCTTCAGACTGGTATTGCCGACCTTCACCACCCGACCGATCAGCTCGACGATGGAGCCGGCGGGGATCGGGTGCTTGAAATCGATGCGGTCGGTGGACACGGTCACCAACGGCAGGCGGCAGAAACGGGTCGCGGCGATGAACGAGACCTCGTCCATCCAGGCCAGCGCGGTGCCGCCGAACAGGGTGTCGTGGTGGTTCGTGGTGGGCGGGAAGATCGCCTTGGTCACGCGGGTTTCCGAAAGCGTCGTGCGGCGAAGGATTTCTTGCTCTCTGGGGCTCATGCCACTGCTACCTGATGCATTGAAGGTGGCTGCCGATGCTGCGGATATTGTGCTTGTAGTGCGCTGCCGGGGGCAGATGGGAAAGGGGCCGGAGCGGCCAGCCGGCAAACGCCGGGCAAGAAAAAAGCAGCCCGCGGGCTGCTTTTTTCGGGAAAGACCGGTGACTTAGACCAGTTTTTCCTTGATGCGCGCTGCCTTGCCGGACAGTTCGCGGAGGTAGTACAGCTTGGCCTTGCGCACGTCGCCGCGACGCTTGACGGAAACGCTGTCTACCAGCGGGCTGTAGGTCTGGAAGGTACGCTCTACGCCTACGCCGTTGGAGATCTTGCGAACGGTGAACGCGCTGTTCAGGCCGCGGTTGCGCTTGCCGATGACAACGCCTTCGAAGGCCTGCAGACGCTGACGGTCGCCTTCCTTCACTTTAACCTGGACGATTACGGTGTCGCCGGGGGCGAACGCCGGAATCTCTTTGTTCATCTGTTCAGCTTCGATCTGCTGAATGATCTTGTTGGTCATTTCAGTGCTCCTAAGACAAGCGCTCGGCGCTCGCCATCGATACGTTAACTATCGTTCCGCTGGCGGATGTATTCCTCCAGCAGCTTCTTCTCTTCTCCAGAAAGCGAGCGGCAATCCAGAAGATCGGCACGTCGTTCCCAGGTCCTGCCTAAGGACTGCTGCAAACGCCAGCGCCGGATGTGTTCGTGGTTGCCGCTGAGCAGCACCTCAGGAACACGTTTGTCTGCGTACACCTCAGGTCGGGTGTAGTGCGGACAGTCGAGCAGGCCATCCGTGAAGGAGTCCTCCTCGGCGGAGTCCACGTGGCCCAGTGCACCGGGCAACAATCGCGTGACCGCGTCAATCAGCACCATGGCCGGAAGCTCACCCCCGGACAGGACATAATCGCCAACTGACCATTCCTCATCGACATGCTCTTCAATGAAGCGCTCGTCGATGCCTTCGTAACGCCCGGCGATCAGGATCAGTCGCTCCTCGTTCGCCAGTTCTTTCACGGCCGCTTGCGTGAGCTTGCGACCTTGCGGCGAGAGGTAGATCACCTTCGCCGGTCCGCCTGCGGCTTGCCGGGCATCGCCCAGTGCGCCTTCGAGCGGCTTGATTTTCATCACCATGCCGGGACCACCGCCGAAAGGCCGGTCATCCACCGTCTGGTGACGGTCCTCGGTGTTGCTCCGCGGGTTGAAGCACTGAAGCTGAATCAGCTCCTGCTTGACCGCGCGACTCGTGATGCCATAGTCGCTGATGGCGCGAAACATCTCCGGAAAGATGCTGATCACTCCTATCCACATCGGCTGAGGGCTCTCATCCACATGAATTAGAAGTCCGCGTCCCAGTCCACCCGCATCTCACCGGCTTCCAGGTCCACCGCCTGTACGCACTGGTCCGTATACGGGAGCAGGCGTTCACGGTCGTCCAGGCTGCCTGCGCAGGGCTTGACTACCATCACATCGTTGGCGCCGGTCTCCAGCATGTGGTCGAGAATCCCGAACAGTTGCCCGTTCTGGTCGATCACCTTGAGACCTTCCAACTGGCTCCAGTAGAACTCGCCATCGTCCAGCACCGGCAGCTCACTGCGCGGAACCAGGATTTCGAATTCAGCGAAGGTGCGGGCGATCTCGCGATCATCCAGTCCCTTCAGCTTCGCGACCAGGACATTGCCCTGCACGCGACCTTGAACCAGCTCAGCCTGTCGAACCTCGTTGCCACGCTTGAGCGTCCAGCGACGGTAATCCAGCAGGTTGTCCAACGGATCGGTAAAGGAATACACCTTCACCTCACCACGAATGCCGTGCACCGATACGATCTTGCCGAGAACAATCATCTCCTCGGCGGGAGCAGGCTTCGTGTTCATCGATCTCAGGCAGCCTTGGCGGCTTCCTTGATCAGCTGAGCAACACGCTCAGACGGTTGGGCGCCTTGGCTCAGCCAGTAGTTCAGACGCTCCTGGTTGATCGAGACCTTGACCTCGGCACCAGTTGCAACAGGGTTGAAGAAGCCGACGCGCTCGACGAAACGGCCGTCACGAGCGTTGCGGCTGTTGGTCACGGTCAGGTGATAGAACGGGCGCTTCTTGGAGCCGCCACGAGCCAGACGAATGGTTACCATGCGTACGTTGTTCCTATGGTTTGCTTGCAAAAAAGAAATGCAGCCCTCGGGCACAGAGCCCGAAAGGCCGCATATTCTATGAGCTAAAGCCCCGCGCCGCAAGCCGCAGCGCGTCCGGCCCGCCGGGTGGCGAGCCGTCTGGGGTCACATCTTGGGCATGCCGCCGGGGAACATGCTGCCCATGCCGCGCATCATCTTCGCCATGCCACCCTTGGCGGTAACCTTCTTCATTACCTTCTGCATCTGCTTGTGCTGCTTGATGAGACGGCCGACATCCTGAACCTGGGTACCGGAACCCAGGGCGATGCGGCGCTTGCGCGAACCACTGATCACTTCCGGGTCACGGCGCTCGGCCGGGGTCATGGAGTTGATGATCGCCTCCATCTGCTTGAACTGCTTCTCCGCCGCGTTCTGCGCGTTGCCCATCTGCGACAGGTTGACGCCGCCGAGCATCGGCAGCTTGTCCATCAGACTGCCCAGGCCGCCCATGTTCTTCATCTGCTGCAGCTGGTCGCGGAAGTCTTCGAGGTCGAAGCCCTTGCCTTTCTTGATCTTCTTCGCGAGCTTCTCGGCCTTCTCGCGGTCCATGTTCTGCTCGGCCTGCTCGATCAGGCTAAGCACGTCGCCCATGCCGAGAATGCGCGAGGCCACGCGGTCGGGGTGGAACGGGTCGAGCGCTTCGCTCTTCTCGCCCATGCCGAGGAACTTGATCGGCTTGCCGGTGATGGCGCGCACGGACAGCGCGGCACCGCCACGGGCGTCGCCGTCGACCTTGGTCAGCACCACGCCGGTCAGCGGCAAGGCATCGTTGAAGGCCTTGGCGGTGTTGGCGGCGTCCTGGCCGGTCATGGCGTCGACCACGAACAGGGTTTCCACCGGCTTGATCGCCGCATGGACCTGCTTGATCTCGTCCATCATCTCAGCGTCGACGTGCAGGCGACCGGCGGTATCCACGATCACCACGTCGATGAACTTCAGCTTCGCCTCGCGGATCGCAGCTTCGGCGATGGCCACCGGCTTCTGGCTGGTATCGGACGGGAAGAAGGTCACGCCGATGTCATTGGCCAGGGTTTCCAGCTGCTTGATCGCCGCCGGGCGATAGACGTCGGCGGACACCACCAGCACGGACTTCTTCTTGCGCTCCTTGAGGAAGCGCGCCAGCTTGCCGGCGGTGGTGGTCTTGCCCGCGCCCTGCAGGCCGGCCATCAGGATGACCGCCGGCGGAGCGGCGGCGAGATCGAGGTCCTCGTTGGCCGCGCCCATCAGCTCGACCAGTTCGGCCTGGACGATCTTCACGAAGGCCTGGCCCGGGGTCAGGCTCTTGGAAACCTCGGTGCCGACCGCGCGATCCTTGATCTTGGCGACGAAGTCCTTGACCACCGGCAGGGCCACGTCGGCCTCCAGCAGGGCCATCCGCACTTCGCGGAGCGTGTCCTTGATGTTGTCCTCGGTCAGCTTGGCCTTGCCAGTGACGTGGCGCAGCGTTTGCGAGAGGCGATCTGTAAGGTTTTCGAACATGCGCGTTCCTAATCAGGTCCGGTCGGACCAGGGTTTGGCTTGTCAGCAAGCGGGCGATTATAGCGAAGTGCGGCCAGCGCCAACACCGCCGATGATCCATCTGTGACGGAGCGTGCCCAGGCCAGAAGCGAACTGTTCTCAGCGGCTTTCTAGACCCGGCCGTTCTGTGCCACACTCACGGCCTTTCGGGTCCCCCTTCCAAGGACTGTTCCAAGGACTTATGCAACCTCTGCTGCCCAGCCTGATCGCCGCCGTCCTCTATATCGGCACTACCGTCTACCAGAGCGTTAGCCTGGCCCGCCGCACCCCGCCGCAGAAACCGCTGCTCCTCCTGCTGGGCCTGGCCGCCCTGCTTTGCCAGGCCTACAGCCTGAGCCAGGAGCTGCTGACGCCCGGCGGCCTGGTGCTGGACTTCTTCAACGCCGCCAGCCTGATCTCCGCCGCAGTTACCGCACTGACGCTGCTGGCCTGCCTGCGCATCCCGGTGCACAACCTGCTGATCTTCCTCTATCCGCTGGGCGCCCTGACCACCCTGCTGGCGGCGTTCGTACCCCACGGCACCATCGAGCCGATCAACGAGCAGCCGGGCATCCTCGCGCACATCCTGCTGTCGATCCTCGCCTACGGCCTGCTGACCATCGCCGTGGTCCAGGCGCTGCTGTTGCTGGTGCAGGACCATCAGCTCAAGCACAAGCACCCGTCCGGCCTGATCCGCAACTTCCCGCCGCTGCAGACCATGGAAAGCCTGCTGTTCGGCTTCCTCTGGGGTGGCTGGTCGCTGCTCTCGCTGTCGCTGATCTCCGGCTGGCTGTTCGTCGACAACCTGTTCGCCCAGCACCTGGCGCACAAGACCATCCTCTCCTGCTTCGCCTGGGTGGTGTTCGCCGTGCTGCTGTGGGGCCGCCACCAACTCGGCTGGCGTGGTCACAAGGCCATTCGCTGGACCCTGGCAGGTTTCTGCCTGTTGATGCTGGCCTATTTCGGCAGCAAGCTGGTCAAGGAATTCATCCTGCACATCTGACGCTGGCGACGGTGCCGCACCGCCGCGAAACGCCGAAGGAACCCGACGCATGGGCGACATCCACCCCGGCTACATGATCGGCCTGCTGGTCTTCCTGCTACTCTGCTCCGCGTTCTTCTCCAGCGTCGAGACCGGCGTCCTGAGCCTCGATCGCTATCGCCTGCGCCACCTGTCCAAGCAGGGCAACCGCGGCGCGCGGCGCACCAGCTGGCTGCTGCTGCGCACCGACCGGCTGCTGGGCACCATCCTGATCGGCAACAACTTCGTCAATATTGTCGCCTCCGCCCTGGCCACCCTGCTGGCCCTGCGCCTGTGGGGCGAGGCTGCCGTCGCGCCGACCACCATCGTCCTGACCCTGGTGCTGCTGATCTTCGGCGAGATCACCCCCAAGACCTACGCCACGCTGCGCCCGGAAAACGTCGCCTTCCCCGCCAGCCTGCCGCTGCTGTGGCTGCAGAAGCTGTTCAGCCCGCTGCTGTGGCTGATGACCGGGGTGAGTAACCTGCTGCTGCGGGCCTGCGGCCTCGACCCGACCCAGCGCGTCAGCAAGCCGCTGAGCAGCGAGGAGCTCAAGAGCGTGGTCAGCGAGTCCAGCGAGAAGCTCACCGCCAACCGGCAGAACATGCTGCTGAGCATCCTCGATCTGGAAAAGATCACCGTGAACGACCTGATGGTGCCGCGCAACGAGGTACAGGGCATCGACCTGGACGACGAGCTGGAAACCATCATCGGCCAGCTGCGCAACACCACCCACACCCGCCTGCCGGTGTTCCGCAATGACATCAACCAGGTCGAGGGCGTGGTGCACATGCGCCAGATCGCCCGCCTGCTGACCCACAACCAGCTGACCAAGGAAAGCCTCAAGGCTGCGTGCCTGGAGCCCTACTTCGTGCCCGAGAGCACGCCGCTATCGACCCAGCTGATCAACTTCCAGAAGCAGAAGCGGCGCATCGGCATCGTCGTGGACGAGTATGGTGAGGTGATCGGCATCATCACCCTGGAAGACATCCTCGAGGAAATCGTCGGCGAGTTCAGCAACCAGGACGCCCTGCGCAACCCCGATATCCACCCGCAGGCCGATGGCACCTATGTGATCGACGGCTCGGCCAACCTGCGCGACCTCAACCGCGCCCTGGGCTGGCAACTGCCCAGCGACGGCCCCAAGACCCTCAACGGCCTGGTCACCGAAGCCCTCGAACAGATTCCCGACTGCGCGGTATGCCTGAAGATCGGCCGCTACCGCCTGGAAATCCTCCAGTCCGGCGAGAACCGCGTGAAAAGCGTGCGCGTCTGGCAGCCCGGCATTCCTACACCACCCACGCCACACCGCGACGAGCTTGCCTGAGCGGCCCCACCCGCCCCTATAATCCGGACGGCTTACCCAGCCTCCCGCCAGCGCCCGCCGCTACCCGTGACACCCCGCTGGCCAGTCAATCGCACGCCCCGCCGAGCCTCGACCCCGCGTCGTTGCCTTGCGAAGCAGCCGGCCTCGCCCTGACCCGCCGCGAGCCGCGCCTCCCCTGCCCCGACCCTGGGCCGCGCTTCCTTCTCGCGCCACGGCGATGCCTCTTCGTGATGCCGGACACGACCGCAGAGTCGTCGCCGAGCAGGACTGCCAGGGACCGACCCGCATGACCAGCACCACCCTCGACGCCGAACAGCCGGCCGAACAGACCAACTCCACCACCCGTGTCGCGGTGGCCAGCTTCATCGGCACCGCCATCGAGTTCTACGACTTCTACGTCTACGCCACCGCCGCCGCGCTGGTGATCGGTCCGGTGTTCTTCCCGCAGACATCGGGCACCGCCCAGGCGCTGAGCGCCTTCCTCACCTTCGGCATCGCCTTTCTCGCCCGCCCGCTGGGCTCGGCGCTGTTCGGCCACTTCGGCGACCGCATCGGACGCAAGTCGACCCTGGTGGCCTCGCTGCTGCTGATGGGCGTCTCGACCACCCTGATCGGCCTGCTGCCGGGCTATGACAGCATCGGCGCCTGGGCGCCCATCCTGCTCTGCGTGCTGCGCTTCGGCCAGGGCCTGGGGCTGGGCGGGGAATGGGGCGGCGCCGCGCTGCTGGCCACGGAGAACGCGCCGAAGGGCCGCCGCGCCTGGTTCGGCATGTTCCCGCAGATGGGCCCGTCGATCGGCTTCCTCGCCGCCAACGGCCTGTTCCTCTGCCTGGCCATGCTGCTCAGCGAGGAGCAGTTCCGTGCCTGGGGCTGGCGCATCCCGTTCATCCTCAGCGCCGCGCTGGTGATCGTCGGCCTGTACGTGCGCCTGAAGCTGGTGGAAACCCCGGTGTTCGCCAAGGCCATGGCGCGCCACGAACGCTCCAGCCTGCCGATTGCCGAGCTGTTGGCCAAGCACTGGCGGCCGACGCTGCTCGGCGCCCTGGCAATGGTGGTGTGCTACGCCCTCTTCTATATCTCCACGGTGTTCTCGCTGAGCTACGGGGTGACCAGCCTGGGTTACAGCCGCGAACAGTTCCTTGGCCTGCTGTGCTTCGCCGTGCTCTTCATGGCCGCCGCCACGCCGCTTTCCGCCTGGCTGAGTGACCGCATCGGGCGCAGGCCGGTGCTGATCGTTGGTTGTATCGCCGCGATCCTTTCCGGCTTCGCCATGCAGCCACTGTTGAGCCAGGGTTCCTCGGTCGAGGTGGCGATCTTCCTGGCGCTGGAACTGTTCCTGATGGGCGTGACCTTCGCCCCCATGGGCGCGCTGCTGCCGGAACTCTTCCCCACCCACGTGCGCTACACCGGCGCTTCGGCGGCCTACAACCTGGGCGGCATCCTCGGCGCCTCGGTGGCGCCGTACATCGCGCAGAAGCTGGTGGGCATGGGCGGACTGAGTTGGGTGGGTGGCTACGTCTCGGTAGCTGCGGCATTGAGCCTGCTGGCCGTGCTGTGCCTGCGCGAGACGCGCGAGAGCGATCTGGACAATATCGACTGAAGTCCGACCTGCGGGAGCGAGCAAGGCGCTCCGAGCTCAGCCCCGGAGGCGCGGCAGACCAAGGTTTACGGCGTACAACCGCGGACGGTTGTACGCCCTACGACTGCACCAGCCACTGCGCCAGGTGTTCGCCCCAGACCTGATAGCCCAGCGCAGAGGGGTGATAACCGTCGATGGCGAGGAACTGCGGCTGCATTTCCAGGCTGACCTCGCAATAACCGGCGCCCTGGGCCAGAGCCAGCGCATTGAGCTGGCGATCCAGCAAGGCCGCGCGCCAACCCAGCAGTTGCCGCAACAACCAGGGCAGCGCAGTGAAATGCTGCAGCGGTGGCACCGCCGTGCATACCACTCGCGTACCACGGGCTCGAAAATGCCCGATCAGATGCTCCAGGGCACCCAACCAGCGCTGGCTGGAACTGAAATGGGTGGTGTCATTGACACCGAAGACCAGCGCCACCAGGTCGTAGTCCTGATCCGCCGCCATTGGCAACAAGCGCTCGCAGGCCTCGCCGGCGGTGATGCCGTTCTCCCCGATCGCACGCCAGGCGACGGGACGTTCCAGCCGAGTGGAAAGCGCCAGCGCCAGGCGCCCGGCCAGGGCGAAATCCAGGCAGGATGCGCCGACCCCGGCGACCGTGGACTCACCCAGCAGAAGAACGCGGAAGGGCTCGCCCGGCAGCTCGATGCCAGCGAGGCCTTCGCAGACGCCGGCGGCGGCAGCCAGGCGCAAGGCCGTGCGCCGGGTGCGCACGGCCATGGGCAGGGCCAGCGGCAGCAGCGGCAATGCCGCCGCCCACCACATCAACCCCGCCCAGCGGCTCACAGCTCGACGTTGACCGCCTGGGCCGAACGGGTCGCCTTGGCGCGGGCCGCGTCGATCGACTCGTCGCGCGCCAGGGCCACGCCCATGCGCCGCTGACCGTCCACTTCCGGCTTGCCGAACAGGCGCAGCGCGGTATCCGGCTCGCTCAGGGCGGCACCGAGATTGCCGAAGGAAACCTGCTGCGATTTGCCTTCCACCAGGATCACCGCCGAGGCGGAATCGCCCAGCTGGCGGATCACCGGGATCGGCAGGCCGAGGATGGCGCGGGCGTGCAGGGCGAACTCGGAAAGATCCTGGGAGATCAGGGTCACCAGGCCGGTGTCATGCGGACGCGGCGAGACTTCGCTGAACCACACCTGATCGCCCTTCACGAACAGTTCCACGCCGAACAGGCCGCGACCGCCCAGCGCCTCGGTGACCGCCTTGGCCACGCGCTCGGACTCGGCCAGCGCCTTCGGGCTCATGGCCTGGGGCTGCCAGGACTCGTGGTAGTCGCCCTTCACCTGGCGGTGGCCGATAGGCGCACAGAAGGTGGTGCCGCCGATGTGGCGAACGGTCAACAGGGTGATCTCGTAGTCGAAGTCGATGAAGCCCTCGACGATCACCCGGCCCTTGCCGGCGCGACCACCCTCCTGGGCGTAATCCCAGGCAGCCTTCAGGTCGGCATCGGATTTCAGCACGCTCTGGCCCTTGCCGGAGGAGCTCATGATCGGCTTGACCACGCAGGGGTAGCCTACGGCGGCGACACCGGCTGCATATTGCTCGTAGGTGTCGGCGAAATGGTACGGCGAGGTGGGCAGGCCCAGTTCCTCGGCGGCCAGGCGGCGAATGCCCTCGCGGTTCATGGTCAGTTGCGCGGCGCGGGCAGTGGGGACGACGGTGTAGCCTTCGCTCTCCAGCTCGACCAGGGTCGCGGTGGCGATGGCTTCGATCTCCGGCACGATGTAGTGCGGTTTTTCCTGCTCGATCACCGCGCGCAGGGCGACGCCGTCGAGCATGCTGATCACATGGCTACGGTGCGCCACCTGCATCGCCGGTGCGTTCTCGTAGCGGTCGACGGCGATCACTTCGCAGCCCAGGCGCTGCAGCTCGATCGCCACTTCCTTGCCCAGTTCGCCGGAGCCACAGAGCAGTACACGGGTCGCGCTCGGCGACAGGGGAGTTCCAATACGGGGCATTGTGTGAAACCTCGGGAAGGGAAAGTGTTGAAACGAAAAAGCTCGGCGGCGTGCTAGACCAGCACGCCCTGCTGGCGGGCACGCTCTTCGCAACGCCGGAGCACCTCGCGGCGTTCGGCGTTGTCCATGCGCCCCCAGCGGGTGATTTCGTCGGCGCTACGCTGGCAGCCCAGGCAGATGTCGGCGTCATCCAGCGCGCAGACATGCATGCAGGGCGAGGCCACGGGACGTTCTACTGTCATTCTTCCTGCTCGGCCAACTCGCGGGCGTAACGCTGGGCGTTGTGCACGTAATGGGCGGCGCTGGCTTCGAGGATCTTCTTCTGCGCCTCGGTCAGCTCGCGCACCACCCTGCCGGGCGAGCCCATCACCAGGGAGCCGTCGGGAATTTCCTTGCCCTCGGGGATCAGTGCGTTGGCGCCGATGATGCAGTACTTGCCGATCTTCGCGCCGTTGAGGACCACCGCGTTGATGCCGATCAGGCTGTAGTCGCCCACCTGGCAGCCATGCAGCATGGCGTTGTGGCCGATGGTCACGCCCTTGCCCAGGGTCAGCGGGAAGCCCATGTCGGTGTGGATCACGGTGCCGTCCTGCACGTTGCTGTTCTCGCCGATGTGGATCAGCTCGTTGTCGCCGCGCAGCACGGCGTTGAACCACACGCTGGCGCCGGCATCCAGGCGAACCTTGCCGATCACCGTGGCCGTGGGGGCGATCCAGCTTTCCGGATGGGTTTCGACTCGGGACGAGCCCAGGCGGTACTTCATGGGTTTCTCCTCAGGCGGGGCCGCTGGTTCGGCTCCTTGTATGAATCAGCTCAGCTTGATGAACTGTGCGGGCGGTTGGTGCAGGTCGATGCGGGCGTCATACAGCAGGTTGACCAGCTCGACCAGCATGATCGCCGACAGACCCCAGATCTTGTACCCCTCGTAGAGGTAGCTGGGGACGTACCAGCTGCGGCCGAAGTAATCGATGCGATGGGTGGTTTCCCGCGGGTCGCCGCGGAAGAACTCCAGCGGCACCTTGAATACCGCGTCGATCTCACCGTCATTGGGCCGGTACTCGACGAAATCCGGGACGAAGCCGACGAATGGCTTGACCACGATGCCATGCCGGGAAACCAGGGTGCTCAGCGGCCCGACCACTTCCACCAGTCCCGGCGGCAGGGCGATCTCCTCTTCCGCCTCGCGCAGGGCGGTGTGGATCAGGTCGACGTCCTCGGGGTCACGCCGCCCACCCGGGAACGCCACCTCGCCGCTGTGGGTGGACAACCCCGTCGCGCGCAGGGTGAGCACGAGTTCTTCCTGGGGAGTGATGGGGAGCAGGACCGCCGCTTCCGGGAAGCTGCGGTCCGTTTCGAAGTCGCGAGGCGTGTGCGCCTGTATGCGTTGGCGCAGCTGGTCCAGCATGCCGAACATCCTGCGGGAAAGGGCCGATTCTTTTAATTGAACGATCATGGCACGAAAGACCGAACTGCCCAAGCCCCGCCCCTTGCTGCGTGCCCGGCGCAGCGCGCAAGATGGGCGCATATTCGAACAAGGAACCGGCATGAAATTCTGCAGTCAGTGCGGCGCTCCCGTGAGCCTGCGCATCCCCAGCGGCGACAACCGCCCGCGCTACGTCTGCGACCAGTGCCATACCGTGCATTACCAGAACCCCCGCATCGTCGCCGGCTGCCTGCCGGTGTGGGAAGGCCGCATCCTGCTGTGCCGCCGCGCCATCCAGCCGCGCCAGGGCTTCTGGACCCTGCCCGCCGGCTTCATGGAGAACGGCGAGACCCTGGAGCAGGCCGCGGCGCGGGAAACCCTCGAAGAGGCCTGCGCCCGCGTCCACGACCTGCAGCTCTATACCCTCTTCGACCTGCCGCACATCAGCCAGGTGTACATGTTCTTCCGCGCCGAACTGGCCGACCTGGACTTCCGCGCCGGCGAGGAGAGCCTGGAGGTAGATCTGTTCGAAGAATCCGACATCCCGTGGGGTGAGCTGGCTTTCCCCACCGTGGGCCGTACCTTAGAATGCTACTTTGCGGACCGGATCAAGCGGAGCTTCCCGGTACGCAACGAAGCCATCGCACCGATGCTGGCACAGAAAAAGAACTAAAAGACCTGAACACCGCCTCTAAGGCATTAGGATCACTGGGGAATACGTTTCAATGCGCTGGCTGATCGCCGTCCTTTGTCTTACCTTCGCCGCGTTCTCGAACGCCAGTGCGACGCCTACGCTCGACGGTCATATCGACAAGATTCTCGTGCTCAAGTCCGAGCGCAAACTGCACCTGATGAGCAACGGCAAGATTCTCAAGAGCTACCGCGTCTCCCTGGGCAAACGCCCGCAAGGACCGAAGCTCGCCGAGGGCGACAACCGCACGCCGGAAGGCTTCTACTGGATCGACTGGCGCAAGACCAGCGACAAGTACAACCTCTCCATGCACATCTCCTACCCCAACGCGCGCGACGTGGCCAAGGCGCGGGAGAAGAACCTGTCGCCAGGCGGCATGATCATGATCCACGGCACCCCGCTGGATGAGGAATACCCCGAGTGGTACTTCTCCACCCTGGACTGGACCAACGGCTGCATCGCCATGACCAACGCCGACCTGCGCGAGGTCTGGAGCCTGGTGAAGGACGGCACGCTGATCGAGATCCGTCCCTGACCGGACACACCCATGAAAAAGGCGCCTTTGGGCGCCTTTTTCATTTACGTCAGAACACCATGTCCGACAACCGCCACACCTCGAAGGCCGGCGTCTCATACGGGTGCGCGGCCTTCAGGGCCTTGACCGAGTCATGGATCAGCTCGTCGGCCACCACCATCTCGACCTTCCACTCGGCCACCTGCTCGACGGTGCCAGCCTGGCCGATGAACGGGTTGCTGCCCTGCAACGGCCGGAACTGCCCCTGTCCCAGCGCCTGCCAGCAGCAGCTGTCATAGGCACCGATGCGTCCCGCACCCGCGGCGAATACCGCCTTCTTGACCGGTTCCAGGTGACTCTCTGGAACGTAGAAACAAAGTTTGTACATCGAATGCTCCGAAACGGGGAGATCGAAACAGGAAACGCCGTGGCGAATGACGCCACGTATGACAAATGCTGCCATAAGTAGTGGCACATTGCCTCTTATGACTCACGAGTCATCGGGAAAGTTCGACCGCCTGGTGCCGTGGGCGTTCGCCCCCAGGCGACTTTGTCCGAAATCTGTGACCGACTTCGAGATCAGCGCCCCATGAAGCGCTGCCAGCGAGCTCTCAAGCTCGGCGCGTCCGGCGCATGGGCCCCATCGCAATAAGGCAGATTAGCCGAACGACCGCAGCGGCAGAGCAACAGGTGACGCTCGCGCCCCACGCTCAGCTCCAGCGTGTCCACACAGTCTTCGGCGGCATCCGGGAGGCACGGGCATCGCCCGCATCGGCACAGGCGCAGAACTTGTCCCGCCTCGACCGAGCGGACTTCAGGAAGCCGTTGATCAGCCAAAGTCCTCTCCTCCGCGTCCTGGATGAAACGGCGTACCCCCCAAAGAAAAAGGGGAAAGCCGCAGCTTTCCCCTTTTCGTGTCTCACCCGGAAACCGGACTCAACCCACCCAGACGCGGGCGTTGCGGAACATGCGCATCCAGCCGCCGTCCTCTTCCCACTCATCCGGACGCCAGGAGTTCTGCACGGCACGGAACACGCGCTCCGGGTGCGGCATCATGATGGTGACGCGGCCGTCGCGGCTGGTCAGCCCGGTGATGCCACGGGGCGAGCCGTTCGGGTTGGCCGGATAGGCCTCGGTGACCTTGCCCTGGTTATCGACGAAGCGCATGGCCACGGTGCCGGACAGATCGGCTTCCAGCAGCGCCTCCTCGCTCTCGAACTCCGCATGGCCTTCGCCGTGGGCGATGGCGATCGGCAGGCGCGAACCGGCCATGCCCTGCAGGAAGATCGACTGCGATTCCTGCACCTGGACCATCGCCACGCGCGCCTCGAACTGCTCGGAGCGGTTGCGCACGAAGTGCGGCCAGAACTCGGTGCCGGGGATCAGCTCGTGCAGGTTGGACATCATCTGGCAACCGTTGCACACGCCCAGGGCGAAGCTGTCCTTGCGCTCGAAGAAGGCCTGGAAACCATCACGGGCACGGGTGTTGAAGAGGATGGACTTGGCCCAGCCCTCACCGGCGCCCAGTACGTCGCCGTAGGAGAAGCCGCCGCAGGCCACCAGGCCCTTGAACTGCTCCAGGCTGACACGGCCGGAGAGGATGTCGCTCATGTGCACGTCGATCGCAGCGAAGCCGGCGCGGTCGAAGGCGGCAGCCATTTCCACCTGGCCGTTGACGCCCTGCTCGCGCAGGATGGCCACCTGCGGACGCACACCCTTCTTGATGTACGGCGCGGCAATGTCGTCGTTGACGTCGAAGCTCAGCTTCACCGACAGGCCCGGATTGCTCTCGTCGAGCAGGCCGTCGAATTCCTGGTCGGCGCAGTCGGCGTTGTCACGCATGCGCTGGATGCGGTAGCTGGTCTCGCTCCAGATGCGCTGCAGATCGCGGCGCTGGGCATTGAAGACCTGCTCGCCGTTGAAGGCCAGTTCGATGTCGGCGCCGTTGACCGGCTGGCCGATGACCGCGACACAGTCTTCCAGACCGGCGGCGCTGAACTGGGCCAGCACTTCCGGAGTGGCGCCGCTGCGAACCTGGATGACGGCACCCAGCTCTTCGTTGAACAACGCAGCAACCAGTTCCTCGCGGCTTTCGGCCAGTGCATCGAGGTTCAGGTCCAGGCCGCAATGACCGGCGAAGGCCATCTCGACCACGGTAGCCATCAGGCCGCCGTCGGAACGGTCGTGGTAGGCCAGCAGGTGGCCGTCGGCGTTCAGGCCCTGGATCACGGCGAAGAAGGCTTTCAGGTCCTCGGCGTCGTCGACGTCCGGCGCAGCGCGGCCGATCTGGCCGTTGACCTGGGCGAGGATGGAGCCGCCCATGCGGTTCTTGCCACGGCCGAGGTCGACGACGATCAGGTCGGTCTCGCCCTTGTCCAGGCGCAGCTGCGGGGTCAGGGTCTTGCGCACGTCGCTGACCGGAGCGAAGCCGGAGATGATCAGCGACATCGGCGAGGTGACGCTCTTCTCGGCGTCGCCATCCTGCCAGCGGGTCTTCATGGACATGGAGTCCTTGCCCACCGGGATGGTGATACCCAGCGCCGGGCACAGTTCCATGCCGACGGCCTTGACGGTGTCGTACAGGCGCGCGTCCTCGCCCGGGTGGCCGGCAGCGGCCATCCAGTTGGCGGACAGTTTGATCTCGGAAATCTTGTCGATGCTGGCGGCGGCCAGGTTGGTGATGGTCTCGCCGATCGCCATGCGGCCGGAGGCCGGGGCGTCGATCAGGGCCAGCGGGGTGCGCTCACCCATGGCCATGGCTTCACCGGTGTAGACGTCGAAGCTGGTGGCGGTGACGGCGCAGTCGGCCACCGGAACCTGCCACGGGCCGACCAGCTGGTCGCGAGCCACCAGACCGGTGATGGTGCGGTCGCCGATGGTGATCAGGAAGTTCTTGCTGGCCACGGCCGGGTGACGCAGTACGCGCTCGGTGGACTCGGTCAGGTCCAGGCCGGCGGCAGCGAAGTCATCGCCCAGCTCGGCTTCGCGGGTGACTGAGCGGTGCATGCGCGGCGGCTTGCCGAGCAGCACCTCCAGCGGCATGTCCACCGGCTTGTTGCCGAAGTGGCTGTCGGCAACGGTCAGTTGCTTCTCTTCGGTGGCCTCGCCGACCACGGCAAACGGGCAGCGCTCGCGCTCGCAGATGGCCTTGAAGGTCTCGAAGTCGGCGGCGTCGACGGACAGGACGTAACGCTCCTGCGACTCGTTGCACCAGATTTCCAGCGGGCTCATGCCCGGCTCGTCGTTGGGCACGGCGCGCAGTTCGAAACGGCCGCCGCGGCCACCGTCGTTGATCAGTTCCGGCAGGGCGTTGGAGATACCGCCCGCGCCCACGTCGTGGATGAACTTGATCGGGTTGTTGTCGCCCAGCTGCCAGCAGCGGTCGATGACCTCCTGGCAACGGCGTTCCATTTCCGGGTTCTCGCGCTGCACCGAGGCGAAGTCCAGGTCAGCGGCGGAGGCGCCGGTGGCCATGGAGGACGCGGCGCCGCCGCCCAGGCCGATCAGCATGGCCGGGCCGCCGAGCACGATCAGCTTGGCGCCGACCGAGATCTCGCCCTTCTGCACGTGGTCTTCGCGGATGTTGCCCATGCCGCCGGCGATCATGATCGGCTTGTGGTAGCCACGGACTTCCTCGCCGCGCGGGGTGGCGATGGCCTGCTCGAAGGTACGGAAGTAGCCGGCCAGGTTCGGGCGGCCGAATTCGTTGTTGAACGCGGCGCCGCCCAGCGGGCCTTCGATCATGATGTCCAGCGGGGTGACGATGCGCTCGGGCTTGCCGTAGGGCACTTCCCAGGGCTGCTCGAAACCGGGGATGTTCAGGTTGGAGACGGTGAAGCCCACCAGGCCGGCTTTCGGCTTGGCGCCACGGCCGGTCGCACCTTCGTCGCGGATCTCGCCGCCGGAGCCGGTGGAGGCGCCGGGGAAGGGAGCGATGGCGGTCGGGTGGTTGTGGGTTTCCACCTTCATCAGGATGTGCACCGGCTCTTCGCTGGCGCCGTACTGGCGGGTCTCGGCGTTCGGGTAGAAACGACCGGCGACGTAGCCTTTCATCACCGCGGCGTTGTCCTTGTAGGCGGACAGCACGCCTTCGCGGTGCATTTCATAGGTGTTCTTGATCATGCCGAACAGGCTCTTGTCCTGAGCCTGGCCGTCGATATCCCAACTGGCGTTGAAGATCTTGTGGCGGCAGTGTTCGGAGTTGGCCTGGGCGAACATCATCAGTTCGACATCGTGCGGGTTGCGGCCCAGCTCGACGAAGCTTTTCACCAGGTAGTCGATCTCGTCTTCGGCCAGGGCCAGGCCCAGGTCGAGGTTGGCCTTCTCCAGCGCGGCGCGACCGCCGGCGAGGATGTCCACCACGGTCAGCGGCTTGGGCTGGGCGTGGCTGAACAGGGCGGAAGCTTCTTCGAGCTGGCTCAGGACCAGCTGGGTCATGCGGTCATGCAGGCGGGCGGCGACAGCTTGCGCGTCGGCCTCGCTCAGTTCACCGCTGACGTAGTAGGCGATGCCGCGCTCGATGCGCTCGATCTTGGCCAGGCCGCAGTTGCGGGCAATGTCCGACGCTTTGCTCGACCAGGGCGAGATGGTGCCGAAACGCGGCACCACCAGGAACAGGCGACCGGCGGGTTCCTGTACCGGGACGCTCGGGCCGTATTTCAGCAGGCGGGCGAGGACCTGTTCTTCCTCGGCGTTGAGGGCTCCGGTGACCTCGGCGAAGTGCGCAAACTCGGCATACAGCCCGGTGACGGCGGGCACCTGCTGGGTCAGCAGGTCGAGCAGTTTGCCGTGGCGGAAAGCGGAAAGGGCGGGAGCACCGCGCAGGATCAGCATTGTCGGAACAGCCTCTGGAGACGGGGAAGTGTGTGGGGCCGGGCGGGCCGGCCCACAGAGGCCGTGCATTCTACCGTAAAGCGCGGGGCGGCGGCACCTGTCCAGCGCCTTCCTCGCCACCATCGCCATCCAATCGGTTTTTAACCTTCGAACAGCTTCGACCGGCCCCTTCCCAGCCCGCCTGGCCCGGTGTTATGCGCCAAAATGCCGACGAACGGCACGTCAGCTAGCAGAGAAGCGTCAAGCTGTCGATATATGGCGCCGCACGGCCTTTGCGTATACTGCCTCGATGCTTGCCCTGACTGCGTCCCGCGTGCGTCGCACCGCCTGGTTCTTGGCGACCTGTATCTTTCTGCTGCTTTCCGGCTGTACCGAGGCGAAAGTCCCGACAGCCCTGGAGCGTGTGCAGAAGGACGGCGTCCTGCGCGTGATCACCCGCAACAGCCCCGCTACCTACTTCCAGGATCGCAACGGCGATACCGGCTTCGAATACGAGCTGGCCAAACGCTTTGCCGACAGCCTGGGGGTCTCGCTGCAGATCGAAACCGCCGACAACATCGAAGACCTCTACGGCCAGCTCGGACGCGAAGGCGGGCCGGACCTGGCCGCTGCCGGCCTGACTCCGGGCGGTGATCGCAGCGCCCAGGTGCGCTATTCGCACTCCTACCTGGACGTCACCCCACAGGTCGTCTACCGCAACGGTGCGCAGCGCCCCACCCGTCCCGAAGACCTCGAGGACAAGCGCATCGTCGTGCTCAAGGGCAGCAGCCATGCCGCCCAGCTGGCCGAGCTGAAGAAGCAGTTCCCCAAGATCACGTATCGCGAATCGGATGCCGACGAAATGGTCGACCTGCTGCGCATGGTGGACGTCGGCGAGATCGACCTCACCCTGGTCGACTCCAATGAACTGGCGATGAACCAGGTGTACTTCCCCAACGTTCGCGTCGCCTTCGACCTCGGCGACTCCCGAGGCCTTGCCTGGGCGCTGCCGGCCGGCGACGACAACAGCCTGCAGGAGAAGGTCAACGCCTTCCTCGACAAGGCCAAGCAGGACGGGCTGCTGCAACGCCTGAAGGACCGCTACTACGGTCACGTCGACGTACTGGGCTATGTCGGCGCCTACACCTTCGCCCAGCACCTGCAGCAACGCCTGCCCAAGTACGAGCCGCACTTCCGCCAGAGCGGCCAGAAGCTCGAAGCCGACTGGCGCCTGCTGGCCGCCATCGGCTACCAGGAGTCCATGTGGCAGCCCGACGCCACCTCCAAGACCGGCGTGCGTGGCCTGATGATGCTGACCAACCGCACCGCGCAGGCGATGGGCGTGGCCAACCGCCTCGACGCCCGGCAGAGCATCCAGGGCGGCAGCAAGTACTACATCCAGATCAAGGACGAATTGCCCGAGAGCATCCAGGACCCGGACCGCACCTGGTTCGCCCTGGCCGCCTACAACATCGGCGGCGCCCACCTGGACGATGCGCGCAAGCTCGCCGAGCAGGAAGGCCTGAACCCGAACAAGTGGCTCGACGTGAAGAAGATGCTGCCGCGCCTGTCGCAGAAGCAGTGGTACCGCAAGACCCGCTACGGCTATGCGCGCGGCGGCGAGACGGTGCACTTCGTCCAGAACGTGCGGCGCTACTACGACATCCTGACCTGGGTGACCCAGCCGCAGATGGAAGGTGGCCAGCTCGCCGAAAGCGGCCTGCACCTGCCGGGGGTGAACAAGACCAAGCCGCAGGACAATCCGCAGGACGAGAAGCTCTGAGCGCGCTTGCGAAAGAGCATCCAGACATGAAGAAGCCCGGCATCAGCCGGGCTTTTTCATGGCGCGATCGCGCGACTCACCAGCCCGAAGGCAGCAGGTTCAGCGCACTGCAGATCGCATAGACGGCGCTGGCCAGGTAGATCAGCACGATCACCACCTGGATCGCCGGGTGGGCGATCCAGCCGCATTTCCAGGCCGGCTCGAAGTCACCGTTCCTGCGCGCCGAACGCAACATCAGGATCGGCATGATCGACAGGATCACCCCGCTGAAGGCCCCGGCGAAGTACAGCGCATTGACGAAGCCCACCAGCCCGCTGTAGGCCAGCACGAACGGCGGCAACGCCACGATGGCCAGCACCAGCAGGCGGGTCTTCGGCTGGCTTTCCGGGCCGAGCTTGTGGAACTTGTCGAAGATGTTGGTCAGGAAGCTGCCGCCCAGGCCCCAGTACGAAGTCAGCATGGCGCACAGGGCGAAGGTGTTGGCGGTGAAGAAGGCCCACTGCCCCAGCGCCTGCCCCCAGGCCAGGGTCGCGACCTCGGACTGGTTCTCAAGACCGGTCAGCGCGATCACCGACATCGGCACCACGCTCAGCAGGACGAAGGTGGTCAGCATCCCGGTGATCACCGCCCTGGGCAACTGCCTGGGCGCATGACTGAAGCCGCGCGCCATCTCCGGCACGATGTACTGGGCGGAGAAGCAGAACACCGCGATGTTGAACACCGGCACCATGTAGATCCAGTCACCCTCGAGCAGGCGGACGAACTCGGTGTTCTCGTTCAGCAGGGTGGCGGCCACCAGGATCAGGATCATGCTGACCATGCCGATGCTGATGAACTTCTCGCCCTTGCCGATGGCGCCCAGGCCCATGTAGAGCACGGCGGCGGCCGGGATGAAGAACAGCAGGCTGCCCAGCGCCGGACTGATGCCGAAGAAGGCCGCGAGGATCTTGCCGCTGCCGCTCATGTAGGCGATCAGCGCGCCGATGCTGTTGACCGCCACCGAGAGGAAGATCGCCCAGGCGCCGAAGGAACCGACGTAGCGCTGCGCCAGGCCGCTCAACTGGTTGTGGGTGCGGGTACGCAGCGCCGTCTCGGAGACGTAGAGCATGGAGATGGTGGTGAAGATGCCGGCCACCGCCAGCCACAGCAGCAGCGGCATGAAGCCGGCCTTGCGGCTGGCGTAGGCCATGGACAGCACGCCGGCGCCGATATTGGTGCCGACGATCATCGCCACGGCTTCGAGGAAGCTCAGACGCTTGACCTCTAGGCCCGACGAATCCACCGCTTCGCTGGCGGTGGGGTCCTGGAACGTGGGGTTCCCGGATTGGCTCATAACAAGTCCTCTACATGTTAATGACGAGCTCCGGGGCGACCAGCGTCGGCGTGCTGATGGCCTTCCAGGACAACGGCATTGCAGAACAGCGAGGAACAGGGGCGCCTCCGGGTCGTTCATGGGCAGCATGAAACGTTGGAGTGCCGCAGGCGTCCTGGCTTTTGTTCTTGGACTTGCGCGCCTGTCAGCGCCGCCGCGAGGGCGGACGTGCAAAATAACACACAGAAAACAGGAGTCCGGGAGGCGAGATACGACTTTAGGCGCAGAAAAAGCGCCTCAATAATTACAGCAAGTTACTGAAACATATGAGCTTAAGAAAAATAACTCGATCAAGCCCGCCCAGGACCGGGCGTTCACCCAATCGAACAACTCAACCGACTGGGGGCTTCTTCGCCCGGCGCGCCTTGAAGAAGGCGGAGAGCATGGCACTGCACGCCTCGGCCAGCACGCCGCCCTCCACCAGTACACGGTGATTGAGGAAGTCCTGCTCGAAGAAGGCGCCGCGGCTGACCACCACGCCCGACTTGGGCTCAGTGGTGCCGTACACCACGCGCTGGATGCGCGAATGCACGATCAGTCCGGCGCACATGCTGCAAGGCTCCAGAGTGACGTACAGCGTGGCGCCCGGCAGGCGGTAGTTCTGCGACGCGGCGGCGGCCTCGCGGATGGCGACCATTTCGGCATGGGCGCTGGGATCATGGGAGGTGATCGGCCGATTGAAGCCACGCCCGATCACCTGGCCGTCCAGCACCAGCAGCGCGCCCACCGGCACCTCGCCCAGGGCCGCGCCCTGCTCGGCCAGCGCCAGGGCTTCGCGCATGAACGGGATATCCTGGCTGCGGTCGATGATCGGCCGCAGCCCCTTCACGGTCGGATGCCCCTTGCTGTTGGTCAGCCGCACCATGCCTCGCCCACCGCGATGGTTCCCATCAGACCGGTCTCCATGTGATCGATCACGTGGCAGTGGAACATCCACAGGCCGGGGTTATCCGCCACCAGCGCCACGCGTGCCGTCTCATTCTTGCCCAGCAGGTAGGTGTCGGTGAAGTACGGGATGATGTCCCGGCGGTCGGAGTCCAGCACCTTGAAGGTCATGCCATGCAGATGAATCGGGTGCTGGTATTGGGTCATGTTGCGCAGCACGAAGATGTAGCTGTTGCCTTCCTTGAGCTTGGTCAGGGGCGGCGCGTTGTGCTTGTGCTCCTCGCCACCCTGCCAGGCCACGCCGTTGATCTGCCACAGCGAAGGCGCCGACTGGCCCTTGGAGTAGTCGGAGATGGCACCGACCCACTCGAACTTGAAGTTGATGGTCTCGGCGTTCTTCAGGTCCGGCTCGGACACCGGGTTGTGCGGCAGCGCGGCCGGCCACTTGGCCGTGGGCGCCTTCGGGTTGGCCACGCCACGGATGGTTGCCAGGCGCACAGGACCATTGCGCAGCGACAGCTCGGCACCTTCGGCCGGACCACGGATACCCAGCTCCAGGCGCATGCCGGGGCCGATCCAGTACTGGTCCTTCGGGCCCTTGCCGAAATCGCGCGGCTCCACCGGATGGCCGTCGATGGCATAGATCTTCGCCTCGGCGTCCGGCAGGTTGAGACGATAGGTCACGGTGTTGTCGACGTTGAGCAGGCGCACCCGGACGATCTCGCCGGCCGGCAGCTCGATCACCGGCGTGCGTTCGCCGTTGATGGTCGACAGGCGCCCGCGGGTGCCTTCACGCGCGGCTTCGCGGGGCACGCTGAAGGGCGTGAAGTTGCCCTCCTCGTCCACGTGCCAGGTCTTCAGGCAGAGCGTCTTCTCGCTGCTGAACTCGGTGGGCTCGCGCTCGTCGATGATCAGCGGTCCGACCAGGCCACGGCCCAGCTGCTCGCTGCTCATCAGGTGCGGGTGGTACCAGTAGCTGCCGGCATCCGGCGTCTTGAACTGATAGATGAAGCTCTCGCCCGGCTGCACCGGCGGCTGCGAGATGTAGGGCACGCCGTCCATCTCGATGGGCAGGCGAATGCCGTGCCAATGGATGGTCGTGGGCTCGTCCAGCTTGTTGGTGAAGCGCACCCGCAGCCAGTCACCCTGGCGCGCGCGGATTTCCGCGCCCGGCGCCTGGCCGCCATAGGCCAGGCCGGGGCTCTTGTGGCCGGGCACCAGCTCCAGGTCCAGCGGGGCGGCGATCAGCTCGTAATCATGCTCGGCGGCGACCTGCGGACGGGCCAGCCAGATGCGCGCGCCACCGGCGCCCAGGCCGAGCACGGCCAGGCCGGCGAGACCGCCGAGTACTTGTCTACGGGTAAACGACATGGGTCCAGATCCTCGAACAAGGGACTCAAGGGACTTGCGACCCCATCGGCTTTCACGGAGGTTGGCGCGTTTGCGCCCGGCGCCAGGCTCTTGCGGCCGGCTGCACGGAGGTGACTCTGCATGAGGACGGCGGAGCCGCCCATGCGCCAGGTCAAGGGCGGGCTTTCACCCGCCCCGCCTGCTGAAGAAGGCGGCGAGCATGCCGCCCTCTTCATTACGGGAATGTTAAATCTCCCCGATCATTCCCACTCGATGGTTGCCGGCGGCTTGCTCGACACGTCGTAGGTGACGCGGGAGATGCCTTCGATCTCGTTGATGATGCGGTTCGAGACCTTCTCCAGCAGCTCGTACGGCAGGTGCGCCCAGCGAGCGGTCATGAAGTCGATGGTTTCCACGGCGCGCAGGGCCACGACCCAGGCGTAGCGACGGCCATCGCCGACCACGCCGACGGATTTCACCGGCTGGAAGACCACGAAGGCCTGGCTGGTCTTGTGGTACCAGTCGAAGTTGCGCAGCTCTTCGATGAAGATGTGGTCCGCGCGACGCAGCAGGTCGGCGTATTCCTTCTTCACTTCGCCGAGGATGCGCACGCCCAGGCCCGGGCCCGGGAACGGGTGGCGGTAGACCATGTCGTAGGGCAGGCCCAGCTCCAGGCCGATCTTGCGGACTTCATCCTTGAACAGCTCGCGCAGCGGTTCGACCAGTTCGAACTGCATGTCTTCCGGCAGGCCGCCGACGTTGTGGTGCGACTTGATCACGTGGGCCTTGCCGGTCTTGGCGCCGGCCGACTCGATCACGTCGGGGTAAATGGTGCCCTGGGCGAGGAACTTCACGTCCTGCAGCTTGGTGGCTTCCTCGTCGAAGACCTCGATGAAGGTCTTGCCGATGATCTTGCGCTTCTGCTCCGGGTCGGAGACGCCGGCCAGGCGGCCGAGGAACAGCTCTTCGGCGTTGGCGCGGATCACTTTCACGCCCATGTTCTCGGCGAACATGGCCATCACCTGGTCACCTTCGTGCAGGCGCAGCAGGCCGTTGTCGACGAACACGCAGGTCAGCTGGTCGCCGATGGCCTTGTGCAGCAGCGCCGCGACCACCGAGGAGTCCACGCCGCCGGACAGGCCCAGCAGTACCTTGGACGAACCCACCTGGGCGCGAACGGTGGCGATGGCGTCGTTGACGATGTTGGACGGGGTCCACAGGGCTTCGCAGCCGCAGATGTCCAGCACGAAGCGGGAGAGGATGCGACCGCCCTGCTTGGTGTGGGTCACTTCCGGGTGGAACTGCACGCCGTAGTAGCCGCGGGCGTCGTCCGCCATGGCGGCGATCGGGCAGCTCGGGGTGCTGGCGAGAATGTGGAAGCCTTCCGGGATCTCGGTGACCTTGTCGCCGTGGCTCATCCACACGTCGAGGCCGAACACGCCGTCTTCATCGACGTGGTCTTCGATGCCGTCCAGCAGGCGGGCCTTGCCGACCACGTCGACGCGGGCGTAGCCGAATTCGCGCAGGTCGGAACCCAGCACCTTGCCGCCCATCTGCTCGGCCATCGTCTGCATGCCGTAGCAGATGCCGAACAGCGGCACCTTGAGGTCGAACACGGCCTGCGGCGCGCGCGGGCTGTTGGCTTCGTGCACCGACTCCGGGCCGCCGGCCAGGATGATGCCGCGCGGGGCGAAGGCACGCACCTCGTCGTCGCTCATGTCGAACGGGTGGATCTCGCAGTACACGCCGATCTCGCGAACGCGGCGGGCGATCAGCTGGGTGTACTGGGAGCCGAAGTCGAGGATCAGGATCCGGTGAGCGTGAATGTCTTGGGACATGGCCATCTCTCGTAGCGAAATTCTTAAACGACACGGGGCTGTATCAACCAGCCCCGTGTCCGACTCATTTACCGAAACCCTTAACCTACGCGGTAATTCGGGGCTTCCTTGGTGATCTGCACATCGTGGACGTGGGACTCGGCCATGCCGGCGCCGGTGATGCGCACGAACTGCGGCTTGGTGCGCATGTCCTGGATGTTGGCGCTGCCGGTGTAGCCCATGGCGGCGCGCAGGCCACCCATCAACTGGTGGACGATGGCGGTCAGCTGGCCCTTGTACGGCACACGGCCTTCGATACCTTCCGGAACCAGCTTCTCGGCGCCGGCGGAGGCGTCCTGGAAGTAGCGGTCGGAGGAACCGGTGGAACCGGCCATGGCGCCCAGGGAGCCCATGCCACGGTAGGACTTGTAGGAACGGCCCTGGAACAGCTCGATCTCGCCCGGCGCTTCTTCGGTACCGGCGAACATCGAACCCATCATCACGCAGTAGGCGCCAGCCACCATGGCCTTGGCCAGGTCGCCGGAGAAGCGGATGCCGCCGTCGGCGATCAGCGGAACGCCGGTGCCTTCGAGGGCGGCCGCGACGTTGGCGATGGCGGAGATCTGCGGCACACCGACGCCAGCGACGATACGGGTGGTGCAGATGGAGCCCGGGCCGATACCGACCTTGACGGCGTCGGCGCCGGCGTCAGCCAGTGCCTTGGCGGCTTCGCCGGTGGCGATGTTGCCGCCGATGACCTGTACCTGCGGGAAGGTTTCCTTCACCCAGCGAACGCGGTCGATCACGCCCTTGGAGTGGCCGTGGGCGGTGTCGACGACGACGACGTCAACGCCGGCGGCGACCAGTGCGGCAACGCGCTCGCCGGTGTCGGCGCCGGTGCCGACGGCTGCGCCGACGCGCAGGCGGCCTTCGTCGTCCTTGGAAGCCAGCGGGTAGGTCTTGGCCTTCTCGATGTCACGGAAGGTCACGAGGCCCGTCAGGCGGAACTTCTCGTCGACGATCAGCATCTTCTCGATGCGGTTTTCGTAGAGCGCGGCCTTGATCTCTTCCAGGGCGGTGCCTTCGCGGGCGGTGACCAGCTTGTCCTTCGGGGTCATGATCGCGGAAACGCTGTCGCCGACGTTCGGCTTCACGCGCAGGTCGCGACCGGTGACGATGCCGACCAGCTCGCCTTCTTCCACCACCGGGAAGCCGGAGAAGCCGTATTCACGGGCGATCTGCAGCAGCTCGATGATCTTGGTCGACGGGGTAACGGTGATCGGGTCGCGGACGATCGCGGTCTCGTGCTTCTTGACCTTGCGAACCTCGGCGGCCTGCTGCTCGATGCCCATGTTCTTGTGGATGATGCCGATGCCGCCTTCCTGTGCCATGGCGATCGCCAGGCGGGATTCGGTCACGGTATCCATCGCGGCGGACACCAGCGGAATGTTCAGTTCGATGCCACGGGTCAGTCGGGTTTTCAGGCTCACGTCCTTGGGTAGGACTTCCGAATAACCGGGAATCAGGAGGACGTCGTCGAAAGTGAGGGCTTCTTGGCTGATGCGCAGCATGGCGGGGGCTCCCGATCGGGAAAAATGGAAGCGCGGCATTATATCCCAGCTGGGGGGCGCGGCTCAACGTAACCAGACGATCTGAATAAAGCCTTTGCGAACCTTGCGTACTGGCCCCTGTCCGCGGGCGCGCTTATCATCCTTCGCCATGCAGAATGATCCCTTCCAACGGCTGGGCCTCGACCGCGAGGTTCTGACCGTCAGCCAGCTCAACCAGCGCGCCCGCCACCTGCTGGAGGACGTGTTCCCGCAGGTCTGGGTCGAGGGCGAGATCTCCAACCTCGCCCGCCCCGCGTCCGGCCACATGTATTTCACCTTGAAGGACAGCAACGCCCAGGTGCGCTGCGCGCTGTTCCGGCAGAACGCCCTGCGCGTGCGCCAGGCCCTGCGCGACGGCCTGGCCGTGCGGGTGCGCGGCAAGGTTTCGCTGTTCGAGGGTCGCGGCGACTATCAGTTGATCGCCGATGCGGTCGAGCCGGCCGGTGATGGCGCCCTGCGTCTGGCCTTCGAGGCGCTGAAAGAGAAGCTCGCCGCCGAGGGCCTGTTCGCCGTCGAGCGCAAGCGCGAGCTGCCGGCGCATCCCCGGCGCATCGGCATCGTCAGTTCGCCCACCGGCGCGGTGATTCGCGACATCATCAGCGTATTCCGCCGCCGCGCGCCGCAGGTCGAGCTGACCCTGGTGCCCACCGCCGTGCAAGGCCGCGAGGCCGTCGGGCAGATCGTCCGTGCGCTGAAGCTGGCCGACGCCCAGGGCTTCGACGCGCTGATCCTGGCCCGTGGCGGCGGCTCGCTGGAGGACCTCTGGTGCTTCAACGAGGAACCGGTGGCCCGCGCCATCGCCGCCTGCGTGACGCCCATCGTCAGCGCGGTGGGCCATGAAACCGACGTGTCCATCAGCGATTTCGTCGCCGACGTGCGCGCGCCCACGCCTTCGGCCGCCGCCGAACTGCTGGCGCCCCATAGCGGCGACCTGCAACAGCGCCTGGACGGCTTGCGCCGCCGGCTGATCCTGCGCATCCAGGACCGCCTGACCCGCGAGCGCCTGCGCCTGGAAGGCACCGCCCGGCGCCTGCGCCACCCCGGCGAACGCCTGCGCCAGCAGGCCCAGCGCCTGGACGACCTGGACATGCGCCTGCGCCGCGCCTTCGAGCGCCAGCTGCACATCCGCCAGGAGCGCGTCGCACGCCTGGATACCCGCCTTGCGGCCCAGCACCCCGGCCGCAACCTGGCCCTGCTGCGCCAGCGCCTGGACAACCTCAGCGCCCGTCTCCCACGCGCAACACAGGCCATCCTGCGTGAACAGCGCCAGCGCCTGGACAATCTGATGCAGACGCTGCACATCGTCAGCCCACTGGCGACCCTCGGGCGCGGCTACAGCATCCTGCTGGACGACCGTGGCCAGGCGATCCGCAGCGCCGCGCAGACCAAGAACGGCCAACGCCTGAAAGCCCGTCTGGCGGAAGGCGAACTGGAGGTGCGGGTGGAGGACAACCACCAGGCACCCGTCACCCTGTCGCTGCTGGACTGATCAACCATGACCGACCTGCTCGCACCGATCCTGCCGCAGCCCGAACCGGACTGGGCCGAGGCCTTCCGCATGCCCATCGTCGAATGCGGCCAGCCGTTGCAGGCGCTGAGCATCGCCACCGGGTTCGCGGTGTGGCCGGCCTATCACCGCCTGGGCGTCCCCAATGCGCAACCGGAGTGCTACGCCCGCAGCGAAGTGTTCGAGCGACTGTTGCAGGCCGCCCGTCTACTGCCGGACGGTCTGCGCCTGGTGATCCTCGATGCCTGGCGGCCGTTCGCGGTGCAGCAGCACCTGTACGACACGCTCTACGACATCCTCCGCCAGCACGAACCGGACGCCGATACGGCCGAGCTGACCCGCCGCACCCGAGAGTTCGTCGCCCCGCCCAGTACCCGCGCCGAGTCGCCCAGCCCGCACCTCACCGGCGGCGCCATCGATCTCACCCTGTGCGACCGCGACGGCCGCTGGCTGGACATGGGCAGCCTGTTCGACGAGGCCACGCCGCGTTCCTATACCCGTCATTACGAAGAGATCGCCGCGCCGGACGAGCAACAGCGGCAGATCCGCGACAACCGCCGAATCCTGTTCAATGCCATGAGCGCGGCCGGTTTCAGCAACCTGTCCAGCGAGTGGTGGCATTACGACTATGGCGACCAGCTGTGGGCGGCACACCTGGGCAAGCCCCACGCCATCTTCGGTCCGGCGCAGGTGCTGCCGCTGGAGCAGCTGTGGCGCCAGCAACTCGAAGGCCTGCGCCGGTAGCTTTTCGCTCCTAACGAAGAGCAACCCGCCACGGCGATCCGCTTTCGACGAAATCGCCCCGCTCGCCGAATCGCCCCGTGTAGACTGCCCGCTTCATCCGCCGACACGTCCACGGATAGCAAAATGCTCCGACTCTGCAGCCTGTTCATCGCCTCCCTCCTCGCCCTGACCGCCCACGCCGAAGGCTTCATCAGCCGCACCCTGAACAAGCCGGTGCCGGGCGGCGTCGCCGTGGTGCAACTGGGCCAGGACGCCGCCGTGCCCACAGCCACCTTCCAGGGCAAGCCGGTACTGGTGGTGCGCGAGGAAGGCCGTGACTGGATCGCCATCGTCGGCATCCCGCTGACCACCAAGGCCGGCGCCCAGCAGATCGTCGTGAAGCAGTCCGGCGCCAGCCGCAACCTCGGTTTCAGCGTCGGCAGCAAGCACTATAAAGAGCAGCACATCACCTTGAAGAACACCCGCCAGGTGAACCCGCTGCCGGAGGACCTCAAGCGCATCAACCGCGAACTGGCCGAGCAGACCGCCGCCTACCGCAGCTTCAGCCCCGGCACGCCGAGCAACCTGGTGCTGGACAAGCCGGTCAGCGGCCCGCTCTCCAGCCCCTTCGGCCTGCGCCGGTTCTTCAACGGCGAGGAACGCAACCCGCACTCGGGCCTGGACTTCGCGGTGCCCGCCGGCACCCCGATCAAGACCCCGGCCGCCGGCAAGGTGATCCTGATCGGCAACTACTTCTTCAACGGCAACACCGTATTCGTCGACCACGGCCAGGGCTTCATCAGCATGTTCTGCCACATGTCGAAGATCGACGTGAAACTCGGCGACCAGCTCCCGCGCGGCGGCGTGGTCGGCCGCGTCGGCGCCACCGGTCGCGCCACCGGGCCGCACATGCACTGGAACGTCAGCCTGAACGACGCACGGGTCGATCCGGCTATCTTCATCGGCGCGTTCAAGCCCTGATGCGCTTTCGCTTCGATTCACGCAGCGCGGTGTTCGCCCTGCTCGGGTTCGCCGCCCTGGTCTGGCTTGCCACGGCCGGGGCGAACCTCGGCTGGCTACGTGGCTTCGGTGGTGACGTACTGGCAGTGATCTGGCTGTATTGCCTGCTGCGCACGGCACTCGCTGCGCCGGCGCACTGGCTGGCTGCTGCCGCGCTGGCCTGCGGGTTGCTGATCGAGTTCGGCCAGTTCCTCGCCGCGACGCTGCACTGGCAGATCGGCAACCGCGCCCTGCGCATCGTGCTGGGCGCAACGCCGGACTGGCTGGATGTACTGGCCTACTGTATCGGCTTCGCACTGATCCTGTTGGCGCGCCGCCTGGGCCCCACCCTCAGGGCAGCAGATAGCTGAAGTACAGCGCCATTTCCCCCGGCAGCACCTGCGCCGGGTCGTAGAGGTCGGTGGACAGGCCGCTCAGGGCAAATCCACGGGAGCGGTAGAAGGCCACCGCCGGCAGGTTGAGGTTCTGGGTTTCCAGCCACAGGTGGCGCGCCTCGGTGCCTCGCGCCCAATCCAGGCAGGCGTCCAGCAGGAGCTTGCCGACACCGCGCCCGCGAACGTCGGCGAGGACGAACAGGTCGTCCAGCACCGCGCGGCGATTCCAGATTTCGTAGTGGGCAATGGCAAAGCCCAGGCGCTCGCCCTCCTCGTCGACGGCGACGGCGGTCCAGTCGGCCGCCGCCACATCGTCTTCCAGATCAGCGAAGGGATAGCGCTTGGTCTGTGCCTCGGGCAGGCGCTCCTCGCGCAGGATGAAGCCATCGGCGGCGGACTCGATCCGCAGGATCGAGTCGCTCGAGTAGCTGCCATCGAACCCGCGCAGCCATTCACCGTCTTGCGCCCACACCAGCGGGCGCAGGAGCAGGTCCCTCATCAGTCCATCTTCATGCCGTGCATATCGTGGCCCATGTCGGTGCCGCCTGTTCCCTTGGGAGCTTCCTTCTGCACGGCGACCTCGACCTTCACGTCGCCGGCCTTCTGGAAGTGCAGGGTCAGCGGGAAGCGCTCGCCATCGGCCAGCGGCTTCTTCAGGCCGAACAGCATCAGGTGGTACTGGCCGGGGGCGAAGACCAGCTTGCCGCCGGCGGGGATGTCCACGCCCTCGACCTTCTGCATCTTCATCATGCCGTCCTTCTCCACGTGCTGGTGGATCTCGGCGCTGGCGGCGCGCTCGGTCTCGGCGCCGAGCAGGCGGTCGGCGTCCTTGCCGTGGTTTTCCACGACGAAGTAGGCGGCGCCGTTCACCGAATTGGCCGGCAGCAGCAGCGACCAGGGATGATCGATGTGCAGGTTGCCAGCCTCGTATTCATGAGCCATGGCGGCGCCGGAGAAGCCCAGCAGGGCAGCGAAAGCGAGCAGGGTTTTACGCATGTTCGAAACTCCAGTTGGCTTGTGATCGGGTCCGCCAATACGGCGGCAGAGCTTGGCGCCACGGACGCAACGATCGCGCCGCAGCATAGCCTGCCTCGCGACAGGCGTCAGGTTGAAACAACGCACGTATCAGCCCATGTCCGGGCTGCGCGGCTTGATGCGCGACAGCACGGCCCAGTCCAGCGCCCACACCAGCAGCAGGGAGGCGCCCACCAGCGGGAAGGCGACACCGAGGATGAGCATGATCGCCACGCCGCCCTTCCACACCGGCAGCGCGTGGGGCATCGGTGGCACGCCGAGACGGCCCTGCGGACGGCGCTTCCACCAGATCCACAGGCCGCTGACGGCGCTGAGCAGGATCATCAGGCAGACGGCGAGCATCAGCAGTTGGTTGAACAGGCCGAACATCTTGCCTTCGTGCAGCATCACGCCGGACTCGACGCTCTTGGCTACCAGCCCGTAGTCCTTCCAGCGCACGTCGGCGAGCACCTTGCCGGTGTACTGGTCGATGTGCAGGGTGGCGTCGTTGCGCGAGTCGTCGGCGAACACCGAGACGGTGAACACGCCTTCCGCCCCCTTGGGCAACGCGATGGCGTAGCCCGGTGTCACGCCGGCCTGGTCGGCGCTATCGACCACCTGCTGCAGGCTGATCTGCGGCATGGCCATGCCGCTGGAGCCGTGGGCCATGTGCTCGGCGTGGGCGCCGCCCGACATCGGCATCGGCGTATTCTCCATGGCCCAGGGGATGGTCTGGCGGTGCGCCTCGTTGAGCGTGCGCGCCTCAAGGTCCGACCTGGGCACCTCGTTCCACATGGCCGCCGGGAAGCGGTTCCACACGTCGGCGAAGGATTTGCCCCAGAAGCCGGTCCAGGTCATGCCGGTGAGCAGCATGAACAGCATCAGCAGCGAGCCCCAGAAACCGACCACCATGTGCACGTCACGCCACAGCGCGCGGCCGCGACGCGACAGGTCCGGCCACAGCAGCACGCGCAACGAACGCTTGCGCGGCCACCACAGGTAAAGGCCAGACACCACCAGCACGATGCCCCAGCCGGCGGCCAGCTCGATCAGCCGGTCACCCACGGTGCCGATCATCAGCTCGCCGTGCAGCGCACGAGCCATGGCCTGCAGGTTGGATCTGGCATCCTGCAGGCCGAGCAGCTTGCCGCTATAAGGATCAACGAAGGCGTTCACCTCGCGCCCGTCGAGCTGGGCAACGAACTGCGCGCTGCGATCGGCCGCCGGTGCCGGCAGGTACTGACTGACCTGCAGCTGCGGGTTCTGCTGATGCAGGTGCAGCAGTTGCTCGTCGGCGGACAGCCGCACCTGTCCCGGCGTCACCTGCAGCAGGTCGCCGTACATCAGCGGATCGAGCTGCGGCTTGAACAGGTAGATGATCCCGGTGATCGACAGCAGGATCATGAAGGGTGCGACGAACAGCCCGGCGTAGAAGTGCCAGCGCCAGGCCAGGTTGTAGAAATCGAATGTCTTGTTCTGCATTCGTGGTCTCCTCACGCAAGGAGGCCCCCGACCGGCGGGGGCCGGTCAGGCTTAGAAGCTGAAGTCCACCTTGGTCCAGAGCGTACGGCCCGGTTCGTGGATCGATTCGGGGTTGTCCGCCGGGTAGCCGAAGCCGGCGTTGCCCGCCAGGTTCAGGTGCTCGGCGTAGTCCTTGTCGAACAGGTTGTCGACGCCGGCGCTGACCTTGAAGTGCTGGCTCAGCTTGTAGGCGCCGTTGAGCGAGAACACCGCGAAGCCCGGGCTTTCGTCGAAGTCGTAACCAACGACGTTACCCTGCCCCTCGGCGACTCGTCCCTGGCGCGCCACCACCCGCCAGAGACCGCCGGCGCTCCAGGCGTCCCGCTCGTAGGTCAGGCCGAAGCGCGCTTCCAGAGGCGGCATCTGCGGCAGGGCGCGGTCGTCGGTGGTGTTCTTGCCCCAGGCGTAGGCCAGGGTCGCGTCCGTCGTCCAGTTCGTGGTGAGCGCATAGGCGGCGCCCAGTTCTCCGCCCATGATGCGTGCATCGACGTTCCGCGCCTGGGAGGTGGTGCCCATCATGCCGTCGCTGTATTCGAACAGGATGTAGTCGCGGATCACGCCGACATAGCCGGAAGCCCAGGCCTTGAGCTTCTCGTCCTCGTACTGGGCGCCAAAGTCCAGCTGGGTGGTCTTCTCCGGCTTGATGCTGTCGAAGGCGTTGACCGAGCCGGCCGGGCCGCTGTCAGGGGAGAACAGCTCCCAGTAGTCGGGGAAGCGCTGCACGTGGCCAAGTCCGGCGTACAGGGTGGTCGGCGTATCGGCCAGGTCGTGCTCGTAGCGCACGAAGCCGCTGGGCAGGGTATCGGCGCGGGTGTCGTCGGCGGTGGGATTGGGATGGGTCATGTGCCCCGATCCCGTGGTCTGCCGGTAGTCCTTGGCCGAGGCACGGTCCAGGCGCGCGCCGCTGATCACCCGGTCGCGCTCGGCGGCGTACCAGGTCAGCTCGCCGAAAGCGCCGTAGTTGTGGAAGACCGCGTCCTTGTTCCACGGCTGGTCATCGTAGGTATTGATGCCCATGCCCATGCGTTCGCGGTGCTCATTGGTCTGCGCATCGACACCGGAGACCAGCTTGAAGTCGTCCCAGCGCCAGGTGGCGGCCAGGCGCCCGCCGAGGGTGCGGCGGTCGACGTTGGAGGCCATGGGGCCGGCCATCATCCCTGTGCCCGAGGGCGTGCGCAGGCTGTAGTTGTCCATCACGTGGTCGGCGTAGTTGTAGTAGACCTGCGCCTCCAGCTTGTCGAGCACCTCGCCGAGATTGGACTTCTCGAAGCGCAGGCCGAGGCTTTCACGCTTGAACTGCGAGCCATCCATGCCGCGCCCGGCGTAGCGGGCCTCGCCGTCGCCCTTGCCGGCGATGAGTTCGACCAGGGTGTCGGCGTCCGGCGTCCAGCCCACGGCCACGTCGCCGTTCCACTTGTTCCAGCGCGAGGGTACGGTGTCGCCGGCGCCATCCTCGTAGTCATCGGACTGCGATTTGTTGCCGGTAAAGCGCAGGTAGCCTTCCGGCCCTCCGGCGGCGGCATCCAGAACACGGTCGAAGCGGCCGTTGGAACCGGCCACCAGGCTGCCGTTGATCCGCGACCCCAGCTCGCCGAAGCGTTCCGGCTCGCGGTCGAAGCGGATCGTGCCGGCCGAAGCGCCCGGCCCCCAGATCACGGTTTCCGGGCCCTTGACCACGGTGAGCTTGTCGTAGGTTTCCGGCGAGATATAGGAGGTGGGCGCATCCATGCGCGCCGGGCAGGCGCCGAGCATGGTGGTGCCGTTGGTGAGGATGTTCAGGCGCGAACCGAACATGCCGCGCAGCACCGGGTCGCCATTGGTGCCGCCGTTGCGGATGGCGGAGAAGCCGGGAATGGTCTTGAGGTAGTCGGCGCCGTCGCTGGCGGGGATCGGCTGGCGCGGCTGCTTCGGGTCGGTGACGACGGTGAGCGGCGAGCTCTGCGCCACGGCGGTGATGACGCTGGGCTCCAGCTCCACCGCGTGGCTGGCGTGCTCATCATTCTCGGCCAGGGCCGGGACAGCAGTGAAACCGCCAAGGGCGGTCAGCGCGCACAGGGCGCGCAAGCCGACGGCACGGGGCCGACGGCGCATTGGCATGCGGGACATTGCATCTATTCCATGATCGGTGAATACGCCCGTTCCATGCAGACACGCACGGCGCACAGGCAACAGCGGTCATCCGCGCCTGCGGTCGATGGGTTGGGGAGAAGGGATCAGCCGATCAGGGCCGGTGGAGCGCGGGAGCGTGCGCCGGGGAAGACCGGCGAGGCGGGAATGGAGCTGGAGGTGAACTGGACAGCGGGTGTACCGACGGCAGGCTGGCCGTGGTCCAGCAGGACCGGCGGCGGCGTCAGCGGCGGGCTATGGATCAGCAGGCTGCAGTAGCCGCACTTCTCCATGAAGGCATCGGCGGTGAACGGCTTCCCGTCGTGGGGCGGCGGGGCGGCGTGCTGGTCCGCAGCGCGATGGCCGTCGGAGCAGGCCATCTCGTCCATGCCGGCCATGTCGTGCGCCGCCATGCCAGCGCCGTGCCGCATCCCGTCGTGGTGCGCCGCGGACGCGCCATGCTCCATCGGCATGACGTGATCCATGGGCATAGGGTGATCCATCGGCAGCGACTGGGATACCAGCGGGCCGACATAGATCATCAGCATGGCGAACAGCGCCAGCCAGGTTCCTATGCCTTGTCGGGTGCGACGGGTCACGAAATGTCCTTGCGGATGGAAAGCCCCACCTTGAGCGGGTGCGCAATGATCGCACGGAGTTCCGCAGCTCCGCTGCGGCACGTGGACGCAGAATCAGTTAAGCACAGCGAAGGCATCTAATAAAAATTGCTAGAACATCATAGTTCCAGCAATTTTTTACCCCCATAAACGACTAAGAGAGTTTTTCTACCAATTTTTAACGAATGCTTGCCATCGGCCTCTCAGGCCATTAGGTTGGCACTCATGAAAACCGCACACACCCTCATCCTGCTTCGCCAACACGCCTGCCTGCGCCTGGTCAGCCCGCGACTGCGTGGCTGAACCCTCTTCCCGGTTTCATCTCTTTTTCATTTTTTCGCGCAGGCCCGCTGGCCAGAAAGAACAAGGATTCCGCTCATGAGCATGTTGAAAGATCCGTCGAAGAAGTACCGCCCCTTCACCCAGATCACCCTGCCCGACCGCACCTGGCCGGACAAGATCATCGACAAGGCGCCGATCTGGCTGTCCACCGACCTGCGCGACGGCAACCAGTCGCTGATCGAGCCGATGGACGCCGAGAAGAAGATGCGCTTCTTCAAGTGCCTGGTTCAGGTCGGCCTGAAGGAAATCGAAGTGGGCTTTCCGTCCGCCTCGCAGACCGACTTCGACTTCGTTCGCGAGCTGATCGAAGGCGGCCACATTCCCGATGACGTCACCATCCAGGTGCTGACCCAGGCCCGCGACGACCTCATCGAGCGTACCTTCGAGTCCCTGAAAGGCGCGAAGAAGGCCATCGTCCACTACTACAACGCCTGCGCGCCGAGCTTCCGCAAGATCGTCTTCAACCAGGACAAGGCTGGCGTCAAGGCCATCGCCGTGGCCGCCGGCCAGACCATCAAGCGCCTGGCCGCCGCCGCACCGGAAACCCAGTGGGGCTTCGAGTACTCGCCGGAAGTGTTCAGCTCCACCGAGACCGACTTCGCCGTCGAGGTGTGCAACGCGGTGATCGACGTGTTCCAGCCGACCCCGGCCAACCGCCTGATCCTCAACCTGCCCGCCACCGTCGAGTGCGCCACGCCGAACAACTACGCCGACCAGATCGAGTGGTTCGGCCGCCAGATCAACAAGCGCGACAGCGTGATCATCAGCCTGCACACCCACAACGACCGTGGCACTGGCGTGGCCGCTTCGGAACTGGCCCTGATGGCCGGCGCCGACCGCGTCGAAGGCTGCCTGTTCGGCAACGGCGAGCGCACCGGCAACCTGTGCCTGGTGACCATGGCGTTGAACATGTACACCCAGGGCATCGATCCCGAGCTGGACTTCTCCGACATCGACGCCGTGCGCAAGGTGGTCGAAGAGTGCAACCAGATTCCGGTGCACCCGCGCCATCCGTACGTCGGCGACCTGGTCCACACCGCCTTCTCCGGCTCCCACCAGGACGCCATCCGCAAGGGCTTCGCCCAGCAGAAGGACGACGCCGTGTGGGAAGTGCCGTACCTGCCGATCGACCCGGCGGACATCGGCCGCAGCTACGAGGCCGTCATCCGCGTGAACAGCCAGTCCGGCAAGGGCGGCATCACCTTCCTGCTGGAACAGGAATACGGCATCAGCCTGCCGCGCCGCATGCAGATCGAGTTCAGCCAGGTGGTGCAGAACGAGACCGATCGCCTGGGCCTCGAAATGACCGCCGAGCAGATCTACAACCTGCTGCAGAACGAGTACCTGCAGGCCGTCTCCCCGTTCGGCCTGAAGAACTACCGCCTGCAGGAAGAGAACGGCATCTGCGCCATCGACATCGACGTGACCCACAAGGGCGAGCAGCACCGCTGGCACGGCAAGGGCAAGGGCACCCTGGAAGCCCTGGTCGCCTCGCTGCCGGTGGACGTCGAGATCATGGACTACAACGAGCACGCCATCGGCGCCGGCACCAACGCCCGCGCGGCCGCCTACATCGAACTGCGCGTCGAGGGTGGTCGTTCGCTGCACGGCATCGGCATCGATGAAAACATCACCACCGCGAGCTTCCGTGCGCTGTTCAGCGCCCTGAACCGCGCCGTGACGCTGGGTCACGCGAAAGCCGCGTAAGCCGACCGGTAACACCGCTGTCCCCTTTGCCCCGGACGCCCTGTGCGTCCGGGGCTGTTTTCGAAGGAGAGAGCGGGCTGCCCTCGTTTTTCTCCTGATCCTTGCCTGACCGCTGGCATGGACGCCTGAGCTTCTCCGGGCACGGCCAGAAAACAACGAAGGCCCCATCGGGGCCCTTACGTCTTACTCGTCGTCGCCGCTGGCGCTCACCGCGCCAAGGCAGCACAGGCGATGCTCCTTGTCACCGGCGTGCAGCAGCCATGCCTGCTCCCCAGCCTGATAGCGCGCCTCCATCACCTCGTTGTAGGTGAAGGCCCACTGACGGCGGTCGCGGCCATCGATGGACTCGATCAACAGCACCACCTCCTCACTGGCGAAGGGCTGGTCCGAGTGAGCGGCGGCATCGGCCTGGTCCAGCAGTGACTCGTTCAGCTCGAACTGCCAGGCGTGCAGGCCGTCGATCAACAGCATGTCGGCGGTTTCCAGCTGGTCCAGCAGGTAGGGAGTCGTGGTCATGATGGGCACTCGGCAATGGGCAGGCCGTCATGATAGAGCAAAACCCATTGCCGGCCCTCCCCTCCTAATCCGACAGCGCCGCCAGCACCCCGCGCAGCCGTTCGATGGTGGACGGGGCACAGCGCTGCATCGGCTCGCGCAGCTCGTCGGCGATCAGCCCCTGCAAGGCCAACGCCGCCTTGACCGCCGCCGGGTTGGGCTCGGCGAAGGCGACCTGGATCCAGGGCAACAGACGGTAGAAGGTCGCCCGCGCACCGGCCAGATCGCCCGACTCGACCTGGCGCTGCATCCGCACATAGAGGTCGGCGCGCACATGGGCTGACGCGGAAATCGCCCCGGCTCCACCCTGGCACAGGTTGTTGAAGATCTGCAGGTCCTCGCCCGTGAGCACCTCGACCTCGCCATCGGCGATCAGCGCCAGGGTGGTCTCGAGGTCGCCGGCGCAGTCCTTGACCGCGGCGATGCGCGGATGACGCACGATGCGCCGCAGGGTCTCGCGCTCGATGCGCACACCGGTGCGGTAGGGAATGTCGTAAAGCACCACCGGCACAGTGGCGGCGTCGGCCACGGTCTGGAAGAAGGACTCCAGCCCCGCCTGCGACGGACGGATGTAGTACGGCGCCGGTACCAGCAGACCGGCCAGCGGGCGGCGCTGGATCTCTTTCTGGAAGGCCAGCAGCTCGCGCAGGTTGTTGCCCGCCAGGCCCATGATCACCTGCGCGGGCGGCACCCACTGCAGCACGGCATCGAGGACGGCGAGCTGTTCCTTATGGCTCAGCGCCGCCGCCTCCCCAGTGGTGCCGCAGACCACGAAGCCGGCGACGCCGTCTTCCAGCAGTCGGGAAACCAGGTTGTGCAGCGCGGCGAAATCGACTTCCCCGGCACGGAAGGGAGTGGCCAGGGCCACCCAGATTCCACGAAACGTAGACATGCAAAAAACTCCTTGTGGCTGACCGTCTGGTCGCCGTCAGGGAGGGATGCGGGAATCAAGCGGGGAGAATTGAAGACCTGGCGCCTTGTGTCCTGTCAGCCCATCTGACGGGACAGCACGCCCCGGTCAAATGAGCGACTGTTTCTTCGATTTCTTGGCAACGACGACGCATACGCCAGCCTGGGCGGAGAAGCCCGGGAGCGGCAGCGAGGAGTCGAGGTTGGCAAGCATGGGCAATTTCTGTGTACGAAATCAGGCCACCGATAGTGCGCAAGCTCCTATGCACCTGTCAACCATGTCCCACGTCTATCACGTCTCCGCCGTCTATGCTGGTTCAACGACAGTGCAGCCGGGGGAGACCTGACAGATGAAACGTCGCGAACTGGGCCAGTCCGGACTGGCGATTCCGCCCCTGGTGTTCGGCGGCAATGTGTTCGGCTGGTCGGCGGACGAAGCCACCTCCTTTCGCCTGCTGGATGCGGTGGTCGACGCCGGGATCAACTGCATCGACACGGCGGACGTGTATTCGCGCTGGGTGCCCGGACACGTCGGCGGCGAGTCGGAAATCCTGATCGGCAAGTGGCTGAAGAAGACCGGCAAGCGCAATCAGGTGCAGATCGCCACCAAGGTCGGCATGGACATGGGCAACGGCCACAAGGGCCTGTCGGCGGTGTACATCGAGCAGGCCCTGGAGCGTTCGCTCAAGCGCCTGCAGACCGACTACATCGATCTCTACCAGGCCCATTGCGACGACCCGCACACCTCCATGGAGGAAACCATGGGCGCCTTCGCCGAGGCGGTGGAGAACGGCAAGGTGCGGGTGATCGGCGCCTCCAACCTCGATGCCCGGCGTCTGCGCGAGGCCCGCGAGCTCTGCGACCGCCTGAAGCTGCCGAACTACCAGAGCCTGCAACCCAACTACAACCTCTACGACCGCGCCAACTACGAGACCAACCTGGAGCCCACGGTGAAGCAACTGGGGCTCGGGGTGATCAGCTTCTACTCGCTGGCGGCGGGCTTCCTCACCGGCAAGTACCGCAGCGAGGCGGACCTTAACAAGAGCAGCGTGCGCGGCTACAAGGTGAAGAACTTCATGAACGAGCGCGGCTTCGCCATCATCGATGCGCTGGAGGAAGTGGCCAACGAATCGAACGCGACGCCGACGCAGGTCGCCCTGGCCTGGCTGATGGCGCGGCCGACCATCACCGCGCCGATCGCCAGTGCATCGAAGCTGGAGCAGTTACCGGACCTGTTGGCGGCGATCGAGCTGAGGCTCGGCGATGAGGCGATCCAGCGGCTGAACACCGCCAGCGCGTACTGAAGGCCGAATAGACCTGTAGGAGCGAGCTTGCTCGCGAACGCTCTGGCTCTTGAGCGGGGTGGTTCGCGAGCAAGCTCGCTCCTACAAAAGCCGCATCGATCCTGGGTCGCTGGAATGTCGGACTCTTAAGAGCATCGCGGACGAACTGATATCAGAGCTGGATATCGAACCGGTCCGCATCCAGATAGGCCGGGAAGCGCTCGCGGTAAGCCGCCAGCTCCGCCGAACTCAGGGCGATCTGGAACACGCCATCGGCACTCCCCGCCGCCAGCAGGTTGTCGCCCTGGAAGTCCAGCACCTGGCTGTCGCCGGAATAGGCGTGGCCCTTGCCGTCCTCGCCGACGCGATTGACCGCCGCGACATAGCACAGGTTCTCGATGGCCCGCGCCGGCAGCAGACGGTTCCAGTGCTGGCGGCGCGCGGCCGGCCAGTTGGCGGTGTAGAGCAACAGGTCGGTGTCCCGGGCATCGCGGCTCCACACCGGGAAGCGCAGGTCATAGCAGACCAGCGGGCGAATCCGCCAGCCCTTCCACTCCAGCAGCACCTGTTGTTCGCCCGGCGTGTAGTGCTTGTGCTCGCCGGCCATGCGGAACAGGTGACGCTTGTCGTAGTGCTGCACCTCGCCGTCCGGGCGAGCCCAGAGCAGGCGGTTGCGGTGGCTGCCGTCGGCGGCGCGGATGATCACGCTGCCACAGACTACGGCATCCAGCTTCGCGGCCTGCCCACGCAGCCAGGCGTAGGTCTCGCCCTCCACCCCTTCGGCCAGCGCCTCGGACTCCATGGAGAAGCCGGTGGTGAACATCTCCGGGAGTATCGCCACGTCCGCGCCGCGGGCGCTTTCCAGCAGCGCCTCGAAGCGCTCGCGGTTGGCCCTGGCGTCATGCCAGACCAGGGTGGTCTGCACCAGGGCCAGCTTGAGGTCGGGCAGTTGACTCAGATCGCGCATAGTCTTTCCGCCGCCTGGCGCAGCGTCTCCTCTTTCTTGGCGAAGCAGAAGCGCACCAGGCGCATGTCCGCCGGGGCCTGCTGGTAGAAGACCGAGACCGGGATGGCGGCCACCCCGTGTTCGCGGGTCAGCCATTCGGACATGGCGACGTCATCCAGGTCCGGACGGATCGCTGAGTAGTCCACCACCTGGAAGTAGGTGCCGGCGGCGCGCTGGAAGCGGAAGCGCGAGCCTTCCAGCAGGTCGCAGAACAGGTCGCGCTTGGCCTGGTAGAAGCCCGGCAGTTCGCGCAGGTGCTCGGGGTGCGCGGCCATGAAGTCGGCCAGCGCGCACTGCAGCGGGGTCACGCCGCAGAAGTTCACGTACTGGTGGATCTTGCGCATCTCCGCCGACAGCGCCGGTGGCGCCACCACGTAGCCGGTCTTCCAGCCGGTGACGTGGTAGGTCTTGCCGAAGGAACTGATGACGAAGGCGCGCGGATACAGCTCGTCGTGGGCCAGCACGCTGGCATGCTGCACGCCGTCGTAGATCAGGTGCTCGTAGACCTCGTCGCTGATGACGTAGATCTCGCGGTCACGGATCAGCGCCGCCAGGCGATCCAGGTCGGCGCGCTCGATCAGCGCGCCGCTGGGGTTGTGCGGGCTATTGAGGAAGATCAGGCGCGTGCGCGGGGTGATGGCGTCGGCCATGCGCTGCCAGTCGATGCGGAAGTCCGGCAGGCTCAGGGGCACATGCACGCAGCGGCCGCCGGCCAGCTCCACCGAGGGCTCGTAGCTGTCGTAGCAGGGGTCGAGGACGATGGCCTCGTCACCCGGGCGAATCAGCGCCTGCACCGCGCAGAAGATCCCTTCGGTAGCCCCGGGAACGATGGTCACCTCGGCATCGGCGCTGACTTTGCGGCCGTAGAAGTCGGCGACCTTCAGCGCGACCTGCTCGCGCAGGGCCGGCAGGCCGGTCATCGGGCTGTACTGGTTATGCCCGGCCAGCACATGGCGGGCGACGGCTTCGAGCAAGGGCGCGGGGCTGTCGAAGTCGGGGAAACCCTGGGAGAGGTTCAGCGCACCGCATTCGGCGGCGAGCTGGGACATGCGGGTGAAGATGGTGGTGCCGACGTTCGGCAGTTTGCTGGTGAGCATGGCGTGACTACAGGCTGCGGGCGATAAGAGGGAGGCCCCTACTCTATCGCCTACAGCCGTACGCCTGAAGTCCGACAGACGTTATTTACGCTTGTCTTTCTTCTTCTTCTCGGCCTTCTTGTGGTGCGACATCAGCCGGCGCTTCTTGTTGACCTGGCGTTCGGTGAGCTGGGTCTTCTTGCCCTCGAACGGGTTGTCGCCGCCCTTGTACTCGATGCGGATCGGCGTGCCGACCAGCTTGAGGACGCGGCGATAGGTCTTCTCCAGGTAGCGGGTATACGCCTTGGGCACCGCATCCACCTGGTTGCCGTGGATCACGATCAGCGGCGGGTTGGCGCCGCCCAGGTGGGCATAGCGCAGCTTGATGCGACGGCCGTTGACCATCGGCGGCTGGTGCACCTGGATGGCGTCTTCCAGGATCTGCGTGAGCTTGCTGGTGGGCCAGCGGGTCACGGCGGAGCGGAAGGAGTCCTGCACCGACTTGTACAGGTGACCGACACCGGTGCCATGCAGCGCGGAGATGAAGTGGATGTCGGCGAAGTCGGCGAACATCAGCCGGCGCTCGAGCTCGGTCTTCACGTACTCGCGCTCGGCCGACTCCATGCCGTCCCACTTGTTCAGGGCGATGACCAGCGCGCGGCCGGTCTCCAGCACGAAGCCGAGCAGGTTGAGATCGTGCTCGACTACGCCTTCGCGGGCGTCCATGACGAAGATGACCACGTTGGCATCCTGGATCGCCTGCAGGGTCTTCACCACGGAGAACTTTTCCACCGCTTCGAAGATCTTGCCGCGACGGCGCACGCCGGCGGTGTCGATCAGGGTGTACTTCTCTTCGTTGCGCTCGAAGGGAATGTAGATGCTGTCGCGGGTGGTGCCGGCCTGGTCGTACACGATCACCCGCTCTTCACCGAGCATGCGGTTGACCAGGGTGGACTTGCCGACGTTGGGCCGGCCGATGATGGCGATCTTGATGCCATCCTTCTCGCTCGGACCGGGGATGCGCTTGGCTTCCTCGCCCTCGGCGACTTCTTCCAGCTCGCCGGGCAGGTCGTTGTCTTCCGGCGCCTCGGGCTCCGGAGCGAACATCTCGCCCAGGGCTTCCTGCAGCATCTGGGTGATGCCGCGACCGTGGGCGGCGGCGATCGGGATCGCGTGCCCCAGGGCCAGCGGACTGAACTCGGCGCGGGCGATGTCCGGATCGACGGTGTCGACCTTGTTGGCCACCAGGAAGCTGCGCTTGTTCTTCTTGCGCAGGTGCTCGGCGATCATCTCGTCGGCGGCGGTGAGGCCGGCGCGGGAATCGACCATGAACAGGACGGCATCGGCCTCTTCGATGGCCTGCAGCGACTGCTCGGCCATCTTGGCGTCGATACCCTCTTCGTCACCGGAGATACCGCCGGTATCGATGACGATGAATTTCTTGCCCTGCCACTTGGCCTCGCCGTACTGGCGGTCGCGGGTGAGCCCTGCGTACTCGGCGACGATGGCGTCACGGGTGCGGGTCAGGCGGTTGAACAGGGTGGACTTGCCGACGTTCGGGCGGCCCACCAGGGCTATTACGGGAACCATGCGGCTCTCCAGGAAATTTCAGATTTTCAGAAAACACGACGGCCGCTGCCGTTTTTCACGGCAGCGGCCGGCAGTAACACTCAGCTTAGCGGAGCGTGTAGGCGACCAGCTTGCCGCTGTTGCCGAACACGTACATCCAGCTGCCGACTACCAGCGGACGAACCCGCACGCCGTCACCGTCGACCTTCTCGCGGCCAACGAAACGACCATCCACCTGGCTGAGCAGGTGCACGTAACCTTCCAGGTCGCCCACTACCACGTTGCTCGAGAACACGGCCGGAGCGGACAGCTGGCGGCGAGCCAGGGCGTCGTTGCTCCACAGCGAGGACGAGCCACGGGAATCCAGGCTTTCCACGGTGCCGGAGGCCTGGCTGACGAACACGCTGCCAGTACCTTCGGCGACACCGACATAGCTGGAGGCTTCACGCTGCCACAGTACGCGGCCGGTGGTTTCGTCCAGCGCAGCGGCACGGCCCTGGTAGCTGACTACGTAGAGAACGCCGTCCTGCAACAGCAGGCCACCGTCGATGTCGACTACGCGGTCCAGTTCGGAACGGCCCTGGGGAATGGCAACGCGCTGTTCCCACACCGGCAGGCCACGCTGCACGTCCACAGCGACGACCTTGCCGCTGGCCAGACCGGCCAGCGCCAGGCGACCGTCGATCAGCGGCGCGCCGGTGCCGCGCAGGGTCAGCACCGGTACGGTGCCTTCGTAGATCCAGCGCTGGTTGCCGGTGGCGGCATCGAAGGCGATCAGTTTGTCGTCCTGGGTCTGCACCACCACCACGTCACCGTTGGTGGCCGGGGCCGCCAGCACTTCGCTGGTGACCTTGGCGCGCCACTTCTGTTCGCCGCTGCCGGCATCCAGGGCGATCACGTCGCCACGCATGGTGCCCAGCAGGACCAGCCCGTTGCCAACGCCGACGGCGCCGGAGACCGGCAAATCGAGATCCTTTTTCCACAGCACGTCGCCGCTTTCGCGCTGGATCGCCATGACCCGGCCTTCGGCGGAGGCGGCGTAGATGGTCTGGCCATCCACCGCCGGTTCGAGCAGGTTGTACAGCTCGCCCTGGCCGTCACCAACCAAGCGGCTCCATTGCTTCTCCAGGCGAACCTCTTCCTTGAAATCGGTGAGTTCCGCCGGCGGCAGTTCTTTCTTGCTGTTGCTGCTGCAACCTACGGCCAACAGAGTCAGCGCGAGCAGCGCGGCATGTTTCCAGCGCAACATGTCAGGCGTCTCCCTTGGCCAGGTCGTCGAGCTTCATCTGCAGGGCACCGACGGCGGCGTCTTCCGGCAGGGCGGCCTTGGCCTTCTCGTAGGCACTGCGCGCCTCGTCTTCACGCTTGAGCTGGACCAGCAGGTCGCCGCGCAGTTCTTCGCGGGTGGCGACATAGGCCTTGTCGACGTTGCCTTCGAGCAGCTTCAGCCCTTCCTCGGCCTTGCCCTGGGCGCTCAGCACGCGGGCCAGGCGCTGACGCGCCAGTTCGCCAAGGGTGGCGTCCACCGGCTTGTCGACGATGGCCTTGAGTTCCAGGACGGCGTCATCCAGCTTGCCGCTGTCCACCGCGACCTTGGCGACGAACAGGCGGCCATACTGGGAGTACGGGGTACCGGCGTATTCGCTGGTCAGCTTGTTGGCCAGCTCGGCGACCTTGGCGGTATCCGGCTTGCCAGTGGGGTTCAGGGCGGTTTCCAGCAGGGCCTGGTAAACCACGGAGGCACCCTGGGCCTGGTTGTTCTGGTACTTCTTCCAGGCTTGCCAGCCGAATACCACCACCAGTGCCAGTGCGGCACCGGTCAGCAGGGGCATGCCGTTGCGCTGCCACCAGTCCTTGATGTCGGCGATCTGTTCTTCTTCGGTACGCGTACTCACCCCAATACTCCTATCCGCTCGATTCTCAAGCCTGCTGCAGGCAGGCTGCCAGGTGCTCGGGCAGAGCGTCCCAGGCGATGTTCTGTTGTTCGCCCTCGCCACGCAGGGGCTTGAAACCTACCACGCGGTTGGCCAGTTCGTCGTCACCCAGAATCATTGCGAACTGTGCACCGCTCTTGTCGGCCTTCTTGAACTGGCTCTTGAAGCTGCCACCGCCGGCGTTGACCAGCAGGCGGATGCCGGGGATGGCATCGCGCAGGCGCTCGGCCAGGCTCAGTCCGGCAAGCTCGGCCGCCTCACCGAAGGCGCAGAGGTAGAGGTCGGCCGGACGGCTGAGTTCCTCGGGCACCAGGTCCAGGGTTTCCAGCAGCAGCACCAGGCGCTCCACGCCCATGGCGAAGCCCACGCCCGGCGTCGGCTTGCCGCCGAACTGGCTGACCAGGCCGTCGTAGCGGCCACCGCCGCAAACGGTGCCCTGGGAGCCGAGCTTCTCGGTAACCCACTCGAACGCGGTACGGCAGTAATAGTCCAGGCCGCGCACCAGCTTCTGGTTGATCTCGTAGCGCAGGCCGACCGCGTCCAGACGGGCCTTCAGGCCCTCGAAGTGGGCGAGCGACTCTTCGTCCAGATAGTCGTGCAGGGTCGGCGCGCCGACCAGCAGGGCCTGGGTGCTCTCCACCTTGCTGTCGAGGATGCGCAGCGGGTTGGTGGTCATGCGGCGCTGGCTGTCTTCGTCGAGCTGGTCGAAGCGATCCTGGAGATAGGTGACCAGCGCATCGCGGTAGCGCGCACGGGCCTCGCTGGAACCCAGGGTGTTCAACTGCAGGGTCACGGCATCGGCCATGCCCAGCTTCTGCCACAGGCGCCAGGTGAGGATGATCAGCTCGGCATCGATGTCCGGTCCGGGCAGGTTGAAGACTTCCACGCCGATCTGGTGGAACTGGCGGTAGCGGCCCTTCTGCGGCTTCTCGTAGCGGAACATCGGGCCGGTGTACCAGAGCTTCTGCACCTGGCCGCCGCCGGAAAGGCCGTGTTCGAGCACCGCGCGCACGCAGCCGGCGGTACCTTCCGGACGCATGGTGAGGGATTCGCCGTTGCGGTCGAGGAAGGTGTACATCTCCTTGTCGACCACGTCGGTGCCTTCACCGATGCCGCGGGCGAAGAGTTCGGTGAACTCCAGGATCGGCATGCGGATTTCTTTGTAGCCGTAGCCGTCGAGCAGCTCGGCGAAGGTACTTTCCAGATAGCGCCAGGCCGGGGTCTGCTCCGGCAGGATGTCGTTCATGCCACGGATGGCTTGCAGGGACTTGCTCACGTAGGGTCCTTGTTGCGGTCAGCCGCGCACGATCAGTGCGGCGTCGGCCTCGGCCTTCTCGGCCGCTTTTTCGCGGATCAGCCGTTCCAGCTCATCCACCAGGTTTTCGTTCTGCAGCTTCTGCGCCGGCTTGCCGTCGATGTAGATCAGGTTGCTCGGCGTGCCGCCGGTGAGGCCGATGTGGGCTTCCTTGGCTTCGCCGGGGCCGTTGACCACGCAGCCGATCACGGCCACGTCCAGCGGGACCAGCAGGTCTTCCAGGCGGCCTTCGAGCTCGTTCATGGTCTTCACCACATCGAAGTTCTGCCGCGAGCAGCTCGGGCAGGCGATGAAGTTGATGCCACGGGAGCGCAGGCGCAGCGACTTGAGGATGTCGAAGCCGACCTTGATCTCTTCCACCGGATCGGCGGCCAGGGAGATGCGGATGGTGTCGCCGATGCCTTCGGCGAGCAGCATGCCCAGGCCGACGGCGGACTTCACGGTGCCCGAACGCAGGCCACCGGCTTCGGTGATGCCCAGGTGCAGGGGTTGTTCGATTTCCTTGGCCAGCAGGCGGTAGGCGGCCACCGCCATGAACACGTCGGAGGCCTTCACACTGACCTTGAAGTTCTGGAAGTCCAGGCGCTGGAGGTGATCCACGTGGCGCATGGCCGATTCCAACAGGGCTTCCGGGGTCGGTTCGCCGTACTTCTTCTGCAGGTCCTTTTCCAGGGAACCGGCGTTGACGCCGATACGGATCGGGATGTTGCGATCGCGGGCAGCATCCACCACGGCCTTCACGCGGTCTTCGCGACCGATGTTGCCGGGATTGATGCGCAGGCAGTCGACGCCCAGTTCGGCGACGCGCAGGGCGATCTTGTAGTCGAAGTGGATGTCGGCAACCAGCGGGACCTTGACCTGCTGCTTGATCTTGCCGAACGCCTCGGCGGCGTCCATGTCCGGTACGGAGACGCGCACGATGTCGGCGCCGGCCTCTTCCAGACGGCGGATCTGGCCAACGGTGGCGGCCACATCCAGGGTGTCGGTGTTGGTCATGCTCTGCACGGCGATGGGGGCATCCCCACCCACCGGCACGTTACCCACCCAGATCTTGCGGGACGGGCGGCGTTTGATCGGAGACTCGCAATGCATCGTTACTGTCCACCCAGGGTCACACGCGCGGTACCGCCGCGCGCCGGGGTCACTGCGACCGGCTGGCCGTTGTAGCTGACCTGCGCACCGCGGGCGAAGCCCAGGCGCAGTTGTACCGGAGCCTTGGCCGCCAGCTCCAGGGTGTCACCCTTGCGCTTGAGCGAGCCGAACAGGACCTTGCCATCGGCATCGGTGACCTGGGTCCAGCAGTCTTCAGTGAACTGGATCTTGACCACGCCCTGACCCGCGGCGGCGACCACCGGAGCGGCCGGCTGGGCTTCGACCGGTGCAGCCGGAGCGACCGGTGCAGCAGGTTGCGGAGCGCCGGCTGGTTGAGCGGGAGCTGCCGGAGCCTGGGCCGGAGCGGCCTCGGTGGCGACGGGCGCACTCGGCAGCGCCGGAGCAGCGGGGTTGGCCGCAACCGGCGGCGTGCCTTCGGCCGGCGCCTCGGCAGTGGCGTTATCGCCGGCCGGCTCGGCAGGCACGGTCGAGGGATTGGCCTGGTCTTCGGCGACGGCCTGGTCTTCCGGCTCGTCGAGCGTATGGATTTCGGTGGTGCCGTCGGCGCTCTCGACCTCGACGTGCTCCATGTTCAGGCTGCCGCTCTCGGCGGTGCGGGCGGCTCGCTCCTGCCACCAGAAGTAGCCGAAGCCGATGAGCAGGGCGAGCAGCATCAGGCTGAACAGACGCAGCAGATTACGCGACAGGCGTACCGGCTCGACCACGCGGCCGAGGCTGTGCACGTTGCTGCCGGTGGCGTCGGTGCCGGTGTATTGGTCGAATGCCTGGACCATCTGTCCCTGGTCCATGCCCAGCAGCTTGGCGTAGGCGCGAACGTAGCCACGGGCGAAAGTATGGCCGGGCAGTTGATCGAAAGAGCCCTGCTCCAGCTGGCGCAGGGAATGCTCGGTCAGGTTCAGCTGGCCCGCGACCTGGGCAACGCTCCAGCCCTTGTTCTCGCGCGCCTGGCGCAGCGTGTCGCCAGGATTGGCGCGGGTCGTGCCGATGACATCGGACTGCGACGTGCTCATCATTTATCCGCCTGGTATGCCTGGTATTCAGGAGAAGCGGGATACAGGCGCTTGAGTTGCAGCCCGTAGCTGGCAGCGGTATCCCGGTCGTCAAAGATCTTCGCCAGTCGAATTCCCAGCAGCAGGCTGCGCGCGGTCTGCGGGCCCTGCTTGAGGTATTCCTGGTAGTAGGCTCGCGCCGGAACGTACTGACGATCCTGGTAATTGAGTTCGGCCATCTCGATCAGCGCGCTGGGCTGATTGCGATTGAGGCGAATGGCCTTCTCGAAGTATTCCTTGGCCTGCTCGCGCTGCTTGAGCTGCAGGCAGACCAGCCCGAGGTTTTCGAAGATGCGCGAACGCTCGGGATACAGACCATCCTCGGCGGCCTTGATGTAGACGTCGTAGGCTTCCTTGTAGCGTTTCTGCTCGAACAGGAAGCCGCCGTAGTTGTTCAGGATGCGTGCGTCATCCGAACGGGAGGACAGCGCCTTGCGGTATTCGGTCTCGGCCAGCTGCGGTTCCATCTCGGTCTGGTAGACCGCGGCCAGCGCAGTGTGCGCGTCGGCGCTGGACGGATCGATCTCCAGCGCCTGGCGCAGCGGGACCTTGGCCTGTTCGGCATTGCCGGCCCGCAGGTAGCCGAGCCCCAGCTGGATGTAGGCGTCACGTGCCTCATCCCGGCCCTTCTCGGTTTTCAGAGGATCCTGTTTACCAGACGTCACGCAACCCGTCAGCACGGTTGCCAACAGCAAGAACAGCGCGGCGCGCAGGGTCATTGGAATCCTCCCTCGTTCAGTTTCGATTGGCGGCGTTCGACGCCTGCTCGTTTTCCGTCGCCAACTGGCGGACGGCGATATAGCGTTCGCTGCGGCGGGTGCGGTCCATCACCTGGCCCACCAGTTGACCACAGGCGGCGTCGATGTCGTCACCACGGGTGGTGCGCACCGTCACGTTGAAGCCGCCTTTGTGCAGCATGTCCTGGAAACGGCGGATGGCATTGTTGCTCGGCCGCTCGTAACCCGAATGCGGGAACGGATTAAACGGAATCAGGTTGATCTTGCAAGGGAAATCCTTGAGCAGTGCGATCAGTTGCTCGGCATGCTCGGGCTGGTCGTTGACGTTGGCCAGCAGGGTGTACTCGACGGTCAGCACGCGCTCCTTGCCCAGGCGCGTGATGTAGCGATAGCAGGCATCGAGCAGCATATCCAGCGGGTACTTCTTGTTGATCGGTACCAGCTTGTTGCGCAGTTCGTCATTCGGCGCGTGCAGAGACAGGGCCAGGGACACGTCGGTCACTTCGGCGAGCTTGTCGATCATCGGCACCACGCCGGAGGTGGACAGGGTCACCTTGCGCTTGGAAATGCCGTAGCCGAGGTCTTCCATCATGATGCTCATGGCGGTCACGACGTTGTCGAAGTTCAGCAGCGGCTCGCCCATGCCCATCATCACCACATTGGTGATGGCACGGTCGATCTTGCCCGGGATGGTCCCGAACGACTGGTTGGCGATCCACACCTGGCCGATGATCTCGGCGGAGGTCAGGTCGCTGTTGAAGCCTTGCTTGCCGGTGGAGCAGAAGCTGCAGTCCAGCGCGCAACCGGCCTGGGACGACACGCACAGGGTGCCGCGGCCGCCCTGGGGAATGTACACGGTCTCGACGCAACTGCCCGAGGCCACGCGCACCACCCACTTGCGGGTACCGTCAGAGGAAATGTCCTGGCTGACGATCTCCGGGGGACGAATTTCGGCAACGGCCTTGAGCTTTTCGCGCAAGGCCTTGCCGACATTCGTCATGGCGTCGAAATCGACGGCGCCAAAGTGGTGAATCCATTGCATCACCTGGCCGGCGCGGAAGCGCTTTTCACCGATGGACTCGAAGAATTCCTCGAGCTGGGGCTTGGTCATGCCCAGCAGGTTGGCCTTTACAGCGGTATCAGTCATGGATTCACCCTCGCTCATTCGCTGAAATCAGCGAATGCGCTCGCACACCTCGGTGCTGGAGAAGAAGTAAGCGATTTCGCGAGCTGCGGAAGCTTCCGAGTCGGAACCGTGTACGGCGTTCTCGTCGATGGAAACGGCGAAGTCGGCGCGGATGGTGCCGGCGTCGGCTTTCTTCGGATCGGTGGCGCCCATCAGCTCACGGTTGCGCAGGATGGCGTCTTCGCCTTCCAGAACCTGAACGACGACCGGGCCGGAGGTCATGAAGGCAACCAGGTCCTTGAAGAAGGGACGCTCTTTGTGCTCGGCGTAGAAACCGCCAGCTTCGCGCTCGGACAGTTGAACCATCTTCGAAGCGACGACGCGCAGACCGGCTTTTTCGAAGCGGGTCAGGATTTCGCCGATGACGTTCTTGGCAACAGCGTCGGGCTTGATGATGGAGAAGGTACGTTGCAGGGCCATGGAAATAACTCCGGAAAGCAAGGTTGGTAAAGCCAAGGAGCCCCTGGCGTGGGCCAGGAGCTCCTGTGATTCAAGGGTTTGCCGCAGGCACCGCCCGGCGGACGGCGACGCGGGACCGCCCCCGACTGCTGCGGGGCCGGCGGCTGAAGAAATTCCCTCGGGAATTTTTTCAGAGCACACCTAAAGATAAAACCCGCGAATTATACGCGGGTTCATGACAAATGGGTACGCGGCAAGCGTGCCGCGCGCCCTCAGTCGAGCTCTTCGATCCAGGCGGCCTGGATGGCTTCCAGGACCTTTTCACCGCCGCGGGAGGGATCGTCGCTGAACTCCGGCAATGCCAGCACCCAGGAGTGCAGATCGACGAAATTCACGTAGCGCGGATCGACATCCGGCTTGGATTCAGCCAGTTGGATGGCGATTTCGAGCACATCAACCCATTTCAGACTCATCGTTGGCGCTCCGCTCAGTGACCTTCGGACACCTGGTTGATGGTGTACTTCGGAATCTCCACCACCAGATCTTCCTCGCCGACTACGGCCTGGCAGGACAGGCGCGAATCCGGCTCCAGGCCCCAGGCCTTGTCCAGCATGTCGTCTTCCAGCTCGTCGGAGGCTTCCATGGAGTTGAAGCCTTCGCGCACGATCACGTGGCAGGTGGTGCAGGCACAGGACATCTCGCAGGCATGCTCGATCTCGATGCCGTTGCGCAGTGCCGCCTTCATGATGGTTTCGCCCGGCTGGGCCTCGATCACCGCACCTTCCGGGCAATGTTCGGCGTTCGGCAGAAATACAATCTGCGGCATCTTGGCTTATTCCTCGATTTCGTTGAGCCGGCGACCGGCCAGTGCGGCCTTGACGGTGGCGTCCATACGGCGCGCGGCAAAGGCGTCGGTCACCTGGGACAGGCGCTTGATCTGTTGTTCGATGGCGGCGGTATCGCTGCCGGCCGCCAGTTCGCGCAGGGATTCCATGTTGGCATCGATCGCCACGCGCTCCTCGGCGTCCAGCAGGCGCTCGCCGTCGGCGTCCAGGGCCGACTGCACGGCCTCCAGCAGGCGCTGGGCCTCGACCTGCTGCTCGCGCAGGGCACGGGCGGCCATGTCGTCACCGGCGTACTGGAAGGAATCCTGCAGCATGCGGGCGATCTCGCCATCGGTCAGGCCGTAGGACGGCTTGACCTGGATGCTCGCCTCGACGCCCGAGGAAAGCTCACGGGCGGACACGCCCAAAAGCCCATCGGCGTCGACCTGGAAGCTGACGCGGATCTTCGCAGCGCCCGCTACCATCGGCGGAATGCCGCGCAGCTCGAAGCGTGCCAGGGACCGGCAGTCCTTGACCAGCTCACGCTCGCCTTGCAGCACGTGAATCATCATGGCCGTCTGGCCATCCTTGTAGGTGGTGAATTCCTGGGCGCGAGCCACCGGAATGGTGGTGTTGCGCGGAATCACCTTCTCCATCAGCCCGCCCATGGTTTCCAGGCCGAGCGACAGAGGGATTACGTCCAGCAGCAGCAGCTCTTCGCCGCGCTTGTTGCCGGCCAGGGCATCGGCCTGAATGGCGGCGCCAATGGCGACCACCTGGTCCGGGTCGATATCGGTCAGCGGCTCGCGACCGAACAGCTCGCCCACCAGTTCGCGCACGCGCGGCACACGGGTGGAACCGCCGACCATGACCACGGCGCTGACCTCTTCCAGCTCCACGCCGGAATCACGGACGGCGCGCCGGCAGGCCTTGAGGCTGCGCTGGATCAGCGGATCGATCAGCGACTCCATGTGCGAGCGACTCAGCTCGCCACTCCAGCCTTCGTAGGCTATCGGAGCGCTGGCACTATCGGTCAGCGCCTCCTTGGCTGCACAAGCCGTCTGCAGCAGACGACGCTGGGCACCCGGATCGAGATCGGCCGAAATACCGGACTGCTCGATGATCCAGCCGGCGATGGCATGATCGAAATCGTCGCCGCCCAGGGCGCTGTCGCCGCCGGTGGCCAGGACTTCGAAGACACCACGGGTCAGGCGCAGGATGGAAATGTCGAAGGTACCGCCGCCCAGGTCGTAGATGGCGACCACGCCCTCGGCATTCTTGTCCAGGCCATAGGCCACGGCGGCCGCGGTCGGCTCGTTGAGCAGGCGCAGCACATGCAGACCGGCCAGGCGCGCGGCGTCCTTGGTGGCCTGGCGCTGGGCGTCGTCGAAATAGGCGGGCACGGTGATCACCGCACCGACCAGCTCGCCACCGAGGGTGGATTCGGCGCGCTGACGCAGGGTACGGAGGATTTCCGCCGAGACTTCCACCGGGCTCTTGGCGCCCTGGACGGTCTCGATGAAGGGCATGTGCGACTCGCCCTGAACGAAGCGGTACGGCAGTTGACCACCGAGCTGTTTCACATCCTCCAGGCCGCGCCCCATCAGGCGTTTGACCGAGATGATGGAGTTCAGCGGGTCCAGGGCCGCACCGGCACGCACGCTCTCCCCCACCTCGATACGATCGGCGAGGTAGCGCACCGCCGACGGCAGGATGACTTCGCCACGCTCATCGGGCAACGGAGCGGCAACACCGCTACGCACGGCGGCGACCAGGGAATTGGTGGTGCCCAGGTCGATCCCCACGGCCAGACGACGCTGGTGTGGCTGGGGGCTCTGTCCGGGCTCGGCGATCTGCAGTAGGGCCATGCGGTTTCTAATCAGGCTTATCGGGCGCGGCACGGGCCGCGCGGATTAATCGTCGAGTCGCTCTTCGAGCTGCCGCACTTCCTGCGCCAGCTTGTCGAGGAACTGCATGCGCCGCACCAGGCGCTCGGCCAGCTCGCGGCGGGCGGGATCATCCCAGCAGTCGGCGAACTCCGCGTCCAGCTGCTGCTGGGCCGATTTCAGCTGGCGCTTGAAGTACGCCACGCCATCGAGATCGGCGCTGTCCTGCAGGTCTTCCAGCTCCTCGCGCAGACGCATCTGCTGCAGGAGGAACTCCGGGTCCTGCACCGTGGCTTCCAATGGCAACGCATTGCCACGCAAGGCCAGCAGGTAAAGGGCACGGCGCGGAGCGCTCTTGAGCGTCTGGTACGCGTCGTTGAGCTCGGCGGCCTTTTCCAGCGCCAGTCGCTGCTCGCGCTCGGAGGCATCGGCGAAACGATCCGGATGGACATTGCGCACCAGCTCGCGGTAGCGGTTGCCAAGGGCTTCCAGGTCGATCCGGAAGCCTGGCTGCAGGTCGAACAGGGCGAAGTGACAGGGACTACCCACGCCCGGCCTCAGACGTTGAAGCTTTCGCCGCAGCCACACTCACCGCGCACGTTCGGGTTGTTGAACTTGAAGCCCTCGTTGAGGCCTTCCTTGGTGAAGTCCAACTCGGTGCCGTCGAGGTAGACCAGGCTTTTCGGGTCAATGATGACCTTCACGCCGTGGCTCTCGAACACCTGGTCCTCGGCTGCCAGCTCGTCGACGAACTCCAGCACATAGGCCAGACCGGAACACCCGGTGGTGCGCACGCCAAGACGAATGCCCTCGCCCTTGCCGCGCCCTTCGAGGGAGCGACGAACGTGGTTGGCGGCGGCTTCGGTCATGCTGATGGCCATGGGAACTCCTTACTCAACGAATCGCGATTCAGAGAAGACCTTTCTTCTGCTTGTAGTCGCGTACGGCCGCCTTGATGGCGTCCTCGGCGAGCACCGAGCAGTGGATCTTCACCGGCGGCAGGGCAAGCTCTTCGGCGATGGTGGTGTTCTTGATGGATTCGGCTTCGTCCAGGGTCTTGCCCTTCATCCACTCGGTGGCGAGGGAGCTGGAGGCGATGGCCGAGCCGCAGCCGTAGGTCTTGAACTTGGCGTCTTCGATGACGCCCTGCTCGTTGACCTTGATCTGCAGACGCATCACGTCGCCGCAGGCCGGCGCGCCGACCATGCCGGTGCCGACATCCGGGTCCTCGGCATTGAGCTTGCCGACGTTGCGCGGGTTTTCGTAGTGGTCGATGACCTTGTCACTGTAAGCCATGGCTAATCCTCACATCTATGGGGCGGGTCAGTGGGCCTGCCATTCGACCTTGGACAGGTCGACGCCCTCTTTGAACATATCCCACAGCGGCGAGAGTTCACGCAGCTTGGAAACGGCTTCCACCACCTTATTGGCGGCATAGTCGACCTCTTCTTCAGTGGTGAAGCGGCCGAAGCTGAAACGGATGGAGCTGTGCGCCAGTTCGTCGTTGCGACCCAGGGCGCGGAGCACGTAGGACGGCTCCAGCGAGGCCGAGGTGCAGGCGGAACCGGACGATACGGCCAGGTCCTTGAGCGACATCATCAGCGACTCGCCCTCGACGTAGTTGAAGCTGACGTTGAGGATGTTCGGCGCGTAGGAAGTGGCGCTGCCGTTGACGTACAGCTCCTCCAGGCCCTGGACCTGCTCGAAGAAGCGCTTGCGCAGGCCTTCGATGCGGGCCATCTCCTGGTGCATTTCTTCCTTGGCGATGCGGAAGGCCTCGCCCATGCCGACGATCTGGTGGGTCGCCAGGGTGCCCGAACGCATGCCGCGCTCGTGACCGCCGCCGTGCATCTGGGCTTCCAGGCGTACGCGCGGCTTGCGGCGCACGTACAGGGCGCCCATGCCTTTGGGGCCGTAGACCTTGTGGGCGGAGAAGGACATCAGGTCGACCTTGAGCTTTTCCAGGTCGATGTCGATCTTGCCGGCCGACTGGGCGGCGTCGACGTGCAGCAGGATGCCGCGGGAGCGGGTCAGCTCGCCGATGGCGGCGATGTCGTTGACGCTGCCGACTTCGTTGTTCACGTGCATGACCGACACCAGGATGGTGTCCTCACGCAGGGCGGACTCGACCATCGCCGGGGTGATGATGCCCTCGGGAGTCGGTTCCAGGTAGGTGACCTCGAAGCCTTCGCGCTCCAGCTGGCGACAGGTATCCAGGACCGCCTTGTGCTCGATCTTCGAGGTGACGATGTGCTTGCCCTTGGTGGCGTAGAAGTGCGCAACACCCTTGATCGCCAGGTTGTCGGACTCGGTGGCACCGGACGTCCAGACGATCTCGCGGGGGTCGGCATTGACCAGCTCGGCGACCTGGCGACGAGCGTTCTCGGCTGCTTCCTCGGCCTTCCAGCCGAAGACGTGGGAGCGCGACGCCGGGTTGCCGAAATTGCCATCTACCAGGAGGCAGTCAGCCATTTTCTGAGCGACACGCGGATCCACCGGGGTTGTGGCGGAGTAGTCGAGGTAAATCGGCAATTTCATCAGGTAACTCCTACAGGCGGGCGTTCGCTCAATCGATGGCGGACGCTTCAATCTTGTCGAGGCGCGGCGTCTTGCTACCCGAACAGCGGCGCTCGTCCTGGCGCTGGGCCACCTCTTGAACTTCGCGGCGCTCGACCAGGTCGGCCAGGCTGATGCCGCTGAGGAACTCGTGGATCTGCTGGCTGAGGTCACACCACAGGTGGTGGGTCAGGCAGGTATCGCCGGAGTGGCAGTCGCCCTGCCCCTGACAGCGGGTGGCGTCGACCGATTCGTTGACCGCATCGATCACCTGGGCGACGTGGATGCCGGTCATGTCCCGGGACAGCTGGTAGCCGCCGCCAGGACCGCGCACGCTGACCACCAGGTTGCCACGGCGCAACTTGGCGAACAGCTGTTCCAGGTAGGACAGGGAGATACCCTGGCGCTCGGAAATATCGGCGAGAGAAACCGGGCCACGCTGGGCGTGCAACGCCAGATCGAGCATGGCGGTGACGGCATAGCGGCCTTTGGTGGTCAATCGCATGGGGAAATCCGGAAGAATCGCTGGTGTAGGGGAAGTATGCTCTTTTCCGACTATTTAGGTCAACTATAAGCCCTATTACTTTAGTCGGAATTAACCAGCGAGCGGCGGCGTATTTTAGCAGAGTGCCAGCGTCGGCGCATCACTGCGCCGACTTGCTGTCCTCGGTGTCCTTCACGCCAGCGAAGTCTTCTTCACGCAGCGCCGGCAGATCTTTCGCACAATAGTCGCTGCCTAGAGCCGTCAGCGCCTTGCACATTCCCTCCAGGCGACCATCAACTGCCTGCAGGTGATCGAGCAACTGACCAATGGCACGCGCCACCGGGTCGGGCATGTCCTGACTCACACCATAGGCATCGAAGCCGAGCTTCTCGGCCATGGCCTGGCGCTTGGCCGCCTGGTCGGCATCGTCCTTCATGATGATCCGGCCAGGAATACCCACGACGGTAGCCCCTGGCGGTACCTCTTTCGTGACCACCGCGTTGGAGCCCACCTTGGCGCCAGCACCGACAGTGAACGGACCGAGCACCTTGGCGCCCGCCCCCACCACCACGCCGTCGGCCAGGGTCGGGTGACGCTTGCCCTTGTTCCAGCTGGTGCCGCCCAGGGTCACGCCCTGGTAGATGGTCACGTCGTCACCGATCTCGGCAGTCTCGCCAATGACAATGCCCAGGCCGTGGTCGATGAAGAAACGCCGACCGATCCTGGCGCCGGGGTGAATCTCGATACCGGTCATCCAGCGCCCGAAATTGGACACCATCCGTGCCAACCACTTCCAGCCGGACGTCCACAGGGCATGAGCCAGACGATGCAGCCACACCGCGTGCAGCCCCGGATAGCAGGTGAGCACCTCGAAGGCGTTGCGCGCCGCCGGGTCACGATGGAATACGCTCTGGATATCTTCGCGCACACGCTCAAACATCTTCATCACTCCGCTTGGAAAGCTCCCCACGGGCAGCCTTCTGTGTTTCGGTCAGAATACCCCTCAGGATATTCATCTCCAGCTTGCTCACGCCGCTGCGGCCGTACAAGCGGCGCAGGCGCGACATGAGATGGCGCGGCTTCTGCGGGTCGAGGAACTGGATATCCACCAGGGTCGATTCCAGGTGCGCATAGAAGCGCTCCAGCTCATCCGAGGTCGCCGGAATGCTGTTGAGCATCGCGGTGGACTCCACCTTCTCCTGCTTGGTCGGCTGGCCCTGGGCCGCCAACCAGGCCATGCGCACCTCATAGACCAGCACCTGCACCGCCGTCGCCAGGTTCAGCGAGCTGAACTCGGGATTGGCCGGGATATGCACATGGAATTGACATCGCTGCAATTCCTCGTTGGTCAGACCCGCGTATTCGCGACCGAAGACCAGCGCGACCTCACCACCCTGCTGCACGTGCTGCAGGCTGGTGGTGGCGCACTCACGGGGGTCGAGCAGCGGCCAGGGAATGCGGCGGTCGCGCGCACTGGTGCCGAGCACCAGGCTGCAACCGGCCAGGGCGTCTTCCAGGGTCGACACGACCACGGCCGCATCGAGGATGTCATCGGCGCCGGAAGCACGGGCGCGCGCCTCGCCACTGGGGAAATCCATCGGATCGACCAGCACCAGGCGCGACAGGCCCATGTTCTTCATCGCACGGGCCGTACCGCCGATATTGCCGGGATGACTGGTGTTGACCAGCACCACGCGAATTCTGTCGAGCAACGCCAGCGACTCCACACAAAAGCGAAAAAAGGGAGGGAATCCTACCGCAGCGGTGGGTCTTGCGCCACGCAGGCGACAGGTCGCTCTATGAGCGCCATGGTTTTCTGTTAGAATGTCCGGCTTTCTTTAACGACCCAGGTGACCTCTCCATGCAGCCCATGCTGAATATCGCCCTGCGCGCCGCTCGCAGCGCCGGTGAACTGATCTTCCGCTCCATCGAACGCCTGGACACCCTCTCGGTCAACGAAAAAGAAGCCAAGGACTACGTCACCGAAGTCGATCGCGCCGCCGAACTCTCCATCGTTACCGCCCTGCGCAAGGCCTACCCGAATCACGGGATCATGGGCGAAGAAGGCGGCATGCTGGAAGGCAGCGGCGAAGGCGCCGACTACCTGTGGATCATCGATCCGCTGGACGGCACCACCAACTTCATCCATGGCGTTCCGCACTTCGCCGTCAGCATCGCCTGCAAATACCGCGGCCGCCTCGAGCACGCCGTGGTCCTCGACCCGATCCGCCAGGAAGAGTTCACCGCCAGCCGCGGCCGTGGCGCCGCACTGAACGGCCGCCGCCTGCGCGTCAGCAACCGCAAGAGCCTGGAAGGCGCCCTGCTGGGCACCGGCTTCCCGTTCCGCGACAGCCAGATGGACAACCTGGACGCCTACCTGGGCATGTTCCGCAGCCTGGTCGGCCAGACCGCCGGCATCCGCCGCGCCGGCGCCGCCAGCCTGGACCTGGCCTACGTCGCCGCCGGCCGTTACGACGCCTTCTGGGAGTTCGGCCTGTCCGAGTGGGATATGGCTGCCGGCGCCCTGCTGATCCAGGAAGCGGGCGGCCTGGTGAGCGATTTCACCGGCGGTCACGAATTCCTCGAGAAGGGCCAGATCGTCGCCGGCAACACCAAGTGCTTCAAGGCGCTGCTGACCAGCATCCAGCCGCACCTGCCGCCGTCGCTCAAGCGCTGAGCCTGAGCCTCGAATGAAAAAGCCCGGCAATGCCGGGTTTTTTGCGCCTGCGAGAACGCTTTCCTTGTAGGAGCGAGCTTGCTCGCGAAGCTTTTTCATTCTGACACTACGGCTCTGAGCGAATCGCGAGCAAGCTCGCCCCTACGAAAAGCAAGGCAAAGAAAAAGGCGCCCCATGGGCGCCTTTTTCGCTCACCCCTGGCGACTGCTTATTGCTGACCCAGGATCAGTTGGCCGCTCTTGTCGACCGGAATCTGCGAACCCGGATCGCGATCCATGCGCACCTGGCCGGGCTTGCCGTCGAGCAGGTACTTCACGTCGTAACCGACGACCTTCTCGCTGGTGTCGTTGACAGTGCTGCAGCGGGTTTCATTGGTGGTGTAGGTGTCACGCTCCTGCATGCCCTCCTGCACCTTGTTACCGGCATAACCACCGCCGATGGCGCCCGCCACGGTGGCGATCTTCCGGCCGTTGCCGCTGCCGATCTGGTTGCCCAGCAGGCCGCCAGCGATGGCGCCGATCGCCGTACCGGCGATCTGATGCTGGTCCTTGACCGGACGCTGGTGTGTCACCGCGACATCCTTGCAAACCTGGCGAGGCGTCTTGATGGTTTCCTTGACCGGCTGGACAGCGAGCACTTCGGCATATTGAGGCCCGCGATCCACCAGACTATAAGTGGCCACGGCGCCACCGGCAGTCACGCCTACAGCGCCCAGCACGGTACCGATGAGCAACGACTTGTTCACATAAACCTCCTGGTCTCTCGTCTCGTTCGGGCTCAGCCCTTCACCTTGCCTTGGAGCGCTTGAATTGTAAGAAAGTTCCAGCAAGTTCGTAGTGCACAGCCGACAAACGAAAACTCCCGCCGTAGCGGGAGTTTCCGGAAGAGCCTGGAAGCGCTCTATTACGGGCGCTCGTCGGCTTCCTTGCTCGGCGGCGGAATCAGGTCCTCGCTGGACAGGTTCAGCCAGATCAGCACCACGTTGGCGATGTAGATCGACGAGTAGGTCCCCGCCATCACACCGACGAACAGGGCGATGGAGAAGCCGAACAGGTTGTCGCCACCGAAGAACAGCAGCGCGGCGATGGCCAGCAGGGTCGACACCGAGGTGGCGATGGTCCGCAACAGGGTCTGGCTGGTCGAGATGTTGATGTTCTCGATCAGGCTGGCCTTGCGCAGTACACGGAAGTTCTCGCGCACCCGGTCGAAGATCACGATGGTGTCGTTCAGCGAATAGCCCACCACCGCCAGCACCGCGGCCAGCACGGTCAGGTCGAAGGTGATCTGAAAGAACGACAGCACGCCCATCACGATGATGGCGTCGTGGATCAGCGACAGGATCGCACCCAGGGCGAACTTCCACTGGAAGCGGAAGCCGACGTACAGCAGGATGCCGCCCAGCGCCAGGAGCATGCCGAGGCCGCCCTGGTCGCGCAGCTCTTCACCCACCTGCGGGCCGACGTATTCGACGCCATTCACTTTCGCCGGGTTGGAAGCATCGGCCTTCTGCAGCGCAGCGGCGACCTTCTTGCCCAGTTCCGGGTCTTCGCTGGGCATGCGTACCAGCACATCCCGGGTGTCGCCGAAGCTCTGCACCACCGCCTCGCCGAAACCGGCGGCGACCAGTTGCTCACGCACCTTGGCAAGGTCCGCAGGCTGCTCGTAGGCCAGCTTGATCGACGTACCGCCAGTGAAGTCGAGGCCGAAGTTGATGCCCTTGACGAACCAGCTGCCGAGGGCGATCAGGGTCAGGATCAGGGTGCCGGCGAACGCAATGTTGCGAACGCCCATGAAGTTGATAGTACCGATCTTGATGTTCATCTCAGGCCCCTTAGATCCACAGCTTCTTGAAGTCGCGGCCGCCGAAGATCAGGTTGACCATCGCACGGGTGACCAGAATGGCCGTGAACATCGAGGTGATAATGCCGAGGGACATGGTCACGGCGAAGCCCTTCACCGGGCCGGTGCCCATGGCGTAGAGGATGCCGCCGACCAGCAGCGAGGTCAGGTTGGCGTCGAGGATCGCGGTGAAGGCACGGTTGAAGCCCTCGTGGATCGCCCGCTGCACGGACATGCCAGCCGCCAGCTCCTCACGTATCCGCGAGAAGATCAGCACGTTGGCGTCCACCGCCATACCCATGGTCAACACGATACCCGCGATACCCGGCAGGGTCAGGGTCGCGCCGAGGATCGACATCAGCGCTACCAGCATGACCATGTTGAAGGCCAGGGCGACGGTGGCGATCACGCCAAAGAAGCGGTAGATCACGATGATGAACAGGGACACGAAGACCATGCCCCAGAGGGAGGCATCGATACCCTTGGCGATGTTGTCTGCACCCAGGCTCGGGCCGATGGTGCGTTCCTCAGCGAAGTACATCGGCGCGGCCAGGCCGCCGGCGCGCAGCAGCAGGGCCAGTTCCGAGGACTCGCCCGGAGCGTCCAGACCGGTGATGCGGAACTGGTTGCCCAGCGGCGACTGGATGGTCGCCAGGCTGATGATCTTCTTCTCTTCCTTGAACGCCGGAACAGCGACTTCCTGCTCGACGCCGTCGACCACCTGCTTGGCGTAGCGGGTGATCGGCTTCTGCTCGATGAATACCACCGCCATGCTGCGGCCGACGTTGTTGCGGGTCGCACGGTTCATCAGCTCGCCGCCGTGGCCATCCAGGCGGATGTTCACCTGCGGGCGGCCGTTCTCGTCGAAGCTGGCGCTGGCGTCGGTGACCTGGTCACCGGTGATGATCACGCCACGCTCCAGGGTCGCCGGCGGCCGGCGCGGCTCACGGAACTCGAAGGTTTCGGTGGCGGACTTGATCGCATCCGGCTCGGCGGCCAGACGGAATTCCAGGTTGGCGGTCTTGCCGAGGATACGCTTGGCTTCGGCGGTGTCCTGCACACCCGGCAGCTCGACCACGATGCGATTGGCGCCCTGGCGCTGTACCAGCGGCTCGGAGACGCCCAGCTCGTTCACGCGGTTGCGGACGGTGGTGAGGTTCTGCTTGATCGAATACTCGCGGATTTCCGCCAGCTTCGCCGGGGTCATGCCCAGACGCAGCACCTGCATGCCGGTGCGCTCGCTCTGGATGACTTCGAAATCACGGTAGTCCTTGGCGATGATGGACTTGGCCTTGTCCAGGTCGGCTTCTTCAGTGAAGCCCAGCTGGATGCCACTGTCCTGCGCCGGCAGGCTGCGGTAGCGCACACGCTCCTTGCGCAGGGCGCTCTTGATTTCGCTTTCGTAGACCTTCATGCGGGCGTCGACCGCCTTGTCCATGTCCACTTCCAGCAGGAAGTGCACACCACCGGACAGGTCCAGACCCAGCTTCATCGGGTGCGCAGCGATCGAGCGCAGCCAGTTCGGGGTGGTCTGCGCCAGGTTCAGGGCGACCACGTAGTCGTCACCCAGGGCGCGGCGGACGATGTCCTTGGCCGGCAGCTGGTCTTCCTGCTTGGCCAGGCGGATCAGGCCGCTGTTCTTGCCGAGGGAGCCCGCCTTGACGGCGATACCCGCGTCGGTCAGCGCCTTGCTGGCCTTGTCCAGGTCGGCCTGCGACACCTGCAGCGCGGTGCTCGCACCACTGATCTGCACGGCCGGGTCATCCGGATAGAGGTTGGGTGCGGAATAGATGAAACCGACGGCCAGGACCGCCAGGATCAGCAGATACTTCCACAGGGGATACTTGTTGAGCATGACACCGCCCGTTATGACGCGGGGCGCATCATGCGCCCCGTCGATTGGGTTTCTGTTGGTTGGCTCAGATGGCCTTCAGCGTGCCTTTCGGCAGGGTCGCGGCAATCGCGCCCTTCTGGAACTTCAGCTCGACGCTGTCGGAGACTTCGACCACGACGAAATCGTCAGCAACCTTGGTCACCTTGCCGGCGATGCCCGCGGAAGTGACGACTTCATCACCCTTCTGCAGGCCGGCGATCAGGTTCTTGTGCTCCTTGGAACGCTTGGCCTGGGGACGCCAGATCATCAGATAGAAGATGACCAGGAAACCGACCAGGAACACCCACTCGAAGCCGGTGCCAGCCGGGCCGGCAGCGGCGGCGGGGGCTGCAGCGTCAGCGAAGGCAGCGGGAATTAGAAAGCTCATTGGAAACTCCTGTCACAAAGCTTTTTCGATGAAAGGTCAGTCCGCCAGCGGCGGCGTGGGAAGGCCGCGCTTGGCGTAGAAGGCGTCGACAAAGTTCGCCAATGTACCCTGTTGGATTGCCTCGCGCAAACCAGCCATAAGCCGCTGATAATGCCGCAAGTTATGGATGGTATTGAGCATGCTGCCGAGCATTTCGCCGCACTTGTCCAGGTGGTAGAGATAGGCGCGGGAGAAGTGCTTGCAGGTGTAGCAATCGCAGGTCGGGTCCAGCGGCGATTCGTCATGTTTGTGAACCGCGTTACGGATCTTGATCACCCCGGTGTCAACGAAAAGGTGGCCATTGCGCGCATTGCGGGTGGGCATGACGCAGTCGAACATGTCGACACCCCGGCGCACACCTTCCACGAGGTCCTCGGGTTTGCCCACACCCATCAGGTAACGAGGTTTGTCAGCGGGCATGTGCGGCGGCAGGAAGTCCAGTACGCGGATCATTTCTTCCTTGGGCTCGCCCACCGACAGGCCGCCGATGGCCAGGCCGTCGAAGCCGATCTCCTGCAAGCCTTCCAGCGAGCGCATGCGCAGTTCTTCATGCATGCCACCCTGAACGATACCGAACAGCGCGGACGGACTATCACCGTGGGCGATCTTCGAGCGTTTGGCCCAGCGCAGCGACAGCTCCATGGAACGCTTGGCAACGTCGAACTCCGCCGGGTACGGGGTGCACTCGTCGAAGATCATCACGATGTCAGAGCCCAGCGCGCGTTGCACGGCCATGGATTCTTCCGGGCCCATGAAGACCTTGGCGCCGTCCACGGGCGAGGCGAAGTACACGCCCTCCTCCTTGATCTTGCGCAGCGCGCCCAGGCTGAACACCTGGAAGCCGCCCGAGTCGGTGAGGATCGGCCCCTTCCACTGCATGAAGTCATGCAGGTCGCCGTGTTTCTGGATCACCTCGGTGCCCGGGCGCAGCCACAGGTGGAAGGTGTTGCCGAGAATGATCTGCGCGCCGATACCCTCGATGTCATGCGGGAGCATGCCCTTCACGGTGCCGTAGGTACCCACCGGCATGAACGCCGGGGTTTCCACCACACCACGGGGGAAGGTCAGGCGGCCGCGACGGGCCTTGCCCTCGGTGGCCAGCAGTTCGAATTTCATGAAACTCATGGATCAGTCCTCGGGGCCGCGCGGTGCCGGATTGCGGGTAATGAACATCGCGTCGCCGTAGCTGAAGAAGCGATAGCCCTGCTCCACCGCGGCCGCGTAGGCAGCCATGGTCTCCGGGTAGCCGGCGAAGGCCGAAACCAGCATCAGCAGTGTGGATTCGGGCAGATGGAAATTGGTGACCAGGGCGTCGACCACGTGGAACGGTCGGCCCGGGAAGATAAAGATGTCGGTGTCGCCACTGAAAGGCTTGAGCACGCCGTCGCGCGCGGCACTCTCCAGGGAACGCACACTGGTGGTGCCCACGGCGACCACCCGACCACCACGCGCCTTGCAGGCGGCAACGGCGTCGACCACGTCCTGGCTGACTTCCAGCCATTCGTGGTGCATGTGGTGATCCTCGATGCGCTCGACCCGCACCGGCTGGAAGGTGCCGGCGCCTACGTGCAAGGTGACGAAAGCGGTTTCCACGCCCTTGGCGCGGATCGACTCCAGCAGTGCCTCGTCGAAGTGCAAGCCGGCGGTCGGCGCAGCCACGGCACCAGCACGCTCGGCGTACACGGTCTGGTAGCGCTCGCGGTCAGAGTCTTCGTCCGGACGGTCGATATAGGGCGGCAGCGGCATGTGGCCGACGCGTTCCAGCAGCGGCAGCACCTCTTCGCTGAAGCCCAGCTCGAACAGCGCATCATGGCGCTGCAGCATTTCTGCTTCGCCACCGCCATCGATGAGGATCCTGGAACCCGGCTTGGGCGATTTGCTGGAGCGTACATGGGCCAGCACACGATGGCTGTCCAGTACACGCTCCACAAGGATTTCCAGCTTTCCGCCGGAAGCCTTCTGGCCGAACAGGCGGGCAGGAATCACCCGGGTGTTGTTGAACACCATCAGGTCACCCGGCTGAAGGAAGCCGAGGATGTCAGCGAATTGCCGATGGCTGAGCTCACCGCTCGGACCGTCCAGCACCAGCAGACGGCTGGCGCGGCGCTCTGCGAGCGGATGGCGGGCGATCAGCGCCTCGGGCAGATCGAAATGAAAGTCAGCGACACGCATGGAGGGAGCTATCTCGAAGGGCCGGATATATTACTGGAATTGCCAAATTCTGACCAATCGAGCGGATTGACCGATGCAGAGCGTCTCCCTATACTCCGCCGCCATTGCCTCGGTGGCGGAATCGGTAGACGCGGCGGATTCAAAATCCGTTTCTGGCGACAGAGTGAGAGTTCGAGTCTCTCCCGGGGCACCACTGACACCTCAAAATAGTGTCAGAACACCACTAAAAACCGGACTTAGAGCCGGTTTTTTGTTGTCTGCGATCTTGCCCTCGAGGGCCGTCTTCCGTGCGCCCGCCCTCCGCCGATGTAATGCGGAATTTTGGCGAGGATCCAAAACTGATTGAGCAGGCCCGAAGGCACCAAAAGGAGCTTCTACGGATGCCTCATGGACTCAGGCGAACGTTACGAGCAACTGCCAGTGGTAGTTTTGCTGACGTAGGCACGTCCGGTTGCGTCGACTTGCACCACCCGCTCCTGCGAACCCGCTGTGGGTGTGGCACGACAGACGGTAATGCTCGCCTGGGTACTGCCGACGCCGGAGGGCTGGAAGTCGATCTGCGTGACGCTGGAGGTGACTTTGAATCCCCCCGGCGCCGCTGCGTGCTTCTGAACCACAGTGGAGTCACTGGGAATGATGATGATCCATCCCTGCTCCCAACCACCACTACCGCAGCTGGTGCCATTGGTGGACACGCACATGCGGGCTACGGAGTTGCGCTTGATCGCCTCGCTCCGCCCTACCGCCACACCAGCAACTAGATCGTTGGCGCTGGCGGCAAGCTTGCCGGACAGGGTCGCTTCGGTGAACGATGGTACAGCAAGCGAGAGCAAAACCGCCGCCACCGCGATAGTCACCATCAACTCAATCAGGGTGAAACCAGCGGCCGCTCGACGTAAGTGCAATCCCATCCTTCTCTCCTATCGCTCGATGTTCCAGTACACCCAGGACTTCGGCCGGATACCCGAAGCTGGCGGAACGGCTTCGCATCCCTGCAGCGAAGAGTCGGTAGCACAGTTACCGCCACCGATAATGAATGGCTTCTGAGTTCCATCATCGAGGATGACGACGCCAGCCACTGGCGACGGGGCCAGCCCGCCGCCCGCAATCACCGAAAAACGATCGCCATTGGAACCGGCGGCATTCTTGTAGTTGATGTTGTAATTACGTGCCGTCCCGAGACTGACACAACTGGTCGCACTGACCACCGCCGGTTGGTGGGTACTGAAAATAATGGTATCGAACAACACCAACGCCGAAGTCACCACCTGCTCCGTCGATTGCAATGCCAGATACCAGCCCTTCGGATGAGCGTTTAGGTCGCTGGTCGATGGCGTCGCGGTGGTCGTAATAGCCAGCAACGAAGCGTTGCAGATTAGATTGGCACTACAAGTCGAGTTCTCCGAGGTCAGCCAGGTCGGGTCAGAGGGCTTGTCCCGCAGGCTGTAGAAGCGGTTGGACACAGAACTGGCGGAGGTATAGGCGAGGATAGGCTTCTCACGATCGCCTGAGCCGACAGCGATCACATACTCACCATTGCTCACCGCAACTTCAGGACCGTACATGAACTTGCGATTCGCCGTGCAGCTGGAAGCGGTGTCACACCCCAGCGCGGCAATCTTGGTGATGGTCCAGTTGGCCGGTGCAGCTGTACCAATGGCGCTAGCAGCATCGACCCCGGAGATGCGGTAAATATTGCCTCCAAGATCTGCGGCATAACCATAGGTAGCCAAGCCATTGTCGTCGGTGAGTATGGTCACATCCCCCACCACGCCACGATCAGTGGCGAAGGTCTTGAGCAGCGCGCCGGTATCAGCATTCAGCAGATAGATCTTATTGCCCTTGGAGCTGGCGGTGCAGGTATTGGGATCACCATCCTCACAGGGGTCGTAACCGCCTCCCATGGCCAGCATCGTCGCATTCCCGCTGCTGTAACCCGCCGCCTTGAGGGCGGTCGGAGTTGCCCAGGTCTGGCCGATGCCGTCGAAACCGGTACTACAGCCGGTGTCATTATCCATGTTTGGGCAGCCCAGCTTCCATTTCAGCACCGGGCTGGTAGGAGTCGTGACATCGAAAGCGTAGATCGATCGCCCACCACGACGCATGGCGGAATAGATCCAGGTGCTAGAGCCTTGCTGCACCGCGCTAACCGAGCCATCCATGCCATAGGACTTGGGCTGCGGCGTGGGCGTACCAGTGGTATGGCCAGGGAAACTGATAGTCACGCTGTTGTCGCGCAGCCGCTTGATGCTCGGATAGAACTCCGGTGGCATGAACGACCAAATCTCGCTACCAGGAGTCACCGAACCGATGTTAGTGGTGCGGTTGCCGTTGATGGCATGCAGCAGGCCATCGTTCCCTCCGTAGTAGACGACCACCTGGGGGGCGGCAGTCGTACCATAGTTGATGGCGGCCGGACGCGAATGCACGACGTCGCCGTGAACCGATGGGCGCATCTCGGTCACGTTGCTGTTGGTGTTTTCGTCCTGGTTATCGGAACCCACCGCCCAGTTGATGAGATTGTCGCGCTCGGTACTGCTGGCGGCACCCAGCAATGTCTGGGTAATCGCTGCGTTGCTCGTATTGAAGTCGGTGAGTGTGCTGCACCCCGTCGGGGCACAAGTCTTCATCGTGCGAGCGCTGGCCTGGCGTAACTTATAGGCTTGAGCGCCCTTCTCAACGATATTGCCATCGGGGTAGTTGGAAACATCCGAGCCGGGCACTGTCAGGCAGTTGCCTTGCGGCTTGAAGGTCCAGTAACCGTCCGTAGTGCTAGGCGTCCAGAAGCTCCTCGCACACTCGGTGATGAAGCCGGTTGCGCTGTTGATCGCGCTATTGCCGGCGGCATCCACCGTTTGCAGCTTGCCGTTGACCATCCCCAGCTTGTATTGCTTGAGGTTGCCGGCCCAGCGCGGGAATGAATCGGCATCCGGACGGAACATGCCGACATACACTTGGTTCAAGTAGGTGCTCTGGGTATTCACGCTCACCGGCAGGGTGACCGAGGCGAACACACTGTTGGTTGCTTGAATCTCGGAGAAGATAGCGTTCAGCGCATCGGCGATCTCCGTGCCGTTGGACGTCACGTCGAAGTACTTACCGCTGCTGACGTTGGCCATGCTCTTGAGCAAAGCGGTCCATCCTGGCCCCTGACCAGTGGTGACCTTGTTGATATCCACTGTATAGGTGGTAATGCCAAGGCTGCTCTTCTTCATGAAGCGCGCCCATTCATCTGCCACATTATCCTGCGAGCCGCTGGGCGAAATCGGAATCGCGGAGGTGTTGCCTCCCGCTGCAGAGAGCGCTGCGGTGGCTTGTGTGATGTCGTTGTTATTGTCCTGTGCCGCGCCGTTGCTGATGTAGATGATGAAATTTTTCGCGCAGCCAGTGACGATAGGGTTGTTATACGGACTGCCATCCTTCGCCGACAGAGCATTGCCGCTAAGCGCGTAGATTGCGTTGGAAGCGGTACTACCGGAGGTATTTCCCGTATAGTCCGTCTTTACCTTCTTGTTACCGGCATAAGGGGCACTCGCCGAGTAATAGAGCCAGGCCTCTTCCATGGCCTTGCTGATCTTGCCACCGTTGGATTTGTCACCTCCAACGTCCAAACTGCCAACCAAGGTCTGGTACTTGGTCTTGGTGCCTGCATCAAGCAAACGTATGGCAGCCCGGACATAGGCACCGTCATTGCCTTTGTCACCGCCACCAGTCTCAGTGAACATCATCAGGCCAACACGGAACTTGTTCGCCTGGAGTCCATTGACTACCGACACCAGCGCGGCCTTCTCATTGTCAAAAGGAGTGTTCCAGTTGGCTGTGTTGTCGAGGACGATCAATACGTTAGGCGCATCCGCAGAGTTGGGTGGCGTGCCGACGAACAGGTCGATGTCCTCAGCGCGAGCCATCGAGTACGCGATGCACAGGGCGCAGAATGCAAACACTCGCCAAAGGCGGACCGAGACATTGCCATGAGTTTTCATTTTCATACTCCGCACACCGTGCGCTTCTGCGTATCGGTGAGCTGCACACGCACGCCCGAACGCACCTTGACCGAAGCACCGCTCACCAAATCCGTCACCGTTGCATTCAACGACCAAACTGTATTCCAGTCCTGATTGCACATACTTTTGGTTCCCTGACCACAGAGCGAAGAGTTGCCGCTCGGCCGGGCGCTCGTGCACACGGGTGTTGCCATACTCACCACGTAGTCCCGGGTACCATCGTTGTTTAGATCGACATCAAGGTCTTCGGCGGTCGGTGTCGTGGTGAAGGCCGAATCGAGCACCCGCTGGATACCAATGTTGGCGGAGGCGATCGCCTCGTTGCGGAATTGCATGTTGCCCACCGCTTTGAGGTTGCTACCACTCAGGGTGTAGGCGCTGCCTACCATCAACATCAGCATCAGCAGCATCACCAGAGTAACCACCAAGGTCGCGCCGCGCTGCATCTGTGCCTTGCCGCTCATGCTCATGGCGTCTGCCTCCTGCGGGAAACGTTCACCAGCGCCGCGCTGGAAGTGAACAGGTGTCGCTTGTAGCCATCCGTAAACGGCCCCAGGGTGACGCCCCCCAAGGCATAGGTCTTGTCCGAGGAATAGCCCGGCGTCGCCGTACGACTACGCACCAGGACGTAAAGCTTGGCTTCCACCACATTCATCAATTCATCGACGGTACAGGAGCCCGCACCGCAATGAATGAAACTGCCGTCAGCCGATCCGTCCCCACGGTTGGTGGGCGACGTCTTGTTGTTGGGGTCAGCCCAGATGACCGCTTGGTCGTAGCGAACCGTGCCACCGGAATCACTGACATTGTCGATGCCCAACTCGACACGGAGCGCCTGGACACCCTCGATCAGCGGTACGGCCACCTGCTGAGCATTGACGCCAGCGGATAAGTCGAACTGCGAGCGCATCAGCGTGGGAATGCCGTCACCCGCCGTCACCGCGTAGTCGCGTACGTAATAGATGTCGGTGATGTACTTGCGACGCTCGGCCAAGTTGATGCAGTCGCGTTGGTGCAGGGTAAATCCGCCCGTACCGAACACATAGGACGCGGAGGGCTCGGTGTCGCAGGATGACACTTGGAAATACACCTTGCCGGCCGTCAACGCCTCGCAATTGCCGACACCCGGTACACAGGTATCGACATGCCGAACCACCAGCACGTCGGAATTGGCAGCCAGGTTGGTCACGACTCCGGAGCAGCCGGGGGGAACCGCCGAGTAGGTCTGCACTGCGATGCCGAGAGCGGCAGTCTTGTCGGCCAGCGTCCAGGTCGAGAAATCCCCGCATACCGGCGGCAGTGCCAAGGGTACATCCCCCGGAACATCGGAGGAGGTCAGGTCGTCGAACTGCGGGATGTAACCGTTCCAGAAGCCGGCATGGGCCAGATCTTCCTGCATCAACTGGACGGAGAAACGGCCGTTCTCAATCAACGAGTTGGTGTTGGCCATGTCATCGTTAGTACGACGCAGATTCAGGTAGAGCGTCAGGACACCAACCATGATCAGCAGGCCGATGGTCACTGCGATCATCATCTCGACCAAGGTAAACCCGCGTTGCGGAGCGGTGCGCCTCATAGCGTGGCCACCCGCACGATGGTTGTCACCACACGCCGGCAGCGGTCGCTGGTGCAATCATTACCGCCATTGTAGCTACCGCTGCCGCAAGCCACGCTGCTGGGGGGCGCGGATATAGGGCTCATACCCTGCCAAGCCACGGTGATCAGATACTGCCCGCTCCCCAGGGATTCGATGCAGCCACGCCCGCCCAGCATGGCGCCAGCCTTGACGTTACCACCACCGACCTCCGCTGCACCCTGCAGGCTGTTACACCAGTCCGCCATGTCCGACTGCTGACGCGTGGAGGTACTGGTGGGACAAGTCATTCCCGTGCCAACCGGGCTGGCGCTACCAGTGACGTAGCTGGAGGAGTTATTAGGATTGGCGGTCATCCGACTGGACATATCGTTGAGCAACAGCAGCGCCTGGGCGCGCTGGTACGACTCCATGTCCGACAGCTGCATACGAGTCTGCAGCTTGGCCAGCCCGAGCAGGCCCAAAGAAATGATCAGGATGCTGACCAACAGTTCGATAAGGGTCAAACCACGCTGTCGAGAGACGCCCATATCGCTCACCACTTGTTCGTCGGCATCTTGCTGCCGGTACTGTCGAGGGTCAGGTTGCCATCGCTGGCCTGAGCGCCAGACGGTGTGAAGGTGATGGTGAAAGTCGGCGGCGTTGCCGCGTTGTTGACGGTGATGCTGTAGCCGTAGTTACTCGACACTTCACTAGGCAACGAATAACCGCCCGCCTCCAGCGCCGTCTTGTCCGCATAGGCTCGATTGGCCAGTAGGTACTGCTGCTCGCGGTTGGCGATATCCATCATCTGCGCCTGTGCCGCCGAGCGTTTGCCGCGAATGACGTACTGCTGATAGCTGGGATAGGCGATAGCCGCCAGAATGGCGACGATCGCAGCAACCACCATCAGTTCGATCAGGGTAAATCCACGGGAACGAATAGGCATTATTCGGACTCTTGTTCTTTAGCCTTTCCAGACAACTCTATTAGCGAAATGGCGAACTGCCATTCCATTGACCGGCAATTTGGGACCAGTCGTCGCTCAGCGCTGTATAGAAAATTAATCAACGAATAATTCACTGAATCCAATCCTTGAAAGGCCGATCAGTAACGGCCCAAGGCCAGCAAGGGCGCGCCATTAGAGCGAAACGTCCTGATCGCGACAAGCCTCATGGCGACTGCTTATAGCCATCGATTTCTTCAACTTTCCCCTGAAATACGCGATCTACACGCAGCCAAGGGCTGAAACTCTCCCTTAATTCAAAATAACGAATGTCAAAAAAAAGTTAAACGGCAGCCCGTGCAAACTAAAAAGTGTGAACTAGATATCATTTTTATTTTGTCGCTATACCGGGATCGGAAGTAGGACGCAGAAGCGAAATGCGGCCAGAAAACTCCGTAGAAATTCCGCCACTGGGGACAGTCCAGCCGATTCGCAGGCATGCACTGCGCGACCCGCCACGAAAGGCGCACCAGCCCTCAACGCGCCCGTTCGCTTTCCTCACGCATCGCCTGCACAAAAGCATCCAGCGACATCGGCTTACCGAACAAGTACCCCTGCAACACATCCACCCCACGTTCGGCCAGGTAGCGCCGCTGCTCCTCGGTTTCCACCCCCTCGGCGATGATCATCAGGTCCAACTTGCCGCATAGCTCGACGATGCTGTCGAGGATGCATACTGAAAGTGCTTCCACGCCGATCATCGCGACGAAACTCTTGTCGATCTTCAGCGCGTCCACCTTGAAACGGTGCAGGTACGCCAGACTCGAGTTGCCCGTGCCGAAATCGTCGAGGGCCAACAGAATGCCCAGGCCATCCAGACGGTCGAACAACTGATCGGTGGCGTCGTTGGCAGCGATCAGTTCCCGCTCGGTCAGTTCCAGCACCAGGGTCGGCCGGTTCGGCAGGAACTTCGCCTGCAGGCTCAGGCAATCATCGAGCAACCTCGTCTCCGTGCAATGTACGGCGCTGATGTTGAAGCCCAGGTGGAAGTCCTCTCCCAGCAGCTCGCCATGGGGAGCCAGCCCCTCCCCCACCTGGCGCATCAGCTCGCGCGTCATCGGCACGATCAGGCCGGAACGCTCGGCCATCGGGATGAACAGGTCCGGCCCAACCATTCCCTCGCGCGGATGTTGCCAGCGCATCAATACTTCCGCACCGACCCAACGCCCATCGCGCGCATCCACCAGCGGCTGCAGGTAGGGGATGAATTCTCCAGCCATCAGCGCCCGCTCGAGCTCCAGGCTCGGCGTTGCGGAACGCCCCCACAACCAGTAGCAGGCCAGCCCGGAGACACCCCCCAGCGTCAGTAACAAGACGGCCAGCGGTAGCGCCTCCTGGCGGATATGGATCCACGCAGCGCCTTCGGGAAAACCCCCTATCACTGCGTACGGGTAACGCTCGGAGACCAAGCGTATATGGCCGATCGGCAATGGAACGGGCGTCCCGGCATGCACATGGCCGTCTTCATCCATCCACACCCCGCCGACTTGCAACTGCAGGTCGCTGCGTTGATCGACCAGTTGCAAGGTATTGCTCAGATAACGTCCATCGATGGAGGCCAGCGCGCCGTACTCCCCCTCGACCCGGCGCAGGATCAATATGGCGACATTGGGGGTCACCGGGTTGCCCGCCATCAGGCGCAGGCGCCCATCCACGTAGTCGGAGCCCTCCAGCTGCGCCTTGAAGTCGCCGAACAGAGAGGTGCAATAGATGGCATCGTCCCGCGTGAGGTTGACCGTGCGCACGAAGGGCACCACCGCCACCTGCTCGCGCAGCACCAAGGTCGAGTCGCTGCAGGGCTTTCCCTTCTGCGAGAGCGCAACCTTGGCTGCCCCCTCGGCATTGCCCAGCATGAGATCGAACAGGTGCAGTGCCTCGTGGGATGCCGTGCGCGCCTCAGCGGACAGGCTGCGCAGGGCCTGCCAATAGATAATGGAGCTACCCAGCGCCAGGGGGAGCAGCGCCATCGACAGGGCAAACACCAATCGCGGCACCAGCCGGCGCCGGGCATAGTTGCGTAACGGCATCCTTGTTCCTTGCTGTACGACCGTTCGTTTCCAGGGAAACGGTATGGGTGCAGCTTAGAACAGGGCCAGCGCGATAAAGGCCGAACCGGGCCAGAAACCGTATAATCCCGCCCCATTCATCCGGGGCTGTGCCCTACCGATCAACGATTCGCTCCAGAAGGCGCCATGTCCATACCGCAGCTCCAGCCCGCGGGAAACTTCCCGCCCGCCACGCTCATCCGCCGTTTCGCCGCCATGTTCTATGACTTCCTGCTCTGCGTAGCACTGATGATGGTCGTGACCCTGGTCTACCAGCAGGGCGTCCTGCGACTCATCTATGGCGGCGAGAGGCTCAAGCAACTGGCCGACCAGGGCGGATTGATCGGCGATCCGTTGCTCTCCAGCCTGCTGTTCATTAGCGTGTTCGCATTCTTCGCCAAATTCTGGACCCACAACGGCCAGACCCTCGGCATGCAGGTCTGGGGCATTCGCGTGCAGAACGCCAACGGCTCGCACATCAGCCTGCTCCAGGCGCTGCTGCGCTTTACCATTTCCATCGGCTCCTGGGCCTGCCTGGGGCTGGGCTTCCTGTGGATGCTCTGGGACAAGGACAAGCGCACCTGGCAGGATCGCTACTCGGAAAGCGTGGTGATCCAGATTCCCAAGGACGTACGCAAGGCGACTCAGGGGCGGCGCTGAGCCCCATTCGCCCATGAAAAAGCCCGCCAATCGGCGGGCTTTTTCGTTTGTGGCGTTCTTTGCAGGAGCGAGATCACCCCGCCCTTCGCAGCAACAGCATGCCGAGGAAGGCGCAGATCGCCGCGGGCACCAGCACCGCCAGCAGCGGCGGGAAGTTGAACACCTGACTGGATGGACCCAGCAGATCCTGGGCAATGCGGAAGCTGAAACCCACCAGCACGCCGGTGAAGACACGCTGCCCCAGCGTCACGCTGCGCAGCGGGCCGAAGATGAAGGAAATCGCCATCAGCACCAGCGCCGCGGTGACTGCCGGCTGCAGGATCTTGGTCCAGAATGCCAGCCAATAGCGGTTGGCGCTCAGCCCCTGCTCCTGCAGGTAATGGATATAGTTCCACAGCCCGCTGATCGACAGGGCCTCAGGCTCCGTCACGACAGTGTTCAGCAGTTGCGGGGTGAGCTGAATGTTCCACACTTCGCTGGGCTTGTTCACCACTTCGCTGCGTTTCTCATCCATATGCAGAACCGTGGTGGTCACGTTTTTCAGCACCCACTGGTTATTCTGGAAGGTTGCCTGCTTGGCGAAACTGGCGGTCTGCAGGCGGCGCGCATCATCGAAGTTGTAGCGCGTCACACCCAGCAGCATCCCGTCCGAGCGAACCACGTTGATCTGGATGAATTCGTGGCCCTGACGGTGCCACAGACCGTTCCGCGAACTCAGCACCCCGCCTTCGCTCTGGGCCATGGCGCGGTCGTTCTGGGCCTGGGTCTCGGTGTAGGGCACCACGTACTCGCCGAGCAGGATACCGCCGAACATCAGTACCAGCATCGGCTTCATCACTGCCCAGACGATGCGCTGCAGCGACACGCCAGCGGCACGCATGATGGTCAGCTCGCTGCTGCTGGCCAGGCTGCCGAGGCCCACCAGGCAACCGATCAGCGCAGCCATCGGCAACATATCGTAGGCACGGCTGGGTGCGGTGAGGAGCACGAACTTGAGTGCATCGACGAGGGTGTAGGTCTCGGTGATCTGCCCCAACTGGTCGACGAAGGCGAACAGCTCGGCCAGGCCGAGAATCACACCGAGCACGGCGAGAATGGAGATGAAAACGGTGATGCCGATGTAACGATCCAGCTTACGCATGCTTCGGCTCCCGCCCAGAATTCGCCCGTGCGGCGGCCAGCTTGAGCCTCAGCGGCTCCCAGTACAGCAGCAGCAATCCGATCGCCAGGAACAGTCCGTGGATCCACCACAGGCCCAGGGCGAGCGGGATCTTGCCCTTGTCGAGCATGCCACGGCCGGCGATCAGCAGCGCCAGGTAAGCCATGTAGAGCAGCACCGCCGGCAGCAGCTTGAGGAAGCGACCCTGACGCGGATTCACCCGCGAGAGCGGCACCGCCAGTATGGTGACCACGAAGACCAGCAGCGGAATGGAAAGGCGCCACTGCAGCTCGGACTTCATGCGTACTTCATCGCTGCCGATCAGTTCGCTGGTGGGAATGGCGTCGCGGTCGTCGATCTCGCTGCTGACTTCCGGCTTGGGCAGCAACACACCATAGGTGTCGTACTTGATCGCGCGGTAGTCGGCCTGCCCCGGAAGGCCATCGTAGCGATAGCCGTCCTTGAGGATCAGGTAGCGGCTGCCGTCGGCATGGATCTGCTGCTCGCCGCTGTTCGCCACCAGCACCGAAGCGCTGCCCGCCTTGCCGTTGCGCGGCGGATTCTTGTCGGCGATGAACACGCCACCCAGTTGCGTGCGTTCATTGGCCAGGGTCTCGGTATAGGTCACCCGCGAGCCGTCGCGCATCGACTGGAAACGTCCCGGCGCCAGGGTGTCGAACTCGGTCATCGCGTCCTGCTTGTTCAGCAGCAACTGCATCTGCGCGATTCCCTGCGGTGCCGCCCACAGGCTCAGCCAGGCCACGATCAGCGCCACCAGGAGCGCCGGCGCCAGGGTGTAGGCCGTCAGGCGCTGCTGGCTCATGCCGGTGGCGGTCAGCACGGTCATCTCGCTGTCCAGGTACAGCCGTCCGTAAGCCAGCAGGATCCCCAGGAACAGCCCCAGCGGCAGGATCAGCTGGAGGAAGCCCGGCAGGCGCGTGCCCATGATCATGAACAGCGAGCCTGGATCGAGCATGCCTTGGGCGGCCTGCGCCAGATATTTGATGAAACGGCCGCTCATGATGATGACCAGCAGCACGGCGCTCACTGCGCTCATGGTGATCAGCACTTCGCGGGACAGATAACGGAAGACAATCAAACCGGACACTCCAGGGTTGTCACGCTCGGGCGGCTACGCTCAAACTAGCCGTCGTGAAGCGTTTGCCGGCCCGCGCGAGCGCGATCCAGCGAAAATAGCCGGCATTATCCTGCGATTCGCCAGGCCTGTCACTGCGCAGTCTGCCTGAGCATCGCGGACCACCTTGCCATCGTGAGCCTTTTGTCCTGGGGACACCAAGCCATGGAATTCCTTGTAAAAAGCGTACGCCCGGAAACCCTGAAAACCGCCACCCTGGTCATCGCCGTCGGCGAAGGCCGCAAGCTTGGCGCCACTGCCAAGGCCGTTGACGACGTCACCGGCGGCGCTATCGGCACCCTGCTCAAGCGTGGCGATCTGGCGGGCAAGGTCGGGCAAACGTTACTCCTGCAGGATTTACCCAATATTAAGGCCGAGCGCGTGCTGCTGGTCGGCGCCGGCAAGGAACGCGACCTCTCCGACCGCGCCTACCGCAAACTGGTTTCCTCGGTCCTCGCCACCCTGAAGAACCTGGGCGGCGGCGACGCCGTGCTGGCCCTGGGTGATCTCGCCGTGAAAGGCCGCAACGCCCACGGCAAGGCCCGCCTGCAGGTGGAAACCCTGGCCGATGGCACCTACGTCTTCGACCGCTTCAAGAGTCAGAAGGCCGAAGTGCCAAAGCTGAAGAAGATCACCCTGCTGGTCGACAAGGCCGACGCCGCCGCCGTCGAACAGGGCGCCAAGGAAGCCCAGGCCATCGCCAACGGCATGGCCCTGACCCGCGACCTGGGCAACCTGCCGCCGAACCTCTGCCACCCGACCTTCCTCGGCGAGCAGGCCAAGGCGCTGGCCAAGGAGCACAAGGGACTGAAGGTCGAAGTGCTGGACGAGAAGAAGCTGCGCGAGCTGGGCATGGGTTCCTTCCTCGCCGTCGCCCAGGGCAGCGACCAGCCGCCGCGCCTCATCGTGCTGCAGTACAACGGCGGCAAGAAAGATGAAGCCCCCCATGTTCTGGTCGGCAAGGGCATCACCTTCGACACCGGCGGCATCAGCCTCAAGCCCGGCCTGGGCATGGACGAGATGAAGTTCGACATGTGCGGCGCCGCCTCCGTGTTCGGCACCTTCCGCGCCGTGCTGGAACTGCAGCTGCCGATCAACCTGGTGGGCGTGATGGCCTGCGCCGAGAACATGCCCAGCGGCGGCGCTACCCGTCCGGGCGACATCGTCACCACCATGAGCGGCCAGACCGTCGAAATCCTCAACACCGACGCCGAAGGCCGCCTGGTGCTGTGCGACGCGCTGACCTACGTCGAGCGATTCAAGCCGCAGTCGGTGGTGGACATCGCCACCCTCACCGGCGCCTGCATCGTCGCCCTGGGCTCCAATACCTCGGGCCTGATGGGCAACAACGACGCGCTGATCAAGCAACTGCTGAAAGCCGGTGAAGTCGCCGACGACCGCGCCTGGCAGCTGCCGCTCTTCGACGAATACCAGGAGCAGCTGGACAGCCCCTTCGCCGACATCGCCAACATCGGCGGGCCGAAGGCCGGCACCATCACCGCCGGCTGCTTCCTGTCGCGCTTTGCGAAGAAGTACCACTGGGCGCACCTGGACATCGCCGGCACCGCCTGGATCAGCGGCGGCAAGGACAAGGGCGCCACTGGACGCCCGGTTCCGCTGCTGACCCAGTACCTGCTGGACCGCGTGAAGTAACGGAGTAAGACAGCAATGTTTTTTGGAACCCGAAGCGTCGCGAGTGCCGCTCAGGCAAGGCGAAAGCCTGCGCACATGCGCAGTTTACGTTTTGTAAATGAGCAATTTGCGCAGGTTTTCAACGCAGCATGAGCAAACGCAGCAGCTTTGGGGCCAAAAAATGACGCGCGTGGATTTCTACGTCATTCCCAGCGCCGATCCCGACGCACGCCTGACCATCGCCTGCCGCCTGGCCGAAAAGGCCTGGCGGCAAGGCATGCGCATCTTCGTGCTGTGTGCCGACGAGGCCCAGCGCGAAGCGCTGGATGCACGGTTGTGGAACTTCCGGGGCGAAACCTTCATCCCACACAACGCGGTGGAAGAAGACGCCGACTCGCCGGTGGTGCTCGCCCTGGGTGAGCCGCCGGAGAGCCACCGGGACCTGCTGATCAACCTGACCTTGGCCATTCCCCCCTTCGTCGACCGCTTCAACCGGGTCGCCGAACTGGTGATCGAAGAACCGGCGATTCGTCAGGCCGCGCGGGAGAATTTCCGCCGCTACCGCGAGCAGGGCTATCCTTTGCAGGACCATCGCCTGCCGCGCCCTTGAGAACGCATCAGCCAAGACCATGGACAGCCGTAAGCCCCCGCACGACCCCGATCACCTGCTGGAAGACCTGAAATCGATCCAGGAACTGCTGGATGAGTCAGGTGCCGAACCGCCGCTGCTCACCGAATCCTTCGAGCCGGACAACATCCCACTGCTGTCCGATGTCATCGCTCCGGCGCCACGTACGCCGGAGCCGCCCGCTGCCGAGCCTGCCGAGCCTGCCGAGCCTGCCGAGCCGAAAGTCTCGCCCCAGGCCAGCGAACTCAATCGCCTGGACCTGGAGCTGCGCGCCGCCGCCCAGTTGATCCTGCAGGACGTGATCGACGACTTCGCGCCGCAGATCGAAGCCGAGCTGCAGCGCCGCCTGGAAGCACGGATGCAGCGCCTGCTGGCCCAGCGCAAGAGCTGACCGCAGCGCCCCCTTTCCTTGTAGGAGCGAGCTTGCTCGCGAACGCTCCTCTGCAAGCTCGCAGTGGTAACGGTTCGCGAGCAAGCTCGCTCCTACAATTGCTTCCCCTGCCGCCCCGGTGGCCTGCAAGGCCCGCGCCCCGTTATACTCACCGGTTTTCCGTCTAGCCTTATCAGGGTCCCGCCGCGCTCATGGACAAGACCTACCAGCCCCACGCCATCGAATCCCACTGGTACCCCCTGTGGGAACAGAACAACTATTTCGCCCCGCAAGGTTCCGGCGAGCCGTACACCATCATGATCCCGCCGCCGAACGTCACCGGCAGCCTGCACATGGGTCACGGCTTCAACAACGCCATCATGGATGCGCTGATCCGCTACCGCCGCATGCAGGGCCGCAACACCCTGTGGCAGCCGGGCACCGACCACGCCGGCATCGCCACCCAGATGGTGGTGGAGCGCCAGCTGGCCGCACAGGGCATCGCCCGACATGACCTGGGCCGCGAGAAGTTCCTGGAGAAGGTCTGGGAGTGGAAGGACCAGTCCGGCGGCACCATCACCCGCCAGATTCGCCGTCTGGGTTCCTCCGTGGACTGGTCGCGCGAGCGCTTCACCATGGACGAGGGCCTGTCCGAGGCCGTGAAGGAAGCCTTCGTGCGCCTGCACGAGGACGGCCTGATCTACCGCGGCAAGCGCCTGGTCAACTGGGACACCAAGTTCCACACCGCCATTTCCGACCTCGAAGTGGAGAACCACGACGAGAAGGGCCACCTCTGGCACCTGCGCTACCCGCTGGCCGACGGTCACAAGACCGCCGACGGCAAGGACCACCTGGTCGTCGCCACCACCCGTCCGGAAACCCTGCTCGGTGACAGCGCGGTCGCCGTTCATCCGGAAGACGAGCGCTACGCCGCGCTGATCGGCACCTTCGTCGACCTGCCGCTGGTGGGCCGCCGCATCCCGATCATCGCCGACGACTACGTCGACCGCGAGTTCGGCACCGGCTGCGTGAAGATCACCCCGGCCCACGACTTCAACGACTACGAAGTCGGCAAGCGCCACGACCTGCCGCTGATCAACATCTTCGACAAGGACGCCGCCGTCCTCGCCGTCGCCCAGGTGTTCAAGCTCGACGGCAGCGTCAACGCCGAGCTGGATGCCAGCCTGCCCGCCGCCTATGCCGGCATGGACCGCTTCGTCGCGCGCAAGCAGATCGTCGCCGACATCGAAGCCGCCGGCCTGCTGGAGAAGATCGACGACCACGCGCTGAAAGTGCCCAAGGGCGACCGCTCCGGCACCGTCATCGAACCCTGGCTGACCGACCAGTGGTACGTCTCCACCAAGCCGCTGGCCGAACCCGCCATCGCCGCCGTGGAAGACGGCCGCATCCAGTTCGTGCCCAAGCAGTACGAGAACATGTACTTCAGCTGGATGCGCGACATCCAGGACTGGTGCATCAGCCGCCAGCTGTGGTGGGGCCACCGCATCCCGGCCTGGTACGACGACGCCGGCAACGTCTACGTCGGCCGCAACGAGGCCGAAGTGCGCGCCAAGCACAACCTGGGCGACGCCAACCTGCGCCAGGACGAAGACGTCCTCGACACCTGGTTCAGCTCGGGCCTGTGGACCTTCTCCACCCTCGGCTGGCCGGAGCAGACCGAATACCTGAAGACCTTCCATCCCACCGACGTGCTGGTGACCGGCTTCGACATCATCTTCTTCTGGGTGGCGCGCATGATCATGCTGACCATGCACCTGATCAAGAATGGCGATGGCAGCGCGCAGATCCCGTTCAAGACCGTCTACGTCCATGGTCTGGTGCGCGACGGCCAGGGCCAGAAGATGTCCAAGTCCAAAGGCAACGTGCTCGACCCGCTGGACATAGTCGATGGCATTACCTTGGACGAACTGCTGGAGAAGCGCACCAGCGGCATGATGCAGCCCAAGCTCGCCGAGAAGATCGCCAAGCAGACCCGCGCCGAGTTCCCCGAAGGCATCGCCAGCTACGGCACCGACGCCCTGCGCTTCACCTTCTGCTCGCTGGCATCCACCGGCCGCGACATCAAGTTCGACATGGGCCGCGTCGAGGGCTACCGCAACTTCTGCAACAAGCTGTGGAACGCCGCCAACTTCGTCATCGAGAACACCGATGGCAAGGACACCGGCGTGAATGGCGAGCCGGTCGAGCTGTCCTCGGTGGACCGCTGGATCATCTCCGCCCTGCAGCGCACCGAGATCGAAGTCGCCCGTCAGTTGGACGCCTTCCGCTTCGACCTGGCCACCCAGGCCCTCTACGAATTCATCTGGGACGAGTACTGCGCCTGGTACCTGGAGCTGGTCAAGCCGGTACTGTGGGACGAGAACGCGCCGATCGAACGCCAGCGCGGCACCCGCCGCACCCTGGCGCGCGTGCTGGAAACCGCATTGCGCCTGGCGCACCCGTTCATGCCGTTCATCACCGAGGAAATCTGGCAGCGCATCAAGGCATCCGCCGGCAAGACCGGTGACACCCTGATGCTGCAACCCTGGCCGGTCGCCGACGAGGCGAAGATCGACGCCGCCGCCGAAGGCGACATCGAGTGGGTCAAGGCCCTGATGCTGGGCATCCGCCAGATCCGCGGCGAGATGAACATCTCCATGGCCAAGCGCATCGACCTGGTGCTGAACAACGCCTCGCCCGAAGACCATCGCCGCCTGGCCGACAACGAGCCGCTGCTGATGAAGCTGGCCAAGCTCGAGACCATCCGCGTGCTGGGCGAAGGCGAAGAGCCGCCGATGTCCGCCACCGCTCTGGTCGGCGACCTGCAGGTGCTGGTGCCGATGGCCGGCCTGATCGACAAGGCCGCCGAAATGGCCCGCCTGGACAAGGAAATCCAGCGCCTGGAAGGCGAAGTCAAACGTGTCGGCGGCAAGCTCGCCAACGAAGGCTTCGTCGCCAAGGCCCCGGCGGATGTGATCGAAAAGGAACGCGCCAAGCTCGCCGAAGCCGAGCAGGCGGTGACCAACCTGATCCAGCAGCGCGAGAAGATCGCCAGTCTGTAAGCGTCATCCACAAGGCCCGCCAATGCGGGCCTTGTTTTTTCCGCTTGTGCTACCTTCAGGCGTATTCACTGATCCGGTAACCAATATGGACCGCCACCACACCCTGACCCTGCTGGAAAGCTGCAAGCCAGAACTGGCCACGCGCTTCGGTGTGGTCAGGCTGGCTCTGTTCGGCTCGACGGCACGTGACGACGCAGGACCGGATAGCGATGTGGATATTCTGGTCAGTTTCGACGGCCCTGCGACCTCGGAGCGCTACTTCGGCGTGCAGTTCTACCTCGAAGACTTGCTAGGCCACAGTGTCGACCTGGTAACCGAAAAGGCGCTTCGCCCGGAGCTACGCCCCTTCATCGAAGCGGAGGCGGTGAATGTCTGAGCGTCCCGAGCGAGTCTGGTATTTCTACGTCGACGACATGATGGCGTGCGCCGAGAAGGTCCTCGCCTACTGCGCAAATCTGGATCAGCAGGCCTTCGTCGCTACCCCGTTGGTTTATGACGCGACCTTGCGCAATCTGGAGATCATCGGCGAAGCCGCAGGTTCCCTGGCGCATGCTGGTGGCTACCCGAAACCGACTGATCCACGGCTATCTTGGCATCGATAACGACACCCTGTGGAGCATCGTCCGCGACGAGGTCCCCAAACTGCTGACGCAGCTGCGGGAGCTGCGCCAGCAACAACCCTGAACTGCCTCAGTACACCGTCCCCACCGGGTACACATAGGCATTCACGTCATAGAACGGCGTGCGCTGGTAGAACCACTGCAGGCGCGCCTGGGCGTCCTTGGCGAAGGCCTTGTCGTCTTTCAACTTCTTCTCGAACTCGGCTTTGAGCTTCGGGTCTTCGGCAAGCATCTTCCGCGCCATTGGCTCCATCACGTACTCCTCCGGCTCCTCGGCCACCACCAGCGTCGAGTTGAAGAAGCCCCAGGACCAGAACGAGTCAGGGCTTTCTGCCGTCAGCAGGTTGATCGCCAGCACGCCCAGCGGCTGGTCGGTATCGATCACCACCGAGCCGGCCGGGTAGGTCTGCAGGCGCTGGAATGGTTTGCCCACGCCGCTGACCAACAGGTGCCCTTCATAGCCGGGAATCTCGTTGGTGGCGGCACGGTCCGGCTCGAAGCCGCCGGCCAGCTTGATGTTGTCCATGCGGTTCAAGGTCACCTCGATGGGCGTGGCCTTGTCCAGGGTCTTCATCTGGATGCCGTGGGACTTCAGGCGCGCGATCACCTCGCTCCACTGCACCGGCACCACGTACTGCTTCGGCCGCTTCACTACCAGGTCCGGCACCGAGTTGTCGCTGATCGGCACGTTCAGTTGCTTGGGCTTGTTGCTCCAGACGATGGTCTTCTTGCCGGTGATCGGTGACTCCTCGTAACGGTAGTCCCCTACGGCGAACGGCGTGTGCTGTTCCTTGCCGGGCTTCCAGGTCAGGATTACGTCCTTCTGCGCGGCGAGGCGCTCGCGGTCCTTGGCGATGGCCTGCTTGAGCGAGTCGGCGTTGTCGCCGATCACCTGGAACATCGCCTTGAGCATCACGTAGTTGCCCAGCACCTGGGTTTCGTAGGGATGCAGCGCGTGTTGCTCGATGAGGATCGAGGGCACGTTGCGGATGTCGCCGTACTGGTTGGAGAAGCGCGCAAGGTCCGTGCGATAGGGGTAATAGCCCTTGGTCGGGTCCTGGTTGTCGTTGAAGCTGATGCACTCATGGACCACATGGCCGTCGCCTTCCAATTCCTTGTACACCGGCGGCCGCATGACCTTGTCCATCCATTCGCTGGAGGCCGGTGACCAGCCGTTGCCGTTGTGGCAGTAGGAGCTGTCGTAGGGGTACATGGCGCCATCGGTGGAGTGGGTATCGGCGAAGAAGCTCAGGTCGTACTGGTTGAACACCGAGGCGACGTTGCGGATTTCCGCGCTGTCGAGCTTGGTGAAGTCGCGGTTGAGGTTGTAGTTCAGGCCGTTGACCCGCCAGCCGGTAACCTCCGGGCCATTCTGGTTGATTCGTCCGTAGGGGCTGCGGCGCAGGTCGCCGTCGATGTTCACGGTGGGAATGAAGAGGATGTTGACCTTGTCCAGCAGGCCAGCCAGTGGCTTGTCGCCGGTGGTCATGTCGCGCAGCAGCATGAACATCGCGTCCTTGCCATTAGCCTCGCCGGGGTGGATTTCCGCCTCGACGAAGATCGTCGGCTTGCCGGACTTGTTCAGCCCGGCGGCCGATTTGTCCGCCTCGCGACTGGCGGTGACCAGCAGCATCGGCTCGCCGGTGGCGCTGTTCTCCGGCAGGTCGCTCAGGGTGATGGCGCCGCCGGAGGCATCGACCAGCGTCTGCAGCCAGGCGCGGGTCTGGTGGTAATCGGAGGTCTGCTTGAATCCGCTGGATTCGGCCAGTGTGATCAGCGGGTTGTCGGCCTTGGCGATGTACCTGGTGCTGCCGAGTTTCTGCTCGAACATCGCCGGTAGGATGCGGGTCTTGGCCGCGGCGCTATAGCCACTGTCATCGACATAGCCCGGCGCCGAAGGCAGGGCGGCGTAGAGGGGCAGGCTGGAGGTGGCGAACAGGCTGGCGAGCAGGGCTCGGGACGAGAGGGGGGACATGGGAGGGGGCTCCTTCTGCAATAAAACGTCCTGCGGGCGCGGGGGCGCCCGTGCATCAACCATAGCCAACCCAGGAAAGACGCCGGCGCGGTTCGTCGTCGCAGCCGCTCTGGGGCGGTCCATTCATTCCTCGTTGGAATGACCTTGCGAAGAATGCTCGCTTGGTTCGGCGCGGCAGTTCGCCGAAGATCAGCGCACCCCTGCCCATCCAGGAAACCGACTCCCATGTCCGACCTCCCCGTCCGCAATGGCGGCCAGATCCTCGTCGAAGCCCTGCTGGGCAATGCGGTCGATACCGTCTACTGCATCCCCGGCGAGAGCTACCTGCCGGTGCTCGATGCCCTGCACGACGCCCGATCGATCCGCACCGTCGTCACCCGCCACGAAGGCGCCGCCTCGAACATGGCCGACGCCTACGGCAAGCTCACCGGGCGCCCGGGCATCTGCTTCGTTACCCGTGGACCGGGCGCAACCCATGCGGCCAATGGCGTGCACACGGCCAAACAGGATTCGACGCCGATGATTCTCTTCGTCGGCCAGGTGGAAAGCGCCTTCAAGGGCCGCGAAGCCTTCCAGGAAGTGGACTACCGGCAGATGTTCGGCGGCCTGGCCAAGTGGGCCACGGAGATCGACGACATCCGCCGCATCCCCGAAGTGGTCGCCCAGGCCTTCGCCGTGGCCCAGTCCGGACGTCCCGGCCCGGTGGTGGTGGGGCTGCCGGAGGAAGTGCTGTTCGGCTCAGCGCCGGTAGCGGACATCCCCGCGCCGCGCATTGCGCAGATCGCCTCGCCGCAGGCTGCGCTGGAGGGACTGCGCGGCTTGCTGGCCCGCGCCCGCAAACCGCTGCTGGTGATCGGCGGCACGGGCTGGGACGACGCCGCACGCCATGCCCTGCAGCGTTTCGCCAAGGCCAACGACCTGCCGGTGGTGGCCTCGTTCCGCCGCCAGGACCTCTACGACAACCGCGACGCCCAGTATGCCGGCCAGCTCGGTTTCGGCGCTTCGCCCAAACTCACCGCCCGGGTGCAGGAGGCCGATCTGCTGCTGGTGCTCGGCTCGCGCCTCAGCGAAACGCCCAGCGCCGGCTACACCCTGGTGCAGAGCCCACGCCCCGTTCAGACGCTGATCCACATCCACCCGGACGCCAGCGAACTGGGCCGGGTCTACCAGGCCGACCTCCCCATACAGGCCAGCATGCCTGCCATCGCAGCGGCCCTCGACGCCCTTCCCCCATTGAGCGAACGCCCCTGGGCCGGATGGACCGCCGCGGCCCGCGCCGACTACCTCGCCTACTCCACCCCGCCGCAGAACGCCGAGCGTCCGCAAGGCGTGGACCTGGCGGAAGTCGTCAGTTACCTAAGCGAGACCCTGCCCGAGGACGCGGCGATCAGCAACGGCGCCGGCAACTACGCCGTCTGGGTACACCGCTTCTACCGCTATCGCTCGCCGCGCAGCCAGCTCGCCCCCACCAACGGCGCCATGGGCTACGGCTTCCCCGCCGCCATCGCCGCCAAGCTGCGCGACCCGCAGCGCAGCGTGGTGTGCTTCGCCGGGGACGGCTGCTTCATGATGTACCCGCAGGAGCTGGCCACCGCCGTGCAGTACGGCGCCGCACTGACCGTCATCGTGGTCAACAACGGCATGCTCGGCACCATCCGCATGCACCAGGAGCGCGAGTATCCGGGACGCATCAGCGCGACCGAACTGCGCAACCCCGACTTCGTCGCCCTCGCCAGGGCCTTTGGCGCCCACGGCGAACTCGTCGAGCGCACCGAGGACTTCGCCGCCGCCTTCCAGCGCGCCCAGGCCAGCGGCAAGCCGGCGTTGATCGAGCTGCGCACCGATCCCAGACAGATCACCCCTATCGCACGCCTGCCGTAACAATGCGATTCGCCGCCGCACAGGACCACTGGCTTCGCTAAGCTGCATCGGATCAAGACATTGCGCCCGCCTCGGCGGGCACAATGGCGCCGAATACTCGCTAGGGAAGCACATGAGTCTGCCACTGATCTGGGTTCTCGCCCTGCTCGCCACCGCCGTCGGACTGTTCGTCATCAACCGGCCACGAATGGACGTGGTCGCCCTGCTGGTGATGGTCGCCCTGCCCCTCTCCGGCATCCTCAGCGTGCAGGAGTCGCTGGCCGGATTCGCCGACCCCAACGTCATCCTCATCGCCGCGCTCTTTGTCATCGGCGAAGGCCTGGTGCGCACCGGCGTGGCCTACCGCATCGGCGAATGGCTGACGCGCCGCGCCGGCGCCAGCGAGACGCGCCTGCTGGTGCTGCTGATGCTGGCCGTGGCCGGGCTGGGTTCGGTGATGAGTTCCACCGGCGTGGTCGCCATTTTCATTCCCGTGGTTCTGAGCATCGCCGCGCGCCTGCACGTCTCGCCACGCCGGCTGATGATGCCACTGAGCTTCGCCGGGCTGATCAGCGGCATGCTCACCCTGGTCGCCACCGCGCCCAACGTGGTGGTGCACAGCGAGCTGGTGCGCGAAGGCTCGACCGGGTTCGGCTTCTTCAGCTTCACCCCCTTCGGCCTGGTCATTCTCGCCCTGGGCATCGGCTACATGCTGGTGGCACGCCGTTGGCTGGGCGACGACGCGGGCGACGACAAGCAAAGCCTCAAGCGCCGCACCCTGGGCGACCTGATCCGCGATTATCAGCTGGCCGGCCGCGAACGCCGCCTGCGCATCCGCGCCGACTCGCAGCTGGTGGGCGCAAGCCTGGGCGACGTGGAGCTGCGCGCCCGCGCCGGCACCAACGTGGTCGCCATCGAACGCATGGTGCACTTCCGCCAGAAGATCCTCGGCCCCACCGCCAACATCGTCCTGCAGGCCGGCGACGTGCTGCTGGTGGACATCTACGGCGAGCGCGGCGACCTGCTGGGTCTGTACCACGAATACGGGCTGGAGCCGCTGAGCCTGCAGGGCGACTACTTCACCGAACGTGCCCACGAAGTGGGCATGGCCGAAGTGACCCTGCCGCCGGAGTCCGCCCTGCAGGGCAAGAGCGTGCTGGAGCTGGGCTTCCGCAGCCAGTACGGACTCAACGTGGTCGGTCTGCGGCGCAACCGCGAGGCGCTGGTGGAAGGTCTGCTGGAAGCCAAGCTGAAAGTCGGCGACACCCTGCTGGTGATCGGCGCCTGGAAGGACATCCGCCAGCTTCAGGCGCGCGGGCGCGACTTCCTGGTGCTCAGCCTGCCGGCGGAGGAGGACGAAGCCGCCCCCGCCGCCAGCCAGGCGCCCCACGCGCTGTTCAGCCTGGCAGTGATGGTGATCCTGATGGTCAGCGGACTGGTGCCCAACGTCATGGCCGCGCTGATCGCCTGCCTGCTGATGGGCGCCTTCCGCTGCATCGACATGGACAGCGCCTACCGCGCCATCCACTGGCAGAGCCTGCTGCTGATCGTCGGCATGCTGCCGTTCGCCCTCGCCCTGCAGAAGACCGGCGGCATCACCCTGGCGGTCAATGGCCTGGTCGGCGCCCTCGGCGATGCGGGGCCCTACGCGATCCTCGCCAGCCTGTTCGTGCTCACCGCGGTAATCGGCCTGTTCATCTCCAACACCGCCACCGCCGTGCTCATGGCGCCAGTCGCCATCGCCACGGCGAAAGCGCTCGGCGCCTCGCCCCAGGCCTTTGCGATGATCGTCGCGCTGGCCGCCTCGGCAGCCTTCATGACGCCGATCTCTTCGCCGGTGAACACCCTGGTGCTCGGTCCCGGACGCTACCGCTTCGGAGATTTCGTCAAGGTTGGCGTACCCTTCACGATTCTGGTGATGATCGTCAGCGTTCTGCTGGTACCCTGGCTGCTGCCGCTGTAGTGGACCCACAAGGCCAACAAGGAAACGTCTCGATGGAAGTGAGCAAGACCAAAAGCAGTTTCTACCGCCGCCTCTATGTCGCCTGGCTGATCGACAGCGGCACGGCCACCAGCGTGCCCGCGCTGATGGAGGCCACCGGCATGCCCCGGCGCACCGCCCAGGACACCATGGCCGCGCTGACCGATCTGGACATCGACTGCACCTTCGAGCAGCACGACGGCGAGCGCAACAACGCCGGGCACTACCGCATCCGCGACTGGGGCGCCATCGATCCGCGCTGGATCGTCCAGCACCTAGCGCAGATCAAGGACGTGCTGCAGTACCCCTGAACCCGCCCAGATGCTTGCCGTCCCGCCCGTCGTCTGGCGTTTTCGCCGACTGATCCTGCTGCTCGCCTTCGCCCTGGTGCTGTTCGCGCTCTACCGCGCCAGCGGCCTGCACGAGGATTTCAGTCTCGGCTACCTGCGCAGCGAACTGCAGGACAACCGCGTGCGCGGCCTGCTGCTGTTCGTCGGGCTGTTCGCCCTGGGCAACCTGCTGCACGTCCCCGGCCTGCTGTTCCTCGCCGCCGCCGTGCTGGCGCTGGGCAAGCTGTGGGGCGGGCTGATCACCTACGGCGCGGCGGTGCTCTCCTGCGGCTTCACCTTCCTGGTGATACGCGCGGTGGGCGGCGACGGGCTGCGTCTGCTGAACAACCGACTCACCCGCGCGGTATTCAGTCACCTCGACCAGCGCCCGGCCGGCAGCGTGTTCCTCCTGCGCCTGGCGTTCATCACCGCCCCCACGCTGAACTACAGCCTCGCCTTGTCCGGCGTGGGCTTTTCGCCCTACATGCTCGGCACCCTGCTTGGCCTGCCCATTCCGCTGCTGCTGTGCTGCCTGCTGTTCGACCACCTGGGCAACACGCTGCTCGGCTGAGGCGCCCATCTGTGGGAAAATCGCCCACCGCTTACCTGCCCAGCGCACCCTCATGCCGAAACCGCCCAAATCGCCGAAACGCCCCGCTACACCCGCGAAACCCGCTCAGGCCCTGCGCGACCCCGCCGCCAAGCGGCCGAACCTGCTGCACCCGCGCAACCGGCACCAGGGGCATTACGACTTCCCGGCGCTGATCGAGGGCTGCCCGGCGCTGGGCCGCTTCGTCATCACCAATCCCTATGGCAAGCCGAGCATCGACTTCGCCAATCCCGAGGCCGTGCGCGTATTCAACCGCGCGCTGCTCAAGGCGCAGTACGGCATCGCCCAGTGGGATATCCCCGCCGGCTTCCTCTGCCCACCGATTCCGGGCCGCGCCGACTACGTGCACTACCTGGCCGACCTGCTCGGCGAGGAGAACGCCGGCCGGGTTCCACGCGGGCCGGAGGTGCGCGTGCTGGACATCGGCGTCGGCGCCAACTGCATCTACCCGCTGATCGGCCACCGCGACTACGGCTGGCGCTTCCTTGGCTCGGACATCGAGCCCGCCGCCCTCGCCTCGGCCCACGCCATCCTCAATGGCAACCCCGGCCTCAACGAGGCCATCGAACTGCGTCAGCAGCACGACCCCAAGCACATCTTCCATGGCCTGCTGGGCGCCGATGAACGCTTCGACGCCACCCTGTGCAACCCACCCTTCCACGCCTCGCCCGAGGAAGCCAGCAGCGGCAGCCGGCGCAAATGGAAGAACCTCGGCAAGCTCGACCCGTCGCGCCAGCTACCGAAGCTGAACTTCGGCGGGCGGAGCAACGAGCTGTGGTGCGAAGGCGGCGAGATCGCCTTCCTGCGCAAGCTGGCGGCGGAAAGTGCGGAAGTCGGCAATCAGGTGCTGTGGTTCAGCTCGCTGGTGTCCAAGGCCGGCAATCTCGACGAATTCCGCCGCGCCCTGAAGAAGGCCGGCGCCATCAGCATCCGCACCGTGGACATGGCCCAGGGCCAGAAGCAGAGCCGCTTCGTCGCCTGGACCTTCCTCGAACCCGAGCAGCGCGCGACATGGCGCACCGGGTGGAAATGACGCTCAGAACCTGTTCACGATCTGCTGCGCGTCGGCATAACTGCGTTAAAAACAGGCTCGGACTGCTCATTTACAGCTCGTAAACTCCGCGTCCTCGCCTGTTTTTGCCTTGTTCTGCTCTAGCTCGCGAGATCGTAAACAGGTTCTCAGCGGATGAATTGCTTACTGATCTCCCGGAACACTTCCGTGCCGGCGCGCTCCATCCACTCGAAAGCGACCATCTCCCGCGAGACGATCATCGCCCCGGCCTGACGCATCCGCTCCAGCGCCAGCGCCTTGTCCCGCGGGCGGCGCGAACCGACCGCCTCGTCCACCACGAACACCTCGCGGTCCTCGGCCAGCAGGCCCAGCACCGTCTGCAGCACGCAGACATGCGCCTCGGTGCCACAGACCACGAACTGCCGACGCTCCCCGCCGGGCATCTGCAACAGGCCGGGATCGGTCACGGCGGAGAAGGCGATCTTCTCCAGCAGCGCCTCGGCCGGCAGCGCATCGCGCAGCGCGGGCAGGGTCGGGCCCAGGCCCTTCGGATACTGCTCGGTGGCCAGCGCAGGCACGCCCAGGCGCTGCGCGACCGCCAGCAGCCAGGCGGTGTGTTCGAGCACCGACTCGGCTTCATGAATGGCCGGGAACAGGCGTTCCTGGATATCGATGATCAACAGGGTGGACGTCTGGGCGCGTAGCAACATGGCGGGCTCTCCTCTCATGGGGGCGTGAATGTCATGGCTGGTCGAATGCTCAGCCGGCATAGCCCTCGGCGATATGCAGATCCTTGAGCTTCACATAGTTTCCGGCGCTGTAGCTGAAGAAGGCGCGCTCCTTGTCGGTCAGCGGACGGGCCTTCTTCACCGGGCTGCCAACGTAGAGGTAACCGCTTTCCAGCACCTTGCCCGGCGGCACCAGGCTGCCGGCGCCGAGGATCACCTCGTCCTCGATCACCGCGCCGTCCATCACGATGGAGCCCATGCCCACCAGGATGCGGTTGCCGATGGTGCAGCCATGCAGCAGCACCTTGTGGCCGACGGTCACCTCGTCGCCGATGGTCAGCGGGAAGCCGTCCGGATTGAACGGGCCGGCGTGGGTGATGTGCAGCACACTGCCGTCCTGCACGCTGGTGCGCGCGCCGATGCGGATGCGGTGCATATCGCCGCGGATGGTGACCAGCGGCCACACCGAGCTGTCCGCGCCGATCTCCACGTCGCCGATGACCACGGCACTGGCGTCGACGAACACACGCTCGCCGAGCGCTGGCGTTTTGCCCTGATACGAACGAATAGTCACGATAGAGTCTCTCTGGCTGCGAATACGGCCGATTGTATTTAAGATGGCCGAGTGTTTCTTCAACCAAGGTGCCACCGTGAGCGCGAATCCCCTTCTGCAGAGCTACGACCTGCCGCCCTTCTCGTCCATCCGTCCGGAGCACGTGAAGCCGGCCATCGAGCAGATCCTCGCCGACAACCGCGCCGCCATCGCGCGCATTCTCGCCGAGCAGAACGGCACCCCGACCTGGGCCGGCCTGGTGCTGGCCATGGACGAACTGCATGACCGCCTGGGCAAGGCCTGGAGCCCGGTCAGCCACCTCAACGCGGTGTGCAACAGCGCCGAACTGCGCGAGGCCTACGAAGGCTGCCTGCCGCTGCTGTCCGCCTACTGGACGGAGCTGGGCCAGAACCGCGAGCTGTTCAAGGCCTATGAAGCGCTGGCCGCCGGCGCCGAGTCCCAGGACTTCGACGTCGCCCAGAAGACCATCCTCGAACACGCCCTGCGCGATTTCCGCCTGTCGGGTATCGACCTGCCGGCCGACCAGCAGCAGCGCTACGCCGAAATCCAGACGCGCCTGTCCGAGTTGGGCAGCCGCTTCTCCAACCAGCTACTGGATGCCACCCAGGCCTGGACCAAGCACATCACCGATGAAGCGGCACTCGCCGGCCTGACCGACTCGGCCAAGGCGCAGATGCAGGCCGCCGCCCAGGCCAAGGCCCTGGACGGCTGGCTGATCAGCCTGGAGTTCCCCAGCTACTTCGCGGTGATGACCTATGCCGAAGACCGCGCCCTGCGCGAAGAGGTCTATGCCGCCTACTGCACCCGCGCCTCCGACCAGGGCCCCAACGCAGGGCAGAACGACAACGGCCCGGTGATGCAGGAAATCCTCGACCTGCGCCAGGAGCTGTCGCGCCTGCTGGGCTTTGCGAACTTCGCCGAGCTGTCCCTGGCCACCAAGATGGCCGAGACGCCCGAGCAGGTCCTGCACTTCCTCCGCGACCTGGCCGTGCGCAGCAAACCCTTCGCCGCCCAGGATCTTGCGCAGCTCAAGGCCTACGCCGCCGAACAGGGCTGCCCGAATCTGCAGAGCTGGGACGCCAGCTACTTCGGCGAGAAGCTGCGCGAGGCGCGCTACAGCGTGTCCCAGGAAGCCCTGCGCGCCTACTTCCCGATCGACAAGGTGCTCTCCGGCCTGTTCGCCATCGTGCAGAAGCTCTACGGCATCCAGATCCGCGAGCTGAACGACTTCGAACGCTGGCACCCGGACGTGCGCCTGTTCGAGATCGAGGAAAACGGCCAGCACGTCGGCCGCTTCTACTTCGACCTCTACGCCCGCGCCAACAAGCGCGGCGGCGCCTGGATGGACGGCGCGCGCGACCGTCGCCGCACCGCCGGCGGCGAGCTGCAATCGCCGGTGGCCTACCTGGTGTGCAACTTCACCCCGGCGGTGAATGGCAAGCCGGCGCTGCTGACCCACGATGAAGTCACCACCCTGTTCCACGAGTTCGGCCACGGCCTGCACCACCTGCTGACCCGCGTCGAACACGCCGGTGCCTCGGGCATCAACGGCGTGGCCTGGGACGCGGTGGAGCTGCCCAGCCAGTTCATGGAGAACTGGTGCTGGGAGCCCGAGGGCCTGGCGCTGATCTCCGGCCACTATGAGACTGGTGCCGCGCTGCCCCAGGACCTGCTGGAGAAAATGCTGGCCGCGAAGAACTTCCAGTCCGGCCTGATGATGGTCCGCCAGCTGGAGTTCTCCCTGTTCGACTTCGAACTGCACGCCACCCACGGCGACGGCCGCAGCGTGCTCGACGTGCTGGAAACCGTGCGCGATGAAGTCGCTGTGATGCGCCCACCGGCGTACAACCGCTTCGCCAACAGCTTCGCGCACATCTTCGCCGGAGGTTATGCGGCCGGTTACTACAGCTACAAGTGGGCCGAAGTGCTATCCGCCGACGCCTTCTCCCGCTTCGAGGAAGAAGGTGTGCTCAACCCGGCGACCGGCGCGGCGTTCCGCGATGCGATCCTGGCCAAGGGTGGTTCCCAGGAGCCGATGGAACTGTTCGTCGCATTCCGCGGCCGCGAGCCGTCCATCGATGCCCTGCTGCGCCACTCCGGCCTTTCCGAGGAGGCTGCGTGATGGCCGAGGTAAAGAAACGCTTCATCGCCGGGGCGGTGTGCCCGGCGTGCAGCGAGCAGGACAAGATCGTCATGTGGGATGAAGACGGCGTGCCGCACCGCGAATGCGTGGCCTGCGGCTATGCCGACACCCTCAACGCCCAGGGCCAGTCGGTGCCGAAGGAACTGACCACGCGGGTCAACGTCAGCGGCCTGAAGAAGCCCGCCGACCCGAAGGTGCAGAGCGTGCAGTTCTTCCCCAACCCGAAGCTGAAGAAGCCGGGCGAGTAAGCCTGCGCTGTAAATGGAAAAGCCGTTTCTCCTTCGGGAGAAACGGCTTTTTTCATGCGCCGAGGATCAGTGGCCGGTACCGTCGCCGCGGCGGCTGGTCTCGAAGAGGAACCAGGTGCGCTGCTCGGTTTCGTCGATCCAGTTCTCGATCAGGCTGGCCGTGGCGATGTCATGGTACTCGTCGCACAGGTCATGCACTTCGCGCATGTAGGAGGTCAGCGCCTTGTTGTCCTCCTGCAGCTCGGCCAGCATGTCCAGCGGCTGCACGAACTCGGCATCGTTGTCGAGGATGCGCTTGTCGCGGGCAATGTGGCCGATGGAACGGATGGTGTTGCCGCCGATCTTGCGGGTGCGCTCGGCGATGGCGTCAGTCATCGCGAAGATTTCGGTGGCATGGTCGTCCAGCAGCAGGTGGTAATCGCGGAAGTGCGGACCGCTGACATGCCAGTGGAAGTTCTTGGTCTTCAGATAGAGGGCGAAGACGTCCGCCAGCAGGCGGTTGAGCGCGGCGGAAAGATCGCGGGTGGCGTTCTTGCTCAGGTCCGAAGGCGTGGCCAGGGCCGGTGCGCGACGCACGGCGGGTTTCGCAGCAGCGGGCTTGGCGGCGGGTTTGCTGGCGGCGGCCTTGGCGGCCGGCTTAGCGGCCGGCTTGGCTGCAGGTTTGGCGGCCGCCTTCGCTGCCGGCTTCGTAGCGGCGGTTTTTGCCGCCGCAGGTTTCTTCGGAGCCGATGCGGATTTCTTCATCACAAATCACCTCTACGAAAGATCACGATACCTGTGGATGCCTTCCCATTCGGGGCGTGGCTGACTTACGCGGTTTTGAGCCTATCTCGCTCAGCGTTGTTTGCAAGTCGACAGCCGCTGGCGCCAATGCGTTCCCCATGACTGCAGATCAATCGTGAAACAATCTCCTCAACCCTTCTCCGGCGTGAAGCGGAAGCACGCATCGAGCTGGCTGTAGCCCATGCCAAAGCCCTTGTGCACCTTGAGCTGCACCGGGATGCGCTCCTTGAGCGCTTCGACGTGGCTGATCACGCCGATGGTCTTGCCCGTTGCATTGAGGCTGTCGAGGGCGTCCAGCGCCACCTCCAGCGTCTCGCCATCGAGGGTGCCGAAACCTTCGTCGAGGAACAGCGAGTCGATGCTGGTCTTGTGGCTGACCAGGTCGGACAGGGCCAACGCCAGCGCCAGGCTGACCAGGAAGCTCTCGCCGCCGGAGAGTGTCTTGCAGTCACGCGCGGTGTCGCCCTGCCAGGTGTCGATCACCTCCAGCTCCAGCTCGCCGTCGCTGCGCCGCGCCAACTGGTAGCGGCCGTGCAGGCGTTGCAGTTGGCGGTTGGCCAGGTGCACCAGGTGGTCGAGGGTCAGGCCCTGGGCGAAGCGCCGGTAACGCGCGCCGTCGGCCGAACCGATCAGGCTGTTCAGACGCTGCCAGAGATCGTGCTCCTCCTCCTGCCGGCTAATCTCCTCGAACAGGCGTTGCTGGCTGGCGCGCCGCGCATCGTCGCCCTGCAACTGTGCACGGATTTCGCCCTGGCGCTGACCCAGTTCGCGCAGCTCGGCGTTGAGGGTGAGCAGTTGCTGGTTCAGTTCGTCCAGCGACAGATCGCCATGCGGCTCGGCCTTCAGGCGCTCGACGTCCCGCAACGCCGCCGCACGCAAGGCCATGGCCTCGGTGATGGCGGTTTCCAGTTTCTGCTTGAGGGTGCCGAGGTCGGCGCGCTGGGCGTCGTCCAACAGCGCCGCCAGATATGCGGACTCGTCGGCGAACGGACTCTGCTCCAGGGCGTGCTGCCAAGCCGCCTGGCTCTGCGTCAGACGTGCCTGGTCCTGCTCCAGGCGCTCCAGCAGCGTCTGTTCGCGGCCTTGCAGCGCATCGGCCTGGCGCAGGCTGGCGCTCAGACGGATTTCGGATTCGGCCAGTGCCTGCTGCGGATCGTCACCCTTCGGCAATTCTGGCCGTGGCTCGAACGCCGCGTCCTGCCAGCGTTGCTGCCATTGCTGTGCGGCCTCCCGCGCCGCGCCGGCGGCCTGCGCCGCATCACGCTCGCCGGCGGCCAATTGCTGGGCCAGTTGCTGGTCCCGTTGCCAGAGTCGCCACTCCTCATCGCGCTCGGCCAGCCACTGCTCGCCATCGTCCGGCAGGCCATAGCCCAACTCCGCCAGCGCGGCAGCCAAGGCTTCCTCCTGCTGTTGCAACTCACCACGCAGGTTGGCGATCTGTTGCGTACGCTCCTCCTGGCGCTGCCGAGCGAACTGCTGCTCGCCCTCGAAGAGCGCCAGTTGCTGCGCCGCCTCGCTGTGCGCCCGCTCGGCATCGACGCGCGCCTGTAAGCTCTCCTGCAGGCGAGCCTTGTGCTCTTCCAGCGCCTTCAACTGCTGTTGCAGATCAGCCAGCGCCGTTTCGTGACGCTGGCGCTCGCTCGCCAGCGCCTGCTCATCCTCCAGCTGCAATCCCTGGGTAGCGCACTGCTGTTGCCAGGCTTCGTGCTGTTGCCGGAGCGCCGCGTCGGCTTCGTCGAGCTGACGTTGCCCTTGCTGTATCTGCGCGTCCAGCTCGGCCAGTTCGCCGCGCAGGGCAATGCCCTGGCTCTCCAGCTCGGCCAGCGCCCGCTTGCTCTCTTCCAGCGCGGTCTGGGTCGCCGACACATCCAGTGCCTGGTAGGCGTCCACCGCCGGGTGCTGCTGGGAGCCGCAGAGCGGGCAGGCTTCGCCCGGCTGCAATTGCGCACGCCAGTGTTCGAGCTGGTGGATGCGCTGCTCCTGCTGCAGGAGCTTTTCCCGGTCGGCAACCTGCTGCTGCATCGCCTTGTAGCGCTCGCGCAGGGCGACGATGGCGCCGTCGCGCTCGCCCTTGCGTTGGCGCAGCGCGAGCAGTTCCGGTTGCCAGCGGGCGAGCTGCGCGGCGGCCTGGGCCCGTGCCTGGGCGATCTGCTCCAGGCGGTCGAATCCACGGCCAAGCGCCTGCGACTGCTGCGCACGTTCGCGCAGTTGCGCCTCGGTCGCACCGGCCAGCAACTCATCCAGTTGCTGCCGGGCGGCGGACTCGTTCTGGCGAGCCTCGCCCAGCTTCTGCTCGGCATGACTGACGGCGCCTTGCAGCACCTCTCGGCGGGTGCCGGCGTCGCGGAACGCCTGCTCCGCGAGATCGAACTGACGCTGGCTATCGGCACAGGCCGACACCAGACGAGCACGTTGGGCGAACTGCGCGCGCCAGCCCCCGAGCAATTCTCCCAGCCGGGCCCGTTGCGGTTGCTGGGCAAGACGAGCTTCCAGCGCCGAGCGCTGCTCCGCGAGGGCGTTCAGGTCCGCGCCACGGGCATCGCTGACCTGTCGGGCGAGCTGGCTGGCGCTCCACAGCGCCTCGGCGATCCGTTCGCGGCTGGCGGCCTGCTCGCTGCGATTGTCCTCCAGCGCGGCGCGGTCCTGCGCCAGGCTGTCATGATTGGCGCGCCAGGCCTGGTGCAGCGGCTGCAGACGCGCGGCGGGCTCGCTGGCGGCCAGGCGTTGCAGGTCCGGCTGCGCCGCATCGAGCGACTGCCGGGCACCCGTTTCCTTCTCGCTGGCCTGCTGCATCTGCTGCTCGGCGCGGCCAAGGTCCTCGCGCCAGCGGTGCTGGGCCTGCAACGCCACCTGGCGGCCCTGCAGCGAGGCTTCCTGCAACAGCGCCTGGTGGTTCTGTTGTTCGAGGGCTTCCCGCTGCTCGCTGCTGAGCAACTCGACGCCCTCGGCGCGGGCGCGCAGCTGGTCGAGCGCGCCACGCACGTCGCGGGTCCGTTCGAAGACGCGCTGCGAGATCAGCCCGTAGATCTCCGTGCCGGTCAGTTCCTCCAGCAACTCGGCGCGCTGGTTGGCGTTGGCTTCGAGGAAGGCGGCGAAACCACCCTGGGCCAGCAGCATGGACTTGGTGAAGCGCTCGAAGTCGAGGCCGGTGAGGATTTCGGTCTGCTTGAGCTTGTCGTTGATCTTGTCGGTGAGGATTTCCCCCTCGCCGCTGGCGCGGTCGATGCGCACCAGCTCCACCTTCGGCGCCTGCAGCGCGCCCTCGGCCTTGTCACGGGCGCGGCGCTGGCTCCAGAAGGCGCGGTAGGGCTGCCCCTTCACCTCGAACTCCACTTCCGCCAGGCAATCGGCGGTGTGCCGGGTCATCAGTTCGTTGCCACTCTGCGACAGCACGCTCATACGCGGCGTACGGTGATAGAGCGCAAGGCAGATGGCATCGAGCAGCGTGGTCTTGCCGGCGCCGGTGGGACCGGTGATGGCGAACAGGCCGTTGCCGGCGAAGGGCTCGGCGGTGAAATCGATCCTCCACTCGCCCTTGAGCGAGTTGAGGTTCTTCAGGCGCAGGCTGAGGATTCTCATGGCTGCTGCTCCTGATCCTGCAACTCGCTGACCACCTGCCGGTACAACCCGCTCAGGCGTTCGCGCAACGGGGCCTCCAGCTCCTCACTGTCCAGGCGCTGGCGGAACACATCCTCGGGACTGAGCTCGTCGAGGGTTTCCTTCGCCTCGCTGAACAGGGCCGCCTGCGCATTGCCGCGCTCGCGGCGGGTGCGCAGGACGACCACCGGCAGGTCCTCGCACAGCTTTTCGACGCGCACCTGGATATCGGTGAGGTAGTCGTCGGTGTGCACCAGTACCTCCAGCCATACCGGCTGTTCCACGCTGCCCTCCCGAGCTACGCGGGCCAGTTCGGCGGGCAGGCTGGCGAGGCTGCCGGACACCGATTTCAACGGCTGGAAGCAGGGCACCGGCAAGGCGCTGACACTGCGCAGGCCGCTGTCATCCAGGTCCACCAGCAGCACCTCCTTGCCCTGGGTGGCTTCGTCGAAACTCAGCGCGATGGGCGAGCCGCAATAGCGGATGTGCTCAAGCCCGCCGACCTTCTGCGGCCGATGGATGTGCCCCAGGGCGATGTAGTCCGCCGGCGGGAAGGCACTGGTGGGGAAGGCTTCCAGCGTGCCGACGTAGATTTCCCGCACCGACTCGCTGGCGCTGGCGCCCACCGTGGTGAGGTGGCCGGTGGCGAGTATCGGCAGGTGGCGGCCGAGGGCTTCGCGCTGCGCCTCGGCGCGTTCGAACAGCTGCCGGTAGTGCGTCTGGATCGCCTGTTGCAGCGCCAGCTGCTTGTCCTGCGCGCTCTGCCCGGCCTGGCTGGTGAGCACGTCGCGGGGGCGGATGAAGGGGATAGCGCAGAGGATCGCGCCGGGTTCGCCGTCACGCTGCGGCAGCACCAGCACCTGCGCATCCAGGTCGGTGCCGACCGCGGCGATCACCAGGGTATCCAGGCGCGCCAGCAACTCGCGGGACTCCTCCAGCATGGCCACCGAATCATGGTTGCCGCCCAGCACCACCAGGCGTGCACCGGTATCGCGCAGCTCGACGATGAAGCGGTTGTACTGCTCGCGGGCGTAGCTGGGCGGCGCGCCGGTGTCGAACACGTCGCCGGCGATGATCACCGCATCCACCCCCTGCTCGCGCACCTGCCCGACCAGCCAGGCGCAGAACGCCTGGTGCTCGGCCTCGCGGCTCTTGCCCATGAAGTGCTGGCCCAGGTGCCAGTCGGAGGTGTGGAGAATGCGCATACCGTGACGTCCGCAACCGTTATCCAAAGGCTGGGATGATAGCGGCTTCCACCGCCGTGATGGCGGATTCGCCGGCCACCGCCGCGCAGGCTGGCTATCTTTTCAGGACGGCTCGACGCGAAAAGGACTCTCCATGCAACGCCTCGTCAACATGCTCAAGGACCTCGCCATCCTCGTCCGCGCCAACCTCTGGCTGGTGCCGGTGCTGGCCGCGCTGGTGGCCGCGCTGTTCTACTTCGTCGCCCCGCCACCGCCCATGAGCGCGACCCTCGCCACCGGCGCGCCGGGCGGCGGCTATGCGATCTTCGGCGAACACCTGAAGGAGGAGCTGGCCAAGCAGGGCTTCGAGCTGAACCTGGTGAAAACCGCGGGCTCGCGACAGAACCTGGAGAAGCTGCTGGATGAAGGCAGCGGAGTGAACATCGGGCTGGTGCAGAGCGGCCAGGAGCAGCAACTGGAACCCGCCCAGCGCGGCGGCTTGCAGACACTCGGGGCGATGTTCCAGGAGCCCCTGTGGCTGTTCCAGCGTCGCGACCTGAAGATCGACCGCATCGCCGACCTGCTGCCGCTGCGGCTGGCCATCGGCACGCCGGGCAGCGGCACCGAGGCGGTGACCGAAGCCATCCTCAAGGCCAATGACATCCCCAGCGACCCGCTGCCGGCGAACTGGCAGGCCCGAGGCGGCAACACGGTGGCCAGCGAGCTGCTGGCCGGCACCCTGGACGCGGCCTTCTTCGTCGGCCCGGCGGAGAACCCGCTGATCCAGCGCCTGGCGGCCAGCCCGGAGCTCAAGCTCGCCGGCTTCCGCCGTGCCCACGCCTACGAGGCGCGGATTCCGTTCCTCAAGCGGGTGGAGGTCAGCGAAGGCCTGCTGAACCTGGCGCAGAACGTCCCGGAACAGGACATGGCCACGCTGTCGCCGGTGGCGACCCTGGTGATCAACGACAACTTCCACCCGGCGCTCACCCCGCTGATCCTGGAGGCCGCGCGCCGGGTGATGAGCAAAGGCACCCTGCTCGACCCGGCCGGCGCCTTCCCCAGCGCCGAGCCGCGCACCCTGGCCCTGCAGAGCGACGCCGAACGCTACTACAAGAGCGGCCCGCCGCTGCTGCAGCGCTTCCTGCCGTTCCGTATCGCCTCGCTGGCCGACCGCTACATCATCCTGCTGATCCCCTTCATCGCCATCCTGATCCCGCTGATGAAGTCCATCGGCCCACTGTACCGCTGGCGCATCCGCGCGCGCATCTACCGCTGGTACCGCTACCTGCGCGAGATCGACCGGCGCCTGGACGAACGCGCCGGCAGCGCCGAACTGAGCACCGAGATCGAGCGCCTGGAGCAACTGGAGGCCGAGCTGGCCAAGGTCGAGGTGCCGCTGTCGTACTACAACGAGCTGTACGAACTGCACCTGCACCTGAACTACGTCATCCGCCGCCTGCGCCAGTTGCGGCGCAACCGGCGGGAGCGGGACGCACAAGCCAACCTCCCGGACTGACCGGCACCAAGCACGGCGCCGCCGGGTCGGGTAAACTCTGGCGTTTTCCAATCATCTGCCGCCCCGCCGCTACCCTGCCGGCGCGAGGCCGGCATTGAACATCCAGGTCCGCCATGCCGATTCGCCACGCCATCGTCCACCTGATCGACAAGAAGCCCGACGGCAACCCCGCGACGCTGCACGCGCGCGAAGCCGAGCTGGGCGATTCCCAGGCCATCGAGAACCTGATGGCCGACCTCAACGAGAGCTACAACGCCAAGCCGAACAAGGCCTGGGGGCTGTTCCAGGGCGAATCCGGCGCCTACCCGTTCAGCGGCTGGCTGACCGAGTACCTGGACGGCGGCAAGGACTTCGTCGCCTTCTCCAAGCAGGCGGTGGAGCACCTGAAGTCGCTGATGGAAGAGTCGAACCTCTCCACCGGCGGCCACGTGCTGTTCTGCCACTACCAGCAGGGCATGACCGATTACCTGGCCATCGCCCTGCTGCACCACAGCGAAGGGGTGGCGGTGACCGAGTCGCTGGAAGTCACCCCGTCGCGCCACCTCGACCTCGGCCAGCTGCACATGGCAGCACGGATCAACATCTCCGAGTGGCGCAACAACAAGACCTCCAAGCAGTACATCTCCTTCATCAAGGGCAAGGGCGGCAAGAAGGTCTCGGACTACTTCCGCGACTTCATCGGCTGCACCGAGGGCGTCGACGGGCCGAGCGAGACGCGCACCCTGCTCAAGGCCTTCAGCGACTTCGTGGAAAGCGAGGACCTGCCCGAAGAGCAGGCCCGCGAGAAGACCGACGTGCTGGTGGACTACGCCACCAGCCAGGCGAAGATCGGCGAGCCGATGGCCCTGGACGCGCTCTCCGAGCTGATGGACGACCAGGCCCCGCGCGCCTTCTACGACTACATCCGCAACAAGGACTACGGCCTGTCGCCGGAGATCCCGGCGGACAAGCGCACCCTCAACCAGTTCCGCCGCTTCACCGGCCGCGCCGAGGGGCTGTCGATCAGCTTCGAGGCACACCTGCTGGGCAGCAAGGTGGAATACGACGAGGAGCGCGACATGCTGATCATCCGCGGCCTGCCGACCCAGTTGCACGACCAGCTCAAGCGACGCAAGAACTGACGCCACGCCGTGCATGAAAAAGCCCATCGAGAGATGGGCTTTTTTGTGGGTCCGGATTTCTGCGTCGAGGCAGTTCGCGATACTCCACCGACGAACCGCCGAAAACCTCCTCGCCACGGCTGCTAGAGTCAATTGAGGCGCCTCACTCTCACGGTGGCCGCCATGTCCGCCCACGCATTCACCGCCGTCTCCCCTCCGCGCTCCGGGTGCTCCCGGGCGCACCGCTCGTACCTCGCATTGCTGTTCCTGCTCTGCGCCGGGCTCGTATGCGCCGGTCCGGCGCCACCGCTTTCGCCCAACGTCGCGCGCTTCGTGCTGGCCAACGCCGAATTCAGTGTGATGCACGAGATGGGGCACATGCTGATCGCCGAATACGACCTGCCCGTGCTGGGGCGCGAGGAGGATGCCGCCGACCAGCTCGGCTTCATCCTGTTGTTCCGCCTCTACGCGAAACTGCCCCAGGACGAGATCGACGCGCGCCTGCTGGACATCGCCGACTACTGGCGCCTGGAATGGCAGACTCCCAAGCCACCGCCGGACCAGGTGCTGGCCTGGGACAGCCACCCGCTGGACGAGCAGCGCTACTACAACATCGCCTGCCTGCTGTACGGCAGCGACATGAGCCGGCTGGACTGGGTGCCGGCGTTGACGGGCTTGCCCTACGAACGTGCGGTGTATTGCGACCAGGAATTCCAGCAGGCCAGCAAGGCCGTGAACTGGGTGCGCCACGTCCGGCGCACCCAGGCCATACGGCATCATCCCGGGGTGCGCGTAGAGTTCGAACCGCCGCTGACCAACCTCCAGGAAAGCGAGCAACTGATCGCCCTGCTGCGCGACGAAAACCGCCTCCAGGCACTCGTCGACGAGGTCTTCCTGCAATTCCATCCGCCCCGTCCGCTGACCCTGCGACTGGTCAACTGCGGCGCGCCGGATGCCTGGTACAACATCAACGCCGGGGAAATGGCGCTCTGTTACGAGCGCCTGCAGCACTTTCGCGAGATGGCCGAGAACCTGCCGCGCCTGCGTACCCCGGTGACGCGGCGATGTCCCTGGCCCGCGGGGCTCAGGCCGGGCGGATGCTGAAGCCCAGGCGTGGGAAGTGCACGTGGACGGTGCCGGCGCGCGGGTCCTCGCGACGCAGGATCAGGCTTTCGCGCCCCGCATGCAGCAGTTCGCCCTCCACCGGATCGACGCCATAGTCGGTGGCGGCGATCACCACCCGCTGACCGGCCGTGAAGCCATTGGGATCGACGAAATCATCCTCCGGCAGTGCGGCGGGCTGGCTGTCGCGGGCGATCGCGATGGCCTCCTCTGCGCTCATCTCGCTGTGGGCGCCGTGGCCGAAACCGAGCACGCGGCCCAGCCAGGCGCTGGCCGCCGGGTAGTCGTCCACCAGCGGCGCGGTCACCGGCGTCCCCTTGAGGAACCACAGACAGTGGGCCAGGGCGAAGTCGGCGATCGATGGCTCGCCGAACAGGAAGTCGCCCTCCTCCCGCCCCAGCTGTTGCTCGATCCGCGCCATGAACACCGGCCACTGGTGTCGGGCCAGCTCAGCCGGCAGGCGGCTCGCGGTGCCGCCGCTGAACAGCTGGCTGCGATCGGCGATGAAGGCCTTGAGGAACTCCGGCGGCAACTTGCCGAAGCGCACCGCGATGGATTCGGGCTGGAACACCAGGCTGACGGCGTGCTGGAAGATCACCGAATCGGCCCACTGGGCGAAGCTGGCGGCGGTGAACTCCTGGCCCTCGGGGAACAGCGACGGTACGGCCTTTTCCTGCTCCAGGCGACGGGCGATCAGTGCGGTGTCGCAGTAGATGTCGGCGCCGACCTGCAGCACCGGGGTCCGACGGTAACCGCCGGTGAGGGCCATCAGGTCCGGCTTGGGCATCAGCGGCGGGATGGTCACCGAGTGCCAGGACAACTGCTTGAAGCCCAGCAGCAGACGCGCCTTTTCGGCGAAGGGCGAAGTCGGGTAGTGGTGCAGGATCAACTCGGACATCACGGGCTCCAACAGCCTGAAGGTAGACAGGCAGCTTAACCCGCGAGGCGGCGTCGGCCTACCTCAGTCCCCGGATGGGGCAACATCCACGGCAGTGATGGCCGGATTGGCCTGCACCAGGCGTTCCTTGGCCAGCTTGGTCAGCCCCTTGATCGCCCGCTCGCGGCGCAGCGCGTCGCCCTTGCCAGGGCAGGCTTCGACATAGACCAGCGCCTGCGCCGGGCTGGAGTGGAAGAAACGCGCGCCGCGGCCGCTGCGGTGGGTCTCGAAACGGCGCTGCGGGTCATCGCTGATGCCGCAGTAGAGCGCGCCGTTCTCGGCGCGCACCAGGTAGACGAACCAGGGTTTGGCTTCTGCCGCGGTCACGATGCCCAGACCCGTGCCTGCATGCGCTCGCAGTAGGCCACCAGCCGCTCATAGCTGCGCGCCATGTCGTTGAGCGGGGTTTCCAGAGTGCTCAGCACCAGGTTGGCCAGCACGCCGTAGGCGGCGGCGTCGGCGCTGCAGGGCTGGGCGCCGCCGTAGAACGGCAAGTCACCGAGCATGCCGTCGAGCGCTTCGAGGTCATCGCGGGCGAAACTCAGCAGCTCCTCACGGCTGTGCCGGGTCAGGCCGCGGCCGCTGAGGTGGCCACGGATCTTGCGCTGTATGAGCTGTCCCACCAGCGGGCGCAGGGGCGCCGGGATGCTGCGAAACATCACGTCCTTCACCTGGCGGAAGCCCTGGTCGTCGAGCCAGCGGAAGTACACCAGCAGTGGCACCAGGTGCTCGTCGCACAGCCGGGTAATCGACACCGCCCAGCCACGGCCGCGAGCGTCCAGGCCGGCGTCGAGGTCGAATTCGTAGTACTGCTGCAGGGTGCGCATGATGATCGCGGTATCCGCGATGGCCTTGCCGTCCAGGGTGATGAACGGCAGCTTGCCCTTGGGCCCCTTGCGCGGGTCGGTCACATGCTTGATCTGGTATTCCAGCCCGGCCAGGCGCAGGAAGGTTTCCAGCTTCAGGCAGAAGGGACTGACGTTGGGCACATTGAACGCGGGCGGGAACTGAAAAAGAGTGATCATGGCGGCATCCTGTCGGAGTCGCCTGTCATTTAAGCCTATCCGCCCCGCGCGGGCGAGCCCGGCACCTTGACATCAGGCCGTCGCGGCCCGCTGTGCGCGGTAGGCGGCAAGCGCCCTGGCCGCCTGGGCGCGGATCGCGGCCTGCACCGGAGGCGCCCAGCCCAGTAGGGCTCCCTTGGCGCCGAGGGCCTGGCGCGACCACTTCCACAGGTCGAACGAATCCACATGCTGACAGATCAGTCCGTCGCGGAAGTGGAAATGTGCCTGGATGTGATTGATCACTTTCCGACCGGTCTGGGTAAAGGTGTAGGAAGCCACCCAGCGCGCCGAACCCCGCGTATCGTCGGCCTCCACGCCCTCGTAGCTGAGCGAGAAATCCTCGGCGCGGGCAGTGAGCATGCGCCACATGTCGCCGGCCTCGGCGCCATGCAGGTCGGTGAATACCGGGTCGCTGAACTGCACATCGGCGCTGTAGCAGGCGGCCATGGCCTCGCCATCGCGGCGCTGGAAGGCCTGGTAGAAGCGTTCGATCAACTGGGCGTTGGGGTGTGCCATGATGGCGCTCGCAGGATGGGATTGAGCGCAGTATCGACGAAGCCTGGGCTGGACACGATTGGCAATATCGACAAAATTATGATCGATAACGCCAAAGCCGTAGTGAGACGCCATGTTCAGGATAGCCCTGTTCGTCTGCCCGCAAACGCTATGTTCCAGCCTTGGCCTGGCCATGGATGCCTTCCACCTGGCCAACCGGCTCGCCGGTCGGCGTCTCTTCGACGTCTTGCGCGTGAGCGCCGACGGCATGCCGGTCATCCTCTCCTTCGGACGCGTCGAAGTCGAAGGCGGTCTCGACCTCGCCAGCGGCTGCAATCTGCTGCTGATCCCCGCCACCGGAGCGGACGTGGCCGCCACCTGCCGCGCCAATCAACCACTGCTCGCCTGGCTACGCGCCGCGCCTACCGGCGTCGAACTGGGCAGCCTGTGCAGCAGCGCCTTCCTGCTCGCCGAAGCGGGAGTGCTGGATGGCCGCCGCGCCACCACCCACTGGGCGCTGGAGTCAGCCTTCCGCGAACGTTATCCACAGGTGAACCTGGACATCGACGCACTCTGTACCGAAGACAGCGGCCGTCTCTGCTCCGGCGGCGCGCAGGCCGGGCTGGACCTGTGCCTGTACCTGATCGAGCGCCACGCCGGCGCGGCCCTGGCCCGGCGCGCGGCGGCCACCCTGGTGTTCGAGCATGGCCGTGGCCGGCAGCGGCGCTTCACCCCGCTGCTGCCCGAGCCGGTTCCCGAAGGCTCGGCGCTGGCACCCTTGCTGGAATGGCTGGAGGACAACTACGCCGAACCCTTCGACCTGGCGGCGCTGGCGCAGCGTGTGCACTGCTCGACGCGCACCTTGCTGCGGCGCTTTCGGGAGCAACTGGGGATGACGCCGAACGATTACGTGCAGCGCCTGCGCATCGCCTCGGCACAGGAGGCGCTGGGCGACCCGGGGCGCTCGCTGGAGCGCATCGCCAGCGATATCGGCTACGCCGACCGCGCCAGCTTCGCGCGGCTGTTCAAGCAGTTGTGCGGGGAGACGCCGGGGGCCTTCCGGCAGCGCCTGATGGGGCGATAGGTGCAAGGTCTGTCTGTAGGAGCGAGCTTGCTCGCGAACCGCCCAACACCGAAGCTGCCGGGAAGTGGTTCGCGAGCGAGGACTGGGCGTCCCCCCTCGGTCCTACGAAAATCTAAAGCCGGCTAGTGGAACCACTCCATCGCCGTGCGCCATACGCAGACGCCGACGAAGTAGGCCGATGCGACGAACCACAGGCCCAGGAGCCAGGGCTGGTCGTGGGGCTGCTGGAGGATCAGCAGCGCACTGCTGAGCATCCAGACGAAGGTCACGGCGATGTTCAGCGGCATGAACTGACGCACGCGGAACGGGTGCAGGAACTTCATCTTGGTCAGGGTCAGCGCGGCCAGCACCAGCACGGTGACGAAGCTCACCCAGGGGTGCAGGGCGAGTACGTAGAAGTACACCGCGACCACGTTCCACGCGGCCGGGAAGCCAACGAAGTAGTTGTCCTTGCTCTTCATGTTGACGTTGCAGAAGCAGAACAGCGAGGACACCAGGATCACCCCCACCGCCAGCAACTCGGTGTGCACCGGCAGCGGCACGTAGCGGTAGATGAAGATCGCCGGGATGAACACGTAGGTGAGGTAGTCGATCACCAGGTCCAGGGTGGAGCCATCGAAGTGCGGCAGCACCGCCTTGACGTCGAACTTGCGCGCCAGCGTGCCGTCCAGACCGTCCACCAGCAGGGCGACGCCCAGCCACAGCAGGCACGCCTGGGGTCGGTTATCGACCAGAGCCAGCAACGCCAGTAGCGCAAGGATGACACCGCTGGAGGTCACCGCATGGGCGCTCCAGGCTTTGGCTTTGCTCAGGTTCACTGGCGATAGGATCAGGTTCACGTCGGCTCTCTTCCTTCGGACGGCGATGCAGGTGAGCTACTTGAAACGTTAGCCCATCCCTGACAAACCACTGCACATGGGAACACCGATCCGCCGGCCGAGTTCAGCGCCCGCGCATCGATTCCGCCTTGGCGGCAGTGGAAAGTTCCAGCATACGCTGTCGCGGCGGCGGGGTGCCATCGGGGAAGACGAGCGTGAGGTTTCCAGGCATTGCGCCGGGGAAGCTGAAGAGCCCCTCTCCCGCGTGCGGGAGAGGGGCGGGGTCAGGGTGCATCTCCCTCTCAGTGCAGGATCTGGCTGAGGAACAGCTTGGTGCGGTCCGACTTCGGATTGTCGAAGAACTGATCCGGTGGTGCCTGCTCGACGATCTCGCCCTTGTCCATGAAGATCACCCGGTTCGCCACGATGCGGGCAAAACCCATCTCGTGGGTCACGCAGAGCATGGTCATGCCGCTCTGCGCCAGGCCGATCATGGTGTCGAGCACTTCCTTCACCATTTCCGGATCGAGCGCCGAGGTCGGTTCGTCGAACAGCATGATCTTCGGCTTCATGCACAGCGCCCGGGCGATCGCCACGCGCTGCTGCTGGCCGCCGGAGAGCTGCCCCGGGTACTTGTTGGCCTGCTCCGGGATGCGCACGCGCTCCAGGTAATGCATGGCGATTTCCTCGGCCTGGCGCTTGGGCAGCTTGCGCACCCACATGGGCGCCAGGATGCAGTTCTGCAGCACGGTCAGGTGCGGGAACAGGTTGAAGTGCTGGAACACCATGCCGACCTCGCTGCGGATCGCCTCGATCTGCTTGAGGTCGTTGGTCAGCTCCGTGCCGTCGACCACGATGCTGCCCTGCTGGTGCTCCTCCAGGCGGTTGATGCAACGGATGGTAGTGGACTTGCCCGAGCCGGACGGGCCACAGAGCACGATGCGCTCGCCCTGCTTGACCTCCAGGTTGATGTCCTTGAGCACGTGGAACTGGCCGTACCACTTGTTCACGCCCTTCATGGTGATCATCGTGTGATCGCCGATGGCCGGCTGTGCGGTCTTTTGGGTGGCTTCCGACATGATGGGCTCCTAACGCTTATGGCCGGTGTCCAGCTTGCGCTCCAGGTGCATGGAGTAGCGGGACATGCTGAAACAGAAGATCCAGTAGACCGCCGCGGCGAACACATAGCCTTCGATGGCCATGCCCAGCCAGGCCGGGTCCGCGGTGGCGCGCTTGATGCTGTTGAGGAAGTCGAACAGGCCGATGATGATCACCAGGCTGGTGTCCTTGAACAGCGCGATGAAGGTGTTGACGATGCCGGGGATCACCAGCTTGAGCGCCTGCGGCAGTATCACCAGGCCCATGCTCCGCCAGTAGCCCAGGCCCATGGCGGCGGCCGCCTCGTACTGCCCCTTGGGGATCGCCTGCATGCCGCCGCGCACCACCTCGGCGATGTACGCGGCCTCGAACAGCACCACCATCACCATGGCCCGCAGCAGCTTGTCGAGGTTCATGCCTTCGGGCAGGAACAGCGGCAGCATCACCGAGGACATGAACAGCACGGTGATCAGCGGCACGCCACGCCAGAACTCGATGGTGGTGACGCAGATGACCTTGATCGCCGGCATCTTCGACCGTCGCCCCAGCGCCAGCAGGGTGCCCAGCGGCATCGCCCCGCAGATGCCGACCGCAGCGATCACCACGGTGAGCATCAGGCCGCCCCATGCGCTGGTGGGCACGGTTTCCAGACCGAGGAAGCCCCCATGCAGCAGCCAGAAGGACACCAGCGGCAAGGCCACGAGGAAGCACGCGCCGTACTTCAGTTTGTACTGGAAGCGCTTGAGGAACAGCGGCGCCGCCCCGAAGATCACGAAGAGTACGGTGAGGTCCACGCGCCAGCGCAGCTCCTCGGGGTAGAAGCCGTACATGAACTGCCCGAAGCGCGAGGCGATGAACACCCAGCAGGCGCCCTCGCGCGTGCAGTCGGCACGGGTGGCGCCGCTCCAGTTGGCCTTGATGAACGCCCACTCCAGCACCGGCGGCAGGATCAGGTACACCAGGTACAGCCCCAGCAGCGTCAGCAGGGTGTTGAACCAGCCGGAGAACAGGTTGGCGCGCAGCCAGCCGAGGACGCCCACGCTCATCGCCGGTGGCGGCAGGTCGGGCTTGAAGGTATGAGTTGCCATCGAAGCCTCCCTATCTCTCGATCAGCGCGATGCGCTTGTTGTACCAGTTCATCAGCAGCGAAATGCTGATGCTGATGGCCAGGTACACGCTCATGGTGATGGTCATGGTCTCGATGGCCTGGCCGGTCTGGTTGAGCACAGTGCCGGCGAACAGCGAGACCATGTCCGGATAGCCGATGGCGGCAGCCAGCGAAGAGTTCTTCGCCAGGTTCAGGTACTGGCTGGTCAGCGGCGGAATGATCACCCGCAGCGCCTGCGGGATGATCACCAGGCGCAGGATCTGCCCCGGGCGCAGGCCCAGGGAACCGGCAGCTTCGGTCTGGCCGTGGCTGACCGCCTGGATGCCCGCGCGCACCGTCTCGCCGATGAAGGCGGCGGTGTAGACCGACAGCGCCAGGATGATCGACACCAGTTCCGGAATCACCACCCAGCCGCCACGGAAGTTGAAGCCCTGCAGCACCGGCACGTCCCAGTGGAACGGCGCGCCGGCGAACAGCGAGACCAGCGCCGGCAGCAGGATCAGCAGCGCCAGTCCGCTGAGGAACACCGGGAAGGCCTTGCCGGTGGCATGGCGGCGCGCCTTGGCCCACTTCCAGATCACCGCCCAGCCGACGATGGCCAGGACGAACGCGACAATGAACGGCCCCAGGCCATCGGCGGCCATAGGCTCGGGCATCTGCAGGCCGCGGTTGTTGAGGAAGAGCAGGTTGCCGAAGCTGATGCTCTGCCGGGGTCCGGGCAGCGGCCCGAGGACGGCGAAGTACCAGAAGAAGATCTGCAGCAGCGGCGGAATATTGCGGAAGGTCTCGATGTACAGGGTCGCCAGCTTGCGGATCAGCCAGTTGCGCGACAGCCGCGCCACGCCGAGGACGAAGCCGATGACGGTGGCGAAGAAGATGCCCACCACCGTGACCAGCAGCGTGTTCAGCAGGCCGACCAGGAACACCCGTCCATAGGTGTCGCTTTCGCTGTAGTCGATCAGGTGCTGGGAGATGCCGAATCCGGCGCTGTTCTGCAGGAACCCGAAGCCGGACTGGATGCCCCGGTGCGCCAGGTTGGTCTGGGTGTTATCGAAGAGAAACCAGCCGACCGCGACAACGACGATCACCGCGATGACCTGGAAGGCCCAGGCACGCACCGTGGGATCGGTGAGCGAGAACCCTCGCGGACGCTGGGCTTTGATGGAATTCTGCATGTAAGCCCTCTCGGAATCCTCCGCAGGCGGGCACGGGGCTACGCCCGCGTCGCCAGCGGAGGCTTCACGTCATCAGAAACAGGGCCGGCGCCCACCATCAGGGCGCCGGGCACACACGGGAAGGGTCAGCGCACCGGCGGTGCGTACTGCAGACCACCCTTGTTCCACTGGGCGTTGAGGCCACGCTTGATCTTCAGCTCGCTGCCGTCGCCGACGTTGCGGTCGAAGATCTCGCCGTAGTTACCCACTTGCTTGACGATCTGCACCACCCAGTCCTTGGACAGTTTCAGATCCTTGCCGTAGTCGCCTTCAGCGCCGAGCAGGCGGGCAACGTCCGGGTTCTTGGTATTCTTGGCCATCTCCTCGACGTTCTTCGAGTTCACGCCCAGCTCCTCGGCGTTGAGCAGCGCGAAGAGCGTCCAGCGCGCGATGTGGAACCACTCCTCGTCACCCTGGCGTACCGCCGGGGCCAGCGGCTCCTTGGAGATGACTTCCGGCAGCACCACGTAGTCATCCGGCTTGGCCAGCTTGATGCGCTGGGCGTAGAGCTGCGACTGGTCGGAGGTCAGCACGTCGCAACGGCCGGACTCCAGGGACTTGGCGCTCTCGTCGGAGGTGTCGTAGGTGATGGGGGTGTACTTGAGGTTGTTGGAGCGGAAGTAGTCGGACAGGTTCAGCTCGGTGGTGGTGCCCGCCTGGATGCACACGGTGGCGCCGTCGAGTTCCTTGGCGCTGGAAACGCCGAGCTTCTTGTTCACCAGGAAGCCCTGGCCGTCGTAGTAGGTCACGCCGACGAAGCTCAGGCCCATGGCGCTGTCGCGCGAACTGGTCCAGGTGGAGTTGCGCGAGAGGATATCGATCTCACCGGACTGCAGCGCGGTGAAGCGCTCCTTGGCGGTCAGCGGACTGAACTTGACCTTGCTGGCGTCGCCGAACACGGCGGCGGCCACGGCACGGCACGGCAGACATCGACGTCGATGCCCTTGTACTGCCCCTTGGCGTCGGCGTAGGAGAAGCCCGGAAGACCGTCACTGATACCGCACTGCACGTAGCCTTTCTTCTTCACTGCATCCAGGGTGGCACCCGCGTGAGCGAGGCCGCTGATACCGAACAGCGCGGCGGTAGTCAGCACAGCCAGGGTGGATTTCACCATCTTCATCGATCTTCTCCGTTGCTTTTTTAGTGTTCTGGAGTCCCGGTTCCACCGCCGTACCCTCGTGAGGCACAAGCAAGACCACTGACGGGATGGAGACCTAAGGGTGAGTCTAGTCGGCTCTCGGAATCCGCACCGAGGCATTGCAGACGTCCCCCGAGCCCGCAGGTGATGCGGGCTGGAACGGGTATAAGAGATCATTGCGCATGAAGGCGAAGGCCCGTCGCGCCAACCCTTGACCACGGTGGACGACGACGGGCCCTGAAGCGGCCCAAGGCCCTTGCTACCCCGCTTGCGGTACAGCTTTCCGGATGGGGTCGGTAAAGTGTTACCGCAAACGGGGTGGCATAGCCTGGAACCTGAGTTAGCAAGGGCCGTACCAGCTCCGCGTCGCCGCCATCAATCCGCCATCGTCAAGCCCTGCAAGTTATGGCAACGCGACATATTCTTGCAGGACACTTCCGACAGTTTTCGCGCGCGGTGCGCCTTTCCAGAGCGCCCGCCCCACTCTGGAGCCTCCATGACCCAGCCCCTGATCCTCGAACCCTCCCGCCCGGCCGACGCGTGCGTCATTTGGTTGCACGGCCTGGGGGCCGACCGTTACGACTTCGAGCCGGTAGCACAACTGCTGCAACGCAGCTTCAACAGCACCCGCTTCATCCTCCCGCAGGCGCCGACCCGGCCGGTCACGGTGTTCAACGGCATGCCCGCGCCGAGCTGGTACGACATCCTCGCCATGGCGCCGGCCCGCGCCATCGACCAGGCCCAGCTGGACGCCTCGGCCGACAGCGTGATCGCGCTGATCCAGGGCCAGCTCGACCAGGGCATCGAGGCCCGCCGTATCATCCTTGCCGGCTTCTCCCAGGGCGGCGCCGTGGTGCTGCACACCGGCTACCTGCGCTGGAACGGCGAACTGGGCGGCGTCATGGCCCTGTCCACCTATGGCCCGACCTTCGGTGACGACGTCAGCCTCCCCGCGCCGCAACGGCAACTGCCGGCGCTCTGCCTGCATGGCACGCTCGACGACGTGGTGACGCCCGACATGGGCCGCGCCGCGTACGACTTCCTGATCGGCAATGGCGTCCCGGCGCAGTGGCGCACCTATCCGATGAGCCATGAGGTGAGCAACGAGGAGCTCGGCGACATCGCCGCGTGGCTGCGCGAACGCCTCTGATCCCCTCGTCCACAGGAACAGCGCCGGCGCACGGCCAGTGGAGTGGCTGGAGAGCCGATGAATCGCCGAGTCGACCGCCGGTCGGCCCGGCATGAAGCCAGATTGCCAGTATCCGAATCTGATTAATACTGATGGCTCAATGTGCGAATTGGACTACTAGGGAGAGTCGGTCGTGCACATCATCAGTCCCTTCCCCGCTTCCATCGCGCCATGAAACCCGCGCAATGGAAGGAGGATATCCAGCAACTGCAGCACCTTCGCCTGTTCCAGAACGTGGCCGCGGCCAGCCTGGAACAGCTGCTGAAGGACTTTCGCGCCTGCGAACTGGAAGCCGGTGAAATCCTCCTCTCTCCGTTCAACCGCAACCACTTCCTTTATATGGTCCTGCACGGCCAGTTGAAGGTGTACCTGGGTTCGCTCGACAACCAGCCGGTCACCACCCTCAACCCTGGCGACTGCGCCGGCGAGATCAGCTTCATCGACAACGACCACCCCTCCGCCTACGTGGTGGCCGCCGAACCGACCACCGTCCTGCGCCTGCACCGCGAGTCGCTGATCAGCCTCTTCCAGCATTCCCCGCAGGTGATGCAGAACCTCCTGGGCGTGCTCTGCGAAAAGGTGCGCCAGGGCAACCGGATCATTCTCGACACCGAGCAGAACGCCAACATCGATACCCTGACCGGGCTGTTCAACCGGCGCTGGCTGGAACACATCTACGACCGCGAAAGCACCCGCTGTGCGTTCAACGAGCACCCGTTGTGCCTGCTCATGCTGGATGTCGACCACTTCAAGGATTACAACGACGAACACGGCCACCTGGCCGGCGACTACGCCCTCTGCCTGGTCGCCCACACCCTGCGCAGCCAGTTGCGTCCCAAGGACAGCATGGCGCGCTACGGCGGCGAGGAGTTCGTCATCCTGCTCCCGGAGATCGGCGTGGAAGAAGCCCGGCGCATCGGCAACCGGTTGCGCCAGAGCCTGGAGCAGGTGAAGACCTTCTATTCGCCGATGGGCGTGCTGCCCGGCGTCACAGTGTCCCTGGGCCTTGCCCAGATGGACTACCAGGAAAACCTGCCGAACCTGATCCTGCGGGCCGACAGCGCGCTCTACCAGGCCAAGCAGGAAGGCCGCAACCGCCTGGTGGGATGACCTACCCGCACAAGCCGCGCGGATTCCCCGCGCCTGCCCGCCCCCACCTTTGCTAGAGTCCGCGCACCAGAACAAGACAGCCGGGAAGCTGAACATGCGCAAAACCCTGATCGTGTTGCTATTGCTGGTGGCCGTTGGCCTGGGGATCTTCTTCAGCCTGCCGGCGTACCTGGACCGCAAGATGAACACCGTGGCCGCCCCGCCGCCCTACCCCGCCTCGGATACCGCCACCGCCCTGCACAACACCCTGTTCGTCGCCGACCTTCACGACGACGCCCTGCTCTGGGACCGCAACCTGCTGGACCGCCACGACCACGGCCACACCGACCTGCCGCGCCTGCTCGAAGGCCACGTCGGCCTGCAGGTGTTCTCCACCGTCACCAAGACCCCGCGCGGCCTGAACTACGAACGCAATGGCGCCGACAGCGACAACATCACCCCGCTGGTCATCGCCCAGCGCTGGCCGGCCCGCACCTGGAACAGCCTGCTCGAACGCGCCCTCTACCAGGCCGAGCTGCTCGACAAGGCCGCCGCCGACAGCCAGGGCAAGCTCACCCTGATCCGCGGCCGCGACGACCTCGCCCGCTATCTCGACGCCTGGCAGAAGGACCCGAAGCAGCTCGCCGGCGTGCTCGCCACCGAAGGCCTGCACCCGCTGGAAGGCAAACTGGAAAACATCGACCGCATGTACGACGCGGGCTTCCGCATCATGGGCCTGACCCACTTCTTCGACAACGAAGTCGGCGGCTCCGCCCACGGCCTGAAAAAGGGTGGCCTGACGCCCTTCGGCCGCCAGGTGATCGCCCGCCTGGAAGAGAAGAAGATGCTGGTGGACCTGGCGCACGCCTCCCGCGCCCTGATCGATGACGTGCTGGCCATCGCCACCCGGCCGGTGCTGGTCTCCCACACGGGCGTCGAGGGCACCTGTGCGGGCGTCCGCAACCTGACCGACGCCCACCTGCAGCGCATCGCCGCCACCGGCGGGCTGATCGGCATCGGCTACTGGGACGGCGCCGTGTGCGACACCTCGGTCAAGGCCATCGTCAAGGCCATCCGCTACGCCGCCGACAAGGTCGGTGTGCAGCATATCGCGCTGGGCTCGGACTTCGACGGCGCCGTGCACACCCCCTTCGACACCAGCGGCCTGGCGCAACTGACCCAGGGCCTGGCGGAAGCCGGCTTCAGCCAATCGGACATCGCTGCCATCATGGGTGGCAACGTGCGTCGCCTGCTGCTGGAAACGCTGCCCTGAGAGCCTGCTGCCGTTTCGCCGCACTTGTGTCGAAACGGCATCCGCCCCGTCCGTCAGGCCCGGGAAATCCTGTGGCACTTCGCCCTGCGGGCATCTTGCATTACACTGGCGGCCGTTCATTCCTTAACCAGTACGAGACCACCGTGCTCAAAGCACTCAAGAAAATCTTCAGCAAGGGCGAGGGCGAGCAGCCCGTCGCCACGCCGGCAGCCCCCGCCCCCGCTGCCTCCGAGCCCGCCCAGAGCGGCGAGAAGCGTCCGCGCAAACCGCGCAATCCGCGTCCTGAAGGCGAAGCCGCCGAGAAGCAGGCCCGCGCCCCCAAAGGCGACAAGCCCCGCGCCGAGCGTTCCGAGAAAGCCGAACGCGGCGAAAAGACCGATCGCGCCGACAAGCCCCGCGAACCCAAGGCCGACAAGCCGCGCCGCGAGCGCAAACCGCGTCCGCCGGTGGTGGACAACTGGAAGCTGGAAGACTTCGTGGTGGAGCCGGCCGAAGGCAAGACCCGTTTCCACGACTTCAACCTCGACCCGCGTCTGATGCACGCCATCCATGACCTGGGCTTCCCTTACTGCACACCGATCCAGGCGCAGGTGCTGGGTTACACCCTCCGCGGCCAGGACGCCATCGGTCGCGCCCAGACCGGCACCGGCAAGACCGCCGCGTTCCTCATCTCCATCATCACCCAGCTGCTGCAGACCCCGCCGCCGAAAGAGCGCTACATGGGCGAGCCGCGCGCGCTGATCATCGCGCCGACCCGCGAGCTGGTGGTGCAGATCGCCAAGGATGCCGTGGGCCTGGCCAAGTACACCGGCCTGAACGTGATGAGCTTCGTCGGCGGCATGGACTTCGACAAGCAGCTCAAGACCCTGGAATCGCGCTTCTGCGACATTCTGGTCGCCACCCCGGGCCGCCTGCTGGACTTCAACCAGCGCGGCGAGGTGCACCTGGACATGGTCGAGGTGATGGTGCTGGACGAAGCCGACCGCATGCTCGACATGGGCTTCATCCCGCAGGTGCGCCAGATCATCCGCCAGACCCCGTACAAGGGCGAGCGCCAGACCCTGCTGTTCTCCGCCACCTTCACCGATGACGTGATGAACCTGGCCAAGCAGTGGACCGTGGACCCGGCCATCGTCGAGATCGAACCGGAGAACGTCGCCAGCGATACCGTCGAACAGCACGTCTATGCCGTGGCCGGCAGCGACAAGTACAAGCTGCTGTACAACCTGATCGCGCAGAACGACTGGACCCGCGTGATGGTCTTCGCCAACCGCAAGGACGAAGTGCGCCGCATCGAGGAACGCCTGACCAAGGACGGCATCAGCGCCGCCCAGATGTCCGGCGACGTGCCGCAGCACAAGCGCATCAAGGTCCTGGAAGGCTTCCGTGAAGGCAAGATCCGCGTCCTGGTCGCCACCGACGTCGCCGGTCGCGGCATCCACGTCGACGGCATCAGCCACGTGATCAACTTCACCCTGCCGGAAGACCCGGACGACTACGTGCACCGCATCGGCCGTACCGGCCGCGCCGGCACCACCGGTACCTCCATCAGCTTCGCCGGCGAGGACGATGCCTTCGCCCTGCCGCCGATCGAGGAACTGCTGGGCCGCAAGATCAACTGCGAGATGCCGCCCACCGAGCTGCTCAAGCCGGTACCGCGCAAGCACTGATCCGCCTCTGCACCACAAGAAGGCGAAGCCACCCGGCTTCGCCTTTTTTGTTTCCACTTCGCGTTACGTCCGGTGACGCCTTCGCCTCCCTCCTCCATCCCCGCGCCACTCATTCATCCCGCCGGACCCGCCGGGACGACCTGGCGCCGGCCACCGCAAACAATGGCAACACGCCATCCTCCGGCGTAGGCGCCAGTCGCGCGCCCTTTTCGATCATTTTTATTTACAGTCGTAAATTAATTCGCACGCTTCTTGCACAGCAAGCGAGAACAAGTCCAAGAAACCTCGGCGGAATCCTCCCATGTCCCTGCGCGCCAAACTTGCCCTCAGTTTCCTGTCGATCGGCCTGCTTCCCGTGTTGGTGATGGCCATCGTGGTCTACCTCCAGGCCAGTCGAGCCCTCGAAGAGCAAAGCCTGAACGCCCTGGAGGCGGTCGCCAGCATCAAGCAGCGGCAATTGATGGATGCCTGGAAAGCGCGCCACGACCAGCTCAGCAGCCTCGCCAACAACCTCGGCAGCAACTATGCCGGCCTCGACAGCGACGCCCTGGTGACCACCGCCAACTACGACCGTCCGGTGTTCGAAAACTTCATCAAGACCTTCGGCTACCGCGAGCTGCGCCTGGTGAGCGGCGACGGCACCGTGGTCTTCAGCCTCGGGCGCGGCGCCGACTACCAGCAGAACATCGGTGCGCCAACCTGGCGCGACACGCCATTCGGGCGCTTCATCCGCTCGGCCCTGGATAGCGGCAAGGCCAGCATCAGCGACCTGGAACCCGCCCTGGACGACCAGCAACCGGTGCAATGGCTGGCCACGCCGATCAAGGAGAACGACCAGCTGAAACTGCTGCTCGTCCTCGAACTGCCGCTCACCGCGATCAACGAGGTGATGCAGAACCGCCAGGGCCTGGGCGACGCCGGGGAAACCTACCTGGTGGGCGGCGATGGCAGCCTGCGCTCGGACTCGGTTCGCTTCGCCGATCACCACGTGCGCCGCGACAAGGAAAGCCCCGCTCCCCTGCCCGGCCAGGCCATCGAGAAAGCCCTCGCCGGTGAGCAGGGGCGCCTCGCCGAAACCGGCCTGAGCAACGAGCCGGCGCTGAAATCCTTTGTCCCGCTGAACCTCGACGGCCTGCACTGGGCGCTGGTCGCGGAAATGGACCAGGACCAGGCCTTCGCCCCGGTGCGCAAACTGATGTGGCAGATCCTCGTGCTCGGCCTGCTGACCCTGGTCGGCGTGGCCGCCGGCACCTGGCTGGTCAGCCGCAGCGTGATGCGCCCGCTGGGCGGCGAGCCGGCCAGCATGGCGGCGCTGGCCCAGCGCCTGGCCAGCGGGGAACTGCGCCTGAGCGACGACAGCGACGCCAGCAGCGGCCTGATGCAGGCCCTGCGCGAAATGACCGCGGCCTGGCGCCAGGTGGTCGAGCGCCTGCGCCAGGCCAGCGAGGCCGTGGGGGACGCCAGCGGAGACATCCTCGACGCGGCCGGGCGTACCAGCAATCACCTCGACCAGCAGCAGGAAGCGCTGGAAATGGTGGTCAGCGCCGTCGACCAGATGGCCGCCACCGTGCAGGAGATCGCCGGCAGCGCCAGCCGCAGCGCCGATGGCAGCGCCGCCGCCCGGGAGGCCTTCACCGCGATGCAGGACACGCTGCAGCACATGATCGGCCGCCAGGACCAGTTGCTCAGCGGCCTGCGCCAGGCCGATGGCGTGGTGCAGACGCTGGCCGGCGAGAGCCAGCAGATCGGCTCGGTGCTGGACGTCATCCGCTCCATCGCCGAACAGACCAACCTGCTCGCCCTCAACGCCGCCATCGAAGCCGCCCGCGCCGGCGAAGCGGGCCGTGGTTTCGCCGTGGTCGCCGACGAAGTCCGCAACCTTGCCCAGCGCACCCGCAGCGCCACGGACGAGATCGTAGCCATCGTCGGCAGCCTCGGCGATTCCTCCGTCCAGGCCCAGTCGAGCATGAGCGGCGCCAGCGAGCAGGCGCGCACCCTGGAACAGGACACCCAGGCGGTGCTGGAAACCCTCGGCGTGCTCGACGAGTCCCTGCAGGGCGTGCACGCCATGGCCTTCCAGATCGCCGCGGCAGCCGAACAGCAGGCCGCCACGACCCAGGAAGTGAACCAGCACATGCACCGCCTGAGCGACATGACCGTGGAAAACCGCAAGACCGCCGCCCACACCCGCGACTGCGGCGAGCACCTGCGCCGCGTGGCGGGCGGTCAGCAGGAACTGGTAGCGCAGTTCAAGCTGTGACCGCCCGCGCCCTTCCATTGTAGGAGCGAGCTTGCTCGCGAACCGCACCACACCGGAATCACCGGCAGAATGCGTTCGCGAGCAAGCTCGCTCCTACGAAGAGCCGCAGCCGACCACCCGCTCTTGCCGAGCAAGACAATAGAGTCCAGAATGGAAAAATAAATCCATTTCCGGAGTCTCGCCATGTCCGCCGCCACGCCCCTCACCCTCAACCAGGCCGACGCCGAGCGCCTGCTCGAACAGGTCGACGTGCTCCAGGCGATGCGCGACATGTTCGCCGAGCTGGCCGGCGGCAACGCCGTGCAACCCGCGCAGCAACTGGTGGAATTCCCCAACGGCGGTGGCGACTTCATCAACTACCTGGGCGTGCTCGCCTCGCAGAAGGTCTACGGTGTGAAGACCTCGCCGTACATCGTGCGCCAGCCCAAATCGCTGGTCACCGCGTGGAGCCTGCTGATGTCCATGGAGACCGGCCAGCCGCTGCTGCTGTGCGACGCCGGCAGCCTGACCACCGCGCGCACCGCCGCCACCACCGCCCTCGCGGTGCAGGAACTGGCGCGCCCTGACGCCAAGCGCCTGGTCATCGTCGGCAGCGGCCCGGTCGCCCGCGCGCACCTGCGCTACGTCGCCGGCCTGCGCGACTGGCAGAGCATCCGGGTCTACTCGCCGAACCTGAGCGCCGGCGTGCTGGCCCAGTTCGGAGCCATCGATTCCCGCGCCGAATCGACTACCAGTATCGAAACCGCCGTAGCCGATGCTGACGTGGTGCTGCTGTGCACCTCCTCCGGCACCCCGGTGCTCGACCCGGCGATCCTCACCAAGCCGGCGCTGATCACCTCCATCAGCACCAACGTCGCCCGCGCCCACGAAGTCCCGCCGCAATCCCTGGCGCAGATGGATGTGTACTGCGACTACCGCGCCACCACCCCGGACTCAGCCGGCGAGATGCGCCTGGCCCGCGACGAGCACGGCTGGGACGGCAGCATTCGCGGCGACCTGCCGGAACTGGTCAGCGGCCGCGCCGCCAAGCCGGACTACCAGCGCCATGCCTTCTTCCGCTCCATCGGCCTGGGCCTGGAAGACGTAGCCCTGGCCAATGCGCTCTACCACCTCCAGACCAAGAACGCCTGAGCCGGAGACGAACATGATCGAAGTCGACTTCCTCATCATCGGCGGCGGCATTGCCGGCGCCTCCACCGGCTACTTCCTCTCCCGTCACGGCAAGGTCGCCGTGCTGGAGCGCGAAGCCCACGCCGGCTACCACTCCACCGGCCGTTCGGCGGCACTCTACACCGTCGCCTACGGCACGCCACAGGTCCGCGCGCTGACCGCCGCCAGCCGCGCCTTCTTCGACAATCCGCCCGAAGGCTTCGTCGAGCACCCGATCCTCACCCCGCGCGGCGAGATGACCGTGGACTTCGAAGGCAACCCCGAAGAGCTCCAGCGCCAGTACGAGAGCGCCCGCGCCAGCGTGCCGGAAATGCGCCTGCTGGACGCCGACGAGGCCTGCGCCATCGTCCCGGTACTGCGCCGCGAGAAGGTCCACGGCGCGATGATCGACCCCAGCGCCGCCGACATCGATACCGACGGCCTGCTGCAAGGCTACCTGCGCGGCATTCGCCGCAACGGCGGCAGCGTCCAGCTGGACAGCGAGGCCCTGGAAATCAAGCGCATCGACGGCAGCTGGGAAGTACGTTGCGTGCAGGAAACCTACCGCGCGCCCGTGCTGGTCAACGCCGCCGGCGGCTGGTGCGACAAGATCGCCGAACTGGCCGGCGTCGCCCCGCTGGGGCTGACGCCCAAGCGCCGCGCGGCCTTCCTGTTCAGCCCGCCGGAAGGCGTCGACAGCCACGCCTGGCCGGTGCTGGTGAGCCTGGACGAATCCTTCTACTTCAAGCCCGACGCCGGCATGCTGCTCGGCTCGCCGGCCAATGCCGACCCGGTGGAGCCCCACGACGTGCAGCCCGAAGAGCTGGACATCGCCCTGGGCATCTACCAGATCGAGGAACACACCACCCTGAGCATCCGCCGACCGAGCCACACCTGGGCGGGTCTGCGTTCGTTCTTCGCCGACGGCGACCTGGTCTCCGGCTACGATCCGGCCACACCCGGCTTCTACTGGGTTGCAGGCCAGGGCGGCTACGGCATCCAGACCTCGGCGGCAATGGGTGAGGCCAGCGCCACGCTGATCCGTCGCGAAGCGCTGCCCGAGCACCTGGCGCGTCACGGCCTGAGCGCCGAGATGCTCTCGCCGGCACGCCTGCTGCAGAACTGACCGTGACAGCCCGCGGGCGCTTGCGGCAAACTCGCCAGCGCCCGCCCCACCGCCCCGAGAGCCTTGCCCATGACCGCCGCTGATCCGCTGGACAACTACAAGGCCATCGCCGACGCTATCGCCGCCCTGTTCTTCCCCCACGCCGAAGTGGTCATCCACGACCTGCGCAACCAGCGCGTGGCCTACCTGGCCAACAACATCTCCAAACGCGAGATCGGCGACGACTCTGCCCTGGAAGACATGCTCGAAGGCGGCCACGACGAACGCAACATCGGCCCCTACGAGAAGCTCAACTGGGACGGGCAGAAGATCCGCTCAATCAGCACCGTGCTGCGCGACGCCAAGGGCGAGCCGCTGGCGGTGCTGTGCATCAACCTCAACATCACCCTGTTCGAGACGGCCAAAGCGGCGCTGGACCTGTTCCTTTCCTCGAACAAGATAGTCCCGCAGCCCGACGCGCTCTTCCGCGATGACTGGCAGGAGCGCATCAACACCTTCCTCCATGCCTGGTTGCGCCAGCGCCAGCTCAGCCTCTCCACCCTCAGCCGCGACCACAAGCGCGAGCTGGTCCTGGCGTTACATGCAGAGGGGGCGTTCAAGGGCAAGAGCGCGGCGAACTATGTGGCCAATGTGCTGAACATGGGGCGGGCGACGGTGTACAAGCACCTGAAGGAGTTGAAGGAGGAGGCCTGAAGGGGAATTTTCTCGCTGGCTTCAACTCGTAGGAGCGGACTCTGTCCGCGATGCTCTTCGTTTGTGTTTGGGTATTTCTGCGCCGCTTCGGCGTGCTCGGATGTTCCTTGTTTCGCCCCCTCGGGCGAGTCACTTCTTCCAAACGCCGAAGAAATAACCAAGAAGGCTTGCCCCTGCATCCGGCCCCGGCTTCGCCGGGGTTCCCTCGCTCCATCGAAGTTTCAGGGGCCCGCGTCGACGGGCCATCCATGGCCCAACGACGCTCTCGCGACATCCATGTCGCTCAACCCCTGAAACTCCGATTCCACTCAGCCTCCTGAAGGGGCGCTCCGGAGCGCGCTGGGGTTCTATGGAAGTCTCCAGTGCAAAGCGAAAGCAAAGCGTCTTGCCTCGCGCTGCTTCTGCTCTCGTAGGAGCGGAGCTTCTCCGCGAAGGCCGGCCATAGCACCCGCGTTGCGGGAGGAACACCTGTAAGGCGAATAACGCGCAGCACTATTCGCCGTGATGGGTTTCGCTTTGCTCTACGCCATCCTACGAAGAACACCCACAGTCCCTGGCGCACGCAGAGTCCCATCAAGAGGCCGAGTGGAGGTATTGCGCAGAGGGGCGAGCGGCATGGATGCCGCGAGAGGCGTAGAGAGCCAGGGATGGCCCTCTACGCCGACTCTCGGAGCAATGCCGGAAGGAGGGAAACGGAGCGTAGCGCAGTAACAGCCGAAGGCTGGCCCGAAGGGTGAGCGCAGCGAATCAGTCTTCGCGAAGCGAAGACCCGGATGTCGGGACGAGACCTTTGCCTACTTTGGGGCGTTTGCCAAAGTAGGTCGCCCGAGGGGGCGAAACAAATCCATCAACACACGCCGAAGCGGCGCAGAAACACCTCCCCCCCAATTCAGCCGATAACGCTTGCAGCGTTATTCGCCCTACAAGAGCATCGCGAACAAGCTCGCTCCTACGAAAGGCAAAATAAAAAGGCCGCCCGAAGGCGGCCTTTGTTGCAACGCGACGGAAACATCAGTCCCCGTAGATATCGCTCTTGAAGTACTTGCCTTCGATTTCCTTGTACTTGCCATTGGCGCGCAGCGCGTCGATGGCGGCATTGAGCTGGCCGACCAGCTCGGTATTGCCCTTGCGCACCGCGATGCCCGCGCCCTCGCCGAAGTACTTCGGATCCTTGAACTCCGGCCCGATGAAGGCGAAGCCCTTGCCGCGCTCGGTTTGCAGGAAACCGATCTCCAGCGGAATGGAGTCGGCGAAGGTGCCATCCAGACGGCCTGCGACCAGGTCCAGGTAGATCTCGTCCTGGCTGGTGTAGCGCACCACGTTGGCGCCGGCCTTGCCCAGTACCTCGGTGGCGAAGCGGTCGGCGGTGGAGCCGCGCTGCACGCCGATGTTCTTGCCCTTGAGCTGGCTGAACTGGTCGTCCAGCTGCGAGCCTTCCTTCATCACCAGGCGCCCCGGGGTGAAGTAGTACTTGTGGGTGAAGTCCACGGAGCGCTTGCGCTCGTCGGTGATGGTGATGGACGACAGCGCGGCGTCGATCTTGCGCACCTTCAGCGAGGGGATCAGGCCGTCGTACTCCTGCTCGATCCACTGGCACTTGCGCTTCATCTGCTCGCACAGGGCATTGCCGATGTCGTAGTCGAAGCCGGCGATGCCGCCCTCGGGCGTCTTGTAGGCGAAGGGTGGGTACGCCGCCTCGATGCCGATGCGCAGCGGCTTGTCGTCAGCGTGGGAGAAGGTGGCGAAGGCAGCCAGCAGCAGGCCGCCCAGCAGGGCTTTACGATTCATCGATGAACTCCGTGGCGTAGTCTGGGAACCCGGCAGCCGTGCGCCGGTACCTCGTTGGCAGTGCACAGGAAGAGCTTGGCTCGTCCGGGGTCGCGGCGCAGAACGCCGCAGCAGCATTGCCTTGCTCTTACCCAGGCGACCGTCTTGTTGTTGTTCGTCCATGCGTGCCATCACGCATAAACTTAAAATCCAATCTGGACTAAAAAGTACAGAACGTCAATCGGGTCCTGCGACCGTCCGGCGCACTCTCCTTTGCTGCCCCGCCGCTACTCCTTCGGAGGAATGTCGGCCGCGGGTCACTGGCCTTAGGCTGGACGTGTTCCAGCCAATCCGAGGAGGAGTCGAACACTTCACTTGCATGATTTTCCGTAGATTCCACGGTTCAACTTGGCAGATTGCCCGAGGCCCCGCGATACGCTCATGTCGCCGGGGCCTTTTTCTGTTGCAGAAAAGAAAGCTCACGTCAGTGCGGTGCTCGATGACGCGCGCAAGGGGCGCCCTCACCCCAGCCCTCTCCCACAGGGAGGGGGCTGATCGGCGAGGTGGCCGGGAACTGATGCAAGCAAGGCAAAGGGCGGGCGCAAGGCCCGCCGTGGGAGGAAGGGTCAGCCGCCACTGAGGTTCATGAAGCGCAGGACCTGCACCTCGCCCACGCTGAATTCGTGGCGCGCCGGCTTGCGCTGCAAGGCGCCATGCAGCGCTTCGAGGATGGGTTCGTCGTGCAGCGGATGGCGCCGCAGCAGGCCGCGCAGGTCGAGGGAATGCTCGTGGCCCAGGCACAGCAGCAGACGGCCTTCGGCGGTCAGGCGCAGGCGGTTGCAGGTGGCGCAGAAGTTGTGCGAGTGCGGCGAGATGAAGCCGATGCGCGTACCCGGATGCCGGGCCAGACGCACGTAGCGCGCCGGGCCGCCGCTGTGTTCGGCACTGTCCAGCAGTTCGTGGCGCTCGGCGATCAGCGCGCGGACTTCGTCGCTGGAGCAGAAGCTTTCCTCGCGCTCGCGGCCGACCTGGCCCAGGGGCATTTCCTCGATGAAGCTGATGTCCAGCCCGTTAGCGATGGCGTAGTCCACCAGCGCCGGCACCTCGTCGGCGTTGCGGCCTTTCATCACCACGCAGTTCAGTTTGATGCGCTCGAAACCGGCCTTCTGCGCCGCTTCGATGCCGCGCAGCACCTGCTCCAGGCGGCCGGTGCGGGTGATGGCGGCGAAGCGTTGCGGGTCGAGGGTGTCGAGACTGATGTTCAGGCGGGCAAGGCCGGCGACGTGGAGATCACCGGCCAATCGGGTGAGCTGCGAGCCATTGCTGGTCATGCACAGTTCGCGCAGGCCGGGCAGCGCAGCCAGGCGCTCGCAGAGGTGGACGATGCCGGGGCGCACCAGCGGTTCGCCGCCGGTCAGGCGCAGCTTCTTCACACCGCGCTCGACGAATATCCGCGCCACCCGCTCGATCTCCTCCAGGGTGAGCACCTGCTGGCGCGGCAGGAAGCGCATGTTTTCCGACATGCAGTAGACGCAGCGGAAATCGCAGCGGTCGGTTACGGACAGGCGCAGGTAGTCGATTTTTCGACCCTGGCCGTCGATCCATTCGGACATGGTGTTTCACTCCGGGCGGTCGGCCGGCGCGAGGCGCGGTGAGGACCGATATTCGTATCCGTTTCCGAAGCCCCTCCCTCCTTGGGGAGGGATGGTCGGGAGAGAGGGGCCCGGAACCCGGTTCATTGCACCAGCGGACTCTCCGCGCCATCGAAGGCGAAGCCCTCGATCCGCGCCTCACCGGCCAGCACGCTGATGTACTGGCTGACCGCGCGCTGCAGCACCTGGGCGCGCAGGTAGCCGGCGATGCGTGGGCGGGCCTGCTCGAAGTCCAGCGGCTCGCCGCCGTCGCGCTCGATCAGCTCGACGACGTGCAGGCCGTAGCGGCTCTCCAGCGGATGACCGAGCAGGCCGGGTTGCTGTTGCAGGAGACGCCTTTCGAATTCGGGGACGGTCTGCCCCGGCTCGATCCAGCCCAGATCACCCCCGTCGTCCTTCGACGGGCAGTCGGAGAAGCGCATGGCCTTTTCGGCGAAGCGCTCAGGATGCTCGCGCAGTTCGGCCAGCAGTTCCTCGGCCTGTTCGCGGGCCTTGGCGCGGCCTTCCAGGTCGTCCGGCGCGCAGCCCAGCAGCACGTGGCGCAGGCGCATGCGCCAAGGCGTGCTCAGGCGGGTCGGGTTGGCTTCATACCACTGGCGGCAGCTGGCTTCGTCCGCCTCGGGCACCCCAACCTCACGGTCGATCAGTGCGCGGATACGTGCTTCTTCCGGGGCCTCGCCCTCCTCCGCGTCGGCCGCCAGACCCAGCGTGTCGGCGCGTTGCAGCAGCAGCTGGCGCACGACCAACGCACGGCAGGCGGAATACAGGGCTTCGCCATGGCTGGCGGCCGGGTGGTATTGCAGCTCACGGGCCAGTTCGCCCTCGTCGATGGCGACGCCGTTGACGGAGATGGCAGGCAGGTCGACATGCTCGACCTTGGCTTCGTAGTGGGAACAACTCATTTCAATGACCTCCGTAACCCTCTCCCCGGCCCTCTCCCTGAAGGGAGAAGGGGAAGAGCGTGAAGCGAATGACGCGCCAGCGTCATCCGCCGCTTCATCAGGCTGCGCGACGCTTGGTGCGGACCACCTGGTAACGGCGTCCGAAGTACCACACCGGGGCGCTGACGATGTGCACCAGGCGGGTGAAGGGGAACAGCACGAATAGGGTCAGGCCGAGGGTCACGTGCAGCTTGTAGACCAACGATACCGGCGCGATCGCCTCGGCGGCGGCCAGCGGCTGCAGGGTGACGATGGACTGCGCCCAGTTGGCGAGCATGACCATCACCGATCCATCCAGGTGATGGGTGGAAGCGACGATGGTGGACAGACCGAGGATCAGCTGGACGTAGAGCACCAGCAGGATCATCAGGTCCGACGCGTTGCCGGTGGCGCGCACGCGCTCGTTGGTCAGACGGCGCAGGATCAGGCCGGTCAGGCCGATGAAGCAGAGAATGCCGAAGAAGCCACCGGAAACCATCGCCAGCAGTTGCTTCTGCTCGGTGCTGATCAGGTGCTCGTAGACCGAGTGCGGAGTCAGCAGGCCGACGAAGTGGCCGGCGAGGATGAACAGCACACCGACGTGGAACAGGTTGCTGTACACGCGCATGCCCTTCTTGCTCAGCATCTGGCTGGAGCCGGCTTTCCAGGTGTATTGCGAAAGGTCGAAGCGCGCCCAGCTGCCGATCAGGCAGATGAGCAGCGCGACGTAGGGGTAGATCCCGAAGGCGAGAAGATCGAGGGACATGGTCAGGCTCCTACTTTGGCCGCCCGGTACTGCATCTGCGGAACCGGCTGGGCGACCCACTGCATGGGTTGTTCGGCGGACGTGGAGACACGTCGCGCACTGGTGGACGGGCAGCCGGCGGCCGGCTCGGCAAAGCTCACCGGGGTTTCCTCCCAGGCCTTGTCGATGGCTTCCAGGCTGTCGTCGCGCACTTCCTGCTCGCGGTCGCGCTTGAGCGCGCCCAGGTCCGGCCGCTCGCCGGACAGCTCCAGCAGGCCCTGGAACACGGCGGCATAAGCACTGCCACGTTCCTCCAGGCGCAGCGCGATCAGCGCGAGGATGTGCGCGACTTCCGCCAGGCCCACGCGGGCCGATTCGGCGTCCTGCAGGGCGAGGAACTCCAGGTACAGCGGCAGGTAGTCGGGCAGCTCGTTGACGTCGATGGCCAGGCCCGCCTGGGTGTAGCGGTCCATCAGGTCGACCATGGCCTGGCCACGGTCGCGGGATTCGCCATGCACGTGCTCGAACAGCAGCAGCGAGACCGAGCGACCGCGTTCGAACAGGCCGTCGTATCGGGCCTGCACGTCGAGGATGTCGCCCTGGCACAGCTCGTTGAGCAACGCGGCGAGGCCGTCGCGCTGCGCCTCGGGCAGGTCGCAGGTGCGGATCAGGGCGTGCAGCGCCAGGCTTTCTTCGCGCAGTTCGACGCGCGGATAGTCCAGCAGCAGCGCGCTGAGCTTCAGTAACTGGCTGTGGCTTTCCATGGAAATGGTCATGGCGCTCACTCCTGTATCTGCACGGTCTGGATGACGTTGCGCTTGTCCACGGCCTTGCCGCCGAACAGGTTGACGCCGGAGTTGCTGGAGCAACCGTTGCCGAAGCTGAAGCCGCAACCCGAACGCTCGGCGAAGGCATCCGACAGCGCTTCCTCGCGATGGGCAGTGGGGATGACGAAGCGATCTTCGTAGTTGGCGATCGCCAGGTAGCGGTACATCTCTTCCACCTGGTTCACCGTCAGGCCGACCTTCTTCAGCACATCCAGGTCCTGCTTGCCTTCCACGTGCTCGGAGCGTTTGTAGGCGCGCATGGCCAGCAGGCGCTTGAGGGCCAGCAGCACCGGGGCGATGTCGCCGGCAGTGAGCAGGTTGGCCAGGTACTGCACCGGAATGCGCAGGGATTCGACATCCGGGATCACCCCGTCGCTGCCGATGTGGCCTTCGGACGCGGCGTTCTGGATCGGCGACAGCGGCGGCACGTACCAGACCATCGGCAGCGTGCGGTATTCCGGGTGCAGCGGCAGGGCCAGCTTCCAGTCCATCGCCAGCTTGTACACCGGCGATTTCTGCGCGGACTCGATGACGCTGTCCGGTACGCCGTCCTTGCGCGCCTGCTCGATCACTTTCGGGTCGAACGGGTCGAGGAAGATTTCCAGTTGCTTCTGATAGAGCTCGCGCTCGTTCTCGCAGGTGGCCACTTCGTGGATACGGTCGGCGTCATACAGCAGCACACCGAGGTAGCGGATGCGGCCCACGCAGGTTTCCGAGCAGACGGTCGGCTGGCCGGCCTCGATGCGCGGGTAGCAGAAGATGCACTTCTCGGATTTGCCGCTCTTCCAGTTGAAGTAGATCTTCTTGTACGGGCAGCCGCTGATGCACATGCGCCAGCCGCGGCATTTGTCCTGGTCGATGAGGACGATGCCGTCCTCTTCGCGCTTGTAGATCGCACCACTCGGGCACGAAGCCACGCACGCCGGGTTCAGGCAGTGCTCGCACAGGCGCGGCAGGTACATCATGAAGGTGTTTTCGTACTCGCCGTAGATGTCCGCCTGGACCTGGTCGAAGTTCTTGTCCTTGCGACGCTTGGCGAATTCGGTGCCGAGGATTTCCTCCCAGTTGGGGCCCCACTCGATCTTCTGCATGCGCTGGCCGGAGACCAGCGAGCGTGGCCGGGCGACCGGCTGGTGCTGGGCCTTGGGCGCGGTGTGCAGGTGCTGGTAGTCGAAGTCGAAGGGCTCGTAGTAGTCATCGATTTCCGGCAGGTCCGGGTTGGCGAAGATGTTCGCCAGCACGCGGAACTTGCCGCCGATGCGCGGGACGATGGAGCCGTCGGCGTTGCGCTTCCAGCCGCCCTTCCACTTCTCCTGGTTCTCCCACTCTTTCGGGTAACCGATGCCGGGCTTGGTTTCGACGTTGTTGAACCAGGCGTACTCGACGCCTTCGCGGCTGGTCCAGACGTTCTTGCAGGTGATGGAGCAGGTGTGGCAACCGATGCACTTGTCGAGGTTCAGCACCATGCCGACTTGCGAACGAATTTTCATGGCAGTAATCCTCAAATGTCCTGGGGCAGCGGTTGCGGCAGGGCGTCACCGCCCAGCCCGCCCTGCTCCGGCTCGTCGAGCCAGTCGACCTTGTTCATCTTGCGCACCACGACGAACTCGTCGCGGTTGCAGCCGACGGTGCCGTAGTAGTTGAAGCCCCACGCCTGCTGGGCGTAGCCGCCGATCATGTGGGTGGGCTTCAAGACCACGCGGGTCACCGAGTTGTGGTGGCCGCCGCGGGTGCCGGTGGTCTCGCTGCCCGGCAGGTTCACGATGCGTTCCTGGGCGTGGTACATCATCACCATGCCGTCCTTCACCCGCTGGCTGACCACCGCGCGGCAGGTCGCGGCGCCGTTGGCGTTGAAGACCTCGACCCAGTCGTTGTCCTCGATGCCGGCGCGCCTGGCGTCGTTCTCGCTCATCCAGATGATCGGGCCACCGCGCGACAGGGTGAGCATCAGCAGGTTGTCGCTGTAGGTGGAGTGGATGCCCCACTTCTGGTGCGGGGTGATCCAGTTCAGGGTGATCTCGGTGTGACCGTTGGGCTTCTTGTTGAACAGCTTGTCGGTGCTGCGGGTGTTGACCGGCGGACGGTAGCTGACGAAGCCTTCGCCGAAGGCCTGCATCCAGGGGTGATCCTGGTAGAACTGCTGGCGGCCGGTGAGGGTGCGCCACGGGATCATCTCGTGAACGTTGGTGTAGCCGGCGTTGTAGCTCACGTGCTCGTCTTCCAGACCTGACCAGGTCGGGCTGGAGATGATCTTGCGCGGCTGCGCCTGGACGTCGCGGAAGCGGATCTTCTCTTCTTCCTTGGGCAGCGCCAGGTGAGTGTGCTCACGGCCGGTGATCTTCGCCAGCGCGTCCCAGGCCTTGACCGCGACCTGGCCGTTGGTTTCCGGCGCCAGCGCGAGGATCACCTCGGCGGCGTCGATGGCACTCTCGATGCGCGGACGGCCTTGGCTGATGCCGGTCTCGGTGACCTTGTGGTTCAGCTCGCCGAGCAGCTTGATTTCCTTCTCGGTGTTCCAGCCGATGCCCTTGCCGCCGTTGCCCAGCTTGTCCAGCAGCGGGCCGAGGGAGGTGAACTTCTTGTAGGTGTTCGGGTAGTCACGCTCGACCACGTGCAGGGTCGGCATGCTACGGCCGGGGACCGGTTCGCACTCGCCCTTCTTCCAGTCGCTGCCGCCGAAGGGCTGCGCGAGTTCGTTGGCGGTATCGTGCAGCAGCGGCACGGTGACCAGGTCCTTCTCCACACCCAGGTGGCCGACGGAAACCTCGGAGAACTTCTTGGCGATGGCCTTGTAGATTTCCCAGTCGCTTTTCGCTTCCCACGCCGGATCGGTAGCGGCGGACAGCGGGTGGATGAAGGGGTGCATGTCGGAGGTGTTGAGGTCGTCCTTCTCGTACCAGGTCGCGGTGGGCAGGACGATGTCCGAATACATGCAGGTGGAGGACATGCGGAAGTCCAGGGTGGTGACCAGGTCCAGCTTGCCTTCGGCACCCTGCTCGACCCAATCGACTTCGCCCGGGCACGGGCCGCCGGCCTTGCCGAGGTCGTCGTTCATCACGCCGTTCTTCGCACCCAGCAGGTACTTGAGCATGTACTCGTGGCCCTTGCCCGAGGAGCCGAGCAGGTTGGAGCGCCAGATGAACATGTTGCGCGGGAAGTTCTGCGGATCGTCCGGCTGCTCGCTGGCCACGCGCAGGTTGCCGGCCTTGAGTTCGCGCACCACGTAGTCCTGTACCGGGATACCGGCCTTCTCGGCGTCGGCGGCGATGCGCAGCGGGTTGCGGTTGAGCTGCGGGGCGGATGGCAGCCAGCCCATGCGCTCGGCGCGGATGTTGTAGTCCAGCGCGTGCTCGGGGAACTGCCTGGTATCGGCCAGCGGGGAAAGCACCTCGTGCATCGAGATCTTCTCGTGGCGCCACTGCGAACTGTGCAGGTAGAAGAAGCTGGTGCCGTTCATCTGCCGCGGCGGACGGCTCCAGTCGGTGCCGAAGGCCAGCGGGACCCAGCCGGTCTGCGGGCGGAGTTTCTCCTGGCCGACGTAGTGCGCCCAGCCGCCACCGCTCTGGCCGATACAGCCGCACAGCATCAGCATGTTGATGACCGCGCGGTAGTTCATGTCCATGTGGTACCAGTGGTTCATCGCGGCGCCGATGATGACCATGGCCTTGCCGTGGGTCTTGTCGGCGCTGTCGGCGAACTCGCGGGCCACCTGGATCGCGCGGGCCGCCGGAACGCCGGTGATGCGGGCCTGCCAGGCCGGGGTGTAGGGCACGTTGGCGTCGGTGTAGGACGCGGCCACGTTGCCGCCGCCCAGGCCACGATCGACGCTGTAGTTGGCCATCTGCAGGTCGTACACGGTGGCGACGCGCAGGGTCTGGCCATCAGCACCGGTGACTTCGCGGAAGGGTACGCGGCGCACCAGCACCTCGTCGTTGTCCACGCCCTTGAAGTGCGGATGTTCCTGGCCGGCGAAGTACGGGAAGGCCACGTCGCAGGCCTTTTCCGGGCCTTCGATCAGGGTCAGGGCCAGGCGGGTTTCACGCTTCTCGCCGCCTTCCTTCTCCTCGATGTTCCACTTGCCCGACTCGCCCCAGCGGTAGCCGATGGCGCCGGTGGGCGAGACCAGCTCGCCGGTGATTTCGTCCAGGCCAATGGTCTTCCACTCGGGGTTGTTGTCCTGGCCGAGGTTGTTTGCCAGGTCCGCCGCGCGCAGGTAGCGGGTCGGCTTGAGTACGCCGGCGGTGTGCGGTTCCAGCAGCACCAGCATCGGCATGTCGGTGTACTGGCGGCAGTAGTCGACGAAGTAGGCGCTGGGTTTGTCGAGGTGGAATTCCTTGAGGATGACGTGACCGAAGGCCATGCCCAGCGCGGCGTCGGTGCCCTGCTTGGGGTTGAGCCAGAGGTCGGTGAGCTTGGCCACTTCGGAATAGTCCGGGGTGACGGCCACGGTCTTGGTGCCCTTGTAGCGGACCTCGGTGAAGAAGTGCGCGTCGGGGGTACGGGTCTGCGGGACGTTGGAGCCCCAGGCGATGATATAGCTGGAGTTGTACCAGTCGGCCGATTCCGGCACGTCGGTCTGCTCGCCCCAGATTTGCGGGGACGCAGGCGGCAGGTCGCAATACCAGTCGTAGAAGGACAGGCACACGCCGCCGATCAGCGACAGGTAACGGGCGCCGGCGGCGTAGCTGACCATGGACATCGCCGGGATCGGCGAGAAGCCGATGACGCGGTCCGGGCCATAGGTCTTGGCGGTGTAGACGTTGGCGGCGGCGATGATCTCGGTGACTTCGTTCCAGCTCGAACGCACGAAACCGCCCAGGCCGCGCTCGCTCTTGTAGCTTTTCGCCTTGGCCGAGTCCTCGACGATGCTGGCCCAGGCGTCCACCGGGTCGTTGTGGACAGCGCGAGCTTCACGCCAGAGCTTGAGCAGCGGCTTGCGCACCTTGGGGTATTTCAGGCGGTTGGCGCTGTAGATGTACCAGGAGTAGCTGGCGCCACGGGGGCAGCCGCGCGGTTCGTGGTTGGGCAGGTCCGGGCGGGTGCGCGGGTAATCGGTCTGCTGGGTTTCCCAGGTGATCAGGCCGTTCTTCACGTAGATCTTCCAGGAGCACGAGCCGGTGCAGTTCACCCCGTGGGTGGAACGCACGATCTTGTCGTGCTGCCAGCGCTGCCGGTAACTGTTTTCCCAGGCACGGCTCTCGTTGCTGACTTCGCCATGACCATCGGCGAATTCGCCCTGCTTCTTCTTGAAGAATTGCAGGCGGTCGAGCAGGTAACTCATCTGTATCTCCTCACCCGGTCTGCGCCGGGCGTTAAAACGCTAATCAAGCTCGCGAAACAGGTCTTGCGGCGGGCGCACGGGGCGCCCGCCACGGCAATCGATCAACAGGGGCTCTCGGCGCCCTTGCGCGCATACCACCACCAGGTGGCGACGATGCAGCTCAGGTAGTACGCGACGAACAGGTACAGGGCGCCCTCGGCGCTGCCGGTCATGGCCAGCGAGGTGCCGAACGCCTTGGGAATGAAGAAGCCGCCGAACGCGCCGATGGCGGCGGAGAAACCGATCACCGCGGCCGATTCCATGCTGGCGTTCTTGGCTGCCTGGGCCTCGGTGAAGCCACCCTTCTTCAGGCGCGCGGCCCATTCGTTGCGGAAGATCACCGGGATCATGCGGAAGGTGCTGCCGTTGCCGATGCCGGCGAAGAAGAACAGCGCGATGAAGGAGCCGAGGAAGCCGAAGAAACTGCCGGAGCCGTTTGCGCCGGGCAGGAAGGAGATCACCGCGAACACGCCGGCGATCATCGCCGCGTAGTTCCACAGGGTGATGCGCGCGCCGCCGAACTTGTCGGCCAGCCAGCCGCCCAGCGGCCGACTCAGGGCGCCGACCAGCGGGCCGAGGAAGGCGTACTGCAGCGGGTTGATGTCCGGGAACTGGGTCTTGCTGAGCATGGCGAAGCCGGCGGAGAAGCCGATGAACGAGCCGAAGGTGGCCACGTACAGCCAGCACATCAGCCAGTTGTGCTTGCGCTTGAAGATCACCGACTGCTCGCGGAACGAGGCCTTGGCATCGGCAATGTCGTTCATGCCGAACCAGGCGGCGACGGAGACCACGGCGATGAAGGGCACCCAGATCCAGCCGGCGTTCTGCAGGAACAGGCGACCGCCGTCACTCAGTTGCTGCGGCTCGCCGCCGAACGCGCCGAACAGGCCGCCGGCCACGGCCAGCGGGACGGCGAACTGCATCACCGAGACGCCCAGGTTGCCCAGGCCGGCGTTCAGCCCCAGGGCAGTGCCCTGCTGGTTCTTCGGGTAGAAGAAGCTGATGTTGGACATGCTGGAGGCGAAGTTGCCGCCGCCGAAGCCGCACAGCAGCGCGATGGTGGCGAACACCCAGTACGGGGTGGCCGGGTCCTGCACGGCGAAGCCCAGCCAGATGCAAGGGATCAGCAGCGAAGCAGTGGACAGTGCGGTCCAGCGACGGCCTCCGACCATCGGCACCATGAAGGAATAGAACACCCGCAGGGTGGCGCCGGAAATCGACGGCAGCGCGGCGAGCAGGAACAGCTGGTCGTTGCTGAAGTTGAAACCGGCGGCGTTCAGGCGCACGGTGACGGTGCTCCAGATCATCCACACGGCGAAGGCCAGCAGCAGCGCGGGAATCGAGATCCACAGGTTGCGTGCGGCGATGCGCTTGCCGCTCTGCGCCCAGAACTCGGAGTCCTCGGGGCGCCAGTCGACCAGCAGCGGGCCTCTGGCGGCTTTGAGTTGGGTATTGGCGATCATGCCCATGACGGCATTACCTCAGGATTGACTGGAAGGAATGGGAGTAGCGTCGACGTCGGCCGTTTGTGCCTGGCCGTCGATGCGTTGCTGCTGCTTGATCGCGTAGTGCATCCAGACCATGCAGACCACGGTCAGGCCGAACAGCAACATGAAGCAGGAGGAACGCACGCCGATGTGGTCGGCGGCGTAGCCGAACAGGATGGGCAGGCAGAAGCCGCCGAGGCCGCCGATGACCCCGACCATGCCGCCGACGGTGCCCATGTTCTGTGGGTAGTAGTCGTGGATGATCCGGTACACGCTGGCCTTGCCGAAGCCCTGGGCGATGCCCACGACGAACACCAGGAAGGTGAACAGCCAGACGTTCAGGCCCACGCCCAGGCTGACGTCGCCCTTGATGCCGTGGATGGTCATGGTGGTCGGCGGATAGGAGAGGAAGAACAGGCAGACCAGGCAGATCCAGAACACGCCCCAGTTCACCGCGCGGGCGCCGTAGTGGTCGCTGAACCAGCCACCCAGGGCGCGGATCAGGCCCGACGGCAGGGTGAACAGCATGGTGATGAAGGACGCGGTGCGCAGGTCCAGGCCATACTCGGCGATGTAGTACTTGGGCAGCCACAGGGCCAGGGCCACGAAGCCGCCGAAGACGAAGAAGTAGTACAGGCCGAAGCGCCACACGCGCAGCTCGCCCAGCGGCGCCAGCTGCTTGGCCAGGGTCGGCCGCGGGCGGCTCGGGTCGGCGTCGCCGCCCTTGGCATGGGCCGGGTCGGTCCAGGTGCAGAACCAGAACAGCAGCGCGGTCACCAGCATGGCCACCGAGTAGACCTGCGGGACCATGCGCCAGCCGAAGGCGACCACGATCATCGGCGCCACCAGGTTGGTGATCGCCGCCCCCGCGTTGCCGGCGCCGAAGATGCCCATGGCGGTGCCCTGGCGCTCCTTCTCGAACCACGAGGAGGTGTAGGCGATGCCCACGGCGAAGGAGCCGCCGGCCAGGCCGACGAACAGGCCCAGTACCAGGTAGTGCCAGTAGAGCGTGGCGAAGGCCAGGCCGTAGATCGGGATGGCCACCAGCAGCATGTGGATGAAGAACACGATGCGCCCGCCGAAGCGGTCGGTGATCAACCCCAGCGGCAGGCGCACCAGCGAACCGGTGAGGATCGGCAGCGCCACCATCAGGCCGAACTGCGCCTCGGACAGGCCCAGCTCCTCCTTGATGCGAATACCGATGATCGAAAACATCGTCCAGACCGCGAAGTTCACGGCGAACGCCAGTGTGCTCATGCCGAGCACGGAGTACTGTTTCTGACGATGGGACAGCATGGCTAAGCTCACTTCCTGACAGCCTTTGCCCGCACGTTAGGTAAGGACTAGTCGCCTTCTCTTGATCGTCATCAATGAGCCAAAGGGCGATTCATGAGCAGATGCGCGCCGCTACCTCCTAGTGGGTATCACCGAAACCAATGCTTAACTGATTGTTTTTTAAGGCATTTTCAATGAATACGGTGCACCCGACCGAACCCTCCGCCAGCGACCGATTCTTTGTGGGTAGTCCCCCCGCCGGGCGCCCTTCCCTGCGCAAATCCATCGTCGTGCGCTTCGGCTGCTACCTCACCCTGCTGGTGTCGCTGGCGCTGGCCGGCATGTTCAGCGCCCTGCTGTTCGCCGACTATTCGCACCAGGACGCGGCGGTGATCAATCAGGCCGGCTCGCTGCGCATGCTCACCTATCGCCTGGCGCTGGACCCGTCGCCGATCAACCGCCAGGCCCTGCAATCCACCCTGCGCGCGCGCCTGGACAGCGAAGAGATCACCCGCCTGCTGCGGCGCGCCGATACCGATGCACCGATCCGCCGGCAGCACGAACAACTGCGCCAGGAACTGAGCAAGCTCGATCTCTCCGAAGCCCCGGCGCTGGCAACCCTGGACACCTTCGTCAGCCATATCGATGCCTTCGTCGGCACGCTGCAGAGCAACGCCGAGCAGCGCTCGCAGATGCTCAGCACGGTGCAGGGCCTGTGCCTGTTCCTCAGCCTGCTGGTGGTCTTCATCAGCCTCTACGACCTGAGCTACCACGTGGTCGGCCCCTTGCGCGACCTCACCAGCACCGCCCGCCGGCTCGGCCAGGGCGACCTCAGCGCGCGGGTCAGCAGCAGCGGCGAGGACGAGCTGAGTCAGCTGGGCGAACGTTTCAACCAGATGGCGACGGAACTGCAGGCCATCTACCGCGAGCTGGAAGCGCGGGTGGAAGACAAGACCCGCGACCTCTCCAACAGCCACCAGCGCCTGGAACTGCTCTACGCCAGCGCCCGCCGCCTGGGCCAGGACCCCTACGACGAACGCACCCTGCAACCACTGCTGAACCAGCTCGAACGCGTGCTGCAGGCCGGCAAGGTGACCCTGTGCCTGAACAAGGACGGCGTCGAACGCGCCTACACCTCGCTGACCACCGACGGCATCACCGGCGGCTTCTGCCTGCAGGGCAACTGCGGCGACTGCCGCGCCCAGGCTGAGCACTGCAGCGAACCGACCAAGGGACTCAACCCGCTGCTGATGCAGCCGCTGTCCATTGGCGAGCACCGCTTCGGCGAGCTGTTCATCGAGACCGCCAGCGGCCGTCTGGAAGACTGGCAGCGGCAGTTCGTCGAAGGCTTCTGCGACAACATCGCGCGCACCTTCGCCCTGTCCCTGCAACAGGAGCAGGAGAACCGCCTGGCGCTGTTCGCCGAGCGCGGCACCATCGCCCGCGAACTGCACGACTCGCTGGCGCAATCGCTGTCCTACCTGAAGATCCAGGTCAGCCGCCTGGCCACCCTGCTCAAGCGCGAAGCGCCCGCGGAAAAGATCGACGAAACCCTCGACGAGCTGCGCGAGGGGCTCAACAGCGCCTACCGCCAGTTGCGCGAACTGCTCACCACCTTCCGCCTGAGCCTGGAGCAATCCAGCCTGGAAGCGGCGCTGGTGAAGACGGTGGAGGAATTCGGCGAGCGCGGCGACCTGGCCATCGAGCTGGACAACCGCATGGCGCATATCCCACTCAACCCCAACGAGGAAATCCACATCCTGCAGATCGTCCGCGAGGCGCTGTCCAACGTGGTGCGCCATGCCCGCGCCAGCCACGCGAAGGTCAGCCTCGCCGAGGATGCCGACGACCAGGTGTGCATCACCATCGACGACGACGGCGTCGGCTTTGACCCAGCGCAGAGCCGCAATGGGCACTATGGGCTTAGCATCATGCGGGAGCGCAGCCAGACCCTGGAGGCGAGCTTCAGCATCGCCCCACGCATGCCGCAGGGCACCCGCGTCAGCGTGCGCTTCACCCACAAACCCCTGTCGCAGTCCCCGGAGACCCACCCATGACGGCCACCCCCACCGACGACCGCGCGCGCATCCTGCTCGTCGACGACCACCCGATGATGCGCAAGGGCGTGGTTCAGCTGCTGGAGTTCGAGGACGACCTGCAGGTCGTGGGCGAAGCCGGCAGCGGCGAGGAAGCGCTGCGCCTGGCCGCGGAGCTGGAACCGGACATGATCCTGCTCGACCTCAACATGAAGGGCATGACCGGCCTCGACACCCTGCGCGCCATGCGCGAACAGGGCGTGGACGCACGCATCGTGGTGTTCACCGTCTCCGATGATCGCAACGACGTGATCAACGTCCTGCGTGCCGGCGCCGACGGCTATCTGCTCAAGGACATGGAGCCCGAACGCCTGCTGGAGCACATCCGCCAGGCCGCCACCGGCCAGCTCACCATCAGCCCGCAGCTGACCCAGGTACTGGCCCAGGCCCTGCGCGGCGACGACCGTCCCAAGGGCATCGAGGAACTCACCGACCGCGAACGGCAGATCCTGCGCCAGCTCGCCCACGGCTACAGCAACAAGATGATCGCGCGCAAACTCGACATCACCGAAGGCACGGTGAAGGTTCACGTCAAGCGCGTGCTGCACAAGCTGGGCATGCGCTCGCGCGTGGAAGCGGCGGTGTGGGCGGTGGAGAATCACCTGGTCTGATCGTCCCCCACCCGATCTGCCCCAACCTGTAGGAAGCCTCTACCTCACTGGTAGTAGTCCGCTCGTCGACTTGATTCAGATCATGTCGCGCCAGCCCATGGCGGCAGGACACTGCGGGACTCACCCAGGAGGTCCCCATGCCGCCCTCGCCACACCTGCCCCTCGTGTATTCCTGCTCCGGCTGCTCCAACCTCGCGCAGCTGGCCAATGACCTCGTCCTGCGCCTGGACCGCGACGGCCTGGCGGAAATGTCCTGCATCGCCGGCGTGGGCGGCGACGTACCGGCGCTGGTGAAGAAGGCCTGCTCAGGTCGGCGGATCATCGCCGTGGACGGCTGCCACCTGCACTGCGTGCAGAACTGCCTGGCACGCCATGGGGTGAAGGCCGAACACGAAATCACCCTCACCGAATACGGCCTGAAGAAACGCTACGGCCAGGACGCGCCGGCACAGGACTTCGAGATGCTCTACGAGGAACTGCAGTTCCTCGTACGCACCCCGGCCTGAGCGTTCACCGCTGAGACAAGGCACAAAGCCAAAGGACAGACGCTCCACCCATCCTACGGGAGCGGTTCAGCATTCTCCTGTACTACCCGGCTGGCGCGGCGCATGGCGCTCCACAGCCAGGCCGGCAGGCTGTCCGGGTCGAGGCTGTCGATCAGGTTCTTCACCGCCAGCCCCAGCTCCGTATCACCCTCGATCACCAGGCGGCGGCGGAAGAACAGCGTGTCCGGGTCTTCCTGCCGACCCGCCAGCAGCAGGAAGTCGCGCCAACTGCCACGGATGGTCACGCTGGGCGAGCAGGCGTCGTCGAAGCGCAGGCCGTTGCGGTGGTGGGTGAGGCTCCAGGCCAGGCCGAGATCGCTCACTTCCAGCCGCAGCCAGTGGCCGTCGAGGATATCGAAGGCACCGTCAGCCAGCGCGTCGGCGAACAGCCGGTTGGCGGCGCGCTGCAATACCGCGCGCTGAACTCCGGACGGAACCCGCGCCGCCAGCGGCAACAGGCGATCAGCAGCACGCAGGGCGCCGGCTTCGAGATTCAGCACAGGTTCACCTCATCACTGCGCAGCATGCCCGGACGACCATGCCAGTAACCGTTGCAGCCTTCCACCGCCAGCGGCGGCGTGGCGCCCTGGCGTACGCGGTCGAAGGCCTGCACCACCTCCACCATGCCCTCGGCGCGCGGACTCAGGCGCAGCAGATCGGCGCCACAGTCACGCAGCGAGGCGTAGTCCGCCAGCAGGTTGCTGACCTCGCCGGACATGGTCTGGATGCCGTTCAGGGTAAACAGCGGTGCGCCTTCCTGGCTGAGCATCGACATGCCCTCCGGGTAGTTCATGCAGCAGAACTGGCAGTCGTCCTTGGGGCGGTTTTCCGCGCGGGCGGTGAAGCAGCGCGCCGAGTAGGCGAGCGGCAGGTGACCGTAGGCGAACACCTCGGTCTCCACCTCGCTGATGCCCAGCTCGCGAGCCTGCTCGATCACCTCCTGGATCTGCTCGCCGGAGCACTCCACCGGCGGCACCCAGCGGCGCAATCCGGCGGCATGCAGTTCCGCCAGCGTGTGGCCGTTGTAGACGTTGAGCGCAGGGCCGCCGACGAACTCGACGCCGAGGCCGGAGAGAATCTGCACCGCGCCCATGTCGTTGGCCTCGACCTGCAACTCGCCGTTCGCGCACAGCCTGCGCAGCGCGGAGAGCTCCGAAGCCGCCTCGATCAGCGCCAATCCCGAGATGAGAATCTGCGCCCTGCTCTGCTGCTGCAGCTCACGGCCAAGGCCGAGCCAGTCATCCAGCGACAGTGCACGGCGCTTGGAGCAGACGGTCTCGCCGAGGGTGATCACGTCCAGCGGCTGTTCGGCCATCTGCGCATAAAAATCCAGGAGTGTCCGGCGGTCCCAGTAGAACAGCACCGGGCCTAAGCTCAGTTTCATCACGACGCCCTCACTGCCAGGAACGATGGTAGGCGCCCAGGGTGGTCTGGTGGCCTTCGGAAAGCTTGTCCAGGGCTTCCTGCCACTGGGTCAGCGCGCGGTAGTTCTCAGGCGCGCGCTTCCAGGAATCCAGCGCCTGGCGCCAGACGCAGGTGACCTGCTCGACATAGGCCGGGCTGCGCTGGCGGCCCTCGATCTTCACGGCCGCCACGCCGATTTCCGCCAATTGCGGAATCAGGTCGATGGTGTTGAGGCTGGTGGGCTCCTCCAGGGCATGGAAACGCTCGCCGTTGACCACGAAGCGGCCCTTGCACAGGGTCGGGTAACCCGCCGGTTCGTCCGGTGCATAGCGGTCGATCAGCACGTCGTTGAGCCGCGAGGTCAGCCCTTCGGGCTCCTCGCTCCAGCGCACCTCCTTGGCCGGCGAGCAGACGCCGCAGAGATTCGGCGACTCGCCAGTGACATAGGACGACAGATGGCAGCGCCCTTCAGCCATGATGCACAGACTGCCGAAGGCGAAGACTTCGATGGGCACCGGGCTGTTCGCCGCCACCTGGCGCACCTGCGCCAGCGACAGCACACGCGGCAGCACGGCGCGGCGGATGCCGTAGCGCTCGTGGTAGAAGGCCAGCGCCGCGACATTGGTGGCCGAGCCCTGCACCGAGAGGTGCAGCGAGAGGTTCGGGTGGCGTTTGGCGGCGTAGCCGAGCACCGCGCAGTCGGCGGCGATCAGTGCGTCCACGCCGAGGTCGGCGGCCTGGTCCACCGCGCGCTGCCAGCGCGCCCAGCCAGTCGCGCCGGGGTAGGTGTTGACCGCCACGTACATCTGCTTGCCGGCGCCGTGGATAAGTTCAACGCCCTGGCGTAGCTGGCGGTCATCGAGGTTGAGGCCGGCGAAGTGCCGGGCGTTGGTGTCGTCGCGAAAGCCGACGTAGATGGCGTCGGCGCCTTCGCGCAGGGCCGATTTCAAGGCGGGCAGACTTCCCGCCGGGCAGACCAGTTGCATGCTTCCCCCGGACACTTCGAAGGCCACCGGTCCCACCGGCGACCGGGAACGGCGTCAGGCGCCGAGTTCGCTGAAAGACAGGAAGGGCAGCGGCTCGCCGGCGCGCAGGGTGCGCCCGGCCTCCACCACCGCCAGGCCATCGGCCCAGCTCGCCGCGCGCAGCATGGCCGAGCCCTGCTGCGGGTGCAGACAGATGCGCGCCACACCGGCGTCATCCAGCTCCAGACGCGCACGCCGGTACTGGCGGCGCGAATTGGCCGTGGGCCAGTCGAAGCCGGCCGGCAACGTCACCGGCAGCGTCTGCACGCCGCTGCGCCCCTGGGCACGCCAGAGGAAGGGACGGGCCACCACCAGCGCGGTGACCAGCGCGGCGGCCGGGTTGCCCGGCAGACCGATCCACGGTTTGCCGGCGATGCTGCCGAACGCCAGCGGCTTGCCCGGCTGCATCTTCAGCTTCCACAGGTGCAGCTCGCCCAGTTCGCGGATCGCCTGCTTGAGGTAGTCGCGGTCGCCGACCGAGACGCCGCCGCTGGTGATCAGCACGTCCCACTCGGAGGCGGCCAGGCTCAGGGCATCGCGGCTGGCCGCCAGGGTATCGGCGAGCACGCCGTAGTCGTGCACCTCCATGCCCCAGCCGCGCAGCAGCGCGCCGATGCTGAAGCGGTTGGCGTTGTAGATCTGCCCCGGCGCCAGCAGTTCGCCCGGCTCGCGCAGCTCATCGCCGCTGCTCAGCAGGCAGACGCGCAGCGGACGGTACACGCTGACGCGATCCAGCCCGACGCTGGCCAGCAGGCCGAGGTCCTGGGCGCGCAATATCTTCCCGGCGCTGAGCAGGGCATCGCCCGCGCAAAGTTCTTCGCCGCGGCGGCGTACATGGCTGCCGTGTTCGACCACGGGGACCTGCAACCAGTCGCCCTCGACCTCGCAGTCTTCCTGGGCGACCACGCTGTCCGCGCCCGGCGGCAGCGGCGCGCCGGTGAAGATGCGCATGGCCTGGCCGGGTTGCAGCTCGACCAGGGCGGCATCACCGGCGGCGATGGTGCCGGCAATCTTCAGCCGCGCGCCGGTGAGGCCCAGATCGGCGCTGCGCAGGGCATAGCCGTCCATGGCGCTGTTGTCCCACAGCGGCAGGTCGATGGGCGCTCGAATGTCCTCGGCCAGCACGCGGCCCAGCGCGTGCTCCAGATCGACGCGCACGGTCGGAGGTGCCATGGGGACGAAGTCCATCAGTGCGGCGATGGCCTCGTCCACCGGGCGCAGGCCGGCGCCGGAACAGCCGCAGGCGCTCATGACCGGGTACCGCAGGCCAGCACCGGGCGCTCGGGCAGGCGCTTGAGATGGGGGACGAAGTTGCAGGGCCGGGTACGGCTGTCCAGCTGGTGCACGAGGATCTTTTCCCAGGCGGTCAGGCAGGCGCCGGTGGAGCCGGGCAGGCAGCAGATCAGCGTGCCGTTGCTGATGCCGGCGATGGCGCGGGACTGGAGGGTGGAGGTGCCGATTTCCTCGCGGGAAATCTGCCGGAACAGTTCACCGAAGCCGTCCACGGTGCGCTCCAGCAACGGAGCGACGGCTTGCGGAGTGTTGTCGCGCAGGGTGAAGCCGGTACCGCCGGTAATCAGGCCGACCTGGACCTTGGGGTCGGCGATCCACGCCGAAACCACGGCGCGAATCTGGTAGATGTCGTCGATGACCAGCCGGCGTTCGGCGAGGGCGTGGCCGGCGCGCTGCAGGGCGGTGACCAGGGCCTGGCCGGAGGTGTCGTTGTGCAGGCTGCGGGTATCGCTGACGGTGAGGACAGCGATCTCCAGCGCCTGGAATTCCTGGGTGCTGAGATGGCTCATGGAGGGGCTTTCCAAAGAAGGGCGAATAAGAGCGAAAAAGGGCTGGCGCCAGCCTGCGCCCGTTCGCGGATACCGCCCATTCCTCCTAGGAGGTACTGCCCCGGCGCGTGCGGGGCAGTACCGTCCGTCAGTGCGCTACAGATGCTTGATCTTCTCCAGCTCCTCGGGGCTGTAGTTCTGCTCGGTGGATTTGGTCAGGTCGGTGAGGATGTTGGCGCGCAGCACGCCCGCCTGGTCCAGGGCCCAGAGCGCGGTGCCGTTGCTGAAGCGTTCGGCGGCGGCGCGGGCCGCTTCGCCGTCCTTCTGCGCGAGGGCCTTGAGCATCTCGTCCTGGGCCGGCTGCGCGGCGCGCAGGCTGCCTTCCAGGCGGTCGCGCCAGCCGTGCAGCAAGGGCATGTACTGCTTGTCGTTGGCGTGGGCCAGGGACGTCAGGCTACGGAAGGTCCACCAGGCGGAATGTTCGTCGAAGTCGTCGCTGCCCTGCTGGAACACCCGCGGCGTGCTGCGCAGGCTCTCCAGGTAGTACGGCAGCAGCAGGCCGTCACGCACGTTGCCCAGCGATTGCCAGGACAGCACCTGCAAGCCCTTGGGCATCTGCGGGCGAACCTGCAGGATGTGCGCCTCGACGTTGCGCTCCATGGCAATCGGCCGCTGCTTCTGGTCGCCGGCCGGTTTCTTGCCGTCCAGCGGCGTGCCGGCGTAGCTGTCGATGCGCAGGATGGCGGCCACCTGCTCGACGCTGATGGGCTTCTCGGGCTTGGTATAGAAGGGATACTGCTGCTGGCGGATATCCTGTTTGCGGCCGGGCTCCAGCTTGTTCTGCACCAGCCATTCGCGGTCGACGTTATAGGCGTCGCCGACGATGCCGAAGGCCTTGGCGAAGTTGAATTTCGCCGGGTCGACCTTGTCCAGCAACTGGTGCTTCTCGGCGAACTCGGCGATGCCGGCGCTGCTCAGGACATTGGCCTTGTCGTTGAGGTCGGCGTCGTGCACGCGCATGCCGTTGGCCATCACCACGTAGCCGTCGTCCGGCACGCGCACGGCAATCCAGTGGTGCCCGGAACCGATCTCGAACAGCCAGGCCTCCTTGTCGTCGGCGATCTGGATGCCGTTGGTTTCTCCGGCGCCCAGGGTCTCGACGTACTTGCCCAGCAGCTCCACGCCCTCGCGGGCCGTCTTCGCCTGGGGCAGGATCAGGTCCGGCAGGATGGCCTCGATCACCCCGCCCTCGTCAGCCACCAGAGGGTCTGCCTTGGCCGCCTTCTCGTTGGGCTCGGTGCTGTTGGTGGCAGAGAGAATCACGCCGGCTTCGTTGGCGCCGAACTCGCTCCAGGGGCCGAGGGCGCCGCGCTGGTCGCCGTTCCAGTCGCGCATGGTGGTGTAGCGCATCCCGGACTTGGGCGCGGGTACGCTGACGCCGTTGTCGAAACTCAGCGTGTCGCCGTCCTTGTACTGTTGCGGCGGCACCACGACGAAGCGCTTGGCGTGGTTGTTGTAGGTGTAGTCCTCCAGGCGCGCGACCAGCACGGAGCCGTCGGCGGTGGCCTTGCGCCCGGCAATGATGGTGGTGCAGGCCAGCGCGCTCTGGCAGAGGCCGCCGACCAGCAGGGCGGCGGTGAGCGCCTTAAGCGCGAAATGGGGCTTGTACATGGGAAATCTCCTTGGCGAGCGATCCCGCCGTGACGGCATTCACCGGCACGGCGCTGGAGCCAGGAGATGTACAACGTGGCGCGGAACGCTTCCTTGGCGTAGAGCAACGACACCTCCCTGGCATCGCCACTGAGCATAGACAAGCCCCGCGCTCACGCCCTCTTCAGGGCGCAGGCGCGACGAATGGACTCAGCCTTTCCAGCGCTCGGCGGCAGCCTGGTCGCTACAGCGGCCCTCGACCCAGCGCGGGCCTTCGCTGGTGTCTTCCTTCTTCCAGAACGGCGCACGGGTCTTGAGGTAGTCCATGACGAAGTTGCAGGCGTCGAATGCCGCCTGGCGGTGGGCGCTGGCGGCGCCGACGAAGACGATGGGTTCGCCCGGCTCCAGGCGGCCGATACGGTGGAGGATTTCCAGGCGCAGCAGCGGCCAGCGCTGGTTGGCCTCCACGGCGATCTTCTCCAGCGCCTTCTCGGTCATGCCGGCGTAGTGTTCAAGGAACATCCCGCCGACTTCGCGGCCGTCGTTGAAATCACGCACGTAGCCGACAAAGCCGACCACCGCACCGACGCCGACGTTGGCGGCATGCATCGCATTGAGTTCGGCGCCCGGATCGAACGCCGCCGGCTGCACGCGGATCGCCATGGGCTCAGCCTCCGGTAACGGTGGGGAAGAAGGCCACCTCGTCGCCATCGGCGAGGGGTTCGTCCAGGGAGCACAGCTCCTGGTTGCGCGCGCACATCAGGTTCTGTTCGCCGAGCACGCTCCAGGAACCACCGCGCTCCAGCAGCAGGCGCCGCAGGTCGTCGAGGCTGGCCAGGGACTGGCTCCAGTTCAGCTGCTCGCCGTCGAGGCCCAGGGCTTCGCGGTAGCGGGCGAAGTACTGCACGCGGATCATGGGGTGTCTCCTGCCACGCTATCTGTCGCCAAGTAATGGCCACTCTTGCCGCCGAGTTTTTCCAGCAGGCGCACGCTTTCGATGGTCATGCCACGGTCCACGGCCTTGCACATGTCATAGATGGTCAGCGCGGCGACGCTGGCAGCGGTCAGCGCTTCCATCTCCACGCCAGTCTGCCCGGCCAGCTTGCAGCGGGCGACGATGTGCACGGTGTCCTCGCCTTCGGCGGCGAGCTCGACCTTGACGCTGGTGAGCAGCAGCGGGTGGCACAGCGGGATCAGTTCATGGGTCTTCTTCGCCGCCTGGATGCCGGCGATGCGCGCCACGGCGAACACGTCGCCCTTGGGGTGGCCGCCGTCCTGGATCAGTTGCAGGGTCGCCGGGAGCATGCGCACCCGGGCTTCGGCCACGGCTTCACGGGACGTCACGGCTTTTTCGGTGACGTCGACCATGTTGGCGCGGCCTTGGGAATCGAGATGGGTCAGCACGGGCGGGAACTCTCCGGAGAATGCGGACGATCAAGGGAACAGTGTAACCCCGGGGCGCGTCGACGGCAGTACGACGGGCGGCGCGTTGGGAAGAGGATTGTATACAAAAAGAGGTATAAGCGGGGTAGGTGATGGCGCCGTGCGGATTCGCGAGCAAGCTCGCTCCTACGAAGAGCCGCACCGGTTGTTACTGCGCTCACGGGACGAAGGAGACGCCCAGTCCTTGCTCGCGAACACCCCGGCCTGAAAAGAAAAGGCCCGCCGATTGGCGGGCCTTGGTGAGTTACAGATGTGCCTCGGCAAACTCCGCCAGCACCGAGCGCGGCACCCCTTGCAGGGTCACGTGCACGCCGTGGGGGAAGTCCTTGAAGCGTTCGGTCAGGTAGGTCAGGCCCGAGCTGGTCGCCGACAGGTAGGGCGTATCGATCTGCGCCAGGTTGCCCAGGCAGACCACCTTCGAGCCGTTGCCGGCGCGGGTGATGATGGTCTTCATCTGGTGCGGGGTGAGGTTCTGGCACTCGTCGATGAGGATCAGGCTCTGCTGGAAGCTGCGGCCGCGGATGTAGTTCAGCGACTTGAACTGCAGCGGCACCTTGCTGAGGATGTAGTCGACGCTGCCGTGGGTGCACTCGTCGTCCGAATGCAGCGCCTCCAGGTTGTCGGTGATGGCGCCGAGCCAGGGCTCCATCTTCTCCGCCTCGGTGCCCGGCAGGAAGCCGATGTCCTCGTCCAGCCCCTGCACGCTGCGGGTGGCGATGATGCGACGGTAGCGCTTGCTGACCATGGTCTGCTCGATGGCGGCGGCCAGGGCCAGGATGGTCTTGCCCGAGCCCGCGGCGCCGGACAGGTTGACCAGGTGGATGTCCGGGTCGAGCAGCGCATAGAGGGCCAGCGCCTGGTAGATGTCGCGCGGGCGCAGGCCCCAGGCTTCCTGGTGCAGCAGCGGCTCCTGGTGCAGGTCGAGGATCAGCAGTTCATCCTGCTGGATGCCCTTGATCCAGCCGACGAAGCCCTGCTCGTCGACGATGAACTCGTTGATGTGCACCGCCGGCAGGTTGTCGGTGAGTTGCACGCGATGCCAGGTGCGCCCGTGGTCCTGACGGGTCTCGACCTTGCTCACGCGGTCCCAGAACGAACCGGACAGCGAATGATAGCCACGCGACAGCATTGCGACGTCGTCGACCAGCTGGTCGGTGTGGTAGTCCTCGGCGAACACCCCACAGGCGCGCGCCTTCAGGCGCATGTTGATGTCTTTGGTGACCAGCACCACGCGCTTGCTGCTGTGGCGACTCTTCAGCTCCACCAGCTGGTTGATGATCTTGTTGTCGTTGAGGTGCTCGGGCAGCCAGGTGATCGGCTCGGCCCGCTTGCTCATGAGGATCGACAGGCTGCCGCAGGGGCCGCTCTTGCCGCGCTGGATGGGGACGCCATCCTCCACCTGTTCGGGCGTCGCTTCGCCCAGCACCGAATCGATGAGGCGGATCGCCTGGCGGCATTCCGCAGCCACGGTGTGCTTACCGGTCTTGAGCTTGTCCAGTTCCTCCAGCACCGTCATCGGGATGGCGACATGGTGCTCCTGGAAGTTCAGCAAGGCGTTTGGATCGTGGATCAGAACATTGGTATCGAGGACGTACAGGGTGGGCTGGGTCGGGCTGGAGCGTCCATGGTCATCCATACGCGGTTCACCTCTTCTGGGGGCGTTACGACGGAATGCCACTACAGCGCTCCGCCGCGCGGTGAGCCGCCTGCTCTCGCTACCGGGGCACGAGAGCACTGCATATAAGGGGACGGGCCGGGGCCGCCACCTGTCTGCAGGGTTCGGCGGTCTACGGCTCCAGAAATACAGGAAAAAACATGACGATAAAAAGTCTTTTTCCTTCTCAAGCCGCTTTTTTTCTTCCTACGCCGAAATAGCTTGGCGAGGACCTCGCGGAGCGCTAGTTTTAAAAGTCCAACCTCTCGAAATACCCCTCCCCACCTTTCCCGATCAGCAGTTCGGCCCGTCGATGCCGACCGCTGCCGAAGCCGGTGCTAATCGCCCCCATAGCTGGAGCCATTGAGTGGGAATCCCTACAATCGCCGCTCGCTTGTAGGAGACCGCACGATGCTGATGGTGATTTCCCCCGCCAAGACCCTGGACTACGACACCGCCCCGGTGACGGAGCGCTTCACCCTGCCCGAGCACCTGGATGATGCGCAGGAACTGATCGGCATCCTGCGGGAACTGTCGCCGGCGCAGATCGCCGAGTTGATGAGCCTGTCGGACAAGCTCGCCGGCCTGAACGCCGCGCGCTTCGGCAGCTGGCACCCGGAGTTCACCCCGGCCAACGCCAAGCAGGCGCTGCTGGCCTTCAAGGGCGACGTCTATACCGGCATGCAGGCCGAGGACTTCAGCGAGAACGACTTCGACTTCGCCCAGCGCCACCTGCGCATGCTGTCCGGCCTCTATGGCGTGCTGCGCCCGCTGGACCTGATGCAGCCCTACCGCCTGGAAATGGGCACCAGACTGGCCAACGCCCGTGGCAAGGACCTCTATGCCTTCTGGGGCGAACGCATCAGCGGCTGGCTGAATGAAGCCCTGGCCCAGCAGGGCGACGACGTGCTGCTGAACCTGGCCTCCAACGAGTACTTCGGCGCGCTGAAGCGCAAGGCATTGAACGCGCGGGTGATCGACACCGAGTTCAAGGACCTGAAGAACGGCCAGTACAAGATCATCAGCTTCTATGCCAAGAAGGCCCGCGGGATGATGGCACGCTACGTGATCAAGGAGCGCCTGCAAGACCCCGAGGGCCTGAAGGATTTCAACTACGCCGGCTACTTCTACAGCGCCGAGCACTCCAAGGCGGACCAACTGGTGTTCCTGCGCGATCACCCCGAAGACTGACCCGTCCTGCCGGGAGCCCATCGGGCTCCCCTCCCGCCGTTCCTGCCCTGCCTCTCCGCCTGATGCCAAGTCGCCTGTAAGCCATTGACCATGAAATGAGTCAGCCAAAAGGGGCTGGCTTGTCTATTTCTTGCTCAAAAAACGCCCGATTGACCTTACTGTTCATAGGGTCTGTATAGCCGTTCGTCTGCTTCGGGAGAAATCGTGAGATTTTTTTTCGACCCCCGACCTGCCATTCGTGGCAAGAAAACCTCCCTGATTTGCCCTCCCCAAGCCTCTCAATTGCCACTAACAGCCCATGGCCATGACGTGCATTTCACGATTGCAACTTGCAATGGAGAAAGCTGAACGGCAGCTGAACGAACCTATTGAAGGCGACGCGCGGTCGAATTTCACCGAAAATTCAATTGAACTTTTCCGCACCTTGCAGATTGCACTGCAACGATACACTCCAGAACAACTTCCCTTTTGCCATTACTGCGGCATCAAATGATGTCATTTGGATATTTCAAAAGATTTCAGGGATGGGATGAGTGGAAGGAACTAACCCTGTTCGGGATAAATCCTATTTCCGCAACGATCATTGATGCAGATCACCGAAGTGCATCGATGACATGGGCTCTTTTGTTCTAACGATAATTCCCAATTGGCATTGAACAATCGCAAGCACATGAAAAAACTGAACTTTTAGATGATGAAGGCAATCATCCAAGCAAACCGGAGCACATCAGCGCGGAAATGAACACACAGTGAAATCCGCCTGAAACATAACGGGGCAAGTATTTGAAATTTGCCCAAAGACAGTGCTCTGAAGTTTAGCACTACTTTCCCTGCCTAACCGGAGGAAGTACGGAGGACAGCTGAGTGTGCCTTCCGCGGATTCTTTCAGCCTGAATAAAGTGCCCTGCGGGGCAAACGAAATAAACCGCCCTTCGGGGCAACTTTGAAAGCTCGACAATTGAACGAGGTGAATGCGATGCGAATCAGCATCTTTGGTCTTGGGTATGTTGGCGCAGTATGTGCCGGCTGCCTGTCCGCACGAGGCCACGAAGTCGTCGGGGTGGATGTTTCCACCACCAAGATCGATCTGATCAATAAAGGGAAGTCGCCCATCGTCGAACCCGGTCTGGAACCGCTGCTGGAGCAGGGCATCCGTTCCGCTCGCCTGTCGGGCACCACCGACTTCAAGAAAGCTGTTCTGGACACCGATGTGTCGTTCATCTGCGTGGGCACGCCGAGCAAGAAGAACGGCGACCTGGACCTGGGCTACATCGAATCGGTCTGCCGTGAAATCGGCTACGCCATCCGCGAGAAGAAAGACCGCCACACCGTGGTGGTGCGCAGTACCGTACTGCCGGGTACCGTGAACAACGTTGTGATCCCGATCATCGAAGACTGCTCGGGCAAGAAGGCCGGCGTCGACTTCGGCGTGGGCACCAACCCGGAGTTCCTGCGCGAGTCCACCGCGATCAAGGACTACGACTTCCCGCCCATGACCGTCATCGGTGAACTGGACGCCCAGACCGGCGACCTGCTGGAAGAGATCTACCGCGAACTGGACGCGCCGATCATCCGCAAGACCATCGAGGTCGCCGAGATGATCAAGTACACCTGCAACGTCTGGCACGCCGCCAAGGTCACCTTCGCCAACGAGATCGGCAACATCGCCAAGGCGGTGGGCGTCGACGGCCGCGAGGTGATGGATGTCATCTGCCAGGACAACAAGCTCAACCTGTCGCGCTACTACATGAAGCCCGGCTTCGCCTTCGGCGGTTCCTGCCTGCCCAAGGACGTGCGCGCCCTCACCTACCGTGCCAGCCAGCTGGACGTCGAACACCCGATGCTCGGCTCGATCATGCGCAGCAACCAGCACCAGGTGCAGAAAGCCTTCGACATCATCGCCGCGCACGGCAGCCGCAAGGTCGGCCTGCTCGGCCTGTCGTTCAAGTCCGGCACCGATGACCTGCGCGAAAGCCCGCTGGTGGAACTGGCCGAGATGCTCATCGGCAAGGGCTACGACCTGAAGATCTTCGACCGCAACGTCGAGTACGCCCGCGTCCATGGCGCGAACAAGGAGTACATCGAATCGAAGATCCCCCACGTTTCCTCGCTGCTGGTCTCGGACCTGGATGCCGTCGTGAAGTCCTCCGACATCCTGGTGCTGGGCAATGGCGACGAGCTGTTCGTCGACGTGGTGAACAAGGCGTCCGAAGGCAAGAAGGTCGTTGACCTGATCGGCTTCATGCCGAGCGTCACCGACGAACGCGCCGAAGGCATCTGCTGGTAAGCGCAACCGGCTCTTCGTAGGAGCGAGGGGGACACCCGGTCCTTGCTCGCGAACGTTCTCCGCCACACCTCGGTGCCAGGCGGGTTCGCGAGCAGGCTCGCTCCTACAAGGGCCTCCACCGCCCCAACGACGCGACTGACGGATCTCATCATGGAAACCTACAAACGAGTAATCGGTGAAGCCCTGGGCTGGCTGGCCTTTCTCAGCCTGCTGATGGTTTTGGCGCTGGCAGTGCCCAAGACCGTGTTCGACGCCGACTCCAAGGACTTCCTGCTACTGATCGGTGCGGTCGGCATCTGGCGCTATTCCATGGGCGGCCTGCACTTCCTGCGCGGCATGCTGTTCCTCTACGGCGTTTACCCCTACTACCGCCGCAAGCTGCGCAAGATGGGCGACGCGGCCGATCCATCCCATGTATTCCTGATGGTCACCAGTTTCCGCATCGATGCACTGACCACGTCCATGGTCTATCGCTCGGTGATCAAGGAGGCCATCGCCTGCGGCTATCCCACCACCGTGGTGTGCTCCATCGTCGAGATGTCCGACGAGGTGCTGATCAAGCAGCAGTGGCAGAAACTCAATCCGCCGGAACACGTTTCGCTCGACTTCGTGCGCATCCCCGGCACCGGCAAGCGCGATGGCCTGGCCCACGGCTTCCGCGCCATCTCCCGTGACCTGCCGGACGAGCACGCCGTGGTCGCGGTGATCGACGGCGACACCGTGCTGGAGCCCGGCGTGGTACGCAAGACCGTGCCCTGGTTCAAGCTGTTCGGCAACGTCGGTGGCCTGACCACCAACGAATTCTGCGAGGTGCAGGGCGGCTACATCATGAGCGAGTGGCACAAGCTGCGCTTCGCCCAGCGCCACATCAACATGTGCTCCATGGCCCTGTCCAAGCGCGTGCTGACCATGACCGGGCGCATGTCGGTGTTCCGCGCCCAGGTCGTCACCGACCCGGACTTCATCGCCGACGTGGAAAGCGACCACCTCGACCACTGGCGCCTGGGCCGCTTCCAGTTCCTCACCGGCGACGACAAGTCCAGCTGGTACAGCCTGATGCGTCTGGGCTACGACACCTTCTACGTGCCGGACGCGGCGATCAACACCGTCGAGCACCCGCCGGAGAAGAGCTTCATCAAGGCCAGCCGCAAGCTGATGTTCCGCTGGTACGGCAACAACCTGCGGCAGAACTCCCGCGCCCTTGCCCTGGGCCCGCAACGCCTGGGCTGGTTCACCAGCGTGGTGCTGTTCGACCAGCGCCTGTCGATGTGGACCTGCCTGCTGGGCCTGGTCGCCGCAATCATCGCCAGCATCAAGTACAGCATCGTCTTCCTGCTGATTTACCTGCTGTGGATCGGCATCACCCGATTCATCTTGACCCTGCTGCTGTCGCTGTCGGGGCACCACATCGGGCCGGCCTACCCGCTGATTCTTTATTACAACCAGATCGTCGGCGCCATGGTGAAGATCTACGTGTTCTTCCGCCTCGACCAGCAGTCGTGGACCCGCCAGAACACCAAGCTCGACCGCGGTCTGGCCAGCTTCCAGCAATGGTTCAACACCTGGTCCTCACGCGCCATGACCTTTTCCGCGGCCAGCGTCTTCGTTGCCGTACTGCTGACCATCGTCTGACCGCCCCCTATTAGCTACAACAGGACTCGCCCACATGAATACCGCCGTCAACGTCAATGTCGTGCACGAATCCGAAGCCCAGCGCCAGCACGCCCGGGTCAAACTGCCCGCGCGCATCCGCTACATCGGTGCCAACCGTGAAGGCGTCGATGCCCGCCTGCTGGACATCTCCGCCGGCGGCTTCGCCTTCACCGCGGGCAGCGCGCCGATCCAGGTGGGCGACCTGCACAAGGGCAAGCTGCTGTTCCAGATCGACAGCATCAGCTTCTCCCTGGAAGTCGACTTCCAGGTGCGCTCCTTCGAGCCGGACAGCCGCCGCGTCGGCTGCGAATTCCAGCACCTGAAACCGCGCGAGATCGCCGCCCTGCGCTACCTGATCACCTCCTTCCTCGCCGGTGAAGTGATCAGCGTCGGCGACATGCTCAACACCCTGCAGCGCGAGAACTTCACCAAGGCCCGCAAGCACGGCATCGGCAGCGGCGGCATGGGCTTCTTCAGCCGCATCCGCGCGGTGACCCTGAGCACCGCCATCTTCGTGGTCGGCGTCGGCGCCTTCGCGGTGATCCTCAACAACATCTACAACCTGTACTTCGTCACCCACGCCGACTCGGGCGTGGTCAACGTCGCCAACCAGCAGATCACCATGCCGCGCGAAGGCACCGTGGAGAGCCTGGTGGAAGCCGGCGCCGACGTCGCCAAGGGCGCGCCGATCGCCACCTTCTCCGCCAACCTGCTGGACCTGCTCAAGGGCAACCTGACCGAAGAACAGCTCAACCCGAGCAACATCGAGAAGCTGTTCGGCCACCAGATGAAGGGCACCCTGACCAGCCCGTGCGACTGCCGCGTGGTCGAGCAGCGTGTGGCCAACGGCCAGTTCGCCAACAAGGGCGACATCATCTTCACCCTGACCCCGCGCGACAGCACCGCCACCGTCGAGGCGCGCTTCCCCTACCGCAACGCCGCCGAACTCTCGCCGGGCACCGCCGTGCACTTCCAGATCGCCGGCGACAGCGAAGTCCGTGGCGGCCGCATCGTCCGCACTGCACCGGTGGACGGCGACCTGGCCTCGGAAATCCGCGTACAGATCCAGCCGGACCAGCCGCTGGACACCCTGCTCGCCGGTCGTCCGACCGAAGTCAGCATCGGCGGCCTGCCGGGCCGCACCCTGCTGAACAAGGCGATGGCCCTGGCCACCGCACGCTAAGAGGGAACACGCCATGAACCGTCCCGTCGAAGCCCTTGCCCTGAAGATGGCCCCCAAGCTGGCCCTGGCACTGGCCATCGCCGTGGCCGCTGGCTGCGCCGGCCTGCCTGACCAGCGCCTGGCCCAGGAAGCCCTGGAACGCGGCGACATCGCCACCGCCCAGGCCAACTTCCAGGCCCTGGCGACCATGGGGTACGCCGACGCACAGGTCGGACTGGCCGACATGCAGACCGCCACCGGCGACCCCGCCGAGCAGGCCCGCGCCGAGAAGCTCTACCGCGAAGCGGCCGAGACCTCCCCGCGCGCCCGCGCCCGCCTGGGCAAATGGCTGGCGGCCAAGCCCGGCGGCACCGACGCCGAGCACCGCGAAGCCGAGCAACTGCTGACCCGCGCCTTCAACGAAGGCGAAGACAGCGCACTGGTGCCGCTGATCGTCCTCTACCTGCAATACCCGCAGGCCTGGCCGAACGTGAACCCGCAGCAGCGCATCGACCAGTGGCGCGAACAGGGCCTGCCCCAGGCGGACCTGGCGCAGATCATCCTCTATCGCACCCAGGGCACCTACAACCAGCACCTGGGCGAGATCGAGCAGGTCTGCCAGCGCTGGCTGAGCCGCATGGACGTGTGCTGGATGGAACTGGCCACCGTGTACCAGATCCAGGGCAACAAGGATAAGCAGAAGGCCCATATCGAAGCGCTCAAGACCACCTGGAAGGCCGGTCGCGTGCCCTCCGAGCGCGTCGACTCGGTGGCTGGCGTACTGGCCGACGAGAACCTCGGCACGCCGGACCCGCAAGCCGCCCAGGCGCTGCTCACGGAAATCGCCCCGATCTACCCGGCGGCCTGGGTGAGCCTGGCCAAGCTGCAGTACGACAACCCCGACCTGGGCGACCTGGACCAGATGCTCAGTTATCTGAAGAAGGCCCAGGACGCCGCCCAACCGCGCGCCGAGTTGCTGCTGGGCCGCCTCTACTACGACGGCAAGTGGGCCCCGCAGGAGCCGCAGAAGGCCGAACAGTACCTGCTCAAGGCCGCCGCCACCGAGCCCCAGGCGCATTACTACCTCGGCCAGATCTACCGCCGTGGCTACCTGGGGAAGGTCTACCCGCAAAAAGCAGTTGACCACCTGCTGATCGCCGCGCGGGCCGGGCAGGCCAGCGCCGACATGGCGCTCGCGCAATTGTTTTCCCAAGGACGTGGCGTTCGGCCGAATCTGGTCAACGCTTACGTCTTCGGCGAGCTTGCAAAACGCCAGCAGGTCCCCACCGCAACCGACCTGATGGCGCAGATCGAGCCGCAGATACAACCGGCCGACCGCACTGCGGCCCAGCAGTTGCTCAAGCGCGAGGAGCAAACGCGCGGCGCCAACTGGCAAGCCACTGTCAGCCTCCTGCAGAACAACCAGGAACAAGAAAACCTATGAAGCGCAACGATACGATGACCACCCCGCCGTTTGCTCTTATCCAAGGGATTCAGCCGCGTGCTCTGGCTTCCGCCGTTCGCCGCGCACGCCTGTTCCCAGCCATGCTCGGCGCCGGCATCAGCCTCGCCGGCACCCTGTTCGGCAGTCTTGCCCTGGCGGCAGAGGAACCGCCAAAGAACTACGGCCTCGACGTAAAGATCACCGCTGAGTCCGAGGACGACCGCGACCTGGGCACTGCCCATGGCGGCGACCTCAACGGCCTGGGTATCGACCTGCGTCCCTGGGCGTTCGGCCAATGGGGCGACTGGAGCGCCTACGTGATGGGGCAGGCGGTCGCCGCCACCGACACCATCCAGACCGACACCCTGCAGAACGACGACATCAACAACGACAGCACCCAGGGCAGCGACAACAAGCGCGAGCCGGACGACGCCTACCTGGCCCTGCGCGAGTTCTGGGTGGACTACGCCGGCCTCACCCAGTACCCCGGCGAGCACCTGCGCTTCGGCCGCCAGCGCCTGCGCGAAGACAGCGGCATGTGGCAGGACACCAACATCGAGGCCCTGAACTGGACCTTCGACACCACCCTGCTGCGTGCCCATGTCGGCGCCGCCCAGCGCTTCTCCGACTACCGCACCGACATCACCGACCTGGCGCCGGACGACAAGGACCGCACCCACGTGTTCGGCGACATCTCCACGCAGTGGATGCCCCAGCACTGGGTGGGCCTGCGCCTGCACCACTCCGATGACAGCGGCAGCCTGCCGGACCCGGGCGAGACCGTCGACTCCCTGGACAAGCGCTCCACCGGCGACCTGACCTGGGTCGGCATCGAAGCCAACGGCGACGGCTACAACTGGCGCTCGCAGATGCCCATCAACTATTGGGCCAGCGCCACCTGGCTGACTGGTAACCGCGACCGCCTGACCACCGTTCCGGTGAACGGCGAGCGCATCGCCACCGGCAAGCAGAGTGGCGACGTGGATGCCTACGGCGCCGACCTCGGCCTGCGCTGGAACATCGACGAGCAGTGGCGCGTCGGCGGTGCCTACGCCCGTGGCAGCGGCGGCGGCAAGAACGGCGAAGACCAGTTCGAACAGACCGGCCTGGAAAGCAACCGCTCCAACTTCACCGGCACCCGCGCCCGCGCGCATCGCTTCGGCGAGGCCTTCCGGGGTGAGCTCTCGAACCTTGAGGCCGCCACCCTGTTCGGCTCCTGGCAACTGCGCGAGGACTACGACGCCAGCGTCATCTACAACAAGTTCCGGCGCGTGGACAGCGACTCGGATATCGGCAACAGCGGCATCAGCGCCCCGCTGGTCAACGACTCCAAGGACATCGGCCAAGAGGTCGACCTGGTCATGACCAAGTACTTCAAGCAGGGCCTGCTGCCAGCATCGATGAGCCAGGCAATCGACGAACCGTCGGCGCTGGTGCGCTTCCGTGGCGGTGTGTTCAAGCCCGGCGACGCCTACGGCAGCCACGTCGACTCGACCATGCACCACGCCTTCGTCGATGTGATCTGGCGCTTCTGAGGACTGCAGCAATGGCTGGTTTGTTGATGGTTCCCCGCAGTGGCGGGAATGACGCAAAAGCGCAGGCGGACGACCGCCTGCGGCTCACCCGTCACGCCCGCAAGCAAGGGAATCCAACAAACCATGCCAGCGCTCGCAAGGAGACAACGGCCATGAACCGCCATCCGTTACACGCCCTGCCGCTGACCGCGCTGCTGCTTGGCGGCCTGATCAGCGCCACCGCGCCGGTGTGGGCCGCGTCGCCCGCGGACAAGGCCCACGCCAGCGCCAAGGTGGAAGCCGCCGCCCATGGCAAGGACGACAATGCAAAAGGCAGCAGTGCCGAAAAAGCCCCCGAAGCCTCCTCGGGCACCGAGCCGGGCCAGACCAAGACGCTGAAGGAGTCCGGCAACTACACCGTGACTGCCGCGCCCAGCGAGCCGCTGCACATGGAACCGCCCAAGCTGCCCGACCTTTCCGGCTACACCGCCGAAGCCGTGCAGAAGAAGATCGACCGCAGCAAGCATGGCAAGGCCGTGGTGCAGCGCATGGTCCAGCAGCAGCCGCTGAAGGAATTCACCGGCGGCAAGAATCGTCTCGCCGAATGGGTGAAGCGCCAGCGCCAGATGCCCCAGGCGATCTTCATCGAAGGCGGCTACGTCAGCCTCGCCGACCTCGCCGGCAAGTTGCCCAAGGGCGCGCTGGAGCAGGTCGAACCGGGCATCTACATCGCCCGCCTGCCGATCGTGGTGAACCAGGGCGCGACCCTGGAGATCGACGGCAAGGTCAAGGAACTGCGCCTGTCCCAGGACCGCGGTGCGTTCCTGGTCAATGACGGCAAGCTGTTCGTGCGCGACTCCAAGGTCACCGCCTGGAACGAGGCGAAGAAGGAGCCGGCCTGGTTCAAGAGCCCGAATGAATTCCGCCCCTTCCTGATCTCCTGGGGCGGCGCCGAGGCCTACCTGGTGAACAGCACCTTCACCAGCTTCGGCTACAACGCCTCCAAGGCCTACGGCATCTCCATCTCCCAGTACAGCCCGGGCATGGACAAGACCATGAAGCGCCCGCGTCCCAAGGGCTGGGTGATCGGCTCGACCTTCGTCGACGCCTGGTACGGCTTCTACTGCTACGAGGCCGACGACCTCGTGGTGCGCGGCAACACCTACAAGGACAACGTCATTTACGGCATCGACCCGCACGACCGCTCGCGCCGCCTGATCATCGCCGAGAACGTCGTCCATGGGACCAGGAAGAAGCACGGCATCATCGTTTCCCGTGAGGTGAACGACAGCTGGATCTTCCACAACAAGACCTACGACAACCACCTCTCCGGGATCGTCCTGGACCGTAACTCCGAACGCAACCTGGTGGCCTACAACGAGGTATACCGCAATCACTCCGACGGCATCACCCTCTACGAGTCGAGCGACAACCTCATCTACGGCAACCAGGTGCTGGCCAACCAGCGCCACGGCATCCGCATCCGTAACAGCGTGAACATCCGCCTGTACGAGAACCTCGCCGCCGGCAATCAGCTGATGGGCGTTTACGGCCACATCAAGGACCTGTCCGACACCGACCGCAACATCGACCTCGACCCCTTCGATACCAAGGTCTCGTTGATCGTGGTCGGCGGCAAGCTGGCCGGCAATGGCTCCGGCCCCCTGTCGGTGGACTCGCCGCTTTCGCTGGAGCTCTACAAGGTGGCCATGCTCGGCCCGACCAAATCCTCCGGGATCAGCTTCAACGGCGTGCTCGGCGAGAAACAGGACCAGATCCTGGACCTGCTGGTGCGCCAGCAACGCGCCGTGCTGCTCGACCCCGTGGAAAGCCAGGCTGAATTGCAGAACTGAGGACCGACCATGAAACGTATGACTTCCAACCTGTTGCGCCTGTCGGGCCTCACCGCCAGCCTGTTGCTCGCCAACCAGGCCCTGGCCGCCGACGCCTCGGCGCCGACCTATACCGCCCAGCCGACCGCTGCGCTGTGCCCGAACGCGGCCAACGACGCGGCCTACAACACCAAGTACCTGGGCTTCTTCACCCACCTGGTGCCGGCCCAGGAAGACTGGCTGTTCCGTACCACCTATGACCTGCGCACCGACTTCGGCACCACCGCCGAAGGCTGGCGCGAGCTCAAGCAGCTGCGCGACGAACTCAAGCGCAAGGGCATCGACCTGGTGGTGGTCTACCAGCCCACCCGTGGCCTGGTGAACCGCGAGAAGCTCAACCCGCAGGAGAAGGCCAGCTTCAACTACGAACTGGCCAAGCAGAACTACCTGGCGACCATCGCCCAGTTCCGCAAGGCCGGCATCTACACCCCGGACTTCTCCCCGCTGTTCGACGAGAAGCAGGAGCATCCCTTCTACTTCAAGGGCGACCACCACTGGACGCCGTACGGCGCGATGCGCAGCGCGAAGATCGTGGCCGAGACGCTGAAGGAAATCCCTGCCTACAAGGACGTGCCGAAGAAGGAATTCGAAAGCAAGCGCGTGGGCCTGCTGTCCAAGCTCGGCACCTTCCACAAGGCTGCCGCCCAACTCTGCGGCAGCGGCTACGCGCCGCAATACGTCGACCGCTTCGAGACCGAGCCGGTGGGCGATTCGGGCGGCGGCGACCTGTTCGGTGAAGGCGGCGACGCCCAGGTCGCGCTGGTCGGTACCTCCAACAGCGGCCCGGCCTACAACTTCGCCGGCTTCCTGGAGGAGTACGCCAAGGTCGACATCCTCAACAACGCGGTTTCCGGCGGTGGCTTCGACAGCTCCCTGCTGGCCTACATGAGCAGCAAGGAGTTCCACGACAAGCCGCCGAAGATCCTCATCTGGGAATTCGCCACCCACTACGACATGGCGCAGAAGAGTTTCTACCGCCAGGCCATGCCGCTGGTGGACAACGGCTGCGCCAACGGCAAGCCGGCGCTGACCCGCAAGGTCAAGCTGCATCCGGGCAGCAACGAGGTGCTGGTCAACAGCGGCGCCCTGCCGATCCGCTCGGGCAGCTACACCGCCGACGTCACCTACTCGGACCCCGGCGTGCACGAGCTCAAGAACACCATCTGGTACATGAACGGTCGCCGCGAACAGCTGAAGATCGAGCAGTCCAAGTCCGTGGACACCGGTGGACGCTACGTCTTCGAGCTGCGCAACGACGAAGACTGGTCGAACCAGCAGTTCCTCTCCCTGGAAATCGAGGCGCCGGAAGACATGCCGGCGGGCCTGGAGGTCGAGGCCAAGCTCTGTCAGACCCCCAACGCCAAGTCGGCCAATGTGGCCGCCAACTAGAGAGAGCGGGGACGAAAGCCATGCCCAGCCTACGCAAGATCAAGACTCCCATCGTGGCCCGAATCGGCCTGACCGTCGCCGTGGTCTCAGCGCTGTTCGGCGGCCCCCTGTTTCCCAGGATCGGTCATGCCGCCGACCTCGTGCCGCCGCCGGGCTACTTCTCCGCCGTCGGTGAAAAAGGCAGCAAGAAGGATTCGGACAGTTGCCCGGCCATCCCCACGCCCTACACCGGCAGCCTGCAGTTCACCAGCAAGTACAAGGGTTCGGACTCTTCGCGCTCGACGCTCAACGCCGACGCGGAAAAAGAGTTCCGCACCCAGATCAAGGACATCACCGAGATGGAGCGCGGCACCGCCAAGCTCATCACCAAGTACATGCGCAGCGGCAACAAGGGCGACCTGGAGTGCGCGATGAACTGGCTGGAAGCCTGGGCCGAGGCCGGCGCGCTGGAAAGCACCGACTTCAACCACACCGGCAAGTCCATGCGCAAATGGGCCCTCGGCAGCCTGTCATCGTCCTACATGCGCTTGAAGTTCTCCAGCAGCCGCCCGCTGTCGGCCTACGCCGAGCAGGCGAAAACCATCGAGAGCTGGTTCAGCACCCTGGGCAGCCAGGTGGTGCGCGACTGGAGCGACCTGCCGCTCAAGCAGATCAACAACCACTCCTACTGGGCCGCCTGGTCGGTGATGTCCACCGCCGTGGTGACCAACCGCCGCGACCTGTTCGACTGGTCCGTGCAGGAATTCAAGGTCGCCGCCAACCAGGTGGACAGCGACGGCTACCTGCCCAACGAACTCAAGCGCAACCAGCGCGCCCTGTCCTACCACAACTACTCGCTGCCGCCGCTGACCATGATCGCCGCCTTCGCCCAGGTGAACGGCGTCGACCTGCGCCAGGAAAACAACGGCGCCCTGCAGCGCCTGGCCAACCGCGTGATGCAGGGCGTGGACGACCAGGACCAGTTCGACGAGAAGACCGGCAAGGATCAGGACATGGACGACCTGAAGGACAACAGCAAGTTCGCCTGGCTGGAACCCTACTGCGCGCTCTACAGCTGCGCGCCCAAGACCCAGGACTGGAAGAAGAAGATGGAACCCTTCAACAGCTTCCGCCTGGGGGGTGAGGTGACCAAGGTTTTCAACCGACAGGGGGCGGGGAGCTGAAGCAGCGACCCACCCCGGCCTCTCCGTGACGACGAGAGGTTCGACCTAGCGAGCGAGAGGGCCTGAGAGCTCCTGCTCCGCAGCGACACCACCCGACCCGCGCGACGAAGACGCGGGCGGGCGCAACAGATTAAGCAATACCAGGGGAGGAAATGGCGGGTTGTCCCGGCCTTTCCTCAAGGCGTCGAAAGGCGCCGGAAGGGCTGGAGCGACCTTAGGTTTGAAGCTCCAGAGAGAGACGCGGAATGGTCTTTTCTTCCAACGTGTTCCTGTTCCTGTTCCTGCCGATATTCCTCGGCCTGTACTACCTGAGCGGGAACCGCTACCGGAACCTCCTCCTGCTGGTGGCCAGCTACGTCTTCTACGCATGGTGGCGAGTGGACTTCCTGGCACTGTTCGCCGGCGTGACGCTGTTCAACTACTGGATCGGCCTGCGCATCGGTGCGGCTGGCGTGCGCACCAAGGCCGCGCAACGCTGGCTGATCCTCGGCGTGGTGGTCGACCTCTGCGTGCTCGGCTACTTCAAGTACGCCAACTTCGGCGTCGACAGCCTCAACCAGATCATCACCTCGATGGGCATGCAGCCCTTCGTGCTGACCCACATCCTGCTGCCCATCGGCATCAGCTTCTACACCTTCGAATCGATCAGCTACATCATCGACGTGTACCGCGGCGACACCCCGGCCACGCACAACCTGATCGACTTCGCGGCCTTCGTGGCGATCTTCCCGCACCTGATCGCCGGCCCCGTGCTGCGCTTCAAGGACCTGGTCGACCAGTTCAACCACCGCACCCACACCGTCGACAAGTTCGCCGAGGGCTGCACCCGCTTCATGCAGGGCTTCGTCAAGAAGGTATTCATCGCCGACACCCTGGCGGCAGTGGCCGACCACTGCTTCGCCCTGCAGGACCCAACCACCGGCGACGCCTGGCTCGGCGCCATGGCCTATACCGCGCAGCTGTACTTCGACTTCTCCGGCTATAGCGACATGGCTATCGGCCTGGGCCTGATGATGGGCTTCCGCTTCATGGAGAACTTCAACCAGCCCTACATCAGCCAGTCCATTACCGAGTTCTGGCGGCGCTGGCACATCAGCCTGTCCACCTGGCTGCGCGACTACCTGTACATCAGCCTGGGCGGCAACCGCGGCACCACCTTCCAGACCTACCGCAACCTGATCCTCACCATGCTGCTGGGCGGCCTGTGGCACGGCGCCAACGTCACCTACATCATCTGGGGCGCCTGGCACGGCGTGTGGCTGGCCATCGAGCGCGCCCTGGGCGTGAACGCCGCACCCCACGTGCTCAACCCGGTGAAGTGGCTGTTCACCTTCCTGCTGGTGATCGTCGGCTGGGTGATCTTCCGCGCCGAGAACCTGCACGTGGCCTGGCGCATGTACGAAGCCATGTTCAGCTTCGGCGACTGGAAGCTCTCCGAGCTGAATCGCGCCAGCCTCACCGGCCTGCAGGTCGGCACCCTGGTGGTCGCCTACATCGTCCTGGCCTTCTTCGGCATCCGCCAGTTCTACAACCAGCCGCTGCAGAGCAAGGCGCCCAAGGCGGCGGCCAAGTCCGACGAGGTCGAGGCCGACGGCCCGGCCAGCGCCCAGCCGCGCACCCCGGCGGCGGCCCAGGACGACCCGGCGGCCATCGCCTACTCGCCCAGCGGCGCGGCGGTCTACCAGCCGCACTGGATGACCCAGCTGCCGGTGCTGGCGACCCGCATCGCCCTGCTCCTGCTGTTCGCCGCCTCGGTGCTCAAACTCTCGGCGCAGAGCTACTCGCCGTTCCTCTACTTCCAGTTCTGAGCGAGGCCGGATCATGCAACCGACTACACACCCGCACATCAGCAAGCCCCTGCAGTACACCTACATCGCCGTGTTCGGCGGAATGCTGCTGGGCCTGGCCGGCCTGTCGCTGAAGGCCTTCCCCAGCTTCTCCGCCGCCGAAGGCACCAGCGTGCTCAACGGCAAGCTGGCCCATGCCTTCGAAGGCCACTACGACGAACAATTCCCGATCAAGCGCCTGGGCACCAACCTCTGGGCCGCGCTGGACTACACCGTCTTCGAGGAAGGCCGCCCGGGCGTGGTGCTCGGCAAGGATGGCTGGCTGTTCACCGACGAGGAATTCAAGCCCGCCCCCACCCAGCAGCAGCTCGATGACAACTGGGCGCTGGTACGCGGCGTACAGCAGGAGCTGGAACGCCGTGGCGTGAAACTGGTGCTGGCGATCATCCCGGCCAAGACCCGCCTCTACCCCGAATTCCTCGGCAAGGAACAACCGGCGGCACTGCACGCCTCGCTCTACCAGGATTTCCTGCAGCGCGCCCGCCAGGCCGGCATGGCCGCGCCCGAGCTGCTGGAAACGATGGAGAAGGCCAAGGACAACGGCCAGGTCTTCCTGCGCACTGACACCCACTGGACCCCGCTGGGCGCCGAAGCCGTGGCCCAGCGCCTGGGCGAAAGCATCCGCGCCGGCCAGGGCGCCGACCTGCCGAGCCAGACCTTCATCACCGAAGCCGGCAAGAGCGGTCCGCACAAGGGCGACCTGCTGACCTTCCTGCCGCTGGACCCGCTGTTCAGCAACCTGCTGCCGCCGGAAGACCAGCTCGAGCAGCGCCAGACCCACCCGGCCGAGGAAGCCGCCGCCGGCACCGATAACAGCGGCGCTGGCGACCTCTTCGGCGACAGCGCCCAGCCGCAGGTCGCCCTGGTCGGCACCAGCTACAGCGCCAACCCGCGCTGGAATTTCGCCGGCGCCCTCAAGCAGGCGCTGTCGGCGGATGTCATCAACTACGCCAAGGAGGGCAAGGGCCCCCTGGAACCGATGCTCGAACTCCTGCAGGACGAAGGCTTCAAGAAGAAGCCGGCGCAACTGCTGGTCTGGGAGTTCCCCGAACGCTACCTGCCGATGCACAGCGACCTCAGCCAGTTCAACCCGGACTGGGTGGCCCAGCTGCGTGCGGAAGGCAACCGAGACGAACGCCTGGCCGCCAACCAGGCAGGCAACCCAACGGCGCACTGAGCGCCGCGACAGGGCACCTCCCGTGCCCACAAGAGAGAAAGACGGAGGTACAACCCCATGAACCGACTGACCATTCGCACCCTGAAGTCGTCCGCACTGGCCCTCGCCCTGGGCGCCGCATCCTTCGGCGCTTTCGCCGGGGGTGAAGGCGCGCTCTACGGGCCACAGGCGCCCAAGGGTTCGGCCTTCGTGCGTGCCTACAACGCCGGCAGCTCCGAGCTGAACGTCGCGGTCGGCAACGCCACCCTGAACGACGTTTCGCCACTGGGCTCCAGCGACTTCAAATTCCTCCCGGCGGGCAACTACACCGCCAAGGTCGGCACCCAGAGCCTGCCGGTGAAACTCGATCCGGACGCCTACTACACCCTCGTCAGCCAACCCGGCGGACAGCCGCGCCTGGTGCCCGAGCCGCCGTTCAAGAACAAGCAGAAAGCCCTGGTCCGCGTACAGAACCTGAGCGGCCAGGCCCTGACCCTGAAAACCGCCGACGGCAAGACCGACGTGGTCGCCAACGTCGCCCCGCAAAGCCATGGCGACCGCGAGATCAACCCGGTGAAAGTGAACCTCGCGCTGTACGACGGGGCGAAGAAGGTCAGCGACCTCAAGCCCGTCACCCTCGAGCGCGGCGAAGTGGTCTGCCTCTACGTCACCGGCGAGGGCGGCAAGCTCAACCCGGTCTGGGTCAAGCGCCCGGTGAAGGTGGACTGATCCCATGAGCCGGCGGCCACTGCCCTGTCACTCCCACCCGGAGTGCGGTCGAGACGGCATATCTCCCGCCGGCACCCACTGCCTCCCTCTCCCCCTGGGAGAGGGCCGGGGTGAGGCGCTCGTCAAGCGCCTCCCTCCCAACAACGAGACCGGCCCTACGCCGGCAGAAGCATCGGTGCGCCGCCACTCCGGCACGCACAGGAGAGGTCACCCACAAGGCACGCCGGGCCACATGACGCGGCGCGGCAAACAGTACGCACGAACGCTTTAGGAGAAACCACATGATCCCAGTAATCCTTTCCGGTGGCAGCGGCTCGCGACTCTGGCCTCTTTCCCGCAAGCAGTACCCCAAGCAGTTTCTCGCCCTGACCGGCGACCACACCCTGTTCCAGCAGACCCTGGAGCGTCTGGCCTTCGAAGGCATGGAACCGCCGGTAGTGGTCAGCAACCAGGAGCACCGCTTCATCGTCCAGGAGCAGCTCGAAGCGCTGCAGCTCAAGACCCAGGCGATCCTGCTCGAACCCTTCGGCCGCAACACCGCGCCGGCGGTGGCGATCGCCGCCATGAAACTGCTCGCCGAAGGCCGTGACGAGTTGCTGCTGATCCTCCCCGCCGACCACGTGATCGAGGACCAGCGCGCCTTCCAGCGCGCCCTAGCCCTGGCCACCAACGCCGCCGAAAAAGGCGAGATGGTGCTCTTCGGCGTCCCCGCCAATCGCCCGGAAACCGGCTACGGCTACATCAAATCCGGTGACGAGCGCGGCCTGCCGGAAGGCGTGATTCGCGTCGAGCGCTTCATCGAGAAGCCCGACGAAGCCCGCGCCAAGCAGTTCGTCGAAGAAGGCGGCTACTACTGGAACAGCGGCATGTTCCTGTTCCGCGCCAGCCGCTTCCTGGAAGAGCTGAAGAAACACGACACCGACATCTACGACACCTGTCTGCTGGCCCTGGAGCGCAGCCAGCACGATGGCGACCTGATCAGCATCGACGCCGCCACCTTCGAGTGCTGCCCGGACAACTCCATCGACTACGCCGTGATGGAAAAGACCCGCCGCGCCTGCGTGGTGCCGCTGTCCGCCGGCTGGAACGACGTCGGCAGCTGGTCGTCGATCTGGGAAGTCCACGAGAAGGACGCCGATGGCAACGTCACCATGGGCGACGTGGTCGTCCACGACAGCCACAACTGCCTGGTGCACGGCAACGGCAAGCTGGTCTCGGTGGTCGGTCTTGAAGACATCGTGGTGGTCGAGACCAAGGACGCCATGATGATCGCCCACAAGGATCACGTGCAGGACGTCAAGAAGGTGGTCAACCAGCTCGACGCCGCCGGCCGCAGCGAGACCCAGAACCACTGCCAGGTCTACCGTCCGTGGGGGTCCTACGACTCGGTGGACATGGGCGGCCGCTTCCAGGTCAAGCACATCACCGTGAAGCCCGGCGCACGTCTGTCGCTGCAGATGCACCACCACCGCGCCGAGCACTGGATCGTGGTATCCGGCACTGCCCAGGTGACCTGCGACGACAAGACCTTCCTGCTCACCGAGAACCAGTCCACCTACATCCCGATCGCCTCGGTCCATCGCCTGGCCAACCCGGGCAAGATCCCGCTGGAAATCATCGAAGTGCAATCGGGCAGCTACCTGGGAGAAGACGACATCGAGCGTCTGGAAGACGTCTACGGGCGCACCACGGAGAACGTGGAGCCGCTGCGTGCAGTAGCCCGCTGAATCTGGCGCTTCCCTCATCGGCGCCAACGCCCCTGCACCGATTGGTGTGGGGGCTTTTTTATGGGTGCGCCATTACTCCGCTGCGGACTGATACTCCCATCGAGGACCAGGCCCGCTCCTGCCAAGGCCATACGGGGCTCACCCTGTAGGAGCGGACTTCGTCCGCGATGATCTTGCTCTTCGTAGGGCGGATAACGCCTCTGCCTTATCCGCCGTATCGGGGTTGAGTGTTTCCGCGCCGCTTCGGCGTGCTCGGATGTTTCTTGTTTCGCCCCCTCGGGCGAGTCCCTTTTGGGCCCCAAAAGGAACCAAAAGGGCCCGTCCCGGCATCCGGGTCCGGCTTCGCCGGACTGCCCTCGCTCCGGTATCGCTCCGAGGGTCGGCGTACAAGGGCCGTCCCTGGCCCTTTACGCCTCTCGCGACATCCATGTCGCTCGCCCCTCTGCTCAATACCTCCACTCGGCCTCCTGACGGGACTCTGCGCGCGCCTGGAACTTTGGCTGCTTCATGCTGGATGGCGCTTCGTAGGATGGCGTAGAGCGAAGCGAAATCCATCAAGGCGGATAACGCTGCGCGTTATTCGCCCTACAGGTGTTCACCCAGCTACGTGGGTGCACTGCTAAGCCCTCGCGGACAAGGTCCGCTTCTACAAGAGCATGACCAGCGCGGGACAAAGCGCTCTGCCTTTGCTCTTGAAGACTTCCAGAGAAACTTTCGCACGCACCGGAGCGCCCCTTCAGGAGGCCGAGTGGAATCGGAGTTTCAGGGGTTGAGCGGCATGGATGCCGCGAGAGCCGCGATGGGCCAGGGATGGCCCTTCGCGGCGTGCCCCTGAAACTTCGATGTAACGAGGGAATTTTTCGCCTAAGCGAAAAACCGGATGCAGGGGCAAGACCTTTTGGTTCCTTTTGTGTCGTTTGACAAAAGGGACTCGCCCGAGGGGGCGAAACCCAATACATCAGCACACACCGAGGCGGCGCAGAAACACAGAACAAGACGGCGGATAACACCTGAGCGTCATCCGCCCTAAAAGAGCATCGCGGACAAAGTCCGCTCCCACGAAGAGCCACGCCCCGCTCTGCATAAACCCGCCCCACCCCACCTCCTGCTAAGGTAATCATCAAATCCCCACGGAGCGCTCCATGCTGTACGGCATCCTGCTGATCGTCACCTGGATCATCCTGCTGATCCGCTACCCCTCCCGCGCCCTACCGATATCCGGCGCCGGCCTGGTTGGCCTGGCGGCGGTGATCGCCCTCGCCATCTGGCAGGACAGCAACGACACCCGCCAGCTGCAACACCTGGAGCTGCGCATCGCCTACCAGCCCGAGCAATGCCCACCCGGCCGCCCGCTGGCCGTCAACCTGAAGAACGGCGCCAGCCGCCCCCTGCTGGAGCTGCGCTGGAAGGTCGCCGCCTACCGCCCCGGCGACACCACCGACCTCGCCGAAAACCTCTACGAAGCCCCGCGCTACCGCGGCCCCGGCGCGCTGCTCGCCGGCGACGCCTGGAGCGACTGCCTGCCCCTGCCGCCGCTGCGCCCCGGCTACCGCGCCAGCACCCTGGAATTCCGCGCCGAGCGGGTGAGCGGGCGCTTCGGTAACTGATTTCATCTCCCCACGGGAAGGACCCCATGACACTTCGCACACGACTCCTCGTGGGTCTGGGCTGGCTGATCGGCATTCTGCTGCTGGTGCTGGCCGCCAACCTGCAGGACCCTCACCTGCTGCGGGTACGCGGCGTCGCACTGCCGCTCCTGCTGGCCGTCTGCGCAATCGGCATCCTCATCTGGCTGGGGTCCGGACGGCGCTGGTACTGCTGGGTCGGCTGCCTTCCCCTGTTGCTGGCGATGCTGCTGGCCGGCTGGAACCACTATCGCCTGCTCGACGACAAGACCCTGGTCCTGGAACGTGGCAACGCAAACCTGCAAGCGCTCGGCGGACACTTCATCGTCGGTGTCGGCGCCCCTCGTACCGTCGAGCCGCTGATTCGCCAGGGACTGGTCGCCGGCCTGTTCATCACCGCGCGCAACGTCCAGGGGCAGAACGCCGAAGCCCTCCGCCAGCAGATCGGCCAATGGCAGGCGCTGCGGCGCGAAGCGGGATTGCCGCCGCTGATCATCGCCGCCGACCAGGAGGGTGGCATCGTGTCCCGGCTGTCTCCGCCATTGCCGAGACGTCCACCGCTGGCCGCGCTGCTGAACGCCAACTCCACGCCGGAAGCCCTGGCCGCAGCCGCCTTCGAATACGGCGCCAGCCAGGGCCGCGAGCTGGCCGAGCTGGGCGTCACCCTGGATTTCAGCCCGGTGGTGGACCTCAAGCCCGCGCAGCGCTCACGCCTGGACTTCCACAGCGCCATCGCGTTGCGGGCGATTTCCGCCGATCCGCAAGTGACCACCAACGTCGCCCTCGCTTATGTCCGCGGACTCGAACACAGCGGGGTGCATGCCACCCTCAAGCACTTCCCGGGGCTGGGGGACGTCCCGCAGGATACCCACCACTTCTCCGCCAGCCTGACGACTGACATCAGGCGCTTGCAGGCCTTTGACTGGCGCCCGTTCCGCCAGATCGCCCAGCAGACCCAGGCGCTGATCATGCTGGGCCACGTGAAGGTCACCGAACTGGACGCGCGCAACCCGGCGTCCTTCTCGTCCGTCGTGGTACAGAAGATCATCCGCGAAGGCTGGCGGCACGACGGCGTACTGATCACCGACGACCTGACCATGGCGGCCGCCTACAACCAGGGCCTCTGCCATGCCACGGTGCAGGCCCTGAACGCCGGCGTCGACCTGCTGTTGGTCAGCTATGACGACGAGAAGATCTACCCGGCGCTGGCCTGCGCCTTGCGCGCACTGGACGACGGCAAGCTTTCCACGCAACGGTTGGAGCAGAGCGCGCGCCGACTGGCGCGAACCTTCGGCCCAGCGAAATGATTCACCCGTCCGCCGCAATCCGGTACGTTAGTGCCGCCCATTGCCCAAGGACCGCTCGCCATGTCCCAACCCGTCGCGCTCATCACCGGCTGCTCCAGCGGCATCGGCCGCGCCCTCGCCGATGCCTTCCGCAACGCCGGCTACCAGGTCTGGGCCACCGCCCGCCGTGACGAAGACGTCGCCGCCCTCGACCAGGCAGGCTTGCGCGGTGTGCTGCTGGACGTCAACGATGAGCCCGCCGTCGAGCGCCTCGCCGAACAACTGCAGCACGAAGCCGGTGGCCTCGACGTGCTGGTCAACAACGCCGGCTACGGCGCCATGGGGCCGCTGCTGGACGGCGGCAGCCAGGCGATCCGCAAGCAGTTCGAGACCAACGTGTTCGCCGTGGTCGGCCTGACCCGTGCGCTGTTCCCGGCACTGCGGGCGCGACGCGGGCTGGTGGTCAACGTCGGCAGCGTGTCCGGTGTGCTGGTCACGCCCTTCGCCGGCGCCTACTGCGCCTCCAAGGCCGCGGTGCATGCGCTGAACGAAGCGCTGCGCCTGGAGCTCGCCCCCTTCGGCATCGAAGTGCTGGAAGTGCAGCCCGGCGCCATCGCCTCCAATTTCGGCGCCAACGCCAGTCGCGAGATGGCGGCGGTGGTCAGCGAGGATTCCGCCTGGTGGCCGCTGCGCAAGTTCATCCAGGCGCGCGCCGCCGCGTCCCAGGACAAGCCCACCCCGGCCAGCGACTTCGCCCGCGAACTGCTCGCCGCCGTAGAGCGTTCGCCACGCCCGCGCCTGGTGCGCATCGGTCACGGCAGCCGCGCCCTGCCGCTGATCGCCCGCTGGCTGCCTGGCGGCGTGCTGGACAAGGTGCTGAAGAAACGCTTCGGCCTCGACGGACAACTCTGATGACGTACCGGGTCCGCTACCTCGCCCTGGCCGGCATCCTCGCCGCCTTCTTCCTCAACGTGGTGGCGCGCGGCCTGTTGCGGGTCGGCGGAGTGCCGGCGACCCTGCTGGTGGCGGCACTGATCGCCGCCGCCATGGCCTTCTGGTTCGCCCGCCGGCACAAGCGCCTGGCGCAGACCGGCGAGCGCTGGCGGCTCACCGCGCTCTATGGGGGCGGCCTGGCCGTGCTCTACCTGATCCTGGTCGGACTGGCGGCCTGGAAGAACACACCCAGCCCCGCCGCACTGCTGCTCTACGGCCTCAACTACCTGTGCTACCCGCTGAGCCTCTGGTGGTTCTTCCGCCCCGGCGTGCTGGTGCGCTTCCTGCCCGAAGACGCCCGCTGAGCCCCTTCACTTATTTTTCACACCCATTTCATCCGGGCACCACTCGACGCGACCTATCGTGGCGCGGACCTTCCGAGGAGTGCCCATGTCCTTCCCCCGCATTCTGCGCGGCGCCGCCGGCGTCGTTGCCCTGATCGCCACGCTGACCACCCTTCCCGCCTTCGCCACTGGCGAGACACAGGCCGATTGGGCCAAGCCGGTGGACAAGTCGTTCAACCTCTACCAGATGTCGCCGACCCTCTACCGCAGCGCCCTGCCCGGCAGCCAGAACCTGCCGGAGCTGCAGCAGCTCAAGGTGAAGACCGTGGTCAGCTTCATCAAGGACGACGACAAGACCTGGATCGGCGGGCAGCCGATCGATGTGGTGAGCTTCCCCACCCACGCCGACCGTGTCGACGACGCCGACGTACTGAAAGTCCTGCGCATCCTCCAGCAGGCCGAGCAGCAGGGCCCGGTGCTGATGCACTGCAAGCACGGGCGTGACCGCACCGGCCTGTTCGCGGCCATGTACCGCACCGTGGTCCAGGGCTGGAGCAAGGAAGACGCGCTGAAGGAAATGACCGAGGGCGGCTTCGGCACCGAAGACGACATGACCGACGCCATCGCCTACGTGCAGAAGGCCGACGTGAACAAGCTGCGCCTGGCCCTGGCCAGCGGCGACTGCAGCACCTCCGCCCTTTCCAGCTGCCACCTCAAGGATTGGCTGGTCAGCACCTTCAGCGAGTCGCGCGCGCCGCACCTCAGCCACTGATCCACTTCGGCTCGCGCCAAATGCCGGCGAGTGCGGTAGGTTAGGAGACCTTCCCATCCGCTCGCCAGGCCCGCCATGACCTCCTCCCGTTTCAGCGCCGTCACCCACACCCGCTACATCGACCACGCCGGGCTGGATGCCTTCTGCGCCGATTACGATGGCTTCCTGCTCGACCTCTGGGGCGTGCTGATCGACGGCCTCGACGTATTTCCCGGTGCCCTCGCCTGGCTCCGCCGGCGCGCCGCCGAAGGCAAGCCGGTGTGGTTCCTGAGCAATGCCTCGCGCAGCGTCAACGAGATGGCCGATACCCTGGAGCGCCTGGGCGTTGCCCGCGATCTCTACAGCGGCATCACCACCTCCGGCCAGTTGGCCATCGACGCCCTCACCCATGAACGCGAACTCCAGCGCGGCCTCATCCATACCGTCGGCGTGGTCGACTCACTGGCGACCTGGCCTGGCGAAATCCGCGAACGCTTCAGCGATGACCTTCACGCCGCCTCGCTGATTCTCGGCGTCGGCAGCTTCCCCCAGGACGAGCTGGAGGCGAGGTTCGCGCCGCTGCGCGGCGCCACCGACAAGCCCTTCCTCTGCGCCAACCCGGACCGCGTGGTGGTCTCCGGCGGCAGGACGGTGTTCGGCGCCGGCCGTCTGGCCGAGGCCTTCGCCGAAGAGGGCGGTACCGTGCACTGGTACGGCAAGCCCGATCCATCGGCCTTCCGTATCGCCCAGCGGCAACTGGAAGCGCGTGGTGCCCGGCACATCCTGTTCGTCGGCGACTCGCTGGTGACCGACGTGCCCGGCGCATTGGCCGCGCGCATCGACACCCTCTGGCTGGCCGCCACCGGCATCCACCGCCAGGCGTTGGGGGTGCCGTTCAACGGCGAGCTGGATCCGGAACAGACCAACGCGCTGCTCGACGGCTGTCCGGTTCGCCCGCACTTTGCCGCGCCGGGGCTGGTCTGAATTCAGGACATTCCCCTGAGTTCGAGCGCCCATGAACGAGATGATCGACCTGCTGCAATGGCCGGCCATGCTGGTCACCGTCCTCGCCGCCTGGCTGGTGGGCTCGCGCGACCGAAGGCGGCGCAAGGTGGGCTTCTGGGTGTTCCTCGCCAGCAACGCCTTGTGGATCGCCTGGGGGCTGCCGGCCAAGGCCTATGCGCTGGTGCTGCTGCAACTGTGCCTGGCGGCGATGAACGTTCGCGGGAGCTACAAGAACCGCCGGCGCGAAAAGACCGGCGGCTGAACAGCTTTTGTAGGAGCGAGCTTGCTCGCGAACCGTATGGCGCCGGAGCTGAGCTGTTCGCGAGCAAGCTCGCTCCTACGAAGAGCCAGGGCACTCTGCCCAGCCTTCGCCTGCACGAGCCCCATTGAAAACGGGAGCCGAAGCTCCCGTTTTCATGCATCCGATCCGATCACTGCGCCGCCGCAGCCGCGCCATCGGAGTGTTCCGCGTTGCGGCTCTGCGGATTGACGATCACCGTGGCGGTGATACCCGCCGCCAGCAGCACGCCGTCCGGCACATCGTCGATGTGGATGCGCACCGGCACGCGCTGGGCCAGGCGCACCCAGTTGAAGGTCGGGTTGACGTCGGCCACCAGCTCGCGGCTTTCCGGGTTGTCACGGTCGTAGATGGCGCGGGCGATGCTCTCGACGTGGCCCTTCAGGCGCTCCCCGCTCATCAGTTGCAGTTCGGCCGGATCGCCAAGGCGGATGTGCGGCAGCTTGGTTTCCTCGAAGTAGCCGTAGATCCAGTAGGAGTTCTCGTCCACCACGGCCATCTTCGCCTCGCCGACGCGGGCGTAGTCGCCACGGTGCACGTTGAGGTTGGTCACGTAGCCGTCCACCGAGGCGCGCACCTGGGTGCGTTCCAGGTTCAGCTTGGCGGCGTCCAGCGCGGCCAGGGCCTGCTGGTAGTCGGCCTCGGCGGCGGCGGAGGTGTTGTTGGCGTCGTCCAGGCTCTCGCGGGACACCACTTCCTCGTCCATGGCCCGGCGACGCTTGGCGTTGAGCAAGCGCATCTGCAGGGTGGCCTTGCGCGAGGCGACCGCGGCCTCGGCCTGCTTCACCGCGATCTGGTAGTGGTCCGGGTCGATCTGCATCAGCAGGTCGCCTTTCTTCACCTGCTGGTTGTCGCGCACGGGTACATCGACCACCACGCCGGAGACGTCGGCGGCGACGTTGATGATGTCGGCGCGCACCCGGCCGTCGCGGGTCCAGGGCGTATCCATGTAGTTCACCCAGAGGGCGCGGCCGATCAACGCGGCGACCGCCAGGATGATCAGGGTCGCCAGCAGGCTGATGATGGATTTGAGGGTCATGGATGCACGCTCGTTACTTGTAGATGGTGAGGGAGAGGCCGCCGAACAGGCAGGCGAACAGGCACACGCGGAACAGCGCCGGGTGCCAGGTGAAGCGGTACAGGCCGATGGAGGCGAAGATGCGGTCGATGCCCCAGCAGATCACCGCGGCAACGATGAACATCAGGGTCAGGGTCGGCATGTAGACCCCGTGGAACGCGATCTCGCGGGGCAGGTCAGGCAACATGGAGGGTCTTTCCTGAAGAGGTTTTGCTGTCACGCAGCGGCGACTGCGGGTCGAGCAGGCTGCTGCGGATGAAGTGCAGGTAGCTGAGCACGCGGCGCAGGGGCGAGCTCTCGAAGTCCGGGGCGCGCGGCTCGTCGGTGTGTTTCACGCAGTCGATGGCGTGTTCCACGGCGGCCAGGGCACGCTCGCGGTTGGCTTCACCGGGTTTGACGAACAGGCGGATCAGCGCACGGCCCATGGCGCGGATCGACTGCCGCCAGGGCGTCGATTCGGCGTAGCAGGGCTCGTCCGGCAGGGCCTCCTGTTCGACGCGCAGTTCGATGACCGCATGACCGATCTCCAGCACCACGAAGGTCCAGCGCAGCAGGCGCCGCTGCATCTGCGGACTGCGCGCGGCCGCGCCGTAAGCCTGGTTGAGCAGGTCGCGGGTGCCGCTCTCGAAGGACGACACCAGGCCATCGAGCTTGCCGCTGATGGCTTCCACCACGCGCAGGCGCAACTCATTCTCCAGGCGGCGCCACAGCCAGGCGCTGGTCGGCGGCATGATCACGGCGACGATCACCGCGGCCAGGCTCTGCGACAGCACCAGGGCGATGTACTCGTTGAGCATGCGGCCCGGATCATAGACGGTGAGGTTGGCCGGGATCGCGCCGAAGCTGAAGAACACCAGCAGGCCCAGGCCGTAGCCGGCGTACTGGGGCTTGATCGAGAGGAACGCGCCCATCGCGAACACCGGCGCCAGGGCAAAGGCCAGCAGGGCGAAGCCGTCCAGGTGCGGGAACACGAAGAAGGTTTCGGAGAAGCCGAGGATCGCCGCGAAGAAGGTGCCCACGGCCATCTGCATGGCCAGCTTCGCCGGGTCCGGCGCCGCCGAGACCAGCGCGGCGACGGCGGCGGCGTTGAGCACGAAGGTGCTGCCGCTGGGCCAGGCGGTCTCGATCCAGAACAGGCCGAACACCAGCACCATCAGCGCGGTACGCCCGCCGGCCACCAGCGAGGCGACCAGGTTGGCCTTGGGCGAGAAGCCATGCTTCCAGTTTTCCCGCTCGTGCCTGTGGGCGGCCAGGGAGGCGTGGGTCAGGGCGTAGTTGTAGAGGTCGTCGGCCAGGCGGTAGAGCAGCTCGCCGGCGGTGTTGTAGTCCAGCAGCGCGGCGGCGTCATCCTGCTCGGCGAGCAGTTGCCCACGGCCGGCGCGGATGCATTGCATCATCCGCGAACGGTGGCTTTCCAGCTGCGCGGCGAGGCGTTCGGCATCGCGCTCGGTGACCGACTGCCCACGCCAGGGCGCGAGCACCTGGGCCAGTTCGTCCAGGCAGGGCTGCAGGGCGCGCAGCACCGCTGCGGCTTCCTGCACGCGCAGGCGCTCGAGCAACTGGTGCAACGCGTTGTAGCGGGTGGAGACGACCATGAACTCGTTGTTCAGGCGCGACAGGCGGCCCGAACGCAGGCGCATGTGCGGGTCTTCGAAGCGGGTGACGCTGCGCAGCGCTTCCAGGCCCACGGCCTGGGAGGCGAAGGCCACATTGGCGGCTTCGAACTTCGGCCGCTCGCCGCCGCCGAGGTTGTCCAGGACGAAGTCGGCGAAGGCGCCGAAACGCTGGTACAGCGCGCTGCGCATGGCGGTGGCGGAGGTCTGCGGGAACAGCGTGGCGCTGACCACGGTGGAACAGACGATGCCGAGACAGATTTCCAGCACCCGCCAGATCGCCGACATGAATGCGGCCTCAGGGTGCAGGGTGGCGGGCAGGCCGATCAGCGTCGCGGTGTAGCCAGCCAGCATGCAGGCGTAGGAGCGGAAGTCGCGGTAGCGCGCGGCGCCAACGGTGCACAGGCCGATCCACAGCGCCGAGACGAGCAGGAACAGCACCCGCTCCTGGGCGAAGATGGCGATCAGCGCCACCATCACGGTCAGGCCGATCAGGCTGCCGATGATCCGGTAGAAACTCTTGGCGAACACCTGGCCGCTCTGCGGCTGCATGACGATGAACACGGTGATGGTCGCCGTGCTCGGCTGCGGCAGCTCCAGGCGCATCGCCAGCCACAGGGTCAGCAGCGAGGCGAGCAGCACCTTGGCGATGTAGATCCAGGTCACGCCGTCGCTGCGCCCCCACTCCAGCAACGCGCGGCGCAGGGCGTCGAGCGGCGCCGGCGGATGGGCGCTGTAGTCGTTCGCCGCCATCTCAGCGCTCGCTCACCGCACGGACGTCGACGGTCTCCGGGACCATCTTCGAATCCTTCGGCCCTTCCTGGATGTCCATCAGGCCACCCCCCAGGGCGACCACCAGGCCGGCATGGGTGGAAAGGCGCGCGGCGCGCACCTGCTGCTCCACCAGCTGCTGCTGGAACAGGCGGGTCTGAGCGTTGAGCACGTTGAGATAGTCGGTCAGGCCGCCACGGTAGGCCTTGGTGGCGATGTCGTAGGTGCGCTGGGCGGACGCCACGGACTTCTCGGCGAAGCCCTGCTGCAGCTCCATGGAGTGCATGCGGATCAGCTGGTCGGAGATGCCCTTGAGGGCGTTGACCAGGGTCTGGTTGTACTGCGCCACGGCGGCGTCGTAGCCGGCCGACTCCTGGCCCAGCTGCGAGCGACGGCGACCGCCGTCGAAGATCGGCAGCGAGATGGCCGGGCCGACGCCATAGGTGAACTTCTCGGCGTTGAGGAATTCCAGCACGCCGCCGCCCACCGCGCTGTAGCCGATGCTGGCGACCAGGTCGACGTTGGGATAGAACTCGGCGCGGGCGACGTCCACGCCCTTGGCTTGCGCGGCGACCTTCCAGCGGCTGGCGACCACGTCCGGACGGTGGCCGAGCAGTTCCATCGGCAGCTTGCTGGGCAGGCCGGGGCCTTCGGCGAGCTTCAGGCTCGGGCGCTGGATCGCGGCGCCGGCGCCAGGGCCCTTGCCGGCCAGGGCGGCGATCTGGTTGCGGGTCAGCTGGATTTCCTCGTCCACCGACTCGATCTTGCGTTCGGTCTCCGGCAGCGGGGTTTCCGCCTGGCTGACTTCGAAATGGGTGCCGATGCCGCCGGCCAGGCGGCGCTGGGCCAGGGCGAGGATGTCCTGCTGCTGCTTGAGCATGGCCTTGCCGATGTCCAGCTCGGCGTACTGCAGCGACAGCTGGATATAGGCACGGACGATGTTGCTCTCCAGCTCCAGCTGGGCCATGCGCGCCTCGGCGGCGGTCATCTTGGCGATGTCCAGGTAGCGCTCGGTGTTGCTGCGCTCGCGGCCCCAGAGGTCCAGCGAATAGCTGAAGCCCAGGGCGGCGTTGTTGTTGAAGGTCGTGGTGTCGGCCAGATCGCCCGGACCGTAGAAGTAGTCGGTCGGCCAGCGGTGGCGGGTCAGCGAGGCGTCGGCACTGACCTGCGGCGACTCGGCGGACTCGGCGACACCGGCCATGGACAGCGCCATGCGCACCCGCGCCTCGGCCTGGGCCAGGGTCGGGCTACCCTCCAGCGCGGTCTTCACCCAGGCATTCAACTGCGGATCACCATAGGCGCGCCACCACTGCTCCGCCGGCCAGCCGGCTTCCCGGTTGGCGTGCGCGATGGCGGCATCGGTGGCCAGCTCGGTATCGCCCAGGCGCTGTTCCTGCGGGGCGATGCCATTGGTGCTGATACATCCGGCGATTGTTGAAAAAATGACAAAGGAGCCGACGAACGTCAGTCCTTTCACGAGGTGACGCGACACGGTGGAGGTCCTGGAAGTGATCTAGCTTTTCAGCGTGGGGCCGGGCTTGGAGATGCCGGCAGAGCCAATTGCGGCGATTGAATTTTAGGGAGGCGAAAGGGAACGGATAAGACGGCTGATTTGCGATTGTTTGTTACCGATAATGAAACAATAGAACCTTCCATCCGTGTGACAATACGCCGCTCCCACTGACGAGGCCCCCATGGACACATTGCAGACCATGCGAGCGTTCGTCTGCGTCGCGGAAACCGGCAGCTTCACCGCCGCCGCGCAGCAGCTGAACACCACCACCGCCTATGTTTCGCGTGCGGTGGCCAACCTCGAATCGCACCTCCAGGCGCGCCTGCTCAACCGTACCACCCGGCGCATCGCCCTGACCGAGGCCGGCCAGCGCTACCTGCTGCGCTGCGAGCAGATCCTCGCCTACGTCGAAGAAGCCGAGGCCGAGGCCAGCGACGCCCACGCCCGTCCCGCCGGCCGCCTGCGCGTGCACTCGATGACCGGCATCGGCCAGCACTACGTGATCCGCGCCATCGCCAACTACCGCCAGCAGCACCCGGAAGTGACCTTCGAGCTGACCATGGCCAACCGCGTGCCGGACCTGCTCGACGAAGGCTTCGACGTGGCCATCGTGGTCGCCTCGGAACTGCCCGACTCGGGCCTGGTGTCCCAGCGCATCGGCGAAACCTACAGCATCCTCTGCGCCTCGCCCGAGTACCTGGCCCGGCGCGGCGCGCCGAAAACGCCCTCGGAGCTGATCGAACACGACTGCCTGCGACTTATCAGTCCAGTACTACCCCTGGACAAGTGGTTGTTCGATGGTCCCAACGGCCAGGAAATGATTACCCTTGGCCAGTCGACCTTCCAGGTGAACGTCGGCGACGCCATGACCGAGGCCATCAGCTCCGGCATGGGCATCGGCGCCCTGCCCGTCTACTCGGCCGTCGCCGGGCTGCGCGACGGCTCGCTGGTACGGGTGCTGCCGCGCTACAAGCTGCAGCAATTGAACGTGTACGCGCTGTACCCGTCGCGGCAGTACCTGGACGCGAAGATCAAGACCTGGGTCGCCTACCTGCGCGAAAACCTGCCCGGCGTGCTCCAGGCCGACGGCGCGGGTGTCGCCAGCGTCGCACCCTGACCCGCTTTCCCGCGTTTGCGGGCAAGTTCGCTCGATGTAACTCCTTACCCCGGTGTGAGCGAACTTGCCCGCAACCCTCCTTCTCCCGCTCCGTAATGCCCGGAAACTCCCTGTAGGAGCGAGCTTGCTCGCGAACCGCATGGCACCGAGATCGCAGGGAAGTCCGTTCGCGAGCAAGCTCGCTCCTCCCCCAAGGCAACAGCCATCCCAGCGTTCGATAAGCGCCCGCCACGCGTGTGGGCCTTGCCCCGCTCCGGCCTGACGGTGGTAGGGTTACCCCCTTCATTTCACCAACCGTCCGAGCACCATGAAAAAGAACGTCTTCGTCTTCAGCCGCCTTGCCCCGGAACACCTCGACCGCCTGCGCAGCCAGTTCAACGTCACAGTGCTCGACCCCAAGCAGGGCGATGTGAACGAGCAGTTCGCCGCCGCCCTGCCGACCACCCACGGCATGATCGGCGTGGGCCGCCCGCTGGGTGAGAAGCAGCTGGCCAACGCCGGCCAGCTGGAAGTGATCTCCAGCGTCTCGGTCGGCTACGACAACTACGACCTCGCCTACCTGAACCAGCGCGGCATCCCGCTGACCAATACCCCCGATGTGCTCACCGAGACCACCGCAGACCTGGGCTTCGCGCTGATCATGGCCACCGCCCGGCGCACCGCCGAGCTGGACGCCTGGACCAAGGCCGGCCAGTGGAAACGCACCGTGGATACCCCGCAGTTCGGTGTCGACGTCTACGGCAGGAAGCTCGGCATCCTTGGCCTTGGGCGCATCGGCGCCGCCATCGCCCGCCGTGGCCGCTTCGGCTTCAACATGGACGTGCTCTACCACGGCAACAGCCGCAAGCCGGAACTGGAGCAGGAACTGGGCGCGCGCTTCTGCGGCTTCGACGAACTGCTGGGCGAGGCGGACTTCGTCTGCGTGGTGGTGCCGCTGTCGGAGCAGACCCGCAAGCTGATCGGCAAGCGAGAGCTGGAGCTGATGAAGCCCAGCGCCATCCTGGTCAACATCGCCCGCGGCCAGGTGATCGACGAAGCCGCGCTGGTGGAAGCACTGCAGGAAAAACGCATTCTCGCCGCCGGCCTGGACGTCTACGAGAAGGAACCGCTGGCCGAGTCGCCGCTGTTCGCCCTGCCCAACGCCGTGACCCTGCCGCACATCGGCTCCGCCACCTTCGACACCCGCCGCGCCATGGCCGAGTGCGCGCTGGAGAACTTCGAGACCGCCCTGCGCGGCGAGCGACCGAAGAACCTGGTCAACCCGCAGGTGTGGAAAGCCTGACCAGCGGCGGCTTTTCTCAGGATGGAGTGAGGCGATTACCTTCGATGGGTGCGCAATGGACGCTCGACAGGGGGGGCGCCCTCGACCACTCCTGCCTGGCTGACGCAGACACCACGATCAATCAGGCGAAGCCGATCAAGCTACACGGCGGCTTCATCTTCTAAAGCAGCGTCCATGGCATGGGCGCCCAGCCGACTCACCGATTCGTTGCGTTGCGCGCCACAAATCCCGAAACAATCAGGGATTGGTAGCGAGCAACGCACGGCATCATCAGGAATAACGCAGAGCCAGACTGCGACTGCGCTCCTCGCGCACCACCGGCCTTCCTCTTCTCAGCACGGCGACGAGCGCGGCGCCCACGCCAAAGGCCGCACCGATGATCAGGCCGAGCGCCATGATCAGCAACTTGCGAGGCCGCACCGGCGCCGACGGCGCGGTAGCGGACTGATCGAGCTGTACCAGTTGCAGTTTCGAGAAATCGACTTTCAGATGCTCCAGCCTGGCCCTCTGCTCGGCGAGTGCGGCAAGATTCGCCAGGAACAGTTCTTCGTTCGCACGGTCCCGCAGCACTTCGACCTCGCGGTTATGGGCGAGCAGTGCCAGCTGTTTCTGAATCTCGGAAATACGCGGCTCGGAAAAATCATCGGACTGTCGGGCAATCAAGGCAGATCGCTCAGCCTCCAGGGCTTCCACCCCCATGAAGTAAAGCGGTATCTGCTGATTATTGACCTCGGTCCGGAAGATGCTCCCCTGGGTTTCTCGTTGGCTATCGCCCAAGGCAGAAGGCGTGGTCGGCTTGGTAATATGCAGTCGTTCAGCGATCTGAATCGCCTCATTGAGTTGTTTGATGCGATTCTGCCGCCGAACCAGCAACTGCTGGCGAAGCGCTCGCAGCTCGTCCTCAAGCTGAACTTTCTGGAGGCGATCGGCCTCCAGAAGGACCGCGATCTTGGCTTCTTTACCGGCGTCATAGGCTGCCCGCTGCGCCGCGATCTTGCTCTCGACCTGTGTCAGGCGGTTAGCCAGGAGTACGCTGAAATCGTCCTGGATTCGCTGGCGCTCCCGCTCCACCGCAGCACCGACCAGCCCGTTGACGATCGCAACGCCGTCGACTCCGGCGGGGAAGGCAAAACGTAGCCCTACAAAGGGTGAGCTGTCCGGCGCCTTCTTCAGGTCCGGGCGCAGCACGGTAAATCCGTCCCGGTTCAGTCGCTCGAGTACCTGTTCAAGCGGCTCATCGCCATCCTGCAGCGCAGCGGTCAACTCCGGATTATCACGGAGGAACTGCAGGCGAATGCTGTAGGACTCCAGCGCCACCCCCACCCGCTGCAACGCATCGGCAGGGCTCAACTCCATCAGTTTGGTGCCATTGAGCTCATCGAGGTGCTTGAGCGCTACGGGCCGAAGCACGCTTTCCACCTGGTACACAGGCGTCGCCAGCATCGCGTACAGCGTGGAACAAACAAAGATGAAAAGCGTCACCCCCAGGATCAGGAACTTGTGTTTCCAAAGTGCCCCACACAGGGCCAGAAGGTCGATTTCAGCATCTCTGCGGGGTGGAGCAACATAGTCATTCATTGCGTAGCGCATCCTTGCATAGCCAGGCATTTCAATATGATTTGCCAGGCCATGGGAACTTTTCCATGGTTAAAGAGTCGTCGAGGGGGCGACATGATAGCAATATGACGGCCAAGGACAAGTTCATCTGGTCCAGGAGAACCGCTGGATATTTCCGAAAGAAACCCTGGCGCAATCGGATGCGACATATCCAGACTGTCAGATCGGCATAACGTGACCAGGAAAGGCGATTGAACGCTGAGCGCAACGCCTTTCGGAACGGAGCAGCTCGCTCAAGGCATGTATAGCGGCTCGCTGACGAACGAGCTCCGCCGCAGCCGGTGCGTGAGCAGGACTGGGCGCCCTTCTCGCACCGACTAAGCCCTCATGCCCGCGCCGGCTGCAACGCCGGCTTCGGCTTGCGGAACACCAGCACGTTTCCCGCCATCACCAGCGCCAGGCCAGCCAGTGCCGGCAGCGTCCACTGATACCCCTCGGCGTAGGCCGAAACGTTCAACGCCACCACCGGGAACAGCACGGTGCAGTAGGCCGCGCGCTCCGGCCCCATGCGCCCCACCAGCGTGAGGTAGGCGGTGAAGCCGATCACCGAGCCGGGAATCGCCAGGTAAAGCAGCGAACCGACATACTGCGCGCTGCTGTCGAAGGTCAGCGGCACGCCCTGCACCAGGCAGATCGCCAGCAGGATCAGCGAGCCGTAGAGCATGCCCCAGGCGTTGGTCGACAGCGGTCGCAGCCCGGCCTTCTGCTGCAGGCTGGAGAGCAGGTTGCCCACCGAGAAGCACAGGGTGCCGGCCAGAGCCAGGCCCAGGCCGTAGTATGTCTCGCGACCGGCACTGTGGCTGGACAGCTCAGGCCAGAACAGCAGCACCAGCCCCACCAGCCCCAGGGCGCCGCCGCCCAGCACGTTCGGCGCGATGCGCTGCCTGAAGAATATCCGCGCATTGAGCGCATTCCACAGGGTGGCAGTGGAGAACACCACGGCGATCAGCCCGCTGGGTATCCACTGGCTGGCGGTGTAGAAGCACAGGAAGTTCACGCAGAACAGGCACAACCCCTGGGCCAGGCAGATCGCCTGGCCGCGCCGTCCCAGCGGTTGCAGGCGGCGCGAGACCAGCAGCAGGGCGAACAGCACCAGCGCCGCCAGGCTGAAGCGATAGGCGATGGACAACGGAATGGCGACCACGCCGACCTGCAACTTGATGGCGATCCAGGTGGTGCCCCAGATGAGCACGGTAAGCAGGTAGAGCGAGAGGTTCATGGCGGTCTCCGGAGTACTGGGGAATCAGTCTCCCGCCCTGCCCTGGCGCCGGCTTGCAGATTCTTGCGCTTATTACCCCAAAGCCAGCTGGCAACCCGCGCCCGCGCGGGTAGAGTGGGCACAACAGAGGAACGCCCATGTCCGCCATCGAAGCACTCGAAGTCTTCCAGTCGATGAACGCCTCGCCCAACGCCCGCCTGGAGCGTTGCGCCGAGCTGGGCGACGGGCTGTCGGCGGCCATCTGGAGCAACAGTCACGACGCCCGCGACTACCACGCGCCCAGCCACCACACGCTGTCGTGCTACCTGAACGACGGCACCGGCACCTTCCGCCGCGGCGCGCCAGGCAGCAAGGGCGCGCCGGACAAGCTGTGCGTGATGCCCGCCGGCTCCGAGTCGGCCTGGATAGTCAACGGCGACATCCGCCTGGCCCACCTCTATATCGGCCAGGAACAGTTCGCCCTGGGCTGCATCCGCCTGCTGGACCGCGAGCCGCGCGAATTGCAGCTGCACGAACGGACCTTCCTCGACGACCCGCAGCAGGCGGCGCGCTTCCGCCAGTTGGTGAAGCTGGACTGGCAGGAGCCGGGCGAACGCATCCGCACCAGCAGCCTGGCCCACGAGCTGATCGACCATCTGCTGCTCAATCAGGTCGGGTTGCGTGAAGGGTTGCGCCTGAAGGGCGGTCTGGCGCCGGTGATGCGCCGACGCGTCGCGGAGTACATCGAACAGCGCCTGGACCAGCCGCTGTCCCTGGGTGAACTGGCGATGCAGACGGCGCTCTCGGAATACCACTTCGCGCGGATGTTCCGGGAAAGCTTCGGCATGCCGCCGCACCAATACGTCCTGGCCCGCCGCGTGGCCCTGGCACAGCGTCTGCTGCGCGACACCCGCCAGCCGCTCGCCCAGGTTGCCTTGGCTTGTGGATTTTCCAGTGCGAGCCATTTCGCCAACCGGTTCCGTTCGGTGGTGGGAGGGACGCCGGGGGAGTATCGGCAGGCGTTCGAGGAGTGAGGGAGCGGAGGCGTACCGAGCCGGTAGGCGGATCGCGGACGGACGTCCACTCCTACGGTGTGATCGCGCTGGGGGCTGCTTTCGTAGGAGCGGATTTTGGTTTTTGTTTAGGTGTCCAGCGTCGCTTCGGCGTGTGTTGGGAGATTTTGTTTCGCCCCCTCGGGCGAGTCACTTTCTCAAACGACAGAAAGTAACCAAAGGTCTTTGCCCCATCATCCGGGTCCGGCTTCGCCGGACTTCCCTCGCTCCATCGAAGTTTCAGGGGCCCGCGTCGACGGGCCATCCATGGCCCAACGACGCTCTCGCGGCATCCATGCCGCTCAACCCCTGAAACTCCGACTCCTCTCGGCCTCCTGAAGGGGCGCTCCGGTGCGTACGGATATTTCTCTGGAAGTCTTTAAATCCAGAGTCAGAGCGGGGCGGTGCGCATGCTCCCGTAGGAGAGACGGGGGCGCCTAGCCCTTGTCCGCGAAATCCATCGCGGCGAAATCCGCGCTGACAGGGCAGCACCCGGGTTTGTCGCCAACCTGTAGGAGCGAGCTTGCTCGCGAACCGAGGCTGATCGCGGACGGAGTCCGCTCCTACAAGAGCCACATGTATCCGTAGGAGCGGACTCCGTCCGCGATGCTCTTGCTTTTCGTAGCGAATGTAGCGAATAACGCGCAGCGTTATCCGCCGAGATGGGTATCGCTTCGCTCCACGCCATCCTACGAAGAACACCCGCCGTCACCAGCGCGCGCAGAGTCCCGTCAGGAGGCCGAGTGGAGGTATTGCGCGAGAGGACTAGGCGTCCCCGCTAAGAGGGCCAGGGATGGCCCTTCTACGCCGACCCTCGGAGCAGTACCGGAGCGAAGTAACAGCCGAAGGCTGGCCCGAAGGGTGAGCGGAGCGAATCAGTCCGGCGAAGCGAAGACCCGGATGCCGGGACGAGACCTTTTGGTTCCTTTTGTCAGGGCGGCTATCCGACGTTTGACAAAAGGGACTCGCCCGAGGGGGCGAAACCAAAGACATCCGAACACGCCGAAGCGGCGCTGAAACACCGAAGTCGCGGCTAATTGGCGGATAACATCGAACGTTATCTGCCCTACGAAAGGCATCGGGCGCAACGGCAGAGTACGGTTCGCGAGCAAGCTCGCTCCTGCAAGGCTCAGCCCAACACCGCCAGCACGCCCCCAATCACCGGCATCGCCGCCGCCGTCGGCAGCACCCAGCGCGGCCGCCAGGCCAGCAGCAGAACCAGCGCGGCCCCGGCGATCATCAGCAGACACGCCCAGTAGACGATGCCCAACTCGATCCCCATGCGATGAATCGCATAGGCCAGCGCCAGCGCCCCATCCACCAGCGCCACACCCCGCAACAGGCGCGCGCGGAATTCCGAGGGCGCGCTGCCGAACAGATCGCGGTGATGGCGCGACAGCGAAAGACAGGCCGCCGCCAGCGCTAGCAGGTTCAGACCGAACACCAGCAGCATCAGGCGAACTCCTCGGTACGGCCACGGCGCACCCGCGAGAGTTCGGCGCGCTCCCGGCCCAGGCGCCAGGCCAGGACAGCGCACAGCGCACCAATCAGCAGCATGCCTAGATCGACACCCGCCATCAGCCAGTCGCCCTCGGCGATACGGCGGGTCAGTCGGCCGGATTCGGGCCCGAACAACCCGAGCACCGGCAGCAACAGCGCCAGCGCGGCCAGCACGCCGCACTGCTCGCGGGCCATGCTCCGCCCGCCGCGCCGCCATAGCGCGTGGCCCAGCGCCAGTAGCCAGCCCGCCACGAACACCGTTGCCTCCCAACCCTCGCGTCCGGCCATTCCGGCCGGCAGCAGGCGCGATGCCGCCAGTAGCCCCAGCGACGCCAGCGGCAGCCCGCCGCACACCGCGCCATTGAGTACCCGAACCAGCGCCACGCCCCGGTGAGCGCGCGCCTCACGCTTGCTCACCCAGACCTGCAGCCCGCCGAAGAGCATCGCGCAGCCCAGCAGGCCGAGGAGGAAATACATCACCCGCAGCAGGTGGTTGCCGAACTGCGCCATGTGCAGGCCGGTCAGCCAGGCATAGGTGTGATAGCCGGATTTGTAGGGCGGTTGCACATGCAGCAGCGCACCGGTGCCGGAGTCGAACGACACCGTCCGCTGGTCGTTCACCATGCTGCGCTCGACGGCCCGGCGCACCTGGACCATCGCCGAGGCGTCGTTGGGATGCTCGACGTTGATCCAGCCCACGGCGCTGTCGTCGCCCCAGGCCTCGCGCGCCTTGAGGATCATGCGGTCGATGGACTTCGGCGGTTTGGCCGGCTTGCCCAGCTCCTCCCGCTCGAAGGCGCCCTGCACCTCATGCTCGAAGCGCTCCATATCGTTCTTGTAGGCCGCCTGGATGCCGGCGGTCATGTAGAAGGTGATGAAGATCGCCAGCCCCGTGTACGCCATCAGCAAATGGAACGGCAAGCCGAGCACGCCCAGCACGTTGTGCGCGTCCAGCCAGGCGCGCTGCCTGGCCGCCTGCGGCCGCAGGGTGAAGAAATCCTTGAAGATGCGCCGGTGCACGATCACCCCGCTGACCAGCGCCACCAGCATGAACAGGCCGGCCACGCCGACCACATAGAGGCCAATCATGCCGCCGTGCAGTTCGTAGTGCAGTTCGAGGAAAAAATTGCCGCCCACGGTTTTCGGCAGCACCTCGCCGGTCTGCGCATCGACCAGAAAGGACTGGAACTCACCAAGGTCTTCCGGCACCCAGCCGGCGGTCCAGTACGGCATGCGCTCGCTCGGCGGCAGCAACCAGTAGGCGTGGGCCCGGGGGGCGCGTTCGACGATCAGTTCGCGGACCTGGTCGGCGCCGACCTGGATCGATTCCAGCGGCTGCAGTTGCGGCAGCATCCAGCGGGTCAGCTCCTTGTCGAACACCGCGACGGTGCCGGAAAACAGCACGACAAAGAGAATCCAGCTGACCAGCAGTCCGCTCCAGGTGTGCAGCCCGGACATGGATTGGCGCAGGTTCATGGACGCACCCCGTAGTTCGCCGGCAGGAAGGCCGCCAGCCCAAGCACGACGCTCAGCGCCAGCGGAGCCCAGACGGCGCGCCAGGGACTGCGCGCACCGAAGGCATAGAGGATCGCCGCGACCCAGACGATGAAGCAGGCCAGGCTGGCCAGGGATACACGGTCCGGCCGCGACATCGGCAGGTAGACACTGAGGAAGGCGGTGGCGGTGTAGGCCAGGGCGTAACCACCGACCACGGCGCTCAGGATGCGGGCGGTGACGGCGCCGGCCTGGGCGCCGCTCAAGCCTCGGGAGCGCGGGGTAGCTGACATGCGGGTGAATCCTGCGAAGCCTCCCGGGAGCTTCCCCGGAGGATGATTGAAAAGCATAATTATATGATATTGCTTCTCAATTAAAAGAAACCAGTCAGCCTCTTTGTCAGCAGCTGTGTCCGTCGTCCGCCCAAGGTGTTGCCGACATTCCTGGCCAGCCGCCCTGCCAGTGGCTGGTCGCGGTTCCCGTAACGATCCGGCCCTTGCCCTAGATGCAGCGGGTAGCGTCGTAGCAGCCGTCGATGTATCGCGTTCGGAGAGGTTGGCGGCGTCGATGGCGAAGGTTTCGTAGCGCACGACGGGGGTGCACCAGGGCGTAGCTGGGCACGTTCAGCGAGTTGTCCGAAGCCCCTGGACTGCGACAAAGGAAAAACCTGCAGGCCGAACCGAAATTTATTCGTTCAGCGCCCCCGCGCCGCGTCCATGGCCCGCTCCAGCCCCTCGAACACCCGTGGCGACAGGCACTGGGCGACGTTGAAGCGCAGGAAGCCGGTGGCGCTCTGGCTGAGGCTGAAGACATTGCCCGGCGCCAGCACCAGGTTGTCCGCCAGCGCCGCGCGGGACACCTCGGCGGCGTCCAGCCCACCCGGCAGGCTGGCCCAGACGAATATCCCGCCGCGCGGCTCCAGCCAGGGCTGGATATCCAGCACGCGCAGGCGTTGCAGCGTCTCGCCCATGGCATCGGCCAGGCGCGCGCGCAGGCTGTCCAGATGGCGGCGGTAGCTGCCCTTGCGCAGCAGCTCATGGAGCATTTCCGCGCTGAACGGACTGTTGCCGAAACTGGTGGCCAGTTTCAGGTCCACCAGCCGCTCACACCACTCGGGCTGGGTGGCGATGTAGCCGCAGCGCACCGAGGCGGACAGCGTCTTGGAGAAGCTGCCGACCTGGATCACCCGTTCCAGCCCGTCGAAGGCCGACAGGCGCGGCGCGCTCTCGTGCTCGAAGTCGCCGAAGATATCGTCCTCGACGATCAGCAGGTCATGGGCCTCGGCCAGTTTCAGCAGGCGATGGGCGACCAGCGGCGAAAGCACCGCGCCGGTGGGGTTATGGAAGGCCGAGTTGGTGATGTACAGGCGCGGGCGGTGCTGCTCCAGCAGGCCCGCCATGGCGGCCACGTCCGGCCCAGCTGGCGTGTAGGGCACGCCGACCACCTGCACTCGGTGGGCGCGCAGCAGTGCCTGGAAGTTGAAATAGCCGGGGTCGTCCACCAGCACGCAGTCGCCCGGCTCCAGCAGGAAGCGGCAGACCAGGTCAATGGCCTGGGTGCCGTTGTCGGTGAGCACCACCTGCTGCGGGCCGACCGGCACGCCGTAGTCCGCCAGGCGGCGCGCCAGCTGCTCGCGCAGGCCGGCGTGGCCATAGGGGCGCCCGTACTCCAGCAGGCTCGACTGCGGCGCCCGGGCGATCTGCCGCAGCGCGCGGCGCAACTCGTCCTCCGGCAGCCAGGACGGCGGCAGCCAGCCGCAGCCGGGCTTGAGCGAGGTGTCGGCGGCTTCCAGCGACTGCCGGGATATCCACAGGGGATCGATGCTGCGGTCCAGCGCCGGGCTGATCTCAGCCAGCGACAGGGGCGGCGCGTGGCCGCTGACATAGAAGCCGGAGCCACGCCGGGCGGCGATCACTCCATCGGCGGCGAGACGGTCGTAGGCTTCCACCACCGTGGTCTTGGACACGTCCAACTGCTCGGCCAACTGGCGGATCGACGGCAGCCGCTCCCCCGGCACTAACGCCCGCGCGGCCAGGCGCTCGCGCACATGGTGCATCACCGTATCGACTCGCGTGCTCTTTGGCCTGCCCATGCTGCCCTCGTGCCCCCAGAGATAATGTGTACCGGGATAATTTACGGACAGTTTGCGCAAATTGTACCTTTCTGTCACTGGCCGCCCGGCGGGGCCGCGCGCATTCTCCAAGCTCGCCCTCCTGCTGGATGACCCACCATGAACAACACCCACACGCTCGCCACGAACAGCAATCTCGGCGGCTGGCTCAGCGGCTTCCTCGGCGTCCTCATCTTCAGTGGCTCGCTGCCGGCCACGCGGGTGGCGGTGGCCGACTTCGACCCGACCTTCCTCACCCTCGCCCGCGCCAGCATCGCCGGCCTGCTGGCGGCGCTGATCCTGATCGTGCTGCGGCAGAAACTGCCGGCGCGCCGCGACCTGCTTCCCCTGCTGATGGTCGCCGGCGGCGTGGTGGTCGGTTTCCCGCTGCTCACAGCCCTGGCGCTGCAGCACGTCAACTCGGCCCATGCCATCGTCTTCGTCGGCCTGCTGCCGCTGGCCACCGCGCTGTTCGGGGTGATGCGCGCCGGCGAACAGCCGCGCCCGGCGTTCTGGATCTGCTCGCTGCTGGGCAGCGCCGTGGTGGCCGGCTTCGCGCTGTCGCAGAGCGGTGCGGGCAACCTCACCGGCGACCTGCTGATGCTGGCCGCCATCGCCGTCTGCGGCCTGGGCTACGCCGAAGGCGGACGCATCGCCCGGCACCTGGGCAGTTGGCAGGTGATCTGCTGGGTACTGGTGCTGTCGCTGCCGCTGATGCTGCCGCTGGCCTGGTACACCCAGCCGGAAACTTACTCCGGCGCCAGCTGGCCGGCCTGGCTGAGCCTGGGCTACGTGTCGCTGTTCAGCATGCTGATCGGGTTCTTCTTCTGGTACCACGGCCTGGCCACCGGCGGCATCGCCGCGGTCGGCCAGCTGCAACTGCTGCAGCCGTTCTTCGGCCTGGCGCTGGCCGGCCTGCTGCTGCACGAGCAGATCAGCCCGCTGATGGCCGGCGCCACCGTCGCCGTGGTGCTGTGCGTCGCCGGAGCCAAACGCTTCGCCCGTTGACCGCTGGTTTCCTTCCGCGCCCAGGCGAGAAAAATCGCGGTATCATCGGGCGTTTGCGTACTCGGCTGGATCGCCGGAAGGAAACTCGGATGAAGCCACCCGCCGAATCTCCATTGCCCGCCGTGGCGCGCGACGAATTCGCGCCACGCCCGCGGCTGACCCTGGGCAGCCACGTGCACAGCGGCTTCGACCTGCGCAGCGGGCGCATGCAGAACATCTCCCGGCACCGCGCCGCGCTGGCCTTCCTGTATGACGACATGCCGGTCTCCGGCAGCGTCACCCCGCGCTCGGGCCGCGAGATCCGGGTGTTCCGCGATGACCGCATCGTGCGCGTCAGCCGCCAGCTGGAACTCGAACAGGCCTGGCGCCTGGACCTGCGCGAACTGGGCTTCAGGCCGGCGATGCGGCGCAGCGATGCGCTGGAGGACAGCGCCGGGGAAATGTTCGAGCTGCCCGACGACAGCGCCTGGCAGGGCTTCATGCGCGAAGGACTGCCGCAGCTGCGCGAGCAGGGCTGGGAAATCGACGTACGCCCGGAGTTCGTCTTCGACATCTCGCCGGTGGAAGACTGGTACGCCGAGATCGAGGAAACCGAAGACCGCCAATGGTTCGACCTGGAGCTGGGCATCCAGGTCGACGGTCGCCGCATCAGCCTGCTGCCGTCGCTGATCGAACTGATCCGCCGGATGCCGGCGCTGCTGGACCCGGCCGCCCTCGCCCGCCACGCCGACGATGAACAACTGGTGCTGCGCCTGGATGCCGGGCGCACCCCGATCCACACCTGGCAGACCGCCTCGGATCGCCCGCTGCGGGTATCGCTGCCGTTCGGCAAACTCAAGCCGATGCTCGGCACGCTCTCGGAGTTCTACATCGGCGACCTGCCGCCGGTGCGCCGCCTGCGCATGGGCGCGGCCGACGCCTCGCGCCTCTCCGAGCTGGAAGAACTGCCGCTGGCCTGGGAGGGCGGCGAGCAACTGCGCGAGATAGCCCATCGCCTGCGCGACTACCGCGCACGCCCGGCAACCATTCCCCAAGGCCTCAACGCCGAGCTGCGCGCCTACCAGCACGAGGGCCTGAGCTGGATGCAGACCCTGCGCGAAGTCGGCGCCAGCGGCATCCTCGCCGACGACATGGGCCTGGGCAAGACGCTGCAGTCCCTCGCCCACATCCTGCTGGAGAAGCAGGCCGGACGCCTGACCAGCCCGGCGCTGGTGATCATGCCCACCAGCCTGATCCCCAACTGGCTGGACGAAGCCGAGCGCTTCACTCCCGACCTGCGCGTGCTCGCCCTGCACGGCGCCGGGCGGCGCAAGGCGTTCGCGAAGATCGCCGAGCACGACCTGATCCTCACCACCTACGCCCTGCTGCCGCGCGATGCGGAGAAGCTCGCGCAGCACGAGTACCACCTGCTGATCCTCGACGAGGCGCAGAACATCAAGAACGCCGGCACCAAGGCCGCCCAGGCCGCGCGCCATCTGCAAGCGCGCAACCGCCTGTGCCTGACCGGCACGCCGCTGGAGAATCACCTGGGCGAACTGTGGTCGCTGTTCCATTTCCTGCTGCCCGGCTGGCTGGGCGACGCCCGCCAGTTCGCCATCGACTACCGCACCCCCATCGAGCGCCACGGCGACCAGGCGCGCCTGGCTCATCTGGCCGCGCGCATCCGCCCCTTCCTGCTGCGCCGCACCAAGGAGCAGGTGGCCTCCGAACTGCCGCCCAAGAGCGAGTTCATCCAGCACATCGAACTCAGCGAGGCCCAGCGCGACCTCTACGAAACCGTGCGCCTGGCGCTGGACCGCAAGGTGCGCGACGAGATCGCCCGGCGCGGTCTGGCGCGCAGCCGCATCATCATCCTCGAGGCGCTGCTCAAGCTGCGCCAGGTGTGCTGCGACATCCGCCTGGTGAACAAGGAAGCGCCGCCACCCTCCGGCAAATCGGCGCGCACGGTGACCTCGGGCAAGCTGGTGTACCTGCTGGACATGCTCGAAGAACTGCTCTCCGAAGGCCGCCGCGTGCTGGTCTTCTCGCAGTTCACCTCGATGCTCGCGCTGATCGGCGAGGCACTGGCCGAGCGCAATCTGGAGTACGCCCTGCTCACCGGCGACACCCGCGACCGCCGCGCGCCGGTGAAGGACTTCCAGGAAGGCCGCGTGCCGCTGTTCCTGATCAGCCTGAAGGCCGGCGGCGTGGGCCTGAACCTGACGGCGGCAGACACCGTGATCCACTACGACCCCTGGTGGAACCCGGCCGCCGAGAACCAGGCCAGCGACCGCGCCTACCGGATCGGCCAGGACAAGCCGGTGTTCGTCTACAAGCTGATCGCCCGGGGCACGGTGGAGGAGAAGATCCAGCTGCTGCAACGCGACAAGGCCGCGCTGGCCGCCGGCATCCTCGAAGGCACAGGCTCGGACTGGCAGCTCGACGACGCGGATATCGACGCACTGTTCGCGCCGTTGCCCAAGGCGGTCTGACCCGCAACGCAAGGCGGGCAGGAACCTGGGAGCGGGGAGTTCAGCGCATCCCCCAGCCATGGCTGACCAGCACCGACTGCCCGGTGAGCGCCGCCGACGGGAAGCTGGCGAGGAACAATACGGTCTGCGCCACGTCGTCGACCGTGGTGAACTCGCCGTCCACGGTGCCACCGAGCATGACCTTCTTCACCACTTCCTCCTCGCTGATCCCCAACTCCTTCGCCTGCTCGGGGATCTGTTTCTCCACCAGCGGCGTACGCACGAAACCGGGGCAGACCACGTGGGAGCGCACGCCGTGCGGGCCGCCTTCCTTCGCCAGGGTGCGGGCCAAGCCCAGCAGGCCGTGCTTGGCGGTGACGTAGGCGGACTTAAGCGGCGAAGCCTCGTGGGAATGCACCGAGCCCATGTAGATCACCACGCCGCCGCGCCCCGCCGGGTACATGTGGCGCAACGCGGCGCGGGTGGTGAGGAAGGCGCCGTCGAGGTGGATGGCTAGCATCTTCTTCCAGTCGGAGAAGGCGAAGTCCTGCAGCGGATTGACGATCTGGATGCCGGCGTTGGACACCAGGATGTCGATGCTGCCGAAGGTCGCCACGACGCGGTCGATGCCGCTGTCCACCGCCTGCTCGTCGGTGACGTCCATGACCAGCGCCAGGGCCTTGCCACCGGCGGCTTCGATCTCGGCCACCACGCGCTGGGCGGCGTCCTGTTGCAAGTCGGCGATGGCCACCGCCGCGCCGGCCTGCGCCAGGGTGAGGGCGATCTGTTTGCCGATGCCACTGGCCGCGCCGGTGACCACCGCGACCTTGCCGTTCAATGCATTCATCAGAGAGCTCCCGGGGAAGGTGGAACTCTCACTCTAGACGGCACGGCGCCGGCCGACGCGATCACCAACCCTTGAGCTGGTCCCAGCGCCAGTTTCGATACTGGTAGATCAGTGTACCCAAGAGCCCATAGGCCGCCGCCATGGCGAAGAGGATAAGAATCCTGTCGGCCACGGCGGAGAGCGGCAGGTTCATCTGGTTCATCTCCACCACCGCGCGGATCGCCCAGGTGGAGGGAATGGCATCGGCCAGCAATTGCACCCACTGCGGCATGGCCTGGGGCGGCCAGGTGAAGCCGGCCATGTAGAACAGCGGCAGGGTGATGAAGGTCATGGTCAGGTAGACCGCCTCCTCCGACGGCAGCAGCTCGGCGATGAACTCACTCATGGCGATCACCGCCAGCAGGAAGGGCAGCACCAGGCCCATCAGCATGAAGAACGAGGCCGTCTGCCGGTAACCCATCATCCATGGCCAGATCACGTAGAAGAGCATCGCCAGCACCGTCCAGATCGACAGCTGCGCGGCATAGCGGCCGAAGCGCGTCGAGACGGGTTGGCGCAGCGAGCGCGGAGTGCCACCGCGCAGGTTGAGGTTCACCCGCGTGCAGGAGAGCAGCAGGCTGTGCTGCAGGATCAGCGTCACAAGGCCGGGCAGGACGATGGCGGCGAAGCTGGTGCCGGGGTTGAACAGGTCGGTGAGCTGGCCGATCGCCGGTTGCAGCAGCACGCTGGCCTGCCGTTCGGAGAAGCCGCCGCGCGTCAGCCGCTCACGGTTGTAGCGCAGCGACAGCTCGTTGTAGGTGGCGCTGATGTCCTGCTGGATCTGCCCGTTGGCCATGCGGTTGGTGGCATCGCCGAAGATCGGCACGGTGACCGACTCGCCGCGCAGCACGCGCTTCTCGAAGTCCAGCGGGATGACCACGATGGCGAACAGCTTGCGCCAGGCCAGGTCATGCTGCGCCTCGGGTAACTGATCGTAACCGCGGGTGGCGATCTTCGGCGCGGCATCGAGCAGACGCACCAGTTCGCGGGACGCCGCGCTGTGGTCCATGTCGATCACCGCCACCGGCAGGTCGTTCATGGTGCGGTGCGCGTAGGGCAAGGTGGTCAGCGCCACCGACAGCACCATCATCAGCCACAGCGGCTTGCCCAGCATGTTGCGCAGGGATTGGCGGAAGACGCTCCAGAAGTTTTCCATGCGCGTTCCTTACGCCGGGCTCAGGTCGAGACGCCGACGCAGGCGCATCTTGGCGATCATGTAGGCCAGCAGCGGGTAGAGCAGCAGCTTGCAGCAGGTGTACAAACCCGACTCGGCCGGCGCCTTGCGCAGGAACTGGTCGAACAGGCCGTGCAGGGTATGGGTCAGCGGCTCCGCCTCGGCGATCACCCGGGCGATCTGCGGCATCGCCAGCTCCGGCAGCAGCACGCCGGAATAGGTCTGCGCCAAACCGATCAGCAGGCCGATCAGCGAATAGGCGCTGAAGCGGTTGGCGGTGAAGATGAACAGCACCAGCCCGAGGCTCTGCGCCGCCGCGACGTAGCAGACGGTGATCGCCAGCATCCACCAGGGATTGCCGTTGATCCGCGCGCCGTTGAGCTCCACCAGCAGGAACAGTTCGACCATCAGCAAGGTGCTGAACAGCAGCGTGTAGGGCGCCAGCTTGCCCAGCAGGCGTACGCCGAGGGCCTGGGCCCGCAGGATGTGCGGCGACGATGCGCGCAGCTCCGGCGCCTCGCGGGCCAGCACATGGACGGTGGCGACGATCACGAACAGCTGCAGCAGGTGGACGATGGCCGCGAACTGCTGGAAGTAGATGTAGTTGCCGCTGGCGTTGAACAGGCTCTCGTAGGACACCGCGACGCTGGCCAGCGCCGGCATCGGACGATCCATCCCGGCGGCCAGGCGCGGGCGCAGCTCGGCGTTGACGGAGCTCATCAGCCCGCTGAAGTCCTGGGTCGAGTAGAAGCCGGCGGAATAGAACAGCGAGTTGTAGTACAGCTCGGCGGTGGGCTGGCGGCCGGCCAGCGCGTCCGCCTCGAAATCGCGGGGGATGTACAGCAGCGCATAGTCGTCGGCCATGCGCAGGCGGCGCAGGCCTTCCTGCAGGCCACCGCCGAGCACCTCGACCTTGGCGTGGGAGCCGGCGTCCAGCTCACGGACGATCCGCCGCGACAGGTGGCTGTGATCGGCATCGACCACCGCCACCGGCATGTCCAGCAGGGTGCCGGCCTGGTAGACGCCGCTGATCACCACGAACAGCAGCAGCGGCCAGAGCCAGCCGAGCCAGTGGATGGTCCAGCTGCGCAGGGCGATGCGCGTCTCGCTGCCGAAGGCCTGGGCGAAACGCAGCAGGTTGCGCCTTACTGCTTCCAGTGCCACAGCGCGCTCATCCCGGGACGCAGCCCCTCCACCGGTTTCTCCGGATAGAGCCGCACCTCGAAGGTCTTCAGGTCGAAGTCGCCGGTAGCGCGGGTGGCGCGCTTGGTGGCGAAGTCGCCGAGCGGCGCGATGTAGCTGACCCTGGCCCGGACTTCGGCGTTCTTCAGGGCGGGCACCTGGATGCTCACCTCATCGCCCTTCTTCACGTCGGCGAGGATGTCTTCGCGCAGGTTGAACACGAAATAGCTGTCGGACAGCCGCACCAGTGTCAGCAACGGGCTGTAGGCGTTGATCAGCTCGCCCTGCTCCGCCGGGATCGGCCCGACCTCACCGTCCACCGGCGCCACCACGTTGAGGTCGTCGGTCTGCGCCTGCAGTTCGAGAATCTGCGCATCGGCCCGGCGCACCGCGGCTTCCAGCGCGCGGCGGCGCTCCTCGCGGTCGCCCTGGGTGCCTTCGTCGAGATTGGCCTGGGCCTCGGCCACGCGGTTGCGCGCCACGTCGCGGCCACGGCGGGACAGGTCCAGCTGCGCCTGGGAAACGAAGCCACGGCCGGCCAGTTCCTCGTTGCGCTGGTACTCGAGCTCGGCGTTGCGCAGCTCCGCCTGGGCCTGAGACAGGCTGGCCTGCAGGGCGCGCAGGGTTTCCTCGCGGGTGCCGTGGAGGGATTCGTCGAGATTGGCCTGCACCTGGTTGCGCGCGGCGCGCAGGGAGTCCAGCTGGGCCTGCAGCTCGGGGCTGCTGAGGGTGATCAGCAGCTGGCCCTGCTTCACATCGTCGCCGCGTCGCACGTGCAGCACTTCGACCCGGCCCTTGGCCTTGGACGCGACGATGACATCGGTGGCGTCCGCCTCACCCTGCAACAGCAGGGGCTGGGAGTGCAGGCGGAGATAGAGGGTAATGGCGATGATCACCAGGATCAGCAGGGGGGCGAACAGCTTCCATCCCTTCATGGGCTCGGACTTCCTCGGCGGCCGGATGCACCGATGGTAGTGCATCCGGCCGCTGTGCGGCGGGCCGTGATCAATGCCTGTGCGATCAGCGCTCGTCGTCGCCGATCAGCTCACGCTCGCCGCTGCGCTGCGGCGAGGCCGGCGAAGGGAAGCGCGAGGAGGCGTAGCGCACCACCAGGATCGCCATCGCCAGCAGCAACAGCGCCACCGAGACCAGGATGATGCCATCGTCCGGCACGTGGTTGTGCTGGATGTCGGCGATCATCAGGCGGGTCAACGCGGTCATCGCCACGTAGATCAGGAAGCGCACCGGCATGTGGTTGGTCTTGAAGTAGATGCCCACCATCGCGCCCAGTTCGAGGTAGATGAACAGCAGCAGGATGTCATCGATGCTCGCGTGGCCCTTGCCCATCATCTCGCCGAAGGCCACCGCCGCCGACCAGAACACCGTGCCGCCGATGGCGAACAGCGCCAGGTAATGGAAGCCCTCCACCAACAGGTTGCCCAGGGATTCGGCACAGCCATGCATCCGTTCTCGCAGGCGCTCGGCCCAGTCCAGTTTCATTGCTTAGATCTCCACGTCTTAAAGGATTCCTGAGGGGAATGCCTGCCAGTCACTCTTTGCAAGAACTGCTCTGCAAGCACTACGCCATTGATCTTGAGCAGTCATGGCAATCCGTCGCTGCGGCACCATGACGGCGAACTTTTCCGGTAGCCCTCCGGTCAATCCAGAAGCACGCCCACAACAGGCAGGACCGATTCATGGAAAGTCCCTTTCAGGTACTGACCGAGGCCTTCGGGCAGCAGTACCGCGTCAACTTCAGCCTTGAAGGGCTCGACGGCCGCATCGTCCTCACCCTCTCCACCGAGGACGGCGTCGCCGCGCGCCGCATGATCCGCAACAGCCAACTGCAGGACCCGCAGCAGTTGCAGCGCTTCATCCAGAGCGTCCGCTTCGGCATCGCCATCGAGCACGGCCGCATGGCGCCGCAGTTGCTGGCCTCGATGACAGGCGGCGGCTACGGTCTGCTCAACGCTTCCTAAGCCAAATTCCTATCTTCTGAAGATTCTGACTGACGGCGCCTTGCGCCGGTCACGTCGGAACTGCTGCGCGCGCCAACAGGGCGCGCGCACTCATTTGAGCCATCACCCGATACCCGCCTCCCTCTTTCCTGCGTCTAGGCTCTGACGAATGGTTCGCGCATCGGCAGTAGCATTGCGCAATCATTTTACTGTATAAATAAACAGTAATTCCCACACCCCCAACAAGAGAAGGCTTACGAGGTGATGAATGGCCGTCGAAGTGGTGTACCGCAGCAGCCGCGATCCGGAGCGCCTGTTCATGGATAAGGCAGAAGCCGACCGGCACGACAAGATGCTGGAGCTGGCGGAAACGCTGGCCGAAGTGCTGCAGAAGGCGGTGCCTTCGCTCAAGGAGGACCAGGTCGAGGAAATCGGCATCTTCATGGCCAAGAACCGCGACGCCTTCGCCCGTGCCTTCAAGAACCAGCCCGATGCGTTGAACGAGATCTTCAGCGAGTCGGCTGCCGAAGAGTGAGCCTGTAGCTGGCCCATCGCGGACGGCGTTCGCTCCTACGCAGGCGCATGACGCTGGCGTTCACATGGAGCACCGAGTCGGCCGCGATGGATTTCGCGGACAGGTCCGTTCCTACGAGAGCCGTGCGCCCGCTCAGGCTCTGGCTCTGGCTATTGAGGACTTCCAGCGAAGTGTCCGCGCACTCCGGAGCGCCCCTTCAGGAGGCCGAGTGGAATCGGAGTTTCAGGGGTTGAGCGGCATGGATGCCGCGAGAGCGTCGTTGGGCCAGGGATGGCCCGTCGACGCGTGCCCCTGAAACTTCGATAGAGCGAGGGAATTTTTCGCCCCAAGCGAAAAACCGTATGACAGGGGCACAGACCTTTGCCCACTTTGGGTCGTTTGCCAAAGTGGGTCGCCCGAGGGGGCGAAACAAAATCTTTCAGCGCACACCGAAGCGGCGCTAGAACACCCGAACTTCACGACGGTGAATAACACCAGAGGTGTTATTCACCCTGCAGAGAGCAAAAGCATCGCGGACGGAGTCCGCTCCTACGAAAGCCATAGGAGCGGCGGCATCAGTGCCCCGAATACTCCCCGTAGAGAATCCGCTCCGCCAGCTTGTCGGCGACCCGCGCCGGCGACAGGTGATCGGCCTGGGCATGGGCATAGACCTCGGTGAGTCGCTCGGCGATCCGCGACAGGTGCGCGGTAATGGTCGGCAGCGCCTCGCCCTGGTGTTGCAGCGCGACGTAGATCAGCCCGCCGGAGTTGATCACGTAATCCGGCGCATAGAGGATGCCCCTGGCCTCCAGCTCGTCGGCAACCTCAGGCTGCGCCAGCTGGTTGTTCGCCGCCCCCGCTACCGCCGCGCAGCGCAAGTGGCCAACCACCTGCGAGGTGAGCACCCCGCCCAGCCCGCACGGGGCGAGGATGTCGCAGGGCGTGGTGAGCAGCGCCTCATTGGGCACTGGACGCGCACCCAGTTCCTCCACCGCCAGCTCCACTTTTCCCGAGTCGATATCGCTGACCAGCAGCTCCGCGCCGGCGGCGGCCAGGTGCTCGGCCAGGGCATAGCCCACGTGGCCCAGGCCCTGGATGGCGACCCGCAGGCCCTCCAGGTCATCGCTGCCCAGACGCGCCTGGGCGCTGGCGCGGATGCCGGCGAACACGCCCAGTGCGGTGTGCGGCGAAGGGTCGCCGCCGCTGGTGGTGCTGGTCACATGGCGGGTGTACTGGGCGATGCAGTCCATGTCCGCGCTGGAGGTGCCGCTGTCCACCGCGGTGATGTAGGCGCCGCCCAGGGAATCGATGAAGCGGCCGAAGGCTTCGAACAGTTCGCCGCGATTGGGCACGTGGGGCGGGCGGATGATCACCGCCTTGCCGCCGCCCTGGCGCAGCCCGGCCAGCGCGGCCTTGTAGCTCATGCCCTGGGCCAGCCGCGCGGCGTCGCGCAGGGCGGATTCCTCGCTGGGATAGGGCAGATAACGGCAACCACCCAGTGCCGGCCCGAGCCGGGAATTGTGAATGGCGATGATGGCCTTGAGTCCCGTGGCCGGGTCCTGGGTGAGATGCAGCGACTCGAGCCGGGTGGCTTCCATCATGTCGAACATGGCGGCGCTCCCTTGCTAGTGACCGGGCGCCCAAGCTTTCGGGCCCTAACAGTATAGGCATCCCCCTCCATCCGCGTTTGCTCGCGACGAGCGCGGGCGGAGACTGGACGAGCGCGGCCCGCAACGGTTAAAACCGCAGGGTCAGCCGGAGAACGCCATGAACCCGCGTCAAGCCTGCCTCGCCTGCCTCGCCCAGGAGCCACCCGCTCTGTTCGAGGCCGCGCTGTGGATCGCCGCCGAGCATGAGCCGCACCAGGGCCCGGAACAGGCACGCCGCCTGTTCGACAGCCTGGCGCATCAGGTCGCGGTGGCGTTGCCGGCGATGACCACGGACGCCGAGCGCGCCCAGGCGCTGTTGCGCCGCCTGAGCGAGCTGGGCTTCGCCGAGGACGATGAGTTCCCCCTGCAACCCCGCGCCGCCCTGCTCCCCCAGGTACTGCAACGCCGTCATGGCCAACCGCTGTCGCTGGCGCTGATCGCCCTGGAACTGGCGCGCCAGCAAGGCATTTCCCTGGTCGGGGTGAACTTCCCCGGACGCTTCCTGCTGCGCGTTCCCGGCGCCGATCATCTGCTCGACCCGGCCACTGGCCGTCGTCTCTACACCCGAGACTGCCGCGACCTGCTGGTGCGTCAATTGGGGCCGCAGGTGGAGCTTTCCGCCGCGCACCTGCAAACCGCCAGCGCCGCCGAGATGCTCCAGCGCCTGTCGCGCAACTTGCGGCAACTGCATCTGGGCGTGGGTGAGCCAATGGCCGCACTGAAGGACGCCCAGCGTGTGCTTGAACTGGGCCCGCCAACCGCCGGCGACCACCTGGCCCGCGCCGACCTTTACCACGCGCTGGAGTGCCCGCAGGCCGAACGCTACGACCTGGAGCGGGCGATGCTGCTCAGCGACGACCCCACCGAGCAGCTGCGTCTGGCCCAGCGCCTGGCGGAGATCAGCGTGCCGCCCAAGGCGTTGCACTGAGCCATAGAGCCTCAGATCTTGAGCAGTCCCAGTTCCTTCGCCCGCGCCACCGCCTGGGTGCGCCGCTCGACGCCGAGCTTGCCGTTGATCCGCCGGGCGTGGGTCTTCACCGTATGCAGCGAAATGTAGAGACGCTCGCCGATTTCCAGGTTCGAGCAGCCCCGCGCGATCAGCTCCAGCACCGACAGCTCGCGCAGGCTGAGCAGGCTGTGCGCGGGCATCTCGCTGGCGTTGGGGCGCAGGCCGAACAGGCCCGGCTGGCGGCGCTGGGTCTCCCGCAGTGCGGCGGGCAGGCCGAAGCGTTGCGCCAGCGTCACGCCCTCGTCGAGCGCGGTGCGCGCATCATCCAGGTTGCCGGCGAGGTAATGGACTTCGGCCAGCGCCAGCCAGACATCGCAGGCCAGGGTGTTGCGCCCCTGCCGCAGCAGGTCGGGCAGCATCGCGGACAGGCGTTGCAACGCGCCCTCGACCTCGCCGTCGTACAGTTCGGCGAGCGCCAGCAGGTGCTCCACCCGCAGGATCAGGTCAGGCATGGCCGCCGGCGGATTCAGACGGTCGGTGCGGCAGCGCGAGGCGACCCGCAGCAACACCTCGCGCGCCTGCGCCGCCCGCCCCTGGCGAAGGCTCAGGGCGCCACTGACCAGCAGCAGCGAGCCGCGGTACACAGCCTCGGGCACGTGCTGCAGCTGCATCAGCCGCTCCGCCTCCAGCAGTCGGTTGAAGGCGCCGTCGATGTCGTCATCCAGCGCATCCAGCCAGGCCATGCCGGTGAGGCCGTAGATCAGGCACGGATCATGGCTGCGGCGGGTTTCGGTCAGGCCAGCGATGAACAGCTCGCGCGCCTCGTCGTTGCGTCCCTGGCGCAGGCTCAGCCAGCCGCGGCGCAGGGCGACGCGCCCGGCCATGGCGTTGCCGGTCACGCTGATTTCGTCCAGGTAGTCCTGCACCCGCGCCAGCAGGGCGTCGGCGCGTTGCAACTCGCCGCGCTGCTCCAGCCACTGGGCGCGGTCCAGTTCCAGCAGCGCCTCGAAAGTCAGGCTGCCATGCAACCGCGCGAGCCTGAGCGCATCCCGGTTGATCAGGCGGGCTTCGGCCAGGTTACCGCCGGCCTGGGCTTGCTGGGTCAGCGCCGACAGGCAGATCAGCTTCTGCGCCCAGGCATCCTCCGGCAGGTACTCCAGCGCCTCGCGCAGCTGTTCGCGGGCGCCGGGGCGCCCCCGGGCGTGGGTCAGCACTCCGGCCAGGCCCTGCCACTGGGCGACCAGCGTGCGCTGCCGACGCTCACCGGACATCGGCAGGAAGCGGGTGAAGCCGGCGAGCAATGCCTGGGCATCGTCCAGCCTTCCGACGAACAGCAGGGTCCAGGCATTGAGCACCAGCAGGCGCGGCGTGCTGCATAGCAACTCGTCCGGCAGCATTTCGCGCAGCTTGAGCACCCGTTCGAGATTGCGCCCGTGCAACAGGTGCTCTTCGGTGAAGCGCTGCAGCAGGCTGGCCGCCTCGTCCGGCTGCTCGGCGAGCAAGGCGTGTTCGAACGCCGCGTGGAGATCGTCGGACTGGCTGAACCACTGGCAGGCCCGGCGATGCAGCAGCGCCGCCGGCCAACGGGACAGGCGCACCAGGGTCGGCGCCAGCATCGGCGCGACCCGGAACCAGCGCTGGGTGTTGTCCACCGGCTCGATCAGCGCCCCCCAGGCGAGCAGTCCGTCCAGGCCCTGGCCGGGCGTGTCGAACAGGTAATCGCTGAGTTCCCGGCCAAAGCGCGGAATGCTTGCCAACGCGCAGAGCATCTCCGCCAGGGATGCGGGCAGCGTGGTCAGCACCTCCCGTTGCAGGTAGTCCTGCAACAGCGCGCTGCCGCTCTCCGCCACCTGCATCGTGCACGGCACCTCACTGTCGTTGGCCAGGCTCAGCAGGCGCAAACGGATGCCGGCGAACCAGCCATGGGTCGACTCGTGCAGCGCTTCGCGTTGGGCCTGCGGCCACTCCAGGGCCGACAGCTGCAGATAGCGATCGAGCTCGCCCTGGGTCAGGGCAAGGGCGGCAGCGTCCAGCTCCAGCAGTTCGCCTTCGAGCAGCAGGCGCGTCAGGTTGCACTTCGGCCGCCGCCGGCTGGCCAGCCACCAGCCGACCTGCGGGGACGCCACGGCGAGCAGGCGGTCGAAGCAGTCATCCAGCGCGGTATCCGGCGTCCGGGGGTAATCGTCGAGCATCAGCCAGATCGGTTCGCTCACCGTCTCCAGCCAGGCGCCCAGCGCCCCTTCGCCCCCTTCCAGCACACCGAGCGCTTCGGCCAGCCGCTCGCAGAACTGCGCCGGCTCCAGCGGCCGCCCACCGAGGCTCAGCCAGACCACGCGGGTGCCGGCCGGTACCTGTCGCGCGCACTCGCTCAGCAGCACTGTCTTGCCGCAGCCGGGCGGCGCCACCAGCAGGCGCAGGCGGCATTCGGCGGCGCCAAGGCTGGCCCGCAGGCGTTCACGGGGCAGATGCTGGCGGGGCAGTCGCGGCAGCGCCGCGCGGTGCAGGGCGATTGTCGACATGGGCTTCTTCCGGCCATTTGCTGCGGGCCAGACTATGCCCCGGCGCGGACCGGGCAAAGGACCATCAGCGGCATTCATGGCGCGTCATAGCGCCGGCTGCTCACGGCCCGGCACAGGCACTGCGCCCCCCAAAAAAGAAACCCGGCGCCTACCGTGAGGCGCCGGGCAAGGAGCACAGCAGCGGATCAGCGCACGCCGGTGTTGCGCAGGGCCGCCGGGGTGAAGTCGGCCATGCTGGCCTTGTTGCCGAACTGGTAGCCGCGCTTCTCCTCGTTGTTCAGGCCGAAGGTCACGTAGCGGCCGGCGAGGATGTCGTACAGCGACTCGGCGGCGTAGCCGGTGGCCAGTTCCGGGTAGAAGGTCATCGAATGGCCCTCGCCTACGCGCCACAGCTGGCCGCGGCCGTCGTACAGCTCCGACTCGGCGATCTGCCAGCTGTCCTCGTCGAGGTAGAAGTGGCGGGTGGCGTAGATGTTGCGCTCGCCGGCCTTCAGGGTGCCGACCACTTCCCACACGCGGTGCAGCTCGTAGCGGGTCAGGTCCTGGTTGATGTGGCCGGGCTTGACGATGTCGTCGTACTTGAGCTGCGGCGAGTTCAGCCGGTAACTGTTGTACGGGATGTACATCTCGCGCTTGCCCACCAGCTTCCAGTCGTAGCGGTCCGGCGCGCCGGAGAACATGTCGTAGTTGTCCGAGGTACGCATGCCGTCCGAGGCGGTGCCCGGGCCGTCGTAGGCCACCTGCGGAGCGCGGCGCACGCGACGCTGGCCGGCGTTGTAGATCCATGCCAGGCGTGGTTCCTTCACCTGGTCGAGGGTCTCGTGGACCAGCAGCACGTTGCCGGCCAGGCGCGCCGGAGCGGTCACTTCCTGCTTGAAGTAGGTGAGGATGTTGCCGGTCTTGCTGGCGTCCTGCTCGGTCATGCTCTGCGGCACCGCGATCGATTCCTCGAAGCGGATCGGCGTATAGCTGCCGTTGGTCTGCGGCACAACCTGCACCACCACGCGGGAGATGTTGCCGCCGTGGTAGCGGGTCAGGTGGTTCCACAGCGCCTGCACGCCGTTCTTCGGAATCGGGAAGGCGTAATAGCGGCTCTTCTCGAAGTTCTCCAGGCCATTGCCGTCGTTGATCGGCTGGACGAACTCGGCGCTGTGCTTGATCGAGCCGTAGACCTCGTCGGGCAACGCGAAGCTGCGGTGGGTCTTGTACACCGGGATCTTGTAGGTGTCCGGGTAGCGCTTGAACAGCGCCAGCTGGCCGGCGGAAAGCTTGTCCTTGTACTGATCCACGTTCTGCGCGGTGATGGTGAACAGCGGCTTCTCATCGGCGAACGGGTCGGAGAGGAAGCCCTTGGCGTCCACCTTGCCGGCATCGCGGGCGATGCCGCCGGTCCAGGCCGGGATACTGCCGTCGGCGTTGCCTTCCTTCTGCGAGCCCATCGGCGTCAGGCTGCTGCCAAGTTTCGCCACCTCATCGGCGGAGACCGCGGCCATCACCCCGCAGGACAGCAGGCTCAGGGCCAGCGCGCCACATTGAAGGATTCTTGTCGTTCTCATACGTCGGTTCCTTGGTCAGGCGGTCAGAAGTTCACGCCGAAGCTGAGCGAAACGAAGTCGCGGTCGACGATGGTGTTGTAATCGCCGCCGAAGAAGTTCGTGTAGTTCAGGCTCGCGGTGTAGGTGTTCTGGTAGTCGGCATCGATACCGACGCTGGCGGCCTTGCTGCCTTCGTTGAAGACCGGGCCGTAGCCATGCACGTCATGGGACCAGGCGATGTTCGGCTTGAGGTTCACCCCGGCGAACACGTTGTTGTAGTCCCAGATGGTGCGGGCGCGGTAACCCCAGGACGAGGAGGTGTAGAAGCCGCCGCTGCCGTACTGGGCATCGGCCACCGCATTCTCCGGCACGCCGTACACCGAATCGCGGCCGTAGCGTTCGCCGACCTCGCGGGTCATGCCGCCGACGTAGGTCACGCCGACTTCGCCCACCAGGGTGACGCGGTCGGCGCCCATGGCCTGGTCGAAGAAGTGGGTGAAGGTGGTCTGCGCCTGGCTCACGTCCTTGCGTATGTAGCCGTGGTTGACCTGCTCGGCCTGGGCCAGCGCGCCCGCCACACCGCCGCTGGCGAAGCCGCCGGCCACGGTGGTGGCCAACAGCGGCGTCAGGTCGGTGGTGTTGAGTTGCAGCGGCATGTTCGGCCGGAAGCTGAACTCGCCCTGCCAGGCGGTGCCGGTAGGCAGCGTGGTGGAGAAGCTCAGGCCATACAGGCGGATGTCCTCGGGGTACTCGAGGAAGTAGTGGCCGCGTCCCAGCAGGATCGGCTGTGCCAGCGCCGAAGCGCCCGCGCCGATGGCGCGCAGGGCATTGCCGATATCGGCGGCGCTGGCGTTCTGCATGCTCACGATGGGTGTGCGACTGTGGTAGTTCATGGCGTAGGCGCCGTACTCGACGTCATCGCCCAGCCAGCGCAGGGACAGGCCCCACTGTCCGGAGTCGCGAGCATCGCGGTCGGCGCCGCGCGGCACCATCAGGCCCTCGGGGGTGACGGTCACGCCCAGGGAGTTGAGCAGCGCCTTGGTCGCCGGCGCGTTCAGTGCGGTGACGGTGTTCTTGTCGAGGATGTTGTAGTTGGTGTTGCAGCCGTCGGCCGCCACGTCCGTGGTGGAGAAGAAGGTGCCGCAGTTGTCGAGCACCGTCTGGTCCCACTCCAGCTGGTAGAAGCCTTCCACGGACAGCGAGTCGGTGAGGCTCTGCGACATGTAGAGCATGTTCACCGGGATCAGGCCTTCCTTGATTTCCGAACCGGGCCGGCGGAAGGCGGAGACATCGATGGGGTTGATGGCGTTGATGCTGTTGCCGATGAAGGTGCTCTCGCCCCAGCTCACCACCTGCTTGCCCAGGCGCACGGTGCCGGGCATGTCGGCGATGGAATAGTTGTAGTAGCCGAAGGCATCGAGCAGCTGCGCCCCGGAGGACTTGGCGCCCTCCTTGCGACCGCTGTTGGAGATCGGCTTCCACTCGGTGCCTTCATCCTCCAGGCGGAAGTCGTACCAGTACTTGCCCCGGGTGAAGACGCCGAAGTCCCCATACTTCAGCTCCAGGTCGTGGATACCCTTGAAGATCTTCGAGAAGGTGTGGCCCTTGCGGAAGTTCAGGCGCCCGTCGTCGTTGGTCTGGGTCATCCCGTGGCCGCCGTTGGCGGAACCGATCAGATCCTGCTTGGGACTCTGGGTACTCCAGCTGGCCCCCACGGACAGGCTGGAATCGAACTGTCCTTCGATCTCCCCAATGTTGAACGAAACGGCCTGAGCCTGGGCGGCGCATCCCAGGGCGACAGCGGTGGCGAGAAGTTGCGGTTGGAAGAATCCGCGCCTTGTTTTTGTTGTCATGCGGCTCTCCTGACGGTGTCGAGGTGGCTACACCCTACTCAGGCCCCCGGTGGGGAGTAAGCGCTCCAAGGTGGTATTCGCGGCGTCGCCCGAAAGAGTGAATCCCTGCTCTGCCACGGCCCTTTCCGGGCGACATTGGCGCAGGCAATGACGGGCCATCGAGCATCTGGATAGTGCAGCGGCCATTGCCACTACCCGAGGGGCAGGGTTGTTTGGCATCCTTGGCAACCTATGCACGCCATCGACCAACGCCCGACCGACAGCCACCTCACCGAACAGACCCGCGAGGTGGTGCTGCGCTATCACGAATGCTGGAAGCATCGCGACCTCGAAGCGGTGCTCGCGCTCTACCATCCGCAGGTGGAGTACAACGACTTCTTCCAGAACCGCACCCTGGGTTATGCCGACCTGCGCGACTACGTGCAGGGCACCATGCCCAGCCGCCCGGAAGAGTTCCTCGACCACATCGACCGCATCCGCGTGGATGGCGACACCGCGTTCATCCAGTACCGCATCGCGGTGACCCTGAGCGGCCGCCTGGCGACCTTCCATTCCAGCGAAGCCATCACCGTGCGCGACGGCCTGATCTGGCGGATCAACGAGTACGCCTCGGTGGTGCGTGAAGGCGCCGAGCACCGCCCGCAGGCGGCGGACCCGCGCCCGGCCACCAGCCGTCTGGGTCTCTCGCCACGCCAGCTGAGCCAACTGGCCAGCGACCTGGAGCACTACTTCAGCAAGAGCCAGCCGTACCTGGCGCCGGACCTGGACCTCACGCAAGTGGCCAACGCCACCGGCTACACCCGCAACCAGATTTCCTACCTGCTCAACCAGGTGATGGGGTTGAGCTTCTACCAGTACGTCAACCAGACGCGCCTCACCCACCTGCTCGGCCAGCTGCGCCCGCCGCTGCCGGCGCGCATCGACGAACTGGCGTTCTCCGCCGGCTTCAACTCGCTGTCGGCCTTCTACCGCTGCTTCCGCCAGCACACCGGGCAGTCCCCGCGCGAATACCTGAAGCGCCTGCGCGACGAGCAGAACGACGCCTGACCGGCTGCTGTCGGCGGGCGCGCGGGCACTCCCCGCGTACCCGCGCAGACGACAGCAGCCCGCGCCACCTCTAGGCTTGACGACATTCCCCCACTTCCCCTCCGGAGTCGTCTATGTCGGCATGGCGTCATATCAGTCTGTGGATGAACCAACTGGACGACGACCTCGTCCCGCGGCCCTCGCTGCAAGGCACGCTGGACGTCGACGTAGCCATCGCCGGCGCCGGCTACACCGGACTGTGGACCGCCTATTACCTGAAGCAGCGCGCGCCGCAGCTGAAGATCGCCATCGTCGAGGCGGAGACCGCCGGCTTCGGCGCCTCGGGTCGCAACGGCGGCTGGCTGATGGGCAACATTCTCGGCGAAGACCGCCTGCTCGCCGGCCTCTCCCCGGAACAGCGCCGCGCCTCCTACGACCTGCTGCACGACATCCCCGACGAAGTCGCCCGCGTGCTCGAACGCGAGGGCATCGACTGCGACTACCGCAAGGGCGGCGTGCTCTACACCGCCGCGCGCTATCCGGAGCAGGAACGCCGCCTGCGCGACTACCTCGCGCACCTCCATGCCGAGGGCCTGACCGAGGACGACTACCGCTGGCTCACCGCCAGCCAGCTCGCCGAACAGCTGCGCATTCCCAGCGCACTGGGCGCGATCCACACCCCGCACTGCGCCACCATCAACCCGGCCAAGCTGGTCCGTGGCCTGGCCCACGCCGTGGAGCGCCAGGGCGTGCAGATCTTCGAGAAGAGCCGCGTGACCCACTGGGCGCCGGGCCTGCTGCGCACCGCGCAAGGCGAGCTGAAAGCGCACTGGGTGGTGCCGGCCATCGAAGGCTACGCCGCCGACCTGCCGCCGCTGGGCAACTACCAACTGCCGGTGCAGAGCCTGCTGGTGGCCACCGAACCGCTGCCGGAATCGGTCTGGGCCGAGATTGGCCTTGCGCAGGGCCAGGCCTTCAGCGAATTCAGCCGCCAGGTCACCTATGGCCAGCGCACCGCCGACAACCGCCTGGCCTTCGGCGCCCGTGGCGGCTACCGCTTCGGCGGCAAGCTGCGCACCGACTTCAGCCTCACCGACGATGAAGTGGGACTGCGTCGCTATCTGTTCGGCGAACTCTTCCCGCGCCTGAAGGACGTACGCATCACCCACACCTGGGGCGGCAACCTCGGCATGTCGCGGCGCTTCCACCCGCACATGCTGATCGACCGTCGCAACGGCATCGCCCTTTCCGGCGGTTACGGCGGCGAAGGCGTCGGCGCCACCAACCTGGGTGGCCGCACCCTGGCCGACCTGATCCTCGGCCAGCACAGCGAACTGACCCGGCAGCCCTGGGTGATCGACGACCGCAGCGTGCAGGACGGCCTGCGCGGCTGGGAGCCCGAGCCGTGCCGCTGGCTGGGCTACAACGCGATCATCCGCAGTTTCGTGCATGAAGACGAAGTGCTGGCCAACCCGCACAGCGCCCCGTGGCGCCGCCGCCTGGCGGAGAAGCTCGCCGCGACCATGGAAGGCCTGATGACCTGGAAGGTCGGCTGATCAGCCACTAGAAGAAACCCACTGGAGCCCCGAATGAAACTGACCCACCTGAAGAACACCCTGCACGCCGAACTCGGTGCCGCCAACCCGGTGGCCGTGCCGCTGGGCGAGCCGGTGTCGGAAACCCGCGTGGAATCCATCGAGCGCAGCGACGGCGTGGAAACCGGCATCTGGGAATGCACCCCCGGTCGCTGGCGCCGCCAGATCGTCGAGCAGGAGTTCTGCCACTTCATCTCCGGCCGCGGCACCTTCACCCCGGACGGCGGCGAGACCATCGCCTTCCAGGCCGGCGACGCCTTCCTGCTGCCGCAGAACAGCCTGGGCGTGTGGGATATCCAGGAAACCGTGCGCAAGACCTACGTGATCATCCAGCGGGATTGATCGGCGCTGTTGCTGGTGTGGAGGGAAGGTCCGGAGCTCGGGCCTTCCCTCACCCCAGCCCTCTCCCAGAGGGAGAGGGAGCAGTCTGTGCCGGCAGGATTGACGGTGTTTCACCTGAAACACCGGACTACATGAACCGTTCTGCCCGGATGATACAGAGGCCAACGCCGCTCAGGACAGTCCCCTCTCCCACCGGGAAAGGGTTAGGGTGAGGGCGCTCTTATCTGATCGACCTGCGTCTCTCAAAACTCTCCGTGCCGCCCTTCCCCATCGGCGAAGCGCTTCGCCCCATCCACCGTCTCGCCGCTCTGGATCACCGACATCCCGCCCTGGAATTCATTGGCCATCGCCACGTCGAAGGACAGGGTCCACTGGGTAAAGACGCTGGCACGATCGGCCAGCATGCAACGCTGGGGAAACTCGGCGATCTCCCGCGCCAGCTCTTCCGCCGCCTCCAGCGCCTGCCCGCGCGGCACCACGCGGTTGGCCAGGCCCATCGTCAGCGCCTCCTGCGCCCCCACCGGGCGGCCGGTGAGGATCATATCCAGCGCCCGGCCCTGACCGATGATGCGCGGCAGGCGCACGGTGCCGCCGTCGATCAGCGGCACGCCGAAGCGCCGACAGAACACCCCGCACACCGCATCCTCGGCCATCACCCGCAGGTCGGCCAGCAGCGCCAGTTCCAGCCCGCCGGCCACGGCATAGCCCTCGATGGCGGCGATCAGTGGCTTGGACAACTGCATGCGGCTCGGCCCCATCGGCCCGTCGCCTTCGGTTTCCAGGCGATTGCGCCGCTCACCGTCCTCGGCCACCGCCGCAAGATCGGCGCCCGCGCAGAAGGTGCCGCCGGCGCCGGTAAGCACGGCGACCCGCGCCTCCTCGTCCTGCTCGAAGTCGCGCAAGGCATCGGCCAACGCCTGCGCGGTGGGCAGGTCCACGGCATTGCGTACCGCCGGGCGGGCGATCACCAGGGTGGTCACCGGGCCGTTCCTCTCGATTATCACGCTCATGGCGAACTCCTTGGGCATCGAGGCAGAAAAGCAAAGGGCCGACTATGAGCCGGCCCTTTCACCTTACTGCGTCTGCCGCCGAGGAACAGCCCGCTGGCCGTTCCGCCGGTCAGGCTGGCCGGATCAACCGGCGTATTTCTGCAGGTTCGCCATCATCTCGCGCAGCGCCTCGACGTTGTCCTTCGGGTGCACGGCGTTCTCGAAATCGCAGATCTGCGCGAAGTTGGCCGCCACGTCCTCGACGCTGAAACCCTCGCGCGGGTCGAAGCCCACGCCCAGGCTGCGCTCCCAGCGCACCTTGCCGATCCAGCCGCCGCCCACTTCGAACAGGCCGGAGGTCTCCTGACAGGCTTCGCTGCCCAGGTACACCACCAGCGGGCTGACCAGCTCGGGCTTGAGCTGCTCGAACACCTGCGGCGGGATCAGGCCTTCGGTCATGCGAGTGCCGCCGGTGGGGGCGATGGCGTTGACCAGGATGTTGTTCTTGCGGCCCTCGATGGCCAGGTTGCGGGTCAGGCCGTACAGGCCGAGCTTGGCCATGCCGTAGTTGCTCTGGCCGAAGTTGCCGTAGATGCCGGAGGTGGACGAGGTGAAGATCACCCGGCCATAGCCCTGTTCGCGCATGAACGGCCAGGCGGCGCGGGTCACCTTGTAGGCGCCCTCGACGTGGACCCTGTAGACCAGGTCCCAGTCGGCGTCTTCCATCTTGTGGAAGGTCTTGTCGCGCAGGATGCCGGCGTTGTTCACCACCACGTCGATGCGGCCGAACGCTTCCACGGCCTGGCGCACGATCTTCTCGCCGTCGGTCACCGAGTCATGGTTGGCGATGGCGGTGCCGCCGGCTTCGCGGATTTCCGCCACCACGCGGTCGGCGGCCGAGGCGTTGGCGCCTTCGCCGTGAGTGCTGCCACCCAGGTCGTTCACCACCACCGTGGCGCCGTGCTTGGCGAACAGCAGGGCGTGGGCGCGGCCGATACCGCCGCCGGCTCCGGTAACGATCACGACTTTTCCGTCGAAACGCAGGGCATCACTCATGGCAGGAACTCCAGGCAGGTCTGTTTTTCCGGAGTGTCCGGCAGCCGCGATCGGGTCACAAGCAAGACGATCAGGGCGAATGGTGCCCAATAAGGCCGGGGGATGATCAGCGGATTGGCAGGTTCAGTTCCTCCCGCGGGCCGAGCTTGAACAGCCACCAGTCATATTCGCTCCAGAACAGCAGCAGGCCGAACGCCGGCAACAGCGCCAGGGCGCCCAGGGCCGCGGGAACCCAGTCCTGGATCATCCAGGCGTAATAGCAGCCGGCGGCGCAGATGCCCACCAACAGCAACAGCACCGGCACGGCGACGAAGACGAAATCCCGGCGCAGGTGCAGCAGCGCCCGGTACAGCATCGAACCCTGGGGCTGGCGGACGGGAATGACGGATCTGAGTGACATGGCGGCCTCCGGTTGGACAAATCCGGGGAAGCTACCGCCGCCACACGAAGCCAAACGATCAGTCAGTTCCGAATCTCCAGACGGATCAGTCCGTATCTATCGAACCCTTTCCTGTCGGAACGCCAGATAGTGCTGCAGCACCTGTTCCGGCGCCTCGACCTGCGGATAATGACCGATACCGGAAAGCTCGACGGTGTCCGGCCGGGGGATCAATGCCCGATAACGCGCCACCATATGCGCGCCGGAAATCGGGTCCAGCGGCCCATCGATCACCCGCAACGGCACCTGAGTGCGCTGCATCGCGCCCACCCAGCGCTCGCGGTGCTCGCGGCGGTCGAGGATGTAGTGGATCAGCCGGTGCATCACCCGCGTCCCGTCGTTATGCCGGATCAGCTCCCAGAAGCTGTCCAGTTCCGCCTCCGATGGCTGGCTGGCGGGGCCGAACACCCTGGCGAAGTTCTGCGCCAGGCGACGGCGGTTGAACAGCCGGGCGAACAGGCCGCCCAACGGACTGAGCAGCAGTTTCTGCGACAGCACCGCGCGATGGGTTTCCGGGAACAGGCCGCCATTGAGGAACACGCAGGAGGCCAGGGCGAACCCGCCCTCCTCGTGCCGCGCCAACAGTTCCTGGCCGACGCTGTTGCCATAGTCGTGGACCAGCAGGTGCACCGGCTCGTGTACGTCCAGGTGCACCAGCAGCGCCTGCTTCAGGTCGGCCTGTTCGAGGATGCGGTAATCGTGGCCGCGCGGCTTGTCGGAGTCGCCGAAGCCGAGCATGTCGCAGGCGATCACCCGGTAGCGCTCGGCCAGCGGACGCCACAGGTAATGCCAGTCCCAGGAGGCAGTGGGGAAGCCGTGGATCAGCAGCAACGGCTCGCCGCTGCCGGCGCTCCAGTAGCGGATGTGGTGGCCGCGGAAGGTGAAGGAACTGCCCTGCGCGCGCCAGTCGCGCAGGGCGATGCCGTCCAGCGCCATCAGTCGCGGTAACCGGGGTTCTGCTGGTCCAGCTTGCGCAGCAGCGCCGGCCACGCCAGCGCGCCGCCCAGCCCCTGCTTGCTGCGGGTGACGCCGGCAGCCATGGCCATGGCGCCGTCGAGGATCTGCTGCGGGATCATGATCAGTTCGGCGCCGCCACCCTGGGCCAGCACCTGGATCTCGCAGGCGCGCTGCATGGTGAACATCATCAGGAAGGTGTCGGCGATGGTCGGCCCGCAGGTCAGCAGGCCGTGGTTGGGCAGGATCATGAAGCCGGCCTCGCCCAGGTCGGCCTGCAGGCGCGCCTTCTCGTCGTGGTTCAGCGCCACGCCCTCGTAGCCGTGGTAGGCCAGGCTCGAGAGGACGAACAGCGACTGCTGGGAAATCGGCAGCAGCCCCTGCTTCTGCGCGGAGACGGCGATGCCGGCGGCGGTGTGGGTGTGCAGCACGCAGGAGACGTCGTGGCGGACTTCGTGGACGGCGCTATGGATGGTGTAGCCGGCGGGGTTGATCTCGTAGGGGCTGTCCATCAGCTTCTTGCCGGCGAGATCGACCTTCACCAGGCTGGACGCGGTGATCTCATGGAACATCATGCCGAAGGGGTTGATCAGGAAGTCTTCGGTGCCGGGCACCTTGGCGGAAATGTGGGTGAAGATCAGGTCATCCCAGCCATGCAGCGCGATCAGTCGGTAGCAGGCGGCGAGGTCGACGCGGGTCTGCCATTCGGCGGCGGAGACCTGGTCCTTGACGTTCGCGGTGGGCAGCGGGTGTGCGGCGTGCATGGGCGGAACCCTCTTCGTTGTTGTAGTTGTGCCAGGCAGCAGTCTAGCCAGCGGCGCGAGCGGTGGACTGTCACGGAACTGACAGTTGCCACCGGCATGGCTTGCCGAATGACGGGCCATAAGCCGAGCGCAGGGCGGCGCCCCACGCCCGGGTTCAACGACAACGAATGGAAACCAACCTCAGCGGCTTACAGGCAGTACGCCAGAACCGGCGCCAGCAGCAGGTTGAACAGCCCGGTCAGGACCATCAGCAGGCCGGCCGCCGAACCTTCCTCGCCGCCGAACTCATAGGCCCGGCTGGTGCCCGCACCGTGGGCGCCCACTCCCAGCAGCGCGCCACGGGCCAGGGCCGAACGCAGGTGCAGCAGGCGCATCAGCACGCCACCGACCAGGGCGCCGAACACCCCGGTGATCATCACGAAGGCGGCGGTCAGCGCCGGCACGCCGCCCAGGTCATGGGACATTTCCATGGCGAACGGCGTGGTGATCGAGCGCGGCAGCAGCGACAGGGTCACCTGGCCGTCCAGCGCCAGCGCGTGGGCCAGCGCCCAGGAGCTGCCGATGGCCACGCTCGAGCCGGCGAGCATGCCGGTCAGCAGCGCCGGCCAGTGGCGGGCGAGCAACGCGCGCTGCTGCCAGATCGGGATGGCGAAGGCCACGGTGGCCGGGCCGAGCAGCGCCACCAGCCAGTTGGTGTCGCGGGCGTAGTCGGCGTAGGTCGCGTGCATCGGGATCGCCAGGGCGAACAGCAGCACCGGGACGAACACGATCGGCGACAGCCAGTACTGCTGGTAACGCCGGTACAGCAGGCGGCTGAGCAGGTAGCCGCCGAGGGTGGCGGCCAGCCAGAACAGGGGTTGCTTATCGAGACTCATGGCGCGACCTCCAGTGGCACATCCATTCCACCGCCAGGGCGGTAGCCAGCATCACCAGCACGGTGCTGGCGGTGATCACCAGCAGGATCTTCCAGCCCTCGCTGCGCAGCAGCGGGCCGTAGTCCAGCAGGCTCATCAACGCAGGGATGAAGAACAGCAGCATTTCCGCCAGCAACAGGCCGGCGCCGCCCTGCAGCAGGGCCGGGCGGATCGCCCCGCAGGCGAACAGCACCAGCAGCAGCGCCAGCCCGATCACCCCGCCCGGCAGTGGCAGGCCGGTGAGCGTGGCGATCCAGCCGCCGATCCACCAGAAGGCGGCCAGGACGGCGAGTTCGAAAATCAGGCGGGCGGCGCGGCGGAACATGGCAGCGGTCTCGATGCTTTTGGGGGAGGAAGAAAACGTTCGGGAATGGTGCAAAGCCTACGCCCGCGCCTATCATCCCCAAAGCGAATTGATCGAATCGGAGCCATTCCAGAATGGAATTCAAGCAGCTGCGCACCTTCGCCGAGGTGGTGCGCCAGGGCAGCTTCACCCAGGCGGCGGTGCACCTGAACGCCAGCCAGTCGGCGGTGAGCAAGCAGGTCGCCCAGTTGGAACAGAGCCTGCGCGTGCAATTGCTGGAGCGCAGCGGTCCGCATATCCGCCTGACCGCCGCCGGCGAGGTGGTGCTGAGGCGCGCCGAGGACATGCTGCGTCTGCGCCGCGAACTGCTCACCGAACTGGACGACCTCACCCGCCTGCACCGCGGCGAGCTGCGCCTGGGCCTGCCGCTGCTGGGCGCCGACGCGCTGTTCGCCGGGCGCTTCGCCGAGTACCGGCGGCGCTACCCGAACATCGCCGTGCACCTGATCGAGGGCGGCAGCAAGACCATGGAAGAGCTGGTCTACAGCGGCGAACTGGAACTGGGCGGCGGCCTCACCCCGGAGGACCCGGCGTTCGACCACCAGCCGTTCTGCAACGAGCCGCTCGACGCCCTGCTCCCGGCCGATCATCCGCTGGCGACGCGGGAGAGCCTGAGCCTGGTGGAGCTGGCCGATACGCCCTTCCTGCTCTACCAGCAGAGTTTCACCCTCAACGACCGCTTGCTGCGCGCCTGCCGCGAGGCCGGCTTCGAGCCGAAGGAAGGCGGCCGCAGCGGCCAGGCGGACTTCCTCGGCGCGCTGGTCGCCGCCGGCCAAGGGGTGGTGCTGCTGCCGCGGGTCGTGGCTGAGGACCTGGAACGTCCGGGCGTGGCGCGTGTGCTGCTGAGCCAGCCGGATCTGCGCTGGGATATCAGCTTCATCTGGCGGCGCGACGCGTACCTGTCGAACGCGGCCAAGGCGTGGCTGGCGTTGATGGAGGAGATGCCCTTGCATCCGATGGGCACGGCGTGATGCGGGTTCGCGAGCAAGCTCGCTCCTACAGGGCAATCCCTGTACCGACCCCGCTCTTGTAGGAGCGAGCTTGCTCGCGAACCGCTTTACAGCAACTCGGGAAACGCCCCGATCAGCTTCGGCCACTCCCGCTGCGCATCGGCATCATCGGCCAGCAGCCTGAACCCGGCGAACTCGAACGCCGGTGATACCGTGCAGCCCACCAGCACGTAATCCCCCAGGCAACGCGCCGCCTGCCAGGCGTGGGCGGGCACCGCGCGTTGCGGCAGGCTGCCCTCGCCCACCGGACCGAGGCGTTCGATGCGCAGGCTTTCCGGTGTTTCGGCCACCAGCAGCTCCAGCGGACCGCCTTCGTGGTAGTGCCAGAGTTCGTCGGCATCGATGCGGTGCCAGCGGCTGACCGTGCCGCCGGGCAGCAGGAAGAAAATGGCCGAGGATTGCTGGCGGCCATTGGCGCCCATCAGGGACGAATCGAACACCCGGCGATAGAAGCCGCCCTCGGGGTGCGGGGCGAGCCCCAGGGTATCGATCAGATAACGGGCGCGGGGGTGCATCAGGCTTTCAGCGCGGCGATGAACTCGGCGATCCAGGGCTCGGCGTCGGTCTCCTGGTCCACCGTCTCGCTGCCGTCCAGGCGCAGCATCGGCACCACTTCACGCATGCCCAGCTCCACCAGCAGCTCGCGCACCAGCTCGCCGCCGCCGCAATAGGTATCGCCATAGCTGGAGTCGCCCAGGGCGATCACGCCGCCCGGACGGTCGCGCCAGTTCGGCAGGCGGTCGCGCAGTGCGTAGTACAGCGGTTGGAAGGTGTCCGGCAGGTCGCCCATGCCGGTGGTCGAAGTCACCACCAGCAGCGCCTCGGGGCCGAACGCCAGCAGGCCATCGAGGGTGACGCGCGGGTCGTGCCAGGCTTCGAAACCGGCCGCTTCGAGCAGGCGCTTGGCGTGACGCGCGACCTCTTCGGCGGTTCCGTAGACCGAGCCGGACAGAATGGCGACTTTCATGTTCACTCCCACAAGGCAAGACAAGGCCACCCATTATGCCCCATCCGTGCCGGGCCGCGCCGGGGCTGGTATAGTTTTGCCCTACCCGGCCGCTCGGATATTTCCCGCAGCGCCGTTTTCCCCGATTCCACGAGGCGCGCATGGGCAATACCCCGGCTCCCATCCTGATCACCGGCGCCAGCCAACGCATCGGTCTGCACTGCGCGAAACGCCTGCTGCAGGACGGCCATCCAGTGATCGCGACCTACCGCCAGGAGAAACCCGGCGTCGATGAGTTGCGCCAGCTGGGCGCGACCTGCCTGCACGCGGAGCTGGCCGACGAAGCCGGCATCCTCGCCTTCATCGATACCCTGAATTCCCATACCGACCGCCTGCGCGCGATCATCCACAACGCCTCGGCCTGGATCACCGAAGCGCCCGGCCATGAGGCCGACGCCTTCGGCGAACTGTTCCGCCTGCACATGCTCGCGCCCTACCTGATCAACCTGCGCTGCGCACCGTTGCTCGAACGCGACGCGGCCGAGCGCGGCGCCCCGGCGGACATCATCCACCTCTCCGACGACGTCGCCCGCAAGGGCAGCGCCAATCGCATCGCCTACTGCGCCAGCAAGGCCGGCCTGGACAACCTCACCCTGTCCTTCGCCGCGCGCTTCGCCCCGCATATCAAGGTCAACGGCATCGCGCCGGCACTGATCATGTTCAACCCGGGCGACGACGACGCCTACCGGGCCCGTACCCTGGCCAAATCCGCCATGGGCATCGAGCCCGGCCCCGACGTGATCTACCAGAGCGTGCGCTACCTGCTCGACAGCCCCTATGTGACCGGTACCACCCTGACCATCAACGGCGGCCGGCACCTGAAATGACCCGCCCGGCGCGGGCGCGAGGATTCCCCCAATGATCGAAGACATGTCTCGCCACTACCGTGAGATTCTCAAAGGGCTCGGCGAAGACCCCGACCGCGAGGGCCTGCTGGACACGCCCAAGCGCGCGGCCAAGGCCATGCAGTTCCTCTGCCACGGCTACGGGCAGACGCTGGAGGAGATCGTCAACGGCGCGCTGTTCGCCTCGGACAATGACGAAATGGTCATCGTCAAGGACGTCGAGCTCTACTCATTGTGCGAACATCACCTGCTGCCCTTCATCGGCAAGGCCCATGTGGCGTACATTCCCACCGGCAAGGTGCTGGGCCTGTCGAAGGTGGCACGCATCGTCGACATGTTCGCCCGACGCCTGCAGATCCAGGAAAGCCTGACCCGGCAGATCGCCGAGGCGATCGAGCAGGTCACCAGCGCCGCCGGCGTTGCGGTGGTGATCGAGGCGCAACACATGTGCATGATGATGCGCGGGGTGGAGAAGCAGAACTCGGTGATGAACACCTCGGTGATGCTCGGCGCGTTCCGCGAGTCCAACACCACCCGCCAGGAATTCCTGCAACTGATCGGACGGAGCAAGTGAAATGACGCAGCTGGAGCCAGGCATGGCGCGAATCCGGGTCAAGGATCTGCGCGTGCGCACCTACATCGGCATCAAGGAGGACGAGATCCTCAACAAGCAGGATGTGCTGATCAACCTCACCATCCTCTACCCGGCCGGCGATGCGGTGCAGGTCAACGACATCGATCATGCCCTGAACTACCGCACCATCACCAAGGCGATCATCGCCCACGTGGAAGAAAACCGCTTCGCCCTGCTCGAGCGCCTGACCCAGGAACTGCTCGACCTGGTGATGAGCAACCCGGCGGTGCACTACGCTGAAGTGGAAGTGGACAAGCCGCACGCCCTGCGTTTCGCCGAGTCGGTGTCCATCGCGCTGGCCGCCCGACGCTGACCGGTCGGTCGCGCAAGCCGTACGCTCGTACCAGTCGGCCAACGGGCGTTGCTGGCCGATCGCCTCGCTCTATAGAATCGCGCCAGCCCCGCCATGCGCCTCTGTTGCGCCCAATGAGAGATACGCCATGACCGAGCCCCTGAACCTGACCGACGAACAGCGCACCGAACTTGAAGCCGCCGCGTTCCGCACCCTGGTGCAGCACCTGCGCACCCGCAAGGACGTGCAGAACATCGATCTGATGAATCTTGCCGGCTTCTGCCGCAACTGCCTGTCCAAGTGGTACAAGGCCGCGGCCGACGACATGGGGCTGGCGGTCAGCCCCGACCAGGCCCGCGAAGAGATCTACGGCATGCCTTACGCCGAATGGAAGGCCAAGTATCAGACGGAAGCGTCGCCAGCCCAGCAGGCGGCCTTCGATAACGCGAAGAAGCACTAACGAGTTTGCCTTGATGACCCTCAACGATTTTCGCGCGCGCCTGCGCAGCGAGCAGCACCTGTTCACCGACACCCTGGCGTACATCGCCGAGCACTACAGCTACACCCCCAGCGCCTTCAGCAACGGCACCGTGGAAAACCCCGCCGGGCAGAACGAAGGCTCCTGCAAGACCCTGGGCTTCGCCATCCTCGAAGGCCTGAGCCAGGAAGAGTCGCTGCTGGCGTTCGGCGAGCACTACCGCGCCGTGCGTGAAAACCCCGATGGCACCGACCACGCCAACATCCGCGCCCTGCAGAGCACCGGCCTGGCCGGCGTCAACTTCGAGCGCCAGCCGCTGTCGCGTCGCGGCTGAGTTCGTTGGCTCCATGAAAAAGCCCCGCCCATGCGGGGCTTTTTCATGTCCGGGCCAAGCCCTGCGCGGGTGCTTAGCCAAACGACTCATGTGATTGAAAAACAACATAGATTGACGCGAAAAGAGGCGATTGGAACACTCCCGGGCACTTCCTCACCCACCACCGGGAGCTCCGCCAATGACAAGAACAATGCGCGCCCTGGCCGGTTGCCTGCTGCTGGCATCCGCCTGCCTCACCCACCTCTCCGCCCACGCCGGCGACCTCGACGGCATCAGGCAGAAAGGCGAACTGAGCTTCGCCCTCACCGGTAAATACCCGCCCTTCAGCTTCATCGACATGGACGGCAAGCTGCAGGGCTTCGACGTCGACATCGGCGACGGTATCGCCCAACGCCTGGGCGTCACCGCCAAGCCGGTCACCACCGCCTGGGACGGCATCATCGGCGGCCTGCTCGCCGGCAAGTACGACGCCATCATCGGCAGCCTGGCGATCACCGACGAGCGCATGAAGGCGGTGGACTTCTCCGAGCCCTACTACCTCTCCGGCGCGCAGCTCTTCGTGCGCAAGGACAGCCCGCTGCAAGGCATCGACGAGATGGACGGCAAGGTCATCGGCATCACCCTGGGCGAGACCTACGAAACCTGGCTGCGCGAGCACAAGCCGAACGTCACCCTGAAGACTTACAAGGGCCTGCCGGACATCCTCCTCGACCTGCAGAACAAGCGCATCGACGGCTTCGTCACCGACAAGATCGCCGGCCTGCTGACCATTCGCGACCGCCACCTGGACGCGCGCCCGGCAGGCGCCCTGCTCTACCCGGAGAAAATGGGCATCGCCGTGCGCAAGGACAGCCCCGAGCTGAAGGCCGCGATCAATGCGGCGCTCGCCGACCTCGACAAGGACGGCACCTACAAGGGCATCAGCGAGAAATGGCTGGGCACCGACATCCGTTGAAGGACACCGCGCAATGCTGACCTACTTCCATCCCGACCAGTACCTCCACCATCCCCGCACCTACCTGTCCCGTGGGCAGATGCGGGTGCCGCAGGAGGTGCCCGAGCGCCCTCGGCGCCTGCTGCAGGCGGTCGAACGGCTGGGCTTCGATCTGCGCCAGCCCGACGACTACGGCATGCGACCGCTCAGCGCGGTGCACAGCCCCGAGTACCTGCGCTTCCTCGAAGAAGCCCACGGCGAATGGAAAGCCACCGGCCAGGACTGGGGCGAGGAGGTGATCTCCAACGTCTTCATCCGCGAACCCAATCCGTTGCGCGGCATCCTGGCCAAGGCCGCGCGCTACCTGGCCGACGGCAGCTGTCCGGTGGGTGAGCAGACCTGGCGCGGCGCCTACTGGTCGGCGCAGAGCGCCATCGCCGGCGCCCACGCGCTGCTCGACGGCCAGCCCGAGGCCTACGCACTCTGCCGCCCACCGGGGCACCATGCCCGGCGCGACGCCGCCGGCGGCTTCTGCTACCTGAACAACGCCGCCATCGCCGCCCAGGAACTGCGCAAGGGCCACGCCCGCGTCGCCGTGCTGGACACCGATATGCACCACGGCCAAGGCATCCAGGAAATCTTCTACGAGCGCGACGACGTGCTCTACGTGTCGATCCACGGCGACCCGACCAACTTCTACCCGGTGGTTGCCGGCTACGAAGACGAACGCGGTGCCGGGACCGGCTACGGCTACAACCTGAACCTGGGCATGCCCCACGGCTCGCCCGAGTCGGTGTTCTTCGACCGTCTGCAACAGGCCATCGCCGCGCTGCGCCGCTTCGAGCCGGACGCCCTGGTGCTGTCGCTGGGCTTCGACATCTACGAGCTCGACCCGCAGTCCCAGGTCGCGGTGACCGGCGACGGCTTCCGCCGCCTCGGCCAAGCGATCGGCGAGCTGAATCTGCCGACACTGATCGTGCAGGAGGGTGGCTACCACCTGGAAAGCCTGCAGGACAACGCCGAGCAGTTCTTCAACGGCTTCCTCGCGCCCCGGCGCAAGGCGTGATGTCGACGGGCGGCCTCGGCCGCCCGCTCTACACTGCCGGCAGGCGCAACGCCCCGGCACAATCCTCACGCATCTGCATCGCCTCGACCACCTGCGCCAGCGCCAGACGCACGTCGCCGATCAGGCGGTTGCTCTTCAGCTCCTGCTTGTAGACCAGGTAGAAATTGAACCACTGCTCCAACGCGAAGGGCCGGCTGACCAGCTTCGGGTTCTCGCACAGGTCGGCGGCGGTGATCGCGTTGACCAGGCTCAGCCCGCCGGTCATCTCGATCATCGTCCCCATGCACGACAGGCTCGACTGCAGCTCATGGCGCAGCAGGCGGCGCAGGCTGTTGTCACGGTAAATCAGGTGGTCGGACTGGATCGGCTTGATCAGCGTCTGCCCGTCGAGGTCGACCAGTTCCAGTTCCGCCTTCTCCGCCAACGGGCTTGCCGCCGGCATCAGCACGCGCATGCGCGCCGAGACCATGGGCGCGAACAGCAGGTTGGGCTCGTGCACCTCGTAGGAGACCAGCGCCATGTCCAGCCGCCCAGCCTCCACCTCGGCGATCAGTCGTCCGCTGGCCGCCACGTCCAGCGACACCGCGATGCCCGGATGGGCCTGCAGGTAACGCTGCACCAGACCAGGCCCGAAACGGTGGCCAAGTCCCGGCGCACAGCCCAGCTTCAATGACGCCACGCCACTGTCCTGAAGGACGAACAGGTCCTCCTCGATGCGCGCCAGGTTGCCCATCAGCAGGATCGCCTCGTTGAGCATGTAGCGCCCCGCCGCGGTGATCTGCAGGCGCTGGTTCTCGCGGGCGAACAGACGAATCTTCAGCGACTCCTCCAGCCGCGCCAGGGCGTGACTCACCGCCGACTGGGTCAGCCCCAGTTGCACCGCGGCCTGGCGCGTCGAACCGGTGGTGGCGATGGCATGGAAGATTTCCAGGTCGCGCAGGCTGAACTCGGTACGCATGGTGGGGATGCATCCTGGCCGGTCAAATGATGAAAAAAGATCATAAATTGACGCTCTTTTTTGTCAATGCAAGACTCGCCCCGTGTTCTCGAACAACCGAAACCCTTGCAAGGCATGGGTCTTGGATCGAACACCTGGGTATTAAAATAATTTGTAGGAATCGCCATTCGCCCACCACGAATGGCTCCAGAGACCCATCCCGAGAATAAGAATGTTCGACTTCAACCTGGTGCTCCACTACCTCCCTATGCTGCTCAAGGCAGCCGGCGTCACGGTCGAGCTGACCCTGCTGGCCATCGTCTTCGGCCTGCTGATCGGCCTGCTCGCCGCGCTCGCCCGCCTGTCCCGCCACGCCCTGCTGCGCTGGATCGCCGCCGGCTACATCTGGCTGATCCGCTCGACGCCGCTGCTGGTGCAGCTGTTCATCATCTACTTCGGCCTGCCGCAGTTCGGCCTGGAACTGTCGCCCTTCACCTCCGGGGTGATCGGCCTGGCGCTGAACGTCGGCGCCTACAACGCCGAAACCATCCGCGCCGGCATCCAGGCCATCCCCCACGGGCAGATCGAGGCGTCGCGCTCGCTGGGCTTCGGCACCGTGCGCACCATGCGCCTGATCATCCTGCCGCAGGCCTTCAAGCTGATCGTGCCGCCGCTGGGCAACAACCTGATCATCCTGATCAAGGACACCTCGCTGGTCTCCACCATCACCCTGGCCGAGCTGTTCATGCGCACCCAGCAGTTGGTGGGCGCGACCTTCAAGCCATTCGAGCTGTATTTCGCCTGCGCGCTGATCTACGCGCTGCTGACCACTATCACCAGCCTGCTGCTGCAAGTGTTCGAGCGACGCCTGCTGCTCAAGGGAGGACGGGCATGAACACCGCCGACGTACAGATCCAGCTGAAAGATATCCACAAGCACTACGGCCCGCTGGAGGTGCTCAAGGGCATCGACCTGAGCGTGCGCAAAGGCGAGGTGATGGTGCTGATCGGCCCCAGCGGCTCGGGCAAGAGCACCCTGCTGCGCTGCGTGAACATGCTCGAACAGCCTACCCGCGGCGAGATCCATTTCCAGGGCCAGCTGATCAACGACCGCCGACGCAGCCACCGCGCCCAGGAGCACTACCTCAACGGTCTGCGCATGAAGGTCGGCATGGTGTTCCAGCACTTCAACCTGTTCCCGCACCTGACCGTGCTGGAGAACATCACCATCGCCCCGACCCAGTTGCAAGGCATCGACCCGCGCCAGGCCCGCGCCGAAGCCGAGGAACTGCTGGAGAAGGTCGGCGTGCTGGACAAGCGCGACGTCTACCCCGGCAACCTTTCCGGCGGCCAGAAGCAGCGGGTGGCCATCGCCCGCGCGCTGGCGCTGAAACCCGACGCGATGCTGTTCGATGAACCGACTTCGGCACTCGACCCGGAAATGGTCGGCGGCGTGCTGACCGTCATGGAAAGCCTGGCCCGCAGCGGCATGACCATGATGGTGGTGACCCACGAGATGCGCTTCGCGGAGAAGGTCGCCGACCGCGTGGTGTTCATGGCCGACGGCAACATCGTCGAGCAGGGCACGCCGCAGGAGGTGTTCCGCATGCCGCAGCAGCAACGCACCCGCTCCTTCCTCGCCGATATCGGCTGACCCGTCTCACCCCCAGGGGATTCGCATGTCCGACTACCTGTTCTACCAATCCGCCGTGCGCCTGCCGACCGTCGCGCACGCCCAGGGCATCTACGCCTGGGACGAGCACGGCCGACGCTACCTGGACGCCTGCTCCGGGGCCATCGTCGCGCAGCTCGGCCACGGCCATCCGGCGGTGCGCCAGGCGATGCTGGCGCAGCTGGACAAGGTCGCCTTCGCCTACCGCACCCAGTTCGAGAACCAGCCGGCGGTGGACCTCGCCGAGCGCCTGGTGAACCTCACCGGCCAGCGCTTCGACCGGGTATTCTTCTCCTCCGGCGGTTCCGAGTCGGTGGAGTCGGCGCTGAAGATCGCCCGCCAGTACTGGTACGCCAAGGGCGAAGCGCAGCGTCGGGTGTTCATCAGCCGCAAGCCGGCCTACCACGGCTCGACCATGGGCGCGCTGGCGATGACCAGCTACACGCCGCTGACCCAGCCCTTCGAACCGATGTTCCAGCATTACCCGAAGATCGCCTCGCCGACCCAGTACCGCGTGCCCGCCGGCCTGAGCGCCGAAGCCCACGCCATCGCCTGCGCCGACGAACTGGAAGCGGCGATCCTGGAAGTCGGCGCGGAGAACGTCGCCGCCTTCATCGCCGAGCCCATCGGCGGCGCCAGCACCGGCGCGGAAGTACCGCATGACCTCTACTTCCCGCGCATCCAGGCGATCTGCAAGCGCCACGGCATCCTGCTGATCCTCGACGAGGTGATGACCGGCATCGGTCGCACCGGCCGCTGGTTCGGCTACGAACACTGGGACGTGCAGGCCGACATCCTGTGCCTGGCCAAGGGCCTGGGCGCCGGCTACTACCCGGTATCGGCGGTACTGACCCGCGCCGAGCTGACCGACCCGATCCTCGCCTCCGGCGGCTTCCAGCACGGCTACACCTACGCCGGCAACCCGCTGGCCAGCGCCACCGCCCTGGCGGTGATCCAGGCCATCGAAGACGAGGGGCTGGTGGCCAAGGTGGCCGAGAACGGCGCCTACCTGCTGGAGCGTCTCAAAGCGCTTGGCGCGCAGTACGAGTTCGTCGGCGACGTGCGTGGCCGTGGCTACCTGCAGGCCGTGGAATACGTCGCCGACCGCGCCGGCAAGACGCCCTTCCCGCTGGCCGCCAACGTCAGCGACAGCATCACCCGCCTGGCCCGCGAGCGCGGCCTGATCATCTACCCGCGCCGCTCGCTGATGGGCGAACAGGGCGACCACACGCTGATCTCCCCGCCACTGATCACCACCCGCGAACAGTGCGACGAAATCGTCGAACTGCTCGGCGCCACCTTCGACGCCTTCCAGGCGCAGCAGGCCGGCCGATGAACAAGCTGTGTTCGCTGGAGCAGGCCATCGCCGAAGTGCCGGACGGCAGCCGCATCATGGTCGGTGGCTTCGGCTCGCCCGGCACGCCCTTCTCCCTGCTGGAGGAACTGGCGCGCCAGGGCAAGCGTGACCTGACCATCATCAAGAACGACGCCAACCAGGACGGCTATGGCGTGTCGCGGCTGATCGAGGCCGGGGCGATCCGCAGGATGATCACCACCCACCTCGGCCTGAGTGGCGCGGCGCGGCGGGCCTTCACCGCCGGCCAACTGGAAGTGGAGTTCGTCTCCCAGGGCCTGTTCGCCGAGCGCATCCGCTGCGCCGGCGTTGGCCTGCCGGCCTTCCTCAGCGACATCGAGATTCCCGAGGAGCTGGGCGAGGCGCGCCAGACGGTGTCCCTGGACGGCCGCCAGCTCTATGTCGAACCGGCGCTGCGCGCCGACTACGCATTCATCGCCGGGCATTGTGCCGACCGCGCCGGCAACCTGCGCTACCACGGCAGCGCGCGCAACTTCGGCCCGCTCATGGCGATGGCCGCCGACCGCGTGATCGCCGAGGTCTACGACCTCAGTGAAGCAGCGCTGCCGGCGGACAGCATCCACACCCCCGGCATCTTCGTGCACCACCTGGTTGCCGTCACAAGGAGCTCCCATGAGTACCAGCCCATCCCTCGCTGACCCGCGGGAAATCATCGCCCGCCGGGCCGCGCGGGAAATCCGCGACGGCCAACTGGTGAATCTCGGCATCGGCCTGCCGACCTCGATTCCCGCCTATGTCCCGGATGGCATCCAGGTGTGGATTCACTCGGAGAACGGTATCGTCGGCGTCGGCCCGCAAGCCGGCGAACACAACCTCGACGCCGAACTGATCGACGCCGGCGGCGGCTACGTCACCGTGGTCGAAGGCGGCGCCATCGTCGACAGCGCCACCTCCTTCGGCATCATCCGCCGCGGCCTGCTCGACATCACCTTCCTCGGCGCCCTGCAGGTCTCCCAGCACGGTGACCTGGCCAACTGGCTGGTGCCGGGCAAGATAGTCGCCGGCATCGGCGGCGGCGCGGAGCTGGCGCAGAAAGCCCGCCAGGTGATCGTCACCATGCCGCACTGCGACAAGGACGGCCGCGCCAAGATCGTCGAACGCTGCGACCTGCCGCTGACCGCCCGCCGCTGCGTGACGCGGATCATCACCGAACACGCGGTGTTCGACATCGACGCCGAGGGCCTGCTGCTGCGGGAAATCCTCGGCGACCTGAGCCCTTCGCAACTGCAAGCGATCACCGCGCCCTTCCGCGACGCCCGCCACTGACCCGGACCGCCACCATGACCTCGACTGCCTCCCCGGCGTACATCGCCGGCTACGCCCGCACGCCCATCGGCCGGGCCTACCGCGGTGCCTTCAACGACACCGACGCCCCGACCCTGGCCGCCTTCGCCCTGCGCGCCGTCCTGCAACGCGGCGACTTCGACCCACAACTCATCGACGACGTGATCCTCGGCTGCGCCCTGCCCGAGGGCTCGCAGTACTACAACATCGGCCGCATGGCCGCGCTGGCGGCAGCGCTGCCGGTGCGCACGCCCGGCATGACGGTGGACCGCCAATGCGCGTCCGGACTGATGTCCGTGGCCATCGCCAGCCAGCGCATCCAGGCCGGCGACGCGGACCTGATCCTGGCCGGCGGCGTGGAGTCCATCAGCCTGGTGCAGAACTCGCACATGAATGCCTACCGGCGCCAGGACCGCCAGTTGATGGCGAGTCTCCCGGCGGCCTACATGCCGATGGTGGAAACCGCCGAAGTGGTCGCCACGCGCTATGGCGTCAGCCGCGAGGCGCAGGACGCCTATGCCCTGGAAAGCCAGCGACGCGCCGCCACGGCGCAGGCTCAAGGTCTGTTCGAAGAAGAGATCGCAGCGGTACGCACCATGCAGCGGATCGAGGATCGCAGCAGCGGCGAGCAATCCTTCGTCGAGATCGATGTGGCTCGGGACGAATGCCCTCGCCCCGCCACCACAGCCGAGGGCCTGGCGGCGTTGTCGCCGGTGTTCGCGCAGGGCTCCGTCAGCGCCGGCAATGCCTGTCCGCTGTCGGATGGCTCCGCCGCCTGCCTGGTGGTGTCCGAAGCGCAGTTGCAGCGCCACGGCCTGCAACCGCTGGGGCGCCTGGTCAGCTGTGTGGTGGAAGGCTGCGCGCCGGACGAAATGGGCATCGGCCCGGTCCCGGCGATTCGCAAGCTGCTGCAACGCAACCGCCTGACAGTGGACGACATCGACCTGTGGGAAATCAACGAAGCCTTCGCCTCGCAGGTTGTGTACTGCGTGCAGACCCTGGGGCTCCCTGCCGAGCGGCTGAACGTCAACGGCGGCGCCATCGCCCTCGGCCATCCCTATGGCATGAGCGGCACGCGGCTGGTCGGCCACGCGCTGCTCGAAGGACGTCGGCGCGGTGCGCGCTACGTCGTGGTCAGCATGTGCATCGGCGGCGGCCAGGGTGCGGCTGCGCTGTTCGAGTGCCTTTCCTGAGGCAAACGCCAGGCAAAGAAAAAGGCCCCGCAAGCGGGGCCTCTTCCTGCACGCCGGCTCTTCGGGCCGTTACAGGGAATCCAGGTAACGCTCGACGTCCAGCGCGGCCATGCAGCCGGCGCCGGCGGAGGTGATGGCCTGGCGGTAGACATGGTCGGCCACGTCGCCGGCGGCGAACACGCCGGGGATGTTGGTCGCGGTGGCGTTGCCCTCGCGACCACCGTTGACCACCAGGTAGCCGTCCTTCAGCGCCAGCTGGCCCTCGAACAGCGAGGTGTTGGGCGTATGGCCGATGGCGACGAACAGACCGTCCACTTTCAGCTCGGACGTCTCGCCATCGTTGTGGCGCAGGCGCACGCCGGTGACGCCCATGGCATCGCCCAGCACTTCCTCGACCTGGGCATTCACCCGCAGCTCGATCTTGCCTTCGGCGATGCGCGCGCGAAGCTTGTCCTGCAGGATCTTCTCGGCACGGAAGCTGTCGCGGCGGTGCACCAGGGTGACCTTGCTGGCGATGTTGGCCAGGTACAGCGCTTCTTCCACGGCGGTGTTGCCGCCACCCACCACCGCCACTTCGCGGTTGCGGTAGAAGAAGCCGTCGCAGGTGGCGCAGGCGGACACGCCCTTGCCCATGAACGCCTCTTCCGAGGGCAGGCCGAGGTAGCGCGCACTGGCGCCGGTGGCGATGATCAGCGCATCGGCTGTGTAGGTACCGCTGTCGCCCTTGAGCACGAAGGGTTTACCGGCCAGGTCCACACCGTGGATATGGTCGAAGACGATCTCGGTCTCGAAGCGCTCGGCGTGTTCCTGCATCCGCTGCATCAGCGCAGGCCCGGTGAGCCCGTGGGGATCGCCCGGCCAGTTGTCGACTTCGGTGGTGGTGGTCAACTGGCCGCCGGCCTGCAGGCCGGTGATCAGCAGCGGCTTGAGGTTGGCGCGGGCGGCGTAGACCGCGGCGCTGTACCCGGCCGGACCGGAACCCAGAATGATGACCCGCGCGTGGCGACTCTCGGACATCGCAGCCTCCTAGTATTCAGTTGAAGAACGACGCTCGGTGGAAGAACGTCAGGCAGAAGAAAAGGGAGCTGCCAAAGTACCAGGGGGAAGGTTGGAGGAACGGCAGCTCCTCTGAAAGGTTTTCTCGCGCGGGACCGCATGGCCTGGAGACCTTCGGCAATGCGGTGTGGCCTGAACCACGGAACCCATTGTCCTGCGAAATCTCCAACTACCCTTGAGATAAGTCAGGAAGTTCCGGATCAGCCCTGGCCGACCTGACTTGGGTCAAGGCGGCCCGGATTGACCCTCGAACCCGTGCGATTGGACATGGCGCGCAGCTTACCGCCGCGTCCGGCTCCTGTAGAAATGGCCAATCTCAATGCCGTCCATAGGCCATGCCTATGTCACCTGCAGCTACCCACGGGCTGTCTAGAATCAAGAAAATCCCATGGCCACCAGTCTCCCCATGAACCTTCGCGCCCGCCTGCTCCTGCTGTTCCTGCCCCTGTTCGCCGCCAGCCTGGCCGGGGTCTGGATGCTGTCGGACATGATCCTGCTCGACCGCTTCGACCGCGGCGATCGCCAGCGCCTGGCCGATGAGGTGCGTATCGTCCACAAGCGCATCGGCTTCGAGAAGCAGCGCTTCCTCGACATCGCCCGCAGCTACGCCTGGTGGGACAGCAGCTACGCCTTCATGCAGCACCCCGATGCGAAATTCATCGCCGATAACCTCGAAGTCGACATGCTCGGCATCCTCGGCTTCGACTATGTGCTGTACGTCGACCGCAAGGGCCGGATCGTCGGCCAGCAATGGAAGCTCGACGACCTGCCCGGCCGCTTCCCCGGGGCGTCCACGCCCCACCCTTACGTCCTGCAGCGCGACATCCTGAAGACCGCCCTCGACCTGGGCGCCCTGGACGTGGAGGGCGATACACGGCACAGCATCGACCAGCTGGTGCAGATCGACGGTGTGCCGCAGTTGCTGCTGAGCTATCCGATCAGCGACAGCGCCGGGCGCGCCGAACCCGCCGGCGCGCTGATCGCCGGCGTACTGTTCGACAAGCAGCGGACGGCCGCCCTGGAAGACCAGATGGGCGCGCGCCTGCGCCTGGCCGACGATGCCCGCCCCGACAGCAGCTGGCGGCCACTGAACATCCCCAACAACCGTGGCGCCACCCTGCTCAGCCCACGCGAGCTGCTGGGCAAGAACAAGCAGCAGATGTCGCTGCTGTACCTGAACTCCAAAGGCCAGCCGCAGATGCGCATCGAGGTCACCAGCCCCCGGCCGCTGTACCTGCAAGGCCGGCAATCGATCCGCCTGTTCCTCTACCTCGCCCTGGCCCTGCTCGCCACCGCCCTGCTGCTGGCGTACCTGGCGCTGGAATTCTGGATCATCCGCCGCGTGCGCACGCTCAACCAGGAGGTCTCCAGCATAGGTCCGGACGACAACCAGCATCGCCTCGGCAGCCTGGGCAACGATGAACTCGGCCAGCTCGCCGGCGAGATGAACCACATGCTCGACCGCCTGGAAAAGAGCGAGGCGCGGGACCGGGCGATCCTCGATGCGATCCGCGACGGCTACTTCGAGATGGATGACAAGGGCATCATGCTCACCGTCAACGCCGCGCTGTGCCGGATGCTCGGCTACTCGGCCGGGGAGATCGTCGGACGTCACTACAGCGTGCTGCTGCCCGAGGAGGACGCCCAGCGCGCCCAGGCGCTCTACCTCCAGGTGCGCGACGACCAGCGCGAGACCACCTTCTCCGCCCCCTTCAAATGCGGCGACGGCCGCCTGCTCAACTGCGAGACGCGCTGCTCGGCGATCCGCGACCTCCAGGGCGTGTTCACCGGCGTCCGCGGCATCCTGCGCGACATCAGCCAGCACGTCGCCTACCAGAATCAGTTGATCGACCTGGCCTTCCGCGATGCCGTGACCGGCCTGGGCAACCGCAAGGCGTTCGACGAGCAGTTGCCCGCCGCGATCATCCGTTGCGAACGGGTCGCCCTGTTGTACATCGACCTGGACCGCTTCAAGCAGGTCAACGACCGCTTCGGCCACGCCACCGGCGACGCCCTGCTGAGCGCCGTGGGCGAACGCCTGCACAACAGCCTGCGCCAGCCGGACCAGGCGTACCGCCTGGGTGGCGACGAATTCGCCGTGCTCCTGGAAAACGCCGAACCGCCGCAGGCCGAAAGCCTGGGCACGCGCCTGCTGCGGGTGCTGGGCAGCCCCTACGAGCTGAACGGCCAGACCATCGACTTCGTCACCCCGAGCATCGGCATCGCGTTTTATCCACAGGACGCGAGCGACGCCGAGGGCCTCACCGGCGCCGCCGACATCGCCATGTACCAGGCCAAGCAGGAGCGCAACCGCTGCCAACGCTACCACCGCGCCTGAACCACCACACACCCGGCAAAACAGACGGCTCGCCGGCCCTTCGCCGGGTCTGCTAAGGTCGCAGCCGCTTTACCCTGGAGTCCCCTGGAGAATCCCATGTCTACCCTGAGCGGCCCGCAATACCTCAGCGAAGGCCTGAAACTGATGATGCGCCCCGGCCTGCGGCTGTTCGTGCTGTTGCCGCTGAGCATCAACCTCATCCTGTTCGTTGGCCTGATCGGCTTCGCGGTCAGCGAGTTCAGTCACTGGGTCGACGCCCTGATGCCGAGCCTGCCCGACTGGCTGAGCTTCCTGCAGTTCATCCTCTGGCCGCTGTTCGTCGCGCTGGTGCTGCTGATCGTGTTCTTCACCTTCACGATGATCGCCAACCTGATCGCCGCGCCCTTCAACGGCTTCCTCGCGGAGAAGGTCGAAGTGGTGGTGCGCGGCACCGACGACTTCCCGGAATTCAGCTGGACCGAACTGATGGCCATGGTGCCTCGCACCATCGGCCGTGAACTGCGCAAGCTCGGCTACTTCCTGCCGCGCGCCCTCGGCCTGTTCATCCTCAGCCTGATCCCCGGCCTGAACCTGGTCGCCGCGCCGCTCTGGCTACTGTTCGGCGTGTGGATGATGGCCGTGCAGTACATCGACTACCCCGCGGACAACCACAAGCTGGGCTGGAACGAGATGCTCGCCTGGCTGCGCGAGCGGCGCTGGGCCTGCATGGGCTTTGGCGGCATCACCTACCTGGCGCTGCTGATCCCGCTGGTCAACCTGGTCGCCATGCCCGCCGCCGTGGCCGGCGCGGTGCTGTTCTGGGTGCGCGAGGGCGGGGACAAGGCGCTGGTGCAATAGCCAATAGAGGCACACCCCGCCGATGGGGGCGGTGAGAGCGCTCCCTCGATGAGGTTCAGCAGCCGAGCAGCAAGAATTATTTTGTTACAAACTCACGAAAAGCAGTATTGACGCGGCAGTGACGACCACTGCGCAGGAAGTTGCTCACTTTTTGTCCTCTACCATGGCGCTCCATCACGCGAGGGCTTTTCGGCCCGATGCGCTCGATCAGCCCCGGGACGCATGGTTGCGCTCCTCAGAGGACAGTGAATGTTCGCACCCGCCAACCAACCGCACTTCAGCCTGACCATTGAGGGCTTCCAGCACGATCTCCAGGTGCTCGGTTTCACCGGCAAGGAAGCTCTCAATACACCGTACGGCTTCGACATCGAGCTGGTCAGCGAACGAGCCGACCTCGATCTGGAAGCATTCCTGGACAAGCCCGCCTACCTTGCCTTCTCCCAGTCCGGCCAGGGCATCCACGGGCAAGTCTTTCGTGCCGCCCAGGGCGACTCCGGCAAACGCCTGACCCGCTACCAGGTGACCATCGTTCCCCGGCTGGCATACCTGGCCTTCAGCGTTAACCAGCGCATCTTCCAGCACCTCACGGTTCCGGAAATCATTGCCCAGGTATTGGAGGGGCACGGCATCCTGGCCGATACCTATCGCTTCCAGCTCGGCCCGACGGTCTACCCCGCTCGCGAATACTGCACGCAGTACGATGAAACCGACCTGGCTTTCGTCAGCAGGCTTTGCGAGGAAGAAGGTATCCATTTTCACCACGTCTTTTCTGCGGACCAGCATCTGCTGGTTTTCGGCGATGACCAGACGTCCTTCCCGAAACTAAGCCGCCCAACTGCCTATGTGCAGGACACCGGGCTGGTTGCCGATGAACCGGTGATCAAGCGTTTTGGGGTACAGCTCAATACCCGAACCAGCCGTGTCGCCCGGCGTGACTACAACTTCGAGAAACCCTCCTTACAGATGGAGGCAACCTATCGACCTCCCCAGGAGTCGCCGCAGCCCGACCTGGAAGACTACGACTACCCGGGCCGCTTCGTGGACCGTGAACGAGGCAGGCAGCTCAACCAACGCGCACTGGAACGGCATCGCAGCGATTACCTGCTAGCCGAAGGCGAGAGCGACCAGCCGATGCTGGTGACAGGCCATTTCCTTCCACTGTCCGACCATCCCAGGCAGGAATGGAACGACCTCTGGCTGCTGACCGAAGTCCATCATGAAGGGCGCCAGCCCCAGGTGCTCGAAGAGTCGGTCACCAGTGACCAGAGCGGTGATCATGGCGACTTCCAGCAAGGCTATCGCAACCACTTTGCGGCGATACCGTGGGACGTGTATTTCCGCCCCGCTCTGCGGCATCCGAAGCCTCGCGTATTGGGGAGCCAGACCGCTGTGGTCACAGGCCCCGCCGGGGAAGAGATTCATTGCGACCAATACGGGCGCGTGAAGGTGCAGTTCTTCTGGGATCGCCAAGGCCAAGCTGATGACAAGACCAGTTGTTGGCTGCGCGTGGCATCGTCCTGGGCGAGCAAAGGTTTCGGCAGCATCGCCATACCCCGCGTGGGCATGGAAGTACTGGTGGACTTCCTCGAAGGCGACCCGGACCAGCCACTAATTTCCGGCTGCCTGTATCACGCCGAGAATCAGGTGCCTTACGCACTGCCGGCGAACAAGACCCGCAGCGTGTTCAAGACCAATAGCTATCCCGGCGGCGGCGGTTACAACGAACTGCGCATCGAGGATCGCAAGGGCCAGGAACAGATTTTCGTGCATGCCCAGCGGGATTGGGACGAGAACGTCGAAAACGATCAGCGCAGCCGCATCGGGCATCAGCGCCACGATACCGTTGAGGCCAACACCTACAGCGAATTCAAGGCCGAGGAGCACCGCACCGTCCATGCCGACCACAAGGTTGAACTGCGCAGCGACGACCATCTCACCGTCGGCAACAACCAGCACATCAGGATCGGCACCGGACAGTTCATCGAAGCCGGCAATGAAATCCACCTCAAAGCGGGCGACAAGATCGTCGTCGACGCCGGCATGGAGCTGACCCTCAAGGCTGGGGGGAGCTTCGTCAAGCTCGATCCGGGCGGCGTCACGATCAGTGGCGCCCAAGTGAAGATCAACAGCGGCGGAGCGCCTGGTAACGGCTCCGGCATTGCGATCAAGCCACCCACTCTGCCTAACGCAGCCGACAGCGACAAACCGGGCTCACCGCCCCTTCTGGCCCTGGTTAACAACTGCGAGGAAAAACTCGGACAGCCTGCGGTCTGCGAAGAATGCTTGAAGCAGGCACGCGCCAAGCAACAAGCCTTGGTGCCTCGATAAGTTCAGGCCGGAGAACTCTGCTATGCAACCCAGAAACTCGGCCTGGTTCGATCATCTGATCGAAGAAGCTCAAGCGAACCGACTCGGCCATATTGACCTTTTGCTCGACGCCACGGGCTTGGCCGCACCGCTTCCTGCGGCATCAACTCCTCAGTTGAACGCACGGTTATTCGATAACACGCCGGAGCAAGCCTTGGCTGAGCAAGGTGCGCATTTACGGCGGATCAGTCTGGATGACCCGGCTCAGCTCGCCGCAGCCCACTCTCTCATCGACATGCTGGGTGCCGGTCGAGTACTTGCCCTGCTCAGCAAATGGCCGTTCGAACCTCTCGCCACGCATCTGCGGCACTGCACCCAGGCTCATTGGGGTAAGGAACGCCATAACGGGTTGTTGCGGTTCTACGATCCAAGGCTCTTGCGCACCTGCTGCGAGACTTTGCTGCCGAACCAGTCTGCCTGGTTCCATGCCCCTGCGATCGCCTGGTACTGGCGTGACAGTACCGGCCAACCTCAGCAGTGGGCCGGACAGCCGCAGCCCCCTGAAGATACGCCCTCTCCTTTGCCAGCGCTTCACCTGAGCGATTCGCAGTTGTTCGAACTGGTGGCCTGGAGCGAGGCCGTGCGCTTCTGCGACAGCCAGGCATTGACGCATCGAGATGTGGGTCTACCAAGCCAGGATGCGCTGCATCGCCATGTCAGCAGTGGAATTTGGGCCGCACAACGGGAACAGATCATGGATTCAGACCGGGATGAGTTTCTGCTCGATTGGATCGGACAACAACATCAAAGGGACCTGGTATGAGTCGGCATTTCAGAGGCAGCGTGACTCGCGCCTGTAAGACTGCGTTGGCTGTGATCACCTGCTCCTGGCTTGCTGGCTGCACGGCAGCCCCGCCAGAGAATCTTCCAACCCCTATCGAGGGCTACAACCACACTTCGGCGGCGATCAACCGATTCACTGTCAATGGAGCTGGCGGTTCAAACTTCGGCCCACATTCAGGGGGCGGGAGTCAGACGTGTTGCGTTTCTCTACCGACGAAATGGCGTCCTGGCCTGAAGGTAGTCATTGAATGGGAGAAGGACCCTGATCCACGCGCCTACGGGAAGTGGCCAGAACCCCTGTTCTCGGATGCATGGCGCAAGCGCATGGCAGAGCATGAAACTCACTATACCCATCATCGCGCAGTAGTGGAGCTCCCTCCCTACGACAGAGTCGGCGCTGTCGTCGTGCATTTCCTGCCTTGTGATCAAGTTAAGGTCGTCGCCTCGCTCTATGTCTATGGACATCCGCAATACGCAATTAAAGAACCGCTCAACATGGAAGAGCCCAAGACATGCCCAAACAGCTGAACTCCCGCGTACAACACGCGCTGCTCATCGCAGTAGCGTCCTGGATCAGCGGCTGCACGGCAGCCCCACCGGAGAACCTTCCGACGCCCATCGAGGGCTACAACCACACTTCGGCGGCGATCAACCGATTCACCGTAAATGGCGGCGGCGGCCCCAACATTGGTCCACATCAGGGAGGGGGAAAGCAAAACTGCTGCGTTTCTCTACCGACAAAATGGCGTCCTGGGCTGAAGGTAGTCATTGAATGGGAGAAGGACCCTGATCCACGCTCCTACGGGAAGTGGCCAGACCCCCTGTTCTCGGATGCATGGCGCAGGCGCATGGCAGAGCATGAAGCTCACTACACCCATCATCGCGCAGTGGTGGAGTTGGAGCCGTACGGCGAATTCGGCTCACTCGATGTCCACTTCTTTCCCTGCGACGTGGTGAAGGTCGCCACCAGCAATGCCACCTATGGCCAGCCTGGATACAGGCATAACGAACCGCTCAATATGGAAGAGCCCACGACATGCCAAAACGGTTGAGTTCTCTCGTACAACACGCGCTGCTGATCACAATAGCGGTCTGGATCAGCGGCTGCACGGCAGCCCCACCGGAGAACCTTCCGACGCCCATCGAGGGCTACAACCACACTTCGGCGGCGATCAACCGATTCACTGTCAATGGAGCTGGCGGTTCAAACTTCGGCCCACATTTAGGGGGCGGGAGTCAGACGTGTTGCGTTTCTCTACCGACGAAATGGCGTCCCGGTCTGAAGGTAGTCATTGAATGGGAGAAGGATCCTGATCCCTATGGGAGCCAATACTGGCCACAGCCAAGGTATTCGGATGCTTGGAGTAAAGCCGCAGCAGAGCATGAAACTCACTACACCCATCATCGCGCAGTAGTGGAATTGGAGCCGTACGGCGACTTCGGCTCACTCGATGTCCACTTCTTCCCCTGCGACGTGGTGAAGGTCGCCACCAGCAATGCCACCTATGGCCAGCCTGGATACAGGCATAACGAACCGCTCAATATGGAAGAGCCCACGACATGCCAAAACGGTTGAGTTCCCTCGTACGCCGACTCCTTCTACTTGCAGCAACATCGTGGTTTGGCGGCTGTACAGCAGCCCCGCCAGAGAATCTTCCAACCCCTATCGAGGGCTACAACCACACTTCGGCGGCGATCAACCGATTCACCGTCAACGGAGCTGGCGGTTCAAACTTCGGCCCACATTTAGGGGGCGGGAGCCAGACGTGTTGCGTTTCTCTACCGACGAAATGGCGTCCTGGGCTGAAGGTAGTCATTGAATGGGAGAAGGACCCTGATCCCTATGCCTATGCGAAATGGCCTGAGCGCCCTTTTAGCGATGCATGGAATCGGAGGATGGAAGCCTCCAAGGCGGAGTACACCCGACATCGTGCGGTGGTGGAGCTCCCTCCCTACGACAGAGTCGGTGCTGTTGTCGTGCACTTCTTTCCCTGTGATCAGGTGAAAGTTATTGCGACGCTCCACGCATACGGGCATCCGCAGTACGCCATCAAAGAACCGCTCAATATGGAGGAGCCCACGACATGCCCAGCCCCTTGAAAAACACCGCGGCACAGGCCGTCAGCAGCCCGCTGCACATGCGTGAAGGCGGGCTGCTACCGCGCACGCCCAAAGAAGTAGCCGCCAACCGCAGAATGCAGGATCGGCTCTATACGCAGGCCATCGTGCGGGACAAAGAAGCTGCGCAGAAGGCTGGAGACTCCCCGACAATGCTGCCTTGCGCGAAGGTGTTGCATGTAAGCATGTTCTTCGATGGCACCAACAACCACGAGCCTTCGGACAGCGCAGCCAATCCGAGAACAACCACAAACGTTGCCCGGCTTTATCACGCAGCTCTTGGAGCCGGCAATGGCATGGAAGGCAAAGTCGCCAGCGAGAAAGGCTTTTACCGCTACTACATGGCCGGTGTTGGCACGGAGTTTCCTGAAATTAAAGAATTTGAGCCATCCGACGGCGGGCTGATGTATGCCACTGGCGGGGAGAACCGTATTAACTGGGGGCTGACACGCCTTCTGGATGTTTTGCATCAGGACCTTTCCGGCTCGTTCCTCGATCAAAGCGATGCTTGGGCGCTGGTCGACGAAATGGCGACCAGCAAAGCCCTGGAATGGGCTAGCTTGGGTCAAGCCAGTGATGGCAAAGGCAACCGTGCCGCCGCCATGACTCCAAAAATGCAAGAGTTGGAGCAGGCAATTGCAGCAAGGCCCAAACCGGAACTGCTAGGTCTTCAGTTATATGTCTACGGCTTTTCGCGGGGTGCAGCCGAAGCTCGTACCTTCGTCAACTGGCTGGCTGAACTGACTCGGCAGGCAGACGATAGATACCGCTTTGCCGGCATCGATCTGAGTGTGGAGTTCCTGGGCATCTTCGATACCGTTGCCTCGGTAGGTGTCGCTGATCTGGCTCCGTTCGCTGACGGGCACATGGGCTGGGCCAATGACTCACAGCGACTGCCTGACGATGAAACATTCCTGAAGCGCTGTGTACATCTGGTCGCCGCCCACGAGCAACGAGCCTGTTTCCCGCTGGACTCAATCCGTAGAAAGGCGCGCCCCGACGATTCCGCTTGCCCTTCGACCTACCGTGCTGGCACCCAAGAGTTCATCTATCCCGGCATGCACTCCGACGTTGGTGGTGGGTATCCACCCGGCGACCAGGGCAAAGCTATCGCTGGTGGAAATTTCGTTTTGTCCCAGGTCGCGCTACACCACATGTACAGTGCCGCCTATCAGGCAGGAGCACCATTGCAAGCCCCCCAGATAGCTCTCAACCCGGAGCAGCAGGAAAACTGGCCGTGGTTGGTAATGGCTAGGACCACATTTGATGAGTTCAACATCGCTGATGGTTTGGTTACCCGATTCAACACCTGGGTCGATCAACTCAGCAGCGGCCCTCTCGAACAGGTGATGTTCAAAGAGCTTTGCCTGATCACCGGTTGGCGTATCGATCGATTTGCCTACGGCGGCCAGGCACGCCAGCCATACGCCCAACCGCGCGGCAAACAACGCGATATGACTCCAGCAGAAGTCGACGCCTTCGAAACACTGCACAAGTATCAGTTGGCCGAAGATGCCGCTGCCCGAGCCGGCAAAGATTTGCCTGTCCTGAGCGAAGCTGACCAGAAGAAGCGAGACGACGCGCAAGCAATTCGGGCGCGATACGAAGCGGATGTCGGCGGCGATGCGAATGCTCCATTGAACACCAACAAGACCTTCGATCCGCCGCTCGAACAGCGGCAATTGGCGAATGCCGCCAAGGAGTTTCGCCGCGACTACATCCCGGAGTGGTCGTTCGGTGGTGACGGTGGCTGGAGTACCGGCACGGCAATGAACGTGCTGTTGGGTGGCTTGATCTACATGACCAACGACGTGGATGAAGCCGAGGAGTACGCCACGCTGCGTGAAGGTGGGGAGAAAGCCTATAAGAAGCTCTTTACCCCGGCAGGCTTCCCGGCCAACGAGACATCTGCTCAGCTCATCGCATTGTTCGATGATCAGGTTCACGACTCGCGGGCCTGGTTCATGAACGCCCAGATGAACGAGCGCGAATTCTGGAGCGACTACTTCCGCTATCGCTGCATCTTCTTTGATCAGGAGTCCAACCGAAACCTCTCCCTGCTGGCGAGAGGAATGCAGGTGGTCGGAGTGGGTATCGCACTCGCCAGTATTGGCCTGAGCGTCAAACGCCGAAATCCGAAATACCTGGTGGGCCTGTTCCTGCCTTCCCTGGGCATTCCGGTAATGCGGGGGAAAGTCGGCTTCCCGGAAATCAGCGCCTTCGATTCGCTCACCGGCCTGGCGCTGCCAATGGTGGAAGTCGCCAGCGAACTGCGGGCCTTCAGCAAGGACACGGCGCCGGCGCAGAAACTCGCCGCCGCCCTGCCATTGCCCGAACCGCTCAGCGCCGCTACCGCCGTCACACCGACACTGCAGACGATCCTCCAGGCTCACGAAGCCGCCAACGAAAGGGCTGCACAAAGCCTGGGGGCGGTCGACGACGCCGGCAAGACCACCGAGGGCGCCGGCTGGCTCGACAAGGTGAGCGACCTGCTGGACGACGTCGCCGCCGCTAGCGAGTCCGGCTCCGCGCCAACCGGGTAACCCTCAATCCTAGAAACGATCGCCAGCAAGGGGCGCAGCGTCGGCACCTGACCAGGGCGAATTATCCAGGCGGACAGGCTCCTGCCTGGATGTCCCGTCACCGCCTGTCACCTATCGATCATCGCATTGTCATCGGCGCGCCACCGCGCGTCGCGACACTGCGAGCATGACCACGAAGCCCCTGCGCATTGCGCTGATCAGCGAAACCTTTCCGCCAGAAATCAACGGCGTCGCCAACACCCTCGGCCGGCTGGCGGCGGGGCTGTTGCGCCTGGGCCATCAGATCCAGGTGGTGCGGCCCCGGCAGCAGTGCGACGGCGGGCGCCATAGCGACGCCGAACTGGTGCTGACCCGTGGCTGGCCGCTGCCGGGCTATCCGGGGTTGCAGTGGGGGCAATCCTGCCTGCACAAGCTGCTGCACCACTGGAAGGGGCTGCGCCCCGACGTGCTCTACATCGCCACCGAAGGCCCGCTGGGCCTGGCCGCCCTGCGCGCCGCGCGGCGCCTGCGGATTCCGGTGATCAGCGGCTTCCACACCAATTTCCAGCAGTACAGCGCGCACTATGGCTTCGGCCCGCTGATGCGCCTGGTGACCCTCTACCTGCGCTGGTTCCACAACCGCACCCAGCAGACCCTGGTGCCCAGCGCCAGTCAGTCGCTGGAGCTGCAACGGCGTGGCTTCGAGCGCCTGGCGCAGCTGTCGCGCGGCGTCGACAGCCAGCTGTTCCAGCCCGGCCGCCGCGACGATGCCCTGCGCCGCGAATGGGGCCTGGGCGAGCGCGATATCGCAGTGTTGCACGTGGGCCGGCTGGCGGCGGAAAAGAACCTGACGCTGCTGGGCAGCAGCTTCCGCGCACTGTGCGCGGCGCACCCGCAGCTCAAGCTGCGTCTGGTCATCGTCGGCGATGGCCCGCAGCGCGCCCATCTGCACAAGGAACTGCCCGAAGCGGTGTTCTGCGGTCTGCAACGCGGCGAGGAGCTGGCGCGGCACTACGCCAGCGGCGACCTGTTCCTCTTCCCCAGCCTGTCGGAAACCTTCGGCAATGTGGTGTTGGAGGCGCTGGCTTCGGGCCTGGCCGTGGTGGCCTTCGACCAGGCGGCCGCGGGGCAGCACATCCGCCATGGGCACAACGGTGCGTTGGCGAGCCCGGGGGACAACCAGGGCTTCTTCGACGCGGCCAGCTGGTTGCTGGAAGACCCCGAGCGCCTGCGCCGGGTGCGGCTGAACGCCCGCCACCACGCCAGCCATCAGGCCTGGGACGCGGTGGTGGAGCGCTTCGAAAGTTATCTACAGGAAGCCTGCCGCCTGACGCTGTCCGGGAAGACCACCCGCCTGGGGCCGGTGGGAGGATCTTCCGTAAACAAGTGAGGTCAGGCGAAGGGGATCGGCTGCGCCGCGAACGACAGGCTCATGGCGCCCGCCCCCAGGTTGATGCCGCCGGTGGGGCTGAGCATCGCCAGGTGTACCTGCACACCCTTGGCCTGGCACGCCGCTTCCAGCGCGGAAAAGCCCGGCAGGTCGCGCAGCGCGGAAGGATCGCCGGCGTAGCTCAGGCACATCTGCGGCGCCAGCAGCTCGCCCGCCTCGACCCGTGCGCGAGCGAAGTTGAGCAGGCGCTCGGCGGACTTCTCGTAGTTCGGCGATACCGACACCGGCTTGTCCTCGCCCTGTACCAGGCTCAGCACCGGCTTCATGTCGAGCATCGAGCCGATGCCGAGGAAGGCGCCGCGCAGGCGATCGCCGAGGCTGCTGCGGTCGCCCTTCTGGAAACCACGGCGGCGGATGTGCCCCAGGTCGCTGGCGACCAGGAAGGTGTTCATCTGCTGGCTGAGCTGCTCCAGGCGGGTGCGCACGGCGTTGGGATGCTGGTCTTCGCCGAGCAGGCGCACGCCTTCGGCGGCCAGCACGGCGAGGCCGGCGAACACCGTCTGGCTGTCGATCACCCGCAGCGCGAAGGGCCCTGTGATGCCGGCGGCTGTGCGGCGCTCCTTGTAGCTCTGCAGCAGGCTGAAGGACGCCTGGGTAGCGTGCTCGAAGATCGGGCTGCGCTGGCTGGTGACGGTCAGGCAGATGACGTAATCGAAGTCGGTGACCAGTTGTTCCAGGAACCAGTCGTGGGTCTGCGCCGGCGTCAACGGCTCGCTGCCGTCCTCGGGGCCGACCTTGGGCAGGTCCTGGGAGTAGAACTTGAGGGTGGTGTCGGGATCGCGATCATCGACGATACGGCGCTCGCCCAGGCGAATGCCGATGGGCAGGACGCGAATGTTGTTGGCAGCGAGGAATTCGGGGGGCAGGTCGCAGGTCGCATCGACCACCAAGCCAATCCGCATGGCTTACTCCTATGGCCGTATCCCGGCCTATTGTTGTGTGAACGCGGTCATACAATGCCCGTTTCAGACCCTTAAGTCAGCATGCGGAAAGGTGGGTCTCGGAAAAGATTTGTAAACGCCTAGGACGGGGCTTTCAGAGCATTCATACAATTTATGAACCGTCATAATCCAGACGCAGATTACCGGGGAGAGAGCCTCACATCTAGGAACGGAGCTTGTCCACGAAATCCGCGGCGCAGGAACTCAATGCCATAGGGAAATACCAGGGCCGCCCGCCCCAACACCGGCCCTGCCGGCTGATCGCGGATAAGATCCGCTCCTACGCGAGCCGAAACCACGGAGCCGACCTGTAGGAGCGAGCTTGCTCGCGAACATGCCCCGCAGCGGAGGTTGGTTCGCGAGCAATAACGATGGCGTCCCCCTCGCTCCTACGAAAAGCCAAAAGCCCCTGGCACCGTCGGCGCCAGGGGCTTTTTCACATCAGGTCGCGAATCAGGCCAGCGACATCAGCGCATCACGGCTGAACGGCTTGATGTCGGCCAGGCGACCATCGCGCACCTTCAGCGCCCAGTCCGGATCGACCAGCAGCGCACGGCCGACAGCGACCAGGTCGAACTCTTCCTTGTTCAGGCGCTCCAGCAGGCCCTCGATGCCCGAAGGCTGGGCGACTTCCTGGGTGTTGCCGAAGAAGGCCAGGAACTCGCTGCCGTCCAGGCCGACGTTACCCACGGTGATGGTCGGCTTGCCGGTGAGCTGGCGGGTCCAGCCGGCCAGGTTGAGCTCGGAGCCTTCGAATTCCGGAATCCAGAAGCGGCGGGTCGAGCAGTGGAAGATATCCACACCGGCGTCCGACAGCGGTTTGAGGAAGGCTTCCAGTTCCTCGGCAGTCTGCACCAGACGGGCGCTGTAGTCCTGCTGCTTCCACTGGGAGAAGCGGAAGATGATCGGGTAGTCGGGGCCGACGGCCTCGCGCACGGCGCGGATCAGCTCGATGGCGAAGCGCGAACGGTTGGCCAGGCTGCCGCCGTATTCGTCGGTACGCTTGTTGCTGCCGTCCCAGAAGAACTGGTCGATCAGGTAGCCGTGGGCGCCGTGGATTTCCACGCCGTCCATGCCGATGGCCTTGGCGTCGCGGGCGGCCTGGGCGAAGGCGGCGATGACGTCCTGGATATCTTCCTTGGTCATCTCATGGACCAGCACGGTGCCGTCCTTGATTTTGCCGCTGGGGCCATAGCCCGGGACGCTGGCATCCGGCTCGGTACCCAGGCGGCGCACGGCGCCGACGTGCCAGAGCTGCGGGACGATCTTGCCGCCTTCGGCATGCACGGCGTCGACCACCTGCTTCCAGCCGGCCAGGGCGTCTTCACCATGGAAGCGCGGCACGTTCGGGTAGCCGTTGGCAGCCTTGTGGTTGACCGTGGTGCCCTCGGTGACGATCAGGCCGACACCGGCGGCGGCGCGGCGGCGGTAGTACTCCACCACCTGGGCGTGGGGTACGCCGCCCGGGCTGAAGTTGCGGGTCATCGGCGCCATCACGATGCGCGTGGGCAGTTCCAGGTCGCCCAGGCGGAAGGGCGAGAACAGGGTGTCTACGGATGCGGTCATTGAAGTCTCCATGACGGCCAGGCGACCGGTCGTCTCATTCTTTTATGAAGGGCTTTGAAGGGTTGGGATGACTCAGGCAGATCAGGTCTGAAGCAGGTACTCCAGGCGTTCGATGAAACGTTCCACGGGTTTGAGCGAGGCGCTGACCTTCAGCCGCGCCAGCACACCCTGCCAGGCATTGCCGACGAACTCAGCCAGGTGCTCGACGTTCTCCGCGGCCGGCAACTCACCGGCGCGCTGGGCCTCGGCGAGGCAGCCGCGCAGGGTATCGATGGACTGCTGCAGGATGCCGTCGATGCGCTCGGCGATGGCCGGCGACAGCTCGGCCATCTCATAGCTCAGGCTGCCGATGAGGCAGTGGTATTCAAGCTTTTCCTGGCGGGCGAAGTGCGCCAGCAGTTCGCGGTAATAGGTGAGGATGCGCGCACGCGGGCCCAGCGCCGGGTTGCCGAGGGCTTCGGCGTAGCGGGCCAGGCGCGGCGCGTAGAGGTGCTCCAGGGCCTGCAGGGCGAAGTCTTCCTTGCTCTCGAAGTAGTGATAGAAGGAGCCCTTGGGGATGCCGGCGGCCTGGACGATGTCCTGCACGCCGGTGCCGTGGTAGCCGCAACGGGTCATCGCCAGGGAGCCCTTGGCGAGGATCAGGTCGCGTTTGTCGAGTCGGATGCTGTTCATGGGGAGCGAGAATATGACCGGTCGTCTCGCTTTTCCCAGCATCATTGATCGCGGTGATTTTCCCTCAGAAGCGGATCAGCGAAAGTCCGGACTATCCAGCAGCTCGGCAACGCCTTCGCAGAGCAGTTCACGCAGGCGCGCCACCACCGCTTCGGGCTCGGCCTCGCCGCTATGCAGGCACAGCCCCAGCGGCGCCATGACCGGCAGCCCAGCGCGTTCAGGGTCGAGCCGCTCGACACTGGCCGGCAAGCCGATGGGCGTACGCAGGCCAACCCCCAACCCGGCCGCCACCGCCGCCCAGATACCGGACAGCCCGGCGCTGGTGAACGCCACACGCCAGGCGATGCCGGCGCGGTCCAGCGCCTCCGTCGCCGCGCTGCGCAGCAGGCACGGGGCCTCCAGCATGACCAGGGGTAGCGGTTCCGCACCGGGCACGGGCAGGCTGCCGGGCGCGCCGATCCAGCATTGCGGCACGGCGCCGATGCGTTCCATATGCGCCGTGCGCTCGCCGGTTTCCCAGGCCAGCACCAGGTCCAGCTCGCCGTTGCGCACGCCTTCGATCAGTTGCCGGTTGCGCGTCGTGCGCACCTCGATACGCACCTTGGGATGGGCGCGGGCGAAGCGGGCCAGTACGGCGGGCAGCAGGGTTTCACCGAAGTCTTCCTGCAGGCCCAGACGCACCCGGCCCTCCAGCGTGCCGCCGCGCAGGGCGCCGGCCGCTTCGTCGTTCAATTCCAGCAGGCGGCGGGCATAGGCCAGCAGGGTCTCGCCCGCCTCGGTCAGCGCCATGCCGCGGCCTTCACGGCGCAGTACCGGCGTGCCGGCCTGCTCCTCCAGCTTCTTCAGCTGCGCGCTGACGGCGGATGTGGAGCGCCCCAGGCGATCCGCCGCGCGGGCGAAGCTGCCTTGCTCGATACCGGTGACGAAGGTGCGCAGTACGTCCAGGTCGAAGTTGATGCGGGCCATGGCAACCATCCCAATTAATCGAACCATCGATCAAATATTTCCCGATTTTCCGAACAAACCTGCCGCGCTAGCCTGATTCCGTCAAGCCACAGAAGAGGAACAGCACAATGTCTTTTCCACCCCGGGTTTCCCCCGCCCTGCGGCGCCAGGCGCCGAAACTGGCGCAGATCACCGAGGACGTGCTGTTCGGCGATATCTGGCAGCGCCCGCAGCTGAGCCCGCGCGAGCGCAGTCTGGCGACCGTCGCCGCGCTGGTCGCGCAGGGGCGACTGGAGCAGTTGTCGTTCCATCTCCAACTGGCCCGCGACAACGGCTTGACCCGCGAGGAGCTGGTCGAACTGATCACCCACCTGGCTTTCTACAGCGGCTGGCCCACGGCCGCTTCCGCTCTCAACCGTCTCGACGAGGAGTGACACCATGCCCACCGTTCGCATCTCCCTGCGCAAAGGCAAGCAACCGCAGTACCTGCGCGAGCTGGCCGATACCGTCTACGACGCCATGCACGAAGCCTTCAACGTGCCGGCGCACGACCAGTTCGTGATGATCCACCAGCATGAACCCGAGGAATTCGTCTACGACCGTGGTTACCTCGGCGGGCCACGCAGCGATGACTTCGTACTGATCGCCATCACCATCGGCCGCCCCCGCGACGCGCAGACCAAACAGGCGTTCTACCGGCACCTGAACGCGCTGCTGGGCGAAAGGCTGGGGATCGCCAGCGAGGACGTGATGGTACAGATCACCAGCAGCGAGGCGGACGACTGGTCGTTCGGTGGCGGTCGCATGGGCGTGCTGACCCGCCCCGACGAAGTCAGTGCCAGCTGACGCGCTGCTCCAGCGGGAAGCGCAGGCGCGCGTTGTAGACGCCATTGTCGGCGGCGCGCCCCACCGCCAGCAGCATGATCGGCACGGCGCGGCGGGGAATATCCAGCACCTTGCGCAGTCGCACTTCGTCGAAGCCCTCCATCGGGCAACTGGCGAGGCCGTGGCTCTGCAGGGCGAGCATCAGGTTCTGCGCCGCCAGCGCGGTGGACTTCACCGCCCACAGGCGCATCTCCGCGTGGCTGTTGGGCTGGCGCATCAGCGCACGGCGCAGGCCGACGAACGCATAGAGGGTGCGCTTGAACAGCCCGCGCAGGCCGAATGTTCCCTGGTTGTACTGGAAGGGCGCGGTGCGCTGGTAGAAGTCCCGCACCTTCTCCGGCACCTGCGGCTCCGGCCACTGGTCGAGGATCGCCGCGCAGGACTCGCGCCAGGTATCCGGGCGCGCCAGCACGGCGATCAGCACCGGCGCCGTGCGCGCCGCGTTCTGCCCCAGGCACACCGGCACCAGCTTGCGGCGCAGCTCGACATCGCGGATCACCTGGAAACTCCATGGCTGCAGGTTGCAGGCGTTGGGCGCGAGCACCGCCTGCTCCAGGCAATCGCGCAGCACGACGTCCGGCACCGGTTCATCGAGGAAGCGCCGCACCGCGCGGCGCTGTTCGATCAGCGCGCGCAACGCATCGGGGGTTGCGGGCAGGCAGGATGATTCGGCGGCGAAACGGCTCATGACGGACTCCTCGGGCAGGTCGCCCGATTAAGCCGCCACGCTCGGCGCGGAACAAGTCGAGTGGGAGAAATGCCGGCGGGATTGGCGCAAGCGCCCTCTCCCGCCGGAAGGATCAGGCGCCCAGCGCCTTCTCGATGGCATGCACCAGCGCGGGATCGTCCGGCGCGGTGCGCGGACTGAATCGCGCCAGCACGCGGCCGTCCGGGGCGAGCAGGAACTTTTCGAAGTTCCAGGTGATGTCGCCGGGGAACTCGGCGCCCTCACCGGCCAGCAGCCGGTACAGCGGATGGCGTTCCGAACCGTTGACGTCCAGCTTGGAGGACATCGGGAAACTGACCCCGTAGTTCAGCGAACAGAACGACTGGATCTCGGCTTCGCTGCCAGGCTCCTGCCCGGCGAACTGGTTGCACGGCAGGCCGAGCACCACGAAACCCTGATCCTTGTATTGCTGGTAGAGATTCTCCAGACCGGCGTACTGCGGAGTCAGGCCGCACTTCGAGGCGACGTTGACCACCAGCACGACCTTGCCCTTGAGCGGGGCCAGCGGCAGATCCTGGCCGTCGAGCCCTTGCAGCGTCAGACCGTGAAAAGCGCTCATTGCTTACTCCTTGAAGAGGTAGGCACAGCGTGCCCGCGCAGGGGCGGACAGCGGGTCCGTCGCTCTGCGCCATCCCAATCGATACGGGAAAAAATGCCCTGGCCTTGTTGCACTAGAAAGGCTGCATGAGAAAGGCGCCCGAAGGCGCCTTTCCCAGATGAGCTTAGCAGCTCAATGATGGCTTCACCCGGTCATATCCGACCGGTGAAAACGATCAGTGGTGGTGACCACCTTCGCCGTGGATGTGGCCGTGGGCGACTTCTTCGGCGGAAGCGTCACGCACGTTGACCACCTTCACCTTGAAGTTCAGGCGCTGGCCGGCCAGCGGGTGGTTGCCGTCGACGGTCACGTCGTCGCCGTCGATGTCGCGGATGGTGACGATCTGCATGCCGCCGTCCGGAGCGGAAGCGTGGAACTGCATGCCGACTTCCAGCTCGTCCACGCCTTCGAACATTTCACGGGTCAGGGTGGCAACCAGTTCGGCGCTGTACTCGCCGTAGGCGTCGGCCGGCTCGATGGTGACGTCCAGCTCGTCGCCAACCTGCTTGCCTTCCAGGGCCTTTTCCAGGCCGGCGATGATGTTGTGGGCACCGTGCAGGTAGACCAGCGGAGCGCCGCCGGCGGAGCTGTCGATGACCTCACCTGCGTCGTTGGTCAGGGTATAGTCGATGGAAACCGCCTTGTTGGCCGCGATCTGCATGGTGCGAAACCTTTCTGATATAGAAGTTGAGCGCGCAAGTTTACGCTGCGACGCCCCCGAATGCGACCCGAAGACGGACGGACGGGACAACGCGGACGCCCCGCGCCTGCTTGACTTTCATCAGGATGAAGACGGGTACTGGGTGGCAGTCTTGTCCTGCGGCCATACCCAGCACCTGCGGCACCAGCCACCCTGGCAATCCCGGCCCTGGGTGCTGGACCCGCAGCAACGTCAAGCGCAGATCGGCCGGCTCTTCCCCTGCGGCTGGTGCGCCAAGGAACAGAACAGCGACAAGGAGTAGGCATGCCGGCACGCAACATCCTGGTGATCAACTGCGGTAGTTCTTCGATCAAATTCGCCCTGGTTCGAGAGGGGCGCGACGACTTCATCCTCCACGGCCTGGCCGAACGCCTCGGCTCCACCGGCGCCAGCCTGCGCTGGCAGGGCGAGGGTGACGCGCAGCCGCAGACCCTGGAACTCCCCGGCGGCGACCACCAGGCCGCCCTCGCCCGCCTGCTGCCGCTGGTGAACGAGGCCGCCCAGGGCGAGCTGCACGCCATCGGCCACCGCGTGGTGCACGGCGGCGAACGCTTCACCCAGGCCTCGCGGCTGGATGACGAAGTCCTGGGCGCGATCCGCGAAACCTCGCCGCTCGCGCCGCTGCACAACCCGGCCAACCTGCTGGGCATCGACGCCGCCATGGCGCTCTACCCGAACCTGCCGCACATCGCCGTGTTCGACACCGCCTTCCACCAGAGCCTGCCCGAGCGCGCCTACCGCTACGCCATCCCCGAGCCGCTGTACCGCGAGCAGCACGTGCGCCGCTACGGCTTCCACGGCACCAGCCACCGCTACGTCAGCCACATGGCCGCGGAAATGAGCGGGCTGGCGGTGGGCGACAGCAACTGGCTGTCGGCGCACCTGGGCAACGGCAGCTCGACCTGCGCCATCGCCAACGGCCAGAGCCGCGACACCAGCATGGGCCTGACTCCGCTGGAAGGCCTGATGATGGGCACCCGCTCGGGCGACGTCGACCCGAACCTGCACAGCCACCTGGCCCGCACCCTGGGCTGGAGCCTGGAGAAGATCGACCACATGCTCAACCACGACAGCGGCCTGCTCGGCCTGTCGGGGCTGTCCAACGACATGCGCACCCTGGAGCACGCCCGCGAACAGGGCCACGCCGGCGCGGCGCTGGCCATCGAAGTATTCTGTTACCGATTGGCCAAGTCCCTCGCCTCGCTGACCTGTGCGCTGCCGCGCCTGGACGGCATCATCTTCACCGGCGGCATCGGCGAGAACTCGGCCCTGGTGCGCAACCTCACGGTGAAGCACCTGCATGTACTCAATCTCGAACTCGACGGCGAAGCCAACGCCCGCTGCGTGCGCGGCGTCGGCGGGCCGATCCACCTGCCCGGCCATCCCCGGGTGCTGGTGATCCCCACCAACGAGGAACGGCAGATCGCACTCGACACCCTGGCCGTCCTCGACTGAAGATTCCAGGGCCTGCCCCACAAGGGCAGCGCCCTTTCCCGCACGGCTTAAGGAGCCCGGATGCACACCTTCTTCCTCGCGCCGACCGGTTTCGGTGTCGGCCTGACGTCCACCAGCCTGGGCCTGATCCGCGCCCTGCAACGCGCCGGCCTGAAAGTCGGTTTCTTCAAGCCCATCGCCCAGCCCCACGCAGGCGACGATGGCCCGGAACGCTCCAGCGAGCTGGTCGCCCGCACCCACGGTCTCAATGCCCCCACTCCGCTGTCGCTGGCCAAGGTCGAGCGCATGCTCGGCGACGGCATGCTCGACGAGCTGCTGGAGGAGATCGTCGGGATGTTCAACCAGGCGGCGGAAGGCAAGGACGTGATGATCGTCGAGGGCATGGTCCCGACCAAGCACGCCAGCTACGCCGCGCGCATCAACGGGCACCTGGCGCGCAGCGTGGACGCCGAGGTGATCCTGGTGTCGGCGCCGGACAACGAGACGGTGAAGGAACTGTCCGACCGCATCGAAATCCTCGCCCAGCTGTTCGGCGGCCCGCGCGACCCGAACCTGGCCGGACTGATCGTGAACAAGGTGCGCGGCGGCGAAAGCGACGACGCACCGCGCGACGCGGAGGCCGCCGCCCGCCTGTTCGGCGAACGCCTGAAGGAACACTCGCCGCTGCTGCGCGACGGCGACGTGCGCCTGCTCGGCTGCATTCCCTGGCAGGACGAGATGAACGCCCCGCGCACCCGCGACGTGGCCGACCTGCTGGATGCCAGCGTGCTCAACGCCGGCGATTACGAACAACGCCGCGTGCAGAAGATCATCCTCTGCGCGCCCTCGGCGCCCAATACAGTGCACCTGCTCAAGCCCGGCGTGCTGGTGGTGGTGCCGGGCGACCGCGACGACATCATCCTCGCCGCCTGCCTGGCCGCCATGAACGGCGTGCCGCTGGCCGGCCTGTTGCTGTGCTCGGGGCTGACGCCGGACGCACGGATCATGGAACTGTGCCGCAGCGCGCTGCAGAGCGGCCTGCCGGTGCTGACGGTGAAGACCGGCTCCTTCGACACCGCCGGCGACCTCACCCGGATGAACAAGGAAATCCCGGTGGACGACCGCGAGCGCGCCGAGCGCGTCACCGAATTCGTCGCCGGACACATCGACTTCGAGTGGCTGAAGGACCGCTGCGGCGCGCCCCACGAGCTGCGCCTGTCACCGCCGGTGTTCCGCTACCAGTTGACCCAGCGCGCCAACCGCGCGGGCAAGCGCATCGTCCTGCCCGAGGGCAGCGAACCGCGCACCGTGCAGGCCGCCTCGATCTGCCATGCGCGTGGCATCGCCCGCTGCGTGCTGCTGGCCAAGCCCGACGACGTGCAGGCGGTGGCGCAGATGCTCGGCATCGTGCTGCCCGAGGACCTGGAGATCATCGACCCGGACCTGGTGCGCAGCCGCTATGTCGAGCCCATGGTCGAACTGCGCAAGGGCAAGAGCCTGAACGCGCCGATGGCCGAGCAGCAGCTGGAAGACAACACGGTGCTGGGCACCATGATGCTCGCCCTGGACGAAGTGGACGGCCTGGTCTCCGGCGCCATCCACACCACCGCCAACACCATTCGCCCGGCGCTGCAGCTGATCAAGACCGCGCCCGGCTACAACCTGGTGTCCTCGGTGTTCTTCATGCTGCTGCCCGACCAGGTGGTGGTCTATGGCGACTGCGCGGTGAATCCCGATCCTTCGGCCAGTGACCTGGCGGAGATCGCCCTGCAGAGTGCCGACTCCGCGCAAGCCTTTGGCATCACGCCGCGGGTGGCGATGATCAGCTACTCCACCGGCGACTCCGGAAGTGGCGCAGATGTCGAGAAAGTGCGCGAAGCCACACGCATCGCGCAGGAAAAACGCCCCGATCTGTTGATTGATGGCCCCTTGCAGTATGATGCCGCCGCCATCGCCAGCGTCGGTCGCCAGAAGGCACCCGACAGCCCGGTGGCCGGACGCGCCAACGTGTTCGTGTTCCCCGACCTGAACACCGGGAACACCACCTACAAGGCGGTCCAGCGCAGCGCCGACTGCGTCAGCATCGGGCCGATGCTGCAGGGGCTGCGCAAACCGGTGAACGACCTGTCGCGCGGCGCGCTGGTGGACGACATCGTCTACACCATCGCGCTCACCGCGATCCAGGCCGACAGCGGCAGGGACGGCTGACAACCACGGCACGAGGATGTGCCCGAGAACGCTTCACGCGCCCGGTGGACCGGGCGCCCACGTACAAGGACCATTCCTCGATGTTGAGTTTTCTTCCTGCCACCCTGCGCGGCATCCTCGCCAGCCTCATCCTGTTCGTCAGCACGCTGTGCTGGGCAACCCTGCTGTTCAGCATGACCCTGGTGAAGATCCTGTTGCCGTTCGCAGCCGCACAAAGCGTCTGCAGCAAGATCATGAGCCTGATCGCCGAAGGCTGGATCGGCTGCAACAAGGGCTGGATGAACCTGGTCCGCGACACCCGCTGGGACGTCAAGGGCCTGGAAGGCCTGGAGTACGAACACTCCTACCTGGTCACCAGCAACCACCAGAGCTGGGTCGACATCCTCGTCCTGCAGTACCAGCTCAACCGCCGCGTGCCGCTGCTGCGCTTCTTCCTCAAGCAGGAGCTGATCTGGGTTCCGATCATCGGCCTGTGCTGGTGGGCGCTCGATTTCCCCTTCATGAAGCGCTACACCAAGGCGTATCTCGCCAAGCACCCGGAGAAGAAAGGCAAGGACCTGGAGACCACCCGCAAGGCCTGCGCCAAGTTCAGCCGCATCCCGGTGTCGATCTTCAACTTCCTCGAAGGCACCCGTTTCACCCAGGACAAGCATGACGAGCAGGCCTCGCCCTTCCGCTACCTGCTCAAGCCCAAGGCCGGCGGCATCGCCTTCGTCCTCGACGCCATGGGCGAGCAGCTGCGCACCCTGGTGAACGTCACCATCCACTACCCCGACGGCCGCCCGACCTTCTGGTGCCTGCTGTCCGGCAAGCTGCGCGAAGTGGTGGTGCGCTTCGAGGAGCTGGAGATTCCGCGCCAGTTCGTCGGCAAGAGCTATGACCAGGACGAGGGTTACCGCGCCGAGTTCCAGCTGTGGGTGAACCAGCTGTGGGAGCGCAAGGACCAGATACTGGCGCAGCTGCACCGCGAGTTCCCGGCCGCTGCCAAAGCGTGAGTTTTTTGTAGGAGCGAGCCCCGTGCCACGTGCAACCCAGGAACGTAGCGCGTACAACCGTGACACGAATTACCCAAAAAAAGACGCCCATGAAAAAGCCCGCCAATCGGCGGGCTTTTTCATGGGCGGCGCTTACTGCTGGTACTGCTGAGTCTGCGCGCCCGGCAGGGCCTTCAGGTTCACTTCGACGCGGCGGTTCTGCGCGCGGCCGTTGGCGTCGGCGTTGGACGCGATCGGCTGGTCCGGGCCCATGCCGCGGGTGCTCACGCGGGTGGAGTCCACGCCCTGGGAGGTCAGGTAGGCGGCCACGGACTGCGCACGACGCTGGGACAGGTCCATGTTGTGCTGGCGGCTGCCGGTGCTGTCGGTGTAGCCGACGATCTCGATGCTGTTCTGGTTGAACTCCTTGAAGGAGTTGGCCAGGTTGTTCAGCGGAGTGTAGAAGGACGGGGCGATGTTCGCCGAGTCGGTGGCGAAGGTGATGTTGCCCGGCATGATCAGCTTGATGTCATCGCCCTGGCGCTCGACCTGGACACCGGTGCCCTGCATCTGCTGGCGCAGCTTGGCTTCCTGCTTGTCGGCGTAGTAGCCGTAACCGGCGGCGGCGGCACCGATGGCGGCAGCGCCGATCATCGCGCCCTTGCCACGGTTGTCGTGGTTGATCGCGGCACCGGCGACAGCGCCGGCCAGCGCGCCCAGGGCACCGTACTTGGCGGTCTTGCTCATGCCACCCTCGGCCGGGGCCTGGGTGTTGGGATCATAGGGGTTCTGGGAAGCGCAACCGGCCATGAGAGCGAGGACGGTGGCAGCCGCAACCATGGACAGACTACGTGCAGTGAACATGAAGGAAGACTCCTGGATAACGAAATCGCCCGATTGGGCGCTGGTTAGATCATACAACAGCGAAAAGATTCAATTTTCCTTAACGCGCGCCATCAGGCCCGAATGAAGGGGTTCTCGCGCATCTCGTCGCCCAGGCATGTATCCGGGCCGTGACCGGTCACCACGGTGGCCTCTTCGTCCAGCGAATACAGGCGCCCGCGGATGGAGCGCTCGATAGTGGCGTAGTCGCCGCCCCACAGGTCCGTGCGGCCGATGCTGCGACGGAACAGGGTGTCGCCGGCGATCAGCAGCTTGTCCTTGGGGAACCAGAAGCTCATCGAGCCCGGCGTATGCCCCGGCGTGTGCAGCGCCACGCCGCAACCGCAGGCCAGTTCCTCGTCATCCGCCAGCCACTGGTCCGGCGACGGCACCGGGGTGTAGGGCACGCCGAACATGCGGCACTGCATCTCCAGGTTGTCCCAGAGGAACTGGTCGTCCTTGTGCAGGTGCAGGGTCGCGCCGGTCTTCTCCTTCATCTGCCCGGAGGCGAGGAAGTGATCGAGGTGCGCGTGGGTGTGGATGATGCTGACCACCTTCAGCCCCAGCGCGTCGAGGCGCTGCAGGATGAGTTCGTGGTCACCGCCCGGATCGACGACGATGGCCTTCTTCGTCAGCGGGTCGCCGATGATGGTGCAGTTGCACTGCAACGGGCCGACGGGGAAGGTTTCGCGGATCAGCGCGGGCTGCTCACTCATCACAGGCTTACTCGATGGCTTGGGCGGACCGGCATTTTCGCCGATTCCACCCTACCCTGGCGAGTCATGAGTCAGGTATCGCGACGGTAGTCCGTGGGCAGCTTGCCGGTCCACTTGCGGAACGCACGACGGAAGTTCGACGGGTCGTTGAAGCCCAGCAGCAGCGCGATCTCGTAGAGCGGCAGGTGCGTGGTGGTGAGGTACTGCAGGGCCAGGCGCTTGCGCACGTCGTCGAGCACTTCCTGGTAGGTGGTGCCCAGGTTCGACAAATGTCGACGCAGGCTGCGGCCGCTGGTGTGCAGCTCGCCGGCCACGGCCTCCAGGTCGGGGAACTCGCCGGGACGCGCCAGCAGCAGGCGGCGGATGCGGGTCAGCAGCCCCTCCTGCACGTCCAGCGTGGCCAGCAGGGCCTCACACTGCTGCTCGCACATCTGCACGGTGGCCGGGTTGGCCAGGGCCATGGGCCGCGCCAGGTACTCGCTGGGCAGACCGATGAAGTGAAACGGCTGGTCGAACAGCACCTGGCAACCAAACACCTCGGCATAGCGCTCGACATAGTCGGGCTCGGCGTGAGCAAACCCTACGCTGACGCCTTGCAGAGGCTCGCCGACCAGGAAGCGGGCGATGGTGTGCAGGCTGGTCATCAGACCTTCGGCGGCGAAGCGGCTGGTGGGCCCGAGCGGGATCGACTCACTGGCGCGCAGATAGGAAACGCCGCCGTCTTCCACCATTTCCAGGTCGTAGGCCAGGCCAAGCACCCGGTAATACTTCAGGGCGAAACCGATGGCCCGTTCGAGGTTGGCGCTGGAGAGCACCGCATAACCGAGAATGCCATGGGTGGAGACGTTCAGCCGCTGTCCCAGCAACAGGCCGAAGGCCGGTTCATTACAATGCGCCAGGGCCGCGCTGGAGAGCTGGTGGAAGTCGACGAAAGACAGGCGGCCATTGGGGCTTTGCAGCACCTCGGGGCGCACGCGGGCCAGCTCGAACAGGCGCGCGCGGGGCACGCCCAGTTCCTCGGCAAGATCGAGCAGGGCCTGCGCATAGGCGACGGGCACCAGTTCGGCGGTGAAATTGAGCGGTTGTTTCATCGTTTTTCTTGTGTCGACCGCTGGCCGGATATGACCGGAAAGTTGGCAGACAATAACCTTGTGACGCTTTCCCCACAAGCCCACAGTACTGACCATGGACAACCACAACAATGGAGCCGCCATGGCCAGCACCACCCCCGCGGGACTGGAAATCAAGCCCCGGCATATGGACTTCGATCTGCCCGATCCGCTGCCGCGCCACTGGCATGGCGGGGACGCCTTCAAGTCCCATCTGTTCGATGCGATGTCGGTGCTGTTCCCCGACGGCGAGCGCTTCTTCATAGACTCGGTGCGGCAGTTCCGCGAGGACATCACCGACCCGGTGCTCAAGGAGCAGATCCGTGGCTTCATCGGTCAGGAAGGTCACCACAGTCGCGAGCACCTGGTATACAGCCAGCGTCTGCGCGAGCAGGGCTACGACATCACGCGCATCGAGAAGCTGGCCCAGGCGCGCATCCGCTTCACCCAGAAGAAATTCCCCGCCAGGCGCCAGCTGGCCGCCACCGCCGCCCTGGAGCACATCACCGCGATCATGGCCAACGGGCTGCTGACCGAGCCGCGCACGATGGAGGGCGCCGACCCGGTGATGCAACGCCTGTGGCGCTGGCACGCGCTGGAAGAAACCGAGCACAAGGCGGTGGCCTTCGACGTCTACAACCAGGTCTGCGGCAGCCGCAAGCTGCTGCGCCGGGCGATGATCATGGCGACCTTCTTTTTCGTTCTCGACACCTTCCGTGGCCTCACCCATATGCTGCGCAAGGACGGCCTGCTGTGGAACTGGCGGGTCTGGCGCGACGGGCTGAAGTGGAGCTGGGGCAAGCACGGCGTGTTCCGCCCGCTGGTCCGCGAGTACCTGGACTTCTTCAAGACCGACTTCCATCCCTGGCAACACAACAACCTCGACCTGCTGCACGAGGTGCGCCGGGAGTACGACCCGCAGCCGCTGGCACACGCGGGCTGAGTTGTTCGCCGCTGCAACCGCCGCCCCGCCTTGTCGGGGCGGTGTTGTTTTCGAGATGCCGGCCTATCGGCCGGTTTCGCGGATAAGATCCGCTCCTACGAAACGATCCGGTGCGACGCGCCTTTAGGAGCAACTGTCTTCTTCGGGAAAGTCAGTGCCGGCATTTCCCCTCACCCCAGCCCTCTCCCGGAGGGAGAGGGGGCAGACCGTGCCGGCTTACGCCAAGGTTTCCTCCTAAACCGAACGGTCCCCTCTCCCGCCTGCGGGAGAGGGTTAGGGTGAGGGGCTCTAGGAAAGCAAAAGCCCGGCACTTGGCCGGGCTTTTTCATGGAGCGGTCAGCGCTCAGGCATGCAGGAAACGCAATGCATCCGCCGCCGACTCCTGGGGAATCTCTTCCATCGGGATATGCCCCACGCCCGGATAGACCTTCACCTCGATCCCCGGCACGTCGCGCTGCCACATCGGCACGTGGCGCGGCGAGATCCAGCGGTCACGCTCGCCCCACATCAGCATCGTCGGCACCTTGAGCCCCGCCACGCGGGTCGGGGTGCCGGTCAGCTCCTCGCGGTTGGCCTTCACCAGCACGCGGAAGATATCGATCATCGCCCGGCGGTTACCCGGACGGCGGCTGATGTCGTAGTAGCGGTCGATCACACCCGGCTTGATCCTGCGCGCATCGCCGTAGACCTCCTTGATGCCCTGGGCCACCAGCGCGCGCGGCATCCACATCGGCATCAGGAAGCCGGCGCCGGGCAACACGGCGCTGGCGATCATCAGCGGCACCTTCTGCATGTAGTAGCCGGCCGGGTCGATCAGGATCAGCCGCTCCACCCGGTGCGGCTGCGCCAGCGCATAGTTCCAGGCGATGTAGCCGCCCAGGGAGTTGCCGGCGATGGAAACGTGCTTGAGGTCCAGGCGGTCGAGGAATATGCCGAACACCTTCACCAGGCGCTCACCGCTGTATTCGCGATCGCGGCCGCCGCCGGTAAGGCCGAAGCCCGGCACGTCGAGGCGGATGATGCGGAAGTGCTCGGCCAGTTCGGCGACCCAGCCGTCCCAGGTGTGCAGCGACGCCATCACGCCGTGGACCATCACCAGCACCGGCTTGTCGCGGCTGCCTTCGTCACGGTAATGGATGTCGAAGCCGTCGACGTTGATGAAGCGCGAGCCGGTTTCCGGCGCGGCGTAGCGGTCCTTCAGCGCGGCCAGCGACAGGGCGCCGAAGCCGTAGCGAGCCAGGCCCTCGGCCAGTGGCGGTTGCAGAGACAGGGTGGCGGACATGGACGAGTGACTCCCGTGCTTGTTGTTCTCGAACCGGGATCACACCACAACCCACTTTCCACCGCGCCCAACCTAGGTAGTGCGTGAGCAGAGCGTCGTCACCAGCAGGTCACCGATGACCTGCTTCACCTCGCCCAGCGGCATGTCGCCGCCCTTGCCCAGCAGCTCCAGCGAAGTGGCCTCCAGCGCCCAGATCAGCGCCTGGTAGGTCAGCGCCGCGTGCCGCACGCCTTCGCCCTGGAAGCGCTCTTCGAGCAACGCCCGCAGCTCACGGTGCGCCTCGGCGCGATGGGCGGCGAGAGGCGAGTCGGTGCGCAGCGCTTCCTCGTGCATCAGGCGGATGATCGGCCCCACCGCCAGGTGATAGTCGAAGAAGCGCTCGACCATCGCCCGCAGCCAGGCGTCGGTGCTGCCGGCGTCGGTGCGCATCTCGCGAAAGCGCATCAAGAGCAGTTGCACCGCCGTGCGGTAGATGCCTTCGAGCACGTCGAGCTTGCTCTGGAAGTACTTGTAGAAGGTGCGCCGCGACACCTTCGCGGCGTCCAGCAGGTCGTTCACCGTGGTATCGGCCAGCCCCTTGGCGACGAACACCGAAATGCTCGCCAACTGGATGTTGGCCCGTTGCAGATGCCCCACCAGCGGCCCGTCGCTCTGGCGCGCCACCGCGCCGATACCGCCGAGGTCCTCGAAGACCGCGTTGACCGCTGCCGACTCCATCTCCCCTCCCCTGCATCACCCAACCAAGGCGCGGGATGACGCCAACCTTCGGCATCGCTAACCTAGGCCGACCGCTCCCCGCGCAAGGAAAGCCCGTTCGTGCCGAACCTACCACGCCGTCTGCTCTGGCCGCTGGCCATCCTTTTGCTGGTTCTCTGCCGCCCCGCCTTCAGCGCCGACCTGTATTACCTCGGGCAGAAGATCCCGGACATCAAACGCCCCTGGACCAGCGCCGACTATCAGTTGCTGATCGACGCGCTGAAGAAGATCGACGAAACCCAGGCCAATGGCCTGCCCCGACGCAGCGGCGAGTTCACCGGGCCGATCTACCAGCGCATGGTCAGCGAGGAGAACTTCCGCCCGCAGCTGAACATCTACGCCCCGCTGGAGCTGCGGCAGAACGAGGCGCGCGAGGTGCTGTTCAAGCTCAAGGAGCTGATGCGCCTGTACTTCGACTTCCGCGCCGCCAAGCAGCCCTACGGTGCCGAGGCGCTGGGCCTGATGAGCTACTCGTTGCGCGAACAGGCGATCCTGTTCAACCTGACGGTGGAGTTCTGGATGACCCTGGCGCAGAACGAGCAACGCAACCCGGTGCGCCTGCAGGGCATGCAGGAAGCCAAGGCGGCCGCCTCGATGCTCACCAGCAGCGCACTGGACTACCTCGGCCTCACCGCCCAGTTCGACCGCCAGGACCTGGTGCTCTATAGCGCCGAGCTGTCCAAGCAGATGCCCGAACTGTTCATCCACCTGCCGGCGGAAGTCCGCGCGCAGTTGCTGATGCGGGTAGACGAGCTGGCGCAGAAGCATGCCTATGCCGAGGTGCGCGAGAACATGCGCGACCTGCTGCCGGTGCTGCAGGCGATCCAGGATGACGTGCAGAAACAGCTGGCCGCTCCAGCCAAGGGGCAGGCAGTGCCGAAAGGGCTGGATTTGAGCGCGCCGGCGGAGCCGGAGAAGAAGAAAGGGGTGATGTGATGCCGGGGCAAGCCCCGAGTCACGAAGAAGCCGGTGGAGCGAGCTGAAAGCTCCATCTCCAATCATGCTTTGGCCATCCTCGCCCCAGCCCTCTCCCGGAGGGCTGGGGTGAGGGAACCAACGGGCAGCGGAATCCCCCCTAGCGCAACAACCCCATCTCCTTCGCCCGCGCCACCGCCTGGGTGCGGCGCTCCACACCGAGCTTGTCGTTGATGTGCCGCGCGTGGCTCTTGACCGTATGCAGGGAGATGAACAGCCGATCGCTGATTTCCTGGTTGGAGCAGCCCTGGGCAATCAGTTCCAGCACTGCCAGCTCGCGACCACTCAGGCAGTCGGTGAGCGCCGCGCAGCGCTCCGGCGGGGCCGGCAAACGTTCACGCAGGGCCTCCATGGCCGGCGAGGAAGCCCGCACGGCCAGTTGCTCACGCAGCCATTCCGGATGCTGCAGCAGCACCTCATGCAACGGGATCAGCAGGCCCACGGCCAGGCCATCCAGGCACTCGCCCAGCTCGAAGGAAGCCTCGCGCTCGCGACCGTCCTGCAGCAGCAAGGCGACCAGCTGGCCCTGGGCGAAGCGCGCCTGCAACTGCGCACCGCCTTGCAGGGCGCCGCTGGCCACGGCGCGCAGCCGCGCTTCGGCATCGGCCGTGCGGCCTTCGCGGCGCTCCAACTGGGACTGGAGCATTTCCACATGGCGCGGCAGCTGCGGCGAACACTCCGGCGGCGTGGCCGGTTCGTCGCCGGTGTAGGTGTCGCGCAGGCGCTCCAGCCAGGCGGCCGCCAGTTCGGTCTGCCCCTGGCCGAGCCAGAGCTCGCATTTGATCAGGGTGATGGCCGACAGGTAGTAGACCGGCGGCACGTCCCACACGTGCATCATCCGCTCGACCTCGGCCAGGTGGGCGAAGGCGCGGGTGTAGTTGCCCAGCCGCCCTTCCAGGCTGGCCAGCACGCAGAAGCCGATGATCAGGCTGATGTCCCGGCAGGCACGCGCTTCCTCGATTCCGGCCTTGAGGCACTTGCGCGCCTCGTCCGGCTGCAGGGCGAGGCTGCGCAGATAGCCCTGATAGAGCATCAGCCGGCCGCGCACGGCGTAGCGGCGCTGGCTTGACAGCCCGGAGAGTCGCGCCAGGCCCTGGCGAACCTCCTCTTCAGCGCGCAGCACCTCGCCGCGCGCCTGCAGGACGCGGGCGCGGTCGTAATGCACCATGGCCTCGAACAGCGGATTGCCGAAACGTTGCGCCAGCTCCAGGGCATCCCGGTTCAGGTTGCGGGCGCGCCACAGGTCGTCGCGGACAATGGCCAGGTTGCTCAGGGTCGACAGGCACAGCAGGCGCGGGCCGAAGCGCTCCGGCCCGAGCCCTTGCAGGGCCTCCTCGCAATGTCGCTCGGCGGTGGCGATATCACCGCGGCCCCGGGCGACGACACCCGCGAGCGCCTGCCACTGGGCCATCAGGTCGCGCTGGGTGGCCGGGTCGGCCGCCGGCAGGAAGCGCGACAGTTGCAGCGCCAGTTCCTCGGCGGCGTCCAGCTGGCAGGCCAGCGCCAGCGCCCAGCTGTACAGCACGATCAGACGCGGCGTGCTGGCCAGCAGGCTGTCGGGCAGGTCCATCTTCCAGCGCAGCAGCGTGGCGACGTTCTGTTCGGCCAGCAGTTGCTCCTCGGACAGGCTCTGCACCAGGTTCGCCGCCACTTCCGGGTGACCGGCGCGCAGGGCCTGCTCCACGGCGTCGTCGAACAAGCCCTGGGTGCTGAACCAGCGGCACGCACGCAGATGCAGCGCCGCCGCCGAAGGACCGGAGCCGGGCAGCGGCCGCGCCAGCAACAGGTCGGAGAACAGGTGGTGATAGCGGAACCACTGGCCCTGCTCGTCCAACGGCACCAGGAACACCTGGTGCTGCTGCAGATGACGCAGGATCGAAGCGCTGTCATGGGAGTCGCGAAGGGAATCACAAAGTTCGGCGGAGAAGCGTTCGAAGCGCGCGGTCTGGTAAAGGAAGACCTGCACCTCCGGCGGCTGCTTGTCGATCACTTCTTCCAGCAGGTAATCGCGGATCAGCTCCTCGGCGCCGTGCACCGAAAGATCGGGCACCTTCGCCGCCAGTTCGTCGCCGTGGGCCAGCAGCCACAGGCGCAGGCCGGCGATCCAGCCTTCGCTGCGCTCGACCAGGTTATCCAGGGCGCTGTCGTCCAGCTGCGCGCCGTTGGCGGATACCAGACGCGCGGTTTCCTCGGCGGTCAGGCGCAGGTCCTGTTCGCTGAATTCCAGCAGGTGCCGCGACAGGCGCAGGCGGGCCAGGTGCCAGTCGGGACGCTGGCGGCTGGTGACCAGCAGCACCAGGCCGGGCGGCTGGTGATTGAGGAGAAATTGCAGGCAGCGGTCGAGCACCGCGCCCTGGGCCAGGTGGTAGTCGTCGAGCACCAGCAGCAGCGGGCGCTCGACGGACAGGCAGTCCACCAGTTCGTCGAGCAGGTCGTCGAGCCAGGCTTCGAAGGCGAACGGCTGGTGCCGCTGACGCATCTTCAGGATGCCCAGCGCCTCCTCGCCCAGCATGGGAAAGTGCAGGCGCAAGCCTTCCAGCAGGCGTTCGAGGAAACGCCCCGGATCACTGTCCCTGGCACTGAGCCCCAGCCACAGACTGCGCCATTGGCTTTCCAGCGTCTGACAGAACTCGATGGCCAGTGAGCTCTTGCCGAACCCCGCCGGCGCAGACACCAGAATCAGCCGTCCCTCCAGCCCGGACGCCATGCGCTCGCACAGCCGCGAGCGCGAGACGTGGCCATGCGGCAGCGGCGGCCGGAAAAAACGGCTGCCCCCTGTGCTGGTGGGAACCTCGGTCAGTCGTGGCAGAGTCGAGAAGTCGGTCATCAGCCTGGCTCTTGCTCTAGCTCTTGTTTCTATGTGGACGGAGCCTAGCCGCTCGCGAGCGGTATTTGAAGCCGATTTTGTTACCGTTGCCCACAAGATGACCAGAAGCCTTCCGACATTCCGCATCCCCATTCATCCGCTGGATGATCGCCCATAAAAAAACCGGCCCGAAGGCCGGTCTTTTCTCACCGCGGAACCACCCGTGGGGATCGGGGGATCAGCGAACGCCTTCCTGGCGCAGCGCTGCCGGGGTGAAGTCGCTTTCCGAAGCGCTGTAGTTGAAGTCGTAGGCGGATTTCTCCTCGTTCTTCAGACCCAGCACCAGGTAGCGACCGGACAGCAGGTCATACAGGGTTTCGGCGGTGTACCACGGTACCTGGTAGTTGTAGTAGTACTGGTTGAAGGCCTCGGCCACGCGCCACAGGGTGCCGCGACCGTCGTAGTGGTCGATCTCCACGGCCTGCCAGGTGTCCTCGTCGATGTAGAAGTCACGCTTGGCATAGATGTGGCGCTCGCCCGGCTTCAGGGTGGCGGTCACGTGCCACACGCGGTGCAGCTCGTAGCGGGTCAGGTCCTGGTTCAGGTGGCCGGGCTTGATGATGTCGGCGTACTTGAGCTTCGGATCATCGAGCTTGTAGTTGTTGTACGGGATGTACAGCTCCTGCTTGCCCACCAGCTTCCAGTCGTAGCGGTCCGGCGCGCCGTTGTACATGTCCAGGTTGTCGGAGGTACGCAGGCCGTCGGCGGCGGTACCAGGACCGTCGTAGGACACCTGCGGGGCACGGCGTACGCGACGCTGGCCGGCGTTGTAGAGCCAGGCTAGGCGCGGTTCCTTCACCTGGTCCAAGGTCTCGTGCACCAGCAGCACGTTGCCGGCCAGGCGCGCCGGAGCGGTCACGCGCTGCTTGAAGTAGAACAGCACGTTGCTCGGCTTGCTGGCGTCATAGTCCTTCAGGTCGGTGCGGAAGACGAACTCGTCCTGGAAGTACACCAGCGAGTAGGAGCCGTTCACCTGCGGGGTGGCCTGGGTCACCAGACGGCGCACGTGGCCGCCGCGGTAACGGGTGATGTGGTTCCAGATGACTTCCAGGCCATCCTTCGGAATCGGGAAGGGGTTGGCGGTCTGGAAGTTCTGCAGGCCGTTGCCGCCCTGCACCAGGGTGGTGGTGGTGGCGTTCTTCTTGGTCGCCGCCAGCACACTGTCCGGTACGCTGGCAGTGCGGTGCGAGGGGTACACCGGCATCTTGTAGGTGTCGGGGTAGCGCTTGAACATGGCCTGCTGGCCGGGGGTCAGCTTGTCCTTGTACTGGTCCATGTTCTGCGCGGTGATGGTGAACAGCGGCTTCTCGCTGGCGAACGGGTCGGAGAGGAAGCCCTTGCTGTCGGCGGTGCCGGCGTTCTTGGGCAGGCCGCCGGTCCAGGCCGGGATGCTGCCGTCGGCGTTGCCGGCCTTTTCCGCGCCCATCGGGGTCAGGGTGGTGCCGAGCTTGGCCGCTTCATCGGCGGAGACGGCCGCCATCACCTGGGAGGCGAGCAGGCTGAGTGCCAGCGCGCCGGTGTGCAGCAGGATCTTTGTTGTTCTCATGCGTTTATCGTCCTCGTTGAGTCTGTGCCCACCGCGGTGGCCGCCCCTTGCGGGACGGGTCGCGGGTTGTATCTGCTGCACCGCCGGCCGGTTCGACCGACCGGCGGGTGGCCCGCCGCGTGTGCGGGCCGGATACCGGTTGAACGGCCGGTTTAGAAGTTCACCCCGAAGCTGAGGCTGACGAAGTCGCGGTCATCGACGGTGCTGTACTTGCCGTCGAAGTAGGTGGTGTAGGCCAGGCTCGCGGTATAGGTGTTCAGGTAGTCGGCGTCGACACCCAGGCTGACCGCCTTGCGGCCTTCCTCGAAGTTGCCGCCAGGGCCGGGGGAGTAGCCGTCCACGTCATGGGACCAGGCCACGTTCGGCTTGAGGTTCACGCCGGCGAACACGTCGTTGTAGTCCCAGATGGCGCGGGCGCGGTAGCCCCAGGAATCGGCGGTGGTGAAGCCGTCGCTTTCGCAGTTGCGGCTGACGTTGTTGGCGTTGGTGGTACCCAGGGTGGAGGCGTTCAGCGCCTCGCAGGTCGGACGGCCGTTGAGGGAACCGGCCAGCGGGCCGGGGCCGAACACCGGGTCACGGCCATAGCGCGCCTTGCTCTGGCTTTCCAGGCCGCCGACGTGGGTCCAGCCGACCTCGCCCACCAGGGTCAGACGCTCGGCGCCCATGACCTGGTCGAAGAAGTGGGTGAAGGTGGTCTGCAGCTGGGTGATTTCCTTGCGGCGGTAGCCGTGCAGGTCTTCACCGGCGTTGCCGTTGAGCACCGAGGCGTTGTTGTAGACGTGGTTGCCGCCGATGGCCACCGGGTCCAGGCCGGAATACAGGATATCGGTGGTGTTCAGTTGTACCGGAGCGTTCGGGCGGTAGCTGATCTCACCCTGCCAGGCGGTGCCGGTGGGCAGCGTGGTGGAGAAGCTCAGGCCGTACAGGTGGATGTCTTCCGGATATTCGATGAAATAGCTGGAGTTGCCGGCCATGGCCGCCGCACCGGCCTGGGCCGCCAGGGACGGGCTGATGGCGGCGATGTTGGTGATCAGCTGGTTGATCTGCGCCACCTTGGCGGTATCGGCGCCACGGCCGCTGAAGATCGGCAGGCGGCTGTGATAGTTCATGTAGTAACCGCCGAACTCGGTGTTCAGGCTGTCGGCGAAATACTTCAGCGACAGGCCGTACTGGCCGCTGTCGCGGGCGTCGCGGTCCGGCCCACGCTTGACCACGATGCCTTCGTCCCACGGCGAGGGGGTCAGCGCCAGGCTCGGGCCGAGCAGGGCGTTCAGGGTGTTGATCGAGGTCTTGTTGTTGGTCAGCACCGCCAGGTTCTGGGTACAGCCATCGGCGACGACGTCCGGCTGGGAGAAGAAGGTGCCGCAGTTGTCGACCACCGTCTGGTCCCACTCCAGCTGGTAGAAGCCTTCGGCGGAGAGGTTGTCGGTGAGGTTCTGCGACAGGTAGAACATGTTCACCGGCACCAGGGCTTCCTTGATCTCGGAGCCCGGACGGCGGAAGGCGGTCACGTCGAACGGGTTGATCACGCTGATGCCGTTCTGGATGAAGGTGCTTTCACCCCAGTTCACCACCTGCTTGCCCAGGCGCACGGTGCCCGGCAGTTCGGCGATGGTGTAGTTGTGGTAGATGAATGCGTCGAGCAGTTCGGCGCCGGAGGCCTGGGCGGCTTCCTTGCGATTGTGATCGCTGAGCGGCTTGAACTCGGTGTCCTCGTCCTTCTGCTCGAAGTCGTACCAGTACTTGCCGCGCAGGAATACGCCGGTGTCCTGGTATTTCAGCTCGAGGTCGTGGATGCCCTTGAAGATTTTCGAGAAGGTCTTGCCGGCCTTGTAGTTCAGGTGGCCGTCGTCGGAGGTCTGGGACAGGCCCTTGCCGCCGTTGTTTACGCCGATGAGGTTCTTGTTCGGGTTCTCCGTCGACCAGCTGGCCCCCACGGACAGCGACGAGTCGAACGAACCTTCGATTTCCCCGATGTTGAAGCTGACGGCGGAAGCGGGGGTCGCCAGCGAGGAAGCCAGGCTGACGGCCAGCGGCAACCGCGCCAGTCGCCAGATATGTTGCATGGTTTTCATCGACGCTACTCCATGTGATTTTTGTTATGAGTAGCGGCGACTATATCGGCGGCGTTACACACCTTGATCGCTCGAAAGTGTGATTTCTCTCAGTAAGGCCCTGACTAGACAGTCGCGCGGGCCAGAGACGGCGTCATCACTGGCCCGCGCCGCGCCAAGCGCTTGCTTGGCACGGATGCTTCACACACTGACCAACCGGTCGTCGCTCAAACCGTGGAGAGGAAGGCGCTGCCGGCCTCCTGCCATTGGGCGATGTCTACCCGGATACGCTTCTTGTCGAGCTTGCCGACACTGGTCTTGGGAACTTCAGTAACAACGGCTATCTGAGACGGAATCGCCCACTTGTTGATGTTCCCCTGCTCGACGAAAGGCTTGAGGTGCTCCTTCAGCCCCTTGGCGTCCAGCGACTGGCCCTCGCGCAGCACCAGCAGGGCGAAGGGGCGCTCGCCCCATTGCGGATCGGGCACGCCCACCACGGCGACTTCGCGCACCGCAGGGTGCCGGCTGATCAGGTCTTCCAGCTCCAGCGACGACAGCCACTCGCCGCCGGTCTTGATCACGTCCTTGATACGGTCGCGGATGTCGATGAAGCCCATGCCGTCGAGGGTCGCGACGTCGCCGGTATGCATCCAGCCGCCGGCCCAGAGTTCCTCGCCCTTCTGAGGTTCCTGGAAGTAACCCTGGGTCAGCCAGGGTGCGCGCAGCACCAGTTCGCCCTGGGATTCGCCGTCGGCCGGGAGAAGCTGGCCGTGTTCGTCCATGATCGCCGCCTCTACCATCGGCACCGGCACGCCGGCCTTGATCCGGTAGGTGGTGCGCTCATCCTCGGTGCCGGCGCGCAGCTCCTGGTTGAGGTAGCCGCAGGAGATCAGCGGGCAGGTCTCGGACATGCCGTAGGCGGCGGTCAGCTGGATGCCACGGGCCTTGGCGGCGTCATACAGGGCGCGGTTCAGCGCGCTGCCGCCGATGATGATCTTCAGCCCACCGAAGTCGTAGTCCTTGGCGCTGGCGGCGTTGAGCATCATCTGCAGGATGGTCGGCACGCAGTGGGAGAAGGTCACCTTTTCCTCGCGGATCAGCTTGCACAGCAGCTCCGGCTCGTAGCGGCCCGGATACACCTGCTTCACCCCCAGCATGGTGGCCACGTAGGGCACGCCCCAGGCGTGGACGTGGAACATCGGGGTGATAGGCATGTACACGTCATCGGTGCCCATCAGGCGAATGCTGTCCAGGCTGCCGATGGTCGAGGCCATCGCCAGGGTGTGCAGCACCAGCTGGCGGTGGGTGAAGTACACGCCCTTGGGGTTGCCGGTGGTGCCGGTGGTATAGAAGGTGGTGGCCACCGAGTTCTCGTCGAAATCGGGGAAGGCGTAGCGCGGGCTGGCCGCCGCCAGCAGGGTTTCATACTCGCCCACGCAGTTGGGCAGCGCGCAGCTCTTGTCGGCGCCGTCGGTGAGCAGCAGGGTCTTTTCCACCGTGGTCAGCTGAGCGGCGATGCCCTGGTAGAGCGGCACGAACTCGCTGTTGACCAGCACGAAGCGGTCGTCGGCGTGGTTCATGGTGTAGAGGATCTGGTCGGGCGAGAGGCGGATGTTGATGGTGTGCAGCACCGCGCCGATCATCGGGATGGCGAACATGCATTCCAGGTAGCGATGGCTGTCCCAGTCCATCACCGCCACGGTGTCGCCGGCCTTCACGCCCGCCTCGGTCAGTACGTTGGCCAGCCGCGCCACGCGCTCGTTGAAGGTGGCATAGCTGTAGCGCACGCTGTCGCGGTAGACAATCTCCCTGCCCTTTTCATAACGGCTGCCCGAAAGCAGCAGGCTCTTGATCAGCAACGGGTACTGGTAGGCATTCTGTGCAGCAGGGATGACGCGGGTTTTCAGCATGGCGGGACACTCTCACGGCTGGATTTCCAGAAGGAATACATCAGGATGATTGCGACTCTAGAGGCCTCCCGGTGTCCGTTCATCAGTCAAAAGAGTGATTTGCCAATGACTCTTTGGCCACATCCAGTCACGCGGTAGAATCCATCCCGCCCGGTCGTTCACGGCCGGCCCCTTACCCGGAGTACGGGTATGGCCTGCTTCCAACGCAGCTCTGCCGACGCGCAGCCGGTCATACGCGGGCTCCTACAACAAGAGCAAAGAGGTAGTTTCATGTCCGAGATCGTCATCGTCAGCGGCGCCCGTACTCCCATGGGCGGCTTCCAGGGCAGCCTGTCCGGCGTTCCCGCCGTGGAGCTGGGCGCCGTCGCCATCCGCGAAGCCATTGCCCGTGCCGGTATCCAGCCCGAGGACGTGCAGGAAGTGATCATGGGCAACGTACTGCCCGCCGGCCTGAAGCAAGGCCCGGCCCGCCAGGCGGCGCTGAACGCCGGCCTGCCCGCCGCCACCGGCTGCACCACCATCAACAAGCTCTGCGGCTCCGGCATGAAGGCCGTGATGCTGGCCCACGACCTGCTCAAGGCGGGCACCAACGACGTGATGGTCGCCGGCGGCATGGAAAGCATGTCCAACGCGCCCTACGTGATCGAAAAGGCCCGCACCGGCCTGCGCATGGGCCACGGCGAGATCAAGGACCACATGTTCCTCGACGGCCTGGAAGACGCCCGCACCGGCCGCCTGATGGGCTCCTTCGCCCAGGAAACCGCCGACAAGTACGGCGTGACCCGTGAGGAAATGGACGCCTACGCCATCGAATCCCTCAAGCGTGCCCAGGCTGCCATCAAGGACGGCTCGCTGGACTCGGAAATCGTTCCGGTCACCGTGACCACCCGCAAGGGCGAGACCGTGGTGAAGGACGACGAGCAGCCGCTGACCGCCAACCTGGACAAGATCCCGGGCCTGAAGCCGGCGTTCAAGAAGGACGGCACCATCACCGCCGCCAACGCCAGCTCCATCTCCGACGGCGCCTCCGCGCTGGTCCTGATGACCGCCGAAGAAGCCGCGCGCCGTGGCCTGAAGCCGCTGGCCAAGATCGTCGCCCACGCCACCCAGAGCCAGGACCCGGCCGAGTTCACCCTCGCCCCGATCGGCGCCATGACCAACCTGTTCAAGAAAGCCGGCTGGAGCAAGGATGACGTGGACCTGTTCGAGATCAACGAAGCCTTCGCCATGGTCACCATGCTCGCCATGCGCGAACACGGCCTGGACCACGCCAAGGTCAACGTCTACGGCGGCGCCTGCGCCCAGGGCCACCCGGTCGGCTCCACCGGCTCGCGGATCATCATCACCCTGATCAACGCCCTGCAGAAGAAGGGTGGCAAGCGTGGCGTCGCCTCGCTGTGCATCGGCGGCGGCGAAGCCACCGCGGTGGCGATCGAGCTGGTCTGATCTTCGGTCAGGCATGAAAAAGGGGCGCCTCGGGCGCCCCTTTTTCGTTTCAGGCCGTCGCCACCTTCGGCGCATGTGCCGCCGTGCGCGGGAACACCACCGCCGCCAGGAAGGTAACCACCCCGAGCACCGCCAGGATCAGGTACAACCCGGCCAAACCCTGGCGCGGCTCGATATAGCTGATCAGCGGAATCGCCGCCGCGCTAGCGCCGAAGGAGACGAAGTACCGCAGGGCGAACACCCGCGCCTGCCACTGCGGCGCGACGAAGTTGGCGACCATCGCGTCGTTCACCGTCACCTGGCCGAACACCGCGAACATGAACAGCGCACCGACCACCGCCACCGGCCAGCCTTCGGCATAGGCCAGCGCCACCAGCAGCGGGCCCTGGCAGAAGGTCATGAGCAGGAACGGGCCCTTGAGGCTGAAGCGGTCCAGCAGCCGCCCCATGATCAACTGCGCCACGGCGCCAAAGGCATAGGCCAGGCTGACCACCACACCGAGGCTTTCCGGCGAGGCCAGCAGTTCTTCCAGACGCACCTGGAACAGGCGCGGATAGGTCACGGTGCTGGCGTTGAACACCACGCCGCCGGTGGCCGTCACCAGCGCCAGTACGCCGAACACCCGGGGCATCGACAGTCTCTGCCCGCCCACACCCCGTGGCGCCGGATGCTGCACCGCCACCGGCGCCTCGGCACGGACCTGCCAGGCGAAGCCGATGCCGATCAACACCGCCACGGCGCCCGGCAGGATGAACGCCGCGCGCCAGCCGAAGTGGGCGGTGAGAAAGCCGGTCAGCAACGCGGCGAAGGCCACGCCGAGGTTGCCCCACATGCCGTTGATGCCGATCTCGTGACCACGGTTCTGCGCATGGGCCACCAGCATCGCGGTACCCACCGGGTGGTAGATCGCGGCGAACACGCCGATCAGGGTCAGGCCGGCAACCAGCAGCGGCACCGAACCGGCCAGGCCGGTGAGGATGGAAGACGCGCCGATGCCGAAGAAGAACAGCTGCATCATGTGCCGGCGGTCCCACTTGTCGCCCAGCCAGCCGGCCGGGATCGAACAGGCACCGAAGGCGATGAAGCCGCCCAGGGACAGACCGATCATTTCGGCATAGCTCAGACCGAAGCTCTGCGTCATGCCCAGCACGGCGGCCGGGAAGATCAGCATGAACATGTGGTCGATGATATGGGCGGCGTTGATGTAGCGGATGATCGTTCGAGGTCGTGACATGGCGTCGGGCTCTCGGCTTGAGTGGAGGAAGGTCCATGCTAGGCTGTCGAAAAATCGCAGACCTGACAGAAAAGTCATCGAATCCGACATGCACCTGCACATTCCCCAGGACTCACGCCTCGCCGCGATCGGCCTCGACTACGTCGACGGGCACCACGTGCAACCCCACGACCATCCGCAGGCGCAGCTGCTCTACGCCGCCAGCGGCATGATGCGCCTGGTCACCGGCCAGGGCGCCTGGGTCATCCCGCCGACCCGCGCAGTGTGGATTCCGCCGGGCACCCGGCATGAGATCCACATGTCCGGCGAGGTGCACATGCGCACCCTGTTCATCCGCGCCGAGGCCTGCCCGGCAAACCTGGCCGACTGCTGCGTGCTGGCGGTCACGCCCCTGTTGCGGGAGATGATCCTGCGCTGCATCCGCTGGCAGGCGCAGCCGGGCGAACCGGCACTGCCGCTGCTGGAGCAGTTGATCCTGCTGGAGATCGCCACCCTGGAGCGTCTGCCCCTTGCCCTGCCGCTGCCGACCGACCGCCGCCTGCAGGCGATCTGCAAGGCGCTGCTCAAGCACCCGGAGCACCCGCACACACTGGAGGACTGGGGCCAGCAGGTAGGCGCCAGCTCGCGCACCCTGGCCCGGCTGTTCCGCCAGGAACTGGGCATGAGCTATCAGGAATGGCGCCAGCAGCTGCGCCTGACCGAAGCGCTGCCGCGCCTGCTGGCCGGCGAGAGCGTACAGAGCGTGGCGGCGGCGCTGGGCTACACCAGCGGACGGTCGTTCAGCGCGATGTTCAGGCGATTGCTGGGGGAGAATCCGCGCGAGTACCTGCAGGCGTTGGCGCAGCTTGCGGAGATCAAGGCCTGAGCCGGCCTGCATCGAGGGGGCTGTTGTAGGAGCGGCTTCATCCGCGATCCGGCCGGAAGGCCGGCCAAGGGGCCATCGCGGACAAGGTCCGCTCCTACAAAATCAAGAGCCCCTCACCCGAACCCTCTCCCGCAAGCGGGAGAGGGAACCGTTCGGTGCAGGATGAAACCATGACATCAGCCGGCACGATCTGCCCTCTCTCCCTCCGGGAGAGGGCTGGGGTGAGGGGGAAAGCCCTGGCACAGATTCAGCCGGGACAAGACAGTTGCTCCTACGGAAGGGTCATCCGTGCTTCAGCGCAGCTCGGTGAACGCCAGCTTGATCCCCAATCCCACCAGCACCACGCCCATCATCCTGTCGAACCAATGGCCCATGCGGGCGAAGCCGGCGCGCACGCGCTGCTGGCTGAACAGCAGCGCCACCAGGCAGAACCAGGCGGCCGTCGCGCAGGCCAGGTACACGCCATAACCCGCCTGGACCATCAGGGGTGTATGCGGGTTGATCACCACGGTGAACAACGAGAGGAAGAACAGCGTCGCCTTCGGGTTCAGGCCATTGGTGACGAACCCGGCGACATAGGCCCCGCGCGCGGTGCGCACCACCGGCGCGACGATGCTTTCGGCAGCCGCCGGATCGGCCGGCCGCGCCCGCAGCGCCTTGATGCCGATGTACAGCAGGTAGGCCGCCGCCAGCCACTTCAGGGCGTTGAACAGCACGATGGACTGCGACACGATCAGGCCGATCCCCAGCAGCGAATAGGTCACGTGCAGGAAGATCGCACTGCCAACACCCAGCGCCGTCCAGGTGCCGGCACGGCGCCCGTGGGTCACGCTCTCGCGCACCACCACGGCGAAGTCCGGACCGGGGCTGGCCACCGCCAGCAGGTGGATGAATGCCACGGTGAGAAATTCCGTCCAGTACATCGCGCCTCCGCAGAGCGTTCGGAAAACAGTTAGGCTGATTACCTTACGTCACACCGAATCACCGCAAAAGGTACAGCCACCCATGAACAGCGCTCGCGCCGTCTTCCTCGACCATGCCTCCCTCGACCTCGGCGACCTCGACCTCGCGCCGCTGCGCGCGCAGTTCGGCGAACTGGTCCTGCACGGGCGCAGCGATGCGGAGCAGGTGGCCGAGCGGCTCGAAGGCGCCCAGGTGGCCATCAGCAACAAGGTGCGCATCGACGCCGCGGTACTGGAGCGCTGCCCGGAGCTGAAACTGATCCTGGTCGCCGCCACCGGCACCAACAACATCGACCTTGCCGCCGCCCGCCGTCACGGCGTGACGGTCAGCAACTGCCAGGGCTACGGCACCCCGTCGGTGGCCCAGCACACCCTGATGCTGCTGCTCGCCCTGGCCACCCGGTTGCCCGACTACCAGGCGGCGGTACGCGCCGGGCGCTGGCAGCAAGCGCCGCAGTTCTGCCTGCTGGATTTCCCCATCGTCGAACTGGAAGGCAAGACCCTCGGCCTGCTCGGCCACGGTGAACTGGGCGGCGCGGTAGCGAAGCTGGCGGACGCCTTTGGCATGCGCGTGCTGCTCGGCGCCCTGCCCGGCCGCCCGCCGCGCACTGACCGCCTGCCCCTGGACGAACTGCTGCCGCAGGTCGACGCCCTCACCCTGCACTGCCCGCTGACCGAAGCCACGCGCAACCTGATCGGCCAGCGCGAACTGGACCTGATGAAACCCCACGCCTTCCTGATCAACACCGCCCGTGGGGGGCTCGTCGACGAGCAGGCGCTGGCCGATACCCTGCGCCGCGGCCACCTGGGCGGCGCGGCGTTCGACGTGCTCAGCGTGGAGCCGCCGAAAGACGGCAACCCGCTGCTGGCCGGCGACCTCCCGCGCTTCATCCTCACCCCGCACAGCGCCTGGGGGAGCCGCGAGGCCAGGCAACGCATCGTCGGCCAATTGAGCGAGAACGCCGCCAGCTTCTTCGCTGGCGAGCCGCGCCGGGTGGTGGCGCCATGAGCCTGCACCTGGTCTGCGGCGACGGCGCCGCCCACGCACTGCGCCGGGCAGTAGAAGCCGGCGTACTGGTCGAGAAGAGAATCCGCGTGATGCCGGATGATCTGGCCGTCGGCCCGCTGAGCGATGTGGACTCGCCCCCCTGCCAACAACGCGCCGCGTTCTGGCATGAACTGGGCGGCGATGCCCTGCGCGAACGGGAAATCGCCGTCGAACTGGCCACCGACGCGAACTGGCTGCGCAGCCCGGACGCCACCATCGTCACCCTCTGGCACGGCGACAGTGCCAGCGAGCAACTGCTGCTGCGCCGCGTCTGCGCCCTGCTGCCGGCGCACGTCACCCTGCGTAGCGTTGGCGCCGGCAGTGGTCAATGCCGCTGCGACGATCGCCACGCCATCGCCATGCTGAAGCCCGAGGAGCTGGCCAATGCCCTGGCCGCCAGCCACGAAGTGGATGCCACCGAACGCCAGTGCCTCGGCGAAGACTGGCAACGCGCGCTGGCCGCCAACGCCGAACTGCGCCTGTGGCTGGACGGCCAGTTGAGCGGCGCCGGCTTTGATCACATCGACCGAATCCTGCTGGACAGCGCCAGCGAGTCCTGGCGTCCGGTGCAGTCGGTGATCGGCCCGACCATGGCCTATGTCGAAGGCCTGTTCGTCAGCGACCTGCTGGCTGCCTGGCGCCTGTGCGAACTGGTCGCGGCAGGCCGCCTGGAACTGCGCGGCGAGGACTTCTGGAGCAACGCCGAGGTGCGGCTCGCCTAGGCTCGGCCATTGCAGCCCTGCTAAACTCGCGCCCTTTTTTCGAGGAGGCCGCATGTCCAACGCCCCCACCAGTGAAGTGCTGCTGCGCCAGATCGAGCGCTTCCAGGGCCGCGTCCTGCTCGCCGGCCTGCCCGCCGACGCCCTGCTCGGCGACCTGCCGCAGGCCCATGGCTGGAGCTGGCACGCCGGCGAAAGCCAGCAGCTCGAAGCCCGCTATCCGGGCCGTTGCCACTTCGGCGCGACACCGCCTGAAGGCGCGTTCGACGCCGCCGTGCTGTTCCTGCCCAAGTCCCGCGAACTCACCGATTACCTGCTCGCCGCCCTCGCCAGCCGTGTGCCGGCGGGCGAGCTGTATCTGGTCGGCGAAAAGCGTGCTGGCGTCGAGCGCGCCAGCAAACAGCTCGCCGTCTTCGGCCGCGCCAGCAAGCTCGACAGCGCCCGCCACTGCCAACTGTGGCATGCGCACGTCGACGGCGCGCCCGCAGCGCCGGATCTGCACGCCCTGGCACAACGCTACGAACTGCCGCTGGCCGACGGCCCGCTGCAGGTGGTCACCCTGCCCGGCGTGTTCAGCCACGGTCGCCTGGATCACGGCAGCGCCCTGCTGCTGGAGCAGCTGGACGGCCTGCCGAGCGGCCAGGTGCTGGACTTCGGCTGCGGCGCGGGCGTCATCGGCGCCACCCTCAAACGCCGTTATCCCCAAAGCCAGCTGACCCTGCTGGATGTCGACGCCTTCGCCATCGAAAGCAGCCGACTGACCCTGGCCGCCAATGGCCTCAGCGCCGAGGTGATCGCCGGCGACGGCATCGACGCCGCCCCCACCGGGCTCGCCGCGATCGTCAGCAATCCGCCCTTCCACCAGGGCGTGCACACCAGCTATGCCGCCACCGAACACCTGCTGCGCCAGTCGGCCCGCCACCTGGCGGGCGGCGGCGAGCTGCGCCTGGTGGCCAACAGCTTCCTGAAATACCCGCCGCTGATCGAGCAGCATCTCGGCCCCTGCCAGACCCTGGCCGAGGCCGACGGCTTCCGTATCTACAGCGCCCGACGGCGCTGACCGAAGGCTCGCACTACACTGCACCGAGCCACGGACCGGCGCGCCGACGCACGCCCAGACTGATCGAGGACACCTGTGAATCGAAGAATCAACGACGATGTCGAGCTGACATTCGCCATGGGGCCGAAAGAGAAGCCGCATCACCTCAAGCGCTCTCTCAAGCCCCGCCACCTGAACATGATCGCCATCGGCGGTTCCATCGGCACCGGCCTTTTCGTCGCCTCCGGCAGCACCATCGCCACCGCCGGCCCCGGCGGCGCGCTGATGGCCTATGCACTGATCGGCCTGATGGTGTTCTTCCTGATGACCAGCCTGGGCGAGCTGGCGGCGTATATCCCCGATTCCGGCTCGTTCTGCACCTATGGCAGCCGTTTCATCGACGATGGCTTCGGTTTCGCCATGGGCTGGAACTACTGGTACAACTGGGCGGTGACCATCGCCGCGGAACTGGTGGCCGCGCAGCTGGTGATGAAGTTCTGGTTCCCCGACGTGCCCGGCATCTACTGGAGCGTGGTGTTCCTGGGCATCATGTTCATGCTCAACTACTTCTCGGTGAAGGGTTTCGGCGAGAGCGAGTTCTGGTTCGCGCTGATCAAGGTGGTCGCCGTGGTGGTGTTCATCGCCATCGGCCTGGCCAGCATCATCGGCATCATGCACGGCGTCGACAGCCCCGGCTTCAGCAACTTCACCACCGGTGACGCGCCCTTCGTCGGCGGCCTGCAGGCGATGATCGGGGTGGCGATGATCGCCGGCTTCTCCTTCCAGGGCACCGAGCTGATCGGCGTCGCCGCGGGCGAATCGGAGAACCCGCAGAAGTCCATCCCCATCGCCATCCGCCAGGTGTTCTGGCGAATCCTGATGTTCTACATCCTGTCAATCTTCGTGATCGGCATGCTGATCCCCTACACCGATCCGAACCTGCTCAAGACCGACAGCAGCGACATCAGCACCTCGCCCTTCACCCTCCTGTTCGAGCGCGCGGGCCTGGCCGCCGCGGCCGGCGTGATGAACGCGGTGATCCTCTCGGCGATTCTCTCGGCCGGCAACTCCGGCATGTACGCCTCGACCCGGATGCTCTACACCATGGCCCTGCACGGCAAGGCGCCACGGGTATTCAGCCAGGTGTCCGTCAGCGGGGTGCCGCGCTACGCCTTGCTGGCCACCACCTTCGTCGGCGCGCTGTGCTTCCTCACCAGCTTCATCGGCGACAAGACCGTCTACACCTGGCTGCTCAACGCCTCGGGCATGTGCGGGTTCATCGTCTGGCTGGGCATCGCAGTGTCGCACTACCGCTTCCGCAAGGCCTTCATCCTGCAGGGCGGCGACTTGAACAGCCTGCCCTACCGCGCCAAATGGTTCCCCTTCGGTCCGCTGTTCGCCTTCACCCTCTGCCTGATCATCACCCTGGGGCAGAACTACCAGGCGTTCGTCGGCGAGCACGTGGATTGGGCCGGGCTGGTCGCCACCTACATCACCATCCCGCTGTTCCTCTCGATCTGGCTGGGTTACCGCTTCAAGAACGGCACCCGCTTCATCCGCTACGAGGACATGGACATCCGCTCCCACCGCGAATGATCCGACGCGCAGGCTTGCCCAAGTCCCAGGACTTGGGCAGAATGCGCCCCGTCCTAGGGGAGTAGTCTCCCGCGAGCCCCCAGCTCGCCCGGTACGCGTCAACACACTTGGTCCGCAGACCATGGCGCGTGCGACCCGCCTGCAACGCTCAGGCCCGGGTTTGACAAGACCTATGACACGAGCAACCTGACCCGGGGCGGGCAGGTGGCGCGTGTCATGGTGCTTAGTCGACCCGCCCCTTAGGAAGCCTGATGGAATCCCTCTTCGTCCCAACCCTGATCGTTGCCCTGGCCGAAATCGGCGACAAGACGCAACTGCTCGCGCTCGTCCTCGCCGCCCGTTTCCGCAAGCCCTGGCCGATCATCGCCGGGATCATCGCCGCCACCCTGGCCAACCACTTCGCCGCCGGTGCCGTCGGCAGCTGGGTCGCCAGCTTCTTCTCCGCCACCGCACTGAGCTGGGTGCTGGCCGCCTGCTTCCTGGCCGTCGCCGCCTGGACGCTGATCCCCGACAAGCTGGATGACGACGAAGAAGGCGCGCTGAAGAAGTTCGGCCCGTTCCTCACCACCCTGATCGCCTTCTTCCTCGCCGAGATGGGCGACAAGACCCAGGTCGCCACCGTGATGCTGGCCGCGCAGTACCCGCATTTCCTGCTGGTGGTGCTGGGCACCACGCTGGGCATGCTGATCGCCAACGTGCCGGTGGTGCTGGCGGGCAACTTCGCCGCCGACCGCCTGCCGCTCAACCTGATCCGTCGCCTGGCCGCCGCCGCCTTCGCCATCCTCGGCCTGGCCGCTGCCTGGCACGCACTGCAACTGGGTGGCGTGGTCTGACCTGAGCACGGAGGAACCTGGCGCGCCGGCCAATGCCCATGTTTCATGATCGATACACAGTGGTGCGCCATTCTCCCCGTATTTCAGGAATCACAGGACACACCATGGCTGAGAAGGATCTCAAGAGGCTCGCCCGCCAGCACATCGACCTTGTCTGGAACAAGGGACATCTGGCGCTGGCCGAGCAACTGCACAGCCCGGACTTCCTCTACAAGAGCGCCTTCACCGCTCAGCCGCTGAACAATGCCGGCTACCGCCGGCTGGTGGAGGGCATCCGCTCGGCCATGCCGGACCTGGAAGTGGTGGTGGAGGAATGCATCCGCGAAGGCAACAAGGTGTTCACCTGGAGCACCCTGTTGGGCAGCATCTCCCGCCCCGCCTTCGGCTATCCGGCCAGCGAGAAGATCCTCAGCCTGTCGGCCATGGGCTTCTGGGTATTCAGCAGCACCGGGGAAATCCTCGAACTGTGCACCATGTTCGACATGGAGAGCTTCCGCGCGCAGATGGGGCTGCAGAACCGACCGTTTGCGGAGAAGGCGCTGCCCTGACCTGAAAAAGCCCGGCAATGCCGGGCTTTTTCATTTGCGCTCTTCGTAGGAGGGTCAGAGATAGTCGTTGGCATGGAACCAGGCAATCGCCCGCTCCAGCGTCTCTTCCAGCGGCACCTGGGCCTCGAAGCGCAGCTCTTCACGCGCCTTGCGCCCGTCGAGGAACTGCCCGCCGGCCATCACCTCGATCGCCGTGTCGTCCAGCAGCGGCATCTTGCCGGTCAGCCGGTAACGCCAGCGTCCCAGGGTCGCCAGGGCGCGGGCGCGATGCAGCGGCATCGGCGTCGGCGCCGGCTTGCCCAGCAGGCGGGCGATGGTGGCGGTCAGCTCGCCCATCTCGATGTTGTGCCCGGTGAGCAGGTAACGCTCGCCGACCCGGCCGCGCTCCAGCGCCAGCAGCAGGCCGCGGCCGGCCTCGGAGGCATCGATCACGTTGCGCCGGCCCGGCACGTAGTGAAGCATCTCGTCATGCCCGATGGCGGTGATCAAGCGTCCGGTGGTGGGGCCGATGTCGAGCTCGCCCAGCACCATGCCGGGAATCCCGATCACCACCGGCAACCCGCCCCGCGCCTGCTCGCGGGCCTGCTCGTCGAGCGCCCACTTGCACATGACATAGGCGCTCTTGCCGGTGGGCAGGCCCTCGTAGAACAGCCCCTCGTGCCCCGGCAGCCCCTGCGGGTGCAAGGGCATGGCGAAGGCGGAGCCGACGTAGAGGATGCGCGGCACCCTGGCCTGCAGGCAGGCGGCGTAGAAATGGTTGGTCAGGTCCAGGGCGCTGGCCACCTCCTCCTGCCAGCGCCGTGGTCGCACCGGGTAGTAGCCGGCACTGAAGATCACTGCATCCAGGCCGCTCAGTGCGCGCGCCATGCCCTGGTGATCGAAGAGCTCGGCCACCCGGCACTCCGGCTCGAGGTAGGCCAGGCGCTGGATCTGCGACGACGGTCGATGAATCAGCACCAACTGGTGTCCCGCAGCCTTGATGGCGCGGGCGGCGTGATGGCCCAGGAGCCCTGTGGCTCCGAGTACAGCAATTTTCACGGGCGCTCCCTGTTCACGTTGCACAGCGGCGCTACCACGCGCCGCTCCTGGCAGGCCATCAGCGACCCTTGGCTTGCTCGTACAGCGGCATCACCTTCGGGATGGCGGCCTTCAGGTTGGCCATCCGGGTGCTGTCGGCCGGGTGGGTGCTGAGGATTTCCGGTGGCGCCTCGCCGCCGCCTGCCTGTCCCATCTTCTGCCACAACGTCATCGCGGCGTTGGGGTTATAGCCGGCGCGGGCGGCCAATTCCAGACCGATCAGGTCGGCTTCGTTCTCGTTCTGCCGGCTGTTGGGCAGGGTCATGCTGTATTCCACCACCTGGTGGGCCAGGTCGACACTGCCCTGCCCCAGGCCCAGCAGCGCGCCACCAATCCCCAGGCCCATCTGCTCGGCGTAGGCGCGGGACATGGCTTCGCGGCCGTGCTCGCGCAGGGCGTGGGCGATCTCGTGGCCCATCACAGCGGCGAGTTCGTCGTCGGTCAGCTGCAGTTTATCGATCAGGCCGGTGTAGACGATGATCTTGCCGCCGGGGCCGCAGTTGGCGTTGAGCTCGTCGCTCTTGATCACGTTGACTTCCCACTTCCAGGACGGGGCGTCCGGACGGAAGGCGCCGGTCTGCGGAATCAACCGGCTGGCGATGGCCTTCACGCGCTTGGCATCGCTGCTGCTGGCGTCCAGCTTGCCAGCCTTGGACGCTTCGCCAAGGGTCTGCTGGTAGGACTGGGCGTACATCTGGTCGACCTGCGCGCTGGACAGCATGCTGAACATGGTCTGCTGGCGGTTGACGCCGACGACGCCCCCGCTGGTGGTGTTCACCTGCTGGCAAGCGGTCAGCAGCAGGGCTGCGGCCAGGCCGGCGACACGGAAAAGACGGGGCATATGCTCTCCTGAAACTGTGCAATCACCCAAAGACAGCGCGCATGGTAGGCCGCGCCCCAGTGGCCGGCAACTCCCCCGCAGCAGGCGGCATACAACGGCGTTACAACCCATTACAAGCAGTGCCTAATGAAACCGGCGGGTCATGCCGATAACCAGGCACACGCAGGCTCTGGGACATCGGGTACCCGTATGAAATTCAAGTCGATCCAGTTTTCCGTGGTGGCGCTGGCCGGGGCCAGCGTCTTGGCGGTGGTCGCGGCATTGGTGCTGTATGCGCTGTTCGCAGGGGCACGGACCCAGGCACTGGTGCAGGAGCGCACCCAGGCCCTGCTCGAACAGGTGATCAACGAGCGCCTGGTAGCCATGGCGCGCGGCCAGGTCAGCCAGATCCAGCGCGAGCTGGAGTACCCGCTCACCGTCGCCAAGGACCTGGCCAACACCAACGCACTGATGGGCAAGGTCGACGCCAGCGGCACGCCGCTGCTGACGATCAGCCGCGACGAGATGTCCGGCCTGCTGCGCCAGACCGTGGAGCAGAACCCCAAGCTGCTCGATGCCTTCGCCGGCTGGGAACCCAACGCCTTCGCCGGCAGCGACAGCGAGCACGCCGGCAAGCCCGGCTACGGCACGGACGGCCGCTTCATGCCCTGGTGGTACCGCAAGGACGGCGGCCTGACCGTCGAGGCCATGGGCGACACCCTGGAAAGCCAGAAGATGCAGCCCACCGGCGTGCGCGAGGGCGAGTACTACCTGTGCCCGAAAGAGAAGCGCCAGCCCTGCATCGTCGACCCGGCGCCCTATGAAATGGGCGGCAAGATGGTGCTGATGTCCTCCTTCAACGCGCCGATCCTGGTCAACGGCCAGTTCAAGGGATCGGTGGGCGTCGACCTGTCGCTGGACTTCATCCAGACCCTGCTCAAGAACGCCGACGGCCAGCTCTACAACGGCGCCGGCGAGATGGCGCTGATCTCCGGCAACGGCCGCCTGGTCGCCTATACCAAGGACGCCGGCAAGCTCGGCGAACCGGCCACCAGCGTGCTGGATGCCGATACCCTCGCCAGCCTTTCCCGGCTGACGCTGGACCAGCCGCTGTCGAAGCTCGACGCAGAGCGTGGCCAGATCGAGCTGCTCCTGCCCTTCACCATCGCCGACACCGGCGTGCGCTGGACGCTGGCCGTGCAGTTGCCGCAGGAGGCGGTGCTGGGTGAGCTGCACAAGCTGCAGAGCGACCTGAAGTCCCAACGCGACGGCGACACCCTGGGCATGACCCTGGTGGGCCTGCTCATCGCCGCCATCGGCCTGGCCGTGATCTGGCTGGTTGGCCACGGCATCGCCCGCCCGCTGCGCCAGCTGGTCGGCATGCTCGACGACATCGCCCAGGGCGAAGGCGACCTCACCCGCCGCCTGTCCAGCGACCGCGCCGACGAACTGGGCTCCATCGCCAAGGGCTTCAACACCTTCCTCGGCAAGCTGCAGGGCATGATCGGCCAGGTGGTGACCTCGGTGCAGCGCGTCAGCGACTCCTCCGAGCACACCGCGGACATCGCCATCCGCACCAACCAGGGCGTGCAGCAGCAGCTGGCGGAAATCGAGCTGGTCGCCACCGCCGTCCACGAGATGACCGCTACCGCCCAGGACGTGGCGCGCAACGCCACCCACGCGGCGGAGGCGGCCAACCACGCCGACCAGGCCGCGCACCACGGCAAGCGCATCGTCGAGAGCAGCTCGGCGGCGATCCAGGCGCTGGCCAGCGAGATCGGCCGCGCGGTGGGCGTGGTCCAGACCCTGGCCCGCGACAGCGAGAACATCAATGCGATCCTGGTGGCCATCCGCGGCATCGCCGAACAGACCAACCTGCTGGCCCTCAACGCTGCCATTGAGGCCGCTCGCGCCGGTGAACAGGGTCGCGGCTTCGCGGTGGTCGCTGATGAGGTGCGCAACCTGGCGCAGAAGACCCAGCAGGCCACCGAGGAAATCCAGTCGATGATCCAGCAGTTGCAGAACGGCACCCGTGAAGTGGTGCAGGTGATGCAGCAGAGCCAGGAGAAGACCGACGACAGCGTGCGCCATGCCAGCGAAGCGGCCCAGGCGCTGGAGTCGATCACCCAGGCAGTGTCGGTGATCAACGACATGAACACCCAGATCGCCAGTGCCGCCGAGGAGCAGAGCGCGGTGGCCGAGGACATCAACCGCAACGTCACCAACATCGGCATGGTCGCCAACCAGGTGGCTGGCGGCGCGGACGAAGCCTCCCAGGCCAGCGCCGAGCTGACCAAGCTGGCCGAGCAGCAGCGCCGGCTGGTGAATCAGTTCAAGGTGTAAAGCGAACGGTGGGGGCGCTTATTGCCCCCAATGCTGCCGGCAGATGCGCATTTGTAGGATGGCGTGGAGCCCAGGCGATACCCATGCTGCCGGTGCGAGCATTGATGGGTATCGCTTCGCTCCACGCCATCCTACGATCCGCAACCGCTGCAACGAATACCCCATCCCAGGCACGTCCTTTCAGGCGGGCGTCAAACACTCCGGCCCATTGCAGGCAGGATCGTTGACGAAGTTCGCCAGCGCCTGCTCGCGCAACCGCGCCTGGGGCAGCAGCAGCAGCTCCTGCAACCGCGCGGTCTCGGTCCCGTTCGACAACCACTGTGCCTGCTCGGCCGCATCGAGGATCAGCGGCCGGCGCATGTCCCCCGCCGCCTGGGTCACCATCGCCACGCTGTAATAGATGTGGCCCTCCACCGGATAGGCCTCCCACACCGCCGCGAAACAGATCAACCCGCCCCCGGAAATCCAGTGCGGCCGCTTGCGCACGCCGCGCCACTCGTAGAAGCCGTTGGCCGGCAGCAGGCAGCGGCGCTGGGCGAAGGCGTCGCGGAACATCGGCTGTTCGACGATGGTTTCGGCACGGGCATGGGCCGGTGTGCGCGACAGGTCCTTGAGCCAGGCCGGCGTCAGCCCCCAGCGCGCAAGATCGGCACGGCGGGCGCCGCCCTCCTCGCGCAGCGCCAGCACACGGGCGCCGGGCGCGAGGTTCCATTGCGGCTGCAGGTCCGCGGGGAAACCGGCGCTCTCGGCAAGTTCGCGGTTCCAGCGGAACAGGGCATAGCGGCTGGTCATGGGCTCTCGGAACGATCAATCAGCACAGCAGGACGCCGGGACCGGCCTCGTTGTCGTCGGCGGGGCCCGGCAGGGGTTGCGCGGCATTGTACGCGGCGATCAGCGCCCTCGCGCGTTCGGCATGCTCATCCTCGACCCACAGGTGCAACAGGCCCATGCCCGGCAGCTCGCCAATGCCGCCGAGCAGGTGGCGTCCGCCCAGGTGCGACGAAATGCCCTCGTTGGCCAGCATTCCGCCCAGCAGTTCGGCCTCGATCAGGTCGGCGGGTTCGTAGATTCGCTGCATCAGTCGTCCTCGCGCTGGACTTCCAGGGACCACTCCACACCGTCGGTGTAGAGCTGGAACAGGATCGGCCGGCAACACACCGGACAATCTTCATAGTAGCGCTGGTCGCCCCCGGACAGGTCGAGCAGGGCCTCCGCCGGCTCGCCGCAATAGGGGCAGGTATAGGCCTGACTTTCGAGCATCGCTGGTTCCCCCGTGACTTCCGTTTATAATCGCGCGGTCTTTCAGGGTGCCCAGTCTGACCGAGCGGTCCCCTGGCAACCCTCCGAGCTGTCTACTTCGCGGCCCGGCCCGTGATACCCCTAAAAAATTCAATCAGAGAGCATGATGGGCGAGTTCGAAGCCATCCGACCGTACAATGACGCCGAAGTCCCGGCCGTCCTGCAACGCCTGCTGAGCGATGACGCCTTCCTCGGCGCGCTGGCGCGTTACCGCTTCCCCCGTCTGTCCGGTCCGCTCGGCTGGCTGCTCAGACCCCTTATAGCTCATCGCCTGGCCCGCGAAGTCACCGGCATCCGCACCGTCATCGCGCTGCAGGACAAGATCGAGCCCTATGTCGACCGCACCATCGAGCACGCCACCGATGGCGTCACCTATTCCGGCGTCGAGCGCCTGAAGCCTGGCTGCGCCTACCTGTTCATCGCCAACCACCGCGACATCGTGATGGATCCGGCCTTCTGCAACTACGCGATCTACCACGCCAAGCTGCCGACGCCGCGCATCGCCATCGGTGACAACCTCCTGCAGAAGCCCTTCGTCAGCGACCTGATGCGCCTGAACAAGAGTTTCATCGTGCACCGCTCGATCACTGGCCGGCGCGAGAAGCTGGCGGCGTACCAGAAGCTCTCGGCCTACATCAATCACTCGATCTGCAAGGACGGCCAGTCGATCTGGATCGCCCAGGCCGAAGGCCGCGCCAAGGACGGGGACGACCGCACCGACTCGGCGATCCTCAAGATGTTCCACATGAGCCGCAAGGATGAGCCTTTCGCCGAGGTGATCCGCGAGCTGCACCTGATCCCGGTGTCCATCAGCTACGAATACGACCCCTGCGACGCCGCCAAGGCCCGCGAACTGTTCACCCGCGCCACCACCGGCGAGTACCGGAAGGCGCCGGGCGAGGACGACCGCAGCATCGTGCAGGGCATCACCGGCTACAAGGGCCGGGTGCACATCAACTTCGGCGAGCAGATCACCGGAGAGTTCGGCGACACCAAGCAGCTGGCCGCCGAGCTGGACCGGCAGATCCTCGGCAACTACCGGCTGTTCCCGGTGCACTACCTGGCCTACGAAGCTTCCGCGCTGCGCGATCCGGCGCTGCAGGTGCCCACCGCCGCCAGCCTGTTCAAGGACGAGGAGCTGCGCCGCGCCCGCACCGAATGGGAGCGTCGCCTGGCAGAATGCCCCGCCGAGCAGCGCCCGTACCTGATCCTGCAGTACGCCAACCCGGTGCTGAACCAGTACCGCCTCAAGCAGGCATGAAAAAAGGCGCCCTCGGGCGCCTTTTTCAATTCCGGCCGGTCACAGCCGCGTGCTGTACCAGCTGACCGCCAGCGCCAGCGCCATGCAGGCGAAGCCGAAACGGTAGAAGAAGCGGTTCAGTCGCAGTGTCGGCTCGAAGCTGTCCAGCGGTATCGGCTGCACTTCGCTTTCGGCGGCCAGACGCGCCATGGCCAGGCGTTCACGGCGGCGGGTGGCCAGCAGCAGCCAGGCACCGGCCAGGGTGAAGAACAGCGCCAGATCGTTGAGGACCCGGCCAGGATGGGCCTGGAACAGATTCCAGAGCGCCTGCAGCGACATCACAACCTCCGCTTCGGGACTGCACACCAGTTATCACGAAGGAAAGCCGGGGGTGAGTCTACTGGATGAACGGGCATCGCCCGTCATGGATGGGAAACAATCGTCGCGCATTTTATCCGCAGGCCAGTCACCGCAGCCAGCGCGTAACGCTTAATTACGACGAGCGTAAGAATTATCGAGAATCGGTCTAAGACCTCTCCCGCGCCCTGGCACGTTGTTGGCTTTAACGAATTCTGCCAATCAAAGTCTTTCGCCAAGGAGATTCGCCATGCTCGAAATCATCCCCCACGAAAACGCTTACCTGATCGAACACCTGGAAGAAATCGAAGCCGTCGTCGTCGAGCTGTCCTTCAACGTCCAGGACGACCATTGGCTGGTCTACACCCAGGCCTGCGGCCATGAGCACCTGGACCTGCCGGAAACCGACGAGCGCATGCGCTCGATCGAGGTCGATCCCTACCGCCAGGCCGCCTGATCGCAGCGCTCAGCCGCCCATGAAAAAGCCCGGCATTGGCCGGGCTTTTTCATGTCCATGCGGCGATCAGCGCTGGTTCAGCGTCTGGCCGATGCTCGGGTCCTTGAACACGCGGTTCAGGGCATCACTGAGCACGTCGCCGACCAGCTTGCTGTTGGTCGCCTCGTTGGGCGCCATGCCGAAACGCTGGTTCAGCGCGGCGCCGTAGCGGCCGCTGTAGTGACGCGCGCTGGTCTGCACGTCGACGCGGAAGGTCGCGCTGATGTCGGCCTCGGTGACGTACATGCCTTCCTTGGGCGACTGGTACTTCAGCTCGGCCAGGGTCAGGGTCAGCTGTGGTGCGTTGTAGGCGTTGGGGGACGGCGTGAAGCCCAGCAGGCGCACGGCGGTTTCGGCCTGCAGCTGCAGCTTGGGAATCACATCCTGGCTGCGCACGGTGAGCTGGCTGGTTTCGGAGTACAGACCACCGCGGGTGCCCAGCGCAGTGCTGGGACGGCCGTCGACGACCTTGACCACCACCGGCTGGCCCTGACCAACGGCGGTGATGGGCCCCTTGAATACCGGGTCCGGATTGAGTTGTTGCGGGCTGAGCGCGCAGCCGGTCAGGGTCAGGCTGGCAGCAGCGATAAAGCTGAGCAACAAGCGTTGCAGCATGCTCATCTCTCCATGGGTTGGCGATGGGCCGGCAGTATACCGGCCGTCAGCGCGGGCAGATAGCGCCTGGCCATTGGACGCGGAACCCGCTCTCAGGGTTCCCGACGGGCGCGGCCACATGCCGTATTGACCCGCCTTGAGGCGAGGCGCACCAAGGCGGGGCGAAAACTGTAAATCAAGAGGTACACCCTAGGAAAAAAGTCTAAGGTGCAGGGCTTTTTTTCTGTTTCGCCGTTATAATCGCCCCCCGATTATAAGGACGCCTCCAGATCGGGCCCCGCACGATGCCGACACACCGTGTCTCGCCTCTGCCACCCCTCAAAGAGAGTCGCCACTCGCCTCGGTCACTGGCCGTCGCGCTTTACGTTCGTTGCGCAGAACGCTTGGCAAGGATGCAGCCGCCCCCTCCGTACGGAGACCGGACCGGCCCGCAACGACGATCCCCTTTGAGTTTCACGCCTCCAAAAGAGCGTGATTTGAAGGTTTTTCACTACTTCACGAGAGTGTGGCGAGCAATGAAGAGTTTTGCGTCGGTAGCAGCACCATTAACGTCTGTCCCCGCAGCACTGAATCGCTTTTTCGGCACCGGAAGCCGCGCATAAGCGCCCACCCGATGCACTTGCGGATGCCCTGATCGTCCGCCGTGGATTGCCGAGCGAAGGTGCAGCTTTCTCCTCCTCCAATCCCGGCCGAAGGCATTCGTGGAGGGTCGCATGCGACCCGAGAAGAATTCGGACAGGCGGCTTCACGCGCAGTGAGCGCAAGGCCCCTGTCACAACTGGCTGCTGATAGTTTTCTGGAGACGCGTTAATGGCGCAGAACGATTACGAATCGATGGACGTGCTGCTGGTAGGCGCCGGCATCATGAGCGCAACCCTGGCTGTCCTGCTCAAGGAAGTCGATCCGAGCGTCAAGCTCGAGATCGTCGAACTGCAGGAATCCGGGGCCATCGAAAGTTCCAACCCGTGGAACAACGCCGGTACCGGCCACGCCGGCCTCTGCGAGCTGAACTACACCCCGCAGGCCGCCGACGGTTCGATCGACATCAAGAAAGCGGTGAACATCAACGCCCAGTTCGAGGTGTCCAAGCAATTCTGGGCTTACCTGACAGGGAAGGAAGCCTTCGGCTCGCCGCGCAACTTCATCAACCCTGTTCCGCACATGAGCTTCGTGCGTGGCAAGGACATTCCGTTCCTGAAGAAGCGTTTCGAGCTTCTCAGCCAGCACCATGCCTTCACCTCGATGGAATACACCGAGGACCGCGGCAAGATCGCCGAGTGGGCGCCGCTGACCATGCCCGGCCGCCCGGCCGACGAGCAGGTCGCCATGACCCGCGTGGAAAGCGGCACCGACGTCAACTTCGGCGCCCTGACCAACCAGTTGCTGAGCTACCTGGCCAGCCGCGAAGGCAGCGCAGTCCGCTACTTCCAGAAAGTGGTCGGCCTTGAGCGCAGCGCTGACGGCTGGCTGGTGGACATCAAGAACACCCAGACCGGCGAGGCCCGCAAGGTCAAGGCGAAGTTCGTCTTCCTCGGCGCCGGCGGCGGCGCACTGCCGCTGCTGCAGATGTCCGGCATCCCGGAAAGCAAGGGCTTCGGCGGCTTCCCGGTGAGCGGCCAGTGGCTGCGTTGCGACAACCCGGAAGTGGTCAAGCACCACCAGGCCAAGGTCTACAGCCAGGCCGAAGTGGGCGCCCCGCCGATGTCCGTACCGCACCTGGACACCCGCGTAGTCGACGGCAAGACCTCCCTGCTGTTCGGCCCCTACGCCGGCTTCTCCACCAAGTTCCTGCGCCATGGTTCGTTCCTCGACCTGCCGCTCTCGGTGCGCACCAGCAACCTGCTGCCGATGCTCGCCGTGGCCCGCGACAACATGGACCTCACCCGCTACCTGGTGAAGGAAGTCATGCAGTCCATGGACCAGCGTATCGAAGCCCTGCGCAAGTTCTACCCGGAACTGAACCCGGCCGACTGGCGTCTGGAAACCGCCGGCCAGCGTGTGCAGATCATCAAGAAGGACCCGAAGAAAGGCGGCATCCTGCAGTTCGGTACCGAACTGGTGGCGGCCCAGGACGGCAGCATCGCCGCCCTGCTCGGCGCCTCGCCGGGCGCCTCGGTGACCGTGTCGATCATGCTGGGCCTGCTGGAGCGCTGCTTCCCCGAGCGCTACAAGTCGGCCGAGTGGACCGCGAAGCTCAAGGAGATCTTCCCGGCCCGCGAGAAGCAGCTGGAAACCGACGCCGAGGTCTACCGCGAAGTCAACCAGATGACCGCCGACCGTCTGCAGATCGTCGCCGCGTCCTGAGCCTCGCGCTCGTGAAAAAGCCCGCCTTCCGGCGGGCTTTTTCGTTTCTGCTTTCGTTCCAAGTACGGGGTCAGTGACAACTGACCATCCAGCCTACGCCGAAGCGGTCGGTGAGCATGCCGAAGCGCTGCGCCCAGAAGGTTTTCTCCAGCGGCATCTCCACCCGCCCCTCCTCCGCCAGCGCGGCGAACGCCTGCTCCGCCGCCACCACGCTACGCAGCGTCAGGTGCAGGGAGAATCCATTGAAGGTGGCGTTGTGCTCGCCACGGCCATCGGACAGGAAGACGTCCGTCTCGCCAATTCGCAGGCTGGCGTGCATCACCTTGTCCAGCCAACCGTCCGGCACCGGCGACGGGCCGGGCGCCTCCTCGTAGCGCATCAGCATGTTGAGTTGGGCGCCCACGGCGTGCTGGTAGAAGGCAATGGCCTCATCGGCGCGACCATGGAAAAACAGATAGGGCTGTACTTGCACGGCTTCGTCCTCGCCTTGTCGTTATCGTTGTAAGGGGAAGTCTAGGCGGGGAATCAGGGATAGGGGCGCGAAGCGCGGACCATAGGAGCGTCAGCCAGCCACTCAGCAGAAACAAAAAAGCCCGCACAAGGCGGGCTTTTCAGCGTTTCGATGCGATCAGCCGCGAGCAGCCTTGATCACTTCGATATAGGGCTCGGCCTGGCGCTGGTCCTGGATCAGAGCAACGAAATCCTGGCCCTTGGCGTCCTTGGCGTTGAGGTCATAGCCGGCCTCGACGAAGAAGCCGACGAAGCGCTCGAAGTCATCGATGCGCAGGCCACGATAGGCCTTGACCAGCTTGTGCAGGGACGGCGGGGTGTCGTCGGCCGGTTCCACGTCGAGGAACAGCTTGATGGCGTCGTCGCCGATTTCTTCGCCAATCACCTGCTTCTTGTCTTTACGCATCGCTCGCTTCTCTCTACGGCTGTCTCGGGGATCGCGGCCCGCATCGGCTCAGGCCGGGCACCACGGGTCGGGCAGTTTAACCCTGCGCCGTGCGCGGCTCAACGCGCGCGCACCGCCCCGGTGTGCAGGTCGGCCCAGATATGGCCGTTGCCGTAGCTCAGGAACTGTACATAGACGGTGCCGTTGCGCAGCAGGTCGAGCAGTTTCGGGTAGGACGCCTGGGGGTAATAGAGACTGAGCACCCGGCTCTTGTCGTCGTAGACCGGCTTCTTCAGGCTCTTGCCCTCGGCATCGAAGCTGATCACCACCTGGCTGATCTGCGCGCCCTTGTTCAGCGGCTTGCCTTTCAGGCGCAGCAACGCCGGCGTGGTGATCGGGATCGGCTGCTGGTTGGACTGGCGCTGGTTGCCCAGCACCACGCTGTATTCGGTGACCTGCAGCAGTTGCTGCTGCTCCGGCTCGCCCTGGCGCAGGCCGGCATCATCCGGCGGCAGGAACTGGCTGTGCATCGGCGGCGCGGCGAAGGCCGCGAGGGGTAGACAGAGTGCCAGCGCCAACGCGGCGCCCGGTATGCGAACGGACATCATCACCTCCGCGGGACAGGGCCAAGCACTCTAGCACGGCCCCGAAGCGCCACGACAGGCGCACATGGCGTGCCCGCCGATACATTGATAGCCTTCAACGCAACACTACTCTTACATCGGCCAATCACTACCTCATCATGCTGCACAACGTCTCCGACCTCGACCTGCGCCTGCTGCGCATCTTCGCCTGCGTGGTGCGCTGCGGCGGCTTCTCCGCGGCCCAGGGCGAGCTGGGCATGGGCCAGTCGACCATCAGCACGCACATCGCCAGCCTGGAGACGCGCCTGGGCTATCGCCTGTGCGAGCGCGGCAAGAGTGGTTTCCGCCTGACCGAGAAAGGCGAGCGGGTGCTGGACTACACGCAGAACCTGTTCGCCGCGCTCGGCGACTTCCGCGACCAGGTGCAGTCACTGGCCGGGCGCCTGGTGGGCGAACTGCACCTGGGCCTGGCCGACAACGTCGCCACCCTGCCCGGCGCGCGCATCCACCAGACCCTGGCACGCTTCAACCGCCGTGATCAGGACGTACGTCTGCACTTCCTCATCGAATCCTCCACCGAACTGGAGCGCCTGGTGCTCAGCGGCCGCCTGCACCTGGCCATCGCCTGCTTCAGCCGGCGCCTGCCGAACCTGCGCTACGAGCCGCTGTACCACGAGCGCGTGGCGGTATTCTGCGGGCGCGAGCACCCGCTGTTCGGCAAGCCGGTGAAGGACTCCGCCGAACTGGAAAGCTGCAACTGGATTCAGCACGGCTATGCGGTGGCCGACGTGCAACTGCCGGCCGATCCACAGCGCAGCACGGCATTCACCCAGCACATGGAAGCGGTACTCCACGCGGTGCGCGCCGGCACGCACCTGGGCTACCTGCCGACCCACTACGCCGAACGCTGGGTGGAACAGGGCGAGATGCGTGCGCTGCTGCCGGACAGCCTAGGCTACGGCATCACCCACAGCCTGGTGGTGCGCGACGAGCCGGGGCACAACGAAGCGCTCCAGGCGCTGGTGGAAGACCTGCGCCTGGAGCACGGGGCAACGCCGATCAGCGCGGCGCGGTGATGTGCTTGATGTCGAAGAACGCCGACAAGCCCCATGGGCCCAGCTCGCGGCCGATGCCGCTGCGCTTGCCGCCGCCCCAGGAAGTCTGCGGGAACACCACTTGCGGCGAGTTCAGCCAGACGTTGCCGGCCTCCAGGTTCTCGGCGACGCGCTGGGCTCGCTTCAGGTCGGCGCTGCACACGGTGGCGGCCAGGGCGAAGTCGCTGTCGTTGGCCTGACGCAGGGCGTCGGCATCATCACTGAAGGTGCGCACACAGAGAACCGGGCCGAAGATTTCCTCGCGCCACAGGCGGCTGTCCGCCGGTACGTCGGTGTAGACGGTCGGGCGGATGAACCAGCCCTCGCCGGCTTCGCCACCGGTCAGGCAGACGAGGCCTTCGTCGCGGGCCACGGCGAAGTAGTCGAGCACCTTGCGGTACTGCGCTTCGCTGGTCATCGGGCCCATGTCGGTCTCGCCCCGCAGAGAGTCGCCGACGCGCAGGCCTTCCACCGCCACCTTCAGCTTGGCCAGCAGCGGCTCGGCGATGGATGCCTGCACCAGCAGGCGCGAGGTCGCTGAGCACATCTGCCCGGCGTTCCAGTAGACGCCGGCGATGATCCACTGCACGGCTTCGTCCAGGTCGCAGTCCTCGAACACCAGGATCGGCGACTTGCCGCCCAGCTCCAGCCCCACCGGCAGGGTGCGCGCGGCGGCGGCTTCCATGACCTTGCGGCCGACGACGTTGCTACCGGTGAAGGACAGCTTGGCGATACCCGGATGACTGCACAGCGCGGCGCCGGCATCGGCCAGACCCGGCACCAGGTTCAGCACGCCGGCCGGCAGTCCGATGGCATCGGCGATCTCGCCCAGCACCAGTTCGATCAGCGGGGTGATCTCCGAGGGCTTGAGCACCACGGTGCAGCCCGCGGCCAGGGCCGGTGCGACCTTCCAGGCGCTGGTCACCAGCGGGAAGTTCCACGGCACGATCAGGCCGACCACACCGATGGGCTCGAAGCGGGTCTGCGAGCGATAGCCGGCGTCCGGCAGGGCGACTTCGGCGTTCTGCCGGGCGTCCAGCTGGTCGGCCAGCTCTGCGTAGTAGGCGAAGGTGGCAATGGCGTCGCCGATGTCGATTTCGGCTTCCAGGCGCGGCTTGCCGCTGGCCTGCATCTGCAGGGTGATCAGGCTTTCACGGCGGGCTTCGAGCTGCTCGGCGAAGGCGCGCAGGTAGCCGGCGCGCTGGGCGGCGGTGGTCAGCTTCCAGCCAGCGAAGGCACGCTGGGCGGCAGCCACGGCGCGCTCGATGTCGGACACGCCGGCACAGGCGACTTCCGGCAGCGCTTCACGGGTGGCGGGAGCGATCGGGCGCAGTACGGCGCCGCTGTCGGCGGCCTGCCATTGGCCATCGATATAGAGAAGACGGGACATGCGAACCTCGGGGCGGGTTTTGGTGAGGGTCGCAGGATAGGCAGGGCATGCATTGGGAAAAATGCTCTCTTGCCCATGCATACATCGATGTGGATAGATGCATCAGGGATCTGTAGGAGCGAGCTTGCTCGCGAACCGCTTCGCGCCAGACATTCCCATCGGCGCCGGGATGTTCGCGAGCAAGCTCGCTCCTACGAAAAGACGAAGAGCCCGTTCAGACGGGGAAGTGGGAGCGCATCCAGGCCAGGTACTCGGCCGCGCCCGGCTCGCCTTCGCGCGGCGCCCACTGGCCGCGCTCGTCCTCGCCCAGCGGCACGAAGGGGCCGGCCTTGGCTTCGAACATGATGCTGTCCGGCTCCAGCGCCACGATGGCGTGGAAGGTGCTCGGAGGCAGGTCGGCGCCGACGCATTCGCCGCCCGCGCGCAGGACGCGGGTAGTCAGCAGCTCGCCGCTGTCGGAGAAGATCAGCAGCCCCAGCGCGCCCTTCACTACCAGCAGGCTCTCGGCCTTGTCCGGATGGCGATGACAATGCGGCGGGATGTAGCTGTCCGGCTGCAGCGCGTTGAGCAGGCGATGGCAGGGCTCGGTCTGCTCATGGAAATTGTGGTTCTGCCGGCGCCGGGGGCTGGCGGCGGCGCGGGCCGCGACCTCGTCGAACAGCGCACTGTCGAGAAAACGCGGCCCGGTCATGTCAGAGCCCCTTGACCGCGAAGATGCCGGCGGCGTTGCGCCAGTAGCCCTTGTAGTCCATGCCGTAGCCGAAGATGTAGCGGTCGACGCAGGACAGGCCCACGTAGTCGGCCTTCAGGTCCGGACGGGCCTTGCGGTCGTGGTCCTTGTCGATCAGCACGGCGGTGTGCACGCGCTTGGCGCCGGCGTGCTTGCAGAAGTCGATGATCGCCGAGAGGGTATGACCTTCGTCGAGGATGTCGTCGATGATCAGCACGTCGCGGTCGATGAAGGAGATTTCCGGCTTGGCCTTCCAGAACAGCTCGCCACCGGTGGTCTCGTTGCGGTAACGGGTCGCATGCAGGTAGGAGGCTTCCAGCGGGAAGTTCAGCAGCGGCAGCAGCTTGCCGGAGAAGATCAGGCCGCCGTTCATCACGCAGAACACCACCGGGTTGGTCTCGGCCAGGGTGCCGTTGATGGCCTCGGCCACGCGGGCGATGGCGGCTTCCACCTCGGCATTGGTGTACAGGCAGTCGGCTTCGGCCATGACTTGGCGAATGTGCGCGAGATCGACGGACATGGGGGTTCTCCCGTGAAAAAGTGCGCAAAGGTACCTATCAGCGTGCCATGGGGCAAGGGTCAGCGGACGAAAGTCCCCGACAATCGTGGCCCAAGGTAGCTAGGATGCATTACGCTACCGCAATTTTTTTGCCAGCCCGTCCGGAGACCCCGCCCATGCCCGTACTCGAGATTCGCCATCCCCTGATCCGCCACAAGATCGGACTGATGCGCCGTCACGATATCAGTACCAAGAATTTCCGCGAGCTGGCCCAGGAAGTGGGCGCCCTGCTCACCTACGAGGCGACCAAGGACCTGCCGCTGGAAAACTACGAAATCGAAGGCTGGGCCGGCCCCGTGCAGGTGGAGAAGATCGCCGGCAAGAAGATCACCGTGGTGCCGATCCTGCGCGCCGGCATCGGCATGCTCGACGGCGTGCTCAGCCTGATTCCGGGCGCCAAGGTCAGCGCCGTCGGGGTCGCGCGCAACGAGGAAACCCTCGAAGCGCACACCTACCTGGAAAAGCTCGCGCCGGACATCGCCGAGCGCCGCTCGCTGATCATCGACCCGATGCTGGCCACCGGCGGCTCCATGGTCGCCACCATCAACCTGCTCAAGAAAGCCGGCAGCAAGGACATCCGCGCCATGGTGCTGGTGGCCGCGCCCGAAGGCATCAAGGCGGTCAACGATGCGCATCCGGACGTGCTCATCTATACCGCGTCCATCGACCAGTGCCTGAACGAGCACGGTTACATCATGCCGGGCCTGGGCGATGCCGGTGACAAGATCTTCGGCACCAAGCAGAAGGACACCTGATTCATGGCCGATGAATTCAACGATCCGCTGTGGCGCCAGGTCATCTCCGGCGCGCAGATGCTCTTCGTGGCCTTCGGCGCGCTGGTGCTGATGCCGCTGATCACGGGCCTGGACCCGAACGTCGCGCTGTTCACCGCCGGCTTCGGCACCCTGATGTTCCAGATCGTCACCGGGCGCCAGGTGCCGGTGTTCCTGGCCTCCAGCTTTGCCTTCATCACCCCGATCATCCTCGCCAAGGGCCAGTTCGGCCTGGCCGCGACCATGGGCGGCGTGGTGGCGGCGGGCTTCGTCTACACCTTCCTGGGCCTGGCGGTGAAGATCAAGGGCACCGGTTTCATCGACCGCCTGCTGCCGCCGGTGGTGATCGGCCCGGTGATCATCTCCATCGGCCTGGCCATGGCGCCGATCGCCGCCAACATGGCCATGGGCAAGGCCGGTGACGGCGCCGAGCTGATCCCCTACAAGACCGCGATGCTGATCTCCATGCCGGCACTGGTGACCACCCTGATCGTCGCCGTGTTCGGCAAGGGCATGCTGCGCCTGGTGCCGATCATCGCCGGCGTGCTGGTGGGCTACGGCCTGTCCTTCGCCTTCGGCGTGGTCGACGTGGCCAAGATCGTCGCCGCGCCCTGGCTGGAACTGCCGAAGTTCACCGCACCGGAGTTCAACTGGCAGGCCATCCTGTTCATCGTCCCCGTGGCGCTGGCCCCGGCCATCGAGCACATCGGCGGCGTCATCGCCGTGGGTGGCGTGACCGGCAAGAACTACCTGAAGACCCCGGGCCTGCACCGCACCCTGCTGGGCGACGGCATCGCCACCTCCACCGCCGGCCTGTTCGGCGGCCCGCCGAACACCACCTACGCGGAAGTGACCGGCGCGGTGATGCTGACCAAGAACTACAACCCGAAGATCATGACCTGGGCGGCGGTGTTCGCCATCGGCCTGGCCTTCATCGGCAAGTTCGGCGCCATCCTGCAGAGCATCCCGGTACCGGTGATGGGCGGCATCCTCTGCCTGCTGTTCGGCACCATCGCCTCGGTGGGCATGAACACCCTGATCCGCCACAAGGTCGACCTGTCCCAGGCGCGCAACCTGTGCATCGTCTCGGTCACCCTGGTGTTCGGCATCGGCGGCGTGCTGATCGGCACCGGTACAGGCCCGGACGACTTCGGCCTGAAGGGCATCGCCCTGTGCGCCATCGTCGCCATCCTGCTGAACCTGATCCTGCCCGGCGAAGACGGTTGGGAGAACAAGGCGCTGGAAGAAGGCGCCGGCGTCTCTTCAGCAGAGAAATCCGCCGAGTGAGCGTGGGGCGCCGCCCGATGGCGGCGCCCTGCCCACGGAAAGTTCGGCGAACGCAGTCCCCCGCTGACGGTCCACTCTGCATGAAACAGCGACTCACCCAGCACACTCCGCCGCTCCACCCTGCCCTGCCCACTCCTCCGCCCCCGCCGGAGGCGCGCCCGTGACACGTGGCTGGTGGCTGTTGCTGGGCCTGGTCGGCGCCTCGCTGATTCCCCTGGCCCTGGGCGGCCCGGAGATGCTCACCCAGGTCCTGGCCTTCCCCCTCGACAGCCTGCTGATCATGTTCGGCATGATCCTCCTGTGCTGGCTGATCAACGCCCAGAAGCTGCGGGTGCTGCTCAATGGCCGCGCCGGCGACATCGGCCGGGTCCAGTCGGTGGGCATCATCATGGCCTCGGAGTTCGCCTTCTACGCCACCCCGGGCGGGACCGGCGGCCCGTTGACGCTGATGGCCCTGCTGTCGCGCCACGGCATGCGCCCGGCGCACAGCAGCGCGATCTTCGCCGTGGACCAGCTCAGCGACCTGATGTTCTTCCTCTGCGCGCTGGCGGCGGTACTGGTCTGGGCCCTGTCGCACAGCGTCAGCCCGAACCTGGAGACCTCACTGATCACCAGCGGCGCGCTGCTGGGCGGAATTCTCTTCGGTGTGGTGCTCTTGGCGCGCTTCCAGCGCCGGGTGATCAAGGCCATCGGACGCCTGTTCGCACGCCTGGGCATGAAGCCGCGTACGCGCCTGCACTGGGCGCGCAAGAGCCTGCACTTCCGCGACACGCTGGTGAGTTCCCTGCGCCAGCCCAAGCGCCGCCTGGCGCTGATCTTCTCCCTCACCTGCTGCCACTGGACGCTGCGCTTCTCGGTGCTCTACCTCACCCTGTACGCCATGGGCGTGGACCTGCACTGGGCCTGGACCTTCCTCATCCAGCTGCTGTCGCTGGCCGCGGGACTGGCTACGCTGCTGCCCGGCGGCGCCGGCGGCACAGAGTTGACCTCCGCCGCGCTACTCGCCCCGCTGGTGGGCAAATCGACGGCAGCCGCGGCCATCCTGATCTGGCGCGTGGTGACCTACTACTTCTATCTGGTGATGGGCGCGCCGGTGTTCGCCCTGCTGGCCGGGCGGCCGTTGCTGCGCAAGTTGATCGGGCTGCGGGAGAAAGGCTGAGATTTCAGTCTTCGGAAGGCGTATCGCCTTCGGACGGCATTTTCGGCTTGAGCGAATCCCAGAGTTCGGCGGCGCCGGGAAACTCGGTGCCATCCTCTTCACTCAAGGCTTCGGGGTCGTAGCGGCGGGTACAGCCCTCGCCCAGGGTGGGCGGCGGGGTGGCGGTGCCAGGGGTCTTCGGATCGTTCATCGCGGCACTCTCCGGTTGGGCGCAGCGCCGGCCGTCAGACGACGGCAGGCGCATGCGGAGTACCCAGTGTAGCGAGCAACCGACTGCGGATCAGTCGAACACCACGGTCTTGTTGTCGTGCACCAGCACGCGGTCTTCCAGGTGGTAGCGCAGGCCGCGGGCCAGCACCAGCTTCTCCACGTCCTTGCCCAGGCGCACCAGGTCCTCGACGTTGTCGCGGTGGGTGATGCGCACCACGTCCTGCTCGATGATCGGGCCGGCGTCCAGCTCCTCGGTCACGTAGTGGCAGGTCGCGCCGATCAGCTTCACGCCACGCAGCGAGGCCTGGTGGTAGGGCTTGGCGCCGACGAAGGACGGCAGGAAGCTGTGGTGGATGTTGATCACCTGGTGGCGGTACTTCTGGCACAGGTCCGGCGGCAGGATCTGCATGTAGCGCGCCAGCACCACGTTGTCGGCCTGGTGCTCGTCGATCAGGCGCGAGACCTGCTCGAAGGCCGGCTGCTTGTTCTTCGGGTCCACCGGAACGTGGAAGTACGGAATGCCGTGCCACTCCACCATGCTGCGCAGGTCGTCGTGGTTGGCGATCACGCAGGGAATCTCGCAATCCAGCTCGCCGCTGTGCCAGCGGTGCAGCAGGTCGGCCAGGCAGTGCGACTCGCGGCTGGCCATCAGCACCACGCGCTTCTTCACCGAAGAATCGGTGATACGCCATTCCATGGAGAACTCGCGCGCAATGGGCGCGAAGGCCTGGCGGAATCCGTCGAGGTCGAACGGCAGGGAATCGGCACGGATTTCATGCCGCATGAAGAACCAGCCGTTGTCATTATCGGAATGGTGACTGGCCTCGGTGATCCAGCCGTTGTAAGTGGCCAGGAAATTACTCACCTTGGCGACGATGCCGACCCCGTCGGGGCAGGCGATCACCAGTCGAAAAGTGCGCATGGGTGTACTCCAGATACATCGCGAAGGCCGCCATTCTAGCGGCTGGAGGGGAAAAGTTCAGCACTGCGCGGGAGTGGCCGACGAGAGCCAATTAGGCCTGGCACTAAGTTTTCCGGTTAAATTCTCCGCGCTAATAACTTAAATACTTGACTAATTACCCACAAAAGTTGTCTTCGCAGTTTACTTGAACAACTGCGCTGACTATTATGGGTGCTACAAACTATCCGCCACCGCTGGACCTCAAGAACAAGGTACCCAACATGTCGCTGATCAACGAGTACCGCGCCACCGAAGAAGCCATCAAGGAACTTCAAGAGCGCCTGAAATCCCTCGAACAGGACGACAAGCTGAAGAAAGAGCTTGAGTTCGAAGAGAAACTCCGCGCACTGATGGGCAGCTACGGCAAATCCCTGCGCGATATCATCGCCCTGCTCGATCCGGACGCGAAGCTGAGCAAATCGCCGCGTGCCGCCAAGAGCACCGTGACCAAGCGCGCTCGCAAGGTCAAGCAGTACAAGAACCCGCACACCGGTGAAGTCATCGAGACCAAGGGCGGCAACCACAAGACCCTCAAGGAATGGAAGGCCAAGTGGGGCGCCGAGGCCGTAGAAGGCTGGGCCACGCTGCTGGGCTAAGCCCTTCTCGCAATAAAGAACGCCAGCCTTGCGCTGGCGTTTTTTATTGCCCGGCAACAGCTAGAGGCCATAGCGCTCGCGCAACACGAGTGCATATTTCGCCCAGGCTTCAAGCACTGCGCGGTTTGCTGCACCGGCATTACTCATCTGCTCGACCATTGCGCTGTCGAAGTTCGACAGAGTATTCGGCGCCCCCCACTCCGGTGCACTCAGGCGCAAGCGGCAGAAGTCCTGCCATTGTTGCTGTTCGGTGGCAGACAAAGTTTCCGGAAAATTACGCGCCCGGTATCGGAACAGAAGTTCTGGAAGTCGCGGATCATCGAAGGGCCATTGCTCTTTGGCCAGTCGCGTAGGATCTGCCTGACGTACCTGCTCACACAATCGGCGATCCCGGTCTCCGATAAATCCGTCATACAACTGCTGCTCCGGGTCCTCGGTCGTCGCGTAACTTTCCTCGGAATAGATCGGCGCGAGTTTTTCCTGCCAGATCGCCTTGGCCTGAACCAGTGTCTGCGCAACTGCCAGGCAACCCTCCAGGTCCAGGCCGACGCGTTCGCGATCCTGCGGACGGAGCACCTTCAACGATGCCACCACCGGGCAACGGTTGATATGCAGCAGCTTCAGCGGCACCGGCAGCTCGCCTTCGGCGAGTTCGTCCCGGCGCGTGTACAGGCGCTGGCGCAGGGTCTCGGCGTCCAGCTCCAGCAGCGGCGACGGGTCGGCGGCCAGGTCGCAGACGATCAGCGCATTGCGGTTGCGCGGGTGCCAGCCCAGTGGCAGCACCACCGACAGATAGTGGCGTGCCCCGGAGAAGCGCCCGGACACGTGCACCAGTGGCTCGTGCATACGGATCTGGTCCAGCACGCCCTGCTTGCTGCGCAGGCGATAGAGATAGTCGTAGAGCTTGGGCTGACGGTCGCGGATCAGCCGCGCCAGGGCGATGGTCGCCCGCACGTCCGACAGCGCATCGTGGGCCTGGCCATGGGCGATGCCGTTGGCGGCGGTGAGGCGTTCCAGCTTGAGGGTGACGGCGCCGTCCTGCTCGGGCCAGACGATACCTTCGGGGCGCAACGCATAGCAGGTGCGCACCAGGTCGATCAGGTCCCAGCGGCTGTTGCCGCCCTGCCATTCGCGGGCATAGGGGTCGAAGAAGTTTCGATACAGGCTGTAGCGCGTGACTTCATCGTCGAAGCGCAGGGTGTTGTAGCCCGCGACGCAGGTACCTGGCTGCGCCAGCTCGGCATGCAGGCGGGTCATGAACTCGGCTTCGCCCAGGCCCTGTTCCTCCAGCCGCTGCGGGACTATCCCGGTGACCAGACAGGCCGCAGGATGAGGAAGGATGTCGTCGCTGGGACGGCAGTAGAGATTCAGCGACTGGCCGATCTCGTTGAGAGCTTCGTCGGTGCGGATGCCGGCGACCTGCAGAGGGCGGTCGCGGCGCGGGTCGATGCCGGTGGTTTCGTAGTCGTACCAGAAGATGCTGGCGGTCATGGCGCGTTTCCTTGCCTGCGGGCGATTGCGCCGCAGTCTAACAGTGCGCGTTGCCTCACTTCCAAACCGCGGCCCTGGCCCATGGCCAGCTGCCATCCTATGCTTCACCTCCAACGGACCCGCCTGAAGGAAAGGAACTTCCATGCAAGATATCTCCGCGCAGAATCCCTACAGCCCTCCACAAAGCGACCTGCAGCCCAGTCCATCCACGTCGGCCGTGCCCTCGGTGGAGGAAGCCCTCGCCCGTGGCTACGACTTCTCGATTGGCGAGGTGATCAGCGAAGCCTGGAAACGGGTCAAGGGTATGAAGGGCCTGATGATCGCGGCCACGCTGGTCTACATCGTGGCGATCCAGACGATCAGCTTCGCCCTCGGCCTGGCACTGGGGCTCGGATTCGGCGTAACGGAACCCGACTCGCCGATGGGGCAGGTTGCACAAGTCATCGCGAGCGTTCTCGCCGGAGCGGCCTGCTATCCCCTGGCCGCCGGAATCGCCATGCTCGGCATCCGCCGCGCCGCCGACCAGAAGGTCTCCTTCGACGAGATGTTCAGCCACTTCGGACTGTTCGTCCCGCTGCTCCTCACCGGCCTGCTGATGACGTTGCTGATCTACGCCGGACTCCTGCTGCTGATCATTCCCGGCATCTACCTGAGCCTCGCCTATCAGCTGGCGATCCCGCTGGCGGTCGAGCGCAAGCTCAGCCCCTGGCAGGCGCTGGAGGCCTCGCGCAAGGCAATCACCCGGCACTGGTTCAAGTTCCTCGGTCTGTACTTCGTATTGGGCCTGATCACGATCGTCAGTGCGCTCCCGCTGGGCATCGGCCTGGTGTGGACCGTACCGCTGCTGATCATCTCCGGCGGCGTGCTCTACCGGAGGATCTTCGGCGTACTGCCACCGGCCAATTGAACACCGTTCGCCAATTGCCGCCGGCGCGGTTGCCTCGCCGCGGCGCGCTGGCTAGCATCTGCCTTTCAGCCATCGATAGCGATTCCCCTTGACCGCAGCCGCCGCTCCACGCCCGGACGCACGTCCGCCCAGCCCCGCGCTGGATACCCGCCACCACGTGGAGACGCCGGAAGGGATCGACCTGTTGCTGCGTCCCGCCGGCGTGATTCCACGAGCGATCGCCTACCTGGTCGACCTGGGTATCCGCGCCCTGCTGATGTTCGCCCTGTTCATGGCGCTGGCCTTCCTCGGCCAGCTCGGCACCGGCCTGGGCCTGCTGCTCACCTTCGTTATGACCTGGTGGTACATGGTGCTCTTCGAAGTGCTCAACCAGGGCCGCTCGCCCGGCAAGCAGATGATGGGGCTGCGCGTGGTCCACGATGACGGCACGCCGATCGGCTGGTCCGCCTCGCTGCTGCGCAACCTGCTGCGCTTCGCCGACATCCTGCCGTTCGGCTACGCCCTGGGCCTGCTCAGTTGCCTGTCCAATCCGGCGTTCAAGCGGCTGGGCGACCTGGCCGCCGGCACCCTGGTGATTTACCGCGATCCGCCTCCGGGCCGTCCGCAGCCTCCCCAGGTAGCGCCGGAACTGTCGCCCTGGCCGCTGAGCCTGGAAGAACAGCGCGCGATGATGGGCTTCGCCGAACGCTCCGGACAGCTGTCCGCGGCACGCCGCGAAGAGCTGGCCAGCATCCTCGCCGAACCGCTGGGCGTGACGCCCGAACACGCCGAGGCACGCCTCAACGCCATCGCCAGCGGCCTGCTCGGCAACGGTCAGGTGACCCCATGAAGCAGGCCCTCTTCGAACAGCGCCACCAGGGCGCCTGGAAGCGTTTCGGCAAGCGCCTGGAGCAACTGGAAAACGGCAAGCGTCAGGAAGCCTCCGAGCGCCCCGACGAGTTCGCCGCCGACTACCGGCGCATCTGCCAGCAGCTGGCGCTGGCGCAGGAGCGTGGCTACAGCAGCCACCTGATCGATCACCTGCAACAGCTGGCCATGCGCGGGCACCAGCAGTTCTACCGGCACCGCAGCCACCTCGGCGCGCGCATCCTCGGCTTCATAACCGCCGGATTCCCGCGCCTGGTGCGCGAGGAATGGCGCTTCATCGTGGTCGCCAGCCTGCTGTTCTACGGCAGCGCCCTGCTCATGGGGTTGCTGGCCTATCACTTCCCCGATCTCACCTACAGCGTGATGGCGCCCGAACGCGTCGCGGAGATGGAGACCATGTACTCGCCTGAGGCGCGGCGCCTCGGCCCGATGAGCGAACGGGACACCGGCGATGACTGGAAGATGTTCGCCTTCTACATCATGAACAACATCGGCATCGCCTTTCAGACCTTCGCCAGCGGCCTGCTGTTCTGCCTGGGCAGCCTGTTCTTCCTGCTGTTCAACGGCCTGATGATCGGCGCCGCGGCCGGGCACCTGACCCAGGTGGGCTACATCGAGACCTTCTGGTCCTTCGTCATCGGTCACGGCGCCTTCGAGCTGACCGCCATCACCTTCGCCGGCGCCGCCGGCCTCAAGCTCGGCTGGGCGTTGCTCGCCCCCGGTCGCCTGAGTCGCCTCGACGCGCTGCGCCAGGCGGCGGCCCGGGCCGTGCAACTGGTGGGCGGGGTGATCCTGCTGCTGCTGATCGCCGCCTTCATCGAAGGCTACTGGTCCTCGCTCACGCAGTTCCCGGCGACCGTGAAGTACATCGTCGGCGCCTGCCTCTGGCTGCTGGTCGGCGGTTATTTCGGGTTTGCCGGACGGAGCCGCCATGCGCCTGACTGACGCCAGCGTCGCCATCCGTCCGCGCAGCCCGTGGGAAGCCCTGGACCTGGGGATTCTCCTGGCGCGCCGCCACGCCGGCCTGCTGATGGGCAGCTGGGCGCTGGTCACCCTGCCGGTGTTCGCCGTGCTCAGCCTGCTGCTGTGGAACCACTCGGGCTGGGCGATCCTGCTGTTCTGGTGGCTCAAGCCGGCCTTCGAGCGCCTGCCGCTGTACATCCTGTCGCGCGCCCTGTTCGACGACACACCCACCCTCGGGCAGGCCCTGCGGGCCTTCCCCGGCCTGCTCAGGAACCAGTTGCTGCCCAGCCTGCTGTGGCGCCGCTTCAGCCCGACACGCAGCTTCGACCTGCCGGTGCTGCAACTCGAAGGCCTCAAGGGCCAGGCCCGCAGCCAGCGCCTGGTGGTCCTCGGCCAGCGCAACGCCGGCGGCGCAACCTGGCTGACCCTGATCGGCATGCACTTCGAATCGGCCCTGTGGCTCGGACTGTCCGTGCTGCTCTACCTGTTGCTGCCGCAGCAGTGGGTAGCGGACTGGAAATGGCAATCGCTGATCAGTCTGGCTGACGGCGAATGGGGCTGGCTGGAGCATCTGAGCAATCTGCTCTACGCGCTGGTGCTGGTGGCCTGGGAACCGGTCTACGTAGCCTGCGGCTTTACGCTCTACCTGAACCGGCGCACCGAACTGGAGGCCTGGGATATCGAGCTGGTGCTGCGTCGCCTGCGCCAGCGCCTGATCGGCAGCGCCTATGCCCTGCTGCTGGTGGCCGCTGCCTGCCTGGCGCCGCTGCCCGGGGCCAGCGCCTGGGCAGCGGACCAGCCCGGTTACAGCTGCCCGCTGCCCGACCAGGACCCCAACGGCCCCCAGGCCACCCGTCTGCAGAACCAGGTGCTGAACAGCGAGCAATCACGCCGCGCCGCCGAGGCCATCCTGGCGGCACCGCCGTTCCGCAACAGCGAGACGGTGACCCGCTGGCGGCTGAACGATCCCAAGGACAAGGACAAGCCGAGCAAGGACGACGAACAGAGCCTGAAGCGTTTCTTCGAGGCCCTGGAGCACTGGCAGGCGTTCAAGTACATCGCGCAGATCATCGAAGTGCTGCTATGGGGCGCCTTGATCAGCGTCGTCGCCCTGTTGATCTGGCGCTACCGCGAATGGCTGCGGCTGTTCGCCGGCCGCATCGGCCTGCCCCAGCACCAGCGCCGCGAGTCGCCGAGCGTGCTGTTCGGCCTGGAGCTGGCTCCGGAAACCCTGCCTGCGGACGTCGCCAGCGAGGCCGAGCGCCTGTGGGACGAACAACCACGCGCCGCGCTGGGCCTGCTGTACCGCGCACTGCTCAGCCGCCTGCTGCATGACTACCGCGTGCCGCTGCGCGACTCCACCACCGAAGGCGAGGTGCTGGTGCGCGTCGAAGCCCTCGACAACCCGCCGCTGGACAGCTTCACCCGCAGCCTGACCCTGCACTGGCAGGCTCTTGCCTACGGTCATCGCACGCCCCGGGACGACCTCAAGCAGCAGCTGTGCGGGCAATGGCGCGGCCTGTTCGGCAACGAGGTGCGCCCATGAAGCGCTCCGCCATCCTGCTGATCACCCTGGCCGTCCTGCTGGTGCTGGGCGCCGCCGGGTACTACCTCTATACCCATCTCAAGCCTTATCCCGAGACCGTCGAGCACGGCCCGGCGCCGGAGGTCCGCGCCAATCCCTACCTGGCCGCCGAGGCCTACCTGCGCGGACGCGGCCTGAAGGTCAGCGCGTCCAAGGGAATGGAAGTGCTCGAGCAGTTGCCGAGCAAGGGCCACACGCTGATCCTGCTCGGCAGCCGCGAGAACCTCACGCCGAAGCAGACCGAACGCCTGCTCGACTGGACCTCCCGCGGCGGCCATCTGGTGGTCACCGCCGAACGTCTGTGGGATGAGGAAGAAGGCAAGAGCGGCGACCTGCTGCTCGATCGCCTCGGCGTGCAGCAGTTCCTCACCGAAGACCTCGACAAGGACAAGGGCGCCGCCCAGCCGGAAGACAAGACCGATGAGGAACCCGCCGCGCCGGAAGAGCCGGCCGAGCAGCCGGCCGCCCCCGCTGCCGACCCCGAACTCGCTGCCCCCGCCGAGGAAGAAGATCCCTACCCGAAGCTGACCAAGCTCTACCTGGAAAACGAAAAGGCGCCGGCCTACATCGACTTCGACACCGACTACCACCTGTTCGACTCGAAGAACGTCGCCTACGCCTGGGCCAACAGTTCGCAAGCCACTCACCTGCTGCAACTGCAACAGGGCCAGGGCCTGGTCACCGTGCTGACCGACAACTGGATCTGGCAGAACAACCAGCTGAGCGACTACGACAACGCCTGGCTGCTCTGGTACCTGACCCAGGACAGCAGCGTGACCCTGGTCTATCGTGCCGACGGCGACAGCCTGTTCTCCCTGCTGGCGCGCTACTTCCCGCAGGCGCTGCTCGCCTGCGCCCTGCTGCTGGCGCTCGCCCTGTGGCGCCAGGGCCTTCGCCAGGGCCCGCTGCAACCAAGCCCCGCGCGCGGACGCCGGCAACTGGAAGAACACCTGCGCGCCGGTGCCGACTTCGTCCTCCGCCAGCGCGGCCAGATCGCCCTGCTGCAAGGGCTGCAGCGCGACATCCTGCGCCGGGCGCGGCAGCGCCAGCCGGGCTTCGAGCGCCTGCCCGTCGCAGAACAATGGCAAACCCTGGGCCGCATGACGCGGCTGCCGGTCAGCGCCATCAGCCAGGCCATGCGCCCCTATCCGCAGCAACGCATGGCCATCGCCGAATTCACCCGCCAGGTCGCCCACCTGCAGAGCCTCAGGAATTCCCTATGAGCGAACAGATTCCGGAACAAACCAGCCCGTCATCCAATCCGGCCGCCCAGCGCCAGCGCGCCAGCCAACTGGCCCAGGCGCTGCGCCATGAACTGCAGAAGGCGCTGATCGGCCAGCAGGGCGTGATCGACGATGTACTGACCGCGCTGCTCGCCGGTGGCCACGTACTCATCGAAGGTGTCCCCGGCCTCGGCAAGACCCTGCTGGTGCGCGCCCTCGCCCGCTGCTTCGACGGCGGCTTCGCGCGCATCCAGTTCACCCCGGACCTGATGCCCAGCGACGTCACCGGCCATGCGGTCTACGACCTCGCCACCGAGCAGTTCAAGCTGCGCAAGGGGCCGGTATTCACCCACCTGCTGCTGGCCGACGAGATCAACCGCGCGCCGGCCAAGACCCAGGCGGCGCTGCTGGAAGTCATGCAGGAACGCCAGGTCACCCTCGAAGGCCGCGCCCTGCCGGTGCCGCAGCCGTTCATGGTGCTGGCCACCCAGAACCCCATCGAGCAGGAAGGCACCTATCCGCTGCCCGAGGCGGAGCTGGACCGTTTCATGCTCAAGCTGCGCATCGACTACCCGCAGGAAGCCGAGGAGCAGACCCTGGTGCGCCAGGTGACCCGCTCGGCGCGCAGCGACATGCTCGACGTGGCGCCGATCCGTCCGCTGCTCAAGGAAAAGGACGTCATGGCGCTGCAGAAGATCGCCTCCGACCTGCCCATCGACGACCAGGTGCTGGACTACGCCGTGCGCATCGCCCGCACCACCCGCAACTGGCCGGGCCTGGCCCTGGGCGCCGGACCGCGCGCCTCCATCGCCCTGGTGCGTTGCGCGCGGGCGCGGGCGATGCTGCGCGGCGGCGACTTCGTGCTGCCGGACGACGTCAAGGGCAGCGCCCTGGCGGTGCTGCGGCACCGCGTGCGGCTGTCGCCGGAACTGGACATCGAGGGCCTGTCGGTGGACCAGGTGCTGCAACAGCTGCTCGACCAGGTACCGGCACCGCGCCTATGAAGCCCTCGCGCGCCCTTCTCGCGCTGCTCGGCGTGCTGCTGGCCGTGGCCATCGCCCTGGGTACCGCCACGGCCCTGGACACCCCGGCGCCGCTGCTCGGCCAGCTCTGGTGGGGCGCCCTCTGCGCCCTGGGCCTGCTTGCCCTGGTCGACGCCCTGTGGCTGCGCCGCCTGCCCTCGCCGCGCCTGGAGCGGCAGCTGAGCGGCAACCTGCCGCTGGGCCGCTGGAGCGAAGTACGCCTGCAACTGCACCATCGCTACGCGCAGGCACAGCGCGTGACCCTGTTCGATCACCTGCCCGGCGCCATGGACTTCGAGTACCTGCCGCAGGTGGTCGAGCTGCGCCCGGGCGAGCAGACCGAACTGGGCTATCGCGTGCGTCCCCTGTCGCGCGGACACTTCGTCTTCCCGCGCTGCGAGATCGAACTGTCCAGCCCGCTGCGCCTGTGGAAGGGCCGGCGCTATCTGGAAGAACGCAGTGAAACCCGCGTCTACCCCGATTTCGCGCGCATCTACGGCGCCGAGCTGATGGCCGTGGACCACTGGCTGAACCGCATCGGCGTGCGCGCCGGGCAGCGCCGCGGCCTGGGCCTGGAGTTCCACCAGCTGCGCGAATTCCGCGACGGCGACACCCTGCGGCAGATCGACTGGAAAGCCACCGCGCGCAAGCGCACGCCGATCGCCCGCGAGTACCAGGACGAGCGCGACCAGCAGATTCTCTTCCTGCTCGACTGCGGCCGGCGCATGCGCAGCCATGACGGCGATCTGTCGCACTTCGACCATGCCCTCAACTCCAGCCTGCTGCTGGCCTACGTCGCGCTGCGCCAGGGCGACGCCGTGGGCCTGATGACCTTCGCCGGCGACCAGCCGCGGCACCTGCCGCCAGGCAAGGGCAGCGCGCAGTTGAGCGTGCTGCTCAATGGCGTCTACGACCTCGACAGCAGCCAGCGCGCGGCGGACTACGCGGCGGCGGTGCAGGCCGTGCTCACCCGCCAACGGCGCCGCGCCCTGGTGGTGATCATCACCAACCTGCGCGACGAGGACGACGAAGACCTGGTAGCCGCGGTGAAGCGGCTGGGACGGCAACACCGGGTGCTGGTGGCCAGCCTGCGCGAGGAAGTGCTCGACCGGCTGCGGCAGTCGCCCGTGGAGGGCTACGAAGAAGCGCTGGCCTACTGCGGCACGGTGGAGTACCTGAATGCCCGCGCCGGGCTGCACGAGAAACTGGTGGCCCATGGCGTGCCGGTGCTGGACGCACGGCCCAGTCAGCTCGGACCGGAACTGGTCAGCCGCTACCTGGGCTGGAAAAAGGCGGGAGCGCTGTAGGGCGTACAACCGTTCGCGGTTGTACGCCGATACTCCGTGCTTCGCCGCCCGCGACAAAACCAGGCTCAAAGCACCTTCGGATCAAGGTTACGCCCTGCTCTGACGGCCGAAATGCCCCGGCGTCCTGCCTTCCGCCACCGCCAGATCGGTTCAGCGCGTCCTGCGCCTCAGACCGACTCCACCTGACGGCGAAAACTGAAATAACGGCGTAGCGCATCGACCAGCTCGACGTACTCCATCGGCGGCGCTACCAGACTGAAGCCGGAGTCGAAGTTGCCCGGATTGACGTCCTCGCGGCACCACTGGCAGGTCGCGGAGAACTCGATCAGCTGCAGCTTGCCGTCATGGCCAGGGATCTTCAGGCGCATGTCGAAACGGCCACCCACCAGCATCGGCAGCTGGCTGATCAGCAACATCCCGTCCAGCGAGACGTTGCCCAGGTAACCCATCGGTTTGTCGGTGATGCTGTTGAACACCTTCAGGTAGTAGGGCAGCTGATGGCGCTCGATATGTCGTTGATGGCGCATAATGGCGTTTCGCTATGAAATATCGTCCAGTATGGCAATGCCGCCCGCTCGGGGCCAGTCCTAACGACAACCTTCCGCCAGTCGCGCTTCAAGCTCGCGACGGGCGGCGTCGATCTGTGCATCGCTGTAGTAGGTCCGTTTACCGTCGCTATCCTGCGTGAAGTAGCGACCGCCCAGACTGAGGTTGTTCAGGCTCTGCTGCCACTGCGCGCACTGGGCGCTCAGCCTGGCCTGCTGCTCGGTCGCCTTGGCTTGCGCGGCGGCCTGCTCGTCACGACGGGCATCGTAGAAGCGGGCGGTGCGCTCCTCCCGCTCGCGGGTCGCCGCATCACGCTCGACGACCTGGGGCTTCACTTCGATGCGCTGCGCCCCCGGCGGTGGGGTTTCGCTGAAATGCACCTTGCCCTGCGCGTCGGTCCAGCGATAGATGTCGGCGTGAACCAACAAGGGAAAACACCAGACGCAGAGCCACAGGGCACGCATTCCAACCTCCTCCGTGAGTCACTCCATGAGATTAGCCAGCGATCGGGGGCGCTCAAGTTCGCCACCGACCGGCGGTCAGGGCGTGACCGGATAGCTGCGCGCCGTATCGCCGGGCAGACGGCCATTCAGGCGCAGCGTCTCAAGCCGGGCCTTGGCGCGGTAAGCATACTCGCTGGTCGGGTAGCGGGCGATGATGAACTGGTAGGTCTGCGCGGCGTCGACGAAGAATTTCTGCCGTTCCAGGCATTGCCCGCGCAGCATGGAGATCTCCGGCTGCAGCCACGGGCGCGCACGGCTCTTGCGCTCGGTTTCCGAGAGTTCGAGCATGACCCGGTCGCAATCGCCGCTCTTGTATGAGCGGTAGGCGTTGTTCAGGTGGTAATTCATCGACCAGCTGGTGCATCCGGTAACACTCAGGAGCAGCAGCAGGGTGGCCAGGGTTCGCATGGGCATATCCTCCGTTGGGAAGTGTATCGGCCCGTCTTGGCCGTACTGAAGCCCACCACTAGACTGGCGCGGATCACGCCCCGGCGCCAAGGAGATGCCATGCGCTCAGCTTTCGCCCTGCCCTTCGTGGTGCTCCTCCCCCTGCTCGCCGGCTGCGCCCCCACCACGCCGCTGTTCGTCGCGCAGGTCACCACCGGTGAAGTCGCCGAATACAAGCAGCTGAAGAACAAGCGCATGACCGCCGCAGTGGAAGAGGAAGGCGACCTGCTGACCTACAGCGCCCAGGCCATCCGCGACAACAAGAGTGCCGAGGCCGAGCAGCTCTACCTGACCGGCTACGGCAACACCCGCTACAGCCCGGAAGTGCGCGCCATCGCGCTGTACCAGATCGGCCTGATCTATATGAGTCGCTTCAACGACCAGCGCGACGATGCGAAGGCGCTGCAGTACTTCGAGCGCATCGACCGCGAGTTCCCCGGCACCCAGGCCGCCGCCCACGCCGACGCGCGCATCCTGATGATCCGCCAGCGCGCCAGGGACCCGGTACAGAAGAACGCCCGCGAGCTGCTGGCGGACTGGAAGCCGCAGTACAACCTCGACCTGAACAAGCCCAGCCTCGATCCGGACATGACCCTGCTGTCGCGCCGCGCGGTGCTCAAGGACCGCGTCGACGAAGCCGCGCAGCTCTACCTGCTGGGCGCCAACGACCCGGCCATTCCGCCGGACATCCGCGAAAAGGCGCTGTACCAGCTCGGCCTGATGTACATGGCGCCGGACAATCCGCACCCCGACCGCGACCAGGCCATCGCCTACCTGCGCCGGCAACTGGCCGAGTACCCCAACGGCGATCTCGCCGACAAGGCGGCGCGCCACCTCGACCAGGCACTGAACAGCCAGCGCAACTGAGGGCGACTTCCCGCGCGCAGCGCTGACCCAGATCAAGCGCTACGCGCTAGGCTTGGACTGCAATGGTCGCAGCCCGCGCGAGGAAGCCGACATGAAACTCCAGCACCTGCTCGTCGTCATCGACCCCACCCGCGAAGACCAGCCCGCGCTCACCCGCGCCCAATGGATCGCCGAACGCAGCGGCGCACACCTGGAACTGCTGGCCTGCGAGTTCAATCCCGCCCTGGACAACAACCTGCTGCTGGACCAGAACGACCTCGAACGGGGCCGGCAGAGTCTGCTAGAGCAGCGCCTGACCTGGCTGGAACAGCTCGCCGCGCCGCTGCGCCAGGCCGGCATCGAGGTGAAGTGCCAGGCGCGCTGGGGCAAACCGCTGCACCGCCAGGTCGTCCTGCACTGCGAGCAGAGCCAGCCCGACCTGGTGCTCAAGTCCGCGCACCACCACAGCCTGCTCAAGCGCCTGGTGCTGACCAACCACGACTGGCAACTGATCCGCCATTGCCCGCAGCCGCTGTGGCTGGTGCAACACGGCCAATGGCGCGGCGAACGCCTGTGCGCGGCGCTCGACCCGCTGCACGCCAGCGACAAGCCGGCCGAGCTGGATCACCGCCTGATCGGCGTGGCCCGCGAGTTCGAACAACGCCTGAAACTGCAGGCGCATTACCTGCACGCCTACGTGGCAGTGCCACAGACCCTGGCATTCAACGCCGAACTGCTGGCCAACTACGACGACTATGTGAAACGCACCGCAACCCACCACCGCGAAGCCTTCGACGCCCTGCTGGCGCAATACCCGGCCATCGAGCGCACGCGTACCGAACTGAGCCAGGGCTTTGCCGAAGAGGTGATTCCCACCTACGTGCGCGACAAGGGCATCGACCTGCTGCTGATGGGCGCGGTCGCCCGCGGGCAGTTCGACAACGCGCTGATCGGCCAGACCGCCGAACGGGTGCTCGAAGAGGTGGAATGCGACCTGCTGGTGATCAGACCTGTCACCTGAAAGAGAGTAAGATGGCGCCCTGGCTGCCTTCGGAACCTTTCCAGGCTCTCCGGGCGGCCTGACCGCTGCTTTCCCCTAGGAGTCCCGCATGTCCCTTCGCCGCACCAAGATCGTCGCCACCCTCGGCCCAGCCAGCAACTCCCCCGAAGTCCTGGAACAGCTGATCCTCGCCGGGATCGACGTCGCCCGCCTGAACTTCTCCCACGGTACTCCCGATGAACACCGCGCCCGCGCCAAGCTGGTCCGCGACCTGGCCGCCAAGCACGGCCGCTTCGTCGCGCTGCTGGGCGACCTGCAGGGCCCGAAGATCCGCATCGCCAAGTTCGCCAACAAGCGCATCGAACTGGCCGTCGGCGACACCTTCCGCTTCTCCACCAGCCACCCGCGTGACGCCGGCACCCAGGAAGTCGTGGGCATCGACTACCCGGACCTGGTGAAGGACTGCGGCGTCGGCGACGAACTGCTGCTGGACGACGGCCGCGTGGTCATGGCGGTCAAGGAAGTGAAGGCGGACGAACTGGTCTGCGAAGTGCTGATCGGCGGCCCGCTGTCCGACCACAAGGGCATCAACCGCCGTGGCGGCGGCCTCACCGCGCCGGCCCTGACCGACAAGGACAAGGCCGATATCAAGCTCGCCGCGAGCATGGACCTGGACTACGTCGCCGTGTCCTTCCCGCGTGACGCCAAGGACATGGAATACGCCCGCAGCTTGCTCACCGAAGCCGGCGGCACCGCCTGGCTGGTGGCCAAGATCGAGCGCGCCGAAGCCGTGGCCGACGACGAGGCGCTCGACGGCCTGATCCGCGCCAGCGACGCGGTGATGGTGGCCCGTGGCGACCTCGGTGTGGAAATCGGCGACGCCGAGCTGGTGGGCATCCAGAAGAAGATCATTCTGCACGCGCGCCGCTACAACAAGGCCGTGATCACCGCGACCCAGATGATGGAGTCGATGATCCACAACCCGATGCCGACCCGCGCGGAAGTTTCCGACGTGGCCAACGCCGTGCTCGACTACACCGACGCCGTGATGCTCTCCGCCGAGAGCGCCGCCGGCGAATACCCGGTGGAAGCGGTCCAGGCCATGGCGCGCATCTGCGCCGGCGCCGAGAAGCACCCGACCACCAAGAAGTCCAGCCACCGCCTGGGCCAGACCTTCGAGCGCTGCGACGAGAGCATCGCCCTGGCGGCCATGTACACCGCCAACCACTTCCCGGGCATCAAGGCGATCATCTGCCTGACCGAAAGCGGCTACACCCCGCTGATCATGTCGCGCATCCGCTCCTCGGTGCCGATCTTCGCCTACTCCCCGCACCGCGAAACCCAGGCCCGCGTGGCGCTGTTCCGCGGCGTGGAAACCATCCCCTTCGACCCAGCCGCGCTGCCGCCGGAGCGAGTCAGCCAGGAAGCCGTCGACGCGCTGCTGCAGCGCGGCGTGGTGACCAAGGGCGACTGGGTGATCCTGACCAAGGGCGACAGCTACACCACCCAGGGCGGCACCAACACCATGAAGGTGCTGCACGTGGGTGATCTGCTGGTCTGATCCTGCACCGGCAACAAAAAAGGCCGCCCTTATGGGCGGCCTTTTTCATTCCGGGTTGCTCAAAGGGCAACCAATGGCTTGGAAGCCAGGCGCCGTGCGGGCTTGGCGCCTTGACCCCAAGGTTATCCACAACACCTTCCACATCTTGTGTGGGCAACCTGCCGGGCGTCGCTCAAATACCGCTCAATCCCCTGCAGACCACGACTGCCGCGGGTTCGCCAAGTTGCCCCAAAGCTTATCCACAGCACGCTCCACAGATTGTGTGGGCAACCGGGTGCATCCGTAGGGCGCACAACCGTTCGCGGTTGTACGCCGATACACCGTCCTCGTCGTTGGCGCCACGGCCAAGCACGGAGCGCATGGAGACCAAGGCCGGGCGGCGTACAACGCGGAGCGTCATACGCCCTGCATGCCGAACCTGTGGGAGCCGTTACAGGAACTTGGAGAAATCCGGCTGGCGACGCTGGGTGAAGGCGCTCAGCGCTTCCTGGGCTTCCGGCGAGTGCAGGCGCTCGACGAAGAGTTGCCCTTCCTCTGCCACCACCTGGCGCAGCTGCTCGATATAGGGCGCCTTGAGCAGGCGCTTGCTCAGCGCCACCGCCGCCGGCGGCAGTTGCTGCAGCGACTGGCAGACCTCACGGGCACGCTCGATGGCGGCGGCGCCGTCGGCCAGCGCCTCGTTGGCGATGCCGTAGGCCACCGCCTGCTCACCGCTGAAGCCTTCGCCACGCATCAGCAGGCTGGCCGCCTTCACAGGGCCGACCAGGCGCGGCACCAGGAAGCTGGAGCCGAACTCCGGGCACAGGCCGAGGTTGACGAAGGGCATCTTGAACTTGCTGCCCTGGGCGACGAAGACCTGGTCGCAGTGCAGCAGCAGGGTGGTGCCGATCCCCACGGCGGGGCCGGCCACCGCCGCGACCACCGGCTTGGTGAAGTCCATCAGCGCACGCATGAAGCGGAATACCGGGCTGTCCGGGCCGCTGGGCGGCTGCTGGAGGAAGTCGACGATGTCATTGCCACTGGTGAAGCACTCGGCGCCGCCGGTGATCAGCACCACGCGCACGGTGCGGTCCGCCTCCGCCGCCTCCAGGGCCTCGGCCAGGGCGGAGTACATGGTGCGGGTCAGCGCGTTCATCTTGTCCGGACGGTTCAGGCGCAGGGTCAGCAGGCCCTGTTCGCGTTCGACGAGAATCTGTTCGCTCATGGCAAATCCTTCTTATTGGACTTCTACTTATTGGGGCCGCGCGCCGCTTCAGGCGTGCGGAAGGAATAGGTCGGCCAGCGTCTGGCCGCGCGGCACGCCACAGAGGTAGAGGCGGCGGGCGAAGGCATCGACGCTGTCGGGGTGGCCGCAGAGTAAGGCGATGCTCCGCCGCGAAACAAGCCGGAGTTGCGCCAAAACTTCGGCCGACTCGGCCGCGGTCATCAGCGTCACCTCCAGCTCCGGGTGCGCGGCGGCAAGCGCGCGCAGCGCTTCGGCGAGGTAGTGGCCGGCGTGGTCATGGGCCTGGTGAATGACCCGGATGGGACCTGCGTGATGCTGGCGCAACGCCTCGCGCAGCACACCCCAGAGCGGCGCCAGACCGGTGCCGGAGGCCATCAGCAGCAACGGCCGCTCGTGCCATTCGGGGTCATAGTGCAGGGCGCCGCCGCGCAGCTCGCCCAGGCGTACGCTGTCGCCCGCCCTCAACTGGCGCGCGAAGTCGCTGAAGGCGCCGGGCAGACGGCAATCGATATGGAACTCCAGCCAGGGGTCGATACCCGGCACGCTGGCCAGCGAGTAGGGCCGCGCCACGCCCTCGGCGCTCCAGAGGATCAAGTGCTGCCCGGCGCGATAGCGCAGCGGGCGTTGCGGCGTCAGGCGAAGGCGCAGTACGTCCGGCGCCGGCCAGTCCAGCTCGGCGACGCTGGCGGGCAGGCCGTCGCGCTGCGGATCGAAGACTTCCACGGCGAGGTCTTCGATGACCTGGCACTGGCAGGACAACCGCCAGCCCTCGTCGCGTCGTGCGGCTTCCAGCGCATCGGGCAATGCATCGCGGACTTCTCCGCGCGTGCAGCGCACCTGGCAGGCGTGGCAGCTGCCGGCGCGGCAACTGTAAGGCACGGCGACGCCGGCCCCGCGCAGGGCATCGAGCAGGTTGACTCCGGGGGTTACCGAAAAGCGTTGCGATCCGGCCTGTATCTCAGGCACGCGTCCACTCCCATGCGGCATCGCAGCGGTTACGTCCGCTACGTTTCGCACGGTAGAGCGCCTGGTCGGCCCGTTGCAAGGCTTCGTCGAGATCGTCGGTGGGCTCCAGCAGGGTCATCCCCGCCGACAGGCTCAGCACTTCGATGTTCACCCCTACCGGCTGCGCGTCGGCGTAGGCCATGCGCAGGCGTTCGCAGCAGGTGGCCAGCCGGTCGGCGTCGGCATTGGGCAGCAGCAGGACGAACTCCTCGCCGCCGTAGCGCGCCAGGATGTCGCCCTCGCGCAGGCAGGCCCGCGCCACTGCGGCGAAGGTCTGCAGCACGCGGTCGCCGGCGGCGTGGCCATGGAGGTCGTTGATGCGCTTGAAGTGATCCAGGTCGATCAGCGCCAGGCCGTGGCGCTGATGCAGTTGCATCTCGTCCCGTGCGCGACCGGCCAGACGCAGGAAGTGGCGGCGGTTGAACAGGCCGGTCAGCTCATCGGTAGCCACCAGGTCCTCCAGCTGACGCATCATCCCGCGCAGCGTGTCCTGGTGGGCCTGCAGCGCGTAGCGGCGCTGGCGCATGCGCTGGCGCAGCGCCTGGACATAGCCTGCGAACAGGCTGAGCCAGACCAGGACGATGAACAGCACCAGCAGTTGCAGGATCGCCTGGGCGGGCAATTCGAGGCGCTGCTGGAAGGCCTCCCACAGGTTCAGGCCGGCGAAGGCGATGAACGCCAGCGCCGCGCAACGGGCGAACACCCTGGGCTGTAGCTGGAATACGCCGAACAGCAGGATCAGCACGTAGAACACCATCAGGGTGCCGCGCGCGCTGTCGACGTTGGCCAGGAACAGGGTGTGCCAGAGGAGCGCGACCAGCACCTGCGGCTCGGTCATGCTCGGGTCGGAGAAGCGTTGGTTGCGCCCGGTGAGGAACAACCAGAAGAAGACCAGTTGGCTGGCCACTACCAGAAGCGTGCAACCCAGCGCGAAGGCGACGGAGCCGCGGAAGAAGTCACCAAACACCGCCATCCATAGCAATAGCTGCGCCAGCGCGTAAGTGCCGACGGCCATGCCGAATCGCCTGATGAGTAGTTTTTGTAAGGCGCGCTGTTTCAGCAGTGTGCTCATGGGGCTCCATCCCGTAATGGCACCTGGCCTCCACTCTACTATCAAAGCGCCCGGCCGCCTAGCCGATCGGAATGTGGGCGCCCATGTGGCTTTTAAAATAAAAGTGGCGGCCACCTGGGACCAAGGTCGGATCACTGGCGGGTGCGCGGCAAGCAGCCGCAGCGGTATACTACGGCGCCTTTTTTCGCCGGAACCGTGCCGGCGAACTCCCGACGTAACAGGCCTCGCGCCTGTAATACCCGCCTGAAGAGGACCGTGCTCCATGGCCGTGATCAAGCAAGACGACCTGATCCAGAGCGTCGCCGATGCCCTGCAGTTCATCTCCTACTACCACCCGGTTGATTTCATCCAGGCCATGCATGAGGCCTACCTGCGTGAAGAATCGCCGGCCGCCCGGGACTCGATGGCGCAGATCCTGATCAACTCGCGCATGTGCGCCACCGGCCATCGCCCGATCTGCCAGGACACCGGCATCGTCACCGTGTTCGTCCGCGTCGGCATGGACGTACGTTGGGACGGCGCCACCATGAGCGTCGACGACATGATCAACGAAGGCGTGCGTCGCGCCTACAACCTGCCGGAGAACGTCCTGCGCGCCTCCATCCTGGCCGACCCGGCCGGCGCGCGTAAGAACACCAAGGACAACACCCCGGCGGTGATCCACTACTCCATCGTCCCCGGCAACACCGTGGAAGTGGACGTCGCGGCCAAGGGCGGCGGCTCCGAGAACAAGTCGAAGATGGCCATGCTCAACCCGTCCGACTCCATCGTCGACTGGGTGCTGAAGACCGTTCCGACCATGGGGGCCGGCTGGTGCCCGCCAGGCATGCTCGGCATCGGCATCGGCGGTACCGCCGAGAAGGCCGCGGTAATGGCGAAGGAAGTCCTGATGGACCCGATCGACATCCACGAACTGAAGGCCCGCGGCCCGCAGAACCGCATCGAGGAGCTGCGCCTGGAGCTGTTCGAGAAGGTCAACCAGCTGGGCATCGGCGCCCAGGGCCTGGGCGGCCTGACCACCGTGCTCGACGTGAAGATCATGGACTACCCGACCCACGCAGCGTCCCTGCCGGTCTGCATGATCCCCAACTGCGCAGCCACCCGTCACGCCCACTTCGTGCTCGATGGCTCCGGCCCGGCTTCGCTGGAAGCGCCGCCGCTGGACGCCTACCCGGAAATCGTCTGGGAAGCCGGCCCGTCCGCGCGCCGCGTCGACCTGGACAAGATCACCCCGGAAGAAGTGCAGAGCTGGAAGCCGGGCGAAACCCTGCTGCTCAACGGCAAGATGCTCACCGGCCGCGATGCTGCGCACAAGCGCATGGTCGACATGCTGAACAAGGGCGAAGAGCTGCCGGTGGACCTCAAAGGCCGCTTCATCTACTACGTCGGCCCGGTCGATCCGGTCGGTGACGAAGTGGTTGGCCCGGCTGGCCCGACCACCGCGACCCGCATGGACAAGTTCACCCGCCAGATCCTGGAAAGCACCGGCCTGCTGGGCATGATCGGCAAGTCCGAGCGCGGCCCCATCGCCATCGAGGCAATCAAGGACAACAAGGCCGTCTACCTGATGGCCGTGGGCGGCGCCGCCTACCTGGTCGCCCAGGCGATCAAGAAGTCCAAGGTCCTGGCCTTCGCCGAACTGGGGATGGAAGCGATCTACGAGTTCGACGTGAAGGACATGCCGGTGACCGTCGCGGTCGACACCAATGGCGAGTCGGTGCACATCACCGGCCCGGCCATCTGGCAGAAGAAGATCGCCGAAAACCTGGCGGTGGAAGTGAAGTAAGTCACTGACACAAGAAGAAATGCCCGGCACAAAGCCGGGCATTTCGTTTGCCGAGCGGATCCACATCCCCAACGAAACCAAATATACATTGGGCACCCGCTGCCCGAGGAAGATCCACCCAGCATGAAAACCTATGTCGGCCCCTCTGCGCGCCAGGATGCCACCTTTGAGAGCGCATCGAGATCGCCGCTTGCCGATATCTCGATGCGAAATGATATCCAGGGGGTACGTGCCATAGCCGTGCTGGCGGTAATTATCTTCCATGCGAACAAGGCTTGGCTCCCAGGTGGATTCGTAGGCGTCGACATCTTCCTAGTTATTTCCGGTTTCCTTATTACTTCAATCATCCTGCGCCAAAGGGAACTGGGGCACTTCAGCCTCAAGGATTTCTATCTGGGCCGGCTCAAGCGCATTGTTCCGGCCTATATGGTGTTGCTCGTGGCAGTCGCGGCCGTCATGTCAGTACTCCTGACCCCGGCCGATTTCAATTTCTTCAAGCAGAGCCTCAACGCGGCGCTGTACTTCAATAGCAATCATTATTTCGCCGGATTTGGAGACTATTTCGCCCCCAGAGCCCATGAACTTCCCCTGCTGCATACTTGGTCACTGGCCGTGGAGATGCAGTTTTACCTGATACTACCGCTGTTACTGGCCCTGATACCGGTGCGCCTGCACAAGTGGTTACTGCCTGCCTTGGTGGTGCTAGTGACCACCTATGTGGGCTATCGCCTTGCCGAGCCCGGCATCCGTCAGGCGACCTACTTTTCTCTGCTGGCCCGTGCTCCCGAGTTTCTTGTCGGCTCAAGCTTGGCGGTGCTTAAGCCAAGCCTCATCATTCCCCGTCGCTTGGCCAGCTTCCTGGCCTGGATCGGGCTGGCGCTCGTGATAAGCAGTCTGGTCTGGATCGACGAATCTCGCACCTTCCCGGGCTGGATCGCACTTTTGCCCTGCCTGGGCGCGTCGTTGATGATCGCCTCGCAACACGGCCTGGTCAGCCGGCTCCTGTCCACCAGACCTATGGTATGGATCGGTGGCCTATCCTATTCGCTCTATCTCTGGCACTGGCCGGTCCTCGCAGGCATTCGCTACTACACCGGCAGGTACGAGCTGGAGCCTGCCGAACTTCTGGCGTTCACCCTGCTCACCTTCGGCCCGTCCTACCTGTCCTATCGCTGGATCGAGCGACCGTTCCGTTCGACTCACGACCCGCGAGCAACACTGATACGTGTCCTCACATTGGGCATGGTGGCAACTCCGCTGATCGCCACCTCCAGCACGATCAATCGCGCCGTCGTTGCGCCTCTTCCCGACGAACAAACTCGCTATGCCGTGAATGCGAAAATCTGCCACGGCAAGATAGTCGGCGACTGCATCCACGGGGACCGGACCGGCACTGAAACGCTGTTGGTTCTAGGAGACAGCCATGCCGCACAATTGAATCTGTTCTTCGATCAGGTAGGAATGACCAACCATTCTTCCGCCCGAATCATCACCGGAAGCAGTTGCGTGACTATCCCAGGATTTGACGTCGAGCGCTTGCCCGAATGGGCTCGCCCCCAGTGCGCGGCACAGATCGCAGCCGCGGCCCCCTTCATCCGCGATGCACACAAGATCGTAATCGCGGCCATGTGGCAGTATCAGGTCCAGAGCCCAGCCTTCCTGAAGTCCTTCGAGCAGTTCCTCGAAGGCACAGATGCCAAGGGGCAGAAGGTACTAGTGATGGCCCAGCTACCAATGTTCGACTCAGACATGCTGCGCATGAACCGTTTCGAGCAACTACACCTGCCCATCAACCGCAAGCTCAACAGTCAATGGCAGGCGGCCAACCGTACCATCGCGCACATCGTCACCCGGCATCCTTCCGCACGGTTCCTCGATCTCTCCGGAGAGCCTCTGTTCGCAACCGCCCCCTTCGTCGACAATACCCTGATCTACCACGACAACCATCACCTGAATGAAATCGGCGCACGTCGCTACGGTGAAATTGCGGCCGGCTACTTTCGGGACTTCTAACTCCGCTCAGCCAGAAACAGCCGGAACGCAAGAGCCTCAGTTCGCAACCGCACTTGCCCAAACTGCACTGGCTGGTCGTGCCGGGCTCACTTCGGCCAGATAGAGGTTACAGAGCAGATACAGGCTGGTGATCGGTACTTTCGACAATCATGCGGTATACCGCAGTCTGGCGGTACATAGAGCCCCCGCACGGTATATGTTCACATCCAGCGCCAGGAAGAAAGACTCCAACCGGCCAGATGGAAATCTGGTTTTCCAGCACGTGCCTAGGCGTCAATGCGCACGCAGTTGCCGTTGGCCTTAGCATCGGGGTGCAACTATGGGGAGGGCCAGTTCGGTACCTCAACCATGAGCGGCCGCCTACCGGGTAAAGCTACCGTCGCTTCTTTCACCGGCAAGATGAACTATCTGCTACCAGGAGCGTCTGTCCAACGCTCACGCGCTGCGCGGCACCCGGTTCAGTTCCACGACATTGTCACGGCGCTGGGCTAGAAAACGGGTACAGCTCACCCGCAGGAAGGAAGCGAAATTCACCACCTCCCCGCGATAGTCCATCACCTCGTCATAGAGCTTGGCGATCAGCTGGTTGGTGGTCATGCCGTCCACCTCGGCGATCTCCCGCAGGATGTCCCAGAACTGGTTCTCCAGGCGCAGGGTGGTGACCACGCCACGGATGCGCAGCGAGCGGGAGCGCGACTCATAGAGAATCGGGTCGGCCTTTACGTAGAGTTCGCACATGGACGGCTTCTCCAGCTTCGATGACGGACCAGTTTACAGGCTGATCCTGGTACCCAGCACTTCGAGGAACTTCGCCAGCCACGCGGGATGCGCCGGCCACGCGGGCGCGGTGACCAGATTGCCATCGACATGGGCGGCATCCACCGGGATGTCCACGTACTCGCCACCGGCCAGCTTCACTTCCGGGCCACAGGCCGGGTAAGCGCTGCACGCGCGCCCCTTGAGCACACCCGCGGCGGCCAGCAACTGGGCGCCATGGCAGACGGCGGCGATGGGCTTCTTCGCGGCGTCGAAGGCTTTCACCAGTTCGATCACCCTGGCGTTCAGGCGCAGGTATTCCGGGGCGCGGCCGCCAGGGATCAGCAGCGCGTCGTAATCCTCGGCGCGCACCTCGGCGAAGGTGGCGTTCAACGCGAAGTTGTGGCCCGGCTTCTCGCTGTAGGTCTGGTCGCCTTCGAAATCGTGGATGGCCGTGCGGATGCTCTGGCCGGCCTTCTTGTCCGGGCAGACGGCATGGACGTTATGCCCGACCATCAGCAGCGCCTGGAACGGCACCATGGTTTCGTAGTCTTCGGCGTAGTCGCCGACCAGCATCAGGATCTTCTTCGCGGCCATCGTGGGCATCCTCCCGGCAGGGCCCGGCCGTGGTGACCGGGCATGCGGGAGAGCTTAGTCAGTCGCGCAATCGGCGGGTAATAGGCCGCTACTACAGCGCATCACCTCAGAGGCCGATGCGCTCGAAAAAGCCCGGCTCCTCGACGGTCTTGCCGCTGGCGGCGATGCTCACCGGCGCCTGCACCTGACGCGTGGCGGGTATCTCCCGCGAGCCCAGCTCATTGCCTACCAGGTTCAACGGGCCGGCGCCCTCCCCGGCGTTGTGCTGAAACTTGGGCGGCGTGTGGGTCTCGTCGTAGCGCAGGTAGTAGACCTGGCCAGCCTTCGCCTCCAGGGCGAAGCCGGAGATCAGGGTGAAGTCCAGGGTGCCGCCCGCGAAGCAGGTCCAGAAGCTGCCCAACAGCGGGCGCCGCATCTGCAACTGGTAGCTGCCCGGCGCAAAGCTCATGGCGAAATAGCCGTTGCTCGGCAGGCTGCCGATCAGTTCGTTGTCGAGGAACAGCCCCGGCGCTTCCAGTTCCTCGTCGGACCACTGGTTCTGCGGGCGGTAGATGTACACCGTCGCATGCTGCGGATCGCTCGGCTGCGCACTGAACATCGGGCCATCGAGTGCGCCGAAGAACGCGCCGGGCGAACTGCAGCCGGCCAGCAGCAATAGGAAGGCGCACAGGGCCAGTCGGAGCATGGAAAGTCCCTCTTATGGTTATGCCCGGAGCATAACCACGGCACCGCGCCTTGCCACCCGTCGAAAGTCCGGGTCTTCTCAGCCGAGGACTTTCAAACGCCCCGGCGTGAACTGCTCCGGCCAGTCGCGGCGGGTGAAAACCTGCCCTTCGCGGCGCACGCGGCGGACCTCGTCCAGATCCAGGTCGTGCAGCAGCCAGCGGCTGGTTGCCGGCATCAGTTCTTCGCTCAGTGCCAGCACGCCGTCGGCGGGCATGCCGTAGTCCGGCGGCACGTAGAGCCCCGCGCGGCCGACGTTTTCGTCCAGCGCCGGCGACCAGGGCGCAAGCCCCACGGTCGGCGAGTGCAGCACGGCGATCTGGCTCTCCAGCGCACGGGCCTGGGCGCCAATGCGCACGCGGTGATAGCCGGCCTCGGTGTCCGTGCAACTGGGCGCGAGAATCAGGTCGACCTCCTGCTCGGCGAGGGTACGCGCCAGCAGTGGAAACTCGTTGTCGTAGCAGATGAGGATGCCCAGCCGACCGAACTCGGTTTCGAACACGCGCAGGCCTGCGCCGCCGACGATGTTCCACTGCTCGCGCTCGAAGCGCGTCATCAGCAGCTTGTCCTGGGTGCCGAGCAGGCCCTGCGGGCCGAATAGCCAGGCACGATTGCGGTACAGGCCGTCATCGTCCAGCACCGGCGCGGAGCCGGGCACCAGGTAGAGATTCAGCCGCCAGGCGATGGATTCGCACAGCGCCAACCATTTCGGCAACCACGATTGCAGGCCGGCGATGGAGCCGTGCAGGTCGCTGCGCTGTGCCTCGGGCAACAGTCCGCTCAACACCAGGCCGGCATATTCGGGCAGCACCAGCAGACGCGCGCCCTGCTCCGCCGCCTCGGCACACAGGCCCTCAAGGTGCTGCGCGTAAGCCTCCCAGTGTTCGTGCAACTCGATGGCGTACTGGCAGGCGGCAACACGGATCATCAGGTCAGCTCCTTGAGCCAGAAGGACATGGGCTTGGCGCTCTCCCGCGGCTCGCCGACATCGCGCCAGTGGTACTCGGTGTGCAATTCCGGACGGGGGCTGAAGCCCCGGCGCCGCCAGAATTCATCCAGCGTCCGGTAGCCGGCGGGGCGCGCCGGGTGGTCCTGCGGCCGCTGCACCGCGCAGAAGGCGCACCAGTCGAAGCGCTGCAGCCCGCGTGCATAGCGCTCGCGTTCCTCGAAGAAGCGCAGGCCCAGGCCGGTATTGCGGTACGCCGGTAACAGCACCGACTCGCCGAAGTAGAAGATGTGTTCGGGGTTCCAGCCCTGTTCGAGGAAGGGCCGCTGGAACTCTTCGGTCTCATCCGCAAGCGGCAGGCCGGTGGAGGCGCCGACGACCTGGTTCCCGTCGAGTACCAGCACGCACAGGCTCCAGGGCGAACGCACGTAGGTATCGAGGTAGTTCGCCTCGTACTCCGGGGTGCCGTCGTAGAGATAGGGATATTCGCGGAACACGGTGATCCGCAGGCGCGCCAGGTCATCGATGAAGGGGCGGATGGCGCTGCCGCTGAGCAGGCGGATGTCCGTGGGCATGGTCGTTTTCGTCCGCTGGATGCCGCAAACGGCAAAGTGATGGCCGACGGGTCAACCTATCATGGCCAGCAAGCCCACCTTAAGCCCTACCCGCGACAGGAGCATACCCATGCACGCCAAGGCCCTGATCAGTGCCTACTACGCCGCCTTCAACGCCGGCGACATGCCCGCCTTCCTCGGCCTGCTGCACGACGAGGTGGTGCACGACATCAACCAGGGCGAGCGCCAGCATGGCAAGGAGGCCTTCGCGCGCTTCATGGAGCACATGAACCGCTGCTACCGCGAACGCCTGGCGGACATCGTGGTGATGGCCAGCGAGGACGGCACGCGCGGCGCGGCGGAGTTCGTCGTGCATGGCGAATACCTGAGCACCGACGAGGGCCTGCCGCCGGCCAGCGGGCAGACCTACGTGCTGCCGGCCGGCGCCTTCTTCGAGATCCGCGACGGCAAGATCGCGCGGGTGAGCAACTACTACAACCTCAATGACTGGCAGGCTCAGGTGGGCTGAGGGCGCCTCCATCAGCGGGCGGTGCTCTTCGTAGGAACGGACTTCGTCCGCGATCGGTTGGCAATGTCGGCCCCCCACCGGGTTCGCGAGCAAGCTCGCCCCCACGAAGAGCGCATCGGCACATACCTGTAGGAGCGAGCTTGCTCGCGAACCGCCCAACGCAAGACATCAACGGTTACGCCCGGCGTCGCCCACACATCAACTCTCCGTCACCACCCGCGCCCGTGACGACGATGCCGGCAACAGATGCCGCACCAGCCACTTGCGCACCGGCACCACGCAGCGCTCCTGCACCAGCACGCAGCTGGTCACCATGAACAGCAGGAACAGCGGGTACAGCCACAACGACAGCGGCTGGCGGGTCGCCTCGTCGACGCAGAAGGCCCAGTCGGCCAGGCAATTCCCCGGCGCGCGGATCAGCTTCTCGATCCGCGAGAACAGGGTGAACAACGGCACATGCAGGGCGAACAGCGACAGCGACGCCGCTCCCAGGCGCGGCGACCAGCGCCGGACCAGGCTGCTGCGCGGATCGCGCGGCAATGCGCTGAGGTACACCAGCATCAGCTGCGCCGGCAGCAGCAGGCCGTTGTGCAGCAGGAAGTACCAGAACTTTGCGCCGTGGGTGTAGAGGTAGTCCGCCACCAGGAAATTCACCAGCACGAACGCCCCCATGGATAGCGCCAGCCCGCGCCCCGGCGTGTGGCCGGCGTCCTTGTACTGGCGGAACAGTCCGTAGGCGAGGATGCCGCCGAGGAACTCCGGCAGGCGCAGCAGCGGATTGCGGTGCAGCAGGCCGGTCCAGGGCATGCCGTATTCCTGGCTGGTCACCACCAGCAGCGGCGGCACCAGGTACAGCAGCCAGAGGATGATCAGTAGCCGCCACTTGTGCCGCACCCGCGCCAGCCGCGGTGCGACATAGGGGAAGCAGAGGTAGAAGAAGAACAGCGTCGAGAGCGACCAGAGCGGCGCGTTGAAGGTCAGGTAGTACGGATTCCACGCCTGCATCATGGTGAGCTGCAGGATGCTGTTGAACAGCAGCTCGCGGTCGCTCATCCAGTGATGGAACAACTGCGGCTGCAGGCGCCCGATGACCTCGTTGGTGTCATAGATGACGAAGCGCGGCGTAGCCTGGTCCAGGTCCGGGCCTATGCCCAGGCCGCTGACCACCAGCAGCACAGCGATGGTCAGCAGGATCGAAAAGATGTGCAGCGGATAGAGGTTGGACAGCCGCTTGGTGAAGAAGCTGCGCGGGCTCTCCCGCAGTTGCCCATCGCTGACATAGACGTGGCAGAGCAGAAAGCCCGACAGCACGAAGAAGGTGCTGGTGGCAAAGAAGCCCAGACTGGTCAGGTCATCGAGACCTGGGAACTTCTGCTCCGCCGGGTAGCTGTGCAGGGTGTGATAGACCACCACATAGAGGCCCAGCAGGAAGCGCAGCCACTCCAGGCCGATGAAGCGTTCCTTCTGACTCGTACTCAACGCCGCTCTCCTCTTCGAAAAATCGGTTCGGGCGTTCCACCGGATCAGCGCCGGCGGTCGAGAAAAGTCACCACCAGCCGGTCCAGGGAACCCCATAGTCGTTCGCGCAGGCGCTTCCACCAGGGCCGGGCATGCCAGCTGCCGAGGTCTATCTCGCGGCTCTGCTCGAAGTCAGCACGCAAACAATCGGCGACCACCGCAGTGAACTGCGGATCGAACGCTTCTACATTGGCCTCCAGATTGAAGCGAAGGTTCCAATGATCGAAGTTGCAGGAGCCGACACTGGCCCAATCGTCGACCAGTACCATCTTCAGATGAAGAAAACGTGGCTGGTACTCGTATATCCGTACACCGGCGCGCAATAAACGTGGGTAATAGCGCTGGCCGGCATAGCGCACCGGCGCATGGTCGGTGAGCCGCCCGGTGAGCAGCAGGCGCACATCGACTCCGCGCTGGGCCGCCTTGCGCAGCGCGCGGCGGACCTTCCAGGTCGGCAGGAAGTACGGCGTCGCCAGCCACACCTGCTGGCGCGCCCCACGCAACGAGCGCACCAGCGCCTGGAGGATGTCGCGGTGCTGGCTGGCGTCCGCGTAAGCGACCCGCGCCATGCCATCCCCTTCGCTGGGTCGAGGCGGCAGCCGGGTCAGCAGGACTTCCTCGCGGGGCTTCCACGCCCGCACGCCAAAAGTGGCGTGCCACTGGCGCTCGAACAGGCGCTGCCAGTCGGCGACGACGGCGCCGGTCATCTCCACCATCACCTCGTGCCAGTCGCTGCGGTTGTCCCGCGCCGACCAGAACTCGTCGGTGGCACCGGTCCCTCCGACATAGGCGATGCGCTCGTCCACCAGCAGCAGCTTGCGATGGTCGCGGTAAAGATTGCGCAGCCCGGCCTTCCAGTTCAGCGGGTTGTAGTGGCGCAGCTCGCCGCCAGCCTCCACCAGCTGCCGCGTCCAGGCGTTGGAAAGCTTCAGGCTGCCGAAGGCGTCGAACAGGCAGCGCACCCGCACACCTCGCGCGCGGGCGGCCAGCAAGTGATCCAGCAGCGCCTCGGCGCAGCTGCCGCTCTCCACCAGGTAGAGCTCCAGTTCGACCTGCCGCTCGGCGCCGTCGATGGCCTCGAACATGCGCGGAAAGAAGCGCTCTCCGTCGCAGAGCAGGGCGAAGCGATTGCCGCTTCGCCAGGGGAAGATCGGTCCGCTCACCGCGAAGCGAAGATCAGCACGGCGCCCACCGGCACCGACAGGCCGATGCTTTTCAACCCGGCCAGTTTGCGCAGCTGGGCCACGCCCGGCGCCAGGCCGAAGTCAGCGGCATTGACCACCAGCGGCGAGAGGGTCACCACCTGGAAGCGGTGCTCGTCCAGGCGGGTGATCAGTACGTCGGTGCGGTAGTCCCTGGATTGCCCGCGCAGCTCCAGGCGCAGCGGCAGGCGCATCTCCATCTGCACACCGCTGGCCAGATCGGTGATCGGCCGCAGGTCCAGGCGGGCGGTGATCCGCGCATCCGGGTACTTCTCGGTCTCGAACAGCTGCTCGCGCACCCGCTCGTCGCGCAGCGGAATGCCGGTGCTCACCGAGTCCATCTCGATGCGCAGCTCGGCCTGCCCCTGCTCGTCGACCTTGCCGTGCATCACCAGGAAGCGGCTCACCTCGGCGATGTCGGTGTTCTTGCTGGTGACGAAGGTCAGCCGCGACGACTCATAGTCGAGGTACCAGGCGGCCTGGGCGGAAGCGGCGAAACAGGCCGCGAGGAGGAAGACGAACAGCGAGCGCATGAAATCCCTTACATGAAAACCGGACGGAACAACGGCCAACGATAGCGGCCCGCCGTCGGCTTGCAAACCAGCCGACCGGCGAGCCCTTGGGCAGGCGCCGGCGACAATGGTTCAGTCGGCCAGCAACGCGGGGATCCCGGCCACCAGCGCATCGATGGCGCAACGGATCTTCGACGGCATGTAGCGGGTCTTCGGCCACACCGCATGGATGTCCAGTGGCGGCAACCTGCAACGCCCCTTCACCACCACCAGCTCGCCGCGCTTCACGTGCCGCGCCAACAGCCAGGTCGGCAACCGTGCCAGGCCGAAGCCGGCCACGGCGGCGGCGGTGATGGCCTGCAGGTCGTCCATGCTCAGTTGCGGGTTCATCTCGATGCGTCTGGCATAGCCGTCGTCGTCGCGCATGTCCCAGGGCGAGGTGACACCCGCGACGGAATAGCTGATGGACGCGTGGCCGACAAGATCGTCGAGGTGGTCCGGCATGCCATGCTCGGCGATGTACGACGGCGCCGCGCCGATGCCGGTGTACTGCACGCCCAGCTTGCGCGCGGCCAGTGTGGCGCTGTCGCTCAGCGGGCCGATACGCACGGCCAGGTCGATGCCCTCTTCCACCAGATCGACGCGGCGGTCGGTGAAGGACAGATCGATCTTCAGTGACGGATATTGCCGCGCCAGCGCCAGCATCAGCGGCGCCACGCAGAGGTGGCCGAAGGAGATCGGCACGCTGACCCGCAAGCGCCCACGCGGCTCCACGCGCCCGCCTTCGAGCGCGACGTGCGCGGCGTCCAGTTCCGCCAGGGCGCGCACGCAGCTGTCGTAGAACACCTGGCCATCATCGGTGAGGTTCTGGCTGCGCGTGGTGCGTTGTAGCAACCGTACGCCCAGGCGCGCCTCCAGCCGGGCAATGGCCTTGCCCACCGCCGAGCGCGTGAGGTTCAGGCGCTCCGCCGCCAGAGCGAAGCTGCCGGCGTCCACCACCTGGACGAAGGTGGCGATGCCATCGAGTCGGTCATCCATCGGCCTGCCCATTTGAATCCTGACAAGCCCCAATAATGGGACGAAATGGAGCCAATGGGGAACCTTGTTCTTTTCCAGAATGGAGGCTCGGAAACGGAGCCTCGCCCATGACTGCTATCCACAACCCTCGCAATCTCATCGCCCTGGCGGCGGTGTGCCTGTCCTCGATGATGTTCGGCCTGGAGATTTCCAGCGTGCCGGCCAGCCTGCCGGCCCTGGAGCGCGTACTGCACGGCGACTTCCAGGACCTGCAATGGGTGATGAACGCCTACACCATCGCCGTCACCAGCGTGCTGATGGCCGCCGGCACCCTGGCCGACCGCTTCGGCCGCAAGCGCCTGTTCGTCATCAGCCTGGCGCTGTTCGGCCTCACCTCGCTGCTCTGCGGGCTGGCGACCAGCATGCCGGCCATGATCGCCGGGCGCTTCCTGCAGGGCGCCGCCGGCGGGGTCATGCTGATCTGCCAGGTGGCGGTGCTGACCAGCCAGTTCAGCGACCCGGCCGAGCGCGTCCGCGCCTTCGCCGCCTGGGGCGTGATCTTCGGCATCGGCCTGGGCTTCGGGCCGATCATCGGCAGCGCCATCGTCGCCCTGGCCAGTTGGCAATGGGTGTTCCTGGTGCACGGGCCGCTCGCCCTGCTCACCTTGGCGCTGGCGCAGTACGGCGCGGTGGAATCCCGCGACCCGGACGCCGAAAGGCTCGACCTGGGCGGCATGCTGACCCTGTCGCTCGCCGTGCTCGGCACCGTCTTCTACATCACCCAGGGCGCCGACATGGGCTTCAGCAGCCCGGCCGCACTGGCGATCCTGCTGATCAGCCTCGCCTGCCTGGCGGCCTTCATCGCCATCGAGCGCCGCGTGGCGCACCCGATGTTCGATTTCTCCGTGCTGCGCATCCGCGCCTTCTCCGGCGCCATGTTCGGCTCGGCGGGGATGAATGTGAGCTTCTGGCCGCTGATGATCTACCTGCCGGTCTACTACCACGGCGTGCTCGGCTACGACGACGTGAAGGCCGGCTGGTCGCTCCTGTCCTACACCCTGCCGACCCTGGTGGTGCCGCCGATCGCCGAGCGCCTGGCGCACCGCTTCCAGCCCGGCTGGGTGATTCCCGGAGGCATGTTCGTGATCGGCGCCGGCTTCTTGCTGATGCTCTGGGGCAGCGCCGTGGACCACGCCAGCTGGCTGACCATGCTGCCCGGCTGCGTGCTGGCCGGCGTCGGTCTGGGAATGACCAACACCACGGTGACCAACACCTCCACCGCCGCCGTACCCGCCGCCCGCGCCGGCATGGCCTCGGGCATCGACATGAGCGCGCGGATGATTTCCCTGGCGCTCAACATCGCGGTGATGGGGCTGCTCCTGCTCTGGGGCGTCGCCGCGGGGCTCCCCGACGTGGAAGGCGAAGCGCGCCTGCAGCGGGCCGCGGCCATCGCCAGCGGCCAGTTGGGCACTAACGCCCCCGTCGGCGCACGGGCGGCGCTCGTGCAGGGCTTCGGCTGGGTGCTCGGGTATGGCGGTATCAGCGCCTGGCTGTTCGCCGCGGGTAGTTTCCTGGTCTTCGGCGCGCATCGGCGGACGGGGCGTAGACTGGAAGTCGCCCGATCCTGAAACGCAGGAGAACCGCCATGAAGACCGCCCTGCTGTTCGCGCTGATCCTCGCCACCTCCGCCAGCTGCGGATTCGGCTTCCAGGTACAGCATCAGGCGCCGTCTCTTGCGGTCAGCGTACCGGCCTGATGGCACTTCCCGGTACGTCCGCTATCCGATCAGTGCCACGCGTTCGCGCGCGATGATTGAGCGCCCGCCTCTCCCGCGGGAACAGGAGAGGCGGGCGTATAACGTTCGGCGTTATACGCCGTTTGACCTTGGTTTCCAGCCGTGCGGACTTCAACCTGGAAGCCTGTCACTACGCACTTCGAGCTCAAGCTGCGCGAGAACTGACAATCAGGGGTATCGGCGTACAACCGCGAACGGTTGTACGCCCTACGGGAGCCCCATCAGACGCCGGATAATTCGATCAAAGCGCCGCCCCAGCAGCGCTCGCGTGGGCCATTTCCCAAGACATCGAAGGACACGACGGAAGCCGCATCTCAAACATGGATGCGGCCCAACGTCGAAAGATAACGTCGTCGCACCTTATCGATGATAAGCAGCCTATTTCCGGCTTAATCCCGCCTGATCGCCCCACGTTTACGTGACGGACATTCCTCGCCGTACCGATCATGAGCAGCGGGAGCAACCGCGTTATCCCGACCACAAGCCCGAACGCCGCGCGCCTCAGGGATCGCGGCGTTTTCCGTCGGAACCCGGCAGTAATCGAGACTCTCTGCCCGATCCATACTGTATTTTATAGACTACAATCATCCATGAAGAAGATTGAATCCAGCCGGTTCCGCGCCTGGCTGAAAGGGCTCAGCGATACCACCGGCAGGGCGCGCATCGTCGCCCGGATCAACCGGTTGATGGAGGGACTGCCCGGCGACCTCGCTCCAGTTGGCCAGGGTGTCAGCGAACTGCGGATTCACTACGGCCCTGGCTATCGGGTGTATTTCCACCAGCAGGGCGACACGCTGGTGATTCTGCTCTGCGGCGGCGACAAGGGCAGCCAGCGCCGCGACATTCAGGCTGCCCACCAGATTTTGCAGGCGTGGAAGGCACAACATGACTGACACATTTTCCGAATTCGATCCCGCTGAATACCTCACCAACCCCGAGGCCATTGCCGAATTCATGAGCGATGCGCTGGAAACCGGCGATACGTCGTACATCGCCAAGGCCATGGGCGTGGTGGCTCGCGCCAAGGGCATGAGCGAACTGGCCAGGGAAACCGGGCTCTCCCGCGAGCAGCTCTATCGCTCCTTCAGCGAGCACGGCAACCCGACTCTGAAGACGCTGCTGGCTGTCATGAAGGCGCTGGGTGTCGATATGACCGTGCGCCCTCACGTGAGTCATTGACCCTGTAATCTCCTACCGGCCACAGCCGCGTTCGCAGGCGCGCCATCACGGCGCCTGCTTGATCACCTGGCGGAACCCCAGCACCGCGAACACCGGCACCTCCGGGGCGATCGACGGGAGGTTGGCGACCTCCTTGAGCGGCACAAGCTTCTCTTCCAAGTCGAAGTCGATCAGCTTGAGCACCAGCGGCTCCAAGGTGGTCACCTCGATACGCTCTTCGCTGGGCCGACTGACCAGCACTTCGGCTTTCAGCCGGCGCTGCTGGCCGTGCAGGTCGAGGATGAAGTCGATGGTTTCCGGCCGCGACTGGCCCACCTGCAGGTCATCGTAGAGACTCAGGTCGAGCTGGCTGGTGATGGTCGCTTCCGGGTAGCGCTCGACCTCGAAGAAGGAGTTGCGCATGCGCTCATCGCGCAGCGCCAGGCCGCTGTCGATGGAGGCCAGCGACACGACGAGGCGCACCGCACCCTTGTCGTCGATCTGCCCGGAAAGCTGGTCGAAGCGCTGGACCTCCGCCATCTTGCCGCGCTTGACCGAGACGAAGCTGATCCGCGAGGTGTCGCCGTCCAGTTGCCACTCGGCCAGCGCCAGGGGGCTGGCCAGGATCAGCAGCGCCCCGATCAGCGCGCATTTCAGAGAAGACATCGTTCCTCCAGAGCGGGTCGTCCCCGCTCCGTGGAACGTGCCCGTCAGTGGTTCAATTCATCCGCCCGGGGCATCAGCTGGCATCCTTCGCGCGCGCCGAGCCAGGCGGCTGTCTGGGTACTGCCGAGGCCGCGGGCGGTCACCCGCTTGCGCGCTTCGTCGTCGAAGAACCCGCTGGTCGGCACGTACTGCTTCGTATAGGCCCGGCAATAGTCCGCCGAGTTCCCCATAACGTAACGGCAGGAGCAGTACTCCTTGGCGGTGTAGGCGCCGATGATGCCGGGGAAGGCGGCGAGGTGGACGCGGTTCTGCCAGGCCGTGGCGGCGAGCATGAGCACCAGCAGGACCAGCGCGGTGAGGACCGGATGACGACGGATCATGGCTGCACCTCCCCGTGGGCGAAGGCCGCCTGGGCGAGCTTGAGGAAGGCGTCATGCTGGTAGCTGCCGTCGCGGTCGTCGGCGTAGCGCACGATCACCAGTTTCTCCTCGGGGATCACGTAAAGCGCCTGGCCCCAGTGACCGAGGGCGGCGAAGGTGTCTTCCGGTGCGCTCGGCCAGGGCGCGGGAGCGCCGGCCACCGCGCGGTTCAGCCACCACTGGCCGCCGGGCACCGCTTCGCCGGGCTTTTCCGCCTGCGGCCTGTAGTGGGGGAACGGCGCGAGGACGAACTGCAGCCAGGACTGCGGCAACAGCTGGCGGTCCTTCCAGCGACCGCCGCGTTGCATCAGCAGGCCGATGCGGGCCATGTCGCGGGCGGTCATGTAGGCGTAAGAGGAACCCACGAAGGTGCCGCTGGCGTCGCGTTCCCACACTGCGGACTGGATACCCAGCGGCTGGAACAGTGCAGTCCAGGGGTAGTCCGCATAGGCCTGCGGGCCGACCATCTGCCTGAGGGTCGCCGAGAGCACATTGCTGTCGCCGCTGGAATAGCGGAAGCGCTGCCCCGGAATCGCATCGAGCGGGAAGTCCGCGGCGAATTTCGCCATGTCGTCGCGGCCACGGGTGTAGAGCATCGCCACCACCGAGGAGCGCACCGGGGCGTATTCGTAGTCCTCCTGCCAGGCCAGGCCCGAGGCCCAGTTGAGCAGGTGGCGCATGAGGATGTCGCGGTGCGCGGCGAACGGCGCGTAGTGGCTCGCCACCGGGTCGTCGAGCTGGAAACGGCCCTCGCCGAAGGCCACGCCGAGCACGCTGGCCATCACGCTCTTGCTCATCGACCAGGCCAGGTGTGGCGTCTGCGCGCGGGTCGGGCCGGCGTAGCGTTCGTAGATCAGTTGGCCGTCGCGGATCACCACCACGGCGTCGGTGCGCACGCCCTGGCGGGTTGCGTCGTCGCGGGTGGGAAAGGCGTAACTTTCGAAGGCCTGGACGGCGGCGCCGCTGGGCGTGGCGCCGTGGGGCCAGTCGGCCTCGGGCCAGGCTTCGGCACCGTGGGCATGGCCACTGAGCAGACAGGAGGCCAGGGCCAGCGCACGCAGCGTCGGCCGGAAGGGGATGAAGGGCATCGGAAGGCCTCTTGTTATCGGGTCGGCCCGAACCCTAGCACGGCGAAGATGACGGATTAAGCGCCGATCGCGCCGAGTTCAAGGACGATTGGCGCAATCGGTCAGAGCCTGTTCTCAGCGCGGTACCTGATAGTCCTCCGGCCCCAGCAGGTCCATGCCGCACTGCAGGTTTTCGATCCAGTAGAGGAAGGCGCTGATCATGGCCTTGCCGACGAAGGGCCGGCCGTGCTGCGGCACTATCATCTCGACGTCCATGCCGCGAACCATCGAGGCCCACAGGCGGGCGACCTTGTTGGAAGCCATGTAACGGCGGTGGAAGCCCTCCATGTGCGGCAGGTGAGCGGCGAAGTCCTGGACGGGGCTGGCGTCGTCCACCAGGGAGGCGCCCATGTCGCCGGAGAAGAGGATCTTGCTCACCGGGTCATAGACCTGGAAGTTGCCTACCGAATGCAGGAAGTGCGCGGGGATCATCTTCAGCTGGCAACGCCCCAGTTGCACAGACTCGCCACGGTCAGGCAGCGGGATGACCCGGTCAAAGGTGGAGATGCCGTGGCTGACCGCCAGGTAGTTGGCCGTCAGGTGCGGCAGGAAGCGTGCCCAGAGCTTGGAGCAGATGACCTTGGCGCGGGTGTGCAGCAGCCACTTGTCGAGCGCGGCAATGATGTCCGGGTCCTGGTGCGAGGCGAAGATGTAGTCCAGTTCCTGCAACGGAAACAGCTTGGACAGCTCCAGCGACAGCGGCGTGTAGGTGAGGTCGCCGCCCGGATCGAGCAACAGGCGCTTGTCATGGTCGACGATCAGGAACTGATTGGACTGCACCCCATCGCCACTCACCAGATCATCGAAACACAGGCACTGGTGTTTGCCGTCGTCGAACAGCACGATGGGTTCGCGTCGCATGGGGGATTTCCTGTCGAGAGTAGTGGGCGGAAAACAGTGGGTAGCCGTGCGGAAATTTCTGGGTATAACCTCAGAAACGGCCGCAAAGGCTAACCAGCCTGCCCCCGGTACTCACTGACCTGGATCAAGCCCCAACGCCGCCCGCGCCTTCTCCAGGCGCTTGGTCCGTGCCACGCCGGCGATCGCCAGGACGCCACGGTCGCGCTGCCAGACTGCCGCCAGCGCCGGGTCGGCAGTGGCGAACGCGGTATCCAGCGCCGCCGACAGCCCCTCGAACTGGCTGAACACCCCGGCCAGCAGCAGGTGGGTTTCCGCCTGGCCAGCGGGTTGCCGGCTCACCTCCGCGCAACCGGCCAGTACGCCGACCAGACGCAGCGCCAGCTCCGCCGGCCAGTGCAGCTCATTGGCCAGGCTATAGAGCCAGGCGCAGAGGGCCGCCAGCACATGGGTGTCTTCCAGGGTGCGGAAAGGTTTGCTGTAGCTTTCCCAGCCGTCGCCGGGCAGGCGCTCGCAGTGGGCGCCATCGAGCAGCAGGCGGGCATGGGGAATGTCCGGCAGCAGCGGCAGGGGCGGCAGCGGTTCAAGTGTCGCGCCGGGCGCGCCGGCCTGTACCACGGCCATCGCCAGGCGCGGGGCTTCGCCGTCGTCCTCATCGCGCGCCGCCACCAGCCACCAGGCCGCGCGGTCGGCGGCGGTGGCGAAGTCTTTCCGGCCGTGCAGCACCAGGCCGTCCAGACGGGTCTGCAGGTCCGCCGGGCGCACGCTCTTCTTCTCGGTCACGCACAGCGCGCCCAGGCTCAGCGGCGCCGCCGGCCACAGGGCGCGCAAGGCGGCCTGGTAACCGGCGAGAAAGGCCAGCCCCGGGGTGGCCGCCAGGCGTCCGCCGAGCACTGCCAGCTCGAAGCTGCCGACGGCGCCCGCGCGTTCGAGCAACTCGGCGTACCAGTCGTCCAGGGGAACTCCGGCGGGCAGTCGATCCTGCGGGCCGAGCAGGCATTTCCAGGGCATCGCGGCGCTCCTTCTCCAGGGCTTTCGTCGCTGTCATACAAGCATCACCACACCGTCATGGGGGTGACACCGCTCATTCCTAGCCTGAGCTTGCACAACAAAGCCGACCGGCCGCAACCCGCATGGCCGGTTCACGGAGGCACTCGCATGAGTCAGATCGCCCTCTCCTGTGACACCCCGGCACAGCGCCGTCTCAAGGCCGTGCGTCTGCGCGGCGCCCGTGCCCTGCGTGAAGCCCAGGCCCTGCGTTATCGCGTGTTCAGCAGCGAGTTCGATGCCCAGCTCAAGGGCGCGGACCAAGGTCTGGACATGGACGACTACGACCGTCACTGCGCCCACATCGGCGTGCGCGACCTGAATACCGGCGCGCTGGTGGCCACCACCCGCCTGCTCGACCACCGCGCCGCCCAGCGTCTGGGCCGCTTCTACAGCGAGGAAGAGTTCGCTCTCGACGGCCTGGACCACCTGCAGGGCCCGGTGCTGGAAATCGGCCGCACCTGCGTCGACCCCGACTACCGCAACGGCGGCACCATCGCCGTGCTGTGGAGCGAACTGGCCGAAGTGCTCAACGAGGGCGGCTACCGCTACCTGATGGGCTGCGCCAGCATCCCCATGCGCGACGGCGGTATCCAGGCCCGCGCGGTGATGCAGCGCCTGCGCGAGCGTTACCTGTGCCAGCAGAACCTGCGCGCCGAACCCAAGACCCCGCTGCCGCCCATGGAAGTGCCGGACAACCTCACCGCCGAACTGCCGCCGCTGCTCAAGGCCTACATGCGCCTGGGCGCGAAGATCTGCGGCGAGCCCTGCTGGGACCCGGACTTCGGCGTCGCCGACGTGTTCATCCTGCTCAAGCGCGACGAGCTCTGCCCACGCTACGCCCGCCACTTCAAGGCGGCGGTGTGATGCGCAGCCTGCGCGCCTGGCTGCGCGTCGCCCGCCTCCTGCTGGTGCTGACGCTGGGCATGGCGCTGGCCTGCTTCGTCACCCTGCTGGAACGCCTGCCCGGCCGCGACTGGATGCTCCTGCGCCAGCGCCTGACCCGCTGGTTCCTGGCCCGCCTGAGCGCCGCCCTGCCCTTCGAGGTCAAGGTACGCGGCGAGCTGCCCAGCCAGCCGATGCTGTGGGTCTCCAACCATGTGTCCTGGGTCGATATCCCGCTGCTCGGCGCGCTGCTGCCGCTGACCTTCCTGTCCAAGGCGGAAGTACGCCAGTGGCCGGTAGCCGGCTGGCTGGCGGAAAAGGCCGGCACCCTGTTCATCCGCCGCGGCTCGGGCGATGCCCGGATGGTCAATGCGCAACTGGCCACCCAGCTCGCGCGCGGTCGTTCGCTGCTGGTCTTCCCGGAAGGCACCACCACCGATGGCCAGGGCCTGCGCACCTTCCACGGCCGCCTGATGGCCAGCGCCATCGAAGCCGGCGTGCCGGTGCAACCGGTGGCGCTGCGCTACCGGCGCAACGGCCAGGCCTGCGAACTCGCACCCTTCATCGGCGACGACGACTTGGTCAGCCACCTGCGGCGGCTGTTCGGTAATGATCGGGGCGTGGTGGAAATCCACCTGCTGCCGGCACTGTCCAGCGCCCACCAGGATCGCAATCTTCTGGCGCAACAGGCGCGCAACGCGATCCACGCAGTGGTTTGCGACGTACAGGAAGAACCGGCCATCGCGGCCTGATTCAAGCGGATTGAGAGCAGGAAGGGATGTGGGGATGTGGAGCCCGCCGTAACCTACGGCCGGCGGGTTCCCACTCTGACGAAACGGCTTTCGAACTGCGCCGGGCGGCACCCTCGAGCCGCCCGGTGAAGCCCGAAAACAGTCTCTAGGCGCCGGTCTCCGGCGGCACGACCAGGATGTCACAATCCAGCTCGCGCAGAGCGTAGTCGGCAACACTGCCGATCAGGGCACGCTTGATCCCGCCCATGCCCCGAGTGCCCATGACCAGCAGATCGGGCCGATGCTTGTCGACCATCCGCTGCAGCACGTTGCCCGGCAGCCCGACGGCCACCAGTTGTTCATCGATGCGATCGTCCAGGCGCTCCTCGCGCAGGAAGGTCTTCAACTCGTCCACGGCCTGGCGCGTCTCGGTGCTGACGAACTCGTCGACCCGCTCCTCGCTGACCCCGGAGTACTGCATCATCCCCTTGGCCAGCGGGCTGAAGGCGTAGACCCCACGGCGCACGGCACCATCGAGCAGGCCCAGCGTCCCCGCGACATTCACCGCGTTGGCCGAGGCATGGGAAATATCCAGCGCCAGCAGCAGGTCGCGGTATTCGCCGTTCGCCGGCTGGTTGACCACCAGCACCGGCAGTTGGCCGGCGCGCAGCACGCGCTCGACCGTGGTGCCGACGAAGATGTCGCGCAGCACACTCTTGCGGTGAGCGCCCATCACCAGCAGATCAACGTTCTGGCCCTTGGCTGCGGAGAGAATCTGCTGATTCGGATCGCCGCGCTCGACCATCAGCTTCGGGCTGCTGCCGGCCAGCTCGGTGAGTTCGACCAGACGCGCCTCCAGCATCATCTTGACCTGGGTCGCCTCCTGCTCGACCAGCGCGGCCGGTTGGTCCTCGTCGACGACGTAGAGTACGGTCCAGGGACAGGCGAAACGCTTGGCGAGTGCCGCCGCGCGGTGCAGGGCCTTTTCCGAACGGCCAGACAGATCCGTTGCGACCATTAACGACTTCATCTTGCTGCTCCTCTCGTCGTCCTTCAGATGGGTCTATTGCACACGCTCCGGCACACCAGGCGGTTGACACACATCAAGTCAGGCCGGACCGTCCATCGATTCCGGCAGGCTCCTGACGTAGGACTGCAGCTCCGGATAGAACTCGCGGAAGTCGGCGCTCAGCGGCAGGTACAAGCGCTCCAGTTCGTCCCAGGCGCCGTCCAGCAGGGACGGACGCGACAGGCGCCGGGACATCCCGAACACCACGTCCTGCAGCACCTCGAACTGCCGATAACTGCCCAGCCAGTCCTGCGCGGCCATGCGCGGCGCAATGCGGGCCAGGCGCTCCGGCAAGCCGGGCGTGCGGCCCAGTACACCGTAGACCCGATGGGTGAACTGCTCCAGCGGCTCCTCGGAGAAGCGCCCCCAATCACGGGCCAGGCAATGGTCGAAGAACACGTCCAGAAGCACGCCCGCCATGCGCCGGCGCTCCCGCGGGAAGCGTGTCTTGGCAATCTGTATCAAAGGATGACTGTCGGTGAAGGCGTCGATGCGCCGATGCACCCGGATGGCCGCCTCGATATCGGCGGGCCATTGGCCGGCGAGCGGGCCTTTGACGAAATCGCCGTAGAGGCTGCCGAGCAGTTGGGCGGGCCGGTCGCCGCCCAGGTGGAGGTGTGCGAGGTAGTTCATGGGGCATGAGAGTAGCGCGGATTCATGCCCGAACGTAGGGCGTACAACCGTTCGCGGTTGTACGCCGATCCGCCGTGGGCGGTATTGGCTCCATGGCCGAGCCCGGAGTGCCCTGTATCGCGGATCCGTGGCCCAGCCCGGAGTGCCCTACTGCCATGGCCAAACGGCGTATAACGTCGAACGTTGTACGCCCTACGCCTTTCCCCGCGCGTGGGAGGCATCGCGGACGGAGTCCGCTCCTGCGACGGTGCCGAAGGCTAACATCACGGGTGTCGATCATTACTATCGCCTCAAACGAATTCATATCGTTTTTCACCGATATATAGTTCGTCTCAACGCGATACACCGATGCGCCCATGACTGAACAACCCCCTCTCGATCCTGGTATCGATCTCGACGAAATCTTCAAGGCCCTGGCTCACCCGGTGCGGCGCGACATGCTGCGCTGGCTGAAGGACCCGGAGCGCTACTTCGTCGAGCAGGAGCACCAGTCCTTCGAGATCGGCGTCTGCGCCGGCAAGTTCGACCAGCGCACCGGTCTGTCGCAATCCACCGTCTCCGCGCATCTGGCCACCCTCCAGCGCGCGGGCCTGGTGACCAGTCGAAAAGTCGGCCAGTGGAATTTCTTCAAACGCAATGAAGAAACCATCCAGGCCTTTGTTCGCCACCTGAGCGAAGCGCTGTAACCCGGCTACTGCCAGCCAAACCACAACCCCAATCACCAGGAGCAGGCGCATGCCCACTTCGCTTCTCGTCCTCGCTTTGTCCGCGTTTGCCATCGGCACCACGGAATTCGTGATCATGGGCCTGCTGCCCGAGGTCGCGGGCGACCTCGCCGTAAGCATTCCCGCCGCCGGCTGGCTGGTCAGCGGCTATGCCTTCAGCGTCGCCATCGGCGCACCGATCATGGCCCTGCTCACCGCCCGCCTGCCGCGCAAGACCGCGCTGCTGATGCTCATGGGCATCTTCATCCTCGGCAACCTGCTCTGCGCGGTGGCCGCCAACTACGGCCTGCTGATGCTGGCGCGGATCATCACCGCACTGTGCCACGGCGCCTTCTTCGGCATCGGCTCGGTGGTCGCCGCCAGCCTGGTGCCGGCCAACCGCAAGGCGTCCGCCGTGGCCCTGATGTTCACCGGCCTGACCCTGGCCAACGTGCTCGGTGTGCCGGCCGGCACCGCACTGGGCCAGGTCGCCGGCTGGCGCTCGCCGTTCTGGGCAGTGACCCTGATCGGCGTTGTCGCGCTGATCGGCCTGTGGCGCGTGCTGCCGAAAAAGCACGACGAAGAGGCCGTGGACATGCGCAAGGAAGTCGCCGCGCTGCGCAACGGTCCGCTGTGGCTGGCACTGGCCACCACGGTGCTGTTCTCCGCGGCTGTCTTCGCTCCGTTCACCTACGTCGCGCCGCTGCTGGGCGAGGTCACGCAAGTTTCCCCGCGCGGCATCACCTGGACCCTGGTGCTGATCGGTCTCGGCCTGACCCTGGGCAACATCATCGGCGGCCGCCTCGCCGACTGGCGCCTGGGCACCACCCTGGCCGGTGTGTTCGCCACCATGGCGATCGTCTCCACCGTGCTGAGCTGGACCAGCGCTTCGCTGATCCCCGCCGAGATCACCCTGTTCATCTGGGCCGCCGCCGCCTTCGCCGCGGTACCCGCCCTGCAGGTCAACGTGGTCCGCGTTGGCGGAGCCGCGCCGAACCTGGTCGCCACCCTGAACATCGGCGCCTTCAACGTCGGCAACGCCATCGGCGCCTGGGTCGGCGGCAGCGTCATCGACCATGGCCTGGGCCTGACCCGCGTGCCCCTGGCCGGCGCCGCAATCGCCGTACTCGCACTGATCGCGGTGATGATCGCGTTCAGCGGCAAGCCCAACCAGACCCAAACCATCCTCGATTGATCCTCCACCCTCACGCCCCGGAGTAACGCAATGACCACGCTTTTCGACCCTATCGTCATCGGTGACCTGGAACTGCCCAACCGCATCGTCATGGCCCCGCTGACCCGCTGCCGCGCCGACGAAGGCCGCGTGCCCAACGCGCTGATGGCCGAGTACTACACCCAGCGCGCCGACGCCGGCCTGATCCTCAGCGAGGCCACCTCGGTGACCCCGATGGGCGTGGGCTACCCGGACACTCCCGGCATCTGGTCGGACGACCAGGTGCGTGGCTGGAGCAACATCACCAAGGCCGTACATGCCAATGGCGGGCGCATCATGCTGCAGCTTTGGCACGTGGGCCGCATCTCCGACCCGCTGTACCTGAACGGTGAAACCCCGGTGGCGCCGAGTGCACTCAAGCCGGCCGGCCACGTCAGCCTGGTGCGCCCGCTCAAGGAATTCGTCACCCCGCGCGCCCTGGAAACCGAAGAGATCGCCGACATCGTCGAGGCCTATCGCCAGGGTGCCGAGAACGCCAAGGCTGCCGGTTTCGATGGTGTGGAAATCCACGGCGCCAACGGCTACCTGCTCGACCAGTTCCTGCAGAGCAGCACCAACCAGCGCACCGACCAGTACGGCGGCTCCATCGAAAACCGCGCGCGCCTGCTGCTGGAAGTCACCGACGCCGCCATCGAGGTATGGGGCGCCGGCCGCGTCGGCGTGCACCTGTCACCGCGCATGGACATCCACGACATGGGCGACGCCGACCCGCTGGCCACCTTCGGCTACGTGGCCCGCGAGCTGGGCAAGCGGGGCGTGGCGTTCATCTGCACCCGCGAGAAGGCCGCCGAGGACAGCATCGGCCCGAAGCTGAAGGAAATCTTCGGCGGCGTGTACATCGCCAACGAACGCTTCACCAAGGAAACCGCCACCCAGTGGCTGGAGAGCGGCAAGGCTGACGCGGTTGCCTTCGGCGTACCCTTCATCGCCAACCCGGACCTGGTGACCCGTCTGCAAAAAGACGCCGCCTGGAACGAGCCGCACCCGGAAACCTTCTACGCCAAGGGCCCGGTCGGCTATCTGGATTACCCGCGCCTGTAACGGCGGGCTCCAGCGCCAGTAAAAAGGGCGCCTTCGATTGAAGGCGCCCTTTTTCTATCCGCGTGCCAAAAGGCAGGCATGACCTGTAGGAGCGAGCTTGCTCGCGAACACCCCCTACCCCGGTGCCGAGAGGGTCGCGAGCAAGCTCGCCCCTACAAAAGCGCGTCAGGTTCTGTGTCGGAGCTCGTCGCAGGATGGGATCAGGAAGTCATCCAGCGCAATGGGGCTGCAGCGTTGCGGCTGGCCAACCGATACCCCGCCGTCGCGCACCGGGTCGCTTCCGCGCAACCCTTGCAGCTCCCGCAGGCCGCCGGCTCCGGCGCAACTTTTTCCACCACGCCCAGCGCCAGCAGCCGCTCCAGCAGCGCTTCGAGCAGGGCCTTCGAGGCCCCGAGGCGCTGGGCCAGGGCCGGCACATCCGCCTCGCCCATCTCGCCAAGCAGGTCGCGCACCGCGATTGCCGTGGCCATCAGTGGCAGCTCCCCGCAGGTGCGGCGTGCAATTCGCGCTCGCCGTCCAGCTCCAGGCCGCGCCGACCGACCCAGCGCAGGATCAGGAACAGCACCAGGTTGAACACCAGCACCACGCCGATCGTCACGGCGCTGTACTGCGGATGCTCGGCGAAGCTGAATACCTGATAGCAGAGGGTTGCCAGCGAATACGCGACGTTCAGCCCCCAGAGCACAGCGAAGGTCATCCAGCCGCGGCCGCTTTCGCGGGTGAGTGCGCCGAGGGTCGCCACGCAGGGCACGTAGAGCAGCACGAACACCAGGTAGCTGTAGGCGGCCAGCGGGCTGCCGAACTTGGCGGCGAAGGTGCCCATGGAGCCCTCCTCCATCTCGCCGTCGGCCATGCTCGCGGCCACCGGGTTGGCCAGCACGCTGAGGCTGAAGGCATCGCGCAGGCCATCCAGCGTATCCGCGCCCGCCTGCCTCAACTGGCCCCAGAGGTCATAGGCGTCGGCGTCGAAGGCTTCGCCCTGGATGTGCTCGGCGGTGTACAGGGTGTTCAGCGTGCCGACCACCACTTCCTTGGCCAGCGCACCGGTGACCAGGCCCACAGTGGCCTGCCAGTTGTCCTCCTGCACACCCATGGGTTTGAGCAGCGGCGTGACCCGGTGACTGAGGCTGGACAGCGCCGAGTCGGCGATGTCGCCCTGCACCGGGCGGCCGTCGAGGGTGACGCTGTTGAGCCCGCCGATCACCAGGCTGACCAGGATGATCACGGTGCCGGCGCGGACCACGAAGGCGCGCAGGCGCATCCAGGTCTGCAGCAGCAGGCTGCGCAGGTGCGGCACGTGGTACAACGGCAGCTCCATGACGAAGGGCGAGGTCTCGCCGCGCATCAGCGTGTGCTTGAGCAGCAGGCCGGTGAGCACCGCCACGACGATGCCCAGCAGGTACAGCGAGAAGATCGCCAATGCGCCGTTCTGGCCGAAGAAGGCCGCGGCGAACACGGCGAAGATCGCCAGTCGCGCGCCGCAGGACATGAAGGGCGCCATCATCGAAGTCATCAGGCGCTCGCGCGGGTTGTCCAGGGTACGGGTGCCCATGATCGAGGGCACGTTGCAGCCGAAGCCCACGATCAGCGGCACGAAGGATTTGCCCGGCAGACCGAGGGCCTGCATCAGCCGGTCCATGACGAAAGCCGCACGGGCCATGTAGCCGGAATCTTCCAGCAGCGCGAGGAACAGGTACATCAGGCCGATCTGCGGGATCAGCGGCAGTACCGCGTTGATGCCGCCGCCCAGGCCCTGGGCCAGCAGTGCGGTGAGCCAGTCCGGCGCCCCGGTGCGCGCACCCAGCCACTGGATACCGTCGATGAACAGCGCCGAGGAACCCTGATCGAAGATCGGCTGCAAGGCGCCGCCCAGGGTGATGGCGAAGAAGAACATCAGGTACATCACGAAGAGGAACACCGGTATGCCCAGCCAGCGGTTCAGCGCGATGCGGTCCAGCGCCTGGGTCAGGCGGTGCGGTTCGGCCTCGCGGTGGTTGCTGGCGCGCTCGCAGAGTTCGCCGATCAGCCGGTAGCGCGCGTCCACCAGCAGCAGCTCCGGATCTTCACCGCAGGCGCAACGAATCGCATCACGAGCGGCGAGCAGATGTACGGGATCGAGCTTGAGCTGGCGGGCGCTGTGCAGATCCCCCTCCAGCGCCAGCAGCGCCATCCAGGCCTGATTCGGCGGCGCGTCGGCAGGCAGCAATTGGGTGACGGCGTCCCGCAGCGAGGCGGGATACGGCACCAGCAGCGGCTGCTGGGCGCCCAGGCCGTCGATGGCCTCCTTCAGTGCATCGATGCCTTCGCCACGGGTCGAGACCAACGGCACCACCGGGCAACCCAGCTCCCGCGCCAGCGCCTCGCGGTCGATGTTCAGACCCTGGCTGCGAGCGATGTCGAGCATGTTCAGCGCGACCACGCAGGGCAGACCCATCTCGCGCAGCTGCACGGTGAGGTAGAGGTTGCGTTCGAGGTTGGTGGCGTCCACCACGTTGACCAGCACGTCCACCTCGCCATCGACGATGCAGCGCCGGGCGATCTGCTCGTCCAGCGAGGCCTGGGTGGAAAGGGTCGTCAGCGAGTAGGTGCCGGGCAGGTCCACCAGGCGCACGTTGTGGCGCGCGGTGCGGAAGCTGCCCTCCTTGCGCTCGACGGTGACGCCAGCCCAGTTGCCGACCCGCTGACGGGCGCCGGTGAGCTGGTTGAACAGGGTGGTCTTGCCCGCGTTGGGGTTGCCGATCAGGCCGATGCGTAGCTCGATCATGGCGGCTCAATCCTGCGGGACAAGGTCGAGGAAGGCCAGGTCGCGGCGGCGCAGCACCAGGCTGCACTGGCGGGTGTCCACCTGCACCGGGTCGCCCAGCGGCGCCACGCGGCGCACGTGCAGCTCGGCGCCAGGCAACAGGCCCATGGCGAACAGACGCTGGCGGAAGGCCGCGCCGATGCCGGGACGATATCCGCTGATGCGGTAGCGGCGATGGGCTTGAACAGGGTGCATGGGATGCCTCCGGGCGAAAGTGCCTGACGAGAGAATCGGAATTAATCTCATTTGCCAGGCATTATTCGCCTCGTCCCCCTGCCGAAAACTGATCTGCGGCAAGACTTGCAGTCGGTACCCACACGGAGGGATCGCACAAACGAAAAGCCCCCGCTCCGCACGAGCGAGGGCTTGTTCGATTGCGCCAGCGCCGGGGATCAGCGCGTGCTGAGCTGTTGCTGGAGGTTCTGCACCTGCTGCTGCAGGGTGTTGATGTTGCGCATCACCTGGATGCGGAAGACATCGAACTCCTTGGTGTCGTTGCTGGCCTGGCCCTGGCGGCCATCGACCTCGGAACGCAGCACCAGCAGGTCGTCCTGGATGCTCTTGATCGCCTGGCTCTGGTTGCCTTGCTTCTTCAGGTTGGCGATCTCGGTGTTGAGCCCCTGGATCTGCTGGCTGGCCGCGGCAAGGTCGGCCTGTACGCTCTTGTACTTGGCCTGCTCGTCGGAGAGCGCCTTGAGCTTGCTGTCGAGCTGGGCGATCAGTTGCGCGGCGCTGTCCTGCTGGGCCTTGAAGTCAGCATTGAGCTGCGCCAGGCGCTTGCCCTGGGCGCCGTCGAACTCCGACAGCGAGGCCTGCTGCGCCTTGGCCTGCTCGGCCAGGCGGCCTTGCAGTTGCTTGACCTGCAGCTTCAGCGCCTCGCGGTCGCTGGTGCCGTTGGACTCATTGGCGACGAACTTGCCGCGGATGTCATCCAGGCGACCGGCGGCCTCTTCGCTGATCTTGGCGAAGCTCTCCTGCGTTGCGATCAGTTGCTGCTCCATCAGCAGCAGCTGTTGGTGGCTCCACCAGGCCACGCCGCCCAGGGCAATGGCCATGGCGGCGACCAGCGCCCACAACGCCCCGGTGCTGCCGCCGCGCTTCACCGGCTGGGGCAGTGGACGACCGCTGGGCTCGAACACACGGCGCGGGTGATGACCGAACTCGTCGCGGTCGGAGGCGTCGGTGGAGAGACTGGGCACATCATCGAATTCGTCGAACTGGTCGTTACGCATGGAGTGAACCTGTGGGGATAAAGCGGCGTGTTGCCTGCGCAACGCGCAGTATATCCGTTCAGGCACAGGCGTGAGCAGCGTGCCATCACGGAGCGCGACGCACCGCGTCGGCGCACAGAAGACCCCGCAATGGGCGGTGCAGTTCCCCCTGCTGCCCACCGCTATTGGCCTTGCGACAGCGTGGCATGACGCTTGCTGCCGTCCCAGGCACTGGGCGCCGTCCGGCGCCTTTAACGGGAGGGACGTCGGGTGATCGAATTCAACAAGGCCATCCTGGATTGCATGCGCGAACTGCGCCGCCGGCTGCGCGCCGAACAGGGACTGGATATCCATTTCCAGCAGAGCGACGCCATTGGTCGGATGCTGCACGCCTGCGCCGGCTCCGACCGGGAAGAAACCCGCCTGCTGGGCCTGCGACTGGGTGAGCTGAGCGGCGTGACACTGCCGCGTACGGTGCAGGAGCCGAGCTTCCGGCCGACGCAGGCCGGTGAGCGACAGTATTCAGGTCCGTTGCGGGGCGGTGCTCGTGTACCGCACTAGGCGAGGAGTGCTCTCCTAGGAGCGGAGCTTCTCCGCGAACATCGGCGCGCGCCGGGCCCATTTGCGGACAAGCTCCGCTCCTACGAAACGCGCTCAAACACCGCGCAGCTTCCACCAGTCGCAGAACTCATCCAGCGCATCCCACAGGCTGGCCTGCGGGTCATAGTCGAGGTACTGGCGGGCGCGCGAGATATCCAGGGAGAAGTCCTTGGCCAGCACCGCCATGCTGAGGCGGTTCATTGTCGGCTCGGGGCGCCCCGGCAGTACCTTGCACACGCCTTCGTTGAGCAGCGCCAGCGTACAGGCCAGCGGATAAGGCACGTGCTGCGTCACCGGCGGCAGCTCCAGGCGGCGCATCACGTAGTTGACCACGTCCCATAGCGGCAGCGGCTGGCCGTTGCTGATGTTGTAGGCCTGGCCGAGCGCCGCGTCGTCCGCCATCAGGCTGGCGAACAGGGCGTCGTTGAGGTTCTGCACGCTGGTGAAATCCGCCTTGTTCAGTCCCTGGCCGATAATGCGCAAGCGCCCCTTGCGGTGCATGGCGATCAGCCGCGCGAAGATACTGGTGTCGCCAGCGCCGGTGACGAAGCGCGGACGCAGCGCCAGCACTTCGAGGCCGAACTCCTGGGCGCCGAGGGCCACCAATTCCGACTGGTACTTGGTCGAGCCGTAGTGATTGGCGAAGCGCCTGGGCACCTCCTCTTCATTGATGCCGACATGGGACTGGCCGTCGAAGTAGATCGACGGCGACGACAGGTGCACCAGACGCCGCACCTTCTGCTTCAGGCAGGCCTCGACCACCGACTCGGTCATCACCACGTTGGCCTGGTGGAAGTAGTCATGGCTGCCCCACACGCCCACCGCACCGGCGCAATGCACCACGGCATCGACGTCGCTGCAAAGCGCACGCACCAGCGCCGGATCGGCGAGGTCGCCCGCCATGAACTCGGCGCCGCGCGCCACCAATGGCTGCAACGCCTCGGCGCGCCGTCCGTTCACCCGCACCGCCAGCCCCTGCTCCAGGGCGAAACGGGCAAAACGCCCGCCAATGAACCCGCTGGCTCCGGTGACCAGAATCTTCATGCACGCCACTCCTGTTCTTCTAATGCGGCGACTCTAGCAGTCGCCGCTCCGTACTACCCTGGCCTTGTACGCCAGAAACGAGTCCTTGCAGACCGCACGGCCGCGTCAGGGTTGCACGACTTGCGGTCGGTGACAGCCAGGCGGCGATTGGAACTACGCTCTAGGGATCGGTTTTTTCAGCGAGAGCACAGCATGAGCAAGCCCCACTGGATGATCTATGGCGCCAACGGCTACACCGGGCGGCTGGTGGTCGAGCAGGCGCAACGCGAGGGACTGACACCGCTCCTGGGCGGACGCAACCCGGCCAGCCTGCATGCCCTGGGCAGCACGCTCGGCCTGGAGTGCCGGGTCTTCGACCTGAACGACAGCGCAGCCACCCAGGCCGCGCTGGCGGATGTCGCGGTGGTCGCCAACTGCGCCGGCCCCTTCTCCGCCACCGCCGCGCCAATGATCGAAGCGTGCATCGCCAGTGGCACGCACTACGTGGACATCACCGGCGAGATTGCCGTCTTCGAGCACGCCCACAGCCTCGACGAGGTCGCCCGTGCGGCAGGCATCGCGCTCTGCCCCGGGGTGGGCTTCGACGTGATCCCCACCGACTGCGTGGCCGCCTGCCTGAAGGAAGCCATGCCGGAAGCGACCCACCTGGCCCTGGGCTTCGACAGCGGCAGCGGGCTTTCGCCGGGCACCGCCAAGACCACGGTGGAAGGCCTCAAGCTGGGCGGCAAGGTGCGCGAGGCCGGGCGCCTGCGCGACGTGCCGCTGGGCTACAAACGCCGCGACATCGACTTCGGCCGTGGCCTCAAGCATGCCGTGACCATCCCCTGGGGCGATGTGGCGACGGCGTTCTTCTCCACCGGCATCGGCGACATCGAGGTCTACCTGCCGGTGCCGCCGGCCGCCGCCATCGGCATGCGGGTGATGGACAGCTTTCGCCCGCTGCTGGGCCGCCAGCGCGTGCAGGAGTGGCTCAAGGAGCAGGTGGACAAGCGCGTCCACGGTCCCGACGAACTGGCTCGCAGCAAACTGCGCACCTGGGTCTGGGGCGAAGTGCGCAATGCCCGTGGCGAACGCCGCACCGCGCGGCTGGAAACCGCCAACGGCTACGACGTGACCATCCACGGCGTGCTGTTCGCCGTCCGTCACCTGCTCGCCAAGCCCGAGTCCGCCGGCTACTTCACCCCGTCGAAGCTGTTCGGCGCACGCTGCATCGAGCAACTGCCAGGCAGCGGCAGGATCGTCATTCGGGGCTGATCGGCACCAGCAGCTCCGGAGCCTTCGCCAGCAGGTGCCGGGTCAGGGCGGCGAGCAATTCGCCGCCGTTGCGCCAGTGGTGCCAGTAGAGCGGCACGTCGATCACCCGCCCCGGCAGCATGTCCACCAGTTCACCGCGCTCCAGTTCGCCCATTACCTGCTGCTCGGGCACCAGGCCCCACCCCAGGCCGCCGCTGGTCATGCGCACGAAGCCTTCGGACGACGGGCACAGGTGATAGCTGAAGTGGCCGTCGACGCCCAGGCCCTGCAGATAACGGTGCTGCAACTGGTCGTCCGGGCCGTAGACGATGGCCGGGGCACGCACCAGGCCCGCCGGCGTCACGCCCTTGGGGAAATGCCGGGCGATGAACTCCGGGCTGGCGAGGCCGCGATAACGCATCGCGCCCAGCGGTTCGCTGCGCCCACCGGCCACCGGGCGCGGGCTGGCGCAGACACAGCCGGCCACTTCGCCGGCGCGCATGCGCTTGAGGCCGACCTCCTGGTCCTCCACCACCAGGTCCAGCAGCACATGGCGCTCACTACAGAAGTCGCCCACCGCCTTCGCCCACCAGGTCGCCAGGCTGTCGGCATTCAGCGCCAGGCGCAGGCGCTCGGGTGCCGCACCATCGTCCAGCGCCGGCACCCACTGCTGCAGATCGCCCTCCAGCAAGCGCACCTGCTGCACATGGTTGAGCAGGCGTCGGCCCAGATCGGTCGGCTGCGGCCGCGCCGCCCGTACCAGCACCGGCTGGCCGACCCGCGCTTCGAGCAGCTTGATGCGCTGGGAAATCGCCGACTGCGACAGCCCCAGCACCTGGGCGCCACGCTCGAAGCCGCCCTGCTCCACCACGGCGGCCAGGGCGGCGAGCAGCTTGTAGTCGAACATGATCAGATTTCCTAATGAGATATCAGCAACATTGTTTTTTCTTATACAACCGAACACCCGACAATCGCCAGCAATCCCCTTCCTTCGATGGACGTCCCCATGGCTGGTGAAACTTCCCTGGCCGCGCTGCTGCGTGGCATGACCCCGGTACTCAACGACGGAGAGTACGTGTTCTGCACCCTGCCCGACGGCCGGATGCCCGCCGGCCTGCAGCCGCTGGGCAGCTTCCGCGAGCGCGAAGGGCTGACACTGATCCTGTCGCGCGCCGAGGCCGAACAGGCCGGACTGGGCTTCGACTACGTCGCCGCCTGGCTGACCCTGGAAGTGCATTCGGCGCTGCAGGCCGTCGGCCTCACCGCCGCCGTGGCGACTGCCCTGGCGAAAGCCGGGATCAGTTGCAACGTGATCGCCGCCTGCTACCACGACCACCTGTTCGTCGCCCACGCCGACGGCCCGCGCGCGCTGGACGTGCTGCGCGCCCTCGCCGCCAATCCCTCCGCTGTCGACAAGGAAGAGGTCTGAGCCATGTGGCAGAGCTACCTGAACGGCCTGCTGGTCGCCGCCGGCCTGATCATCGCCATCGGCGCGCAGAACGCCTTCGTCCTTGCCCAGAGCCTGCGCCGCGAACACCACCTGTCGGTGGCGGCGCTGTGCGTGCTGTGCGACGCCATCCTGGTCAGCGCCGGGGTGTTCGGCCTGGCCAAGGTCCTCGCCGAGAATCCCACGCTGCTGGCCATCGCCCGCTGGGGCGGTGTCGCCTTTCTGACCTGGTATGGCGTGAAGGCGCTGTGCCGGGCCATCTCGCCCGAAGCCATGGCCGACGCCGGAGAGACCGGCCCGCGCTCGCGCCGCACCGTACTGATGGCGGCGCTGGCGGTGACCCTGCTCAACCCGCACGTCTACCTCGATACCGTGCTGCTGATCGGTTCCCTCGGCGCCCAGCAGGCGGCGCCCGGCGCCTACGCCATGGGAGCGGCCAGCGCCTCGCTGCTGTGGTTCTTCACCCTGGCCCTGGGCGCCGCCTGGCTCGCTCCCTGGCTGGCGCGGCCGACCACCTGGCGCCTGGTCGACCTGATGGTGGCGGTGATGATGCTGGGCATGGCGGCGCAGCTGGTATTCGCCCGCTGACGATAAAAAGTCCGAACGACGATCCGTCATCCCGGTCGGAGCATAGTGAGAAGCACGTACCGGCGTGGCCTACGCTGCAAGCCTTTGACCCTACAGATGCTGCGTGGATATGCCACAGGTCGGGTGCTATGATCCGACCTTCGCGGCGCCGGCGGGCTCAGCCCCCGGACGCAACTGGCGCGCTGTCCTGGTCCCTTGGGGACGCATTGCAGCTACGCCCGGATGCCGCGACAAATACTTCAACCGGCCCCGTGTACCGGTCGCGCGTTCGCCGCGCTAGCCCAGACTGAGTGAGATAGGAGAGAGAACATGGCTTTCGAATTGCCGCCGCTGCCTTACGCGAAGAATGCCCTTGAGCCGCACATTTCCGCGGAAACCCTGGAATACCACCACGACAAGCACCACAACACCTACGTCGTGAACCTGAACAACCTGGTTCCGGGCACCGAGTTCGAAGGCAAGAGCCTGGAAGACATCGTCAAGACCTCTTCGGGCGGCATCTTCAACAACGCAGCCCAGGTGTGGAACCACACCTTCTACTGGAACTGCCTGAGCCCCAACGGCGGTGGTCAGCCCACCGGCGCCCTGGCTGACGCCATCAACGCTGCCTTCGGTTCCTTCGACAAGTTCAAGGAAGAGTTCAGCAAGACCTCCATCGGCACCTTCGGCTCCGGCTGGGGCTGGCTGGTGAAGAAGGCCGACGGCTCCCTGGCCCTGGCCAGCACCATCGGCGCCGGCTGCCCGCTGACCAGCGGCGACACCCCGCTGCTGACCTGCGACGTCTGGGAACACGCCTACTACATCGACTACCGCAACCTGCGTCCGAAGTACGTGGAAGCGTTCTGGAACCTGGTGAACTGGGACTTCGTAGCGAAGAACTTCGCTGCCTGATTCCCCCCAGCGTGACCCTGGAAACCCGGCCTTGTGCCGGGTTTCTTCGTTCTGTGCGCGCAAGAGCGACGGGTCGGCTAACCTGAAAAGTCTAGGCTGTCAAAAATGCAACGATGGCCCTTTGACGCCATAGCGCCAATTGCCAATACTCAGACCAGTATTTCGCCCCAGGCGATGAACAAGGAAAGCCCCTTGAAACTGGACCCCCGGCACAGCCTCTCCCTCAAGCTGCTGCGAATGGTGTTACTCGCGGCCCTCGTGGTCGGGGTTGTGCTCAGCTGTGCTCAGATCGTTTTCGATGCACACAAGGCCCGGCAAGCCGTATACAACGACGCCCAGCGCATCCTGGCGATGGTCCGCGACCCCTCCACCCAGGCGGTCTACAGCCTGGACCGCGACATGGCGATGCAGGTCCTCGAAGGGCTGTTCCAGCACGAGGCCGTGCGCTATGCCGCCATAGGCCATCCCGACGAACCCATGCTGGCGGAAAAATCCCGCCCGCTGCTGGAATCCTCCACCCGCTGGCTGACCGACCCGATCCTGGGCGCCGAGCAGAACTACGCCATCCGCCTGGCCGGCCGCGGCGGCTCCAACGAATACTACGGCGACCTGAAGATCACCCTCGATACCGCGCCCTACGGCGAGGACTTCGTCACCACCTCGGGGATCATCTTCCTCTCCGGCCTGCTGCGTGCCCTGGCCATGGGCCTGGTGCTGTTCATGGTCTACCAGTGGATGCTGACCAAGCCGCTGTCGAAGATCATCGAGCACCTCGCCGCAATCAACCCCGACCGCCCCAGCCAGCACAAGCTGCCGATGCCCCGCGGCCACGAAACGGACGAGCTGGGCCTGTGGGTCAACACCGCCAACCAGTTGCTCGCCTCCATCGAGCGCAACGGCCACCTGCGCCGCGAAGCCGAAGACAGCTTGCTGCGCATCTCCCAGTACGACTTCCTCACCGGCCTGCCCAACCGCAAGCTGCTGCAGCAGCGCCTCGACCAGATTCTCGAGAGCGCCTCGCGCCAGCAGCGGCGCGTCGCCGTGCTGTGCCTGGGGCTGGATGACTTCAAGGGCATCAACGAGCAGTACAGCTACCAGTTCGGCGACCAGTTGCTGATCGCCCTCTCCGACCGCCTGCGCACCCGCAGCGCGCACCTGGGCGCCCTGGCGCGGCTGGGCGGCGACCAGTTCGCCCTGGTCCAGGCCGACATCGAACAACCCTATGAAGCCGCCGAGCTGGCCCAGCAGATCCTCGACGACCTGGAAGCGCCTTTCGAGCTGGACCAGCACCTGGTGCACCTGCGCGCCACCATCGGCATCACCCTGTTCCCCGAGGACGGCGAGACCACCGAGAAGCTGCTGCAGAAGGCCGAGCAGACCATGACCCTGGCCAAGAGCCGCTCGCGCAACCGCTACCAGTTCTACATCGCCAGCGTCGACAGCGAGATGCGCCGCCGCCGCGAACTGGAGAAGGACCTGCGCGACGCCCTGGCGCGCAACGAGCTGCACCTGGTCTACCAGCCGCAGGTGGACTACCGCGATCACCGCGTGGTCGGCGTCGAAGCGCTGCTGCGCTGGCAGCACCCGGCCCAGGGCTGGGTGGCGCCGGACCTGTTCATCCCCCTGGCGGAACAGAACGGCAGCATCTTCAGCATCGGCGAATGGGTGCTCGACCAGGCCTGCCGGCAGCTGCGCGAATGGCACGACCAGGGCTTCGACGACCTGCGCCTGGCGGTCAACCTGTCCACCGTACAACTGCGCCACAACGCCCTGCCGCGGGTGGTCAGCAACCTGTTGCAGATGCACCGCCTGCCGCCGCGCTCGCTGGAGCTGGAGATCACCGAGACCGGCCTGATGGAGGACATCTCCACCGCCGCCCAGCACCTGCTCAGTCTGCGCCGCGCCGGCGCCCTGATCGCCATCGACGACTTCGGCACCGGCTACTCCTCGCTGAGCTATCTGAAGAGCCTGCCGCTGGACAAGATCAAGATCGACAAGAGCTTCGTCCAGGACCTGCTGCTGGACGACGACGACGCCACCATCGTTCGCGCCATCATCCAGCTGGGCAAGAGCCTGGGCATGCAGGTGATCGCCGAGGGCGTGGAGACGGTCGAGCAGGAGACCTACATCATCGCCCAGGGCTGCCACGAGGGTCAGGGCTACCTGTACAGCAAACCGCTGCCGGCGCGCGAACTGACCCTCTACCTCAAGCAGGCCCGACGCCTGGCAGAAGTCGCTGGCGGCGGTTCGAACGGCTCGGTCGAGCGGCACTGACATGCCGTAGGGCGTACAACCGTTCGCGGTTGCACGCCGTTACACCTCATTCCATCGGCTGGCTCCCAGGCCGAGTTCGGAGTGCCCTACCTCTTCTCGGTACTGGCGCGAGGCTATGCGCAGGCGCCCCCCTCGTCCTACGAAAAGCGAAAAGCCCCTCCGCAACGCGACATCCACCGCCCTGCTGGCGACCTGCTGGCCATTCGGCGAGAAAGCCCACTCGAACACTCTTTTCAAAAATGCAAATCTTTCGCATTATGTTGCCGTTTTTCTTGCGCAGTTCGATCTCGTGCGCCTCCTACACCTCAAAGGAACCCGTCATGACACGTATGCCCTGGGCCACTGCCAGCCTGCTCGCCATCGCCATTTCCCTCGCCGGCTGTGGCGATGACAAGAAAGCCGAAGCCCCTGCGAACCAGGCCGCTACCCCGGCAGCCAGCACCCAGAGCAACGCCCCGGCGGCAGCCAAGCTCGACGAGGCCGCGGTCAAGGCCGTGGTGAAGAACTATGCCGACATCGCCGAAGCCACCTTCGGTGACGCCCTGACCACCGCCAAGGCCCTGCAGACCGCCGTCGATGCGCTGATCGCCAAGCCCAGCGAAGCCAACCTGAAAGCCGCCCGCGAAGCCTGGCTGGCCGCGCGCAAGCCCTACTCGCAGAGCGAAGCCTTCCGCTTCGGCAACGCCGTGGTCGACGATTGGGAAGGCGCGGTCAACGCCTGGCCGCTGGACGAAGGCCTGATCGACTACGTCGCCAAGGACTACCAGCACGCCGAAGGCAACGCCGGCGCCACCGCCAACATCATCGCCAACACCGAGATCCAGGTCGGCGAAGACAAGATCGACGTGAAGGAAATCACCGGCGAGAAGCTGCTGAGCCTGAACGAACTGGGCGGCTCCGAAGCCAACGTCGCCACCGGCTACCACGCCATCGAGTTCCTGCTCTGGGGCCAGGACCTGAACGGCACCAAGCCTGGCGCGGGCGATCGCAAGTACACCGACTACGCCCAGGGCAAGGACTGCACCAACGGTCACTGCGACCGTCGCGCCGCCTACCTGAAGGCCGTCACCGACCTGCTGGTGGCCCAGATGGAAGAGATGGTCGGCAACTGGAAAGCCGGCGTGGCCGACAACTACCGCGCCAAGCTGGAAGCCGACAGCGCCGACAACAACCTGCGCAAGATGTTCTTCGGCCTGGGCAGCCTGTCCCTGGGCGAGCTGGCCGGCGAGCGCATGAAGGTCGCCCTGGAAGCCAACTCCACCGAAGACGAGCACGACTGCTTCAGCGACGATACCCACCACACCCTGTTCTTCGATGCCAAGGGCATCCGCAACATCTACACCGGCGAGTACAAGCGTGTAGACGGCAGCGTGGTGAAAGGCCCGAGCCTGTCCGACCTGGTGGCCAAGGCCAACGCCCAGGCCGACAGCGAGCTGAAGGCCGACCTGGAAGGCACCGAGGCGAAGATGCAGGCCATCGTCGACCGTGCCGAGAAGGACGGTGTGCACTTCGACCAGATGATCGCTCCGGACGCCAAGGACGATCAGCAGAAGATCCGCGACGCCATCGCCTCGCTGGTGAAGCAGACCGGCGCCATCGAGAAGGCTGCTGCCGCCGTCGGCGTGCAGGACCTGAAGCCGGATACCGCCGATCACCAGTTCTGATCCAGGCATTCCGGTGCTGCGGCTCCACGCCGCAGTGCCGGTCCGGTCCCGACAAGGCCCCGCACTGCGGGGCCTTGTCATTTTCGCAACGGGCCAAGGTCGATTCTTAAATACAAATTTCTCAGATTTGCATTTGGCTCCCCTGATAAGATGGGGAGCTGCATTTTCAAGCCTTGGAACTGAAGTCGATGCTCCACCGCCACGCCGTTCTGCTCGTACCGATGCTTTGCGTCCTCGCCCTTGCCGCCTGCAAGCCGGAGACCTCCCGGCACGCCGTGGCCGAGCCGGGAGAAGCGCTTTCCGGCGGCGCCACCACGGTCGGCCAGAGCGACCGCAACGCCTACTCGATGCCCTCGGCCAACCTAACGCCGAGCCGCCGCCTGGACTTCAGCGTCGGCAACAGCTTCTTCCGCAACCCCTGGGTGATCGCCCCGTCCACCACCACCGCGCGTGACGGCCTGGGCCCGCTGTTCAACACCAACGCCTGCCAGAACTGCCACATCAAGGACGGCCGCGGCCATCCGCCGGAGCCCAATGACGTCAACGCCGTCTCCATGCTGGTGCGCCTGTCGATTCCGGCCGGCCCGGAAGACGCGCGCACGCTCAAGCGCCTGGGCGTGGTGCCTGAGCCGGTGTACGGCGGCCAGCTGCAGGATTCGGCCATCCCCGGCGTGGCGCCCGAAGGCAAGGTGCGGGTGGACTACGACCCGGTGCCGGTGCGCTTCAAGGACGGCACCGTGGTCGAGCTGCGCAAGCCGATCCTGCGCATCAGCAACCTCGGCTACGGCCCGATGCAGGCCAACACCCAGTTCTCCGCACGCATCGCCCCGCCGATGATCGGCCTGGGCCTGCTGGAATCGATCCGCGAGGAGGACATCCTCGCCAACGCCGATCCGGACGACCGCAATGGCGACGGCATCCGTGGCCGCGCCAACCAGGTCTGGGACGACGCGCGCCACGAGACCGCACTCGGCCGCTTCGGCTGGAAGGCCGGGCAGCCCAACGTCGCCCAGCAGAACGCCCACGCCTTCTCCGGCGACATGGGCCTGACCAGCGACCTGCTGCCCAGCGACGACTGCACCGACGCCCAGCTCGACTGCCGCAACGCCATCGACGGCGGCAAGCCGGAAGTCAGCCAGCACATCTTCGACCAGGTCGCCTTCTATGCCCGCAACCTCGCTGTGCCGGCGCGGCGCAAGGTCGACGACCCGCAGGTGCTGACTGGCAAGGGCCTGTTCGTCGACAGCGGCTGCAGCAGCTGCCACACCCCGAAATTCACCACCGGCCCCAACGCCGCAGAACCCGAACTGGCCAACCAGGTCATCCGCCCCTACAGCGATCTGCTGCTGCATGACATGGGTGATGGACTCGCGGACAATCGCCCGGAATTTCTCGCCAGCGGACGCGACTGGCGCACGCCGCCGCTGTGGGGCATCGGCCTGACCGAGACGGTCAACGGCCACACCCAGTTCCTCCATGACGGCCGCGCCCGCAACCTGCTCGAAGCCGTGCTCTGGCATGGCGGCGAAGCCGAAGCGGCCAAGCAGCGCGTACTGACTTTCCACGCCGAGCAGCGCAATGCCCTGCTGGCGTTCCTGAACTCACTCTAAGGAGCCGAGCCGAACATGTTCCGCCCCCGTCTACTGATCACCAGCCTCGCCATCGCGCTGGGCGCCTGCTCGCCCACCGACCCGCAGGCCACCACCAGCGCCACGCTGGCCCAACAGGTGATCCTGCCGACCTACAGCCGCTGGGTGGACGCCGACCGCGCCCTGGCCGCCAGCGCCCTGGCCTACTGCCAGGGCAAGGAAGACCTGGCCAAAGCCCGCGCCGACTATATGGCCGCGCAGAAGGCCTGGGCCGAGCTGCAGCCGCTGCTGGTCGGCCCGCTGGCCGAGGGCAACCGCGCCTGGCAGGTGCAATTCTGGCCGGACAAGAAGAACCTGGTCGCCCGCCAGGTCGAGCAGTTGCTGGGCAGCGGCAACCCGATCACCCCGGCGACCCTGGATAAATCCAGCGTCGTGGTCCAGGGCCTGACCGCCTACGAATACATCCTCTTCGACGCCAGGATCGACCTCGCCAACGCCGAGACCAAGGCGCGCTACTGCCCGCTGCTGGAAGCCATCGGCACGCACCAACAGGCCCTGGCGGAAGGCATCCTGGCGCAGTGGAAGCAGGACGGCGGCATGCTCGCCCAACTCTCCAAGTTCCCCAACGACCGTTACGCCGATGCCCACGAGGCCATCGCCGAACTGCTGCGCGTGCAGGTCACCGCGCTGGACATGCTGAAGAAGAAACTCGGCACCCCGCTGGGCCGCCAGAGCAAGGGCATCCCGCAGCCGTTCCAGGCCGAGGGCTGGCGCAGCGACGCCTCCCTGGCGAGCCTTGATGCCAGCCTGACCGGCGCCCAGGCGCTGTGGAACGGCACCGACAACAAGGGCCTGCGCGCCCTGCTGCCGGCCGAGCAGAAAGAGCTGGCGGGCAAGATCGACGCCGCCTACGCCGACACCCACGGCAAGCTGAAGGCGATCGACAAGCCGCTCAGCGACCTGCTCAAGGACGAAGCCGGCCTCAAGCAGCTGAACGAGTTGTACGACAGCCTCAATGCCGTCCACCGCCTGCATGAGAGCGACCTCGCGAAGGCCCTGGGCGTGCAACTCGGCTTCAACGCCAACGACGGCGATTGATCGGCTGCGCGTCGGCCAGATCAAGGCGACTGAATGAAAGAGGTGAACGCCATGTTGCGACGTCACGTGCTCGGCCTGGGCAGCCTGCTGCTCGGCGCCCTGACCTTCGGCGGCTGGACGCTGTCACGCAAGGGCAAGGAGCCCCTGCTGCTGTCCGCCCGTGACGACGCGGATGGCAAGCACTACGCGGTGGGCTATCGCCTGGATGGCAGCCGCGTGTTCGCCACGCAGGTGGGGCTGCGCTGCCACGACATCGTCCAGCATCCCAGCCTGCCGCTGGCGCTGTTCGTCGCCCGCCGGCCGGGCCGACAGAGCTACCTGATCCATCTGGACGACGGCCGCCTGCTGCAGACTCTCGACTCCCAAGCCGACCGCCACTTCTACGGCCACGGCGTGTGGCACAAGGACGGCGAGTGGCTCTACGCCACCGAGAACGACACCACCGATCCGGGCCGTGGCATGCTCGGCGTGTACCGTTTCGAGGGCGAGCGCCTCACGCACACCGGCGAAGTCTCCACCCACGGTCTCGGCCCGCACCAGGTGTCCTGGATGCCCGACGGCGAAACCCTGGTGGTGGCCAACGGCGGCATCCGCACCGAAGCCGAAAGCCGCGTGGAGATGAACCTCGACGCCATGGAACCGAGCCTGGTGCTGATGCGCCGCGATGGCTCGCTGATCTCCAAGGAAACCCTGGCGCAGCAGATGAACAGCGTGCGCCACCTGGCCATCGCCGCCGACGGCACCATAGTCGCCGGCCAGCAGTACATGGGCGACAGCCACGACCACGCCGACCTGCTCGCCATCAAGCGCCCCGGCGAGGCCTTCCAGCCCTTCCCGCTGAGCGACGACCAACGCCTGGCGATGACCCAGTACACCGCCAGCGTCGCCATCCACAGCGACCTGCGACTGGTAGCGCTGACCGCACCGCGCGGCAACCGCTTCTTCATCTGGGACCTGGATACTGGCGAAGTACGGCTGGATGTGCCGCTGCCCGATTGCGCCGGCGTCGGCGCAGTGAAGGACGGTTTCGTCGTCACCTCCGGGCAAGGCCGCTGCCGCGTCTATGACTGCCGTGGCGAGCGCATTTCCGGCACTCCGCTGGAACTGCCACCCGCATTCTGGGACAACCACCTGCACCTGGCCTGAAGCATTGCCGGGAACCCATCGGCAAGCGCAGTAGCGCGCACATGTGGCCGATGCAAACTGCGCCTTGGCGGCGTAACGCAATGGCGCAGGCCCCGTTCGCCGATGACATCTCGCGCAACCTCACCGAGATCACAGCCATAGGCGCCACCGACGAGGAAAACGTGGTACGCGCCCAGAGCGCCAGCCGCCATCTGCACGGTCTCTCCGGCGAGCTCGCCGAAGTAACCCACAAGCTCAGCGCCTGACCCGCTTCGGCCACAGGGACGTGGCCCCCTGCCCTTCGTACCGCGCCCCCTTTCAACGGGATCTGCCCGCGATCGCATGGTCTTCTTCGCGAAACGCCTTGTAATCGCCGCCCTTTGACTCGCCACGCGATCAGGCATAAGGTGCGCAATTCCGCCCCGCAATGGGGCGTCCCCCGTATCGGCTTCGAAGCCTGATCGACATCCCGCGAACGGAAGGCCGTCCCGCAGTTTCCGGACGAGCGAATCGCGGAGGATTGCTGCCAGGCACGTACCAAGGAACAGGAAGATGTTGCGCCGCATGCTGCTCATGCTGGGCGTAGTTGCCGTCATCGTTGCGGTGCTCGCCGGCTCGAAATACCTCTCCATCCAGAAACAGATCGCCATGTTCTCGGCGCCACGCCCGCCAGTCAGTGTCACCGCGACCGACGCCGTGCAGCGCGACTGGCGCAGCCGCCTGCCCGCCATCGGCACCCTGCGCGCCGTCCAGGGCGTGACGGTGACCGCCGAAGTCTCGGGCATCGTGCGCAGCATCCTGTTCGTCTCCGGCGACGAGGTGAAGCGCGACCAGCCCATCCTGCAGATGGATGACGACGTCGAGCAGGCCACCCTGCGCAGCGCCGAGGCGGACCTGGGCCTGGCCAAGGTGGAGTACGAGCGCGGCCGCAACCTGATCGACCGCCAGGCCATTTCCAGGAGCGACTACGACCGCCTCGCCGCCCAGCTGAACCGCTCCACCGCCACCGTGGCGCAGCTGCGCGCGGCGCTGGCGAAGAAGCGCATCCTCGCGCCCTTCGACGGCACCGCCGGCATCCGCCGGGTGGATGTGGGCGACTACGTCTCGCCGGGCACCGAGATCGTCACCCTGCAGGACCTCTCAACCCTGCTGGTCGACTTCTTCCTGCCGGAACAGGACTTCCCCCTGCTCAAGACCGGCCAGGCCGTCAGCGTGAGGGTCGCGGCCTATCCCGGGCAGAGCTTCGAGGCCCGCATCGAGGCGATCAGCCCGCGGGTGGACAACGAGACGCGCAACCTGCTGGTCCGCGCCAGCATGGCCAACCCCGACGGCAAGCTGCTGCCGGGCATGTTCGCCAACCTGGAAGTGCAGTTGCCCGACAGCGCGCCGCGCATCGTGGTGCCGGAGACCGCCGTGGCCTTCACCCTGTACGGCAACTCGGTGTACGTGGTCGGTCCGCAGAAGGACAAGGACGGCAAGGCGAAGACCGGCGACAAGGGCCAACCGGCCCTCGCCGTGGAGCGCCGTTACGTCAAGACCGGCGAGCGCCGCGAAGGTAGCGTGGTGATCCTCGATGGCCTGAAGGCCGGCGAACAGGTCGTCACCTCCGGCCAGCTCAAGCTCGACAGCGGCACGCCGGTGGCCATCGTTCCGGATGCGCAGTAACAGACAGCAGTGCCATCGCCCATGCGAGGACTACGAGAGTCAACGGATTTCGCGAGCTAGAGCCAGGCAAGGCGGCGGGGTACGGCGAAAGCGGAGTTGGCTGTAGCCAATGAGCCTTTCGACGTATTCCGCCAACGCGGCATGGTCGACGCGCAGCAAATCCGAATACAGGGATTGAGCTTATGTTCACCGATCCATTTATCCGTCGCCCCGTGCTGGCGACCGTGGTCAGCCTGCTGATCGTCCTGCTCGGCATGCAGGCCTTCAGCAAGCTGGTGATCCGCGAATACCCGCAGATGGAAAACGCGCTGATCACCGTCACCACCTTCTACGCCGGCGCCAACGCCGAAACCATCCAGGGCTACATCACCCAGCCGCTGCAGCAGAGCCTGGCCAGCGCCGAAGGCATCGACTACATGACCTCGGTGAGCCGGCAGAACTACTCGGTGATCTCGATCTATGCACACATCGGCGCCAACACCGACCGCCTGGTGACCGAACTGCTGTCGAAGATCGGCGAGGTGAAGACCCAACTGCCACCGGACGCCGAAGACCCGGTGCTGGACAAGGAGGCCGCCGACGCCTCGGCGCTGATGTACATCAGCTTCTTCAGCGAGCAGATGAACAACCCGCAGATCACCGATTACCTGTCACGCGTGATCCAGCCCAAGCTCGCCACCCTGCCGGGCATCGCCGAGGCCGAGATCCTCGGCAACCAGGTGTTCGCCATGCGCCTGTGGCTGGACCCGGTGAAGATGGCCGCCTACGGCATCACCGCCGGGGACATCGACAGCGCGGTGCGGCAGTACAACTTCCTCTCCGCCGCCGGCGAGGTGAAGGGCGAGATGGTGGTCACCTCGGTGAACGCCTCCACCGACCTGAAATCCCCGGAAGCCTTCGCCGCCATCCCGCTGAAGACCGCCGGCGATCGCCGCGTGCTGATGGGCGATGTGGCGCGCATCGAGCTCGGCGCGGCGAGCTACGACGCGGTCAGCTCGTTCAACGGCATCCCCTCGGTGTACATCGGCATCAAGGGCACGCCCAGCTCCAACCCGCTGGACGTGATCAAGGAAGTCCGCGCCAAGATGCCGGAGCTGGAAGAGCAACTGCCGCCGAGCCTGAAGGTCACCATCGCCTACGACGCCACGCGCTTCATCCAGGCCTCCATCGACGAGGTGGTGAAGACCCTGGGCGAGGCGATCCTGATCGTCATCGTGGTGGTCTTCCTGTTCCTCGGCGCGCTGCGCTCGGTGATCATCCCGGTGGTGACCATCCCGCTGTCGATGATCGGCGTGCTGTTCTTCATGCAGATGATGGGCTACTCGATCAACCTGCTGACCCTGCTGGCCATGGTGCTCGCCATCGGCCTGGTGGTGGACGATGCCATCGTGGTGGTGGAGAACATCCACCGTCACATCGAGGAGGGCAAGACGCCCTTCCAGGGCGCCATCGAGGGCGCGCGGGAGATCGCCGTGCCGGTGGTGACCATGACCATCACCCTGGCCGCCGTGTACGCCCCCATCGGTTTCCTCAGTGGCCTGACCGGCGCGCTGTTCAAGGAGTTCGCCTTCACCCTGGCCGGTGCGGTGATCATCTCCGGCATCGTCGCCCTGACCCTGTCGCCGATGATGTGCTCGCGCCTGCTGCGTCACGACGCGAACCCCACGGGCCTCGCCCATCGCCTGGATGTGATCTTCGAGGCGCTCAAGCAGCGCTACCAGCGCACCCTGCACGGCACGCTGAACAGCCGGCCGGTGGTGCTGGTGTTCGCCGCGCTGGTGCTGGCGATCATCCCGCTGCTGATGATGTTCACCCACAAGGAACTGGCGCCGGAGGAAGACCAGGGCATCGTCTTCATCATGTCCAACTCGCCGCAGACCGCGAACCTGGACTACCTGTCCAAGTACACGGCCGAGTTCGAAGGCATCTTCCGCAAGTTCCCCGAGTACTATTCGGCGTTCCAGATCAACGGTTACAACGGCGTGCAGACCGGCATCGGCGGCATGCTGCTCAAGCCCTGGGACGAGCGCGAGCGCAGCCAGATGGAACTGCTGCAGGCGGTACAGGCGGAGCTGGACAAGATTCCCGGACTGCAGATCTTCGGCTTCAACCTGCCCTCGCTGCCGGGCACCGGCGAAGGCCTGCCGTTCCAGTTCGTGATCAACACCGCCAGCGACTACCAGTCGCTGCTGCAGGTGGTCGAGCGGGTGAAGAAGCGCGCCGAGGAGTCGGGCAAGTTCGCCTTCCTCGACCTGGACCTGGCCTTCGACAAGCCGGAGCTGGCGGTCGACATCGACCGCGCCAAGGCCGCGCAGATGGGCGTGACCATGCAGGACCTGGGTGTCGCCCTGGGCGCGCTGCTGGGCGAGGGCGAGATCAACCGCTTCACCATCGACGGGCGCAGTTACAAGGTGATCGCCCAGGTCGAGCGCGCCTACCGCGACAACCCGGGCTGGCTGAGCAACTACTACGTGAAGAGTCAGAGCGGCCAGCTGATCTCCCTGTCGACCCTGGTGACCTTCCACGAGCGCGCGCGGCCGCGCCAGCTCAACCAGTTCCAGCAGCTCAACTCGGCAATCATCTCCGGGGTGCCGATGGTCAGCATGGGCGAAGCCATCGACACCGTGCGCAGCATCGCCGAGGAAGAGTCGCCGCGCGGCTTCTCCTTCGATTACGCCGGCGCCTCTCGGCAGTTCGTGCAGGAAGGCAGCGCGCTGATGGTCACCTTCGCCCTGGCGCTGGCGGTGATCTTCCTGGTGCTGGCGGCGCAGTTCGAGAGCTTCCGCGACCCGCTGGTGATCATGGTCACCGTGCCGCTGTCGATCTGCGGCGCGCTGGTGCCGCTGTTCCTCGGCCTGTCGAGCCTGAACATCTACACCCAGGTGGGCCTGGTGACGCTGATCGGGTTGATCAGCAAGCACGGCATCCTCATCGTCGAGTTCGCCAACCAGCTGCGCCACGAACGCGGACTGTCGGTGCGCGAGGCAGTGGAGGAAGCCGCGGCGATCCGCCTGCGCCCGGTGCTGATGACCACCGCCGCCATGGTGCTGGGCGTGCTCCCGCTGCTGCTCGCCACCGGCGCCGGCGCGGTCAGCCGCTTCGACATTGGCATCGTGATCGCCACCGGCATGAGCGTGGGCACGCTGTTCACCCTGTTCGTCCTGCCCTGCGTGTACACGCTGCTGGCCAAGGAGGCCCCGAGGCCCGTCGACGGCAGCGCCCCGGCATCGGCGCACTGAACGAAAAAGCCCCGCTGACGCGGGGCCTTTTTCTGGGGTCAGGTCGTAGGGCGCTCCAGGAGTGGCCTCGGCGTTGGTGTTACATCACGGTGCCCCACCTGTAGGAGCGAGCTTGCTCGCGAACCGCTTGATGTCCTGGTGTCAGGCCGGGTTCGCGAGCACGCTCGCTCCTACCAAAAGCTCACGCCGGCTGACGTTGCAGCCCACCGCTCGCGCGCTCTCCTTTCACGCTCCAGCTCCTGAGGTGCTCCAGGCTGGCCCGGTAAGGCTTGAGCCCCCGCGCCAGCAGGACGGCGCCCGCCGTCAGCGCCAGCAGGCTGACGATCAGCAGCGAGTAGCGCAGCGCCATGTCGTCGGCGAACACATAGTCGGTCACCAGGGCGATGGCGGTCGGACCGACGCCCAGGCCGAGCAGCGTCACCACGAACAGGTAGATGGCCGACGCCTGGCCGCGCATGGAGTTGGGCATGATTTCCTGGATCGCCGCCGGGGCGACGCCGAACGGCATGCCGAGGAAGAACACGATGGGCGCCATCAGCACCGCCGCGGCATTGCCGCTATCGAGCAGCGGGTAGGCCAGGGTGAAGGGAATCGCCAGGACGGCGGCCAGCAGGCCCACACGCATGTTCGCATCGGTACGCCCGCGCTTGGCCCAGTAGTCCGCCAGGCGGCCGCCGCAAACGATGCCCAGGCAGCCGAACACCGCGACGATGCTGCCGTACACCACACCCACATGGCCGGCATCCCAGCCATAGGTGCGAACGAAGAAGGTCGGTATCCAGGCGCCGCTGCCGTAGCTGGCGAAGGAGATGCAGGCGAAGCCGAAGTTGTGGCAGAGCACGGTCTTGCGATTGGCGCGCAGGTAGGCGCCCACCTCGCTCATCGGCACCACCACGCCGGCGCCCACGCCGCGCCGGGTCGGCTCCTTCACCGCCAGCATCAGCAGGGTGAAGAGCACCCCGGCGGCGCCCAGCAGCAGGAAGATCAATTGCCACGGGCGCACTTCGCCGAGGATCGGCAGGTGCACGTCGCCCTGGGCCGAGGCGAACTTGATCACCAGGCCGCCGAGCAGGAAGGCCAGGCCGGAGCCCAGATAGATCCCCATGGAGTACACACTGATGGCCGTGGCGCGACGGTGGGACGGGAAGCTATCGGCGATCAGCGAATAGGCTGCTGGCGACAACGCCGCCTCGCCCACGCCGACGCCGACGCGGAACAGCAGGAAGTGCCAGTACTGCCGGGCCAGGCCGCAGGCAGCGGTCATGGCGCTCCAGATCAGCACGCCGACGGTGATCAGGCCGCGCCGGCTGCGGCTGTCGGCCATGCGCCCCAGCGGGATGCCACAGAGGGTATAGAACAGCGCGAAGGACAGGCCCATCAGCAGGCTCATCTGCGTATCGCTGATCGCCAGGTCGCGACGGATGGGGCCGACCAGCAGGTTGAGGATCTGTCGGTCGATGAAGGACAGCACGTAGGCGACCATGAGGATCGCGACCGTGGACCATGCCACGAAGCTGGATGGGTAGCCGTTATTGTTGTTGTGCATGCGGGCTCCTGGACGCCGCCAACGCGGCGATGGCGATGGGGAGAACCCGCAGGGTAGGCACTGTGGACGCTAGGCGCGCCCACTATCAGGTCTCTGAATGCGGGCGGCGACCGTTGGCTGATGAATGGGTGGTCAGGGATTGGCCGAGGGGTTTTGCTGGAAACACTTGTAGGAGCGAGCTTGCTCGCGAACAGACTGTCCGGCGGCTCCGGTGTTAAGCGGGTTCGCGAGCAAGGGCTGGGCGCCCCCCTTGGTCCTACAAAGAGCTGAGCCTGCGCTCAGCTCGCCGTCGACATCCGCTCACACAGCTTGGCCAGCGCCTTCGCCCACAGCTCCTGGTCGTTCAGGCAGGGCACCAGTACCAGCTCTTCCCCACCCGCCGCGCGGAACTGCTCGCTGCCGCGCTGCCCGATTTCCTCCAGCGTCTCGATGCAGTCGGCGACGAAGGCCGGGCACATCACCAGCAGGCGCTTCACGCCCTGCTTGCCGAGCTTGTCCAGCTGCGCCTCGGTGTAGGGCTCAATCCACTTGTTGCGCCCCAGGCGCGACTGGAAGGACACCGACCAGCGCCCTTCCTCGAGCCCCGCACCCGCGGCGAAATCCTCCGCCGTGCGCAGGCACTGGCTGCGGTAACAGACCGCCATCACCTCATCGCTCATTCCACGGCTGGTGGTCGCGGTGAGATCGTGGCTCTTGTCCTTCACCAACTTGCGGATGTGCGACTCGGGCAGGCCGTGGAAGCTCAGCAGCAGGTGGTCGTAGGGTTGTTCGAGATAGGGCTTCACGCTGTCCACCAGCGCCTGGCGGTACTCCGCTTCGGCGAAGAACGGCGGCAGCACTTTCAGCGTGAACTTCAGGCCGCGCTCGCGCATGACCCGGCGCGCCTCCTCGATGGCGGTGGTGGTGGTGCTGTCGGCGAACTGCGGGTAGAGCGGCGCGAAGGTCACCTGGGTGACGCCCTGCTCGCTCAGGCGCAGCAGAGCCGACTCGATGGATGGCTCGCCATAGCGCATGCCCAGCTCCACAGGCCCGTGCGGCCAGTAGGGGCGGATCGCCTCCTGCAGGCGGCGGCTGAGCACGATCAGCGGCGACCCCTCGTCCCACCAGATCGACGCATAGGCGTGGGCCGACTCCTCGGGACGCTTGCGCAGGACCAGCGACACCAGCAGGCGGCGGATCGGCCATGGCAGGTCGATCACGTAGGGGTCCATGAGGAACTGATCGAGGTAGCGGCGCACGTCCTCGACCTGGGTGGAAGCCGGAGAGCCCAGGTTGACCAGCAGGAGGGCGTTTTGGGTCATGCAATGTCCTTGGAATCGGTTCACGATCTCGTCGGGCGGGCCCGGTAGGGCTGCGCAGTTTACACACAGCGATTTGCCGCACGGCCTGTCGCCATTGCCGCAGGGTGCGACGTTCAGCCTGTCCCGCGCAGCACGTCCGCGAGGGCGTCCTGCAGCTCAGGGAAGCGGAAGGTGAAGCCCGCATCGAGCAGGCGGCGCGGCACCACACGCTGTCCGCCCAGCAGTAGCACCGACATCTCGCCGAGCATCAGGCGCAGGGCGAAGCCGGGTACGCCCAGCACGGTCGGCCGGTGCAGCGCTCGCCCCAGCTCGCGGGTGAAGTCGCGGTTGCGCACCGGCTGCGGCGCGCAGGCATTATAGGGACCCTCGGCATCGGCCCGCTGCAAAAGAAAATCGATCAGGGCGATCTGGTCTTCGATATGAATCCAGGACATCCACTGCCGACCGTCTCCCAGTTGGCCGCCCAGCCCCATGCGGAATGGCGGCAGCATGCGCTTGAGGAAGCCGCCCTCGGGCGCCAGTACCAGCCCGGTGCGTACCAGCACCACGCGAATGTCCAGCGCCTTGGCCTCGCGGGCGATCTGCTCCCAGGCCAGGCACAACTCGCTGGCGAAATCCTCGCCGGCCGCCGCGCTGTTCTCCTCCAGCGGCCGCTCGCCGGCATCGCCGTACCAGCCCACCGCCGAACCGTTGATCAGCACACCAGGGCGCTGGCTACGCGACTCCAGCCAGGCGAGCAGCCGCTCGGTCAGGCCCACCCGGCTGTCCCACAGCAGCGCCTTGCGCGCCGCGCTCCAGGGTTTGTCGGCGATCGGCTCGCCGGCCAGGTTGACCACCGCGTCCAACGGTTCGTCGCCGTAATCCTGGAAGTCGGCGATTCCGCGCACCTGCTCGCCGCACAACGCAGCAACCCGCTGCGGCTGGCGGCTGAGCACGGTCAGTCGATGCCCGGCCGCGCTCCATTGGCGGCAAAGTCGGCGGCCGATCAACCCGGTCCCACCGGTCAACAAAATATGCATGGCGAACTCCTTGTCAGTGTGTCGCACCTACCATCAGTCTGGACGAGACAGCGACGCTTGCACCTGCACCGGACAGCGCTGAAGGTCTACGCTGTATGTGCCGGAACCGGCTGCGCTCATTCATGAAGGAACCGATGAGACGCGGAAGGTTCCGATGATCGGATTTCTGCCGATCACGGGTGCGCTGGCAGTCAAACGATTGTACAGATCAAACCATTTGTACAACTCAAGCGCGCTCGTTACTCTGAAATACACAACCTACGAGGCACGTCATGAGCGCCCCCATTGCCATCATTGGCACCGGTATCGCCGGACTCTCGGCCGCCCACGCCCTGCGGGACGCCGGACAGGAAGTCCAGCTGTTCGACAAGGGTCACGGCAGCGGCGGCCGCATGGCCAGCAAGCGCACCGAAGCCGGTGCCCTCGATCTCGGCGCGCAGTACTTCACCGCCCGCGATCGACGCTTCCTCGACGCCATCCAGAAATGGCGCGAACAGGGTTGGGTAGCCGAATGGGACCCGGCCCTGTACCAGTACCGCGACGGCGAACTGAGCCCGTCGCCGGACGAACAACCGCGCTGGGTCGGCACCCCACGCATGAGCGCGATCACCCGCGCCCTGCTGCAGGACCAGACCGTCACCTTCTCCTGCCGCATCACCGAGGTCTACCGCGGCGAGCAGCACTGGCACCTGCAGGACTCGGAAGGCCAGACCCACGGTCCGTACAGCCGCGTGCTGATCGCCACGCCGGCGCCCCAGGCCGCCGCACTGCTGGCCAGCGCGCCGAAGCTGGCGGCGGCGGCGGCGAGCATCCCCATGGAGCCGACCTGGGCCGTGGCCCTGGGCTTCGCCGAGCCGTTGCAGACGCCGGTGCAGGGCTGCTTCGTCCATGAGGGCCCGCTTTCCTGGCTGGCCTGCAACCGCTCCAAGCCCGGTCGCGACGGGCAGCTCGACACCTGGGTGCTGCATGCCAGCAGCAGCTGGAGCAAGCAGAACATCGACCTGCTCAAGGAGAGCGTGATCGAGCACCTGCGCGGCGCCTTCGCCGAGCTGATCGGTTGCGCCGTACACGCCCCTGACTTCGCACTCGCCCACCGCTGGCTATATGCCCGGCCGATGGAAGCCCACCAGTTCGGTGCGCTGGCCGACGCCGACCTGGGGATCTATGCCTGCGGCGACTGGTGCCTCTCGGGCCGCGTCGAAGGCGCCTGGCTGAGCGGCCTGGAAGCTGCCCGCCGTCTGCTCGAGCACCTCTGAATCCGCCACGGTCTTCTCTTGCGTAGAAGACCGTGGATTCCCATTTCCCGTAGCACGACCTTGTACAAACCTTTGCACTTGTACAAGCCTGGGCCTATGCTAACCGATAGTTGTACAAAAATATCTACCTGTACAAGAAATCGGTTATCACC